>NZ_CP110224.1:0-1289196 GCF_026013645.1 Virgibacillus natechei | reverse complement strand
TAATTCTTAAATACTGCTTCATATTGCGGATCTAACCCTGCTACACTCAAGTCGTAATCCTTTGCCCATTCATCAAATATATTTAAAAATTCTCGTCCCATGGGTATTCAACTCCATTATATTTATTAAGCAGAGTAAATTTCTCTGGATAGTATGAATATATGATTAAGCATAGCATATGTTGCAGTTTTTTAAAAGAAAAAAGCGAGTGATTCGGTACTGACCCCCGAAAGTTAGAGTAGAAAAATCTAACTTTCGGGGGTGTTTTTATGGCTAAATATAGTGAAGAATTTAAAATTAAACTTGTCACTGAGTATTTGCATGGGAATCTGGGATATAAATTATTGGCAAAAAAATACAATATGCCTTCTCAAACACCATTACAAGATTGGGTAAGAGCCTATAAAACTCAAGGGATGGAGGGATTAAAACGAAGAAAAAGGAAAGAAGCATACTCTGTTCAATTTAAATTAGATACTGTACAATTTATGTTAGAGACAGGTGCTTCTTATCAGGAAACTGCTGATCAATTTAAATTGAACAATCCTTCATTAATTAACCATTGGATGAAAGTATTTAATGAACAAGGAATAGAAGGCCTGATACCAAAATCAAAGGGGCGACCTTCTATGTCTAAGAAACACAATAAACCTAAGAAGAAAGACGAGAAGAATTTAACGCGTGAAGAAGAGTTGAAACATGAGAATGAACTACTAAGGCTAGAAAACGCGTATCTAAAAAGCTAAAAGCTTTTCGGGAAAATCCGAATGCCTTCCACGAAAAGTTCAAGCAAAGCTGGCATTCGAGCTCAAACAAGAAGGATTCAGATTAAAGGATATTCTCGTAGCAGTGGATATTCCTGAAGCAACCTATCACTACCATGTCAAAAACTTTGAGAAAGAAGATTCGGAAACAGAACTAAAAGAACTCATTACAAACCTGTTTAAGAAGTTTCATGAACGTTATGGATATAAACGAATTACGAAAGAATTAAAGAAATTAGGACATTGTATTAATCATAAAAAAGTGTATCGCCTGATGCAAGAATTGGGGTTAAAATGTGTAAAGTTTATGCGCAAATCCCGTAAATACAATTCCTACAAAGGGAACGTAGGGAAAGTAGCGAAAAACCGACTAGCACGTCGTTTCAGCACACCAATCCCCCTTCAAAAATTAGTAACCGACATTACGGAATTCAAATGTCTAGGCGAAGAGAAATTATATTTAAATCCAATTCTTGATCTTTATAACCGAGAAATTATTGCGTTTGAAATCAAGAAACGTCCAACATTAGATCTTGTCATGAAACCTTTAAAAGAAACGATAGAGATAATAAAAAGTCGTGCAACCTATCGGACCACCATCCATTCTGATCAAGGTTGGCACTATCAGCACAATCAATGGGTGAGAACATTAAAAAAGAACAACGTATTTCAAAGTATGTCACGCAAAGCAACCTGCGCAGATAATGCGCCGATAGAGAATTTCTTTGGCATTTTAAAGCAAGAAATGTATTATGGGGAAGAATTAGTAAGCTATGAAGAATTAAAAAGACGGATTGAAGAATATATCTACTGGTACAATCATGAACGTTCAAAAGAAAAATGGATGGATTGAGTCCAGTTGAGTACCGAACTCAATCCATCCAATCAGCTGCATAATAAAACTCTAACTTTTGGGGGTAACCACCTTCCTAAGATGGAGTCACTCGCTTTTTATTTATTAATTTGTTGTATTCGGGAATATTCGTTCAACCATATTATTGAATTGATCAAAGAAACCTTGAATCGGTTCGCCTTGATTTACATCATCCACATAATTATTCGTTAAATCAAAGAATTCAGGATTTGTTGATACGTACACATTGTTAATATCATTATCAACAGAAGTCACAATATCTTCAATCTCTTCTCTTACGTCGTCGCTAATTGCATCATCAAATCGGTCATTATTATCTTGGTTATTGGTATTTCCATCATTCATTTGGTTACCTGTAGTACCACCTTGGTTCGTTGTGCCGTTTTGGCCACCTTCTTGATCATTACGTTCTCTGTTATCCGTATCCAGTCCAGCTGCAACATATGCATTATTATCAGTAGTTAGTACATATGCTTGATCAATTTCATCCACTTCATTCGTTATTTGATCTGCAGCTTCTTCAGCAACATCAAATCGGTCATTTCCTTGTCCCTGATTCGTATTTCCTTGATTATTATTTATTTGGTTTGGGTTTCGATTTTGATTACGATCGGCATTTCTTTCCATTGTATGGTCACGATTACCAGTCATACCCTCTCCAGTATTTCTTTCCGTATTGGTTCCGGTATTATCGTTATACCTAGTCTGTTCAACATTGTTCGTACCCGTTGCTCCTTCTTGATCTTGCGTACCATCATCGACATTTCCACATGCTCCAAGTGCTATTATAAGCACTGCTAAAGCGCTAAATAATTTCCATTTCATTGATTTATTCCTCCTTTACTATTTTGCTTTTAGTATGGAGCAGGGAATTATTATTATTCTTTTGGTTTTAAACCTATTTTTGGTAATCACACCATGCATTATGTTCCAGTCATTATATATCAAAAACGGGAAAGCTATTAGTATCCTTATTTTTAAGGAGGGGAAAAATGGACATTCCGGATTATGATAAAGCACTGTATTATACACTATGGGGACAATGGGATGATTTACTTGTAGTCATGGTACGAACGGAAGATGACATGTTATCAAAAAAGATCCAACTTTTCTTAAATGCTTACCATTATTCGTTGGACCAATCAAAAATAATGAGCTCTCACGATAATCTTCTTTATTATATAGACCATGCAATGAAGTATGAACCTGCGATTGTAATGGAAATATAAAGAACAGAGGCTCATCCTATTGGGGATGTGCCTCTGTTTATATAAAATTAATTTTTTTATTCTTATCATTGTTTTTTTACCTGAATGAGGGCTTTCCTTACCTCTTATCTAATCTTGTTGACCTTGATCGTTGTTTGATTGTTATCATTTTTAGAGTTAATTTCTCCATTTTTTTCTTCCATCTCACTCGGATGTTGATCTCTAGACTGTGGTTTTTCTTTCTCATTATTATATTTCTCTGGGTTTACCACATCGCCTTCTGAATGGTTTTCGGTGTCCATATTATAAAAATTAGTAATAATTGCTCTTTCTTCATCATTCACCGAATACGCTTGAGAACACTCCACAGTTGTATTATCTTCTTTTAATGCAGTAGCCAAAACTTCATTCATTGATTTGTTATTATTTTGTGCTGTATCCCGTAATCCTTTTGGTACATGAAAGGATGCAATTTGCCATTCGGTATCATCCATTGGAAATTGCATTTTTAGAGGTTCAGGTATTGAATTGCTTTCTTTGCCTTCTTTAACATAACTAACACCTACAAGCATACTTTTTTTGTCATTTATAAATTCTGTTTCCTCACTCTTATCCATTATCATCTCGATTACTTTATCCACTTGTTTATTCTGATATGCTGGCATTTCCCTCACAATCGTTGACGCTTCATTATTCAAAGGACGGATAGAATGCACAGCCATATCTTCATCCACCTCTAATTCAATACTAGGATTAATTTCAACATTTACATAAGCATATGTTTCATTTTCTCCCATCATTAAATAGAGAGGCACAAATAGGAACACGAATAAACAAACCGTAACAAGCAATTGCGTTGGTACATTCCCTTGTTTCATTTGTTTCATTGGATTAGCAAAGATGAATAACTTCTTTTTCTTATTTAGTAATGTATAGGAAACTTCAGCACCAATAACTGTGCGTTGAATTGGCATAGCTTTTTGAAACATGCCCTCTTTTGTCATGATAATGGTATAATGACGATGTTGCTCCATTACGATTCCTTTTTTCACTGACCCACCCCCTTTAGGTAATCCTGAAGATATATATAGTCTCCACTGAGGACGACAAACATCGCTAATATAAATTTGCGATTTCGTTCCAGCGTTTTCTTACTTACATTTACAACACTCACTAATTCCTTAATTGGTAGCTTTTTCTTTTGCATAACATATTTTCTTAACTGATCATTCTCATAAAGCAGCCTAGCTATTCTAACAGCCGAATCACGAGCATCCTTATGCTTTGGCGATACTTCTGTCAAGTCTTCCAGTGTTAACTTGTAAGCTTTCAGTTTCTCTTTAAAATCTATAATTTCCTCTCTACGATACCAGGCATCCTGCTCTATCTGATACTGCTCTTTAACAGCGACAATTTCTAATGGATTTTCCATTTGTTCAACATCATACGTTTCATCTAACGACACAGCAGCTGGTTTTTTTTGAATATAGCGAATATAATCTATTACTTTCCGCTTTACGACAAGCTTTGCAAAGGTAAAGAAAGAGCTTCCTCTTTCAGCTGAATAGGCTAATATGGCCTCATTAAAACCAGATAAACCAATACTGAACTCATCATCTCGCTTTGGATCAATGTATCGTTTACAAACTTCAGAAACACATTTAGCGATAAATGGTTGGTACATCTTTAAGAGATAATTCTGAACTGTTTGATCCCCTTGTTGTGCTAGGGTTATCATTTCATTTAGGGGTGTGTCTTTTACTGACTTGCTCATTATCAATCCAAAGCACCCCCAGCCATTATAAAATTCGTTTTATCCATTTTCTTTTTGACTGTATCTATTAGACATTTATTTTTATGTAAGCAATTTGCTTTATTATTATTATTATATATCATCATGATTCACCATCTCTAATTCTATAATTTATAACATTCAACAGTGTTTAATATGTATAATGATAACGTACAAGCCCACTCGATAGATAGATCAAAACAATTACAGTTTCGTTAAAAATTAATTACCAATATGACGATAACATGTTTTTTATGTATAAATTTAAAATGTTACATTTTTTCTGAGATATTAAATCAAATTAAAAATGCCCCCAATTAGCGAGAGGCATTTGATCAAATTCGCATATTATATTGTTAGAAGCCTTGCTTATCCCCAAACTTTATGGTGATAACCAAAGTCCCGCACTTATGCAGGTAGGAAAATTATACTTTCTTACTTATCTGCGTAGAATAAATCAAAGATCACTTAAGATTTCTTCTTTGCTCTTATATAATTTACTCTGTTTCATTTCTTCTAGTGATCCTTTTACATATATATCTTCTTCAAACCAATCGACGGATTGTATGTCCCCTGGAGTATAGACAATATATTCTTCTTCAACCATACTTTCATTGCTTTGTACCACGATGTATTGTATTTTCCATTGTTCATCGTCATAAATCATATCTGCAACTCTTCCTACTTTTCCATTATCGGCATGTACTTTATAATTAATCGTCTCGTTTTCACTTCTTAAATCATAATCCTGCCCGTTCATTTGTTGGTCATATTTCATTTGCTCTTTAGTCGGTTCTTCTCCTTTAGATGTAGATAACGGACCGTATTCAGGCCCCCACAATGCGTTTCCTATCCAATACCTGCTCCAACCATAATAATCAATTAAGGAGTCTTCAACATCCTTTGATATCGGATTTTCCTCAGGAATGGCGGGACTATTGCGAATTGCTTCTTTATCATATTTCACTTCCAGGTTCTCATTAGATTCATTCAGATTAATAAAGGCTGTAGGGGACAATAGTACCCTTCTACCTGGAAGCCACTTTCTTGTGTCAACTACAGCATAACGTATAGCCCATTGTGTGTCGTCAAAATACAGGTCTCTTATTTTCCCCATTTCACCATCAGAAGCATATATATGGTATGTTTTTAATTCTGTTGTGAAGTATAACATGGACTTAACACCTCCAAACGTTTATAGTAATTAATACCCTTTTTCGTTTCATATCAAACAATAGAAAGGGGATGTTACCCTTTCTCAAACAGATATAGCTGCTAAGAACTGATATGATCCTAGCCTCTACTGAAATTCATAATAATAATCAATTGGCACCAAAAGTCCAACATTTCCATGTGTTTCATGATCCAGTGTAGCGAATATAACACCAATCACTTCCCCGTCATCATTTATAACCGGACTTCCGCTGTTTCCGCGATAAACAGGTGCCTCAATCATCAATACTTCTTCTTCCCAACTGGCTAATTGAGTATAACCTATCATATTTCCTTTATTGGCAATCCCATTAAATTGTAAAGGGTTACCAATAAAATAGATGGGATCATTTACCTCGAAGGCAGCTTCATCAGCGAGTTCCAGATACGGCAAATATTCAGCTGCTTCTGTCTCTAGGACTGCTATATCAATTTCTGGATAGGTATCCACAACTTCTGCTGAGAAAAGGCCATTTTCCGGAAAAGCGGCAGTGACACTCTCTTCTCCTTCTATAACGTGATGATTTGTTAAAATGGTCCCTTCTGCTGAAATAGCGAAGCCTGTTCCTTTATTCTCATCCGTTTCTATTACCACGACTGCTTCCTTATAGGATTGAATTTCTTCATTCGTTGACAACTCAGCTGATGTAATCAAAAAATCAATTGCTGGGATCGAGAATGTTTGCGGCAATAGCGCTATTACATTGAAGACCATAACAATCGCAATAAGCCAAAACGGCCATTTAGGAAATCGTCGTGTTGTTTTTTCATCACTTTTATCCTGTTGCGCTCTCTCTAAGGCTTTCTCACGTTCTTCCTGTACGAGTTCATAAAGCTCTTCGTCATCAAATTCTTCATACAAATCCTCATCTATAATATCAGGTTTCTCTTTTTCCTCATCATAATCCATAAGTCACCCCACAAAAAACGCTCAATTCTTCTTATATTTTACAAATCCAAAAATCATATTTACTTTCTCTATCGTATCATGATCAGAAAAAAAGTAATAACAACTTACTACTCGATATTCTACAAAAACTTCTTTCATTAGGCGTTTATGACTTACAAATGTTTTCGGTGGGATGAGCATTTACGCGCAGTCCCAGGACGTGCCGTATTTAGTCGACCTGTCCTTTAAACTACGAAAAAAATAACTCATTTAAATGAGTTATTCACTGTAAGGTTATTTGAAAAAGGGACTATTACGCATTCGTTATATTTTTATTTTTGCGATTAAGACCCAAATCTATCATTTTTTCAATTTTCTTATGAGGTACATGTGTTGACCGAGCAATCTCTTCTATTGACACGTGAGGTTTTTTATTAATAAAACTTGTAACTCTTTCATTTTCCACAAGACAAGTTGCGCACATCGTAAATGGGCCACTTTCCATTCGCATTTTACACAAACGACAATTACGAACTATCTCTCCCATTTCGTCAACCTCCTCATCAATTGTTTTATCTATCTTACATCATTCGGCAAATAGAGACAATTAACTTTTAGAAAAATGAGTCATTTATACTATGATTGAATTTAAAAAAACAGTTAATCTAATTGATTAACTGTTTTTCAATATTATCCATAATACTCTTCACTTTCATTAATATCCTCTGCAACCAATCCAGACAATACATGAACACGTAAAATAAAACCTACCACTTTCTCTTCTTCATTTACAACCGCAAGAGGAAACATTGACTCTAGCGCTTTTGGAATTAAATCATTCACATATTCATCTTGTTTAACTACTGTTACATCATGACGCAGAACTTCTTCCAATGTTTGCTTTTCCTTTATACCTTTGATGGCATCGTCAATGGTAATAATACCTTGAAGGCGACGCCCGCGATCGACAACAAACACACTGGATATTCCGTTTTCCTCCATTTCCTTCACAGCTACATTTAAGCCATCTTTAATGGAAACCAGCGCATTTGGCTTAATCATAACATGCTCTGCCTGGAATACTTTCGACCGATCAATATCCTTAATGAATTCAGAGATATATTCATTTGCAGGTGCTTCAATAATTTCCTCTGGTGTCCCAACCTGTACAATTCGACCATCTTTCATCACAGCAACTCGATCACCTATTTTAAATGCTTCATTTACATCATGCGTAATAAAAATGATCGTTTTTTGCAATCTTTCCTGGATATCTAAGAGTTCCAACTGCATTTCACGACGAATTAACGGATCAAGTGCACTGAATGGTTCATCCATCAATAGTATTTCCGGATCATTTGCCAAAGCACGAGCTAAGCCAACTCGTTGCTGCATCCCACCTGATAATTCATCCGGATATTTATCTTCATAGCCTTTCAATCCGACATTTTCAATATTTTCCATTGCAATTGCATGACGTTCTTCTTTTGATACATTACGAATTTCCAACCCATATTCAACATTTGCCAGTATCGTTTTATGACTAAATAAACCAAAGTGCTGGAAAACCATTGCTATTTTTTCTTGCCTTACTTTTTTAAGCTGTTCATTATTATATTTTACAATATCCTCCCCATCAAGAAAGATAGAACCAGTTGTTGGTTTGTTCAATAAGTTAAAGCACCTTATAAAGGTTGACTTACCACTGCCTGACAACCCCATAATAACAAAAACTTCCCCTTGCTTAATATCTAACGAAGCATTGTACACACCAACTGTATGATTGGTTTCTGCTAAAATTTCTTCTTTAGACTTTCCATCTTTTATCATCGGAATAACAGATTTCGGCTTTGGGCCAAAGATTTTTGAAACCTCTTCTATTTTAATTTTTGACATTAATTTACACCCCTATGCTTTTGAAATTTATCTGCTACTCCGTTCGTAATGCGGTCAATTATAACAGCTAAAAATACAATACTAATACCTGCTTCAAAACCTAATGCGATATCAATACGATTGATCGATACTAGTACTTGCTCCCCAAGTCCTGAGGCTCCTACCATGGAAGCAATAACAACCATTGCAAGTGCCATCATTGTTGTTTGGTTTACTCCAGCCATTATCGTTGGCAATGCTTGTGGCAATTGAATTTTTCTCAGCGTTTGCCATTTTGATGAACCAAACGATTCAGCAGACTCGACTACTTCCTTGTCTACACCACGAATAGCTAATTCTGTTAAACGAATAACGGGTGGCACAGCGTAAATTAACGTTGCAAAAATAGCAGATACATTTCCTAATCCAAAAAAGAAAATAGCTGGAATCAGATAAACAAAACTTGGCATTGTCTGCATGGCATCAAGAAGCGGTCGCATCACATTAGAGAACCCTTTACTAAATGCCATCCATATACCTACAGGAAGTCCAATTATTAAACAAATCAATACGGCTGAAATAATAAGAGAAATTGTCACCATCATATCTTCCCATAAGCCGAATGTCCCTATTATGAATATAAATAAGCCATAAAGGCCACCTGATAATATCGATTTGAAATACCAACCTAATAAAATTACAATCAGAATAAAAAACCACCATGGCATCCATATTAAAAAATCTGAAATCCCACTAATCGTTCGAGATGCTATAAAAAATATTAAATCAAACAAACTCTCAAATGTTGTATCTAAAAACCCTACAAATTGATCTGCATAATCACCTAATTGTGTACGTATATCAGGAAAACTTCCCATATAATTATTTCCTCTCTGTTATTTTATTAATCGTTTATACTGCTTGTTCGTGCAAAAATATTGTTCTTCTACAGTTTTAAGTGGAAAAGCAGCTAACCCACGGCCAGCTGCTTCTATGTTATTACAAAGCTTCTTTTACTTTTTCAGCAATTTCGTCGGAAACCCAACTTGTCCAAATGTCTTCATGTTCTTCCATCCACCAGATTGCAGCTTCTTCTGGGTCGGCATCGTTTTCATCCATATAGGTTAAAGCTTGCTCCGTAAGATCACTGTTCGTCTCATAATTACTCAAAAACTCTACGACATCAGGTGCTTGTTCTGGTAAATCCTTATGAACGGCAACCGTAACATCATTTGGAGGAAATTCTGTCGCTTTTGTTTCTTCCCATATTTCTTCATCAAATGCAGGCTCTTCCAATAGTGTTAAATCATATTGTGCTGTAACTCCTGTAGGTGACCAGTAATAGCCAACCCAAGCCTCTCCTGATTCATATGCATCTGTAAGAGAAGCTACAATAGCAGCATCTGAACCTGGCATAAAATTATTTAATGTTTCGTCCAAACCATATACTTCAAATTTCGCATCAATGGCTTCTTGCACAGCCCAACCACTTGGTGCATTGATAACTCTCCCACGCTCTGGATCTTCTGGATCTTCAAACACCTCAGGATAATCTTTTAGATCTTCTACTGTTCTCAAATCAGGTGCCATTGGTTCAATATCACGCTCCGGATCACCTTCAATAACATATGTTGGTACATACAACCCTTGGTCATTATCATCAAAGTTTACAGAAATCTCTTCGATATCACCAGCTTCAATCGCCTCTTCGTAGATTTCTTTTATGTTATCCGTCCATGCTTCCATGTAAACATTAATGTCGCCATCAACAAGTCCTTGAAACGTTGCTGCAGTTGTTCCTGCTGTTACATCTGTATCCTGATCATAACCTTCTTCAATGATCATTTGTGCAATACTATTATGAACACGGTTACTGTCCCATCCCGCATCAGACAAAACAATGGTGTCAATGTCACTTTCCGTTCCCGTATCATTTTCTGATTCCGTATCATCACCACAGGCAGAAAGTACTACTAAAATAAAAATAGAAAATAAAACGATTAATTTCTTTTTCATAAATATATTTCCTCCTTTATTCTTCCTTTGATTGGTTCCCTGAAGTATTGTTGAAGTTGCAAAAGCCTAAAAAACATAATTTTTCTAAGTTGAAATATGTAATCCGTACAGGTGAAGGTTATCAAGCTTAGATTGTAAATGTGGATCGATTCCATTTACGAGGACAATGTATCATGAAATTTCAGGATCTTTTTACTACATTATAACCTTACCTAATTCGACATAAATCTACAAATCTACTTAACAGTTAAAAGATAGCAAAAATAGTGGTTATATTGCATTACATTCATAATATTGGGTGATATCAGCTATATAAGCTATTTACCTCGCTATAACTTTGAATTGATTATTATTTGGATATGAGTCAAAATGTTCAGTTTTCTCGTAATATTCCTTTTTAAATAATAAAATCTCTCTTGGTAATCAACCAGGAGAGATTTTCTATAATTAGTATGATCACATTATCAGTAAATCTTCTTCTATCCTTTTCTTGTTTCATTTATGATTGCTATAACCCGTTCCCGTGCCTTTTCACTTTTATAATCTTGCATCGTTTCAATCATTAGCGGTGCAAATTCTTCCAATTGTAGCAGTTCTTCTACTAACGACTCCTTTGATAATGCTTCTTCTTCCATGGATCGCGCGTATCTTTTTTCCGTAAATGACTTGGCATTTACAATTTGATCTCCTCTACTAGCTCCTATTGACAGCGGGATAAGAAGCATTGGTATTCGCAATGCCAAGAACTCAAAAATTGCGTTTGAACCTGCGCGTGACAATACATAATCCGTCGCCGCGAATATATCCTTCAATTCTTCATTCACGTACTCAAATTGCGCATATCCATTTTCATTAATCGACTCGTCAACCTTATCGTGACCACATATATGAATTATTTGAAATGAAGGTAATAACTTAGGCAAACTAGCTCTTACTGTCGTATTAATTTTCTCGGAACCACCGCTCCCCCCCATTATTAGCAGAACTGGTTTATCTTTTCTGAGACCTGCGAATGCTAAGCCTTTTTCCTTATTCCCTTGGTACAGTTCGTCACGAATCACAGCACCAACGTACGCTGCTTTTTTCTCAGGTAAGTATTGCATGGTTTCTTCAAATGTTGCCAGGACTTTTTTGGCAAAAGGAATCGCAATTTTATTTGCTAGTCCTGGTGTATAATCGGATTCATGAATGACTGCTGGTACACTCCGTAATTTAGCGGCAGCAACAACAGGAACAGACACAAAACCTCCTTTGGAAAATATAATTGTAGGTTTTTGTTTTCCAATAATACGCCATGCTTGCATGGTTCCTTTCAATACTTTAAATGGATCTTTAAGGTTCTCCTTGGATGCATAACGGCGCAACTTACCTGTTGAAATCGGGTGATAGGTAACACCATCCAATTGTCCGATAAGCTTTCTTTCAATTCCATCCTTTGACCCTATATAATCAATTTCCCAACCATCGCGCTGGTATGATGGAATAAGTGCCAAATTAACAATTACGTGACCTGCCGTTCCACCGCCAGTGAAGAGAATTCGCTTCTTTTTCATGAAATGTTCTTCCTCTCTTTCGCATTGCGAAATAAAACAGTATAATAATCTTTATGACTCTCTCTATCCTATAAGAAATCATTAAAAAAAGGAAGCATATTATGTATGAAACAAAGGATAACAAGAGAAAAGTTTAAGGTATTCTGTATTATTCTAATTCTATTCTGATAACCCAAGTTGGTATGTATTTAATGTTGGATTAAGTAGTGGCGCAATTGCACTTTTGTGGCGTCTGCTATCTTTAGTCGACTTGTCCGTTAAACTGCGATAAATTGCTATATATTAAAAAACCGCCTAAATTGGCGGTTTTTTAATTGCATTATTCATCTACAGGAAAAGCCCAACTACCGTTGCTGACAGTGTTGATGCCAATGTAGCTCCGATAAGAAGTTTCATCCCAAATGCCGATACAGCCCCTGCTTTAGTACTGTCAATTCCCTTAACCGTACCTGCAATTATCCCAATGGATGAGAAGTTTGCAAAGCTTGTTAGGAACACCGTTACAATACCGACTGTTTTTTCGGACATTGTATCAAGCATCGGCTCGAAACTAAGCATAGCAACAAATTCGTTTGTTACAATTTTGGTTCCCATTACGGATCCAGCTTCCACTACCTCACTTGGAGCAATACCCATTAACATACCGATTGGTGCAATAATGTAACCTAGTATCTCTTGCAAGGTTATTCCAGCAAACACTAATTGAATTAACCAGTTGACTAATTCCAATGATGCAATAAAAGCAATTAACATGGCGGCAACAATTAAGGCTATTTTACCACCTTCAAGTGCACCATTTCCCATTGCCTCAAAAACACTTCTATCCTCTGAAACATTCTCCACGTCTACATGATCTTCTTCCTTCGAAACATTAACAGGTGCAATAATAGATGCAACCATTATAGCACTAAACATATTCAATGGTAATGCTACGAGTACATATTCAGGTGGCAGCATTTGCAAATAAGCACCCACGATTGAAGCTGAAACAGAACTCATAGCTGATGCACTGACAATGTATAAGCGATTATTATTTAAATGGTGAAATTGTGAACGAATCGCTATCAATGCCTCTGACTGTCCAAAAAAGATACTATTAACAGCATTAAATGATTCTACTTTTGGTAATCCAGTTATTTTAGAAATAATTCCACCCAAGTATTTAATAATCGGAGGAAGTATTTTTAAATACGTTAAGACGGAAAGAATTGTTGCAAAAAAGATGATGAGTAATAGAACATCAAAGAAGAAAACGCCACCTTCCTGAAGTTCAAATCCACCTACCACAAACATGATGCCTTCTGTTCCAAATTCAATTAATTTATTAAAACCTTCCGCTATACCATTAATAATCGTTTGTCCAATTTGAGTTGTAAACATAAACCAGGTTATTATTAGTTGTGCTAACAACATAATTCCAATGCCTTTATAGTTGATATTCTTCTTATCATTCGACATTAAGTATGCTATGCCCAGGACAATAATAATAGCCAAAAGCCCTAGTATAATCCCCATTAGGTCTTCCCCCTCTATTTTTTGTAATGGTTTTCATTTATAATTACAAGATTATTGTAACAAGTGGTCAGACGTCATGCAAATGTTTATTTTTTCTGTTTCTTCTACTAGTAGTAATACCCTGAAAACCGCTTTAGTAACATGCTTTTTCTAAAACGTTGTGTTTAAAATCCTCATGTCTTAGTAGACACCGCAATGTGCGCGCGGAACAACTGAGCGTCCGCGGAGCGAATGACTGCCACGTTTTTAGTCCTGCGGAAACCCTATTCAGAGTGAGACGACCTGAAAAACCAAAGAACAAAAGCGCAAGCGCCCGTTTAGCAACGTACAAACTGCGCCCGCACATCGCGGGTGGTTCAACGTTGCCACGCAAAGTGGCGGTTTTAGTTGAACTTCCACTGCCGCAATGAGATAAAGGAAACACGACGAACGAAGGGAGTCGATGTTGACTTTCACCACAAGGGTATAAGTGCGACTAAGCCTCTGGCAGAGCCAATCGGCAAGTCTTCTTTTCACCCACAGGGCATAAGTGCGACTTTACTTCTGCCTACGCCTGCCGGCTTGGCAATCAGTAAGTCTTCTTTATCGTAGTGGAGGAGTGTGAAGTTTGATAGTTGCTGGGCGCTGGAGCTGGACGTGGCTATTGCAGTGTATAAGTTATCCACAGCTTTTAAATTCTATAGTTTCCTGGTGTATAAAAAAGTAGTTCAACTAAGGGTACAAATTATGTTTTGTACTCCAAAATTAAACTACGTACATCTTGGATGAATTATTTTTTATTAATGTGCTGGAAAGAATGCCATTTGCAGTATGAAAATAATAGCAAATAAATACAGAATCCAGTGCACTTCTTTTCCTTTTCCACCTACTAGTTTTAGAAGTGGATATGTTATAAATCCGATTGCGATTCCAGTAGCTATACTTGACGTGAACGGCATGGTAAGAATAACTATAAAAGCAGGAAAAGCCTCATCAAAGGATTTCCAATCAACTTTAGATAGTCCTTCCATCATAAAACAACCAACAATAATCAACACTGGTGACGTTATAGCAGGTATATTTGCAATAACCTGTACAATTGGCGTGAAGAAAACGGATAATGCAAAAAATCCTGCAACTATAATCGATGTTAACCCCGTTCTTCCACCTGCTGCCACACCTGAACTAGATTCAATGTAAGCTGTTGAAGGACTTGTCCCAAAAGCAGAACCTACAGTTGTTGCGGTTGCATCTGCTAATAAAGCTTGCTTGGCACGAGGGAATTTCCCGTTCTTCATAAAGCCAGCTTGTTCTGCAACTCCAATCATCGTCCCTGTTGTATCGAAAATGGTTACTAATAAGAAAGCAAAAACAACAGTATATAATCCGTTCGTGAATACCCCACCTATATCCAAATCAAAAAAGACAGGCATTGGTGGCGCTGATATAACATTTTCTGTAATTTCCAGCTGCCCTGTAAAAAATGCAATGACTCCAGTTGCAAGCATCCCTAAAAATAGAGCACCCTTTATTTTTAATACAAATAATATCAATGTTATAAATAAACCGCTAATCGTTAATAGTATCATCGGATCACTTAAATCGCCTAAACCAACAAGATTTGCCTCATCAGGGATAACCAGCCCTGCATTTCTTAAGCCTACAAATGCGATAAACAACCCGATACCAGAGGTGATTCCGTACTTTAATGATGCAGGGATTGCAGCAATTAATGTTTCCCGTAATCTAGTTAAACTTAATAAAATAAAAAGAATACCCGCTATGAAGACAGCACCAAACACGACTTGATAGGATAATCCCTGTGTCGCGACCACACTAGCAAAATAAGCATTCAACCCCATACCTGGAGCTATTGCAATTGGGTAGTTTGCAAAGAAACCCATATACAAAGATCCAACAACCGCTGCAATAACTGTTGCCATAAAGACTTGATCAAAAGGAACCCCTGCTGAAGTTAAAATGGCAGGATTAACGATAACAATATAAGCCATTGTAAGGAAAGTTGTTACCCCGGCAACAAATTCTGTTCGGATATTTGTATTATTTTGTTTTAGTTTGAAGAATTTATTCATTGAACACCCTTCTTTCCGAATGATTTAAACAACATTACCTATATTATTCGTTTTTAGATCTTTTTGCAATAAGAATTAATAATTTCCTGTGATTTTTTTAAACAAGGTTCTTTCTAAACTATTGTTGTTTTTCGACACAAGAAAAATCTATAAATTGCGACGTAGCTTTAGCGTGACTTCCACTCATTCTATATAAGATGAGCATCTCTAGGTCGAGCGAGAGGATGGCTAGGTCGAGCGCCAGCATCTCCAAGTCGAGCGTCCCCCCTCTGAGTTCGAGCCCCAACCTTCAAAATTGTCACTGCCGCTCGAATGAGGCACCTACTTGCTCGAGTAGAAGCTTCTGTCGCTCGAGTGAGGTAGTCTCCCGCTTCCTCGTGCAATTTACTGTTTAAATTCTTGGTCATATCGTATGCTTATTGAGGACACGCTCCGTTTCATTGATGATTTTATTATAGTAAATTCTCTCTATTGCGTGTCCACCGTATTCTATATCAACTGCTAGGATTAAAAACAACAATTCTTTTCAGTGGGACGAGTAAGCGCAGTCCCAGTCCCAAGCTTTTAGAAAATAACCTAAGAACAAAAGTGCAAGCGCCCGTTTAGCAACATACAAACTGGAGCACTCCGCAATGAGATAAAGGAAACACGACGAACGAAGCGAGTCAATGTTGACTTTCACCACAAGGGTATAAGTGCGACTTTACTTCTGCCTACGCCTGCCGGCTTGGCAATCAGTAAGTCTTCTTTATCGTAGTGGAGGAGTGTGAAGTTTGATAGTTGCTGGGCGCTGGAGCTGGACGTGGCTATTCCAGTGTATAAGTTATCCACAGCTTTTAAATTCTATAGTTTCCTATGCAACCAAAAAACCCTCACTATGCTCAAGAGCATAGTGAGGGTTAGATTATCTTTTATCCTTCTAATAATAAATCATACGGATCTTCGAGTAATTCTTTGATGCGCACCAAGAACTGAACAGCATCTTTACCGTCAACAATTCGGTGATCATAAGAAAGGGCTGTATACATCATTGGTCGAACTTCAATGGAATCGTCTGGCATTACCATCGCACGTTTTTGAATATTATGCATCCCTAAAATCCCTACTTGTGGTGCATTTAATATTGGCGTGGATATCAGCGACCCGAACGTACCACCATTCGTTATCGTAAATGAGCCACCTGACATTTCATCCAGTCCTAATTTATTGTCTTGAGCTTTTTTACCAAGTTCACCAATTTTACTTTCTACACCCGCAAAATCCAGTTTATCTGCATCACGTACAACCGGCACAACAAGACCATCTTCAGCAGATACAGCGATACCAATATCGTAGAAATCTTTCAGTACAATTTCATTGTCTTGAATTTCTGCATTTAAGTACGGAAACTCTTTTAATGCTCCTATAACTGCTTTTGTGAAGAATGACATGAAGCCAAGTTTTACGCCATGTTTATTAACGAATTTTTCTTTTCGTTCGCTACGAATTTTCATTACTTCTGTCAAATCTACTTCGTTAAACGTTGTAAGCATTGCAGCATTATGCTGAGCTTCCACAAGTCGTTTAGCTATTGTTTGGCGACGACGTGACATTTTCTCACGCTTAACTGGTTTTTCAAACTCTGTTTTCTCCGATTTTTTAGGCTCTTCTTTCTTGGCAGGAGCAGGTTTGGATTCTTTCTTTTTATCTTCCCCTTTTGCTGCTGCATCTACATCTTCTGGACGAACGCGCCCCAGTGGATCACGAGGACTGACCGAACTCAAATCAATATCTAACTCACGCGCACGCTTTCTCGCTGCAGGAGAAGCAACGACGTCATTGGTGCTATCATCCTCTGTTTCTTCCTTTTTAGAGGTTTCATCCTTGTCTTCAATAACTTGCTCTTCTTCTTTTGAATCTTTTTTCGGTTCTTCTTTTGGTTTTTCTTTGGAGTCTTCTTCCGTATCGCCAGATGCTTCACCGTTTTCATCTATTTTACCGATGACATCGCCAACTTCCACATCATCACCTTCATCGCTAATAATTTCAGTGATGACACCAGAAAAATCGGAATTAACCTCGACATTTATTTTATCGGTTTCCAGTTCAACAACCGGATCACCTTTTTCTATTTTATCACCTTTTTTTACTAGCCACTCAGCAATAGTACCTTCTGTAATGGATTCTGCAAGTTCTGGAATTTTAATTTCGCTCACTGGATTCTCCTCCTTTTGATGGTTTGATTGCTTTTTGAATGAGCTGACTTTGCTCGGTTTTATGAACATTTGGGACACCAACCGCTGGTGAAGCACGATTTGGCCTTCCAATGTACCGTAGAGTTTGCTCCTCTTGTAGAAGATCTCTTAAGTATTCGTCAACGAAATCCCAGCTTCCCATGTTCTTCGGTTCTTCTTGTACCCATACGACTTCTTCTAAATTTGGTAACTCTTTTATAACATTTTCTATTTGCTTTTTAGGGAATGGATAAATCTGTTCAACGCGCAATACTTGTAGCCATTCGAACGTATCATCCGAATTATCGGTTGCTTCTTCAATATCAACCATGATTTTACCACTCCCGATTAGTAAGCGTTTAACATCATCCTTGCTGACATCCAAATTGGGTTGCTGACGCAAGGGTTCGAATTTACCTTCTGTAAACTCTTTTGCGGCAGATCCAATGCGCTGGTTACGCAACAAACTCTTTGGTGTCATCAGGACTAATGGCCTTGCTTCTTCGCGTCCTTTTAGAGCTGCTTGTCTGCGAATTAAATGGAAGAATTGAGCAGATGACGTAACATTTGCGACAATCCAGTTGTTTTCTGCAGCCATTTGCAGGAACCGTTCCAATCGTGCACTAGAGTGCTCTGGACCTTGACCTTCATAACCATGTGGCAATAACATTACCATATTTGATTGCTCGCCCCATTTTGCACGAGCGGCAGATATAAATTGATCAAATACGACTTGTGCCGCATTAGCAAAGTCACCAAATTGCGCTTCCCAAATGACCAATGTCTCTTCTGAATGTACACTATACCCGTATTCAAAGCCTAATACACCTGCTTCGGACAATGGACTATTTCGAATGTCAAATGAAGCATTTGCTTCTTCCAATCCGTGCAACGGACTATACTCATCACTATTTTCGGTATCGTGTAAGATCAGATGACGGTGTGCAAAGGTTCCCCTTTCTGTATCTTGTCCAGTCAAACGAATAGGTGTGCCGTCTTGTAAAATGGATGCATATGCCAATGCTTCTCCTGTACCCCAGTCCGCTTTGTTACCTTCATCTAATGCATTCTCACGACGCTTCAGTATTTTTTCTACCTTTTTAAAACTGTTAAATCCTTCTGGCCGCTTCATCAGACCTTTGTTCAAAGCTTGCAGCCTATCAAGTGAAACTGACGTATCAAATTGATCAAGTCCATTTAATAGCGCTTTCGGAATATCTTCCGACTCGGCTTCACCGGTTTCATTTTCTTTCATGCTCTCATAAATATCACGTAAATCACTTTCGACTCTTTCGGTTATATTGGTGAACCCTTCCGTATCAAGTACACCCTTCTCTTCTAATACTTTAGCAAACACATTCGCTGCTGTAGGGTGGTCATCAATATCCTGATAAAGTTTTGGTTGTGTTGATCTTGGCTCATCCATTTCATTATGGCCATAACGTCGATAACCAACTAAATCAATAAGAAAATCCTTATGGAATTTTTGGCGGTACTCATATGCGATTCTAACTGCTGAAATACAAGCGATAGGATCGTCAGCGTTTACATGAATAATCGGTATTTCAAAACCCTTTGCTAAATCACTAGCGTAACGCGTTGAACGTCCATCTCTCTGGTTTGTTGTATAACCAACCAAGTTGTTTGCGATAATATGAACCGATCCACCAGTTGTATATCCTGGTAACCCACTCAGATTTAATGTTTCAGCAACAACACCCTCACCAATAAACGCAGCGTCACCATGAATGAGTACACCAAAAGCTTTATTATCTTCACGTTTTGGATAGCCTTTTTCGGAGTGATCATCCTGTGCAGCACGTGCGAATCCTTCCACTACTGGATTTACAAACTCAAGGTGTGATGGATTATGAGCCAATGTAATACGTGTTGCGGTTTCAGACTCCTGCTTGACTTCTTTCGTTGCACCAAGGTGATATTTTACATCTCCTGTCCAACCATGGTTAATACCCATAGACCCTTCAGAAGGCATTAATTCTTTATCTGGTGAATGATGAAATTCAGAGAAAATCATGTCATATGGCTTTCCTAGCACATGCGCCAAAACGGATAGACGACCGCGGTGGGCCATTCCCATCATGATATTATCAATCTTATCTGCAGAAGCATATTTCACAATCTGATCAAGCATTGGTACCATCGATTCCAGACCTTCAATTGAAAAGCGTTTCTGCCCAACAAATGTTTTTTGCAGGAATCCTTCAAAACCTTCGACATGAGCAAGACGCTCTAGTAATGCCTGTTTGTCTTCATCAGATAAATCCAAACGCGCTTCTCCAGCTTCTATTAATTCCAGTAACCACGTTCGTTCATCATCGTTATTGACATGATCGTATTCAAATGTAATGGTACCCGTGTAATACTTCTTAAGTTCTTTAATAACATCCAAGCCGTTTTCAACATTGCTTGGGGCTTTCTCCCACAACCAATTGGCTGGTATATTTTCTAGGTCGTCATCGCTTAACCCATATTTCTTTGGATTAACTAAATCAGATTTTCGTTCCCTTTGAAGACCTACTGGATAAATATCTGCCTCCAAATGCCCATAACGACGAATAGCCTCAACAAGTTTCATTGCCGAGGTTAACTTTTTGATATCATTTTTAGATGTTTTCTCAGAAATAACTTGGGCTTCGCTATCTCCTGCTTTTAACCATTGAGGGGCCCCGTATTTATCGAACATTTCTTTGTTAGTCGGATCTATAGCTTCTGGATCCTCTTTATATAAATCATACTGTTCCTCTACATACCCCATATTTGGACCGTTAAACTGTCTCCAGAATCTTTCACTAGATTCTTCATTCTGTGCCACGTCTGATACCCCCATTAGAAGTTAACTTTAACCGCTTCATTGCGATTATTTACGCTCATATACATTATAGAACTGACAATTGACTTCATCAACTAATATACTCTATTTTATGCAAGGATACAATATATCTAATTCGATATTTAAAAAAAGATTATTAAAATAAATATTCCTATTATTCTGTCGTATATGTGATCGACTTTCCCCTTTCATTTTTGAAAAAATTGGCATTCGTTAAAAAGATTTTTATGCGTACATTCTTTGCATCCTTAGAAACTCTTATACATTCGGTGTATGATCAAAAGTTTTAACCTTTCCTTTCAATTATCGGGATTCTTCTGTATAATGTGGGTATAATGAAAATTATTCACCATCTGATTCAGATAGATGTAAAAGGAGGATGCTCGCATGAACTTAGCATTAATAATGGGTGTAATTGTTGTATTTTTAACAGCATGCCTAACTTCAGCATACGAGTCCAAACCAGGTGTCCCTAAAAAAAATCAATAAGAACAAAAGTGAAAGCGCCCGTTTAGCAACGTACAAACTGCGCCCGCGCATCGCGGGTGGTTCAACGTTGCCACGCACTTCCACTGCGCAATGTGAGTCGATGTTGACTTTCACCACAAGGGTATAAGTGCGACTAAGCCTCTGGCGGAGCCAATCGGCAAGTCTTCTTTATCGTAGTGGAGGAGTGTGAAGTTTGATAGTTGCTAGGCGCTGGAACTGGACGCGGATATTTCGGTAACTAAGTTATCCACAGCATTTAAATTCTATAGTTTCCTATGCAACTAAAAAACGCCATGTAAATTTTTACATGGCGTTTTTTTACTTCATATGTGGGAAACCTTGTTGCCTTAACGCTTCATAAATAATGATTGCCGCTGTATTAGACAAATTAAGGGAGCGCACCTTATCCGTCATATGAATTCGCAGGCACCTGTCCTCTTTGCCTTCTAGCAGTTCTCTCGGAATCCCATCTGTTTCTCTGCCGAAAACAAAGAATAAGTCCTCGTTAATATTGCTATAATCATAGTCTGTATAGTGCTTCGTACCGAAATTTTCAATATAGTAAAACGCTCCCTCTGGATACTTTTCATACAATTGATCAATCGAATCATATTCTAAAACATCTGCATCTTCCCAGTAATCCAATCCAGCTCGGCGCACCATTTTATTATCTGTAGAAAAGCCTAGTGGATGGATTAAATGGAGGGTAGCATTCGCTCCCAGACATGTTCTCGCAATATTCCCTGTATTGGCAGGTATTTCTGGTTGATATAAAACAACATGTAAACTCACGTATTCATTTCTCCTTACCATCATTTATAACCATCCTATTATACCACGACTAGTTCTGAACAACCTTTACTACTCACCAATCCTAAAAAATTTATACTGCGTATTGGGGGTCCAGGCTCTAGAATCCTCATAGGACCAATAGCGATTCCGGCTATTATCTGTATGAGCATTGACGAGCGGCATATTATGTGAATCTTTTGCAACAACGATCGTGTTATGATCCCAGCGCCCATCACCTTCAAAGTCATAGCAAATCACATCACCCGGTATTAGTGTTTCCGCATTTTCTACCTCTTTTCCCTGCAATCCTTCTGCAGACCCACTTAAATACCATCTTAAGGAGTGTGCAACCGCCCAGCTAAAGCTCCAGTTATCACCTTGATACCACCAACCCTGATCTCTAACCGGAGCCCCCCGCATTGGTGCACCACCTGCATGTAGGCATTGTGACACGTAATTCGTACAATCCACATCAAACTTTCTATATTCAGGATTGTAACTGTTCCACCATCGTTCTGCATATTGCACGGCAGCTAGGCGATCATAGGAAAAACGCAAGTCTTCATTTTCAACTGATTGCTCTGGTACAATTGGTTGTTTCGAACGCTTCTGAATTTCGGGGGGTATTTGTTTATGATTTGTTATTTCTCCATCAACTAACTGGAATTCATATGGTATAACCTGTTCTTCCATATGAAAAACATCCTGCTGTTTCGTTAAAAATGTTACATGTAGTAAATAAGCGTATTCCATTTCATTTTCATAACGAACCTTGCGAAAAATTTCTCCATTCCCTTCAATACGCACAATTTCAGCTTCTCGTTTTTTTAATAATGCTTTTTTTCGCGTCCACCAATCATCTGCATTGCGTTCACTCTTAAAAAAATCAAGCCATATTTCCTTTAACATTCCCATTAAAATCCCCTCCATTATGAATATATGGAGAGGATGCTTGGCAAAGTATTTCTTTTAAGAATAAAATTTACTTCATAGATAGTTCCTGTCGAAAATCAAGTCCTTTCTGCATTTCATACAGCACACCCACATCCGTTTCATTTTTCATTGCAATAGTAATGGCTTCGTAAGCTTCTTCTGTACCAATTTTCCCTAATGACCATCCAGCTGTCCCCCGGATTACTGGTCGTGGATCATTATTCATGACAGCAATCATCTCTTCAACAGCGGTCTTATCCTTATAATGCCCAAGGGCAATTAGTGCATTACGCTGTAGAGGCTTTTTTCCCCTCCAGGATCCAGCTATATGGCCAAATGTTTCTTTAAATTCACGATTGGAAATACGTAACATTGGTTTAAGTTTTGGCTTAGCAACATCGTGCTCAGGTTCAAGTTCTGGATGATTATGAAAATCGACCTTTTTATTTTTCGGACAGACTAATTGACAGGTATCACAACCATAGACACGATTCCCGATTTTTGTACGGAATTCGTCTGGTAAATAATCCTTTGTTTGTGTCAAAAATGCGATACACCGCTGTGCATTTAATTGCCCACCTTCAACGATAGCACCTGTAGGACAAGCATCAATACATTTTGTGCATTCCCCGCAACTATCGTCAACCGGGTCGTCTGGGATAAATGGAACATTCGTCATTAATTCACCGAGATAGACATAAGAACCGAACTCAGGCGTTATGATGGAAGTGTTTTTACCACTGAATCCAATTCCAGCGCGTTCCGCCACTGCTCGATCCGAAAGTTCTCCCGTATCAACCATTAATTTATTTTGCACATCTGGAACTTTCTCCTTGATAAAAGCTTCCAATTTTCTCAGGCGATCGCGTAAAACCGTGTGATAATCCGTTCCCCATGATGCCCGCGCGAAAAGCCCCCTCCGTTCTTCTTTCGTACTCTTTGGTGCATCTTTCATACGAGATGGATAGGCTATAGCAATTGAAATAATGGACTGCGCTTCAGGTAATAAGCGCTCTGGTTCTGTTCGTTCTTCAATCGTTCCTTTTTCAAAGCCTGATTGATACTTTAGTTCCTGTTGACGTCTCAGGCGTTCTCTTAATTCACCAAATACATCTGCAGAGGCAAAGCCAATTTTATCAATACCAATTTCTTTACTATAGTCGATAATTTCCTGTTTAAGTTGTTCGGTATTCATAAAAACCCTCCCCTTCTATTTTTGGTTAACGTTTGCTGTACGGATTCGATTTAATACAGCAGCGATTTCATAGCGGCGTGGCCGAGCAATATCGCCAGGATGTTGATTCTTAAACGTCGTAAACGAAGCCAGCCCCCGGGTATCTATTTGCTGTTCCAGTTCTGTTAGGAGTTCATTTAATGATTTACGTTGCAGGGCATTTGGCCGATCCAAATATTGAATGATTTCCGCAATCATTCGCGTTTGCGAAGGATCCACTAATTGTTCGGTATCATCAAATTCGATATCGATTCTTCCCATACTAATTTTCGATAATCCTCTAGCTTGCGTCTTCGAACGATTCCCCTTTTTTGTTTGCAAGGTGTTTTGCTTGAAATACCGATTGGTTATCGATCCAAATGCATCTTCTGATAACGTATCACGTTCTAATGGATATGCTTCCATGATATCCCTAGCCTGAGTCGTTACGTTATGAGGGGCATATGCCTCCATCATAATAACGGAGTCCGCTACTGCAAAATAATCACCGGAACCACCCATCACAAGAACTGTCGATACATCAAGCTGATCGCGCATTTGTTTTACTTTATCAATGAAAGGAGTAATTGGTTCCTTATCGCTAACCACCAATTGCTGCATACGATGATCTCGAATCATAAAGTTTGTTGCGCTCGTATCTTCATCGATTAACAAGGTCGTTGCACCGACTTCGAGCGCCTCCATCACATTAGCTGATTGTGATGTACTTCCACTCGCGTTTTCCGTGGAGAAGAATTGTGTATCTTGTCCGTGTGGTAAATTATTAATAAATGGTGAAATATTCACACCTGTAATCTTTCTTCCATCCTCTGCACGGATTTTCACGGCATCAGGATCTGTTAATACATACTCACGGCCATCTCCTTCTACATGGGAATAAACACCACGTTCAATCCCCTGTAACAAGGTACTTTTTCCATGATAACCACCGCCAACAATCAAGGTTATACCTTTCTTAATTGCCATTCCTTTAATAGGTTCTATTTGGTGAGGAATATCAATAGACACCTCATTTTCTGATGGGCTGTGAAACGGAATTGCTTTTTGTAACGGACGATTACTGACACCACTTGCCCTTGGGAGAATAGATCCATTTGCAATAAAAGAAATCCAATTGTTTTGCTGCATTTCTAAACGGATGGCATCCTGTTGATCGGCCAGTTTTATGGCTTTAACAATTTGTTTATCTGTAATAGTAAAAATGGAATTTTGAATAATCGTTGGTATTGCTTGAGCAAATAACTTTTCTGCTTCTCTTCCATTAATTTTTCGTCCGTTTGCAGGAAGTCCTACGGAAATACAAACGGTAATCGATTCGGAAGTTATTTGAACAGCACTCCGTTCAAGAACTTCTTGGCCTGGACTATCAAACAGGATTGCTCCACTTTTACCGGTTCCTTTTATAGAGAATTGGTGATTAGCAATAGCTTTGCCAACTGTATGGGCAATTATATTTTCAGTAGCGGTTTTTCTTGAATAGGACTGCAACCAATCGGTTTTTACCGAGCGCTTATGCCGCCCAATTACAACCCTTATTTTCGATGGCGTCGCAAAAGGGTCGCCCTGAACATAATCTATATATAACTCATAATCATCATGACTATAATGCCCCTGCACATCTTTATAAGCTTTATAGCTCTTATTATCTAATTGTTTTAATTGTTGTAATAGTTTTTTCATGAAAACCCCTCAAATTCAGTAGTTTAGTACTTTAAGAATACTATGGTCAAAACATAAAATTCAAGTAAAGCAGTAGATATAGATAATAGAAATAAAAAACGCAACATTTCGTAAGCTAATTACGAAACACTGCGTTAAGACTTATGTATGGAGCGGGTGATGGGAATCGAACCCACATCATCAGCTTGGAAGGCTGAGGTTTTACCACTAAACTACACCCGCATCGCTGTAAAAACTAATTTAAATTGGTTCATGACTCAATATGTATTGTGTAACTCATTTGTTAATGTACTTTTAACTATAACAAGTTTTTACATTCAAAGCAATAGAAAAAATCACTTTTTAACAAATTTTGTAGTAAATCGCGATTTTGTCTCAAGGACGTGCCGTATTTAGTCGAATTTCTGTTAAACTGGTAAATTAGATCTATAGTCTATTTACAATTCGAAAAATTAGATATAAAATAGTAACAATGTTTTAAGGAGGATTGAATGATGTCCATTTATCCAATTATTTTAACGCAATCCAGGTTTACACACCGTGATGAATTAACATACCCATATGAAGAACGTGGTCTACAATTTGGGGATGGCGTATATGAAGTCGTTCGAATCTATAACGGAGCTTATTATTTACTGGAAGAGCATATTGATCGCCTTTACCGCTCTGCAGAAGCCATAAAGATTGAACTTACGGTATCCAAAGAAGAATTAACCAATAATTTGATTAAATTATTGGTGCAAAATGATATGACTGTAGATGGAAAACTTTATTTACAATTAACCCGTGGCTCAGCACCGCGTGATCATGTTTTCCCAGTAGATACACCTGCAAATATGTATGCATATATCCAGGATTTACCACGTAATATTAAAAACCTTGAAACGGGTGTCTCTGCCACTACCGAACACGATGCTCGCTGGGATTATTGCTATATTAAAAGTTTAAACCTTTTACCAAATGTACTCGCCAAACAGACAGCTAAAGAAAATGGTTGCTATGAAGCTATCCTGCACAAGGACGGATTTGTGACAGAATGTAGTGCATCTAATGTCTATCTGGTTAAAAATGGAACGATTTACACACATCCTACGACAACTAAAATTTTGCACGGTTGTGTTCGTATGCGTATTGAAAAGTTTGTTGACGATCTCGCTATTCCTTTTAATGAAGAAGGATTTACAATCGAAGACATTTCTAACGCAGATGAACTATTCTTAACTAGCAGCACTTCCGAAGTTACACCTATTATAAAAGTTGACAATAAGCAAATTGCTGATGGAAAACCTGGAAAGATTACAAAGCAACTACAGAAAGCATATGAGGAAGATGCAGCGATTAAAGACACCAATGTCAAGCACAATGTCTAACCTTTTGTTATTCGTAACGAAAGGTTTCTTTTTTTGATCAATTAGCTGAAAATTCACCCATGTTATTTAACCGTTTCGTGTAGGGATCGCTTACAACCGAAATGGATTTGGGCTGGTGGATAATAGCTACCAAAAATCTGGCAATCTAATTGATTCGTAACTCGAAATAGTTTACAATGAACCAAACTTCAGAAAATTCTTTTTAACTTTAGGAGGCTATTAATGTCCAATTCAAAACGCGCAATAAAAGCAGAGGATTTTACAAAGCTAGAGGTATTTAGTGATCCACGGTTCTCACCAGATGGATCCACCTATAGTTATGTATCAACAACTATTAACGATAAGAAAGAGTATGAGTCCCACTTATTTTTCCAACATGTAAATGATAGTGAAGCACAGCAATGGACGTTTGGTGACGTAAAAAATAGTAATCCACGCTTTTCACCTGATGGAAAACAGGTCGTATTCCAATCCAACCGAAGCGGTTTACCTCAATTATGGATTCTACATACGGACGGCGGCGAAGCAAGGCAGCTAACAACGTTTAAGAATGGTGCAGGAAAACCTAATTGGTCGAAGGATGGAAAACACATTATTTTTAGTGCTTCCTTAGAAGCCGACGATGATGTTCATAGTCAAAAAGAACAATCAAAAGAAGAGCGCCAAAAAGAAGCGGAAGAAAAGAAAAAGCAGCCACTTATTATCAATCGCCTAAAATATAAATCCGATGCAAATGGATTTCATAGCAACAAGCGTTCACAACTTGTTTTATTTGATATGGAGAAGGAAACATTCACCCAACTAACCTCGGATGATACGGATCATGGATATCTGGATATTTCGCCTGATGGAAACCTCGTATTGTTTGCTGGCAATTTAAACAAAGATGCTGATTATGAGTTGATCAGTGATCTATTTTTGTTAAATCGAACAACAAAAGATATCACTAAGCTTACAAACGGGGAAGGAGCCTACCATAACGCAAGCTTTTCACCAAATGGAGATAAGATTGCTAGTTTCGGTCATGAGTATGTGTATGATGGAGCGACGTTAAATGAGCTCTATATATTCGATGTCAAGACAAAAGAACGTACCTGTCTGAGCGAAGAATGGGATATCCAACTTGGTGATGCAATGATTGGAGACATAAAATTAGGCCAATCCACTACAGGACCAATTTGGGCAAAAGATGAAAAACATCTCTTCTTTATTGCTACTGATTTTGGAGCTACAGGATTGTATCAAGTTACATTGGACAGTGATTTGAAACTACTTTATAAGGATGATAACCATGTATTTGGATTTTCTTATGATCCAGGAGCTGAAACGTTTATCCTCGGGATCAATACACCAACAAATCCATGTAACTTTTATCAGCTGAACAGTGAATCTGAATTGAAGCGGCTAACCAATGCGAATGCCACGTTTTTAGATGAAGTATCTATTGCTGAACCAGAAACATTGACCGTAACCGCAGATGATGGCTGGGAAATTCAAGGATGGCTCCTTCGTCCATATGGTTTTGAGGAAGGAAAGAAATATCCCTTTGTATTAGAGGTTCATGGTGGTCCGCATGCCATGTATGGCCAAGCATTCTTCCATGAAATGCAATTACTTGCAGCAAAAGGATATGTTGTACTGTACACAAATCCAAGAGGAAGCCATGGCTACGGGCAACAATTCGTAGACGCTGTCCGCTCTGATTATGGTGGGAAAGATTTTACCGACTTAATGAGCGCCGTCGATTATGTGCTGGAAAATTACAGCTTTATTGATGAAAATCGGCTTGGTGTAACCGGAGGAAGCTATGGCGGGTTTATGACCAACTGGATCGTTGGACATACGAACCGTTTTAAAGCAGCGGTAACCCAACGTTCAATCAGTAATTGGTTAAGTTTTTATGGTGTGAGTGATATTGGCTACTTCTTCACCAAATGGGAACTTGGTAAACATTTAATGGAAGACCCTGAGAAACTATGGAATTTCTCCCCATTGAAATATGCAGAAAATGTAGAAACACCATTATTGATTCTGCACGGCGAAAAGGACTTCCGTTGTCCGATAGAACAAGGTGAGCAGCTGTTTGTCACATTAAAGCATTTACGCAAAAATGTTGAATTCGTCCGCTTTCCGGATGCAAGCCACGAACTAAGCCGAAGCGGAAAACCGGAAATGAGAATCGAACGCTTAAATCATATTGGCCGCTGGTTTGAGAAGTATTTATAAGTACTTTGCTGTTCATTCAAATTAATTTCAATAGACGAAAAACCCGCAACTTCCCTTTGGGCAATGCGGGTTTTTTATGAATTCCACAAACAGTATGAACCGCTTTACCATTAACAAAACTTAAAATCAAGCAACTATGCCCTCGTAAATCATCAGGATAGTCCTTAACAAGTTCTGCTTGAAACACGGACATAATCAATTTTTCTACTAAGATGGAAAACCGGAAATACGAATCGAATGCTTAAATAATACTTCCTTCTTCGACTGTTTGTATTTTTATTAATTGTTACGTATCATTATACAAAAACACACATAAAAATTCACTCCAAATTAATTTCCCATCAATAACGTTAATAACGCCTTTTGTGCATGAAGTCTATTTTCAGCTTCATCGAAGACGACAGAGTGCTTACCATCAATGATTTCTGTTGTTACTTCCTCTTCACGGTGTGCAGGCAAACAATGTAAGAAAAGGTAATCTTGCTTTGCGTTTTGTGTAAGCTCTTTATTCACTTGAAATGGTTGGAACAATTTTTTTCTTTCTTCTAATTCATTTTCCTCTCCCATACTTGCCCATACGTCAGTGATAACCACATCAGCATGCTGAATTGCGTCTATTGGTGATTCATAATAGCTTATCTCAGCCCCTGTTTGTTCCCCCTTAATTTTGGCTTGCTGAAAAATACTATTATCCGGTTCATAACCTGTTGGACTTGCTACGGCCATATGCATACCTGTGAGTGCGGCAGCTTGTAGGAGTGAATGGGTCATATTATTGTTTCCATCCCCAACATAGCATATCTTCAATCCTTCTAGTTTTCCTTTATTCTCATAAATTGTCATCAGATCAGCTAAGACCTGTGTCGGATGATGAGGATCTGTAAGTCCGTTAATAACAGGTACGGAGGAAGCTTCGGAAAATACTTCTAACGTCTCGTGAGCAAACGTTCGAACCATTAAGACATCCACGTAACGAGACATAACCTGGGCTGTATCAGATACAGTCTCCCCCCTTCCCAATTGTATATCTTTTGAATTTAGAAATAATGCGTGTCCCCCAAGCTGCATCATCCCAACTTCAAAGGAGACCCTTGTTCTGGTTGAGGCCTTTTCAAAAATCATCCCCAGTGTTTTCCCTTTAAGATGTGGGTGTGGTATCCCCTCTTTGAGTTGCTTTTTCAATACAATGGCTTCTTCAATTAAATATATAATGGCCTCGCCTGTTAAATCTGCTATCGTTAACAAGTGGTCCGTTTGGAGGGACCACTTGTTTTGCTTCAATCTTCCCATATCATGTCCCCCCTATTAGTGATTGTAATTTTTATCGTACGGCTTGAACATCCTTTATCAGGTGCTGAACATAAGATTGTAACGATCTAGGCGTTTCCTCTATCGTCTCGTCTCTGAACCAATCCGTCATCGCTTGTAATGTTTCCAAACTCGTGAAATAAGGAATTTGATAACGTACAGATAATTCACGGATATAAAATCCAATCTTTTCTTTTTCTCTTCCCTGATTCGGAATGTTGAGAACAATATGAGGCGCACTATTTCTCCAATGACGCAACAAGTCATCTTTATCTTTTAACATGCTTGTTGTTGAAATGCCACTTGCTTCCAAGTATTTAGCCGTTCCTTCTGTTGCTGTAATGTTAGCACCTAAGTTTATAAATTCGGTAATAATAGCAACACTTTCCGATTTCATACGGTCTGACACAGAAACAAAAACCTGTAATCTATCCTGATTTGGTCCCTCGAGATAATCAATAATAGGCGATGCCTTTTTTAATGCTTCTTTTTGATTCCAGCCTAATCCGATGATCTCACCCGTTGATTTCATTTCCGGTCCTAATGCATGATCCACATCTTTCAGTTTACTGGCTGAGAAGATCGGTGCTTTTATGGTGTGATAAACTGGTTCTGGTAGTAATGCTAAATCCGTTGTCATTTCTGTCAGCAGTGTACCTAATTGCGTCCGAACCGCCCATTCAATCATCGGAATATCCGTTACTTTACTCATTATTGGTACGGTTCTCGATGATCGCGGATTCACTTCTAATACGTAAACCGTTTCATGTTGAATAACAAATTGTATATTCATCATTCCGATAATCGGCACCGTTTGGCTTATCTTACGCGTATAGTCAACTATCGTATTTTTCGTTTGTTCCGCTAAAGAAACAGGTGGGAAACTCGTTATACTATCCCCAGAATGTACGCCAGCTTTTTCCAAGTGTTCAAAAATTCCTGGTATGACGATGTCTTTTCCATCACTGATTACGTCAATTTCGCATTCCAAACCAGAAATATATTGATCGATTAATAACGGCCAACAACTGTCGTTTGTATCCTTCTGTATTCGTTTCACATATTGCTCTAATTCGTTATGATTGTAGCATACAAACATAGATTGCCCGCCAATAACATAGGAAGGACGAATGATTACCGGGAAACCTAAATCAGTAGCTGCTGATGATAATTCACCCGTTCCATGGACAATATGCCCTGCAATATGCGGGATATTTAATTGGTTTAACACCTCATAGAACTGCTCCCGATCTTCCATTTGATCAATTTGTGCTGGTTTTGTACCTAACACATGTATCCCTTCATCTTCCAAATCATTTGCTAGATTAATTGCCGTTTGTCCACCGAATTGAATGAGCACACCAGTTATATTTTCTTTTTCAATAACACCTAGAACATCCTCAAGTGCTAATGGTTCAAAATATAAACGATCTGCGACAGTATAATCAGTGCTGACTGTTTCCGGATTGTTATTGATAACGACAGCATCATATCCCATTTTTTTCACAGCTAATGCTGCATGAACCGAACAATAATCAAATTCCACACCTTGGCCAATGCGGATAGGACCTGACCCTAAGACAAGTATTTTCTTACGCTCGTCATTTGTGATAACTTCATCATTTCCATTCCATGTGGAATAATAATAAGGTGTGATCGCATCAAATTCTCCTGCACATGTATCTACTAATTTATAAGCCGGTTTAATAGATCGTTCTTTATATGCTGTTCGAAGCAGTCTAGGTGTTGTCTCAACTAATTCTGCAACCCGTTTATCACTAATATTCAGCTGCTTGGCCTCTTTCAGTATTTCCTCCGGTACATGTGGCCAACTATACGCTAGCAGCGATTGTTCAAATTGGATTATTTTTTGAATTTTTCTTAGAAACCAGCAATCAATTGCTGTTAATTTGATCAAGTCATCCAATTTCATTTCCCTTGTAAAAGCTTCAGCAATAGCAAATAGTCGTAAATCGTTAGGCGTTGAAAGAAGTTCCGTTAGTTTATCCTGACTATATACATTCATTCCTGGCCAATGAAGACTGTACACATTCATTTCTAAAGAACGGATTGCCTTATTCAGCGCTCCTTCAAATGTTCGATCAATCGCCATTACTTCACCAGTAGCTTTCATTTGTGTTCCTAGCGTTCGGTCTGCCTCTGTGAATTTATCAAATGGAAAACGTGGTAGCTTTACGACAACATAATCCAAGGCTGGTTCAAACGATGCATACGTATTTCCCGTAATCGGGTTAAGAATCTCATCTAATGGGTAGCCAATGGCACATTTTGTAGCGATACGAGCAATTGGATAACCAGTAGCTTTTGACGCTAATGCCGACGACCTGCTTACCCGTGGATTTACTTCGATAATACAATACTCATTGGATTCTGGGTTCAGGGCAAATTGAATATTGCAACCTCCAACAACATCTAAAGCACGGATAACCTTAAGTGAAGAGGTTCGCAACATCTGATACTGAACATCTGATAACGTTTGAGAAGGTGCAGTTACAATCGAATCCCCAGTATGAACACCTACAGGATCCATGTTCTCCATATTACAAACTATCACACAGGTATCATTAGCATCTCGCATTACTTCATATTCAATTTCTTTCCATCCTTTAATACTTTTCTCGACTAGCACCTGATTAATTGGGCTTAATGATAATCCTTTATTTAGAAAATCTACATATTCCGCATCATTATATGCAAATCCCCCACCTTCACCTCCAAGCGTATAGGCAGGGCGTAAGATTACTGGATAACCAATCTCCTGGATAAATTCAATTCCTTCTTCGACGGATTCGATAATTTTTGAATCAGAAATGGGTTCATCAATCTCTAGCATAAGGTTACGAAATAACTCTCGACTCTCGCCCTTTTGTATCGACGGGACGGACGTACCTAACAGCTCCACATTATAGTGGTCAAGAATACCTTTCTCATAAAGTTCCACGGTTAAGTTTAGTCCCGTTTGCCCGCCCAATGTTCCGATCATTCCATCAGGCTTTTCTTCTGCAATAACTTTTTCCAATGTATCCACTTGGAGAGGTTCCATGTAAACATGATCCGCTATATCTTTATCCGTCATTATCGTTGCTGGGTTATTATTTACTAAGACAACTTCAATGCCTTCTTCTTTTAATGCCAGACAAGCTTGTGTACCAGCATAGTCAAATTCTGCTGCCTGACCAATTACGATTGGGCCGGAACCAATTACCAAAACTTTATTGAATGAGTGATGTTTCCGCATACTTGCTCCCTCCCCATGTAGCTACCTGTTGTACAAATCTTTCAAAAATATATGCTGTATCACTTGGGCCTGGATGTGCTTCCGGATGAAATTGAACCGATTGAACAGGAAGACTGACATGCTTCATCCCTTCGAGAGACTTATCATTTACGTTTCGGAATATTGCTTGAAAAACCTGGTTATCCACACTGTCTTCTTCCACTACATAACCATGATTTTGTGATGTCATTCGAACTTTACCTGTTCCTAACTCTTTTACCGGATAATTACCCCCACGATGTCCAACAGGCATTTTCTTCGTTTTTCCACCATGAGCTAATGCAATAAGCTGGTGCCCCAAACCAATACCTAGTGTAGGATAATTTTTGGTCAATGTTTTTATCTTTAGGAGAAAAGTCGTCATCTCGATTGGATCTCCAGGTCCATTGCTTAATAAGATTCCGTCTGGATCAAGTGCTTCAATTGCTTCTAATGATGTATCATACGGAACGATTGTTACGGTACAATTTTGTTCCAGTAAAGCATCTACAATAGATTTTTTATAACCAAAGTCAACGAGAACCACATGATACGATCCATTTCCATACGTTTCGGACCTCTTTATTGCAACATCACGTATTAAACCCAGACTGTCCTTCTCTTTCCATTCGATTAGCGGTGAATCCTTATTCCATTCTGCGACAATTTTCCCACGAACGGTATGATGTTTACGAATAACCGCAACTAATGCACGTGTATCCACATTCGTTAGGCCAGGAATATTCGCCTGCTTTAATTCCTCTGAAAACGTTCTAGTCGATTGATAATGACTAGGTTCCTCACAAATATCGCTTGCAATCACGGCTGAAACGGAGATACTTTTACTTTCCTCATCTTCCCCGTTAACACCACAATTGCCAATGGAAGGATAGGTAAATGTTAAAATTTGTCCTGCGTAGGATGGATCTGTTACCATTTCCTGATACCCTGTCATACTCGTATTAAAAACGAGCTCCCCAGCTATCTCACGCTCAGCACCGATCCAATCCCCGCTGAATGCTTCACCCGTTTCTAAAACAAGATAACCCTTCGTCATGGTAAACTCACCTCTAACTCGGTTAAAATTTGCTTAAGTGTATCAACAAAACGTTCTAACTCTTCATATGTTGTGGTTAAGGGAGGCAAAACTCTGAGTACATTTGCTCCTGCAGGAAGAACGAGTAATCCTCTTTTTCTACATTCACTTATCAAAACTTTCGCGTCAGTTGACAATTGAATGCCTATTAGAAGGCCAAGACCTCTTACTTGTTCAATACTAGAAAACTCCTGCTGCAATTCTTCTAATTTGCTCGTTAACCATAACCCTTTAGCACTTACTTCCGGAAGTATATCTTCGCTTAGAATTGTATCTATGGTTGCCAAGCCAGCACTCATCGCTAGTGGATTTCCGCCAAAGGTACTTCCATGGGTTCCGGGCTGAAATGAATTAGCAACAGCTTCTTTTGCTAGCATCGCACCTACTGGAAAACCGGATCCTAATCCTTTTGCCACCGTTATAACATCCGGCTCAATTCCATATTGTTCATAGGCAAACAATGTCCCTGTTCTTCCAATCCCTGTTTGAATTTCATCTATAATTAGTAGAATATCTTCCTTCTTACATAACGCTTCCAGCTGCTTAATCCAAGCTTGCTCGGCAGGGTATACTCCCCCTTCGCCCTGGACGAGTTCCAAAATAACTGCAGTTGTTTGTTGGTCATTTATTTGCGCGAGCGCATTCGCATCATTAAATGGCAAATAACGAAAGCCAGGTGTTAACGGAGTGAACCCTTGTTGAATTTTTTCCTGTCCTGTTGCTGCCATTGTCGTTCCTGTACGACCATGAAATGAATTATGGAATGTTACGAACTCTGTCTTTTTCGAATGACCTTTATCCTTCGCATATTTTTTTGCTATTTTAATCGCGGATTCATTTGCTTCCGCACCACTATTGCAAAAAAACACCTTATCAAAACAACTGTTCTCTGCTAATACAGTTGCCAGTTCTTGTTGGGAAGGTATATCATAGAGATTGGAACAATGCCATAATGTATCAAGTTGTTCCATAACTTTAGACTTAACCTGTTCTGGAACATGCCCTAAATTGCAGGTGGCGATGCCAGAAGTGTAATCAAGGAATTTTTCATCATTATCATCCCACACGTAGCTGCCTTTTCCTTTTACTAGTGTTATAGGAAACCGTCCGTACGTATTCATTACTGCTGACGTGGTTGGAGTTGTCACAGTTTCAGACATGATTTGCCTCCTTCTCGGCTATTATTTTTGTGCCTGCTTCTTTTCCTTCTATATAATTTTTCAGATCAGCAGGTGTTAATCCATTTAAGATAACGGATTCTGTTGCGCCGGCCGATAATCCGTCCATAGCCGACTTTATTTTTGGAATCATTCCACCATAGATAACACCCGTTTTAATTTTTTCATCAATTTGTTCTTTTGTAAGCACAGGATGGATCACCTGCTTGCCTGAAATTGTCTCCATTACGCCAGGTATATCACTGATCAGTGCAAGCTTTCCTTTCAAGCTTTGAGCAACGGCTGCGGCAGCCATATCACCATTAATATTGTATCGCTGGCCTGATTGATCGATACCAATTGGTGAAATAACCGGAATTCCATGACTCATAATGACCTTTAGCCAATCATCATTCACACTGGCTACTTCCCCGACATAACCTAGTGCTCCTGTAGGATCGAACGGAGTCGCTTGTAACAAGGAGCCATCCACGCCACTTGTTCCATATGCTACTCCCCCTGCCTTTTGTAGGTTGCTGACAATACTTTTATTAATCGATCCGCTCATCACCATCTCAGCAACATCTAATACTTCTTTTGTCGTCACTCGAAGACCATCGACGAACGGACTTTCCACTTTCAATTGGTGTAACATTCGATTAATTCCTGGTCCTCCCCCGTGAACAATCACAGGTTCACATACACCCGTTTTCTTTAAGTCAACGATCATCTCATAGAAGGAGTCCGGAAGCTTTTCTAAAATACTGCCACCCATTTTTAAAACAATACAATTCATCACTCGCACCTCACGTTCGATAAGAAGCATTAATTTTGACGTAATCATAGGTTAAATCACAGCCCCATGCAGTCGCCTCATAGGGTCCATCTTGTAAATCTACATTCAGTTTGACTGTTTCATTCTCTAAGTACTGCTTCCCTTCATTTTCATCAAAATCTACTGGAAGCCCTGATTCTACAACCGCAATCTCCCCAAGTGATACAGATACTTTATCAGGGTCAACAGGCTGTTCACTATATCCCACAGCAGTTATAATTCGTCCCCAGTTCGGATCTGATCCATAGATAGCAGTTTTCACTAGACTGGAAGAAATAACTGCCTTGGCAACCTGACTTGCAGTTTCATTTGAAGCGGCTCCTGTCACGTTTACTTCGATCAGTTTCGTTGCCCCTTCCCCGTCTCTGGCAATCTGTTTAGACAGTCCCTCACAGACGTACTGGAATGCTTGTAAAAAATCATTCCATTGGGGATGAGACTCATTTAATACGCTATTATTCTGTTGTCCGTTTGCCATAACCAAAACCATATCGTTTGTGCTAGAATCACCATCAACTGTAATCATATTAAATGTTTGGTTTGTCGTATGTTTTAAGGCCTTTTGCAAACTTTCATGATCTATCACGGCATCCGTCGTAATAAAAGAAAGCATTGTCGCCATATTCGGGTCGATCATGCCAGAACCCTTTGCTGCTCCACCAATTGTAATGGTTTCTCCATCAATTTCTATTTGTACTGCCATATGTTTCGTCACCGTATCGGTTGTTAAAATCGCAGTAGCAAAATTAGCAGGAGAATAGTGTTCCCTATTTGTCATCGCTTCTATCCCTGTACGAATGTTGTCCATTGGAAGGGGGACACCGATGAGACCAGTTGATGCTACAGCAACATGATCGGTAGAAACATTCATTTTATCAGCCGTTAATTTTTGCATTTCCAACGCGTCAGACATCCCCTGTTTTCCTGTGCAGGAATTAGCAACACCTGAGTTAACAACTACGGTTTGAATTTTATTATCTTTTTCAATACTTTCTTTTGTCACTTTAAGAGGAGCTGCCTGAAAAGTATTTAAGGTATAGACGCCTGCTACAGTTGCAGGATTGTCAGAATGAATCCAGCCAAAATCCAGTTTTGTTTTTCGTATTCCTGTGTGTAATCCTCCTGCGGAAAAACCATGTGGACTCGTTACATTTCCGTTTTTTATGATATGAATCTCTTTATCTGTTACAGCAACCATCTATTTTCATCCTTTCTTATGGGTATATTGGTAAACTATTTAATCCGTGCTGTTCATCCCAACCATTCATTAAATTTGCATTCTGAATCGCTTGACCAGAAGCACCTTTAACTAAATTATCAATTGCAGATACAATAATGAGCTGATTTGTTCTTTCATCAACCTGTATTCCTATATCACAGAAATTACTCCCATAGACATCTTTAGTCGTTGGGAACCCTCCTTCTGCGCGAATTCGTACAAAGGGATCGGACTGATAAAAAGATTTATACAGATCAATCACTTCTTTTGTAGAAATGTCTTTCCTTAGCTGTGCATACATCGTACAGATTAAGCCGCGCGTCATCGGAATGAGATGTGCTGCAAACGTAACCGCAATTGGCTCACTTGCAACTGCTGATAAATATTGATCTATTTCCGGAATATGTTTATGTTTGGCGATTTTATACGGCTTAACGTTATCGTTTGTTTCTGAAAAATGAGTCATAGCAGTCGGGCTTTTTCCTGCTCCAGATACACCGGTTTTCCCATCAATAATAATGGGATGGGAGGTAATAATATTTTCCTCCAGTGCTGGTATAAGTCCAAGTAAACTGGACGTTGGGTAACATCCTGGATTGGATAGAATTTTCGCTTCTTTCACCTTTTCCCTGTAAACCTCCGACAATCCATATACTGCATGGTCCAACGTTTCTTGTGGTGCCGCTCCTCCTCCATACCAGGATTCATATTGCGATCGATCCGTGATTCGCAAATCCCCTGATAGGTCAATGCATTGTAGCTGGGAATCTTCTAATTTAGGAATAAGTTGTTTTGATACTCCAGCCGGTGTCGCAAAAAACACAATATCGATATCTGCTTTTAAACTTTCAATCTCTAACTCTTCCATTGGATAATCTATAAAATCAGTCAAATGCGGGTAGATGGATGCAAGTTGTTCACCGTGCTCTGAATGTGAAATGATTTTCTTTACCTGCATATGTTCATGAGCATGCAGCAGCCGTATTAATTCAATTGCCCCGTACCCGGTACCACCAATAATTGCTACGTTTTTCAAAGCTATCTTCCTTTCGTTTCACTTCTGATTATTGATTATTATAAACCTCAAAAGATAATTATGCAAGCATATTTATAAGTTTATATTTATAATTATGCATTTTATTGTATAAGTAAACTTCATTCATTAGAGTTTCAACGCACTGGACGTGCTAATGCCGGCGTTGCGACAGGACGTCGCGACCCTAGCCGGTGAACGCACAGGTGTTTTTGGTGGGGCGAGTAATCGTAGTCCCAAAGGTTTTCGGTGGGATGAGCATTTGCTCGCAATCCCAAGACGTGTCGTATTAAACCGATCTGTCCGTTAAACAGCATAAAGAAAGAGGGTTCCCTGCCACTTAACAGAAAACCCTCACATTCTAGTCCATATACTTCTGTAAAAATTGATTTAATTCATTTATATATCTTTCTTCCTGAATAACGAAAGCCTCACCGTGATTCGCTCCTTCGAACGTTATCATCTCTGCTTCACTTTTTGTTTTATCATATAATTCCTGCGACATTACCGTCGGTACGAACGTATCCGCATCGCCATGAACGTATAAGATCGGCACATCAGCCTTTTTCACTTGCTCTAATGTTGAAGCTTCTTTAAGTGTATATCCAGCCTGCATATTTGTTACCAGGCTCGTACTTGGTAACACAGGGAAGGCAGGTAAATGGAACATACGATTCAATTGGTACTCAAATAATTCATACACACTCGTATACGGACTATCTGCGACAATTGCTTGTACGTTATCAGGTAACACTTCTCCACTCGCCATTAAAACGGTTGCAGCTCCCATTGATACCCCGTGCAATACAATTTGGGATTCCGGACCCTCTTTTTCTATAATTTGGTCAATCCAGTCTGTATAATCCATGCGGTCATGCCAACCAAATCCAATATAATCGCCGCCACTTTCACCATGACCACGTAAGTCTGCTGTGAAAACATTATAGCCAAGTTCTTCGTAATAATATTGACCGTATAACCCCATGTCACCCGCATGTCCAAGGTACCCATGTGCTAATACAACAGTTTTATCAGTAGGCTCTTTTGCTTCTAGAAAATAGCCTTTAAGCTCCAAACCATCATAAGAGGTCATCTCCATCTGCTCAAAGTTCTCATCCTGATACCACTGGCGCCAATCACCCTCGGTAAATACATCCATTGCTTCTGCTGAAACATCCAAATCCGCATTACCTACTAGAAAATCTTTTACATTACGTTCAATTGCCAAATCATAAAAATAAAAGCTAGCAATGCCATTTATAATGAATAGGACACTAAAGAGTCCTATACCAATTTTTATCCAACGTTTCTTTTTCACATTGGTTCTCCTCCCAATATATAAGACTATAAGCCTATTATACTAGAATAATGAAATGATGAAACCTTATTATGATGGTATATCTTTACATTGAAGTAGAAATTTATCCTTTTTACTGTGTTTCTTTGACCACACCAAAAATAAGAACCTGGCAATATTTGTGAATACTGAAAATTCGGTCTCTTCATCAAAATCTATTGTTGACAAACTAGCTGTTATTATAAATTATGGTGCCGCTGCGGAAAAACACTACGCTTTCCGTGGGCTTGAGCTCAGCCTCCTCGAAAAAAAAGAAGTTCGCTTTTTTCCTGCGGGGTCTTCCCACTGCGCTTTCCCACAGGACAAGGAAGGCTACGGCAGCATTGCATCGCACGAAGAAAATTGGTCCTGAATTTTCGAGGAGTCTCCGTGTCTTTCCTTCGCTAACTAGTTTTTCACCATATTTATTCACTATTATCAACCATAGATTTTAGTGTTGACCCAAAATTCAATGGGAAAATTTTACCATTTTTCAATAATTATGACTTTTCCAATTTATTTTGTTGTATAATATACATATACAGGTCCTGCAAGGTGTGCTCTGGAAAGCGCAAAGATGAACTTTTTGTATGGCGGCTTAAAACCCTAATGAAAGGGGTTGAAGCTTGTGATCTCAATTGACAGTGCACTTGAGTTGATGTTTTCGTTCGCAACACTCATTTTGTTAGTTGTGTTCAGCAGCCAAGAAAAAAAGTAATCATCCAGATGTGAAAGCCACCTAGGACAATTACTTTTTTCATTCCCTAGACGAGTCGTCTTACTTTGCGGGAATTGTATTGAGTCGTAAGTAGCCCTTACGACTCATTTTTATTGTATTCTATTTATTAATTAAATACAACTAATTATTCATTCTTAATAAGATTGTAATGTAATCACGCAACTAACTTATAACCGTTAAAATTTTCCTCCATATCGCTACTTTTTCTTCGAAGGATTTTGTATATTTACCAGGGATTGGACTAGTTGACGGCATTTTAACGACTTCCACCCCTAAATTAGCAACAGGGAAATTATTCCTAAGCGTTTGGTGAGACTTTCCACCATTGCATGCAATTAATTTAATGGTAGCTTGCTCTTTTAATAATCCTGCAATATCATTTGGTTCCTCTTCCAAAATATTAGCATCTAAACTACCTTCTCGGTAACATATACCTATTGAGTCCCATAAGGCAATCCCATGTTTTTTCACAAAATCAAGTTTATCTTTATAATCATCGAGCGGTTCCTGATCAAAAAGTTCATAAAGAATGGCCCAGAAATGATTACGGGGATTCCCGTAATATTGTCGTTTCTCCAAAGACACACCCCCAGGAATAGATCCGAGAATGAGCACCTTGGGCACATTAGGTAAGACAGGTGGAAATGAACTAATTTTTTTATCCATAAAATCACTCCATGATTATTCTATCTCAACCTTTTTAATAACCTTTGCTGGATTCCCACCTACAACTACATTATCAGGAACATTCTTTGTTACAACTGCACCTGATCCAATCACCACATTATCTCCTACATGTATTCCGGGGTTGATGATTGCACCACCACCAATCCATACATTGTCTCCCATGATAACCGGTTTCCCCGATTCTATCCCGGATTTTCGAACGTACGGATCTAATGGATGTGTCGCGGTATAGATATGTACCCCTGGGGCTATAAAGCAGTTATCACCTATCCTAATTTCACAAACATCCAGAAACACACAATTAAAATTCGCGTAAAAATTATCCCCGACATGAATATTATAGCCGTAATCACATCGGAAATTCGGTTCAATAAATATACTTTCACCAGTGGTACCAAAAAGTTCTTTCACTATTTCCGTTCGTCTTGTACTTTCAGTTTCCATTGTTTGATTATATAATCTGGTTAATTTTTTGGCATGTAACTGGTCTGCTTATAATTCCAAGTCAGCGGGGTTATACAATTCACCGCTAATCATTTTTTGTTTTTCTGATTTCAAATTTTATTTCTCCTTCTTATCTATAATGTTTCTCAGTAATGCCATATACCGTTATGTCATAAAATTCACCATCTCGACTAACATGTTCTTGTAAAAGACCTTCATGTTGCAGGCCTATCTTTTCCATTATTCGATATGATCCTGGATTCATTGTAAATGATTGTGCAAAAACTCTATTTAACATTAATTCATCAAAACCAATTCGCACCATTTCTTTTGCTGCTTCTGTTGCATATCCGTTTCCCCAAAATGGCTTACCAATCCAATAAGCTAGTTCTCCCCTAAGGAACTTCTTATGAATACTTATATTTACCATTCCTATAAATTCATTAGTTGGTTTCAACGTAACAGCTAGAACTTTTAATTTTCCTTCCTTTTGAACTTTAATACAATTAGCTAAGAATTCTTTTGCTGAACCTTTTGGGTATGGATGAGGGATATTTAACGTTGTTTTTGCTAATTGATAGTCGCTTGCAAATTCTTCGACTACATCAGCATCTTCTAAATGAATATCCCTTAAAATTAATCTATCCGTTTCAAACTGCTTCATGAGTATCTCCTGCTCCCTGTTTGACTCTGTACATACATTTTTCTATAAGATTTTTTCATCTGCATTAAAACTTCTCCAGTTCTGCACTAATTATCTCATCTATTCAAAACTCTCCTTCAACTTTATTTGCAAATCAAGAAACTCGCTTCCACATCTGTGATCCAATCTTGATTTGTCGCCTTCTCCATGTCTTCATAATGTGTACCATGACCAGTTAGTCTAGGACCATAAACAGTATATCCCTCGTCAGCAATTCGCTTTCCTAAATAATGCATACTTTGTGTCGTCCCGGTAAACCCATGACTTACCAGAACACCTACTTGATTACCTGGGAAATAAAACGCCTCAGCATTTTCCATTATCGGATAATTTTCATTCATCATTCATTCCCCTTTCAACATTCATATGATTTTATTTTAAGTCATTTCAATCTACTTTTTAATATAGTACGTATCATACGGCCCATCCAAAACGTACCCAAGCTTTTGTGCTAACTTTACAGACTCAAGACTCGCCGCATCCCAGCTTGGATACAGCCTCCTGTCAAGACATTCTAAAATCAATGCAGCTGCTGCTACAGTCGCTAAGCCTTTCCTTCTATGCTTGTGATGTGTAGCAATTTCGATCTCTATTCCTTTATCATAAATACTATAGGACGATGCTCCGCATGCAACCTTTCCATCATACAAAATAGCAAAGCCAACCCCTCTTTTTACATAATCATCTATCGAATGAAACTGTCCTATGAAGTCCTTGGAAATCTCATGCAAAGAGGGTTCCTTCGCCAAAGATGCATCGATTCTTTTTAATTCATATCCTTCTGGAAGCCTAGATAAAAATTTCTCAATATGCTTACGATCTAGATCTTCAACATTCTTTTTGAAACTATATCGCTGAATTTTTTCTATTGAAGCTTTATGAACCGTTTCTATACGATTTTTCCATTCATCTGTATGAACAATTGCCAAAATGTTTTCAGGCAAATTTTGTAATAACACTTCAGCTTCTTTTGCATGAGGGTTTCCAGCATAGAATACAAAATCTCCTACTGAAATTTGTGCAACGGTAGGTTTTTCAAGGTCATCCACCCAAGCACTCCCCATATGCCCTTGAAGACATGAAAGAATAATGGTGTCATTCATACTATCGAACATAGGAAATAGTTTTTTCCTTACAGTAATATCCGCTTTATAAATCATAAACGTTCCTTCTTTCTATATGAAGCTCATTACTCCTTATTTAATAAAGAGACAATCTTTCCACCTTACAATCTCCTGTTCTTGCCGTCATCATCTTCTATAATAATATTCATACTTTGCGCACTTCCACCTTGAATAGGATTTTCCATTTCTGAAACATCTATATACGTCTCAACTGTTACGCTTTTATGCTCACGTGCATTCAATTCAATATCATAAGGAGAATCGTTATTCATAAATGTTATGAAGGAATACATCTTCAAACTGATATTTATCATAAAATTCCAACGAAAACTGTACACCTTCATTGCTATGATTTTCAAAGGACAGCTCACAGATTCCATGCAATGTTTCGGAATCAGCCCTATCAAACGCACAATTACTAGAATCTCCCTCATACGTCACAGCATAGACACCCGTAGCAAAAGTACTTTGATAAGCATCAATCATAATCGAAGGAAGGAAACCTGACAGTATAAATGCCAGTATTAGAATACGAATATGATATTTTTTTAATGACTTGGCAAGGAAAAATAGACTTGCTATGAATAGGATAAGTGTAATGATTCCTAGATAATGTAGACCATTTGTTGTCTGAAGCGGTATGTTTAACACAGAAAAAACTGTTCCGCCAAAAGGTTCCTCATGCGGAAATGGGAAATTCAATATCATTGTTACAAGATAAAGGGCTAATGCACTATAGAAAAAACATTTATTTGCTATTATTCCAGAACCTTGTATTCTGGATTTTTTCCATAATCGCATATATATCAATCTCCTCTTTAATCAATAAAACCCACCACACGACAAAATAAACAAGAAACAGCGTTATTAAAACAGCCCATATATCCCCCGCCCCTAGTTGAACAAAAAGATATCCTAGTTCAGTCTGGCTTTCAGCTCTTCCCAAACTAAATAAAAATCCCATGACTGGAACCAGGAGTGATAATATGATACTAATATACGACAAGTAGATTCGTCTATTTTTGAAGTTACTGTATATGGCGCTGGTTAGCGTTAGCAGCAAGAACAAATAAAACATAATCCAGAACCAAATTGGCAATGTCTCCATTTTTTCACCTCTTACATTTCACGTATCATGTCTGTCTTGATCTGTAGTATAAATAATTCCAATGATTGCTTATTTATCCAGTTCGTCCCCCATACGTCTTCATTTTGCAACATGGTACCGAGGAGCCAAAACCTTCGTGCTGTAATAAGTAACGGTAAGCTAGCGAAATCATCTTTTGCTAATGTTCGTTGGGACGAATAACCCTTTAAAAACGCCTCCCAGCATTCTTCTTCCTTCTCGCCATAATTCGTGAGCAAATTCCACCAGGACACTGCAACATCATAGGCTCTAAATCCCATTGCAGCACCATCAAAATCAAATACTTCAATTTTTCCATTTTCAACATGCATATTATGGTTATGAAAATCTCCATGGCAAAAGCCGATTTCAAGCTCTTTATTACGGAGTCCTGTCTTAAGATTTTCTACAATTTCCTGCACGTCTCCCTCTACCTTTTTCCCGAAAAATTTATTAATAACAGGTAAAATCATTGCTGTAGGTTCATCCAATAAATGGTTTAAATCTATCTTAAAACCGCGATTATATTCAGAATGAAAATCATCGGTTTTATGATGCAATTTACCAAGCGATTCCCCTATCAGTTGAGCATTACGTGCGTTAATTGCAGGTCTCTCTCCTTGAGAATACGAGAAAAGCATCCCATAACGTAACCCTTCAGGTGCATCTATTTCATTTAAATAAGTACCATCACGTTTTGCAATGGGGTGTGAAATAGTAAATGTTTTATTTTTCAAATGCTGAAGGGCATCTATTTCAAATTGAATTGCCTCTTTATTTCGCCAACCATAACGATAAACTCTGAATATATATTGCTTTCTTGGGGTGATGATCAGGTAAGTATCATTTAGCCCTCTCGTCAAAAAGCTACACCTGCTAATAGGGCCAAGATTATAGCCTTGTAATAACTCTAAAATTGATCTTTCATCAATCAATGTGTGTTTTACTCGAATGTTTGTCATTTTGTCCTCCATGTTGTGATTGCTCCTATTTATAAAGATTCGCCATAACCGGCTATCTTCCTGCAACGATTTTCGCATTTTTTAATCTAAAAAACGCTCCATTCTATGATACCAAAAGGAAAGGAGCGATTTGGTATAAGTAGTTCAAAAATCTGAGGTAATTCAAGTACTACTATTTTATTGCTGTGTATACGTTTTAATGTCCAAATAACAAATTAACCTCATTTCATTAAAAAGTGGAAGACATATTGAAATTACAAAGGTATATATTAATAAGAGGAACCCCGATTGGAGGAAACAACCATGGGAGAAATGAATCAAGTAGCATTTGCAAATCGAAATACACCGAATAGAAGCTGGAAAGATTAAAGCGTTTTATTAATAAAGAGAATGGCAAATCATTCAAGTACATTAATGAGGCCTTTCGAAAAGAAATACCGAAGAATCATAAAGGACGCCTATTAAATATGGCGTCCTTGTTTTTTAGCGTTTTCAAAGAAAATTTGCGAGATTGTTCTTTCCTCATTATAACCAGATTTCTTTTTTTCAGCATTTACGAACTTCCTTAATTTGTCCAGATCTTCTTTGCTGCTAAACCTTTTCGTGGGTCTACGTTCGACTGTATTAGAAATCAATCGAATTACTCCCTTTTGTTTTATTATAACATTTTCTTTTTAATAATTAATCCCCTAACACACCATCAATAAAACGTTGCAATCGTTCCTGAAATTCTGCAGTAGTAACCGTATGAGCATCCGTATGGCCGGCATCAGGAACAATCCAAAGCTCCTTTTCGCCGCCAGCAGCATCATACAGTTCATAAGCCATTTCCGTTGGCACAAGATCATCCTCTTCACCGTGAATAATATATACTGGAAGTGTAGTGTTTTTTACTTGGTCAATGGCAGAAGCTTCTTCAAATGTATAGCCTGCCCTAATATTGGTCATCACACTTGTTATATCAAGCAATGGAAAAGCCGGTAGATTATATAAATGATTCAGCTGATGCGTTAATTCTTCTTTAACAGTGGTGTATCCACTATCCGCAACAATACCTTTAACTTCTTCCGGTAAATCTTCACCACTGGTCATCAACACTAAGGAAGCCCCCATCGAATTCCCGTGTAAAAATATATCTTCAGCTTCGTAGCTATCAACAAGCATCTCTATCCATTGCACGTAATCAAGGCGATCATGCCATCCATAGCCTACATAATCTCCTTCACTTTCACCATGTCCACGAGCATCTGGCATTAATATATCGAACCCTTGATCATAATAAAATTTTACTAATTCATTCATATCTTCTTTCATACCACGATACCCATGAGCCAAAACAACAGTTTTACCTGTTGAGACTTCATTTTCTATATAAATTGCTTTTAAGGATAAATCATCGTAAGAAATCTGTTCAAGCACTTCTGTATCCTGTTCATCAAACCATTGCTTCGCTTCCTCTACGATTGATTCATCTTGCTGACTTGCGACAGTTTCAACTTCTTCACTGTGTAACTCAACTTCACTTCCCCGCTTTACACTCTCCCCGTAAAAATAATTCGTGGCCAAGAACACTCCAACAACCAGTAAGCTTACGATAACACCAGAGATAATTAATAGTTTCTTTTTCAATCTACATCCCCCCTGTAATCCCTACTATTTAATTTCTCTTCCGCTTCCTGTGCTCTCCATGCAGCTCGTTCTTCTGCAGGTGTAATCCGTTTAATATAAAAGGCTAATACAAGAGCTACTAGCGATAAGCCTGTGGCAACATAGAAAGCCACATTAACACCGTGTACCATATCACTAGGCATTGCGTCCTCTCCTGTATTTAATGCGGAAGCTGTCATGACAGTTATTAAAACAGCAGTACCAATGGAAGCAGCTACTTGGCGCATCGTATTGTTCATCGCCGTTCCATGTGGAATTAATTTGGTGGACAACTGGTTAAGCCCAGCGGTTGTTACTGGCATCATTACCATCGATATTCCAAACATCCGTATAGCAAAAACGATGGTCAAATACTCTAATGACGTATCTGGCGTTAAATTTGTATATAAAAAGCTTGTGATGGTTAAAATTGTCAAACCGGTTATTACAAGGTAACGCGCACCAAAACGATCAAATATCCGACCCGTTATTGGTGACATGAATCCCATTATTAACGCACCCGGTAGAATTACCAGTCCAGATTCATATGCACTAAATCCGGCCATGTTTTGCATGTAAATTGGTAAAATGGTTTCAGAAGCAATTAAGCCTATAAACGTAATCATGCCTATTATTGTTGCAATTGTAAATGTTCGATTTTTTAAAACCCGAAATTCCAACATAGGTTGTTTAAGCTTAAATTGACGGAAAATAAATATCGTGAGCGATATAGAGCCAAGCAATAAGGATAGAATAACAACCGTACTGGACCAACCAAAATTACCAGCACTACTAAATCCGTACAATAACCCACCAAAACCTATTGTTGATAAGAATATGGATAATATATCCACCTTTGGAAATGTTCGATTTGTTACATTCTTCAATACAAAATAAGCGATAATAATATCAATGATAACTAATGGAAACACAACATAAAACAGCGAACGCCAATGAAAATACTCTACAAGAAATCCGGAAAGAGTTGGGCCAATTGCTGGTGCAAAACTAATTACCAAGCCAACCATCCCCATTGCCGTTCCACGCTTTTCAATCGGGAATATCAATAAAAATATCGTCATCATTAACGGCATCATAATACCAGCACCTGCTGCCTGAATTACGCGCCCCGTTATTAATATGGCAAAATTTGGTGCCACAGCACAAACCAATGTACCGAATGCGAAGGTTAGCATTGCGGTCAGAAAGAGCCTTCGGGTTGTATATGTTTCAATTAAAAATGCTGTAACAGGAATCATAATTCCGTTGACCAGCATAAATATTGTCGTTAGCCATTGAGCAGTGTTTTCTGTTAGATTCATATCTTCCATTATATGTGGTGTTGCAGTTGCCATTAACGTTTGATTCAATATTGCTAAAAATGCGCCAGTTAAAAATACCGCAACGATTGGAGCTTTATTTATCTTTTGTATATCTTCTATTCGATCTTTCGTCATTTATTCTTTCCCCTTGCTGTCTGCTATTAACTTAGCCTCACATTACATTTTACCATATATTATGTAGGGAAAATGTTTATTTTATAAAAAAGAAAAAGACCAGCCTCCATTAGGAAGCTAGTCTCGCTTAATTGTGTAGTTATAGCCACAATTGCCGTATTTAGTAAAAAAGTTTTAAACCACCACTTCACTAAGTGGGTGCTTGCAGAAAAATTCCTGTCTTCCGCTACATAATGACGGCTCGACATTTCAATTTCTATATAAAACTCCCTATTCATCTGTTAGAGGTTAAAACTTATTTGAATACGTACAATGTAGCTTGTGAATATATTATATAACGGGAGTTGAAAAATTTCAATAGGAAAATCTCTTTTATTAAAATAATAATTCGTGCACTTCATTTAGTCCCTTTACCCTGCTATCATCCTGCACATTTTTGGCATAGTCTAACTCATTTTCTAATACCTGATTTAAATAGCTCGTTTCTTCTTCATCTAAATCTCTGGCAAGCTCTTCTTCGTTCGCGTACTTATTAGCTTGCATTTTTTTAACAATTTGTTGGCACATATCGTTCTCCATATAATTGGACAAAGATTCGCGTAAATAACTCAATGTATGATCCATTCGATTCACCTTCTAAATCTTCGTATTCTTCTTTTTAGCACGTTGTTCAAGTTGGGATTTAGGCTCCTGATTGGCTACATCCTCAGACAAGCCTTGAGGATTTAGACTTGAATCGTTGACTCTTCTTTTACTTCGGTTGGTATTATTATTTTTTTTACTCACTAAGAACACCTCCACTCTTAGTATGACAAATAAGTTTCAATCTATGCTTTTTAAAAAACGGATTATTATTTTTCGCCAAGGTCTTCATAACGGTCCCTTAACGATCGCTTCATTACTTTTCCACTTGGATTTTTCGGCAACTCATCTGAAAAGTCCACATATTTTGGAACCTTGAATGTCGATAGCTTGCCTTTACAAAAGTCAACTACGTCCTTTTTCGTCAATGTGACGCCTTCTTTTAGAACGATAATCGCTGTAACTGCTTCCACCCAATATGGATCCGGAATACTAACAACCGCGACTTCAGACACGCCATCCAGTTGGTAAATGGCCTCTTCAACTTCTCTGCTTGAAACGTTTACACCACCAGTATTTATCATATCCTTTTTTCGATCAATAATCGTGAGATAGCCTTCTTCATCCATAACGCCTAAATCCCCACTATGAAACCAACCATTTTTAAAGGCTTCTGCTGTTTTTTCTGGATCGTGTAAATAACCTTTCATTGCATGTGGAGTTCGATGAACAATTTCGCCCACTTCCCCAACCGGCAATGAATCATCATCATCATCCACGATTTTTGTTTGCACATTTAACGTTGCAACCCCTGCCGATCCCAGTTTACGTAGCTGATCCTCTGGTTGAAGTGCCGTTGCAAGTGGAGCGACTTCTGTTTGTCCGTAAAAATTCCAGAATCCCGCATTTGGCAATCGCGCGTCAAGCTCTTTTAAAATTTCTTTAGGCATGATTGCAGCTCCATAATAACACTTTTTTAATGTTGATAAATCTCGCTTATCGAAATCCGGATGACGAAGCAAGGCTATCCACACGGTTGGTGGACAAAACAATTGTGTTGCACCCTCTTCTTCAATTGTTTTTAAAATTAACTCAGGACTTGCTGCACCTAAGATAATTCCACTTGCTCCAACGTATATACTTGGACCGAGAAATACATGGAGCTGTGCACTATGATAAAGAGGCAATGCATGAATTGCTATATCTCCGGCATCCATTTTCCCATCAACAATGGAGCTAACATATTCACTGATAATACTTTTATGGGATAGCATAACGCCCTTTGGCCGCGATTCCGTTCCACTCGTATAAAGTACATGTGCAAGGTCATCGTCAGCAATTTCTGCTTCAACAATATCTGTTGGTCTCTCCGCGCGTGCGATCGATAATGGTGTCCATTCAGGTAGTTCATTTACGGATGTAGAAACATCCATCACATAACGTTGTTTAATGTTCAGGCTACCAGCCGACTGATCGAGCACAGCTGCATATTCTTCTGAGGCAATGAGTCCGCTAACTTCTGCATGCTCTAAAATATACGCTACATCTTCAATGCTAAGCATATAATTAATTGGTATCATGACAGCTCCTATTCTCGCCAGGGCAAAATTAACTACCACGAAGTCTAAGCTGTTCTTAGACATAACCGTCACCATATCACCTTTTTGCATCCCATCCGCTAAAAATGCATGTGCCGTTTGATTCACCACATCATCTAGTTCCGCATAATTCAAACGCTGCTCATTGTAAGCCAACGCAAATTTATCTGGATTTCGATCTCGTGTTCTTGCCAATAAATCTGCTAATGTATTGCGTCTTGCCCGATCTAAAACCTTTCCAAGTTCACTGTGGACATTTATCTCCATGCTCATCCTTTCACTCCTCCAATAATTTTTCTGATGGGATGTTTCAAATATTCTTTCTTTTATTTTAATTCAGTTAATTATTTGTAGCAAGTAATTCTATCTTTTTTATTCTTTTTTAAAAAAATGCGTAAAATCATACATAATTAATTAATTTGTGAGGCATTCTAGTTAGAGAGCATTGAGCTCAAAAAAATTTTGGAGGGTTATTTCTTATGGCACAACAAAATCCACAACAGCAGCAATTACAACAAGCTGCTCAGCAAGCTCAACAAGCACAACAAGCGGTACAACAAGCAGAGGCTAGTGCAGATCCACAGCAAATGCAGCAAGCTCAACAACAACTGCAACAAGCTGAACAAGGCCTACAAAATGCTGAATCTCAAGCTGGTCCACAAGCACAACAGGATCCTCAGGTACAGCAAGCACATCAACAGTTGCAACAAGCAAAACAGCAAGCACAACAAGCTCAGCAAAATCAACAAGGTCAATAATTAATAATCTACAGTAATGCAATAACCAGGTGATCTATTCAGACCACCTGGTTATTGTATATATAAAAACAAGATTTCCTGATTTCTACAGAAAACCTTGCTTTTTACCTCTATTCGAACACAACTCTCGTATTTCCTATCATGTCATGAACGCCCTGCTTCTCTGGAGTAAAGGCGACAACAACGTAAATAATTGCCGCAAAGAAAAACACACGATGTAAGAACCTTCCAACTAACTCCCTGAAAAGAAGATCACTCCATTTTAATGGCTCTGCATCTTCCCTAACGACTCTTAAACCAAATAACATCTTACCTATTGTCTGTCCCAGAAACCTTGTCATTAACAAAAAGTATAGATAAAAAACGGCCGATCCAATTACTCCTGTCAATGTCCAGAATCCTATATCAACAGGCGCACCATTGTTTATAAATTTAAACGGGCTAAGTAAGATGCCGTTAATGCTGAATACAATAATTAAATCAACCAGGTATGCCCAAAATCGCATCCAGAATCCTGCATACCTTCGTTGTAGGGATGCTTCATCTGCTATCTTATATTCATGTTCCTCATTCATTCCGGCACCCCCTTATTCCGTATATAAATACATCGCACGCGGCGCATTCGATTGTCTTAATAGATCTTTAATTCCCATTATGTCAGTTTCTGTATCGAACATGTTTTGGACAGTTCCACCTAAGAATTGATTAAGTCCAAAACCACTTTGATACTCGATTACGCTTGCATCATTTAGGTCGTAATCCTCTTTCATCATTGCAATCGTGTCATCCATGGACCCCAATTCGTCGACCAGATCGACCTCTTGTGCCTGTGATCCTGTGTAAATTCGGCCATCACTTACATCTCTAACTTCTGATTCAGACATCTCACGTCCATCAACGATTACTTGCACGAAATCTCCATGTAAGTCGTCAATCATTTCTTGCAAAATTTCACGTTCATCATCCGTCATTTCACGTGAAGCGGACATAATATCTTTGTATTCACCGCTTGTAATCGTGTTAAAATCAATACCATGTTCATCAGCAAATTCTGCGAAGTTGAAGCTCTCCATAATAACACCAATTGAGCCAGTCATTGTAGCTTCATGTGCGACAATTTTATCAGCAGGAGCTGCTATATAGTACCCACCTGATGCTGCCGTATTACCCATCGACACATATACAGGTTTCTCTTGCTCTTCTTGAATTGAAACAATTTTATCATGAATTTCCGCACTTTCAACAACACCTCCACCAGGTGTATTCACACGTACAATAATTCCGTTCACTGTATTATCTTCAGCGGCTTCATCAAGCATTTTCAAAAATCGGTCATGATTATAAGCACCTGTATTCATTAACGGACTTACATCATCTTGTTGAATAATTCCATTTAAATTTACGACGGCAATTTTATTATTTGGCGCCCCCTCTTCGATAACATCCTGTCCGAACTCACTATCTGGCACGTTGAATAACTCATCGAAATCAGCTGTAACAGCGCTTGTTACCATGCGAAACCCTAAAGAAAAGATAATCAAAACTGCTACAGCGAGCAGTGCGAACCAACGCTTTTTGTTCATATGTATACGCTCTCCTTCTCTAAATAACCTATTTTCACAACTAATTAAACCTGTCTCTTTTCGTAAGTATAGCAGCCTTAAAAACCTATAACATTATTCAATCTCTTGCAAAAGAACTCGCAACTGCATCAGTTCTTCTTCCGTCATCGTAACACCTTTTCCCATTTTCTCTTTTTCAGGAGCCCAATCTCTTAAATCATATTTTGGCGTGCGACCATTCCAACTGATAACGTTTAACTCTTTTGTCCAACCTTTTGGTGACTCTGAAAGCACACCGATGGTTTTCTTGATTTCATAATTTAATTCAGCCATTTTTATTCCTCCATAAATTAACGTTTATTAAACACCTTTACAAACGGTATTATCATAAGAATGGTAGGGATGAGATAAAGGAATGACAAGGCTATCGTACCTAAAATAATCGCGATACCAAGACCGACTAACGCAACATCATTCTTTTTATTAATTTGATAACCTGCAATGACACCAATCACACCACTCAACATACCCAAAAAACCGATATTCCCAATTGTATACGAATCATCTACAACTGCAAATAATTGAGCAATCACGGAAATCAAAATTCCTAACGCTCCGCCAAGCATAGCACTTTTTTTCATTGTAAAAGCCTCTTCCTAAAATTGTAACTTCCGCGTGCGCTTGACTGGTTTTACACGAGGCGGAACATATCCGTGTTCGTAAATTCTACCTTTGGTCATCCTACATTTTTCTTAGAAAACTTGGTTGTCACCAAGCCTTTAGGTAACAACCTTAGTTGCACTTATGCAGTAAGAAAGTTTTTATACTTTCTTAACTGCTAAAAATAAATCCATCGAACCGGCCTGATACGCTGAAATAGCCTTCATCATAACCTTGGCAGCAACCCGCGCATCCTCAAGTGCATGATGATGTTCGAATTCAATACCATGATGATCAGCCAATGTATTTAGTTTATGATTCATTAAGTTTGGCCATACCTTTTTAGAAATATTCGCTGTACAAAGATAGTCCATCTCCGGATAAGGAAGATTAAAATAATCCAATGTATGCCTGATTACACTCATATCGAAACTAGCATTATGCGCGATAACAATGTTATTTGATACGTATTTATCAAGTATTGGCCACAGTTGTGGATACATCATTTTCCGTAATACCATGTATATATGTATGAAATGATTTAAACTCCATCAACGGATTAATCAAACTGTAAAATTCATCCACAATTTCATGCTCATTTGCAACAACAATACCAATTGCACAGGGGCTGAATCGTTTTTCATTAGCCGATTCGAAGTCGATGGAAACAAAGTTCATTAAAAAATCCCCTTTGACTTTTTTCATTATACATTATCATAACATTAATATACACATTGATGCATGAGATAGAAAAACTGCTGAATTAATGGCCATTAATTAAAGCCGTGAATCCAACAGTACGCATTCATTTACATATGTTGTTGTTTACATTTGGACATTCGGCGATCGTTTCCCAGATTCGAGGGTTGCTGTTAACACTGGCTGCAAGTTCTATCACCCGTCCGTACGTCCCCTCGCTTTATGTAATACGATTATCCTTAAGGAGCTCAACAAATCGATCCCCTACCGATTTTGTGGATCCCTGTCCTCCTAAGTCTGGAGTAAGTTGTTCCGTTTCTTTCAGTATTGTTTTAATCGTAGAAAGAATTGCTTCGCCCCACTTTTCTTCACCAAAAAAGTCCATCATTTGACTGACCGACCAAATCGCAGCAATTGGATTTGCAATTCCTTTTCCAGCTATATCCGGAGCAGATCCATGTACAGGCTCGAACATGGATGGATAGTTTCTTTCTGGATTAACATTTGCTCCTGTTGCAAGACCCAATCCACCAGTAATTGCAGCACCGATGTCTGTTAAAATGTCACCAAAAAGATTAGAGGTCACAACTACTTCGAACCGCTCAGGCTGTGCAACGAAGTACAGGCTTGCAGCATCAACAAGATAGGAATACGTCTCTACATCTGGATATTCTTTCCCGACCTCTTCAAATACTTCATCCCAAAAAACCATGGAATAATTCAAGGCATTGGCCTTACTAACACTCGTTAACGTCCGATTCGATTTACGTGCTTCCTCATAAGCATAACGAATAATTCGTTCCGTTCCTTTTCGGGAAAATACACCCGTTTGTAAGACTACTTCCTCTGGTTTTCCTTTGTATAACCAGTCCCCAGCCCCTGAATATTCCCCTTCACTGTTTTCACGGATGACAAGGAAGTCAACATCTTTCTCTGTTTTGGACTTCAATGGTGTCAAAGATGGATTCAAAAGTGTAATAGGACGTAAATTAACATATTGATCAAATCCTTTTCGAATCTGTAAAAGAAGTTCTCTTAAGGAAATGTGATCAGGCACTCCTGGATAACCAACAGCACCTAAATAAATAGCATCAAACGGCTGTAACTGCTCGATTCCGTCATCAGCCATCATTTTTCCATGTTCCAAATAATACTCACAACCCCACGGAAATTCAGCAAAAGAAAAGGAAATAGCTGCATCCATTTCTTCAATTTCCTTTAAAATTTTCACACCTTCTGAAACAACCTCCGAACCAATTCCGTCCCCAGGTATAAGCGCTATATTAAAATTTTTCACCGTTGACCTCTCCTTTTGCTTTTAGTGTGTGTTCAAAAAGGAGGATAAAAAGGATCGCGTCGACTAAGGTCGCAGGCGTCCTGGGACTGCGCGTAAATGCTCGCCCCACCGAAAACCATTGCCTGCAACACCGACACTAGCACGTCCTGTGCGTCGAAAGTTCGAGGCGGCGTAGCTTTGAGTAGCGGACTTCCACAGGATGTGGTGACTTCGACGTTGCCCACAAGACGTGGGCGGTTTTAGTAGAAGTTCCCCTAGCAATTAATACGTGAGCTAACGTTCTAGCACGCAGGAAAAGCAAGCCAACGAAGAAATTCGATGTGTCATTTTTACCAGACTTTTTGAACATCCTCTTTCAGGATGAACGAAATTTTATACGTACACCCTTCTTATTCGTTCCGTAAAGCCGGAAACTACTTCATCTACGATACTACCCATCCAATCCGCAACATCCTCTGCTGTTATTTCGTCTCCTCCTTGTTCACCAAGCAAGATCACTTCCTCCCCTTCCGTAACGTCAGGTACATCCGTCACATCAACCAATGTTTGATCCAATGATATTGTACCAATAATCTTGACTCTTTTTCCTCCAATAAGCATTTTCCCTTTATTTGATAATGCTCTACTATAGCCATCACCATGTCCAATCGGCACTACAGCTATTTTTTTCGTAGTTCGAGTAACATAACTGCCTCCATATCCGACTGGTGTATTCGGGGGTAGTTCCCGCACATAAATCAAGTTTGATTTCAAGGCCATGACAGGCTTTAAAGAAATGATATCCCGTTGACGTGCTGCTGGTTGATAGCCGAATAATGCAACACCAGGTCTCACCATATCTAGATGCATATCTGGTCTTTCGATGGCAATCGTTGATCCACCGACATGTCGAATTGCAAAATTAAAGCCTTGTTCATCCAGCATTGTTACCGTATCAATAAACAAGTTAAATTGCCGCTCAGTTGTTTCCCAGTCGCCTTCATCTACACTGGAAAAATGCGTATATACACCTTCCCACCAAAGTCCAGGTAGTTCATAACAAACTTCACAAAATGATAGCACTTCATGTGGTTCGAGGCCAAATCGATGTAAACCTGTATCCAACTTTAAATGGACTGGAATAGTTTTGCGCTGTTTCACTGCCACTTCACTGATCGCTTTTGCTAACCGAATGGAAAACACGGATGCAGTTAGTTCATATCGAACAACATCTGATGCTTGTTCGGGCGTAATCGAACTTAAAATATGAATAGGAACATCGATACCATTTTCACGGAGTAATGCGCCCTCCTCTACTGTTGTAACACCAAGGCTCTCCGCTCCGGCCTTGACTGCTTCTTCTCCGATTCGAACCGTACCATGTCCATAAGCATTTGTTTTAATTACGGCTAACAACATGCTTTTTTTTACGAGCTTTTTAAGCTTGGTGATATTTTCATTGAAAGCAGCAAGATCTATTTCTGCGGTGGTCGGGTGATAAGCTGATAATGTTGGTGTTTGAAGCAAAATAACATCCCTCCAATACGTCTGCCTAACCGTTTTTCGTTCATCAAATAGTAAGATCTATCACGCCTTTGTAAGTTCTCGTATAAGCGAGCGAAATTCTTCTAAAATACGTAAGGTGACTACGCCTGGAGAGCCATTACCAATCGTTTGATCACCTACTTTTAAAATGGGTATAATATCTGATTTTGTTGCCGAAACAAATACTTCATCTGCCGCGAGCAGTTCATCAACAGTGAATGCCGCTTCATGTACCTTTATATCCAACTCGTCGCATAATTCAATTATTTTTATTCGGGTAATACCGTTAAGAATATAATTATTTGCAGGATGCGTATATACTTCCCCGTCTTTTACCATAAACACATTGGATGCACATGCTTCAGTCACAATGTCTCCGCGGTGAAGAATAGCTTCTACAGCCCCATTTTCGACAGCTTTTTGTTTGGCCAATACATTCGGAAGTAAGTTAAGTGTTTTAATATCACAACGCAACCAACGGATATCCTCTGTGAGTACAGCGGTCCCACCTTCATCCTCTACCTTGGTCGGTCTTTCTTCCGCTCTTGTATAGGCAACAATAACGGGAGATACATCCGAGGCAGGAAATTCATGCCACCGGGAGCTAGCACCTCTGGAAACTTGCAGGTAAATAATTCCTTCCACCAACTCATTAGCAGCTCTTAATTCCTCTAAATTACTTTTAAAATCATCAATGGAAAATGGAAGTTCTAATTGGATTTCCCTCGCACTTCTTTGCAATCGCTCCATATGTTCATCCATCATAAAGGCTTTATTGTCGTATACACCAATTACTTCATAGACACCATCACCGAATTGATAGCCTCGATCCTCTATATCAACCACGTTATCTCTTTCGATGAGTTGATCTTGAAATAACATTTTACTCATATGAAGGCCTCCTCACCTTTTTAAGCATTTCTCCCTTTTTGCAACAACATTATCAACTTACTAGTTCGTATGATTCTGATTCATTATGTCCATTACGGTTGAATTATCTACACTGCAGCCACTTATAATAACGGCTACCTCTGATCCTAAGGGAACGTTTTTATTTAAGATAGCTCCAATTCCAGATGCTGCCGCCCCTTCAATTATCATGCGATGCTTTTCTAACATGAAAGCCATTCCTTCGGCTATTGCTATCTCTTCCAACAGCATAATTTTATCCACATATTGCTGAACCATATGAAACGTATATTGATTGTTTTCCCCAATTCCTCCTAACAAACTATCAGCCAAGGTATTCTGTTCTTCTACCGATATAGGGAATCCTCGCTTGATACTTTCATACATGGTTGCCCCATGAATGGGTGATACGCCGAGAAGTTGGAGCTTAGGAGCATTGGTCTTTAAAGCAACTCCCATTCCGGAATGCAATCCGCCACCGGAAAGGCCTCCAATAACCGTATCGAGCTTAGGCAAGTCATCAAGCAACTCCATGCCTATCGTTCCTTGACCAGCAATCACATAAGGATCATCGAACGGATGAACCACGGTCAATCCATGTTCTTTCTCCAACTGGTAACAACGTTCCTCGGCATCATCTTGCGACTGACCAACAATTTCTATCTGTGCGCCTAGATCCTGAATCAAATCCACTTTCGCTTTCGGCACACGATTGGAAATGCAAATAATTGCTTTGATTCCCAGCTGCTTGGCAAGATAGGCGACACTCATTCCAAAATTACCTGTCGAAAAAGTTGTAACGCCAAGTTTCTGTTCACCTAATGGTAAGCTCAACATTTTATTTGCTGCGCCCCTGATTTTAAACGACCCACTAACATTCAGATTCTCCAGTTTCAAATGAACGGATGCTCCTGTGTATTCACTCAATGCGGGTGAATAAATCAGGGGTGACTTTTTCACTACTGGAGAAATCCGCTTATGGGCTTCCTGAACGTCTGTTAAGGTAACCGTCTTGATTCCTTGGCCATCTGAGGTCACTGTACCCCTCCCTTACCTCATGCATATGATTGAGTTTCCTGTTATTCCATTTTCATAGTAGATGGTGGCTACAAAAGCGTGGCCAGGGTCGTTTCCTATCTGTTTAAAAAACGTCTCGCCGTTTCGGTTAGGATGGACAAACCAATTGGCAAGCTTTTCTCATCAATGTCAAAGTTTGGAGTGTGCAGGTTTCTGACCTCTCCATCATCCTTTGCGCAACCAAGAAAAAACATGGCACCTGGTACTTTTTCCGTCATATGGGCGAAATCCTCTCCTCCGAGCCCAAACGGAATATCCAATACATGAAAGCTCGGATAAAGATCCTGAATGGCTCCTTCAATCAATTGGTTGATTACGGGGTCATTTTTTAGCGCGGGATCTTCAGGCATTATTTCTAATTGATAATCGCCACCTAATAACGTGACCAGCGAAAAAGCTTTTTCCAGTTCAGTATGCATGACCTTACGAACATCGGGGTGATAGCTGCGAATCGTTCCTTGAATGTCAACTTCGGATGGAATCACATTACTAGCAACACCGGTATAAATAGATCCAATGCTGATTACACCAGATTCCAGTGGAGATAATCGTCTTGACGTAATCCCATATACTGCCTGCAACACGGAACCAAGCATCCAGATAGGGTCTGTCCCCTGATGCGGGTATGCACCATGTCCGCCGGTCCCGCTAATTTTTGCTTTAAATACATCCACATTCGCCATACTATAACCATCATGAACTCGAACTTCTCCCAATTGATCCTCTGGGCTCATATGAAGTGCAATGACTCCATCTACATCATCCAGCACCCCAGCTTGAATCATATACGGAGCCCCTGTTGAACCATACGCATCAGCACGTTCCTCAGCAGGTTGAAACAGAAATTTAACCGTCCCCTGAATTCCCCCATTTTCAAACGATTCACTCAATAAATGTGCTGCTCCCAAACCGATTGCCGTATGTGCATCATGCCCACAAGCATGCATGACACCTGCGTATCGTGACTGGTAATCATGAGAATTTTCTTCCTCAATCGGCAATGCATCGATATCCGCCCGTATCGCAAATGTAGGCCCTTCCCCGTATGAAAGGGTACCTACTACCGCAGTAGGATACCCTGCTTCCACCTGCACGTGCATACCTGGAATTTGCTCCAAAATCTGGGCGATCATTCGGGACGTTTCCACTTCTTGAAAACTTAATTCCGGATTCTTATGCAATGTTCGGCGCCACTGCACCAACTGTGAAGCCATTTTTTCTGCTCTTATCGTTATTTCTTTATGGTGACTTACCAAAAGAACACCACTCCCCTTAGATCATCCAGATTCTGAACTTATGACTACGAGATCGCATTCAATCCTATCAGGCACCCTTTCGATTACTCCATTCCTATGGACACGTACTGCGTCTCTAGAAATGCTTCAATTCCGTAACGTCCTCCTTCTCGACCAATACCACTTTCTTTCATGCCACCAAAAGGAACTTGAGCTGCTGAAGGTGCACCATCATTCCATCCGACAATTCCATAATCTAACTTCTCAATTACACGGGTACCCTTAGCAACGTTTTCTGTAAACACATAGGCTGCCAATCCGTATGGCGAGTTGTTTGCTAAAGTGATTGCTTCTTTCTCTGATTCTATCTTTTGTACAGGTGCTACAGGGCCAAAGGTTTCTTCTTGCATGATAACCATTGATGAATCGACATTTCCAATTACAGTTGGTGTGTAAAAGACACCACCATCATTTGTTTGTGCTTCTCCACCAGTAACAATCGTAGCTCCTTTATTTACAGCATCCTCGACATGATGATTTACTTTTTCTAATCCAGATTCATTGATTAAAGGCCCAACATCAACCGAGTCGTCCTCACCATTTCCAACTTTCAGTGCTTTTACTGCTTCGGCAAACTTGTTTACGAATTCATCATAGATACCCGATTGAACGTAAACTCGATTGGCACAAATACATGTCTGCCCAGCATTCCTGAATTTAGAAGCCATCACACCTTTCACAGCAACATCAACATTCGCATCATCCAATACAATCAGCGGTGCATGACCACCAAGTTCCAACGATAGATTCTTAACATTTTCAGCACTTTGCTTAATTAGAAGTTTCCCAACTTCAGTAGAACCAGTAAATGTTAACTTCCGAACCTTTTCGCTTTCCATAACAGCTTTTGCTATTTTTGAGGATGATCCTGTAACCAAATTAATAACACCTTTAGGGAATCCCGCTTCTTCACATAGTTGCATCATTTTAATGGCGGTTAACGGACTTTCGCTCGACGGTTTAATTACAATCGTGCAACCTGCAGCTAACGCAGGACCCATTTTACGTGTTAACATCGCTGCCGGAAAATTCCATGGCGTAATAGCTGCTACAACACCGATTGGCTTCTTCCATACTTGAAGCCGTTTGGCTGTCGCATGTGAAGGAATTGTTTCTCCGTATACACGCTTTCCCTCCTCCGCATACCATTCTATGAAGCTAGCAGCATACTTTACTTCACCTCTTGACTCATTAATAGGTTTCCCCATTTCAATCGTCATCGTACGCGCAAGGTCTTCCTGATTGTCTAACATGAGCTGATGGAACCTCTTTAAATAACTCGCCCGATCATATGCAGTCAACCCGGACCATTCTTCAAGAGATTCATCCGCTGCATCTATTGCTTGTATGGCTTCTGCTTCCCCGCCAACTGGCACCGTACCAACTATTTCATTATTTGCCGGATTCGTAATATCCAATGTTTCCAAATTTTCACCTACTGATAAACCATTTATATGCATCAAATAGTGCTTTGTCATTTGTTGACCCTCCATATCCTAACGTATTTTTCGCGACCTGCGCTTTTTGTTCATTATTTTGCACTTACTGCGAGCACTGCTTCAATTGATTCTTCTAGTATCTCTAACCCTTCTTTCAGTTGCTCATCTGTTATCACGAGTGGCATGAGCAAGCGTAGAACATTATCATGAACCCCTGCTTTGAGTGCAACGACACCACGTCTTTGTGCTTCTTTGAAAATTTGATCGGTTACTTGTTTATCCGGCGTTTTGCTTTTCCGATCTTTAACAAATTCCATTGCGCACATAGCACCGAGACCCCTAACTTCCCCGATCACATCAAAACGATCATACAAATGCTTAAACGTTGTCATAACTTGTTGACCTATCACGTCTGCACGTGCATTTAAGTTTTCCTTTTCCATTACTTCAAGTACAGCAAGACCAGCCCGACAGCCAAGCGGACTTCCTGCGTACGTTCCACCCAGTTCACCTGCATTTGCGTCGTTCATGACTTCTTTTCGGCCAATCACACCACTAATTGGTAACCCTGCTGCCATTGATTTGGAAACAGTAATTAAATCTGGTTCCACTCCAAAATGCTCCATAGCAAAATATTTTCCTGTCCGCCCAAAGCCTGTTTGTATCTCATCAGCTATAAGAAGTATTCCATGTTTCTTACATAATTCACTAATCCCCTGAACAAAAGCTTTATCCGGAATAATGAAGCCGCTTTCTCCTTGTACAGGTTCCATAATAACAGCAGCGACTTGTTCTGGAGCCACTTCTTTAATAAAAAAGTCTTCCATTTCATCTAATAAAAATTGCGAGTATTCCTCCTCACTCATTGTTTCCGGTCGACGATAGAAATAAGGATAGGCTGCCCGGTATACTTCTGGCGCAAATGGACCATATTCGTACTTGAATGGTTTTACCTTCCCAGTTAAGGACATCGTCATCAATGTTCTCCCATGGAAACCTCCAGCAAACGAAACAACTGCCTGACGCTTCGTATACTTGCGGGCGATTTTCACCGCATTTTCCACTGCTTCCGCTCCACTGTTTAGGAACATCACTTTCTTATCAAAACTCCCTGGAGCCAGTTTCGCTATCTTTTCTGCCAATTCAATATAAGGATCATACATCATGACATTAAATCCCGTATGAATATAACGATCAATCTGATCATGTAAGGCATCCGTAACCGTTTCATGACTATGACCAGCATTTATCGTTCCAATCGCACCTGCAAAGTCAATAAACTCATTTCCGTCCACATCTTTTAGTAAAGCCCCTTTTGCCGAATCTACAAATGTTGGAATCCCATAACCAACCGCATCTGGTACGATCGCATGCCTTCTATCCAGTAATTCCTTTGCCTTTGGTCCTGGTAATTCCGTTTGAACGTTAGCAAATTTTTTATTCATTTGAGTTGGCCTCCCATTTTAAAGTTATTTATTGTTTTACACCGAGTAAATTCTCCCCGACGTATGCAATATGATCCCTGACTCGTTCCTTAACGATTTGAACATCTTTAGTCAATAAGGCGTCGAGTAATTCCTTATGTTCATCATAGAACGCTTGAGGGCTAGAGTAATATTGATCCAGATGCACGAGATAAGCTCTGATTTGTACTTGAATGGAGTCGTAGATCTTAATAATTCTCGAATTTCCGCTAAGGTTAACGATATAACTATGAAATTGCATATCAAGATCAAACAGCTGATTCCAGTTTTTGTTTGTTACTTCTGATTTCATTTGGGTTATAATACCTTTCAGATCTTCAAATTGATCCGCTTTCAGATAAGGGAGTGCATCTGTAAAGGCATGTGCCTCTATTAATTTTCGAAATTCAATGATCTCCTCAAGATCCTTATTGGAAAATTGTGCTACATACGTTCCTTTTCGGGCTTTGCTTATCACCAATCCCTCCTGTTCAAGAATCTTCAATGCTTCTCGAAGTGTACTGCGACTAACTTCAAATGTTTCTGCCAGCTCAACTTCAAGTAATCGCTCTCCAAATTCAACCTCCCTATCCCAAATACGCTGTCTAAGCTGCTCGGCAATCAGTTCACTTAACGGCTTCTGTAATATAAATGTATCCTCATCCACCATATGTTAAACACCCCTTTTATATAATTAAATTTTATGTTTTTATCTTTTTAAGTTTATTGCCGATTGTCGACAATCATTGTATCTACATCATAATTAATTAATTTCAAATTGTCAATTAATTAATTATCTTTTTAAGTTGACTTCTCAAACATTTATAGCTATTTTGATAGTAATCAAGATTTAGAAATGGGGGCTACAATTGAAGAAAAAAATTATCGCTTATGAACGTGTAGAGAAGCCTGTACTAAAAGATTTACAAAAAAAATATGATGTTCAATTCTTTAAAAATATTGATCCTACTACAGATCCTGAATTCTTGAAACAATTAGATCAGGCAGAAGGAATTATCGGTTTAGACTTAAATGTAAACAAAGATTTACTGGAAAAAGCACCCAACCTTAAAATTGTCAGCAACGTCTCTGTTGGGCACAATAACTTGGATATTGAGCAATTAAGCAAACGAAATATTATGGCAACCAACACACCAGGCATCCTAACAGATACAGTAGCTGATACCATCTTCGGACTTCTTATCGCTACAGCCAGACGAATCCCGGAGTTAGATCACTTTGTTAAAAATGGAGAATGGGTCCAATCAATCGAACCAGAGCACTTTGGTATAAACGTTCACCATAAAGTGTTGGGGATTATCGGAATGGGACGAATTGGTCAAGCAATCGCACAACGGGCTCATTTTGGTTTCGATATGGATATTGTTTACCATAGCCGTAGCAGAAAACCAGAGGTAGAAGAAACATATAACGCAACGTATTCTGACCTTGATGAGCTACTTAGTCAATCTGATTTTGTTTGCCTTATGACCCCATTAACTCCAGAAACAGAGAGACTTATTGGTAAAAGGGAATTCCAGTTAATGAAGGAATCCGCAATATTCATTAATGGATCCAGAGGAAAAACAATTGTCGAGCAGGACTTAATTGACGCTCTTACAAATGGCGAAATTACTGCAGCAGGATTAGACGTATTTGAGAATGAACCAACGGAAACGGACAATCCACTACTCAAAATGAAAAATACGGTCACCTTGCCACATATCGGATCTTCCACTCATGAGACAGAATTGAAGATGTCGGAACTTGCGGCAACTAATTTGGAAAAAGGAATACATGGAGAAAAACCACCAAATCTCATCAATCCAGATGTTTGGCCGGATAAGCATAAAGGCAGTTAATACTGTCTTTACGCTTACCTCTCAATCTTTTTCACTTTCCATCCTATGCCAAGCGAATATTTGGTTTAACGTAAAGTTCCTGTGGAAAGTTATTAAGTTTTTCAAATCCTGTTTCTGTCACCCTGAACGACTCACTAATTTCCATACCCGCATGCCCTATATCAATTGTTGGTATCATATGAAACGTCATATTAGGTTCCAATACGGTACGATCTCCCGGACGTAAACTTGCGGTGTGCTCTCCCCAGTCAGGCGGATAATTAAGCCCTACAGAATATCCAATTCGAGACTCTTTTTTAATACCATTTCTTTCAATTGAATTTCGCCATGCCAATTCTACCTCTTCACATGTTATACCTGGTTTAACGACATCCAAAGCACTATTAACCCCTTCCACAACAACATCACCCAAATGCCTCATTTCTTCACTCGGGGAACCAACTACTGCTGTTCGAGCCAGTGGAGAATGGTAACGCTGATAGCATCCAGACAACTCAATAATCACAGGGTCCCCTGCCTTAAATACGTCGTCTGTCCACGTTAAATGGCAGGCAGATGTCTTTTCCCCGGTTGGTATTAATGGAACAATAGATGGATAATCCCCACCGAATTCCTCCGTTCCACTGATTTGCGCATGGGAAATTTCGGCAACGACATCACTTTCCCTAACACCTTCATTAAGCGCTTCATACGCAACTCCCATCGCCTTTTCAGAAATTTGAGCAGCTTTTTTTATATAGGCTATTTCCTGATCTGATTTTATAATTCGAATCCAATTAACCAGATTGGTTCCATCCTTAAATTTGGAATCGAGCAAATTATTAGCTAATTTAAGATAAGATTTGGCTGTAAAATAATAGGCGTCAAGCTCCATTGCAATAACCTGTTTATCCCGCTTTCTTTCTTTTAAAAAGTCAGAAACAAAGTCCATTGGATGTCTAATCGTTGATTGTACATAATGATCTGCATATGGAAGAATATGATCTTCATCCAACCAACTGGTATGCCTCGCTGCATTCGCATCTAAGCCTCGACCAATCCAGTACGGCTGTTCCTCATCTATCATAACGATTAGCAGCTGATGTACATAAAAGGACCAAGCATCATAACCACTTAAATAATTCATGTTTGCTGGATCTGTCACTAGCAAAACATCAATTCCATCAGCTGCCATCCGTTGTTTTGTTTTCATTAACCTCTTTTGATATTCCAAAACCGAAAATTGTAACACACCCATCCCTTCCCTTCATACATAATTGATTCCTTCAAACAGAGTGTCGCGGTATTCACTCATTGAACGATTTTGCAATGTTCCTTTTTGTGCTATTTTTCCATTTCTTATAGTTTGTTTTCACTATATAAACGGAATATAAACCAAATCCTTACTTATTATGGCAGTTTAATTCATTATATGAACAAACTGCCTTGGGGGTGGCTTGTTTCTCATGGGAATTTGCACCCATTTATGGAGGAACTGCATAAAATTGTCTTCATTTATTTTAGGTCTATTGCATAGTCTGGAAAGAATACGTTTTAGGTCTGCCGATTGTCGACATTTTGTATATGTATATCATAATTCACCTTTTTACAATTTGTCAATATACTTATCTAATAATTTAAAATAATTTAATAAAACGGCATATGGCAATCTACTGTTGCATTGTAAATTTTCCGATTTTTATCTTGACATTTTTTCAAGTTACCTGTAATCTAGTAAATAATAACTTAATTAAATATGTGATTTTCTTATCCAGAGAGGTGGAGGGACTGGCCCTTTGATACCTCGGCAACAGACTCATTTGAGTACTGTGCCAATTCCAGAAGCGTAATGCTTGAAGATAAGAAGAGTGACCAATTATGACGTCAACCCTCTTCTTGATATCAAGAAGAGGGTTTTTTCGTTATTAGAAAACTTGGCTTTTCGCTTAGTTGCACTGATGCAGTAGGAAAGTTACTTTCCTATCTGCTAAAAAAATGAAGAAAGAAGGGATATACCATGTCAAACAAAGCACCTTTTAAAGCAGATCACGTCGGAAGCTTATTGCGTCCGGACAATTTACACGAAGCAAGGAAAGATTTTAAAGAAAATAAAATCACTGCCGAACAGCTACGCGAAGTCGAGACGAGTGAAATTAAACGAATTGTAGATAAGCAAATTGAAGTTGGCTTGGAAGCCGTAACGGATGGCGAATTTAGACGTACCTGGTGGCACCTCGACTTCTTGGAGCACCTAAACGGAATTGAAGGCTATGTACCTGAAAAAGGATATGCATTTGATGGGGTTGAAACAGAAAAGTACGATGTCCGTAATACAGATAAAATTTCATTTAATCCTGATCACCCATTTGTAAAAGACTTTATCGAATTCAACGAAATTGTCGGCGGACGTGCTGTTGCGAAACAAACAATTCCAAGTCCGAATCAGTTATTTAATAAAGGCATACGTAATGAAACGGTTTATCCTGACATAGAGGAATACGCAAACGATATTATAAAAGCGTATCAAGATGCATTAAAATCTTTTTACGATAATGGTGTACGTTATATACAGTTGGATGACGTCTATATTGCAGGATTATCTTCACCGGATATCCCGTTTAATGATGGGGCAACTTCCAGAGATGACTTAATTAATCTTGCATTACGTGTCATTAATGGAGTTTTGGAAGGAAAACCGGATGACTTAACGGTGACAACACATCTCTGTCGTGGAAACTATCAATCTACCTGGGCTTTTGAAGGGAGCTATGCACATATTGCCCCAACATTATTGGCAAAAGAAAAAGTAGATGGATTTTTCCTGGAATACGATGATGATCGCTCCGGAGATTTTAAACCATTGGATCACATACCAAATGGCGGAGCTCAGGTCGTGCTTGGTGTAGTGACATCGAAAAATGGCGAACTCGAAGATAAAGAAGCAATTAAAGCACGTATTAGAGAAGCCTCTGAGTATGTGCCATTAGAGCAGTTAGCCCTAAGCCCCCAATGCGGATTCGCTTCTACGCATCACGGGAATAAATTAACCGAAGAACAGCAATGGGATAAATTGAAATTTATCGTGGATACCGCAAAGGAAGTTTGGGGATAAAACGAAAGGCGAACAGTGCCAGGCACTGTTCGCCTTTTTCGTTGCAGGAAACCATAGAATTTAAAAGCAGTGGATAATTTATTTACCGAAATAGCCAAGCGGCAGTGGAAGTTCAACTAAAACCGCCACTTTGCGTGGCAACGTTGAACCACACGCGATGCGCGGGCGCAGTTTGTATGTTGCTAAACGGGCGCTTGCGCTTTTGTTCAATCAACAGACAGTACGTTTTAAAACTTATATCCTTGGGAAAAGAATACTAGTTTATAATTTCCTACAGGAGGTGTTTTTAAAATGGCCATAGAAATCATTGGATCCTATCCTTCTAAAGATGAAGCAGTGAATGTGGTAGATCGTTTAGAACTTAAAGGATATAATGCTAAAAACATTATCATTTTTGCAAATAATGATCATTCGAAGGATTTGGAAAAGCGCACGGATGTAAAGGTTAAAACTGATCCATCTGAAAATGAAGATGAATCCTTTATAGATAAGGTAAAAAAAATATTTACGGAGCATACAGATACAGATTCCCATATTGAATTACACGAGAAATTAATAAATTCTGGCGTATCAGAACATCAAGCAAAAAAGTATACAGATGAGGTCCAAGCTGGAAATATTTTGGTTCTAGCAGATGATAATTTAAAAATGGGAAATGATGCAACGAGTAACACCATAAAAATGGAAGAAGCAGTCATACGTCGCGATTAATCGTATGATTTTCCAAAAGGCGAACAGTGCCAGGCACTGTTCGCCTTTTTTTGTTTGACAATACCTCTTAATTGAGTTTATTTATGTAAAAAATGTACATAATAACTCGATCCGACATATAAAGACAGCTACGGGAACCCACTGCTCCGACTTACTTATGATTTTACCGAACATGACCGTAAGCTACATGAATTTATCACGGCAAGATGTGCTGAAATCTTAGAAGAGATGGGTGCCGAGACTGTGGAGCCTACTGAGCTGACGGAGCACTTTGATATCGTCCCTGCCCACAATGACCATATTACTGGTGGTGTCATTATCGGAGATGACCCAGAAACTTCTGTACTGAATAATTATTTGCAAATGTGGGACATGGATAATGTATTCGTAATTGGAGCTTCTGCTTTCCCACATAATGGTGGCTACAACCCTACAGGTACGGTCGGTGCATTGGCGTATAGAGCAGCTGAAGGAATTATAAGATTCAGGGAAGAAGATGGACAGCTTGTAGAAGCTCAAAAGAAAAAAAACAGTAAGCTAGCTTAAGAACAATGATTCTCTATTGAGTTCAAAAGCATGAAATTAGGCGAACAAGCATCGTTCGCCTACCTTTACCGCCAATATAATTCAGAAAATTGCGTTATATATACCCAAAGGAATTTCATAATCAAATGCGTATGAATTAAATAAATTGGGCATCATACTCAATGATTGAAATTATAATAGTTCAATATGTATGGAGGAGGAATAAAATTGGCCGATGAAAATGAAAAAAAACAATCAGGGATGTCCCGCCGGAAGTTTATTAGAAATTCCAGCTACTTAGCTGGTGGTGCAATTGGTGGCGGTATACTTGGTTCACTTTTTGGCACAAATATTTTTAATGACGATCAACAAACTGCTCCGGAAACAACAACTGGTGGAGAAAATGATTATAATCGTGCGCTTATGTATTTTACCAGACAAAAGGATTTTAACATACTAAGCGAAGCAACGGAGCGAATTTTCCCCGAAGATGATAATGGTCCCGGTGCTATCACGTTAGGTGTTCCTTTTTTTATAGATCACCAGTTGGCTGGATCATACGGCAATAATGATAGAGAGTATATGAAAGGACCTTTTTATCCAGGTTCTGATTTTCAGGGGTATCAAACACGACTTAAAAGACATGAAGTCTTCGATATTGGAATTCAAGCAATAGAAAGAGAGAGCCAGAACGACTTTGATGCTTCTTTCTTGGATCTTGAAGGAGATCAACAAGATCAGATATTGAGTAGATTTCAAGATGACGATGTAGAAATGAAAGGTGTTACGCCTACTACTTTTTTTGAATTGCTACGCTCAGCTACCATTGAAGGTGCGTATGCAGATCCACTTTACGGCGGTAATGGCGATATGGAAGGTTGGTTGATGAAAGAGTATCCAGGCACCTATATGAGTTACTTAGATGAAATTGAAGAAGAAGAATTTATTAATAAAGAACCACAAGCTTTAAGAGCACATTTTTAATATAGGAATGGAGGAAAAAAATTATGGCGACAGAATTAGATAAGGTAGAAGTAGTTACAGTTGGAGTTGGTTGGACAGGCGGAATCATTGCTGCGGAACTTGCCAAAGAAGGAGCAAATGTCGTTGGCCTTGAACGTGGAAAAGGTAGATCTACAGAGGATTTCCAACAGGTTCACGATGAATATCGATATGCTATCCGATATGATTTGATGCAGGATTTATCTAAAGAAACAGTAACATTTAGGAATCATAGTGATGAGCGCGCACTTCCGATGCGCCAATTAGGTTCCTTCCTACTTGGGGAAGGTGTTGGTGGATCTGGTGTACATTGGAACGGACAAACTTGGCGTTTCTTACCATATGATCTTGAAATTAAGACACTTACTGATGAAAAATATGGAGAAAATAAATTGGATGAAAATTATACCATCCAAGACTGGGGAATAACCTACGATGAGTTAGAACCTTATTTTTATCAGTTTGAAGAAACAACTGGTATTAGTGGTGAAGAAAATCCAATGAGCGCACCAAGAAGTAATCCGTATCCCACTCCACCAATGAAGGAAACGCCGATTACGTTACGTTTTAAAGAGGCTGCTAATAATTTAGATCTCCACCCCGGCCATATTCCTTCAGGTAATTTATCAGAAGCCTATGAAAACCCTGATGGTGAAACCATTGCTAAATGTCAATATTGCGGTTTTTGTGAGCGTTTCGGTTGTGAATATGGCGCCAAGTCTACACCGAATGTTACCGTCCTTCCCACTGCTGAAAAAACTGGAAATTTCGATTTAAGAACACACTCTAACGTAACCGAAGTGATGTACGATGGCAATAGAGCAACTGGTGTTAAATATGTAGATTTGCAAACAGGAGAAGAATTTATTCAACCAGCAGACGTCGTTGTATTAACAAGCTATGTGATGAATAATGTCCGTTTGCTTTTAAACTCTGGAATCGGTCGTCCTTATGACCGGGCAACGGGATCTGGCGTTATTGGTAAAAATTATTGTTATCAGATCCTTCCAGGTGCCACAGGGTTCTTTGAAAATGAAAAATTCAATACGTATATGGGGGCTGGCGCACTAGGTGCTGCTGTAGATGACTATAATGGGGATAATTTTGATCATACCGATCTAGACTTTATACATGGTGGAGTTGCTGCGATTACCCAAACTGGACAGCGTCCTATTAATAACAATATCGTTCCTAAAGACACACCCAATTGGGGGGCGGAATTTAAAAATGAATCGTTAAAATACTATCACCGAGCATTAAGTGTTAGTTGCCAGGGTGCATCCATGCCTCATCGGGAGAATTATTTAGATTTGGATCCGGATTATACTGATAACTTTGGATACCCACTTCTTCGGTTAACTTATGACTATACAGAACAGGATAGAAACTTACATGATTTCCTTATGGATAAGTGTGCAGATATACTCCATGAAATGGGGGCGGATATAGTTGAACCCACTGAAATGACAGACCATTATAACATTGTGCCTTATCAAACAACCCATAATACCGGAGGTGCCATCATGGGTGGTGACCCTGAAACTTCAGCGGTAAATAATTATTCCCAAATGTGGGACGTGGACAACCTATTTGTCGTAGGTGCTTCTGCATTCGCACATAATGGAGGCTATAACCCAACTGGTACAGTGGGAGCTCTCGCATATCGAGCAGCAGAAGGAATTATAAAATTCAGGGAAGAAAATGGACAACTTGTAGAAGCTAATAAGACAAAGAACAGTAAGCTTGCCTAACTTATAAGAAAAGGAGGTGTGAAAATGGGCTTTACAAATATAGGCATCCCGGGCTTAATTCTCATTGTAATCATCACTTTAATTATTTTCGGGCCGAAAAAACTACCAGAAATCGGTTCTGCCTTTGGGCAAACCCTCTCGGAATTTAAGAAATCAGCCAGCAGCCTCGTGAGTGATGATGATGATCCAATAGAAGAAGTAAAAAAAACCGAAACATATGACCCTCAAGCAGAAAAAACAGAATAGTTATAGTTATAAGGCGAACAGTGCCTGTCACTGTTCGCCTTTCAGCTTTCGGGGCTGTTTGTTCCGCGTCCAGAGACTCTCGTCCAGCGTCCAGAGCGTCCTGTCCAGCGCTCAGAGCACTCGTCCAGCGTTCATAGCAGCATTCGACAAAAACTGGGAGCGTGCCTGGTACTGTTCGGTCGACATGCCCCCTCCCCCTCCCGTATAATACTCCCTAAAGGGGGATGTAACGATGTGCTTAATTAATTTTCATTTAAATGATCATCCAAATTATAAATTAATTGTTGCTGCGAACCGTGATGAGTTTTATGGTCGCCCAACTGCGCCTGCTAACTTTTGGGAAGACGAACCGCACATTCTGGCAGGACGGGATTTGGTTCAGATGGGAACCTGGCTTGGCGTTACAAAGCAGGGGCGTTTTGCTGCCTTAACGAATTTTCGTGATCCGGATCACATGCAAGCTGGCACGTATTCTCGGGGTGAAATTGTTACGAATTATTTAGCCAACGATATTTCTGCAACATCATTTCTTCATACATTAAAACAGGACAAAGGTAAATATGTGGGTTTCAATGTAATTGTCGGCGATAAAGACCAATTATTCCATTACAATAATGTACATGATGAAATAACCGAAATAGCACCAGGAACACATGGGTTAAGTAATGATACGCTGAACACTCCATGGCCAAAAGTAACAAAAGGAAAGAAAAACCTGCGAGACTATGTCATGAACCAGGAAAAAATCCAACCCGATGAACTTTTTGAGATTATTTCAGATGCAGAACACGCTCGAGATGAGGATTTACCAGAAACAGGTGTAGGAATAGAGTTCGAACGAAAACTGTCTCCCCTATTCATCCAAACCCCGGATTATGGTACTCGCTCCTCCACTGTTCTGCTCATCGACAATCAAGATAACGTCACTTTTCATGAGCGCGTCTATGATAAAGGTATCTTTAAAAAAGAGAATCAATTTTCCTTTCAAATGGAATGAAAGTAAGCGAACAGCATCATTAACTGTTCGCTTACGTTTTGTTAGTTCCTTCTTCTGTAATAATGGCTTCGGAATGTTCGTGCCATATTTATATGCTCGATGGCCTCATTTTATTGGGGGGAAGTCTAGGAGAAATGGTGATTTCATTAGGCGTATATGCCATATAGTCTAATTTAGTTGTTTAACGACTTTTTTTCCTAAAGAATTACAGGTTACGATAGGGCGCTTGTGGTGTTGAGGAGAGAAAAGATTGAGTGGTTCTCCCTTTCATAACAGGTTCTGCCAGTTACGTTTATTATAAAGCATTCGTATAATTGTAACTGATCTCCTATCCTCAATTACAGTATAAAATACAATGTAATTCCCTACTAATAAATGCCTTATTCCCATTTTTGCTAAACGAGTATCATGTACCAGAGCATTTCTATATGGCATATGCTCCAAATTTATGATTGCATCTGCAATTTTTCCAATCACTTTTTGTGCTGATTCAGGCTCCAAGAGTTCTTTTGAAATATACCTGCCTATTTCACGTAAATCATTTTCAGCAGGCGTTGTAATGACAACATTGTAAATCACTTTATAAATCCTTTTGGATGTCCGACAAGGCATCCCTGAATGGACGAACTTCCTCTACTTTCATGGAGTTGATACCTTCATCTATTAACGTATAAAGCTCAAATTTACCAATAATTTTTTCGTATGTTTCAATACTCATAACTGCTAAATCCTCTTGGCCGTTTTTCGTAATATACATTGGCTCATTATATTTATGGCAAAATTCCGATATCTCATTGTAATTATTTCTCAAGTCCGAACTTGGGCGAATGTTTGGCATATTAGCACCTCCATAATATATTCTTATTATATCACTTTGCTGATATGATATCCATTGTTAATAAGCCCATTTCTATGCTGAATTCAAACTGCGATAATCCGATTTCAATTACCCAGCATCATAGAAACTTTGTATTTATATGTCACTTCTTGTGTTTTCATCTCATCCACTTGTTCTTCAAATCTATGAACGATTTGATTGATTCGATCTGTTGTGTGTTTCCTGCTTCCGCCTTTAGCCCTCCCAATCGCACTAGGCAGACTTCATTCCGATTGTTGTGGTGAGAAGGACTGTTGTTTCATCGTTCAGAGTTCCTCATCCAGCGTTCACAGCTGTTTATCCCGCGGTCAGAGCATCAGATCCAGAATTCGACAAAATCCGAGGTGTCACAGGCACTGTTCGGTCAATCGAACAATCAAGATAACGTCACATTTCATGAGCGCGTCTATGATAAAGGTATCTTTAAAAAAGAGAATCAATTTTCCTTTCAAATGGAATGAAAATAAGCGAACAGCATCATTAACTGTTCGCTTACGTTTTGTTAGTTCCGAATCTGCCCATTCCCATATATATAAAATTTACTCGACGTCAATGCAGGTAGCCCCATTGGGCCTCTCGCATGTAGTTTTTGTGTACTAATACCAATTTCTGCTCCATAACCTAATTCAAATCCATCTGTAAACCTTGTAGAAGCATTGTGATAGACAGCTGCTGCATCTACATGTTGCAGGAAAATAGCAGCATGTTGATCGTCTTCTGTAATAATGGCTTCGGAATGTTTCGTACCATATTTATTTATATGCTCGATGGCCTCTACATTCGTTGAAACCAACTTAACGCTGACAGATAAACCTAGGTATTCACTATACCAATCTTCTTCTGTCGCAGATCTTGCTTCTGAAAATGCGTTACAAACTGCTTCATCCCCATATATCTCCACACCTTTTGCATCGAGTTGAGAAAGTAAGCTGGCTCCATGCTTCTCAAACCACTTCTCATGAATCAAAATCGACTCTGTTGCATTACAGACCGATGGCCGCTGCAGTTTCGCGTTTAATACAATTTCCTCCACCATCCCTTTTTTAGCAGTTTCGTCAATAAACATGTGGCAATTGCCCGCTCCTGTTTCGATGACTGGTACCGTCGATTCACGGACAACGGTATCTATTAATTTTTTCCCACCTCTTGGTATCAACACATCTAAATAATCGTTTAACTGAAATAATTCTTTTGCCGTTTCTCTGTTTGTGTCCTCTATTAATTGCACCGCATCCACCGGCAGAGCACTCTTTTCAAGTGCATGGTGAATGGAGCCAACAAGTGCGATATTGGAAAATGTAGCTGAAGAGCTTCCTCTTAAAATCACCGCATTTCCTGTTTTCAAGGTTAGTGTTGCCGCATCAATCGTCACATTTGGCCTTGCCTCGTAAATCATCCCAATGACACCTATAGGAACCCGTTTTTTTTGAATCTGCAAACCATTTTCTTTTTCAATCGTTTCAAGTAATTCTCCGATCGGATCTTCCAACTCAGCTATCTGCTTAATCGCTGAGGCCATTTCTTTTATCCGTGTTTCATTTAACATAATACGATCGAGCACCGCTTCAGACAGGCCCTTGGCTTTTCCTTCGCTGATATCCTTCTCATTTTCTGCAAGAATGCTCGCTTGATCTGCTACCAGCTGTTCCGCAATAACATGTAACGCAGCATTTTTTTCATCACTCGTTACCCCTGTCAATACATAACTAGCTTCTTTAGCCGCTTGCCCCTTTTTTCGCACTTCCGTCATGTTATTCACTCCCCATTTTCACCCAGCCGTCACGATGGATAACTTCAGCGGACTTTCCAACACCACGCACGTCATCTCGTTTTTCGACTGTTTTTTTTAGTTCATCTGATGAACAATTAATTTCACCTTTGCCCAAAAAACCGCTTGTACCATATACGTTTACCACATCCCCTTTATGGAATGTTCCTTTTACATTAAAAACGCCTGCAGGTAATAAGCTTTTTCCATTATATAAAATGGCCTCTTCTGCACCCTGATCGACATAAATTTCCCCAGCACTTTCCGAATGCAATGCAATCCATTGTTTCCTCGTATTAACCGGAGCATGGAACTGATTGGCAATATAAGTGCCGTCCCCTTCCCCGTTTAATACGTCCAGCAATTTAGTTGTACCATTCCCGTGGCCGATAAAGACAGGTACGCCAAGCGTCATCGCCGTTTTTGCAGCAAGTAGTTTTGACTTCATCCCGCCTGTGCCAACTTTTGAACCTGTATCATCAGTCCCATTAACCATGTCATCTGTAATATTTTCCAGAAAATGAATCTTCTCAGCAAGTGGATCCTTCCGTGGGTTTCCATCATAAAGCCCGTTTATGTCTGTTAAAATAATCAGCTGATCTGCATGGACAAAACCACTGACAAGCGCTGAAAGCATATCATTATCGCCAAATGTCAATTCTTCAATCGATACGGTATCATTTTCGTTAATAATTGGCAGGATTCCGCGTTCCAACAGCTCCGTGATTGTAGAAAAAGCATTTCGATAGCGTTCCCGATTGGAAAAATCATTTCGCGTTAATAAAAGTTGCGCAGAAATAAGATTGAACGCTTTTAATTTTTCAATATAGGATTGAATTAACAATCCCTGTCCTACAGCCGCCGCCGCTTGCTTCCCTTTAATTGTTACAGGTCTGGAAGAATAGCCTAATCCAGTAAAGCCTGCCGCAACTGCCCCCGAAGAAACTAAAATAACCTCATGATTTGCCTGGCGAAGAGCTGCCAGAGCTTGAATATGTTCAGCTAATTTCCCCTGATCAACTTCACCTTTATCATTTGTTAAAGAACTACTACCTATTTTGACAACGATTCGTTTTTTTCCCATGTTGATTGCTCCTAGATTTTTTTAATACGACATAAAAAAAGCCCATTCATCCCTTGTAAAAAGGACGAAAGAGCTTCGCTTCCGCGGTACCACCATTATTGAATGTTCCTGCACATTCCACTTTACTCCGATAACGCTGAAGAAGCGCCCAACTATTACGACGGGACTCTGAAGGCAGGTTCTATGGCTTGTCTGCATGCGGAACCTTTCAGCTCATAAATTCCGCTCTCTATTACATCAAGATACACATACTAATCCTTCGTTAACGTTCATTTATATCTATTAGAATTATTATGAACCGAATCCTCTTTTATGTCAAGGGGAACAGCGACCATAAGTGACTGAACCCTTCGACACTTTCATTGCTAATTAACAAAATTCATTGACAACTAATCTAGATCTGATATCATTAGAAATATTTATATGTACGAAATTTGTTTTTGCTGGCAAATGAGAAAGTCTAAAAACGTTCTTCCTGCATACGTGCACGAAGCCTTTCACCAATTACTTGGCACAGGAAAACGAGCAGCTCGAGAAATTTATTTAGGACAATAGATAGAGGGGGTACCATAATGACGTTTCATATATTAATTGCGGATCCACTTAGTGAAGAAGGTATTCAACCCCTTCGTAGCTTGGAAAATGTGAACATTATTACCGATACGAATTTAACACCAGATGAACTAGGAGAAAAAATTGCTGATTTCGATGCGCTACTAGTTAGAAGTCAGACACAAGTTACAAGCGAAATAATCGAGAAAGCTACCAACTTGAAAATTATCGCCCGTGCAGGGGTTGGAGTAGATAATATCGACTTAAATGCTGCTACCGAACACGGCATTATTGTTGTCAATGCCCCTAATGGGAATACAAACTCAGCAGCAGAGCATACAATGGCTATGATTATGTCTCTATCAAGGAAAATTCCGCAGGCCTATAACGCATTGAAAAACCATCAATGGGAGCGAAAAAAGTATGTCGGAGTGGAACTGAAAAACAAAACACTTGGCGTAATCGGTCTTGGTAGAATTGGTGCAGAAGTATCCTCTAGAGCAAAAGGACAACGCATGAATGTGATGGCATATGACCCATTCCTAACAGAAGAAACAGCAGAAAAGATGGGGATTCGTTATGGCACAGTTGAAGAGGTTCTTAAAGCAGCAGACTTTATTACCATCCATACTCCTTTGTTGAAAGAAACGAAGCATATGATTAATGCAGAAGCTTTTCAAAATATGAAACAAGGCGTGCAGATCATCAATTGTGCTCGTGGCGGAATCATTGATGAGGAAGCATTATACGACGCAATTATCTCCAAAAAAGTCGTGGGCGCTGCATTGGATGTATTTGAGGAAGAACCATTCCTGGATAACAAACTACTGGAACTACCAGAAGTAATTGCGACACCGCACTTAGGCGCAAGCACCTTTGAGGCACAGGAAAATGTGGCAGTCGATGTCAGTCATGATGTTGGAACTTTTTTAACAGGTGGATTGGTCAAAAATCCAGTTAACTTACCTTCTGTACCAAGAGAAATTATGAATAAAATTGAACCTTACTTTAATTTAGCGGAAAAGCTAGGCTCCTTCCTGATTGGCTTAACACAAGATGTAGCGGAAGAAGTAAATATCTATTACTCTGGTGATTTATCTGAATTAGAAGTAGCACCGTTAACCCGAAACACGGTAAAAGGACTGCTGCAACGACATCTCGGCGACCATGTAAATGACGTGAATGCTCTTTATTTAGCCGAAAGAAAAGGAATAACCGTTCATGAAAGTAAAACGACATCAACGAAAGGCTTTACCAATCTGCTAACTGTTGAGGTCAAAACAAAATCTGGAACTAGAAGCGTGTCAGGAACTTTGTTAAATGGTATGGGACCACGAATTGTGAAAGTAGATGATTACAGTGTTGATGTCACACCAGTTGGACATATCGTTGTCATTCATCATAAAGACCAGCCAGGTGTGATTGGCAGGATGGGATCCCTTCTCGCAGAACACAATATCAATATTGCAACCATGCAAGTGGATCGATCCGATATCGGCGGGAATGCAATCATGGTGCTGACGGTCGATAAGCATATGGAACAGGATGAACTAGAGACATTAAAACAATTAGAAGAAATTTATGACGTGACAGGGATAGACCTATGAAGTAAAAGCTAAACAGCATGTGATCTTTGAATTCAGATCACATGCTGTTTTGACTTAGGAAAAGGGCTTTTTGTTGCTATTATGTCCGCAGTTGAAATTTTTAATATAATAATAACAACAATCTTTTAGAAAACAGCCTAGAAAAAAGTAGTGGTCATGAAAAACGATACTCAAAGCTATCAAGTAGGACGAATCTGGTTTTTCTGCATCTTTATAAATACAGTTGTAATCAATTTAGAAAAGAGGAATATCCCAATATACATTAGAAATAAATGTAAGAAGTTAGCCCCTTTATGTAATTCAAACAAATCATGCAACGTTAGCACTGGTTTAATGATAAATGATAAAAAGATTGTTAATCCTAGTGTATAAAGGTAATAATTTTTGTTATTATTTAATGTCCATTGATAAACCAACATAAATGCTACCGGAATCAATGTAGCTTCTAGGGATATATTTCCTGTAAGAAAAGGCGCAAGTTCGTGTGGATATCCCCACAATCCCTGTCTATCTCCCCATGAGTTTGTATAGCCAAACCAAACATGAATATTAAAACCATAGAAACCTAATAAGAATATTTTACTTCTATCGATTAAAAAGTATAAAACCACTAATGGCATAATAAAAAATAACAGTAACATCACCCAAAATTCCCATGTTTCAATATTAGAGTACATATACCAGTAATCTGCCTCTAACTGGGTTACTTGCTCTTTCAATGATTTAATCTCTAGATAGGATTCTAAATGATTCTTTTCCATTACATTCGCCCCTCATACAACAAGTTACATGTAGTTTTCACAAGTAATTCAAATCTATGTGTAAGCGTAATACAATGGAAATATAAATAAGCATATCAATACTTCTTTAAAGCTTCTTAACTAGTGGAACTAACTTCTCCAAATCCGAGATTTCATACGTTGGATTGATATCCCTTGACGTGTTTTGCTTGCGATTTAGCCAGACTGAATCCATTCCTACCCTCGATGCACCTAGAATATCTGTCATTAGATTATCTCCGACCATTACTGCCTCATCCTTTTGAACAGAAAGAAGATCCAGTGCATGTTCAAAAATAGACACGTCCGGTTTCCCCTTTCCAAAAGCACCTGAAACGACAATATGGTCAAAATATGGCACAAGTTCCGGCGTAATATCAAGTTTAGTTTGCTGCAGATCAGGAGAACCATTGGTAAGGAGCAATAATTGATACTCCCCTCTTAACTGATCTAAAACGCGAAAGGTATCCGTGTATACAAAAGGCATTTCCCTTCGAATCTTGGGAAAAGTCTCTGCCAGCTCATGGCCAAATGCTGGATCATCAATACCTAAATCATTCAACCCACTCGTCCAGGCATCTCTGCGATACACTGGAGCCAGCTCTCTTAATCTGCGAAAAGATTCACCATCATCCATAAAATTACCCCACAGACCTTCAAATGGATTTATCCCAATCATCTGTGTAAAATCATATGTATCATAAGACATGTATAGCGCCCGAGCATTTTTACGAACCTTCTCTTCTAGCATAATAGGATCAATATCATATTTCTTCGCTGCAATCTCACAAGTTGCTTTAAACGTCTCTTCAACACTCTTCTCATCCCAAAGCAGCGTATCATCCAGGTCAAACAGAATTGCTTTGATCATCTACTCATCCCCTTTCTATTAGTGTGTTTTTTGCGTGTTCAATAAGCAGGATAAAAAGAACCGAGTCGGCATTTTTAACCGACCTTTTGAACATCCTCTATTAGTATAGCAAAACCATTTAACAAGTAAAATTCTAGTATTCTACCAGATGTTTGTTATACGCATCTGTCGTAAAACGTGGCATTCGTTAAAGGGATTTTTAAAAAGTGTTCTTTACTTTGTTAGGCTAGGTAAGTTTATACTTTCTTGTCTACAAATAAATTGACTATCAAATCAGCGCATTTTGATAGTCAAATTGTTTTACAGATAATCTAACATTCGTTGAATTTGTTACATACAACGACTAGTTCCTTGTACGTAACTTAAGTAGAGATATCACTAATTTCCTTATTCCCCATAGCTTTCAATCATATTAGCCATGTGTGCATAGGCTCCACCTGCAAGTAGAGCAGATGTCACTAAAACAGCTTCTGATAATTCTTCGTTGGTCGCTCCCTCTTTATCCGCATTTTGAGTATGAATTTCAATGCAATATGGGCATTGCGTGCCATGAGCTACCGCCACTGCAATAATTTCCTTGAATTTCACACTCAATTTACCAGCTTTCATAGCTGCCGTATTGAATCCAGCGTATCCTTTGAATCCTTCAGGAGCATATTTACTTAAATTACCAAGTTGTTTTAGATTAGAGCGAAGATATAACGCATCACCGGCTTCCGCATCCTTTGCACCATGCATATGTGTACTGTGCGTTACTGCTCCACCTGCTTCGATACCCGCAACGACAAATACTGCTTCTGTCAACTCTTCAAGCGAAGCCCCTTCCGCTTTTGCGTTTCGCGTATGCGAATCAATGCAATAAGGACATTCAGTAACATGAGCTATTGCTACAGCGATGATTTCTTTCTCTTTTTTCGTTAGCGCTCCCTCTTTCAAAACTGCTTCATTAAACGATGCGAATGCTTGTAGTTGCTCAGGAGCAAGATCTTTTAATTGGTTTAAATGTGCCATATGGCTTTTTTGATAGAAACTATTAGACATGGTAAAACTTCCCTTCGTTAAAATTTATTTTAAAATTTCTGGCTGCAGATTATTTCCCGTAGATGAAAAAATTCCTGCATCCTCTACTTTTCTTAACACATCAGAAATTGGTTGATCTTCGTATTTGGTGATTTCTCGACGTTTCTGTATCGCTTGAAATACATCCATACTTGTCACCCTTTTCTGTTTATATTCAATACTAACATAATTTCGGCTTTTGAATGAGGGAACGTGCTTGTAAACGTTTATTTTTACTGCCAAAGAAAAAAGGAAAGCATCTTATTATAAAGATGCTTTCCTTTTATTATTTATTCTAATTCTATTAATTTACTACTCTACTACAGTTACATCAACTGTACGTACGCCCCAGCTAAATGCGTCTTCGGTTGTTGGAACATGAACGTCGATTTTATTACCATTAATTGCGCCACCGATGTCGCCTGCTACTGCATGGCCATAGCCTTCAACATATACTTTAGAGCCTAGTGGAATAACGCTTGGATCAACAGCAATTACCTTTTTATTCGGATTTGCATTTAAGTCAAGTCCTGTTGATGTAATACCAGAGCAACCTTCACAACCAGCTGTATATGCTGTAGAAGTTACAGAAAATGTTTCACCATTAGCATTTTCCTGTGTATTGTCTTCCGTTTTTGTTACAGTCTGCGTTTTTTCTTGTGTTTCAGTTGATTCTGCTTTTGGTTTTTCCTGTGCTTCCGCAGCAGCTTTGGCTTCAGCTTCTTCTTTTGCTTTAGCAGCTGCTTCGGCCTCAGCTTCTTCCTCTGCCTTTGCAGCGGCTTTAGCGTCCGCTTCTTCCTGCGCTTTTGCAGCTGCTTCGGCTTCAGCTTCTTCCTCTGCCTTTGCAGCGGCTTTAGCATCCGCTTCTTCCTGCGCTTTTTCAGCTGCTTCGGCTTCAGCTTCTTCCTCTGCCTTTGCAGCAGCTTTAGCATCCGCTTCTTCCTGCGCTTTTACAGCTGCTTCGGCTTCAGCTTCTTTCTCTGCCTTTGCAGCGGCTTTAGCATCCGCTTCTTCCTGCGCTTTTGCAGCTGCTTCGGCTTCAGCTTCAGCTTCTACTTCTTCACTTGGCTGATTATTTTCGTTAGATGATTCGTTGACATTGGCTGATTTATTATCAGGTACTTGTGCAACAGCTACATCTTTCTTTTCAGCATTTGTATCTTTAATAGTTAACGTTTGACCGACTGTGATGAGATCTGATTTAAGGTTATTCCATTCTTTCAAATCAGTTACCCGTACACCAAATTTGTTTCCGATACCGGATAAAGTGTCACCTTTTTCTACTTTGTATTGTTCGTCAATGATTAGTATTTGGTTTGGATGAATAAGAGATGACTTTAAATCATTTACATCAAATAAGTCGTCAACGGTCGTGTTATATGCGTTTGCTATACTCCATAAGCTGTCACCTTTTTGAACCTGAACTTCCGCTGCTGAAACATTTGATAAAGAAGCGCCAGCTACAATGACACCTGTAGCAACCGTAGCTACTAATTTTTTCACTATGTAGTCCCCCTTAAATTTTCAATTCAACTTATAATAGCACATTCTTCCAGGCACTAGGTTACACGAATATTAAAAGTAGATTACAAGCGTTATCGAATGGTAATAAATTTAATAGTTTGCTACCATCTGATTATTGGGAAAACATCGGTTAAACCTCCACAACGCACTTCTTCCATTAATGAATTGAAATGAAAAACTATTTTTATACAGAAATGCTATCATAAAACTTACAAGCAACCGCGGGAGGTTCGTAATCCAATGCCCACATTCACATATGGCACAACAACAATCGACTACATCCTATACAGACAAGAGCGCAGAGACATGAAAATATCAATCACATTAGCAAATCTTGTTTTCTACCAAGGCAGATTCATTGCCACGGTTCCTCAAAACTGGTCACAAAAGCAGGTACAAGATACATTGGAAAAACAACTGATTAGGTGGTACCGTAAGCAGGGGGTAAAAAAGCTTCAGCAACGCACAACCTATTATCAATCGCTTCTCAATGTACAGCCAAAATCAATCAACCTTCGAACACAGCATAAACGGAGGGGTACATGCACGCCTGATGGTGATATTTACATCAATTGGCGACTAATCATGGCACCCTCAAACGTATTTGATTATGTTATCGTACATGAATTGACACATTTAATCATTCAAGATCATTCAGTGGAATTCTGGAAACTCGTCAAATTCATTCTTCCAGATTATGAATATAGAAAAGAATGGCTACGCGTTAACGGACTTTCCCTCCAACACCAGAAGGAGCAGACTTGCTCGCTTTCATTTCTATAAATTTACATACAAAAATCCAGCTCAATGAAGTGTGAACTGGATTTTTAAAACTTTATTTAACAACCATAACTGGGCAACCAGCGTTTTGAACGACATTGTTACTTACACTTCCAAGGAATTTCCTTACGCCGCCTAGACCACGACTTCCAATAATGATTAAATCAATCTCATTATTCGCTGCATACTCACAGATTTCCCCACCTATATTCGTTGATGGATTACTAACAAGAACCTCTGTTAGAACCTCTATCCCTTCCGCATCAAATTCTTCTTTAACCTTTTGCATTTGCGGACGAAATTCTTCTGCTGCTTCATTCGCCAAACTACGGGATATAATCGTATTTGTGTTTGGACCCGTTTGCCTAATGATCGAAATAACATGAACCTCTGTTTCTGGCTCTTGTTTCGATTGATACTTTGCTTCATGGATTGCTTTTTTACTTAGCTCAGACCCATCATAAGCCACAAGGATTTTCTTCGTCATCTTGAAACCCTCCCTTGCATATTGAGCACCATCTTTCTCTCTTTATTATATCATAATGGAACATGCTTATACCTTAACTTTCCACATCATTCCCCAATTTACGATACTTTTTGTGATAAAAGTAGAACGTGATCGCTAGTGTTATAATCGCCATCGTAACTAAAAACACCATACTCTGCCCTAATAGAACGGGTGAGTCCATAAAAATAACCGATCTAAAACCTAGTACAGAGTAAGTCATTGGTAGCCATCCATGAATTGTTTGAAGTGGTGAAGCAAGAAGTTCAACCGGAAAGGTTCCACCGCTTCCACCAAGCTGCAGAATTAATAAAACAATTGCAATAAACCTTCCAGGGTTATCTAGCACACCCACCAACATAAAAATAAGACTCATAAACACAAAGCTGACCAGGTACGTAAAGCCTATAAATGCCAGTGGAGATTCGACCGATAAATTAAGAATATACAAAAGAAACACAAGTAAAACGGATACCTGTAGCGATGCCACTATCAGAATAACGCCAAGTTTTCCAAGAAACCATTGTTTCCCATTTTCATGCGGACCTAACGCCTCTCGGAATGGATAAATAATCGACAACGTAAGGGCTCCGACATAAAGACCAATAGACAAAAAATAGGGTGTCAAGCCCTCCCCGTAAGAGTAATTGCTTTCTTCAAACGTACTTTGGGATTCAATTGGTGAAGATGCCATTTCTTCCTGCTCAGCTGAAGGGGAGATTCCATTCGTAACTTCAGCCAGTTCAGCTATATTCGAATTAATTTCATTGGTCCCTTCCCTGACATCCTCCAGTCCATTTACCAAATCCTTTCCACCACTATTCGCTTCCATTATCCCTTCTTCCAAATTCGAAGCACCATCACTAGCATTCGTTGTTCCTTCAGAAAGCTGTGCCAATCCACTTGTCACTTCATCTTGATAGCTTAATGCCGTCTGATAAACAGATTCTAAGTTATCTAGCCCATCATTTACTTCAGCTACCGACTGATAAACCTTTGTTTCAATAGTATTGAAGTTCTCGTATGATTGCAGCCCTTCTCCAGCCTCTTGAATATCCTGAAGTGTTGATTCCAACGCATGTAAAGTTCCTTCCGCCTCATCCAAACCGTCATAGAAGGTGTCCAATGCCGTTACAACTTTATTAATCTCTTGCTTGCCATCATCAATTGGCTCCACAATAGATTCCATCGATTGTTGCTCTTCCTCCATCTGATTTTGAAATTCAACGAGACGCCTATTCATATTATCTACTTGTTCTTCCATTTCATATTGATCATTCGGTTCTCCCTCGAAGTCCGCAAGACCACTTTCGTACCATGCAACCAATTCTTCATTCTCCTCCCATTCAGGAAAATGATTATCCAGAAGGTCTGGAAGTTTATGATAATGAGCTTCCATCTCTTCAATCGTTTCTATAGGTTCCGATGCAAGCACCGTGAATTCATTCAAAAATTGCTCAACGTCATTTGCTAATTGTAGGCTTTCATCAAATACATCTTGCATACCTTCTTCTTCTCTTTCAAGTTTCTCCGCGACTTCATCCATTCTCTGTTGTGCCTTCTCCATATCCTTGTATACCGATTCAACATGGTCTAGGTTTTCTGTTATGGAATAACTATCCAGTGATTGATTTAATGTCTCCACAAGATCTAGCCATTCATCCAGCTGTTCTTCTAGTGCATGTGTATCGCCATGTTCCAGAAAAGCTTCTATTTCCTCCGTTTTGTCTCTGATTGACGCGAACGTACTCCTCCCTTCTTCCATTTGGTCGGAGTGTTCAAGGGTATCTGTCACATGTAGCCATTCTGCTTCCGCCTGCTTAACACCTGTATTTAATTGCTCTATTCCCTCAGTAAGTTCACCTACTCCATCCATTAACTCAGCCAGACCGCTACTCAAATCCCCTGCTCCATCTAGAACTGTATAATTCGCTTCAAGCAATGATTCTGTTCCGTCTTCAATATCATTTAGATGGTTACTGAATGTGTTAAAAGAGTCATTCGCAACCTCGACATAAGCAAATGTTAATGCCTCCGATAACTCCTCCTCCATCTCAGAAATAGCACTGTCCGCTATTTGCGAAGAAACGAAATTATAATCTTCATTCACTTCATAATAAAGTGTTCCTCTTGCCGGCTCATCTTCCATCACACTAATAACGTCTTCCGAAAACACCTCCGGAATATGCACATAAAAATAGTATTCAAAATCGTTCATTCCTCGACGGGCTTCTGCTTCGCTCACAAAATGAAAGTCCAATGCAGCTTCATCTTGAAGATTAGCTATAAATTCGTCTCCCGCTTGTACTTCCTCTCCCTCTAGCATTGCGCCTTCATCCTCATTAACTACCGCTACAGGAAGCGATTCAATTTCCCCATACGGATCCCAGAACGACCAAATCAACAAGCCTCCGTATAATAGCGGCATCAAGATAATCCCCATTAGTGCGATAACTAATTTCTTGGATGCAAAAATACCTCTCAGTTCATGACTTATTCCCTTCATATTTCCCCTCCAAATTTTATTTTTGACCATTTTGTTCAATTGGTCACTTATTAGTAAAAAAAGAGACTTACATCTCTTTGTTATGAATCAGCGCATACATGAAATGCTGCTGAAAGATTTTGGCTATCAAATCTTTATCTAACCGCCCATACTTCTCTTCATAGTCAAAAACAAGACTCATATACAGTTTATATAATAAAAATGCTGTAATACTCGGTTCCGATGCATAGATTTTCTTCTGCTCAACGGCTTGAATGAGTTGCGACTCAACACACTGTATAATAGCATCCTCTATCTTATCGAGTGCCTGTTTTGAATGATCCGTACCAAACATTCGCACCTCATACGTCAGCTTCATCATTACCTGATGCTCTTTTCTAAATTCAAGCAACTGGTTTAATGCCTCATAAAGATTATCTGAAACAGATTTCTCAGGAAGTATACATTTATAAAATATGTGCTCCATCTCAATAATTATTTGCTGCAAAACCGCATCAAATAAATCTTCCTTATTATCAAATACTGTATAAATGGTTCCTTTGCCAACCCCGGCAAGACTAGCTACTTTATCCATCGTGGTTCCTTTAAAGCCATACATGGAAAACGAATTAGCAGCTGAATCTAAAATGAGTCCACGTTTATTTTCTAACATTAATGAATCATGCCCTTCTTCAAATTAGGTGAATTCAAAAACTTGATAATGACTATAATACCAAATTGGTCATTTTATATTTATATCATAGCTAATTATTTATTACAAGGCTTACTATATAATTTATACTATTCTTTAATTGCCACAGTAAACCGAGCTTCTTCCTAATCTAGTAAACTCAATTTCTAAGCCCTCTCCTTGAGGAGTTACATTCATTAATTCCAATTGTGAACATGTCTATTATCTGTTGATCGTAAATATAGATTCTATTTCTCTATTAGTAATTTGACAAATTCGAATCCTCATTCTATACTGTTAAAAACTAAAATTAAATAAATCTTTTATCGAGAGCGGTGGAGGAACTTGGTCCTATGAGCCCGCGGCAACCATTATAAGTATAATTTTCTTATAACAAGGTGCCCAATCCAGCAGACAATGTCTGAAAGATAAAAGGGATAATACTAGATATGTTGCCCCTTTTTCTTTTCAGAGAAAGGGGCTTTTACTATTTAAAAGGAAATTTGACAGGTGGACAGGATGGTATGGTTGGATTATATATCTGTGCCTTTTAACCAAGCATTTATATATATATTAAATGGAGAGTAGGGAACAAGTTATGACAGCATATGGAATTTGGACAATTAGTTTTGCGTTAATTTATACGCTCATCTTAATCATAGTAGGTAATAGAGCAAAACGAAAAGCAACACACGGGGATGGGTACTTTGTCGGTGGAAGAAACTTCAGATGGTGGACCGTAGCCTTCTGTATTACTGGTTTATTCTCAGGATCAACTTACATATCAATCGTTGAACTTTCTTATTTAACTGGTGTTTCTGCGGTATGGTATGGAGTAGCAGAAACAATTCAAGTGCTGATCATAGCGCTTTTAATTATTAAACCTTTTCGAGAAAAATTGTTAACGACTGTTTCTGGGTTAATTGGAGATCGGTATGGCCGGGGGGCTAAAGCTTTATCAGGGGCTATTACCGCATTTGCGTTTCCAATGTGGTCGGTTGCAACTGCCATTGCATTTGCATCCGGTTTTCACGTCTTTACCGGGATTTCTTTATCCGTTTCCATCGCATTCACCGCGCTCTTATTATTTATATACCTACAGGCAGGCGGCATGTGGGCCATTGCATTTACACAATCGATGAATACGATCGTTTTCACATTGATGTTCATTGTTGGAGCTATTGCATTTTTTATCAATCCTGGTATATCAGGAATACAGCAGCTCGCATTCGACCGTCCTGAGATGTTCGATTTTGGAGGGGCAGGTCTTCAAGTGATTTTAGTATGGTTCGGAACGTTTCTTGTAAATGTCATCCTGGCCCAGGCTGCATTTCAAATGGCCCTATCTGCTCGTACCCCGGAAGAAGGGCAAAAAGGTCTAATTATCGCTCAAATAATGAGTCTTCCTTTTATATTTTTTGGAATATTATTTGGACTGTCAGCTGCAGTCGTAGTACCGGATGAAGGCCTTGGTTTAGTCGCCTTGCCACTGTACCTAATGGAAGTACTTCCGGCTCCGCTCGTAGGTTTATTTTTCCTTGGAATATGGGCATGTGCGCTTGGCTGGGGAGCACCTTGTCAATTTTCCGGTGCCACTAGCTTAGGAAAAGATACAGGAAGTGCGATCTTTCCACTAGCAAGTCCCGAACAGTTAGTGAAATATACGAAGTGGTCTCTTTTACTATTAACAGGACTAATGATTCTATTTGGTACCCTTCGTACGGAACAATCAGCATGGTGGAATGTGTTCGCCTGGACGATACGAAACTCGGCCACATTCGCCCCTGTCGTAGCAGCCTTATTCTGGCCGCTCGTTACTCGAAGCGCTGTTATTGCCTCTCTTGCTACCGGGTTTGTGTCCGGGTTATTATGGTATCACTTAGGAGGTTGGGAACCTGATCAATTTTTCCTTAACATCCACCCAGTATGGGTTGGAATGTCCGTCAATATTGCAGTTATCATCCTAGTTACTGTTTTAACAACACTAGGAAAATGGAGTATTCAAACAAAGGGAACTGCTGTAAAAGGTTTCAGCTTTTTATTTGCAGGAGTTGTTCTCATCGGAATCAACGTGGCATATTTCGAGCCTTTATATGAACAAGGGCTATTCGGCCTCTTTGCATTCGCTGCAGTCATCACCTTCTTTATTACTACATTATTATTTGTAAAAGAGAAGCAAGTTTCCCAAACTTATGTAAAAAAGGGGGCTTGACTTCTTATGACTGAATGGGAGAGGTTACTAGTCTCAACTCCTCTCCTAACACCGTAATTTAGATTTAGTTTCAATTATGCGAACGCTCGTTTTTTTCTTTTGAATAATCCCCACTAATGGGTGGGGATTACTAACCTACTCTTCCTCTTCTTCCGGGCTTGCAAAACTAAATTCATCTCCAATAACATATTCGCTGGTGTTAATCTTTTGATTGGCTTGCAGTCCTTTATGAATCGAATCCCCATAATTAATAGATGATCCACCCGACATTTGATTAACACGTATTTGACGTATATTGGTTTGATGACAACAAGGCTTCATCTCAAACCTCCTTCCCTATACTTACTAGTTTATGCAATCGGGACAACCTACGTACAGTTCATCGCCACCCTTAAGTATAATTTGTGTGTCGGTCTATCTTTGCTTTTATTTTTAAAAAAAGTAATAACCCAGATAACGCATAATTAAATGTAATCGCACATTTATCCTGCTATACTATTAATTGTAATCTTATACTGGAGGTTTATCATGCTACAAAAGTTCAAAACACTTTCACTTCTGGCGGTCGCGTTACTCATGATAATGATGGCTGCTTGTGGAGGACAATCAGAAAATGATCAAACAGATGAACAAATGGAGACAGCAGAGGATTCAGTAAGTGAGCAAGCAGAATACTTAGAAGATGTTGAAGAAAATCCAATTGTCACCATTTCAATGGCAGATTATGAAGAAGACATCATCGCTGAGTTATATCCGGATATCGCTCCAAATACAGTCACCAATTTCATTTCATTGATTGAAGATGACTATTATAATGGTCAAATTTTCCACCGAGTTGTTCCTGGATTCATGATACAGGGCGGAGATCCTGAAGGTGATGGATCTGGTGGACCAGGCTACTCTATTGCAGGGGAATTCAGTTCAAACGGATTTGAAAATAACCTGCAGCATGATCGAGGAATTCTTTCCATGTCCAGAACGAATGATCCCAATTCTGCTGGATCACAATTTTTCATTATGACGGAAGAATCCCCACATCTTGATACAGACTATGCTGCTTTTGGAGAAGTAACAGAAGGAATGGATGTCGTTGATAACATTGTTGACGCAGAACGAGATGATTCCGATAAACCACTTGAAGATCAACAAATAGAGTCTGTCGAAGTAGATACGAAAGGGTATGACTATCCTGAACCAGAAGTGGAATAATTTGAATTAGTAGCAGGGAATTATTTTCTCTGCTACTAATTACAAGGTTTACTATATATTTAAAGAATTACTGTTGTATTAGTTGAAAACTTTTTTCTAGGTAATGGACTTTTTCTGTAATAAAATCACTTTCGTATTTTGCCACAATATTTTCATCTAGTTTATCATTCGTATTATCTATTTTTAGTTGATAGCATTTGGCTGCATGAGTTGTTCTGCGACGTAAGCAAATCTAATTTCTTTTCTAAGTTGTTGAAACGCAGACTATGAGATTTCACTTCTTTTTTTACTACTTCCAGATCACCTTTAACCATGATAACCTCGCCTTTTGCTAATCCCAGGTCATCCTTAACAATGGTGACTTCACCTTTTAACTCATATCGGCCTTTCAATATGTACCCTGCTACGCGGAATTCTTCTGCAACAAGGGATTGACCGCTTATTTTAGGAAGTTTAGCATTACACTATTAACCACGGGTCCCAAATTGCCACCTGATAAAAACTACTGAAAAGAGAGAAAATCCCCTGATTACAAACTTAATGTGAAAAATACAGTCCGTTAACGTTGCCTTTACATTCAGATGATACAATGTATGTATCAAAGAAAAGGAGGAAAAATAAAAATGAATACACGTGCGATATTTATTGACATGGACGGAACACTGCTAACATCTTCGAACGAGATTTCCCAGCGTAATGCAGAAGCGATTGATAGGCTTATCAATCAAGGGATTAAGGTTTTTCTTGCGACCGGGCGTCAATACGAAATAACAGCCCCTTACCACAGAGCGCTTAAATTGCAAACACCGATGATTTGTTTAAACGGAGCCTCCATTCATGATGGCCGAACAGGAAGAGCGATTCAGATTAAACCAGTCATGTTGGATGAGGAACGATTTCACCAAGTAACTGAAGAAAGTTCCTACAACGTTTTTGTACACACTGCTACTGGCCTATATTGCAACCGGATGACTACAGAAATAGCTGAATGGACAAGAGAAGGCAGAGTCCCGCCATGTTATATAGGGAATTTGAGAAATGTGGATTATCAGGATGTGCTAAAATACAGTATTCGGACAGGTGCTCCTAGCTCGCAACTGTCGAATTTGTTTAAAGAAGAAGCAGCTGTTATTGATTGGAGTGATGGATTTGAACTGGTCGCTCATGGGGTTTCAAAATGGTCAGCCATTATAACATTACTTCGAGCTTATGAAATAGACCCATCCGAAGTAATCACAGTAGGAGATGGTCCAAACGATATACAAATGCTTCGTAATTCCGGAACTGGAGTCGCCATGGCCAACGCTGATTCAACGGTCAAAAACGCAGCTGATTTTGTTACAGGGCATCATGAATCCGACGGCTTAGCTGACTTTATTGAGCGCTACCTCGTGAATTCTTTTGCTGTATAAAGCGTGAGGCAAAGGATAGGGATATGGAACGTGTGCATTAATTATATAGTGAAACCTTACCGAATCAGATACGATTCGGATTTTTATTTGTACCGTTATTAAACACAACAGAAAAGCAAGCCAACGAGTTTACGCGTGTTGTGGTTACTTCTGCGTTGCCCACAGGATTTGGGCGGTTTTAGCAAAAGGTCGTTGTTTCCGAACCTTTTTGAACATCCTCTTAAAAGCAATAATTAATGGATTGTATTATACTCGTCTGTAGGAGGTTAGGTGTAAACAACTAATTTTCAAGAGAAAAGAGATTCATTTATGGGAACAATAGAGAAACTACAAGCTTTCATCATACTATTTGCTGTTGGTTAAGGTCTTTCATTAGGACAAGTAGACCTAATTGAACAATATGCGGAGACTCTCGTTATTCCGTTTCTATTCATGATGCTATATGGACTATTTTTAACGATCCCCTTGCAACGATTAAATAAGGCTCTTCTTTCCAATATTAAATTCCTCGGATCCAGCAACCATCATTAATTTTATATGGACACCATTGTTAGCTTGGGGCTTAGGAGCCGTATTATTATCTGATCATTCAGCTTTATGGATTGGTTTTATCATGCTTATGGTGACACCCTGTACAGATTGGTATCACGTGTTTACTGGCATAGCAAAAGGAAATGTATCGATTTTACCGATTAATTTAATTCTACAAGTAGTGCTTCTGCCAGTATATGTAGTACTTTTTGTTGGAACCATTGAAACGATAGCTATAACAACGCTTATAGAGAGTGTCTTGATTGTGTTGGTTATTCCTTTCATACTTGCGCACCTTACACGATACCTATTTAGAAGAAAAGATTCTGTTTTAATCAACAAAGTTATTCCCTTTTTCGCAAATGCTCAGATTTTCTTTTAGCATTGACCATTATGGCAATGTTTGCTTCCCAAGGTTCTTACTTACTTGAAAACGTAGGAGTCATTTACATTTTAATGATACCAATTTTGCTGTTTTTTGTTATTAATTATGTGATAGGGTGTCTGGTTAGTAGGTTTTTAAAGTTTTCTTATGAAGATTCGGTTAGTTTAAATTTGACGATTGTTGCCAGAAACTCACCAGTTGAAGTGGCTATAGCTGGAACAGCATTCCCGGATCAGCCTCTCATTGCTCTGGCCTTGGTATTGGACCTTTGATTGAATTATCTGTCCTTGCCATCGTCTCTTCTTTGCGCATTTGCACCAAACATTACAATATTGATTGCAGCACGTTTTTTATAGGGTTTCACCGCCGCTGCAGGGGTTGTTCTTTCTCGTGCCGTTGTACGTGATGTGTTTAGCGGCAAAGAGCTTACGAAATTTTTCTCGCTTTTAATGGTCATCAATGCTGTTGCGTCAATGATCGCACCAATGGCTGGTGGCGCAATACTACTCTTGCCTATTGCAAGTTGGAAAACGATATTCTTATTTTAAGTTTTATTTGACTTTTCCACCTCATGTATAGCTAATAACTAATTAGATGTTGTACCTTCAATACATTATCTTTTTTAATGATGAGCATAGTATGAAGAGAGTCTGTAATAATTAATTCTCTTCAACGTTTCTTCCACAAATGCAGAATCTTCCATTTTAAGATTTCTCAATTTAATTAATTCAATTTGTTCAGAAAATGTAGTCGGCTTTTTTATATGGATATCTTTTTCCATCCCAAATTCCCCCTAGAAATAAAAAAGACCCACCGTGTCCGCTTCTGTGAGAGGCGTGGTGAGTTCTGTTAACTATTATATACCTTATATACGTGAAAATGTCAATATAGCAAGCCCATTTGAAATATTATTACGTCATTATTTATAGGTGCGGTATCGGACTGAATACCTTCTAAAGCAACATTCCCCTACCGACTCCTATGGAGGGTGATATAATCACCTCCCCCTATCTCTATTCTATAACATGCTTACTTTCTTTCGCTTCAAGACGACGACGGTGAAGAATTGGCTCCGTGTAGCCACTTGGTTGATCTTTTCCTTTAAATACAAGGTCGCAAGCCGCTTGGAATGCGATCGATTCATCGAAGTTAGGCGTCATTGGACGGTATAATGCATCTCCTGCATTTTGTTCGTCAACAATTTTGGCCATGCGCTTCAACGTATTTAATGTTTGCTCCTCTGTACAAATATCATGGTGCAGCCAGTTTGTAATCATTTGGCTGGAAATGCGCAATGTTGCCCGGTCTTCCATAAGCGCAACATTGTTAATATCAGGAACTTTGGAACAGCCGATACCATGATCGACCCAACGAACAACGTATCCAAGCAATGTCTGTGCACTGTTATCAAGCTCCTCCTGTATTTCCTCTGCTGACCAGATTGGATTTTCTACTACTGGAATTTGCAAAATTTCATCACGGTAATCTTTTACTTCCTTTGCTAGCTCCACTTGTACTTTTCTTACATCAATTTCATGGTAGTGAAGGGCATGCAATGTCGCTGCCGTTGGTGATGGAACCCAAGCTGTGTTCCCACCTGCCTGTAAATGCCCTCTCTTTTGCTTAAGCATAGCATCCATCAAATCTGGCATAGCCCACATTCCTTTACCTATTTGCGCTTTCCCTTTTAAACCAGCAGCTAAGCCAACACGTACGTTATTTTTCTCATAGGCATTCAGCCAAGTGGATGATTTCATTTCACCTTTACGGATCATTGGGCCTGCTTCCATTGATGTATGGATTTCATCACCTGTACGGTCTAAGAAGCCTGTATTAATGAAAACAATTCTTTCTTTTACCTCATGAATACTATTTTTCAAATTCAAGCTGGTACGGCGTTCTTCATCCATTAACCCTATTTTGAGTGTATTGCGCTTCATATCAAGCATATCTTCTACACGGTTAAATAATTCATTTGCGAAAGCAGCTTCTTTTGAACCATGCATTTTCGGCTTAACAATATAAACAGAACCTTCCTTCGAATTTTGCAATGGGCCGTTTCCTAGGAGACCGTGTTTAGCCATCAAGCTTGTAAACACACCATCCATCATACCCTCAGGAACTTCCTGTCCACTTTCATCCAGAATCGCATTGTTTGTCATTAAGTGACCAACATTACGGATAAACATAAGCACACGACCGGATAGTATGACTTCTTCGCCGTTCGGGCCTGTGTAAGTGCGGTCAGGGTTTAATGTACGTGTCACACCTTTTCCGCCTTTTGTGAATACAGATGTTAAATCCCCTCTGTTCAGGCCTAGCCAGTTGCGGTATACGAGGGTTTTATCCTCGGCGTCTACAGCTGCAATGGAATCTTCACAGTCCATAATGGAGGAAGTTGCAGACTCTAAGTAAATATCCTTCACGCCCGCTTCGTCCGTTTTTCCAATCGAATGATTTCGATCGAATTGAATTTCAAAATGTAAGCCGTTATTTTTCAGCAAGACAGCACTGGGCTCTTCCGCTTGCCCCTGGTAGCCGGAAAATTTAGAAGCATCATTAAGCTCCGTTGTGTCGCCGTTTTTAAGTACGACTTCTAATTTCCCCTTAACGATTGTATATTTTTTTGCTTCTGTATGTGATGAAACCTTAAGCGGTGCATGTTCATCAAGGAAGTTTTTTGCAAATGCAATGACTTTGTCGCCGCGTACAGGGTTGTATGAATCTTTCTTCTCGGCGCCGCCTTCTTCACTAATTGCATCCGTTCCGTATAATGCATCATAAAGTGAGCCCCAGCGTGCGTTAGCAGCATTGATCGTATAGCGCGAATTATCAATCGGTACAACAAGCTGTGGCCCAGCTTGACGTGTAATGACGTCGTCAATATTTTCTGTTGTAATGCTAAAATCTTCTACCTGAGGCTCTAAATAGCCAATGCGCTCCAAAAATGCCTTGTACTCATGATAATCAAATACATTGTTTTCTTTATGCCAAGCATCAATTTGCTTTTGAAATTCATCGCGTTTCACTAACAAATCTTTATTTTTCGGAGCCAAATCGGAGACAAGCTTCCCAAAATCCGCCCAAAACGTTTCGATGTCAAGACCTGTTTCCGGTAGTGCCTCCAAATTAACGAAGTCATAAAGCTCTTTTGCAACCTGAATACTGCCCTTTTTCACGTAATCCACCATTCGTCATACCTCCACTTCCTTCATTCTACTCCTATTCTATTACAGAGTAGCTTAGAAACATAAATACATTTTTTGCATGAACGTTATTCCTTTTGGCTATACCTTGTAGTATAATAAGGCACAATTACACATTATTGGCTTGAGAGGGTGCCTATCATGGACATAAGGCAGATTGAATATTTTGCAGAAGTTGCGAAGCAGTTGAACTTTACAAGAGCAGCATCCATCCTTCATATTTCCCAGCCATCATTAAGCAAAACAATTAAAAACCTGGAGACCGAGCTCGGTGCTCCGCTTTTTTATAGAGGGGCTAATCAATTGGATCTAACGGATGCAGGCCAAGCCCTTTTAACAAATGCGAAACATGTCCTGTATGCGTTTGAGAATTTAACATCTGAACTTAATGATGTCATTGATTTAAAAAAAGGCGAAATTAAAATTGGAATCCCCCCGATTATTGGCGCTGCATTTTTTTCAAAATTAATCAGCCAATATAAAGAAGCCTATCCTTCCATTGAATTGATCTTAACTGAAGTTGGCAGTAACAAAATCAAAGATGGCGTTGATGAAGGAACACTTGACATTGGTTTAGTTTGTAATGTACCCATTCAAAAAGGTAACTTTGAAACTGTTAAACTATTAAAGGATCCGTTAATGCTAATTGTACAAAAAGACAATCCCTTGGCTATAAAAGGAACAATCGACTTTTCACATATTAAAAAAGAGGCATTTATTTTGTACCGGAATGATTTCTCTTTACACGACAGTATTATTGACACTTGCGAAAAACATGGTTTTTATCCAAATATCGTCTGTGAAAGCTCGCAAAAAGACTTTATGGTTGAGATGGTTGAAGCAAAGTTAGGTGTTGCTTTATTACCGAGTAAAATCTGCGACCAGATTAACAATGAAGAAATTATCACCATTCCTTTTAACAGACCTGTTGTTAATTTGGAGTTAGGCATGATCTGGAGAAAGAACACCTACTTGCCGTTCGCTGTACGTGAATTTATCACCATGTCGGAATCGTTTACGGTTTAAAATATTATATAGGCTTGGATAAGGCGTACGAAGCTTGGAAAGAAGAATACTAATTAACAAAACCTTGAAAGGGTATACCCTTTCAAGGTTTTGTTAGAATCATTTTATTTTATCTATAACTCTTATAATGTGTAACACCTATACAGTAGCACTTATCGAATAAACTGTTCCTTTTCTTCATCAGTTAAATCCTGCAGTTTTACCCCGTTTGCACGGCAATATCCTATCATAGCGCCAACTTTTACACAGTGATCTTCAGGGGCAGATGGAATTGCAAATACACTGTTAGGAAATGCATCATCAAATTTTTCTATATTCCGTTGCATCATGTCTTCACTCACCTTCTATACTATTAGTGCGCTCAGGACGTATGGTTATGGCTATGTGATTAGCATTGAACATCACGATTCATTCATGTCTGTTGCTGAAGGATTAAATCAGGCTGTGAGGAATTTAAAACGCGTGAATATCGAAGAGAATGCTGGGGACATGTGGTTGGTGACTGGTTTTTAATATTGGTAGTTACATTTATATAATATTGAGAACATTTATTCTTTATTGCTATTAATCTATGAAAAGGTATGTTAATATAAAATCAGCAACTACATAGGTATTGTGAGCGGTTGGCCATTTCCTCTTTTTTAAGTCCTCATGAGAGGAGGTGGCAGGGAATGACGACATATGAAACACTAAGTCTGTTAGCTCAGTTTGGGTTACTCGAAATTGCTAACTTGACTCTAACAGTGACAATTGTCGTTTACCTAAAAAAAAGAAGTAACCGCTCCTAAACCAGGGTCGCTGTTACTTCTTTTTTGGTAAACACGGCCAACTGCTTTTGATGCAGTTGTAGTTGCCGGTGCCGGGTAGTTGATGCTACTCGGCACCTTATTTATAAGTATAGTATAAATTCATTTATTTATACTGTCAATGAAAACATCGGCTTGGCGAATGTTGAGTTTTCTAATAAGTGAATATAGCTAGAGATAATTCCATGGATAGATAAACGGTAAAGAAAAATATTAATATAATTAACAAAACCTTGAAAGAGCATACCCTTTCAAGGTTTAATTAAATCGCAATCATTATTTTTTATCTAATCTATAAACCTGTTATGAATCAAGCAGGATCAAACCCATCTCGTAGTAACAACTTTCTTCCGCGTATAAAAGTTAAGTCCATCTTTCCCATTTGCATGCAGATCCCCATAAAAGGAATCTTTCCAGCCAGAAAACGGGAAGAACGCCATTGGTGCTGGTACACCAATGTTCACACCAAGCATACCCGCATCAATTGTTTCACGGAACTTGCGGACACTGCCTCCATCATTTGTAAAAATACATGCCCCATTAGCAAAGCGCGATTGATTTGTTAGTTCAACAGCAGAATCAAGATCCTGGACTCGGGCAATAGATAGAATAGGTGCGAACATTTCATCCTGCCAAATTTTCATTTCAGTTGTTACATGGTCAAAAATAGTCGGCCCTACGAAATAGCCTTCACGTTGAGCATCTTTATCACTACGTCCATCACGAACGAGTTTTGCTCCTTCTTTTTCTCCCGTTTCAATATAATTTAACGTACGTTCTTTATGATTATCGCGGATAACTGGTCCCAGGAAAACACCTTCGTCCAGGCCGTTGCCAATTTTAATTTCATTTGTTTTTTGTGTAAGCTGCTCAATGAATTCATCCGCAACGGATTCTTCAACAGCAACAACAGAGGCTGCCATGCAACGTTCTCCAGCTGAGCCAAAAGCAGCATTAAGAATTTGCGTTGTTGCATTATCCATATTTGCGTCACGTAATACGATAGAGTGGTTCTTCGCTCCTGAAAGTGCTTGAACACGTTTTAGGTTATCTGTTCCACGTTTGTATACATACTCAGCAACAGGCTGTGAACCAACAAATGAGATGGCTGCTACATCTTTATGATCAAGCAGACCATTCACCACATCATGTGCACCATGAACAATGTTGAATACACCTTTAGGCAATCCCGCTTCTTCTAGTAATTCAGCTAAACGATTAGCAAGTAATGGCGTACGTTCGGATGGTTTTAGTACGAACGTATTCCCAGTTGCAATGGCTATTGGGAACATCCAAGCTGGCACCATCATCGGAAAATTAAATGGTGTGATTCCGCCGATAACCCCAATTGGATACTGGTAAACACCTGATTCAAGGCCTTCAGCAATCGATGGCAATTGTTCTCCCATCATTAAGGATGGTGCGCCTGCAGCGAATTCAACATTCTCAATACCTCGTTGGACTTCCCCTTGTGCTTCTTTAAAGCTTTTTCCGTTTTCGATGGTTATAATTTCAGCTAGCTCATCCCAGTGATCTACGAGTAATTGTTGATATTTAAATAAAATACGCGCCCGTTTCGGAACCGGTACTTCTTTCCAGGTTTGAAAAGCTTCCGTCGCAACGTTTACCGCTTGATCCACATCATCCAATGACGAGATCGGCACATGTGCGATAACCTCTCCTGTTGCTGGGTTATATACGGCTTCTGTTTTATCCGATTCTGCTTCAACCCATTTTCCACCTACATAGTTTTGAAGTGATTTTACTTTTGTTTGACTCATTTACATAACCTCCAGATTTTATAATGATTGAGCTGCTGTTTCTCTATCATACAATAGCGTGTTTGGATTCTTATACTCTAATCCATGAGCGTCGGCGACTGCTTTATATGTTACATATCCATTTATCGTATTAATCCCCTTTAAAATAGATTCATCTTCTAAACTTGCTTTACCATATCCCTTGTTGGCAATTTTGAGCGCATATGGAAGCGTAACATTGGTTAATCCAAGTGAAGATGTTCTTGGAACCGCTCCTGGCATATTGGCAACAGCATAGTGAACGACTCCATGCTTCTCATATGTTGGATTATCATGGGTGGATATTTTATCAGCCGTTTCAAAAATTCCCCCTTGGTCAATAGCAACATCTACGATAACCGACTTTTCCTTCATTGCCTTTACCATGTCTTCCGATACCAATTTTGGTGCTTTTGTTCCCGGGATTAATACAGCTCCAATGACAAGATCAGATTCCGCTACGGCCTCAGCTATATTAAACGAATTTGATATAACGGTGTTAACCTGATTCCCAAATAAGTGATCCAACTCTCGTAATCTATTTGCATTAAGATCAATAATAGTTACCTCAGCCCCTAATCCAAGGGCAATCTTAGCTGCGTTTGTTCCTACGACTCCACCACCTATGATCGTTACCTTACCTCTATTAACGCCAGGGATACCACTTAGAAGGATACCTTTTCCTCCCTTTGGCCTTTCCAAAAATTGCGCTCCGATTTGAGTTGCAATTCTACCTGCAACTTCACTCATCGGTGCCAGTAACGGAAGAGAACCATCTTTTTCCTGGATAGTTTCATAGGCAATACTTACTACCTTCGAATCCATTAATTCCTTCGTTAAAGCTGGCTCAGCAGAAAGATGAAGATAAGTAAGTAACAGTAAACCTGGATAAAAGTAGTGGTATTCTTCCGGGAGTGGTTCTTTTACTTTCATAACCATTTCCTGAGACCATACCTCTTTCGGATCCTTTACAATCTCAGCCCCTGACACCTGGTATTCTTCATCACTGAACCCTGATCCAACTCCAGCTTGACTCTCTATCACAACCTTGTGTCCCGAATTAACAATTGAATAGACACCAGAAGGAGATATTGCCACCCTGTTTTCATTGTTTTTTATTTCCCGCGGTATACCAATCTTCATTTATATCCCTCCATTTTTGGCTGAATAACTTTCCCCCATTTTATAGTAGGTAACCTTCTAAACTTCATTCTCCTTAAAAACTTTTTTCACTACATCAATGATGAAGCCCAAGTCATCATCCGTACTCGATAGTGGTGGACTTAACGTTAGTATATTATTATAACCTGCTACGGTATCTCCATTTTTTCCAATAATTAGTCCATTTGTTTTACAGTCTCCAATAATTTTCCCTATTCGTTCTGCTGATGCTGGTTCCTTTGTATTTTTATCCTCGACTAATTCAATCCCCATTAAAAATCCCAATCCCCGAACATCCCCCACATACGGATGACTCCTGAGCTCTTCAAGTTCCTGTTGAAGCCGATTACCTAAAACAGCGGCTCTGTCCGTTAGATTTTCTTGTTCCATAATTTCAATGTTTTTCAAAGCAACGGCACAGGCTGTAGGATTTCCTCCAAATGTATTGACATGACGAAAATGACTATTATCCTCACTACTTTTAAATGATTCGTACAAGTCTTTACGAACAGCTGTGACCGATAATGGCAGATAACCACTTGTGAGTCCTTTCGCCATGGTAATAATGTCTGGCTTAATATCAAAGTGCTTATGGCCGAACGCTTTACCAGTCCTACCGAAACCGCAAATCACTTCATCTATAATTAGTAAAACTCCATGACGCTTACAGATTTTCTCGACTTCTTTTACATATACTTGATCTGGGATTAGCACGCCACCCCCGGTAATGAGCGGTTCCATAATAATACCAGCAATTGTCTCTTTCTGTTCCCAAATAATTTTATCTTCCAGTTCCCCGGCCCGTTGCAAATTATATTGCTCGACAGACATTCCAGCAGGCCTTCGGTAATTATCGGGAGGGGCTACATGTAAAAAACCAGAAGAGAGTGGCTCATACTTATATTTACGTAGTGCCTGCCCCGTTGCAGCCAGTGCACCCATGGAACCGCCATGATACGCTCTGTAACGGGAAATAAATTTATACCTTGAAGATTCACCATTTTGCTGGTGGTATTGCCGAGCGATTTTAAAAGCAACCTCATTTGCATCAGATCCACTATTGGAATAAAAAATCATATAGTCATCATCTAACATGTCATTTATTTTTTCAGCAAGCTTAATTCCTGGCTCATGACTTTGTGTCATGGATGTATAAGCCATCTTTTTCATTTGTTCGTATGCAACGCGTGCCAACTCTTCACGTCCATAACCAACGTTTACACACCAAAGTCCGGACATCGCGTCCAGATATTTATTTCCTTGGTGGTCTGTGATCCAAGACCCCTTTGCTTCAGATGCAATCATGGGATAGTTTTTTTCATTATACGGAGAAATATGATGCCATACATTTTCCCGATCCTTTTCATTAAGTGACTGTGTATCATTTTTTACTGTTTTCATATTCATCTTCTCCTTGCGAAAAATTGATAAAATCAAATCATTAAGAGCCTCATTAGATTTACTAACTGTCCATCTCATTCATTACATGTGTTTTGACTATACTCACTCTTTACTTCTTTCTGTTTATTAAAATCTTTGTTTGACAGCGCTTTTTACATCGTTCATAATCAACTATACAGATAATTAATAATATTTTCATTTTACAGTGTGTTAAACTATTCTGGTTTTAAGTTAACACTTTGGAGGGATTAAATTGAACAATAATTTTGAGCCAACTGTTACTGATGTTCTTTCAAGAGAAACATTTAAAAATGCTGTAGTTTTAGCAGGTTCTGGAGGGTTAAATAGAAAAATAAAATGGACACATATATTGGAAACGAAGGAATTTGATAAGCTAATAAATGGGAATGAATTAATTCTTAGTACTGGTTTAGACCTTCAACTTAATTCATCCACGGCAACCTATGAGAGATTGATTGAAAAAAAGGCTGCAGGAATTTGCATTGAAAGGGGGCCGTATTTCTCTGGCCTTTCATCTCAAATAAAACAATTAGCAGATGAAAACCATTTCCCTATCATCGTGTTTGAAGAAATTGTAAAGTTCGTTGATATTACGCAGGATTTACATACACTTATTATTAATCAGCATCACCAAATGCTAAACCAATTAAGTGAATTGACAAAGAAATTCACCGAACTATCTCTTGCTCCAAATGGTATTTTAAAAATCTTACAGCAGCTCCATAACAGTTTTAACAAAAAAGCATTTTTCTTAACCGATGAAGCAAAATCGTATTATTACCCTCCAGAAGCCAAGCACTTAGAATTGTTGCTTCAAACACATTTTAAAAATATTAATCCAGTGAATATGCAACCAAAAACTATTTTATTTGATAATGATTCATTTGCTTTAACGCCAGTCGTAGGACTGGGACAAGTTTGGGGATATCTGTGTTTGCATATAGATGACAAACAAACAGATGAATTTTTATTCTCTGTATTAGACCGTGCTGCGCTCTCGATAGCACAGATCTTATTAAGAAATAGAACAATAGAAGAAAGAAAACTAAATATGGAAGATAAATTAGTGCAGAATTTGCTTCAGGGCCGAGATTATGAAGCAGAAGAACTTCAAGCCTTCCTCCCTTCCATAAGTGAAAATCTATATTACCGAATTTTTATCATTCAAACCAATGCCCCTCCATTAAATATGGAAGAGGACTGGGAAGAAATAAAAGTTCAAAGATCCATGCTGTTTCGTTCCCTATTTAAGCAATCAGGCTTTTTTCCAGTCGTTTCAGCTAAAAAGAATGAAATTGCCATAATATGTTCCTTCACTGCTGAAGACAAAGAAAAAAAAGAAACAAGCAGGCTATCAAATATAATTGATAACATATTTAACGTGGATGAAAAGAATATTATAGATGGAAGCTCTACTTCTATTGGTGTGAGTAGCGTTTACCAAAACATTTCTCGAGCACCAATAGGCTATATAGAAGCAAAAGAAGTCCTTCAATTACAGTATGCGGGTCTCTCAAAATGCTTCTATTATGAAAATATAGGTATTTATCAACTCCTTTTTAAAATACAAGAAGATGGACATCTGGAATCTTATATTAATGAGCATATTGGTGATTTAATTTCTCATGACCATAAAACGGATGCTGCGTTTCTGAAGACACTTGAAATTTACTTCGAGTGTAACGGTTCAAAAAAGGAGGCTGCTGACCGTTTATTTATTGTTAGACAAACACTATATCACCGCCTAGATAAAATTGAACTGATTCTAGGCAAAGATTTCATGGAACCGATGAACCGAATATCTATAGAAACTGCTATAAAAGGCTACCTTTTAATGAATAGCAGACTTAGTAAAGAAAATAGAAAGTTAAATGCGACAAATTTGGTAGAGTGAAACGATTTTCCAGATCCGTACCATTTTATAAAATGATTTGAATAACCAAACTCCAGGTATCAACTGGTAAGAGGAGTTTGGTTATTCTGAAATTATAAGGGATGGTACTGACCTGTTACACCATCCACAATAAAACCCTGTCCATCTCCATTTTTATTGTAAACGACCCAGAATGGCCGATAGAACAATTGTTGTTTTTCTACCTGGACGTGTGAGAAAGAAATCATCCTCATTTTTAAAGATAACGATCGAAAAACAAAACTTTCGGAAATGGGTAAACAGTCTTCAAGCGTCTGATGTTTCTGCATTCGCTGTTCACCCAATATTTCGGCCTCTTCCAATTTCGGGTTGAAATCCACCAGTGAACCACTCCCACTAATAGCATCCACCGCACAACCAACTTTTTCGTCCATTGGCAGAAAAAGTCTTTTAGCTTTTACATTATAGACGAAAAAGTAATACGGATAATAGATAATTCTATCCGCCAAATACTTTGCATCAGGGTGTAATTTCATGAGACTTGTTTCTATTTGTTTCTTTTCAAATTTAATTGATTGTGTTAAGATTTTTTCTCCCATGATATTATCCCTCTAAATTCAGTCTGATTTTTGGATCTCCAACTGTACGTCTGCGCGATTTGTCAAGCGACGATTCCTGTTGCATTTCGTTTGATTTCGGCTGCTTTCCTACTGTTTTCCGTTGCACTTCTTTTGTTTCAAGGAAGTAGGAAATATTCCGTGCTTCAGGTGCCAAATCTTCAAAAATTCCTTTTTCCAATTTTTTAGGGATTCTTTTATTCTGTTTAGCTAAATCAAATGCATCCAAAATTGGATCTGAAGGAGGCGTCCCAAACTTATTTCCAATCAGCATTGCAATTAAGGAAATTAGTAAACCGGCCAGGAATGGGTGTATACCAGTGGCATTTTGAAGCGTGAATAATTCCCACGCTATATTGGTTACAGATCCCCCTACCATGGCAGACAGCACACCAATTTTATTGGCATTTTTTGAATAAACTGAAGCAATATAAGGAATCATAAATGTATTCCCCAATACGCCAAAAGCAAATACGACAAGTGCAAATACACTTGGTGGCTCGTATACAGCCACAACAATACCGATGACACCCCCAATTAAAATACACAACCTGGACACCAGTAGTTGTTGTTTATGGCTAGCCTTTTTATTAATAAAGCGGCTATAAACATCACGTGAAAGTGTCGTCCCAGCCTGCATAAGCAAGGCATCACATGTAGACATAATGGCTGCCATAATGGCTGAGAGCAAAATCGCCGCTGCTATTCCTGGAAATAACATATATACCATCTCAGGAATAACCATCTCAGGGTCTGAAATGTTAGGCATGATTATAATGGCAGAAAGTCCTAGTATATAAGGGGTGAATGTAAATAGTTGATTAAATCCCGCTGACCACAAAATTGCATTTTTAGTAGTATCAGCACCTTCCATGGACATATGTTTAACGGAAACGTGTGGCAGTCCCATATACCCGATAGCATAAATAAGTACTGCCCCCAGAATAACTCCCCACTGTCCGTAATAGATCAAATCCTTACCCCAAATGCTGAGATAGGTGGGGTCAATCGCTGCAAGCTGTTCATTTAATCCTGATAGACCGCCTACTTGTGGTAATACCATGACACCAATTATACTTACACCAATCAGCATAATAACCCCTTGTACAAAGCCACTGAAAGCAACAGCCAGATATCCTCCAGCAACAGTATAAACAACTATAACCCCAATACCTATAACAAGAGCCAATTCATAAGAAAACCCTGACATGGTTTCTAATGCCTTGCCGGCAGCAATAAACTGTGCAAATGCATATGCAAACAGAAATATGATTGCCACAGCTGCTCCATACACACGGACTGCCGTACTTTCGAATCTTTTTTCTAAATATTCTACTGGTGAAAGAGCACCTAATAGTTGTGACATTCTTCTCATTCTTTTTCCCAGTACTGACAGGTTAACGATGGATCCGCCAGCATCACCTATAGCATACCACAGAGCATGCCAGCCTTCTTGGAATGCTTGAGCGGGCCCACCCATAAACATGAATCCGCTCATAGATGAACTTTGCATGCTTATGGCAGTAACTGGAGCACCGATTTTTCTATTACCTAATAAATAGTGATCAGCAGATGCTGATGCCTTTTTCGTAAAATATAGCCCTATCCCTAGCATTGAAAGTAAATAGATAAAAAAAACGATAATGTCTAAGTTCATTAACAATTACTCCCTCCCTCAAGAAATTTTGTTTTCTAAAATATCGTTTTGCTTTTCCGATTTCCTCCATTCTAGTAAGTTGTTATGTTATTCTTCGGTGTCTCCACTTTTTTCATCCCTCCGCATTTTGAAATACATGACTAAAGCCAAAGTGACCCAGATCACTGGCCAAGGCAACATTAACAGTGCGGTTTCCCAAGGCAAATTAAACATGGATTTGACCTCCTTCTATTAAAAAACAATCTTGTTAAACGCTTTCAATAAATCTAAATTTAAAATCTTTTTGGAGTTTGTTTACTTTAGATTTAAATTAGATATATTGTTTTCAAAATACTTTGTTACTAGTGATTATATTGTCGTCAGATGAGAAGTATACTAGACATAGTGTCAAATTCTCATAGGTTTATTAAGACATTTTGTAACGGATAAATAAAAACAGAAAATTCTTCTGCCTATTTAACTTCAGAGTTTACTTATGCTAAGTGTGGAAAAACGGGGGTAGAAAATAGGTGTAAGCATGATAAAAAAGCCCTCTTTTAATATAATGACAAAGGTTTCGCAAGCCAAGTCAAATAAAGGAGGGCCTTTAAGGAATTGCATATATCACATTGTTTTCATCCCTATATACAGACGCAAGGTTGTGTACGGGAAGCTAAAGGACGACAGACGTTATTACGTTCATTCAAATGAGCAGTTGCTTCACAAACGATAAACTAAACCAACAACAAACCCATCGTATTTTTATATAAAGTTGTTGATTTTCTTTTTTATTAGTTATACTTAATGGCAACATTCTTCAACTGCGTATAATTATACAAAGCGATCCAGCCTTTTTCCCTACCGAATCCGCTTCTTTTATAACCGCCAAAAGGCATTTGCACACCGCCACCAGCACCATAATTATTAATAAATACTTGCCCTGAATCAATCCGACTTGCCAGGTAATGTGCTCGACTAATATCTTGTGTCCATATTCCGGTAACTAAGCCGTAATCTGTACTATTAGCTAAGTGTAGAGCTTCTTCAGTATCCTTAAATGTAAAAACTGCTAAGACTGGACCAAATATCTCTTCCTGAGCTAGTTTGCTATTCGGGCTCACCCCATCAATAATTGTCGGTTCCAGATAAAAGCCTCCCTCATAACCTTCAACCGTTACTTGCTTTCCACCAACCAAAATTTTGCCTTCATCTTTTGCTACTTCAAGAAAATCCAGTATACGATTACATTGTTTCTCATTCAAAATAGGCCCAATATCTTTATCCTGTAAGCCAGCACCAATGGATAATTCTTTAAATCTATTAACTACCTTCTCTAAGAACTCATCTTTAAAAGATTCTTCAACAAGTAATCTAGAACCCGCTGAACAAGTTTGGCCTGCATTTTGAATAATGGCTTTAACAACACCCTCAACCGTATTCTCGTTATCACAATCGGAAAACACAACATTAGGGGATTTACCGCCAAGTTCTAACGTCACAGGAACGACATTTTTTGTCGCAGCGGTTGCAACGGCTGTACCTGTCTGTACAGATCCTGTAAATGTAGCATGGTTAATCAAAGGGTTTGATGATAATGCTGCGCCAGCATCAGCACCATACCCAGTCACATGATTGAACACGCCGTCTGGAATATCCAGTTCGTCAAAATACTGCGCTATTTTCATTGCTGTCAGCGGTGTATCTTCCGCACTTTTTACAACGACCGTATTTCCCATGGCAATCGCTGCGGCCACACTTCTAGATAAAATTTGAATCGGATAATTCCATGGAACAATATGTGCAGTCACTCCGACAGGCTCCCTGACCGTATAATCAATGATTCCGTCCTCTATGGGAATAGTATCTCCCATTACTTTATCAGCTGCGCCTCCATAAAATTGAAAGTAGCGGATGGCAGCGTCAATATCCGCATACCCTTGAGTCAGTGGTTTGCCAACGTCAGCGGTTTCCAATTCAGCCAATTCATCTCGGTTTTCTTTTATTTTTTCAGCTATCTGAAATAAAAGATCGCCCCGTTCATGTGGTTTTACATTGCGCCATGCTTCACTGTTAAACGCCTGCTTTGCAGACTTTACAGCTTTATCCACATCCTCACCTTCTCCACGGGGGATTGTGGCTATCACTTCTCCACTTGAGGGATTTTTCACTTCGATATTTTTTCCATTCTTGCTATTCACCCATTTACCATTTATATACATCTGTAATATTTCCATAACTATAACCTCCGTTAAATCTCATCGAGCAATCCAATTCATATACTTCTCCCACCATCCACATGTAAGACACTGCCCGTGATCATATTCGCTTCATCTGAAAGTAAAAATTTAATCGATTGAGCAATATCTGTTGGTTGCAATAACTTTCCTAGTGGAACACTACTTTCAAAAACTGCTTTTTTCGTATCATTCACATTTTCCCCCTGCTTTGTAAATTGTCCAAGCATCTCAGTATCAGCAGGCCCTGGGTGCAGTACATTAACTTTAATATGATCGGGAGAGAGTTCCAATGCCAACGCTTTTGTAAAAGACTCCACGGCTCCTTTGGATCCAACGTAGGCCTGTAATCCAGGTCTGGGTCTTGTTGTTGAAACAGATCCGATGTTTACAATAGCTCCCTGTTGTCTTTTCTTCATATAAATAGCAGCTTCACGGCAGGTTAAAAATGTCATTGTCATATTCATGTCCATTATTTTATGCCACTCATCTAAGCTAATCTCCTCAATAGGTGTCGCACTTTGTGCAACCCCCGCTATATTAACAAGTCCATCAATTTGCCCAAATGTTTGAACAGTCTTCTCAAAAATATCCTTTACATTGTTTTCATTTAATAAATTACCTTCAAAAGATAAGAATTGACTTTGGTCTTCAAATGCCACTAGGGAATCTATGTGAAGATCACACCCTACAACATTCGCATTTTCTTTCAGTAATAATTCTACAGTTGCTTTGCCCATTCCACCACCTGCACCGGTCACAATTATGGTTTTATTACTAAATGACATACCCTTCCCTCCATTATTTATAAAGTTTTTCCACAATGGCATCCCCGACTTCTACAGTCGTTGCTGTTCCTCCCAAATCCGGTGTCAGGATTTTTCTCTCAACGAGTAACGCTTCAATTGCAGCAAGAATGTTATCATGCAAATCTTTTCTACCTATATGTTCTAGCAAAAGGGCTGCAGACCATATTTGTGCAATCGGGTTTGCTATCCCTCTCCCTGCTATATCAGGTGCAGATCCGTGGACTGCTTCAAACATCGATGGATATTCATGAGAAGGATTTATATTCCCGGAAGGTGCCAGACCTAACCCCCCTACAATAGCTGAGCCTAAATCAGATAATATGTCCCCAAATAAATTGGATGCTAAAACGACTTGGAAATCCTCCGGGCGTTGAACAAAATAGGCTGCTAAGGCATCAATATAATACCGTTCATAAGAAATATCCGAATGTTTCTTCGCTGTTTCTTCAACTACCTGATCCCAAAATTTCATAGAATGGATAATCGCATTGGATTTCGTTGCATTGGTAACTTTGTCCAAGCTGTGATCCCGCACATACTTATAGGCAAATTCAGCAATCTGGGTAACACCCTGTCTAGTCATGATTGTATTCTGTACAGACATTTCCCGATTTTCCCCTTGAAACATCATACCGCCCACATTTGAATATTCTCCTTCACCATTTTCTCTAATAATTACAAAATCAATTGACGCATTATTTTTTAATGGACCTTCCAATCCTTTTAACAACTTTATAGGCCTGAAATTCACATATTGCTGAAAGTTTTTTCTGATTGGCATAATTAGATCCCAAACCGATATTTGATCAGGAACACGATTATCTCCGATAGCCCCAAACAGAATACTGTCAAACGTTTTTAGTTGTTCCAGTCCATCCTCAGGCATCATTTGGCCGGTTTTTAAGTAATAATCGCTATTCCAATGAAACTCCTTTGTTTCATAAGTAAACGTTGAATCGATATCCGCCAAAGCTTGCAACACTTTTATAGCTTCCTTCGTTACTTCAGGGCCGATACCGTCTCCTGGTAAAACCGCAATATTCAATGCTCGCATAAAATCCCCCCCCTTTTATTTACCTAACACAAAAAATAAAATGGTGCCAAACCAGAGCCTGACACCATTTATCCAATTTATCACTTCAAATTTAATTCCTCCTAAATAATGGCTATTCTAATAAATACTTCGGTTTTCTTTATCATTTAGAAAATGCAATGCTGCATTTCTATAGATTTCTGTCGTCTGACCTAATTCCTCAATATCAACATATTCATTTTTTTGATGAGGAATTTCCCTATCACCAGCTCCTATTGTTACAATTGGCACTCCATGGATATGCAGGAATGTACCATCTGTTGCACCTGGAACACCGTTATATCGTGGTTTTTCATCTAACACATCTGTTACTGCATGATAAACTGCAGTGACTACTGGATTATCTTTATCTGTTTCGGTAGCAGGACGATCCTCAATTACTTCATATTCCGCTTTGAAATCTGCATCCGTTTCTTTTAGTGAGGCAAATATCTGGTCAATTTTTTTGAGCAGATCCTGATGATCCTGATTTGGAATCGTACGAATATCCAATGTTGTCATACAGCGTTCTGGAATAACATTAATCTGTGCATCTCCTTTGTCTGGAGCCTGTAAAATAGTCGGAGTGATACTTGGCCATTTTAGATAAGGGTGCTCTCCATGTTTGTCCTGCTCTTCTTTTTCCATTTGCTCTAATGCGGTAATAATTTTCGCCATCCTCCAGTTGGGATTAATACCACTCCAAGAAATGGCACCATGAGCCATTTTTCCATGAACCGTGATTTTCACGCGTAGAGCCCCACGTTGAGCAATACAGATTTGATTTTCCTCAGGCTCACAAATAATTGCCCCATCAACTTCATCCGCCCATCCTTGTTTAATAAAGTGTTTTATCCCGATCATCATACTTTCCTCATCTACTGGTATACATAATATAATTTTTCCAGTAAAACTCTCTTTATCTTCCAGAATGGATTGAACAGCAGTAATCATACAGGCAAGATTCCCTTTTGTATCATTTGTTCCTCTACCAAACATTTTCCCGTCAATAATTTCAGCTCCAAAAGGATCATATTTCCAACTTGAACGATCTCCTTCTGTTACCACGTCTGTATGTCCTTCAAATAAAAGTGTTTTCCCGGGTTTACCGGAATCAACAACACCTATGATATTTGGTCTTCCTGGAACAACTTCCTCTACATGAACCTCAATTCCAATATTCCGTAAATAATCTGCAACATAATGTGCCACCTTTTCTTCATTTCCATCAGGATCTCCGGGGCGATAAACACTTGGTATCCTAACGAGTTGCTGTGTAAGGGAGACTGCACGTTCATAATCCCTCTTTGCTATATTGGCTTTAGTTAAATTCATAACTTCACTTCTCCTTATGCTTGTTTTTTAATCCTTTGTGTTGGAAATTCATAGGCTTCCTTTTTAAATATAAAGCTGAATATTATAAAAATAAAAAATGATAAGAAGATTGGTATTGTTACTGCATGTACACCTAATAAATCACCATAGGATTCATTATAGAAATGTATTGCTATATAAGAGCTTATACCAGTAAACATGGACGCAATAGCACCATATTTATTTGCTCGCTTCCAATATAGTCCTAATACAAGTGGCCACATAAATGCCGCTTGTAATCCACCAAAAGCAAATAAATTTAAAAAGATTAGCAATTCAGGTGGGTTTATAGCTAACAGAAATGCAACCGTACCAATTATCCCTGTAACACCCATACTTACCTTTTTTACGTTTTCATTGGTTGCTTGTGGTTTAATATAATTAATATAAACGTCCTTCACTACGGAAGAGCTAACGATTAACAATAGGGAATCCACTGTTGACATCATCGCTGCTAAAGGTGCAGCTAATATTATCCCAGCAAGCCATGCCGGCAATACATCTAAGGCAATTAATGGAATAACCTGGTCAGCTACATCAATCCCTGGTAAAACAGGTCTAGCAAATACACCAATTAAGTGCATATTAAGCATAATAACACCAACTACAACCGTTCCTATGATTATCGCACGATGCATAGCCTTTGAATTCCGGTAAGACATAGTCCTGACTGCTACTTGAGGTAAAGCTATCACACCAACTCCTACAAGTATCCAATAAGAAGATACATATGCAGCCGTCAATTGTCCGTCCTGACCAAATGGCGTTATTAAATTAGGATTTTCAGCCATTAAATCAGAGAAAATATTTGATAAACCTCCACCTGCAACAATTACAGCAATAAGTAACACAAATGTTCCAAAGAACATCACGATCCCTTGTATCGTATCTGTTATGGCAACAGCACGAAATCCTCCAATCGTTACATAAATGAGAACAGATACCGTGAAAATAAATAAAGCAGCGGTATAGGATAATCCTGTTAATGATTGGATTAAATAGGCCCCACCAACCCACTGTGCAGCCATTGCAGCAAATAAGAAGATAATGATGCTAAAAGCAGATACTAAAACCACAGGAGTACTTTTATATCTTTCCTTTAAAAAATCAATTAGTGTAACCGCGTTATACCTTCTTGTTACAATAGCAAACTTTTTACCTAAAATAAGTAGCACAAAATACCCTGTGGCTACTTGTGTCATCGCTAGCAACACCCAACCAAACCCAATGGAATATGCAGCACCTGGCCCTCCCAGAAAACTGGAAGCGCTACCATATGTAGCAACCATAGTCATTGCTAAAACGATTCCTCCAAATTCACGACTCCCAAGAAAATAATCACTAAGAAAAGAAGAAGCTTTAGACATTTTTCGATTAGACCAAATCCCAATGAGAAATATAATAAAGATAAAAATTAACAACGGCGTTACTACTGCCCAATTCATGCCGAGTTCACCTCATCCTCTTCTTCCACATCTTCAAGCGACACGTCTTTTAAGACAAACTTAACCACTAAAGAAATTAGAAGAACCATTACTAGAAATCCCACAATACAGCTATAAAAGAACCATGCTGGGAATCCTAATACATAAGTGTACTCCTCAGGGGGCTTTGATCCTAAACCATAAGCGAATCCGTACCACCACATGATATTAAATGCAGCTAAAGCACAACCTATTAATGCTTCACGGTTAGCGACTGCAAAACGAGGCTCTTGCGCTTCCCTTTTGTTTTTCATTCCATGTACTCCTCCTTAATATGTAAATAGTTTTATTCAAATTTTTTCCTATAGCAGGGGCACTAGTTGCACAGACTATCGTTTGCTATGAATTGGAGGTAACTTTATATCTTCATAGGTAAATAGTTTTCCAAAACAGCAAATTTATTAAATATATTGATTATTATTATATATATTTAATAAATAAAACACATTAGACATAATGTTAAAACACTACTACGTTATATACAACATAACGTTAACATGGAAATTGTAGATTTTTTGGAATGCCAAAAGAAAGAAGAGTAAAAGGAACATGATAACGCACGTTTTTTAATTCTTAAAACTAATTATTAACGTTAAGCAGACATTTGGAAAACTATTCAATAATCATTCTAAATTTTCACTTCTATAATAAGTTGGGAGTAGCAGTGATTCACCCCTCAACAATATCGAAACTCTGTACCCTTTATTATCTGAAAGTGCCAAGCCCACACTTATGCATATAAAAAAGTATTATGTAAATAAAAGCTGTTAGCCCCAAGAGAAAGTTTATTCTCATCAGGTCTAACAGTTTCATCCATACTATAATTTAATTCCAACTAAAATAGTAAAACACAATCGAGAACTAACACACTACTGGATACTACTCCACTAACCCCTCAACACGCCTAACCACATTCCCAACCGTAAAACCATACTCTTCCATTATTTTTTCACCTTTTGCCGAAGCACCGAACGTATTGATTCCAAGTACTTCACCTTCATCACCAATGTAGCGTTCCCAACCAAACGGGGAAGCCATTTCAATTGCAAGGCATTTTTTACGTGTGGTGGAATTACTTCATCTTTATTCTTTGCTTAATTCACTCATTATAAATCCTCCCTAGTAAAAGTTGATCAATATAATATAGCTGTACAAGAAGGCTCATATAACCCAAGTATAAAAGATGAACCCTCCCAAAAGTAACTGGGCTTTACGTTTTGAACAAGCACCTTTATATGCATATCCAATAACACGCGGTATTACCTTCACCTTTGGAGGCATCAATGTAAATGAAAACGGGGAAGTGTTGGATAAACAAGAGACACCCATTCCGGGTTGTTTGCAGCGGGGGAAATGATTGGTGGATTGTTCTACCATAACTATCCAGGTCGCTCTGGTCTGATGTCAGGGTCAGGTGCAGTATTTGGAAAATTATAGGGAGAGTCTGCAACTTCGTATGTTCGGCCAGTTAAAGCATAAGGAGTATAAGTGAACCACACAATTGCATAATCGCGCATATTACGTTACAGCTGTGAAAAAATGAATGTTGTTCAGATGAAAGGAACGGCCCCAAAAATAGTTGATACCTTTGGCACTTCTCCCTTTTGAATCCGCGCCTCCCTTAGTTTATACAAAAATAGATCCAGCCAAATGACTGGATCTATTTTTTACACTAGATTTCATTGTAAAACAGATTCATAACATCTCTATATTAAATCCCAACTCCCATAGAAAAAAGAACAAGGGACAGAATAACACCAAGCATTGGAACAATCACCGTCACGGCAGCAACAGCTGGATAGGCTGATTTATGTGTTTCTCCACAAATAACACGAATCGTGGTTACCGTGTATCCACCGTGTGGTAAAGAATCCAAAGCTCCGGAAGAAAGTGCAGAGACACGGTGTAGCGCCTCCGCATTAACTCCCTGACTTAAGTATTCCGGTCCAAGGATTGGCAAGGCGATTTCCATACCACCAGAAGCAGATCCTGTAAGACCTACAATTGATAATACAGCGATCGCGGCTCCAATTAACGGATCTCCCGGTACACTTGTCATCGTATCCACAGCTGTCTCAAACGCTGGTGTTGAACGGGCTACCGTACCGAATCCTACTACCGCAGCAGTGTTTGCTATCGCCATCAACGCTCCAAATGTCCCGTTGGAAGCTGATGTCCATACATTTTCGAGATAGCGGCGGTTCAATAACCACGCGGTAAAAACACCACCTGCCAAGGCTATGATGAGAGCGGAAGTTTCTAATGTATCATGGAATATAAAAGCAATGATGAGAACAACTAGTAATGGTACCCCGGACAGTAATGGATTTGGCAAATCACGTTCTACTTCTTCCGGGTCATCCTCTCGTTCATCGAATTTTTCTCCATTTTTTGTAGCTCGGTTTATCATCCATTTTAACCAGATATAACCGGTTATCATCATAAATATAGCAGCAATTAAGCTGACTTCCCACCCGGCATAAGGACTTGTCCCAAGATGTGGGATAGGAATCCAATTTTGTATTTCTGGTGACCCTGCTGACGTCATAGTAAATGTTACGGAACCAAAAGCAAGAGCCGCAGGAATAAACCTCCTTGGCAAATTTGCCTGTTTGAATAGGCTGAGAGCAATTGGAAAAACGGTGAACCCAACAATAAATAGACTTACTCCTCCGTACGTTAAAACAGCACAGGCAGCAACCACAGCAAGTACGGCATATTTAATACCAATGCGATCAATCACCCATTTAGAGACACTCTCCGCCGATCGACTGTCTTCCATAACTTTTCCAAAAACCGAACCAAGTAGAAACATTAAAAACCAGGATGCTACAAAACCTGAGAACCCATCCATATAGTCTCCGACGAAATTTGCTTCCCCTTCCGCTACAAGCTGAGGGAACATCGGTAATCCACTTAATACAGCTAGAAATAAAGCACTTAAAGGTGCCGCAATCAACAAGTTCATACCGCGCATGGTAAGGGTGATTAGTAAAATTAACCCCCCTATTAAACCAATTATACTAAGCATAAAAGTTCCCCATTTCATTTACAGTATATGCTTTACACCTTTACAGTATAAAACAAGGTGGGATCCGGCAGTATTTGCCATCTCCCCCAGTCGTCCAGTTGGCTTACCTATTTATCGTAACGACGGACACGAAGTGAAGCCTGTTCTTTGTGCCCCATAAACCCTTCCAGTTCACATAAACGTTCCGCATACTTTCCTATTTCTGCACTGGCTTTACGTGTAGCACGCTGGTAAGTACAAGTTTTTAGGAATTTTCCTACCCATAGACCACCAGTATATTTAGCAGCTTGTTTGGTTGGAAGTGTATGATTTGTGCCAATTACCTTATCTCCATAGGCTACATTTGTTTCCGGTCCAAGGAATAGCGCACCATAATTCGTCATATTATTTAAGAAGTAATCCGGATCTTCGGTAAGGACTTCGACATGTTCGTAGGCAAGCTTGTCTGCTTCTTCCACCGCTTCCTCTATATCGTCAACCACGATAATCGTACCGTTATCTCTCCATGCTACTTCCGCCACATCAGCTGTTGATAATGTTTTTAACTGTTTTGCAATTTCATCCTCCAGCGATTCAGCCAGCTCTTTGGAGGTTGTTATCAATGCACCAGGTGAAGTCGGCCCGTGCTCTGCCTGACCAAGGAGATCTGTTGCCACCATTTCAACATCGGCTGTATGGTCTGCAATCACTAGTGTTTCCGTAGGGCCTGCAAGTAAATCAATTCCCACACGCCCATAAAGTTGACGTTTTGCTTCCGCAACAAACGCATTTCCCGGTCCAACAATCATATCGACATGATTGATGCTTTGGGTTCCAACAGCCATAGCTGCCATTGCCTGCACACCACCGAGCAAGTAAATTTCATCTGCACCCGCCATATGCATAGCAGCTACTGTTGCGGCTGGTATTTCGCCATTCGATGGAGGTGTACATGCAATCACACGCTCAACACCTGCAACTTTGGCTGTCAAAATACTCATGTGGGAAGAAGCTACCATTGGATAACGTCCTCCAGGTATATAGCAGCCAACACTGTTAACAGGATTATTTTTATGTCCAAGAAAGATTCCTGGCCGTGTCTCCACCTCAATATCCTTCAACGCTTCCCGCTGGTGCTGCGCGAAATTTTGAATCTGGTTCTGTGCAAATTTGATATCATCAATTACCTCAGCTGGTAAATCATTTATCACTTTTTCAATTGTTTCTGTCGAAAGTAGAAAGCTTTCCGGAGACCATTTATCGAACTTCTCTGATAGCTCTCGGACTGCCTCATCTCCTTTATCTTCTACATCCTTGATAATAGTACTTACCGCTTGCTGTACCTTAGAATCTGCTTCCTGTTTTTCCTGATCGGTTCTTCCTGTTTTTAAAAAAGTTGCCATAAATATATATGCTCCTTTGTGTGTTGATGAATGATTTATTTTCTTGAATACGTATTCATTGTAATTTATTAAGTTATTTTTGTAAACGGTTAATTTTTGAAATATCTATCTACCAAACGCAATTAACACCAATAAAATCACCCTATCACCCGTTGACACCCTGATATAAAGCGATTAAAATTCATAATGAATACGTATTTAAAACCGGAGGGAAAATCATGGTTTCTTCAAAGGATGTTGCAAAAGAGGCAGGTGTTTCACAGCCAACCGTCTCCCGTGTATTGAATAGCCCGACAAAAGTAAATAAAGAAACACTAAATAAAGTGCAAAAGGCAATGAAAAAGCTAAACTACCGCCCTAATTTGGTCGCACGCAGTTTGAAGCAGCAAAAAACGGAATATATCGCTTTGATATCCGGCCCCCTGCATAATCCTTTTTTTGTTGACTCCACAACGGCTATTGTTAACTATGCGAAAGAGCAAGGGTACCACACGCTTGTTTATTTTGAAGATCAGGGGGATAATCTTTCCGTTTATGAGGAAGTTTTGAAACAGCAGGTAGATGGCATTATTTTATCATCCATTTTTGTAGACGATCCAATTTATGATGAACTTGTTAATTCGAAAGTGCCTTTTGTCATGTTTAACCGCCGTTATCAATCAGAAGGAAATTACGTGGAAGTAAATAATAAAAAGGCCGGCAAACTCGCCGCAGACCATTTATTAGAGCTGGGCCATTCAAAAATTGCCTGGATTGGAGGGCCAACCTATGCGTCAACGTTCCAGGGTAGATTGGAAGGATACCAAGAGGCAATGGAAACAACAAATCATCCGGTGAATCAAGCGTGGGTGAAAGAAACCAATACGACAGAAGAATCCGTGGTACAAGCTGTTAAGGAATTATTATTGCTAGAGGATAGACCGACGGCAATTTTTGCAGCTACCGATTCAATTGCCCTTCATTGTCAAAATTATTTACTCCAAATGGGGTACCAAATACCGGAACATTTTAGTATTTGCGGGATGGACGATATTGGTATAACCGCACATAAAGCGATTCAAATGACGACATTGTCACATGAATCTGATAAACCAATGGGAATGTATGCAATTGAACAACTAATACACTTGATGAAAACAGAATCAGAAGAGAAGAGAAAATTTATGCAGCTGACCCTGGAGCCGAAGCTGATCATCCGTGGGACAACCGGGCCAAACCACTCATGAGGGATGTGAGGGGGCAAAACAAAGAAGTCGAACTGCTCAAAGAATGCATTATATTAAAGTTCAACCGATCCTACAAATCACGAAAGAAGGTGTTAATAATGAAACCACATGACTTATTGCTAATATCTAGCTGGGGGGATCTACAAACTAGTGATTATGAAGATATTCCTGAATGGGTAAAAACATCCTTATCAACTTCGCCTATTGTCGTCGTGAGATGGGGAACAACATCTGGAGTAAAAATCCCAGTTGGAATACGAGGGTCTAATAAAGCACAGCGGTACGCGGCTTATATAATGCCAACAAGCGTGAAGGCTCATTATCGACCAGCTGATCTTACGAAGTTAGGGCCCGAATACTTACACTTATCCGAGGCAAAAAGAACATTTAAGGGGTTAAAATCATTGTTTGATGATGCTTTAGAATGGGGGCCAGCTGGAAGTGTAGGTTTTGAAATGGTATCAGGGCAAAAAGTTACGACGTTAGATAGTGACTTTGATATTGTGATAACGCCGCAGGAAACTTTGGGGATAGATGAGGCGCGAACTTTACTTGAAAAATTAAGCACCTTTTCAATGTTTATTGATGCACAAGTGCTATTACCTGTAGGAGCCTTTTCACTAAGGGAGTGGGCAAAGGGTAGAGGGGTATTGCTCAAAACAGCAAATTTACCGCAGCTTGTAGACGACCCCTGGAGGTGGATTTGATGAATTAAAGTGCGACGCAAGGGTATTTAATATGTTGCTAACGCTTATTAAATCAGAAAATTCCACCATTTGATTTCGATTTGTAGTATAAGTTCTCTATTTAACAATTTTTGATACATACTTCCAGTTAGGAATCCTAGCTAAAATAAAAACCTCTACACAATAGGAAGGGAATCAAAAAGATGGTACAAGGGATCTCTTATACCATCTAACTCGGCGAATGCCAAGTGGCTATTCTAAAGAATGGGAGAGGTAATCTAAGAACAGAAAGCAACCTTGATAGATTAGGACAATTACCAAATTTCAATTTGGGATAAATCATTTCATGGTTCATTTCATTGTTGCTCTATTTCATATAATCTTTTAGTACATCATCATTGTGTTTTTCCAATAATTGTTGTGCTTTTTTTAGTTCATTGGACTGCAGGTATTGTATGAGTAAAAAATGTTCTTTCAGAGATTTAGTAATTTTCCCTTCCTTAGAGAAAGAATTGCTTTGTACAGTTAATAATGGGGTTCCGAGACGATTATATATGTCATTGATCATTTGACTTCTACTCATATCTATAATGTGTTGGTGAAAAGAATGATTAAGCCTTGCATACTTACCAGGAGCTTTTTCATTTTGCATTTCCTCAAGCTTTTTATTCATCAATTTTAAACCACCTTCATCGATACCAGCAGTCACAATTCTTTTCATTGCTAATGACTCTAGAAAGTTCCGGATTTCCAAAAGATCGAAGATTTCAGTTTGTGAATATTTACGTACAAGCGCAGCCTTCCGTGGAGGTTTTTCCACAAGTCCCTCTAACGTTAAAATATAGAAAGCATCACGAATAGGTGCCCGACTGATACCATAAGTCTCTGCATAGCTATTCTCTATAAGCTTATCACCTGGCTTAAGCTCACCAGAGATAATTTGTTCAGTGATATATGCAGCAATCTGATGTGAAAGTGCATCCTTATTAATTTGATTTGCCATAGTCTACTTACCCCCACCAATGGTCTACTAGTGATATTATGATAAGAAGACCCAAAGAAAGGATCCCCTCGTGTTAATCATACCATTGTTTCAACATTTCTTCTCTTACTTTGATAGAGAGAGCTCGACTTTTCTTAGCTAGTGATGAATGTAGTCTATTCTTTAAACTACGATTTTCTTTTGATAGGATATCATCAACCGCTTGTTGCAGCCTATTACTAACACTATCCACATCCTGTTTAGTAGGTTGATCAGCATGTATACCACCAACAAGTTCATGTAATGCTCCTAGTGTTTGGAAGGAATGAATATCATATGCCATTGCAGGTGCATCTTTAGTGACCCGCTCCAGCTCATCAATTGTTCGTTTCGTCACCCTTGCCGCTGATCCCTTAGACATAACGTGTACATTGACTTCTTCATTATCGAATGCGATTAAACGGTTGGCTTGCAACCCATGGCTAAGGAATGCCCCCGAAATGGCTTTTCCTACAAGTAGAGCTACAATCGGATGACCTGCAATACGCGCCTCTGCATATGCATTCACGGCAGCCGCAAAAGCTTGGTGTATACCCAATAACTCCTCCTTATAGCCATATGCCTGACTCGGAACGTCAACGATCGCTATGATAGGGCGACGTTGATCTTTGCTCGCATCAGCAGCTACAACTTCTTTAATTGCTTGAGCAAGCGCCCACCCTTCTTCTAATCCAATTTCTCCTTCTCTTACTCGCGAAAAAGGATTATGGGGATCTGGCCCTACGGTAATGTAACGTGCTGATTCGTCCCCCAGATTGGCATCTCCATACCAAACAGTTGGTGCCCCTTTTGTTTTAGGACATTTAAGTGACGTTAAAGCATAAAACCATTTTTGCCCGCGGCTGCTAGCTTCTGGAGGAGATTGCTTTGCGTCAAATTCAACAAACCTCCGTGATGTAGAAACAAGCTGCCGAAAATTATTAGGTGTAATGTCTTTATTAGGATCGACTTGTTTAAGTAAAGAAAGGTTTTGTTCTATTTGAGTACATTTTGATTTAGATAGTTGATTTGCGAACGCCTTTCTTACCGAAGTGGCGATTTGCTTTACATCGTCTTCAACGAGCTCATCTGCTAGTGATGTAGCCACACGCTGTGCGCCTCCAATGCTTTTCCAAATAAGAGGACGGTCTTTACTGTCCAATTCGGAGATGCCTGCTTCTTGTTCAACGACTTCTGGTCCATTCAAACCGAGACGACCTTCAGTAGTCATAATCAATTTATCAAACAAGCCCGCAGTGATAGACATACCACCAAAGCTACCTATTTTCCCCGGAATTACACCGATTACAGATACATATTTCCTTAGAGCGACAACCGATGCCTGGATCTCTGCGATGGCCAACAATCCATAGTTGGCCTCTTGAAGACGGATTCCTCCAGTGTCAAGAATTATCACTGGACGTGTTTTAATACCGTTATAATAATCTTCTAAAACCATCTCTAAAGCTGCTGCAATCTTAGCTCCGGAGACTTCCCCAATTCCACCTCCTTGAAATCCACTTTCGATGGATATAACTACCGCTGATTCCCCATCCATTTCTCCCTTTGCTACAATAACGCCATCATCGTTCTGTGGAACAATTCCTTGTTTTTCCAAATGCGGTGAAGCCATACGATCAAAAGGACCTAGTATTTCGCGAAATGAACTCGAATCTAGAAGTTGTTCCGCTCTTTCTCGTGCATTACACTCTACAAAACTTACTCTTTTTCCAAGATTATTCATGTTGTTGGCTCACCTCCCATGCCTGTTCCAAACGGAGATTAACTACTCCTGGCGTTGCTCCAAAATCATTAATCTCTATAGAAGCAGCAAGATCATGAGTTGAAAAAAAACGATCCAAAATCGCCTCCCATGTTCCTGCAAATCCTTTTGTTCCTGTACGAATATACACGTGGGTCTCTTGCAGATCCTGTGGCTCCATTAGAATTTCCAAATCTCCAGATCCTACTACCCCTACATGAACGAGCTTTTTCAATGGTGTTTTAGCCTGATAAGAAAATTTTATTGTTTCCATCTGGGAAACCTCCTTTTATTGATTTTCTATCTTATCTAAAAATAATGTAGCTGCTAATAGATCAGCACTACCACCAGGGGATACTCCCATTTCAATCATTTCTTTATTTAGACGTTTAAGTTCATTCCAGTTTAGCTTGTTGTGTTCAATAATTTTACTAGCCCTTTTCTTGACGATTGTCAAAGCCGAATAACCACCTCGATAAAGAATACACGTATCATCAAGTTCAGCCATAATAGCAAATAGGGTATAAAGCTGTGCTGTATTTTCACTAAACCCTTGCATGCGTGTGTTTTGGAGCATTGGTAGACCGATATTAATGATATGAGGGAACCCATTTGTTGCTTCGCCCTTAGCACCATCTACATTATATTGCTTTTGCACTTTTATGCCATTTGTATCTCTGTTTCCCTGATAACAATCGTCTGGAAAGCGGGCAAGTTCAGCCGCAAGACGACAAACATCACGACTATTCTTAACAAACGGCGTTAAGAAAACAGAAGCAGCTGTTAATAATCCAAGAGCCCATATTGCACCCTTGTGTGTATTTACACCTCCAGTAGCATGAAGCATTTCTACCTCGCCTTTACGACCAATTTCGGCTATCCTTTCCCGCAAATATTGGGAAGGATGTTTATTCATTGAAATATTAGCGATTCGTTTAAACATTAATTCTAATGATAGTGCGGAGCTTTCCATGAGCGCAAGATTCATATCACTATGGGATCCACTGTCACAACGGTCAACTAAACCTGGTTTAGGAGTTAATCGAACTTCCGCAAGCAAAGATTCTGTCGCTTGTTTACCTCTTAAACCATCTGAGATATTATTTGACGTATTTACAATACTCATGACCAATAGCTCCTGAATTGTTGTGGGGGGTCATATAAGTCGTCAGACCAAGTTACCAAGTCTTCTACGCTTTGTGCAGCTAATAGAGAACGCTTGGCATCAGAGCGACGAATGCCTAGATCTTCAGGATAGGCCACGATACCCTGTGAGCGTAACCGTTCTTTTTGCTTCAAGCTTTGCTCTTGCCCAGCAGGAGTAACACCTGCTACGGCAGCAATTGCTTCTTTTCGCTCAGCGATACTATTAGTTTTATAGAGATAAGCAACCCCCTCCTCGGTAACGAGATGAGTCACATCTTCACCATATATCATAACCGGAGGTATATCTAAGTTGGCCTCTTTCGCTACATCAATAGCATCAAGCCGTTCCACGAAAACTGGGTTATTTCCTTGCTGATGTGTCTCCATCATTTGAACAACAAGTTTTTTACCCCGAACCAACGTTTCTTCCGGTTTCATCATATCAAGCCATGCGGGGGTCGAGTGACGTCTTCCTTTAGGGTCATGCCCCATATTCGGTGCACCACCAAACCCTGCTAGACGACCCTTAGTAACTGTGGACGAGTTCCCTTCGTAATCCATTTGCAGAGTAGAACCTATAAAGAGGTCAACGGCATATTGGCCTGCCATTTGAGAGAGTGTCCGATTCGACCTAAGTGTTCCATCTCGGCCGAGAAAAAAAACATCTGAACGAGCTGAAATATATTCTTCCATACCTCGCTCTCCACCGAAACAGTGAATGCTATCTATCCAACCACTTTCTATTGCAGGAATAAGCGTGGGATGTGGATTCACAGCCCAATGCTGACAAATCTTACCTCGTAAACCGAGCGATTCACCATAGGTTGGCAGAAGTAACTCAATAGCGGCTGTATTGAATCCGATTCCGTGATTTAATGATTGAACTTGATGCTTTTCATAGACTCCTCGTATCGTGATCATTGCCATTAATATTTGAATCTCTGAAATATGACGGGGGTTTCGTGTAAACAATGCTTCAAGTTGGTAGGGGTCTTTAGCGACAACGATGACATCAACCCATGAAGCAGGTATATCCACTCTTGGTAATTCTTCCACTTGCTCATTCACTTGAACAATGACGATGCCTTGACGAAAAGCAGTAGCTTCTATAATTGTGGGGGTCTCTTCCGTATTTGCACCTGTATAAAGATTTCCAGCTTCATCTGCCTTGTCAGCAGCTACAAGTGCAATAGAAGGAATTAAATCAATAAATAAGCGACCGTATAATTCTAAATAAGTATGGATATTTCCCATTTCCATTTGACCATCATCAATCATTTGAGCCACACGTAAGCTTTGTGGCCCTGCGAAGGCGAAATCTATTCGGTTGGCGATTCCTTTTTCAAAGATATCAAGATGTTCAGGCCTCGAAATACTGGACATAATCATATGAAGCTCTTTTACTATATCTGAATTTACACTAGCAAGTGCAGTTGATAGAAATGAAGCTTGTTTTTGGTTATTTCCTTCTAAAACAACTCTATCTTTCGGCTGAATCAATGTCTCTAGTACTTCAGTAATATGATCAGTCGCAACATATTTCCCCTCTAAATGAGGATCAGCCTTTTGCATGCGCTCATTTTTTTCATCTCTTCTCGTTGTCCATGAACGTTTAAGATTAGAATTTTGAATCATTGTTATCTATCCCTTCTAAGAAAATTTGTTAATGATTCCACATTATTTACTACTGAAAGTGCACGTGCTTCTTCAAAATTTTGGTTGATTAGGTCTGTGTAAACATCCCCAGGAGGAAGTTGCACAAATTGACGAACACCACGTTCATATAACATAGTCATACCATCATGCCAACGCACTGGCGCCTCAATATTAAATGCTAGATCTCTTTGGATAGATACTGGATCACTCAGCATTCTCGCTGTCCTATTTGCGATATAAGGTACTTCGGGGCTTGCGATGTCCAAAGTATCTAGTTTTTGATCGAGACTTTTCCCTAATTCTGAGAATAACGGACAATGAGAAGGGATACTAACATCTAACCATTGCACCCCTCTTGCCCCCTTTTTACTAGCTATTTTAAAAGCGTACTCAATACTGTCTCGATACCCAGAAATAGCAATTTGACTGGCGGAATTTTCGTTAGCAATATAAACAGTATGGCCTTTATCACGACATTCTTTCAATAGGATATCAACAACGTTAAAAGGCAATCCTTGAATAACCCCCATACCATAACCTACGGGGAAAGCTGCTTCCATCTCTTCTCCACGGTACTTCACAACCTGAAGTGCATCCTCGAAAGAGAGCACATTTGAAATCACTGCAGCAGCGTATGCTCCCACAGAATGCCCAGCAACAAATTTAGGTGTAACGCCTTCTGCCATGAGTGCTCGTGCACAACTTACACCCATGGTAAGCATGGATAGTTGTATATTTCTGGTTGATATAAGGGCACTAGGTACACACCAATCATAAGGATTTTCATCTAAACAAGCACCAGCTCTTTCTATCACTTCATATATTTTCGTGTGGTTTGGAAGGGAGTGCAACATGTTTGGGAATTGTGAACCTTGACCTGGAAATAAAAATGTAACCAATTTACCTCACCTCCTAGCAATTGTAATCAACCATATAGTTAACCCTAGATTATTTATAAAGGAAAAATTTAAACGCCGAAAGTAGCTCTCATGATTAGAAATATAACCGATGGGCCTAGCAAACAGCTGAGTCCCGTATAAAAAGTAGCAGTCAACGCCCCATAGGGAACAAGTTTTGGATTCGTGGCCGCTAGTCCTCCAGAAACACCGCTCGTTGTCCCCAATAAACCGCCGAAAACAATTGCAGAGCGAGGATTGTTTAAACCAATGTATTTTGCTACAAAAGGTGTTGCGGACATTGTAAGCACAGATTTCATTAGTCCAGCTGCAATACTTAAGGTGATTACCTCAGAGCTAGCACCAATAGCAGAGCCCGTAACAGGACCGGCAATATAGGTGGCTGCCCCAGCCCCGATGGTTGTTAAACTAATTGCGTCGGTGTATCCGAACATCAATCCAATGACTATTCCAACGACAAACGATAGAATAACTCCTACGAAAAGAGAAATCACCCCAACTAAGCCTGCCCGTTTTAGTTCATTCATACTTGCACCGAAAGCAGTGGCAACAATGGCAAAATCGCGCATCATGGCACCACCCAATAGACTTATTCCTGTAAATAATTGAACATCGGCTATCCCACTGTCGCCACCGGAATGAACTCCGCCAATGTATGCTAGAACGAGTCCAAGAACAATTGCAATCGCTGATCCATGGACATGACCGCGTGTTAAATAACGTGAGATAAGGTATGCAACAAACATAATCGCACCTATAAGTGCAAAAGCGAATACTAGGCCATTATCGACAAACACATTAAATAAATCATCACTCATAGTATTCTTCTATCCTCTCCAGGATCATAAGTATCCTTTCGGTTTCTTCCAATTTTGCTAATGAGAGGAACAAATAAGAATCCCGCAATTACGGCAGAAACACCAGCGGTTATCGCTAACGGGCCACCTTCTATTGCTCCTACCACATTTTGATTAGCAGCCATCGCTACAACAATTGGGATATACATCGCTCCCCAGAACGATAACCCGTCTTGGGTCGGCATGCTTAAGCGTCCTCGTTTTTTAAAAGCATCTATAACGAGAACCAAAATGAGCATTGCGATCCCTACTCCACCAACATTAGCTTGCACACCAATCACAAATCCGAACACTTCTCCAAGAATGATACCGACAATTGTACACACAGCTAACAAGGATACACCATAAATAACCATAAAACCCTCCCCTTGGTAATCGCTTACAAAATTGCATACAGTCGACTATTTGCTAATGAATATGATACTGATTATTAAAAGAGAAGTCAAACAATATTTTGATAATATTAATTATTCCATAAATTGCGTCTATAATTTATCAACAATTTATTTAGCGTCAGTGCTACTTCGAGCTGGATCAGAAATAGATAATAACCGAAGGGATAGCTTCATCAAACCATTCGTGATTGGTTGAAAGACTCCCACCAGACACAAGAGTTATACAAAAAGTGAATGACCATCCAGGAATCGATAAGTATGTCAAAAAGCTTGATGGCCTAACATTTATCACTACTTTTATTTACACCCAACTCAAAGGATTAGAAAATTCTGGGCGAATAGAAGTATTAGTAAACCCCAACTTTTCCTAAATCTGGGTGATATACCGACTGAGCTTTTATAGGTAATGATGCATAGTGAAAACCGGAAATGTGAATCGCCTCTTACAATTGGTAGAAGCTTTAGATAGCGAAGAGAACAAAATTTTGATTGCGAAAATCAGTGCACACCAGTGACCTCTATCGCGAAAACGGTGGCAAATGAATTGTTTTTCAAATGGGCATAGGCTTGAAAGGCTTTGAGAATCAAAATCACTTATCCATCATCAAGCATGTCCGGGCAACGGTTTTTCCCACCAATCATGTTGAAAATATAAAGGAATTGCAAATACAGCAGGTTGAACAAATACCTTTACTTTAGCTGTCTGATTTTCACCCTCATCGAACAGTTTTAAAAAATCTGTTTATGGCCAAGGGGAAAGTATGTTCTTTTTTAATAAGTATATGAATATTCAATTACTTTAATAGTTTTCTAATAAATTACTTTCATTTCCAATTATGAAGATATGGATGTCAATTTCAGACTCAGCCTTTTTAAAATAGAGTGCTTTGGGGGTAACCACCGTACCGTACCTTTTTGAACACGCTCTATAATAAGAGTATTAAACAAAGTAGGATGAGATAAAAGTGGGAGTATGATACTTAATACTTAATAAGATCGGTGGGTTGGAAGGATAAGACAGAAAACCTTTATGTTAGCTAATGAATGATTTCATTGAACGGTTAGCACCCAAAAACTACGATGTTTTAATTTTGTTTCAGGGCCTTTTCATAAAAATTTAGCGCCATTTTTAGCGATCTGCTAATTTTTATGAAGTTAAAAAGCCCTTAACCACCTATATAGTGGCTGGGGCCATCTTTTGAAGTTTTGGGCGATGATGGAGGCAAATATCCATGTTTTTTGACGCACTTGTCCCCTGACAGGCAAATGCTCCCATGGACACGCTCGTTTTAAGACAGATGGCACACCTTCCACACCTGCCCGAAAGTTAGAAAGTTCCCGATGTCTTTCTGTTCCAATCTTGGCACGTGTTTGGTCGGTACGTCTTTTCTTTTCGCTGAATGAAACGTGGTAGGCTTTCTTTTGTTCTTTTACTTGGCACTGGTTCAAGAGCGGGCATGCTTGGCAATGTTCTTTGTAGAATTTGGCTGTGTATATTTCTTTTTCGGCATCATAAATAGACACACTTGGCTTATACCCTTGTGGACAACTTGTGATCTCGCGCGTTTCCGGATCAATTTCGAACTTATCCACACCAACGTAGTCCTCCGGTACAGACACTAGCGTTGCATAAACTTTTCATACAAAAGTCAAGCGATTTATTTAGTTGAAAATTAAGAGTAATGGTAATTTTCACTTTAAAAATGCATAAAAAAACCTTATAATTAGGGTATGGTAGTCCTGTCCAAATCCCTAATTATAAGGAGCAACCATGGACAATAATACCATAAAAACTGTATTCAAGGAATACATTCATCCATTAGATTCAAAAGTAATTCAAAAAATGATTGACCACGTCGGGCTTGATAAGTATGTCAAAAAGTTCGATGTACTGGCATATACGAAAACTTTTATCTATGCACAACTAAAAGAACTAGATAATCTTCAGCGAGTAAGTGACACGATTAAACGTCAGAAAACAGTTCAAAGATTAGTGGGCATAGAAAGTATTAATAAATCACAACTTTCCCGAAAAAATAGGGAGATCCCACACGAAATGTTTGAGGTAATCCTCCATCATTTAATTCAAAAACTGCATCATACACTTGGACCGAGAATGGTAAGCAAAGAACTTGGAAAGCTTCATCTGATTGATTCATCAACCATTTCAATGTGTCTGAGTCAATATGAGTGGGCAGATTTTCGAGATACAAAAGCTGGGGTGAAGATGCATACCTCCATTTCCTTTTGCGATGATCTTTCTTACCCAAATAAAGTTATTCTTACACCGGCAAGACCTGCAGATGAAACACAGCTGGATGCATTGATTGTGCCGGATAAAAACGTGCTTCATGTATGGGATCGAGGCTATTTCAACTTTGATAAATTTGACGATTACTCGAAAAATAATATTCGTTTTGCTACACGCATTAAAAAGAATACGGTGGTACATGTAATCGAAGAATTACCCGTTGACAGTTCTTCTCCAATCACCCGTCATGCCATCGTGAAAATGGGAAACATGAAAAAACCAGTTCAATTAGTAGAAACACGAGACAGTGAAGGAAATCAAATTAGAATTGTGTGTAATGATGCGAAACTGAGTGCACAGGAAATCAGTGATATTTATCGTAATCGCTGGCAAATTGAACTTTTTTTCAAATGGGTAAAGCAACATCTCATTATCAAAAAGTTGTATGGAAAAAGTGAAAATGCCGTATATAACCAACTATACTTAGCTATGATTGTGTTCTGCTTAACGCTTTTGATGAAAAACAAAATAGGCTATAAAGGTACACTTATGCAAATGCTTCACTGGATTAGTGATTGCTGGTCTAAATCAATGACAACTTTTATTTCCAACGTATTCAAGGCACCTGAACGCACATCCAGTGGAAGACGACGGCAAGAGCACGAAAAAATCTTTGAAGAAACCTTAGCACAATACGAATCTGGAGATGTTTTGCACTTAGATGATCAACTATATGATCCAATTATTTAATGAATAGTATATAAAATTCAGAAAATGGATGAAGGGCTACCTTTAGCGCCTATTGTCTTTTTTTCATAAATAAAACAAAGTATATATCAGAAAATTGAGATATCCGTTATTGGGCCTGAAATTTAATAGTTGACTTTTTCAAAACTTTTTTATGCAACGCTAGTGCGGTACAGAACGGCCGGTCATTTGGGGAAAGTTGATTTCAAGGCCTTTCTCCTCCGCGTGTTGAATAGTTTCCTGACGATAATAAGCGCCGTCCACAGCCAGGGTATCGATTTCGTTAGCCAACGGATGATCTTTGACAAAGTCCTCGCCAAATCCTTAATTAGCAAGCAAGTCTTCTTGTTAAACAAAACGAGAATGTGTAATCGTATTCATAATATCCAAAACGACAAGATCCTTTTTGAGAAAATACGATTGGCATACTGGGCACCTAATTAGATTCTTGAATAATCGTTAGCTCTCTCATAACAGTTATTGGTTAGTGGTTATCCACTAATATCTACTGAGTTTTTTATTATACACGAATGATACTGATTTAATTTGAAAACATGGATCATGGATATTGTAGAGCCACTGTCAAAAAACTATAAGCTTAAGCCTATTATTAGGTTAGTTACAGAATCCTTTCAATGAGAAATACCACAAGTACCATATTTGTAATATCCCTACTATGCAGTTTTAAACCATATCTGCCATAGATGTACAATTTTATAGATGCAGCTTCTTTTCCTTACACCATATCTCAGGCCCTATTCAACAATAGGGCCTGATTCATCATACATCTCTCTTAAATATGAGAAACAACAAATTCCGCTTCTCCAGAAAGTTCATATGTTTTTACACCATACGGCAAAATAAAATTACTTCCCTTCTCAATTGCAAAGGCCTTCCCGTCAACTACAATCTCTGCGCGTCCATCAACCACACTAACCTGCAAGAAATCCGCTTCTAGCTTCCGCGAAACCTTGCCATTAAGTTCCCAATGGTAAACCGTGAAATAGGACTCTTCCACGAGTTTTTTAATTTTGAGGTCTTCCACCATTGATTCCTGTTGACCCACGTTTGATTTCTGATGCGGTACTGTCGTCACTTGCTTGGCTCGATCCAGATGCAATTCCCGTTTTTTTCCTGCAACATCGGTTCGGTCATAATCATACACGCGATAGGTTATATCAGAGCTTTGCTGCGTTTCCAGAATAACGATTCCTTTTCCGATCGCATGAATCATGCCGCTTGGTACATAGAAGAAATCACCTGCCTGTACGTTTACATACTGCAATAAATCATCCCATTCTCCCGCGTCCATCATGCTCTCCAATTCTTCGCGGTTACTGGCATGATGGCCTATAACAAGTTTTGAATCCGGTTCGGCACTTAGGACATACCAACACTCCGTTTTTCCATAGGGGTGATCCTCTACTTCGCGTGCAAATGTATCATTCGGATGCACTTGTACAGATAGATCATCGTCCGCATCTAAAATTTTCACCAGCAATGGATAGGCTTCCTGATTATCGGCTTGTTTATGAAATAGTTCGCCATGGTCATTCCATGCATCAGCTAGTGTTCGACCTTCCAACGGGCCATTTTTAATCACACTTGCACCATTTGGATGGGCCGAAATCACCCACGCTTCTCCTGTTTTTTCAAAAGGGATATCATAACCATACTCGGTTTGCAGCTTTTTCCCACCCCATATACGCTCCTGAAATACCGGTTGCAAAAAAATTGGTTCATGGTACATCTTTTTTCCTCCATTCATCTTTCGTTTAAAAAAGAGAGCAAAAGAACTGCCCTCTTTTTATATAATCTCAAATCCCACTACTTAATCGTATCCAACAGTTCATATGCTTCTTCTTTCGAAGTAACGTGTAATAGCTTTTCTCTAAAATCCTCGTCCATCAATTGTCGTGACAGCATTTGTAAAATTTTCAAGTGATCATCTCCTGCACTTTCTTCTGGTACGGCAATCATAAAAATCAGTTTTGCATCCGTACCGTCCATACTCTGCCAGTCTACGCCATCATTTTTGATACCAAATGCAACTGCTGGGCGTTTGACAGCTGAAGACTTGCCATGTGGTATCGCAATGTTCATTCCAAGTCCGGTCGTGCCTTCATTTTCACGCGCTATGATAGCTTGTTTAAATGCTTGTGCAGATTTTAATAGATTGGATCCGTCCAGTTTGTTGATCAACTCTTCAATTACGTCATCCCGACTACTTCCAGTTAAATCGGTGTTTATCAAATCAATGGTTGTAATATCAGTGAGTTTATTAATCTCAACCGGCTCTTGCTCGGAGACTGACTCCGCCGAATCCGAATCCGAATCCGGATCCTGATCAGACTTACCTTGATCCGCTTCGTCATCCATAGTGCCAGCACCCCCAGCTACGACTGCTGAATTTTCCAATGAAACGTCTTTTTTCAAAAAATTTACCATTAATGCAGTAACAATCGAACCAACAATTGCTGCAACAAAGAACATAACCACATTGTTGACAGCTCCCAGTACCGCAACAATCGGTCCACCATGCGCTACCTGATTTCCCACACTTGCCATCATTGCGATGACAGAACCAGTCATAGAACCAACCATAATACTTGGAATAACACGAAGCGGGTCCTGTGCTGCGAACGGGATAGCTCCTTCTGTAATACCAAATAGACCCATCGTAAATGTAGCTTTTCCAGCTTCTCTTTCCGTTGACTGGTATTTCCGTTTCCTGAGGAATGTTGCTAGTCCCATTCCAATTGGTGGAATACAAATAGCAACCGCAATCGGTCCCATGATTGAGAAATTACCTTCTGCAATCATAGCAGCACCAAATAGAAAGGCCACTTTATTAAAAGGTCCCCCCATATCAACAGCAATCATAGCCCCCAGTATGAGTGCTAAGAAAATCGAGCTTGCACCCTGCATTCCTTCTAACCAGATTGTTAATGATTCGAAAACCTGCGCTACAGGCGCACCTACAACGAATATAAATAGCATTCCTACAATTAACGTAGAAAGGACAGGTATAAAAATAATTGGCATAACCGGCTGTATCGCATTCGGCACTTTCACTTTCTTAATACCTAATACAACATAACCAGCTAAGAAACCAGCAATAATCCCGCCGATAAATCCGGCATCTGCTTCACTTCCATACAAGCTTCCATTTACAGCGATAAATCCTCCAATAATACCAGGAACAAGGCCCGGCCGATCAGCAATACTTACCGCGATAAACCCAGCCAAAATTGGAACCATAAAGCTAAATGACGCAGCACCAATTGCTTCAATTTGTTTCCAAATTGAATCTTCTGGTATAACAAGCCCTTCAGGTGTCTGTTCGCCTCCAAAAGTTAGCGAAATAGCAATCAGCAATCCACCGACTACGATAAATGGAATCATATACGAAACACCATTCATCAAATGTTTATAAATGGGATTTTCCTTTTCTTTACGTTTATTCTTAGGCTCATCAGGTGTTTGTGAATCAGATTCACCTTTATAGATGGAGGCGTCACCACTTTGCACGCGCTTAATTAATTCTTCAGGCTGTCGTATCCCATCCTGTACTCCCGTTACAATTAATTTTTTTCCAGCAAAGCGTTCTTTTGATACCTCTTTATCACTGGCAATAATGATACCATCTGCTTCTTCAATATCTTTTGCCGTAAGTTCATTTTCCACACCAATCGATCCTTGTGTTTCCACCTTTATATCAATGCCTAGCTCTTCACCTGCTTTTTGCAGATTTTCCGCAGCCATATACGTATGTGCAATACCAACTGGACAAGCGGTAACCGCCAAGACTTTCATCTGTATTCCTCCCATGTATATAATAAGTAAACGTTTCCCATATTATATACCAAAGAAAACTATTAAAAATTTCTCTTTTTTACCGGAGTCATGGAAAAAATAGATTATTGCTTAAGAATCGGGATTATTTCGGAAATATCCTTAGCTTCAGACAGTGCTTTAATCAAAGTCGGTTGCTCACTAATTGATGAGATCTGTTGAATAATTTCTTTCGTTACCTTTTGATCATCCTCTGTTACGGCCAACAAGAACACAACCGAAACCATTTCAGTCCCCCATTCCAATGGTTCCTTCATGACCGCCAAAGCTACTGCTGAATGGTTAACCGTAGCAGGACGTGCATGTGGAATAGCAATCCCTCCACCGATTGAAGTGGCAGACGCCCTTTCCCGCAACAATGCACTATGCACAAATGTAGTATCTACCATCCCCTTATCTAACAAGGAATTCGCAAGCATTTCTACGACTTCAAACCGATGTTCCAAATCTACATTTACGCAAATAATGTCTTCATCGATTAATGATAATAGTATAGGAGATGCCTGCTCTCTCTCAGGCTCACTTTCCAACTTCTGAAAAAAATGATTTAATCTTTCTTTATCCTTCATTTCCAAAAGTGGGGAAATAACAATATGAGGGACAGGTATGTCTTTTAGTGACACCGTCGAGATAATAAAATCTACGGAATGATCTTTTAGAAAATCACTTACTTCTGATTTACCAATACAGCTTAAGACGTGCATTCCTTTATAATGCTGTTGGATTTTCGCTTGTAGCAAATTAGACATCCCAACACCCATATGACAAACGATCAGAACCCTTTTCATCATTACCTCTTGTTCCTGTAATCGCTCAATCGATGCCTGGAAATGAAGAACCAAATAAGCTGCCTCTTCTTCTGGAATATCTATATCATACGCCTCTTGTATGTCCTCCAGTACTAATACAATCATACTAAACATGTACGGATACATCTTTTTAATATCTGTTAAAAGTGGATTTCTAATCGGAAATCCAAAATTTATTCGATTTATAACAGCATGCATATGAACCATAAGCCCATCGATCAGTACCTTATCCACATCAAACTTTGTCATCGTCAATTGCTTTAATCGTGTCGCAAGTTTTCGGACGACATCCGATAAAAAGCCCCCCTCATCATACAGAAAGCTCTGAGTAGGGGGTTCTCTTTTCTTGCAACTAATGAGATGCCACGTATAATAAATCCTTTCATTTTCTGGAAAAGAAATACGTAATACATCCTCCAATTGTTTAAAAAACCATCCCGTCTGATCATACGCATCTGATTGATAAGTAGATGCTTTCTCTGAATCAGAAATCGCAACTGGGGATCGCTGTCTGATCCGTCTAATCATAATAAGGGCATGGATAAGAAGGCTTTCAAATCCTCCGTCCGTAAAAGCAAGTGCGTAATTAGTCCGTAGACCTTCTAATGCCTTTTTCACACTAGCTATTTCATAAGGTTGGAATAAATCAATGACATAATTTCGATCATTTGATAGGGAAGGAATAAGCTCCGATAGATGCGCAAGTGCACTGCGTTTATTTAACTCCGTTCCAGTGACTACATTTCCGAGTCGTTGCTTTGAAACAAGTGTAAGATCAAAACGATCCAGCCAGTCCGCTATGTTCTCCAAATCTTTCCTTATCGTCGCCTTGTTGATATAATACTTGGTTGCTAATTCTTGTAGCGTAACCGGTTTATTATTCGTTAACAGCTGGTAAGCAATTTCTATAACACGCTCTTCATCCGTTTTTGGTTCCATTTGAAACAAATGGTGAAATAGTAATAACTGTTCTTCTTCGTCTATTTCCATATATATACCAATACCTGGTTTACGAACAAGGTGGGCACTTGGATAGGCTAGTAAAAATTCCTCTATATGCTTCAAGTCATTCCGTACCGTTTTTTCTGAGCAACGAAGCTTATCAGCCAGAGTCTGAGTCTGAACAGGTAGAGCTTCTTCAGAATCCGTCAACAGAATATGAAGTAATTCCTTTTGTCTATTGTTCATGAACACACCAACTTATTTTTTTGAGACTTTCAGACTTTCGTATGACGTCATTCTATCAAATATTTGACGTGATTACTTGCATGATAACTTATTTGGTATAACATGTACTAAATAAACATTCCCACGCAGAAAAGCGATTACCTTAAAAAGGCGATCGCTTTTATTTATTGAATACTCTCAACAGTTTCTCTTACAAGTAAGATCCGTCATTGTATTATACTCCAATTCCTAATGAGAATAGGAAAACAGATCTATAATGTAAAAAGGTAAACCTCATGTCAGTGAGACCTTACTATTCATCCTTTGAAAAAAATATTATATATAGTCAACATTTATCAATTAAATTAGAAGCATCCAAACACAGTCTTCTTTCATAAACCTTCTATCTTAATTGCTTTAGCCACACGCCTTTCAAATGTATAAACATACTGAAAACCAGCTTCTTTTGCCATAGAAAGTGCATCTTCCAACATAGATCCTACTGTTTCAGCACGATGAGAATCCGAACCAATCGTCAAAATTTCTCCGCCCAGTGATCTATAATGTTTTAAAATATCCATTTTAGGAAATGCCTCATTTACTTTTACATTGGATAAGCCAGATGTATTAATCTCCAAACCAATCCCTCGTTCAATTGCCTTTTGCAAAATAAGCTCGATTATCTCCTGAAAGTCTACAAAGTTATAATTCCCAAGCGGATCCATTGCATACCGTTTCATTAAATCAAAATGAGCAATAATATCGATATCAGCTTTCGATACCAGCTCATACAATTCTTCAAAATATCCCTGGTAAACATCATGAATTTCTTTTCCTGTCATGTATTTCCTTAGTTTCTCTTCATTGATATTATGAACAGAACCAAGAATAAAATCTAAATCCAAATCCTCTAATGCTTGTTCATATTCCTTCGTCAACAGGTTGGGCTCACATAACTCGATGCCAGCTTTGATTGTCAAACTTCCCTTATACTTTTCACGGCAGGCATTGATTTGTGAAAAATACCGATCAAAATCCATATGTCCATAGGTAGGGACGCGGGGATTAACAGAGAAATGTTCAGTAAAACAAATTTCATCTATTCCTTTAAGTATTGCTTGATCACAAACACCATTCATGCTTGCCTTCGAATCAAACGAGTTATCCGTATGATGATGATATTCAGTAAGGTACACTATTTACATCTCCTTTTGCATATACAAACAACATAAACAAGGTAACCTCTAATACTAGGTTACCTTGTTAAGCTATATATTAATGTAATCCTTTAAATGTTTTAACAACATTCTCTACAGTAAATCCATATTTTTTAATAACTTCATCTCCGGAACCAGATGCCCCAAATGTATCTATACTCATCACAGACCCAGCGCTTCCTGCATATTCTCTCCAACCAACCTTAGAACCCATTTCTATAGTTAAACGTTTTTCTAGGTTACTTGGTAACACACTTTCTTTATATCCTGATGTTTGTTCTTCAAATAAATCCCAGGATGGCATACTAACGACATTGACAAATAGTTCATCCTTAGCCAATTCTTCTTGTGCTTCAAGCGCTAAATGTACCTCAGACCCTGCAGCTATTAGAATACCGATAGGGCTTTCTTTTGCCTTTGAAATAACATAAGCTCCTTTCCGCACACCTTCTGCCGCCAAAGCATCTGTAACCTTCAATGTTGGTAAACCCTGTCTCCCCAAAACTAGCATTGTTGGTTTTCCTGCTTGTGCTACCGCCACTTTCCATGCTTCTTTTGTTTCGTTTGCATCTGCAGGTCGAATAACAGATAGACCTGGCATTGCTCTAAACGAAGCTAACTGTTCAATCGGTTGATGAGTCGGTCCATCCTGACCTACAGCTATACTATCATGTGTAAACACATATGTTACTGGTACTCCCATAAGAGATGCCAATCTTATGGCAGGTCTTAAGTAATCTGAGAATACAAAGAAGGTACTTACAAATGGTCTTAAATGATGTAAAGCTAATCCATTTGCAATAGCTCCCATAGCAAACTCACGAACACCAAACCATACATTTCTTCCAGCATAGTTTTCACTATTTAAATCATCAAATTGCTTTAATCTTGTTTTAGTCGAAGAATCCAAATCTGCCGATCCACCAATTAACTCTGGCACATTATTTGCCAATGCATTTAATACTTCACTTGCTGAAGCTCTTGTAGCAAGCGTATCTTTCTCTGTATAAGAAGGTAGGTTTGAATTCCAATCTGCAGGAAGTTCACCTTTTATAACTCGTTTGAATTCACTGGCCAATTCAGGATATTTCACTTGGTATTGATCAAATAATTGATTCCATTCTTTTTCCTTCTTTTCCCCGTTGCCTATAATACTACTGAAATCATTATAAACTTCTTGTGGAACATGAAATTCCTTTTTATAATCCCAATTATAAAACTGCTTCGCTTTATTAACCTCATCTTTCCCCATAGGATCACTGTGAGCATCACTAGTGCCCTGAATGGAAGGCGCCCCATAACCAATAGTAGTTTTTATTTCTATAATTGTTGGACGGTTTTCCTCAGATTTTGCTTCTTTCATGGCATTTTCAACAGCTTCTATATCGTTCCCGTCTTCTACAAACAGATACTGCCATTGATAAGATTCAAATCGTTGTTTAATATCTTCGGAAAATGAACGATTAAGTTCTCCGTCTAAACTAACGTCATTAGAATCATACAATACAATTAAGCGTCCAAGATTCATATGACCCGCAAATGATGCAGCCTCGTATGAAACTCCCTCCATTAAGTCACCATCACCACAAATGGTATAGGTATAATGATCAACAATTGGGAAGTCGTTTCGGTTATATGTTTCTGCCAAATGTCTTTCTGCTAATGCTAATCCTACACTAACAGGAATGCCTTGCCCAAGTGGCCCAGTAGTAGCTTCAACCCCAGGAGTAATTCCAAATTCAGGATGTCCAGGTGTTTTACTACCCCACTGTCTAAACCGCTTCAATTCATCCAATGATAATTCATAGCCAGCAAGATGAAGCAAACTGTACTGTAACATCGAACCATGACCTGCCGACAATACAAATCTATCTCTATTAAACCAGTTTGGATTCTGTGGATTCATATTCATAATATTTCTCCAAAGAGTGTAAGCCATCGGAGCAGCCCCCATCGGCATTCCCGGATGACCATGCTGTGCTTTTTCTACACTATCAATTGTAAGTGTGCGTATTGTGTTAATCGATAATTCCGATACAGCTCTCATAGATGTAGTCATTGTTATTCCTCCTAATATCAATATTTTTTGATTTGAATAAAAGAACTTTTGAATTATTTTTCTTCCGTGTTCACTTTTTTCTTACCAAAAGGTATAGCCATTAATACCAAGATAACAATCAAACTAATAACGATTGCAATAGGACCTGCATAATTTGCTAAAGAGCCAAAGAATATACCTGAAACCGCAAAGTCTGCATCGGAGAAGGTCGTGTTAGCAAATCCTAAATCTCCTAATACCGGTAACAAGAATACTGGTAAGAAGGAGACAATTATACCGTTTACAAAAGAACCAGCAATAGCTCCTTTAAATCCTCCAGTTGCATTTCCTAGTACCCCTGCTGCTGCACCTGTAAAGAAATGTGGCACAACACCTGGGAGTATAATCGTACCTCCTGATATAAACATAATAATCATACTAACGATTCCACCAATAAAGCTGGAGAAAAAGCCCATTAAAACGGCGTTTGGTGCATACGTATAAATGATGGGTACGTCAAGCGCCGGTTTAGCATTAGGTACTAATTTAGTGGAAATACCTTTAAATGCCGGCACAATTTCAGATAACACTAATCGAACGCCTGATAATATGATAAATACGCCAGCTGCAAAACTACCACCCTGTATGAGGGAAAACACGAGATAGTTTGTACCACCACTTAATTCACTCTCAATAAATGCCGGACCAGAAACTATAGCAACAATAAAATACATGACAATCATGGTTAAGGCAATACTTACCGTGCTGTCCCGTAGAAAACCAAGACCTTGTGGAAAATTGATGTTTTCAGTAGAATTCTTTTTGCTGCCTTTGAATAACTTTCCTATTAAACCACTAATTGCGTACCCAACCGCACTGAAGTGACCCAAGGCAACATTATCATTTCCTGTAAGCTCCCTCATAAAAGGTTGTAGAATTGCTGGTGATAAAGTCATAACGATACCAAGTGCTACAGAACCAGCCGCAATTAACGGAACTGTATTAAATCCTGCAACTGCCATAATGACAGCAAACATACAGGCTAGGTACATGGTATGGTGCCCTGTTAAAAAGATATACTTATATCTAGTAAATCTTGCAATTAATACGTTGACAATCATTCCAAAGAACATAATCAAAGCAGTATTTGTTCCGTATTCATTTAGAGCTAAAGCAACAATTGCTTCATTATTGGGAACAACACCCGCTACATTAAATGCCTCCTGAAACATTTCACCAAATGGAGCCAATGCTGTTTCCAATATCCCTGCACCAGCTGCGATTACCAGAAACCCTACAAAAGTTTTTGTAGTTCCTTTCATCGTGTCAGATAAATTTTTTCTTTGTGCAATTAAGCCTATCAACGCTATTAATGCAACTAATATTGCAGGTTCACTTAAGATATCTACCAGCGTACTTAATAAGCCATTCATGAAAATTCCCTCCCTCGTTTAACAATCATCTCTTAAATTAGATTTTTTTCCTCAGCCACCTTTTTTACTTTTTCTCGTAATTCATCCATATCAATAATATTATCCAAAACAACAATTTCCCCTAAATGTTCTCCCCCTTCGGCAATATCTTTAGCTAAGAAGAAAACATCTGCATCCCCTGGTGTAGCGGAGCTTAAATCTGAGTGGGATACTTCTATTCCCGAAACTCCCAATTCCTCTAACACCTGATTAATATTCATTTCCACCATAAAACTTGTTCCTAATCCTGATCCACATACAGCTAAAAATTTCATTATTTTCCCTCTCCCTTTTCAATAATTTTAATAATCTCTTCTGCTGTTTCCGCTTCTTTTATAGATTGAAGCATTATATCATCACCTAAAAGCTTGGTTAACTGTGCTAATGCTTTTAGATGGGCTTCATTATCAATTGCTGCCAGACAAATAAAAACATCAATTTCATGTTCTTTCTTATCTAATAGTAAAACCGGTGACTTCGTTCTTAAAAATGACATCCCTAATTGCTTTACACCGGATTCCGGTCTGGCATGGGGAATAGCTATTCCTTTACCAATGTGAATGTATGTCCCTATTTCTTCTACATTTTTGATCATTTCATCAGTGTATTCCTGCTGGATTTTATTCGCATCCAATAAAGGTTGCGCTGCACCTGAAATAGCCTCCCTCCATTCTAATTTTTGATCCGTGAATTGTATCATATCTTTTGTTAATAGTTCTGAAAGCATTGGTTTATAACTCCCTTTTTCTGTTTTTGGTAAGTAAAATAAATTGACGAGTTCAGAAAAAAGTTTTTGCTCATCTTTTATTACCGTGTGTTTATTTATAACTTCCATTAGCTGATCCACAGAAAAGTTTCTATAATTTAATCTGGGAAATTTTGAAGACACCGCTTGAATCAAATAGTTTTTTTCGACATGAGATAATAGGGGCTTGACAATATATACGGGTTTAACTGATTCAATTTCTAGTGTCGAAAATAATAGATCATAACTAATTGTCGGAATATCATGTATCTGTTCCGCAGTGTGGACCCTGGAAAATTGAATATCCGGAAACATTTCACTTAATTGCGATCTGAGCATTATCGATGAACTGACACCATTTGAACAAACAATTAATGCATTTAACTTCTCCGCATTGGAACTTTTATCCATTTCGAGATATCCTCCGAAATGAAGCGTAAAAAAGCCAATTTCGGATTCACTTATGTTCTTTCCAGTCCACATAGATAATGGAGCTAGTGACTTTTTTACAAACTGGAATAATTCGGTATACTCATTTTTAATTCTTGTTGTCAATGTATTAACCAATGGGCTTTCAAAAGAAATTCTGAAAAAAGCAGGTACTAGGTGATTATATAAGCTTTGCTTTAATGCTTTTTTATTTTTAATGGGTAGCAGTGTATTCATTTCAAATTCCTTGATGATTTGCTCGGCTAATTCTTCTAATGCTGGATTATCATTACGCTTCACTTCTTCCTGTGCGATAAGTAATTCGATAGTCACGTAAAAGGATTCAATCCCCTCTCGTTCAAATAGCTTTTGCGCTAGCACTGTGCCTTTTTCAAATAAGCTTTGACGACGTATTAATTGCTTTTCATATTCTGTGAAAAATAACTCTTTTCCCTTATTACGTACGCTGATAAAAGTTAGGTGAAGAATCATTTCCGCTTTTCTGCTTTTCACAAGTTTTATTTCTTCTGCTTTTAAAAACGCATCAATTAACTCTTGTATCCTAATAAAACACTCGTCTTGACCCCATGATTTCAATGACAACATAATTATTTCTTTGCCAAGTGGCTGGGTTAATAAATAGTCAATACAATAAGATGACAATCGCCGCTTGTCTAATTCACTCCCTTCCAAATGATAACCATCCATACGCGTGTACACTAATTCAATACCCCACGCAGCACACAGTTGTTTAGTTTTTTTCACATCTGTTAAGGCGGTATTTTTACTTACCCCAAGCATTAGCTGATAATGATAGTTGGAAATTGATTCCTTTCGTATGAAAGTATACAAATAGATTAAAAAAACTCTATCCTCTTCAGATATAACAATCTGGTTGGCATTTATATCTAAAGGAAGCTCAGAGTGCATCAATTCTATTACTTCGGGATCAATTATAAAGAATTGATTTGACATCTCAATTTGTGGTATATCAATACTAAGCAGTGCTTCATTAATTTTTTCAAAATCATAATTGAACTGTCTTTCTGATAGATCTAATGTTCTAATAACTTCCGTCTTTGTCATATGATCATGCTTGAGTATCTCTTCAAAGAGTTTATAAGATCTTTGATCAAACAAATGGATCCCTCCATTTCTTTCTTAACTTAATTGTAAAACGGTGACAGTACTTATTCAACACTATTTGACCCCAATTAATGTAAACGATTCCAGTATTGATTGGGTTCTTCATTTCATACATTTTATACGTTCTCCCCGTGTTCCATAAAGGTAGTTATTTTAATACCGATAGGTGCATAGATAAGCTAAATTATTGATTTTAGTCTAATACTGAGCGGTATAAGGTCTGCACGATTTTATATATTCTTTATCGTACACTTTATGTATATCTGAACCTTCATATAGACGCCAAAAAAAGAGACCTAAACAATTCAGGCCCCCTTCTATTCTATACCGTTTTCCAAATAAGGCTCTCCTACCACTCATACTGATCGGGATCCTCCCCTTTTTTCTCAACAATATCAGCGGGCTTTTCCTCTTCCTCTTCTATTTTCTCTACCTTTATATCAATCAACCATTCATCACCAAAATCAAACAAATATACAAAACGCTTTCCTTCATACAAATTCAAGCGACCAATCTGCTTTTCATGCACATATGGACCTTGTACATCCATTGGTGAATTATAAAAGTATTTACTGAACCGCTTCCCGTCCATAAAAAAGCTGTAAAGATGATCATCATCAAATCCGAAGGCCTCTTGGATCACCTCATGCAAGTCCAGCAATGTAGCAGAACCCGGCAACCGCAACCTACGCCAACAAGATGAATGGAGTGACGCGGTTAATGTAAAATTCCCGTTTATCGACTCGCCTTCCCCTGGTACAAGAAGGATGTTCTTAAGTTCGCCTTTCGCAAATAAAGGCTGCAGCAGAGTAAATAGGGATTCTAATTCTTCTTCCGCCTCTTCCACTGCTTCCTCTTCTCCGTCAAGAATATCACCAAACATACTCATCATACCCATTATTGAATCGGTTATAGGATCTTGTGGTGGATTCCATGCTTCCACCAGAGCTGGTATTAATTTCTTAAACCGTGGCATAAGCTTGATCGATTTTGGTTCCGTCCCCCTGACATAATCCACGTTTACGGAATTTATAGGCTTCGGTTCGAATTCCCAAAGTCCAAAGTAACCAAAATAATAGAGAAAGTTTTCGTAACCGTCCAATTGATGATCCAACCTGTCCTCTTCATCTACTTGTATATTTTTTGCAAACGGCATCTCTTCCAAATTTTCCAGTAAAAAGTCAATATTACTGGGTACTTTACCGACCCGTCCCTTTTGTATTTCCTCCCAATCTGTTTTTGTCCAAAATGAAGAACCTCACCTTCCCAATAAGTGAACGGTAGCCTTTTAAACCATCAACGGATGCGAAAGGAAATATCAATAACCCACCCAAAAACAGAAAGGGCCTTAACCAATTAATGGCAAAGCCCCTTTAAAATTCAGCATATACGAATAAAAAGCATTCCGTTAATAATCCTCTTGGTCCCCTTCTTTGATAGAGGCGGTTGGAGTAACATCATCAGCATCTTCCGGTTTTTGGAAGCCTTTATCTAATCTCCCAGCATTTTCAATATCTCCGGAGGCCTTGTAACCTGCTATTTCTGTATTAGAGGTTGTTCCATATAGACCCATACCGCCTAGCTTTGTCTTAATATTTTCCTTATTTAGCTCTTTTTTCTTATCCACTTTATCACCTCCTCCTAATGGTAATATAACCAAAGGAGGTCAATGATATAGATAAGGTCAGCGTATTCGTTTCAGTTTGTGGTGAAGGGAAGGAAAAATATTCCACTCAGCCTGCTAGGTGTTATCCCGGACTCGGGAGATCTCTTCTCTTCACCATTTTCTTAGGGCTTGTGGATCGGTACCAGTGGTAACACAGAATAATGATAATCATCAGGTCTACTGCGTCTCCACCATAATACATTAGCATTCCACCCGCTTCTGCTTCATTCGCGGGAACACCCTCTGGCGGCTTGGCATATATACGTTTCGATAGAATGCCGTGGGCGGCGAGTGCCAGCACCAATATGAAACTACGGTATAGATAACTGGTACGATGCGGAATCGGTTCTACATAAATCAGTGATATCGTAAAAAGATAACCCGCAAGAAATATGTGGACGTGAATCATAACATGAAGAAGTGTGCTCTCATGCATCATCCGGAATAAATCAGTTGTATAGAGAATCCAGAGCCCACCTATATTCAAGGTCGCTGTCACAGCAGGATTACTCAATAATCCGATTACCCGACTACGAAGAAACCGTGTAAGATTTTTCGCTTGTTGAACAGGAAGAGAACGGAGTAGTAGCTTCACTGGAGCACCGAGCGCCAACAGTAGCGGCCCAAGCATCCCCAGAAATAGGTGCCCTATCATATGTATTCGGAAGTCAGTATGAGCCAGTTGTGCCATCGGACCAGCAACAGAAATCAAGCAGAGAAATATACCGGTAAACCAAAGGAGTGTGCGAAACTCCGGCCACTTCCTTCCTTTTTTTGCCGAAATTAACAAAGCTCCGGTGTAAACAATCAAAGCTACCAGAAAAGGAAAGGCAAGCGCCCATTCTGCAATCACGGGCAGGTGATGGTTTTGCATATCAGCTTCTATTTCCTTTCATCTTTTTTCCTGTTTGAACTACCACTATAATCCCAGCGATCAAAATGATAGCGGCAACCATATTCCAGCCAATGTCATACATTAGCAGGTTACCGGTATCATTTCGCACTTGATGTATCCGCATAATTTTATGCTGGACGATCCCGTCATAGAGATTAAATCCACCCAAGCCAATCAGAGCACCGCCGATCCACCTTTTTGCCCACCATCCGGCTCTACTCCGTAGATCGGCGACTATAAATAACGATCCAACAGTAGCAAACCAGCTAAACGCGTGGAAAAATCCGTCAGACAGAAGACCAATTTGGGTCGTTGATCCATCATAAAAATAATGCCAATTTAGCAGCTGATGAAAAATCACTTCATCCAAAAATGCAGCAAGCCCTATCCCAAAAAGGATGCCAGACCATAAATTGCGGCTTGAATACTTAACTTGCAGTGAATCGGTATAATTGTCTTCACTCACATCCATGCAACCGAATACCTCATTTCCAGTCTTTTTTCCTTTATTATATCCTTTTGTTGCATGGAATAAACTAACTAGGTTTACGATCGTTACACCTTTTATGTCTGTTTTGTTTCATCGATATTCAATTGAAAGATAGCAAACATTTCCGAGCCAGCCTGAATTACAGCAGCTTTGTATTAATTGACCATTTCCATTTCATTTTCTACCTCCCCTCAATTAATTTTGTAATCCTATCTTTACTATAAAGCTACTTGCTCCATACTATCTTAAATGAATGCTTGCACTTCTTCGTTTGGTCGATAAGTTTTTACCTGCTATAAGCCTTAACTTATGAAACTTTTAGTCCAGTTATCGTTTAACTTGATAAAAATTTAGTACTTTTTACATCTGGTAAATTTATGTAAAATTACTTATGTTAGAATAGATGCATTTTTCTAACGAATTTGGTTAAACATCTTCCATAACAGTATTTGTACGATATCGCTAAAACAGTATAAGTAGGAATGTCATTTGTAGAAGAAGGAACGATTCAATCCTGCCAACTTTATATTATTTTTACATTCTATTTATACTACATTAACATTCGTTCGTTATGGTAGGTATAGGAGGTGAAACGTAACTTAGTATTTGCAAGGGGAACTTCTGCTAAAACCGTACACGTCAATAGCCAACACAGAAGTCACCACATCCTGTGGAAGTCCGAATCAATTGGAGGTTTTGTCCTATGAAATGGTTAAGTTACATGCTCCTTTTAGTTGGGGGTGTTTGTATTATGGTATTTGGTTATCAATACGTTTCTCATGAGCAAGCTCAAAAAGATTCATTGGAACAGGCGGAAAAAGCAATTGCAAAGCAGTCGGTAGGTAACAGTGGAGGTGCGAACCCCGAATCTTCTGCTGATTTCGAGGCACCAGATGGTGATGCTTTCGCTACGCTAGAGATACCTAAACTGGACAAGGTGTTGCCTGTCGTCGAAGGTGCTGATCCGGATGCTCTGGCAAAGGGCGTTGGTCATTTAACAAATTCAGTCTATCCCGGTCAAAATGATCAAATCGTTTTATCGGGGCATCGTGATACTGTTTTTCGTCAATTCGATAAAATAGAGATCGGTGATCACTATCAAATTACGACACCTTATGGAACTTATACATATGAAATTAAAGAGACTGAAATTGTTTCAGCTGATGATACGTCCGTTATCGGGGAAACCGGGGAGGAAGTTCTTGTTGTTACAACGTGCTATCCATTTGAGTATGTCGGGAATGCACCCGAGCGTTTTGTGACATATGCCTATCCGGTAGATAGTGATGATGATCAAGGCCAATATGCCCGTCAGTAAATAGGCTTACGTGTGGAGACAAATGTAGCTTTTTTCGAATGAATCAGTAAAAATCCAGAGGAGGAGAAGAATATGCAAGCACGCATCAGAAGAAAATATTTTAGTATGATGATGATTTTAGTATTGATGATAGGTATACTAACGCCTGCAGCGGGGCCCGTGAGCGTATACGCTGATGAATCGGACGATGAAATCACTGTCGGGGAGGCTATTGACAAGGATAATGATGGTAGTGAGCAGACAGTTGCGGGATATATTGTCGGGTATATCATTAGTCCCGAAAATGTATCAGATCATGATTTCAGAGAGGATCATAATGTTGCACTGGCAGACGAAGCCGGTGAAACGGATATCGATAATATGCTGTTTGTTCAGGTTTCTAGCGATTACCGGGCAGCGTTCGGATTGAATTCTAATCCTGATAATCTGGGGGAAGAAATTGTAGTCACCGGTATTATGGAGGAATATCATACGCATAATGGCCTGAAGGAACCGAACGACATGAGATTTGCTTCTGATAATTCCGAAGATCCGGATGAACCGTTAGAATTGCAGTCCATTGCGGATGTAAGAGAGCAAGCCACCGGTGAAGTAAAAACGAAAGGTGTTGTCACAGCTAAGTTAAACAATACCATTCAAATTCAGGATGATACGGCGGCGATTGCTGTGCGCCCAACAAGCCTTGATGTGCAATCGGGCGATGAAATCACCGTGACCGGCAGTTTGAATGACTACCGGGGATTATTGCAGCTGGATAATGCGACTGTTGAGGAAAAAACAACTGATGCAGGCATTCCAGATCCTTTGAGTCTTAATGGCAATGAGCTGGAAAGCCATCAATCGAAACTAGCTGTCATCGATAATGTAACACTTACCGATGTCGAGGATGGCGGTGATTGGGCAAATTATACAGCTGAGGATGAAGCCGGGAATACGTTTGTGGTGCGTGATGAAACAGGTGAACTAAGCTTGGAAACTGGTATCACATATGATTCTATTACTGGGATGGTGATACAGTTTGATGCGGATCAACAGATCATCCCGCGCAGCCAGGCGGATATTGTCGGTGACGCATCTACTGTCCAGTCTATTGCAGCCAGCCCTGATCCAGGAACTATTCCGGCTGGATCGGATATTACACTGGAAACTGCCACAGAGGATGCAGACATTTTCTACACGACAGACGGCAGTGACCCATCAGAAAATGGGGAACTATACAGTGATCCGATAACAGTTGATGAGGACGTAATAATCAAAGCGATAGCTGAAAAAGATGGAATAACATCAAGCAACATAGCTGAGTTTAGCTATTCGGTCTATGACGCGCAAGAGGGTGTTATGATTCACGATATTCAGGGAGAAGGACACGAATCACCGATGAATGGCAACACGGTACAGGATGTTGAAGGGATTGTCACGTATAAATATGATATCAGAGGTTCACATTATTTTCATATGCAAACGCCTGAAGCGGATTATGATGGGAATAAAAAAACATCTGAAGGCATCGTTGTCTACACAGGCAATGTAGATACTGTCGATGTCGGTAATCTCGTCCATGTAACCGGGGAAGTCGATGAATATCATATTGATGGGTATGATGATCGAACGGAAACGGATTTATCGGTTACACAGATTGCTGCGCGTGACGACTGGGGTGGAGAAGTTGAAGTGATCGAAGGCGATGTTGAGCTACCGTCACCGATTGCGCTAACATCAAGCGATATTCCTGAAAGCATTATTGGTGCCGATGGGTTTGACAATTTTGAACCAGATAATTACGCGATTGATTATTGGGAAAGTCTGGAAGGAATGCGTGTGGAAGTAGCACCATCACGGGCAGTGGCACCACAGGAACATGGTGACCTGGTTGTGGCAACAGAAGAATTTACACCACAAGCTACAACAGCCAATGGCGGTGTCCGTTTAACGGAAGCAGGACCGAATGCGCAAACCATTCAGTATAAACTTCATCCTAACGATAACGCGAGGGATTTTGCGGTCAAAACAGGGGATCAATTCACAGAACCGATTGAGGGCGTAGTGAATTACGGTTTCGGGAACTACAAAGTCTACGCTGATTTGGAAGACGTGGAGTCTGCTTTTGAAGAAGGAGATACACAGCCGGAGCAAACAACGATCACGAAAGATGAAGACCAACTGACGGTTGCAACCTATAACGTGGAAAACTTTTCTGCAAATGAAAGTGAGACTTCACAACAAAAAGCGGAAGATATTGCTCGTGCATTTGTAAGTGATATGGAAAATCCGGATATTGTGGGCATTGTGGAAGTGATGGACAATAATGGACAAGATCAGGGCCCTGATGATGCGGATGCCTCTGAAAGTTACGAACGACTGATTGATGAAATTCAGAATCAAGGCGGAGTTGATTACGACTATGCAAATATTGATCCCGAATACAACCAGGATGGCGGAGCACCGCATGGCAATATTCGCGTTGGTTTCCTTTACAATCCGGAACGTGTGTCACTGACGGACGGTGAACATGGAACAGCCACGGATCCAACGGGTTATGGTGAAGGTCAATTGATGCTGAATCCAGGGCGTATAGCGCCAAATGAAGCTTCGTTTGAGAATACACGAAAGCCACTTGCAGCCCAATTTGATTTTAATGGGGAAAGTGTTGTTGTCATAAACAATCATTTTAACTCCAAAAGCGGTGATGATGGTGAATTTGGGCAGAATCAGCCGCCGGTAAAGGGAAGTGAATCCCAGCGTCATGAAATGGCAAGTATCGTTAACGAATTTGTCTCGGATATCAAAGCAGACAATCCGAATGAAAATGTTGTTGTTTTAGGGGATATGAATGACTTTGAATTTACAGAGACACTGGATATTCTAAAAGGTGATGAACTGACCAATGCCATGATGTCTGTGCCTGAGGAAGAGCGGTACACCTATCTTTATCAGGGCAATTCACAGGTGCTTGACCATGTTCTTGTGTCTGATCACTTGGCTGATGTGACGGAGATTGACGTGCTGCATGTCAATGCTGATTTCACGGATATGCATGGACGTGCGAGTGATCATGATCCGATTTTAACGCAGATTGATCTAGAGGCAGCTGAAGAAGTTGAAGATAATTTTGAACTGTCGATTATGCATATGAATGATACCCATGCACGTGTCGAACCACTGCCGAAAATGGTGACAGCAATCAAAGAATTCAGAGAGGACAAGCCCGACTCCTTGCTTTTACATGCAGGTGATGTTTTTTCCGGTACCTTGTATTTCAATGAATTCAAGGGGCAAGCTGATTTGGAATTGCTGAACTTGATGGATCTGGATGCCATGGTTTTCGGGAACCACGAATTTGATCTAGGTGATGAAGAAGGTGGTCATGAATCACTGTCGGAGTTCGTTAAAAATGCTAACTTCCCGTTCTTGGGTACGAACATCGACTTTTCACAGGATCCTTTTATGAGCGGGCTTGAAACGAATCAATCCTTGGTTGACGATCCGGAAAACGGGGAAATTTACGATAGTATTATTAAGGAAATTGATGGTGAACAGGTCGGAATTTTCGGTTTGGATACGGAGGATACAGCGAATATTGCCAGCCCGGCGGAAGTTACGTTTGATGATTTCATTGAAACGGCCGAACAGGCAGTGCAGGATTTTGAAGACGAGGGAATTGATAAAATTATCGCACTGACTCACATTGGTTTCGACAGTGCACCGGAAGTAGGCAATGATTTGCGCCTTGCTGAAGCGGTTGATGGCATTGATGTAATTGTAGGCGGGCACTCCCATTCTGTATTGGAGGAGCCTGTGCATATACCTGAAGTTGTAACAGAAGATGCTAACGGGGAAGCCACAGATCCGACAATTATTGTCCAGGCTGGAGAATACGCGGAGTATCTCGGTACACTGGATGTGACATTTAATGCGAACGGTGTAATAACCGCGTACGAAGGTGAATTGCTTGAAGTGGATGGTTTTGCTGAAGATCCAGAAGCCACGGAAGCACTTGCCCCGTATAAGGAACAAGTGGATAAGGTAATGAATGAGGAAATTGGCGCAAAGGCCATGAAAGATCTGACAAACCCGCGTCAGGATGAGCCTGGTGATGACAGCGTCCGAGCTAACGAAACAGAACTTGGCAATTTGGTGACAGACGCTATGCTCGCCAAGGCACAGGAAAAATTCCCTGATACGGTCATTTCCTTTCAAAATGGTGGTGGTATCCGTGCACCGATTGATGAAGGAGCGATTACGACCGGCGAAGTCATCAACGTTCTGCCGTTCAGTAATGATCCGGTTATCGTAACACTGACAGGTCAAGAGATCAAAGACATTCTGGAGTACAGTGTTCGTCAGGCACCAGCTGAAAATGGCGGATTCCTGCACGTGTCCGGTATGCAATTCTACTATGACAGTGATGAAGAACCAGGTAACCGCGTCGTTCAAATGTATGTTGAGAATGATGGTGAACTGGAAGAAATTCGGCTTGATGGGGAGTATCAAGTTACGACGAACGGATTTACCGGCCAGGGCGGTGACGGATTTGAAACGTTTGAAGAGGCTCACAATGATGGCCGTGTAAGGGATATCGGAGAAATTGACTGGGAGCAATTAAGAGATTACATGGTTGAAGACGACTATCTGGGTGGCATTGTCGATCCTGAACGAGAAGACCGGATTGTCGATTTGATGGGTGAGGAATTCATAGGACTCCCTGAAGATCCGAATAACGAAAACGGCGGTAATGGAGATGACGGTGATTCCGGTTCAGATCAGAATCAAACGCCACCGAGAAAAGATGATTTAAATGGTGATGGCACATTACCTGGTGGTGACGGGATCGGTTCAGATTGGGATGGCACATTACCTGGTGGACATGGGCACGGTTCAGGTGGTAGTGGAACCGCACCTGGTGGACATGGCGCAACCTTGCCTGATACAGCAACAAACATGTATATGTTGTTGCTTATCGGCAGTGTGTTACTTGCAACAGGCGGTGGAATTCTTCTTTACAGAATGAGATATTCACAATAAGCCCTTTATTAGTATCCAAAATGGAGAAAGGTTATAAACACAAATAGATATATGCAGCCCCCTTTTCACGTGGGGGCTGTTTTTTTGATGTTTCTCCAGCACATTTTTCAATCATTGCTTCCATGAAAGAATCACTTCATCATGAAATTAACAATTCAAATGACAGTGTGCCCAAGTGCCCAAAACTTTTGTATACGTAATCTAGTCACAATAGATAGCACTTTACCTATCCCCGGATTGCTGATTTTTCCTCTTAACCGCTTCTACATCGGTATCGCTATAGATATTCGTGCCATGACCTCCTGATGATTTAGCAATGAATTCCTTTGCTTCATTATAAGACAGCCCAGAACGCCGACTTTGTTCTGTAATTGCCTCAATATCCGTTCCTGCAACCGTGTATTTATCATTGGTTTGCTTATTTTCCTTCATGAAAAAACCTCCATTTCGTTTTCTCTTATTATTTTGCGCAAAAGAAGCTTTTTCATGAAAATATATTTACTTTGTAAAAAAATTCACTGATTGCACAACCACCTTAATAAGGGTAGACATTTTCGCTCTCTAAAATATGCCATTTCCCCTGATCTTTACCGATGACTAAGTTTATCTGCCACCCTTTCTGGTATAAATCTGAAATTTGTTTTGAAACATTAACTGGTCCTATATTCGTTTTATCTCCAAACGTTTCATCCAACCAAATTTCCCCCTGCTCAATAGCCTTTACAGAAAAATAACCTTCCTCTATCTCATCAAATTGTTTTTCCTGAGTTTTCCTCGCTTGTTGAAATATCAAATCAGCCATTTTTTCAACTTTAGGAAGGTCTTTTGCCTCACCAAAATATTCTCTTAAATCGTTATAAGTAGCTAGATCAGTATAATTGTTATCATACAGCCACTTATTCAATTTCTTCATTACACGTACAGCAATTTCCATAAATGATTCGCCACTCATCACTTTACGAATGATAAAGTAATCCAGAAATTCGCTAAACTTGGTAGACGACAGCTTTTCAACTCCAAACATCTTGGTAAAAGCATCCTCATCCTCATCAAATTTTGCCTCCCATTTCTTCCATTCATCTTCATCTAAATAATTAGCGGCATAACTGTTTAGATAAACCTGAAAAAAATGTATCACATCATCATAATCTCGGTATGTTTTTTGCTTCAGCCGGTTACTCTGTTCTTCTAAAAACGCTTCTAAAATAGCATCAATGTTTTTCATTAAACAGCCCTCTTTTTAGGTATCTATTATTATATAGGTTATCATTTTTTAACAATGGAAGGAAACTTGTATTTTTGAATTTATATGTACCTTTTTCAATCCCGGATTCATCCCTCTTACTCATTGGGTCTTGTCGCTCTTAAGATGATAGAACTTTAGTTTTGATAATAGCTCCATAATATAAGTAGTTTCAAATCACAACATTACATATCGTCATATTTTGTAACTATTTGTTATTTATATGTAGCCTCCCCATAATCTATAAACCTATTTTATTTGCTAGAATAGAAGACGTGATAGAAATTCAACTAGGAGGCTACATAATGTTAAAAAGTAATCACTCAGTACGAAAGTATATAGTTTCGACCGCTATTGTTACTTCACTCGTTTTTACACCGATTTTGTCAGGAAGTGTCTTTGCTTATGGAGGGCCAGATGCAGATGCAGAAGCAGACCAGAATAATACACCAGTAAATGAACAAGTTGATAAAAAGGAAACGAGCAACGTTACTATTGATTTAGTATCCATAGAAGATCGTGGGGAAGCTGTTAGAGATGTACAAACAGCGTTAAATGACCAAGGATATGATCTAAATGAGGATGGGATTTTTGGTCCGAACACAGACGGAGCAGTTAGAGATTTCCAGACAGATAGAGACCTTTTAGTTGATGGGATAGTGGGACCAGAAACGACGAACGCTCTATCATTAAACACTGCTTCTAACGATGGTGATTTAACAATCGAAGAAGCACCTGACCAAGAAGTAGATACAACAACAACATCTTCCCAATCTGAAATTGTATCTATTGCAGAAAGCTTAGTAGGTACTCCCTACACATGGGGCGGAACAGACCCTGAAACAGGCTTTGACAGCAGTGGATTTATCAATTATGTGTTCGCAGAAGCGGGCATAGATTTAGATAGAACGCATGCGGATATGTGGGCTAATAATGGCACACATGTTGACGATCCAAGCGTTGGCGATGTTGTATTTTTTGAAAATACGTATCAAGATGGCGTCTCTCATAGCGGGATCTATATTGGTAACAACGAAATGATCCACGCCGGTACTGCAGAGACTGGTGTAGAAGTAACAACCATGAGTTATGATTATTGGCAAGACAGCTATATTGGCGCAAAATCTTTTGACTAAACAGACGTATGGAAGGAATAGCTATGGAGCTATTCCTTCCATTTTTATGTTGCCCCTATTTAACAGGCTTTCAAATTTCGGCGACTTCTGTAGGCAGAATGGCATCCAATATAGACACCAGACTATCCTGTGTAAATGACTTTCACTTACTTTCGTCCTTGCCCCCTCACTTCAGGGTGAAATAAAAAAGAGGAAATCCACAAAAGTAGATCTCTTACAGTTTTTAAATTATAAATCGACATCCCTCTTGGTATAAAGTGGATGGCTTTTTACTTTTAATTTTCAATTCGAAACCTTATCTAAATGCCACCACCACTCTGATTCTGGTTTATTAGACGAGGAAAAGTCGTATATTTCTCTTAGATGATTAACAATCTTATCAGCATTTTTAATAACTTTAAGATCTGCTGATAATAATTGCAATTGCTCGTTGCTGTCCATTTTCTCCCAGTGTTTTTCTAATTCACTTCTAAGGAATAGACCGTGGTGCATTTCAAAAGGACTGACTTCAAAATCAAAAATATCTTCTTCATAGATTTGAATTTCCTTCATATATCTTGACATTACTTCAGTACCTCCTTTAATGTGCCTAAGAAAATATATCCATCTTCTTTAGATACATAATTCTCATAAGATAACGGAATATTCTAACCCTTCCGCCCTTAACCTCTCACTTCAGGGTGAAACTAGAAAAATAATGGTGAAATATACTTCCTTACCTTGTGTAGCAAAGGTCATAGGTTATACCCTGATATATAATTTGGGGTAAAAACAAAAAAAGAGGAAATCTATAAAAATTAAGTAGTTCACTTACGGTGAAGAAAATATAAAATCACATAATAAATAGCTTACTAAATGTAATGTGATTTGGTACGTTATTTTTTTCTGGAATAACAACGTTTGAATGAAAAGGTTAATATTTTATATTCTTATTAGCACGATCAATAACAGGTGACAATAAAAATTTTCACCCATCTAATATCAAAGCTAATTTATCATCATTGCGCAAAAGCAAAAAGTGAGACGTATTTTAATAATTTTAACCAGGTATTCTAAATATTTATGTTAAAATAAATCTAAAGATTGTAATAATGGTGGTATTGAATTAAACATTCTGGGTTTCAAGCTTTATGCAACAAACGGGCCATATTGCGGAATAAGACATAAATTATTTTAGGGGGGTATAAAATGAGCAGTGATAACGAAACTCCTGAAGAAAGAAGAGAAAGACTAAGGCAAGAAGAATGGAAAAACAATAACCCAGGCGGTGTTTTTAATGATGCGACAAATAGAACAAGTAATGGAAGTCTTGTTGATTTAGTTGGAGGACTTGGTTGGAAAGGAACTGGAATACTAATCCTTGTACTCATTGTAGGTTTTATAATATATGCTGTTTTCTTTCGCTAACGGGCGCTAATCTGGAATAATCATATATCGTAGGACAGCAATAACAGGAGGGATAGAGTGGAAATCATAGGTACTGCCAATGTTTCGCTGATCATTTTTGTCTCCTTGGTTGGTTTCGTCACCTGGTTGGTTGTACGATCTCTCAAAAGGACAAAAAATGATCATAAGGGTTAGTGTAATATGTTTATTCGAGGATTAAGCAATCGGGCGTATTTCTGGAATAAAAGGTACCGCTAAATTTGCCATTGTATGGCCATTTTGTGGAATGATGTATTTGTTCTAATGGAGGATTATATATGGAAATTGAATTGGATTATGTAAAGAACGAAGGAGATATACAAAAGTTCGCAGGGAATTATTATTATTTCAGCCAAAATATCAAAAAGAGCCGAAGATGGACCCTTCTTTCGGTTTTAATAGTATCATTAATTGTTGCTTACCTTCTCAATAAAATATTTGAAGAAGGAATACTCTCTTATCTGATCTTGGTTCTTATTCTGTTAATTGCTTGCCCAATTCCTGCTCTTAGAGAACATAAAAAAGATACTATAAAAAGCATTAATAAAAGACATACTTCAAGAGATTTAGGTGTTTTAGGAGAATATAAAGCTCTATTAACTGATGATGAAGTCCATATAACATATCTTCCTAATGATCCAAGAAGACAACGAAATATGACTAATAAATGGGATGAATTTGATTTCTACAATAGGGATGAAGATCATTTTTTAATCTATATTAATAAAAGCGATCTTACTTATCATATAAAAGCTGGAGAAAAAGCTGAAGATGTCGATCAATTTCTGAATAGAAAAGGATTAAATAAAAAGCAGCGGAAAGATTAATGATCTCTTCCACAAAAGGGCGCGATAATCGAATAAAATGTGCCGCAATAGGGCCACGGCGAAAGTTTTACGTATTAAGGAGGAGTAATTTGCAAAAATGTAAAAACTGTAATTCACAATTTAGTTGGAGTAAAATCTTTAAATCGTTTTGGCCGGCATATGAACCAATTGAATGTGACAACTGTGGTACGAAACATAAGATAACCAATTTGGGTAAAAGTACAGTTGGAGCTATGAGTCTTTTGCCAATATTTATATTTGGTTATGTTCTTTATCCTTTAGGTAACACCTTTGTAATGGTTGGTATAGGATTTCTTATAGGAATTATTGGTTTTTTGCTCACACCATATGTTGTTAAATATAAAGAGGTATTGTGATGAATTATACTTAAACAAACGGGCGCGATTGCTGAACAGGTATTTCATAAAAGGGGGGGAGGTAAGTTGGTCAAAAACAAGAGGTTTAAAGTGTTATCTATAATTTGTTTAATTATTTGTGTTCTTGTTTGGATTCCCAATATAGCTTTTCAGATTTCAAGTCCATTATGGATGATAACTTTTGTTATTGCCCCAATCGGGATAGTGTTCGCTGCATTGATAAAAAAACATTGGTTAATAATTGCCAATACGATTATGTTTTTCAGCTTTTTTATATTTATGTTTGTGGGATACTTTGTTAATTATAGCATCTAAATTGATGTAGAATCAGGACGATTGCGGAATAGGTCATTCGCTTCTCTGTAGAGTTTGGAGGTGAGTTATTTTGAGTAATGGGAGTTCCCCAAAATCAAAAAAATGGCGGGCGAAGTATGGAGCATTAATAATTTCGTTAACTTGTTTATGCAGTTTAATCATAAGTTGGGAAAATAATTGGATTCTTACAGGCATTTTAGGATTAGGTGTTTTGATCAATGGAACGATAGGAATTTTTGATATAAAGCGGTCTCTAGCGGAAAAAGGTTAAAAACGGGTCGACTCATATATTCTTAAACAATCAGCTCTTATCTGGAATAAGGATTTGTTCTTTTGCTACAATTGTGCAATTGGTATCAATGGCAATTTAGTATGGTTACAGGATAGGATAGTTTTTTAGAATGAAGTATTTAAAAATAAAAATCCCCTCGGAGACCAAACCGAGAGGACTTTTTTCAAATATAGTGCCTGACCATAAAGACAAGAACCATCATTTTATTATACATCTCTTAACAAAGATATATACCTGTTTCTTAATTTAAGAATAACAACTTGTTTCAATTTACACAAACATTAGCCATTATTACTTCAATAGCTACATTAGTTTCTATTCTAGGTGGATTTATTATTAGGGTGGTCACCCTCTCTAGTTGTTAACAAAATAGTAATAAGTAATGAGTTAGAACGTTTATGATTTACATATACAACTTTTGAATTGCGGGTGATAATTGTTGAGAAAAGATCGTTTTGTTGTGAGAGAAACGAATATTGAATTGCGAAGAGGAGAAAAACTTGAGAATACGCGAAAAATACTGATTGGATATTACAAAGAAAGCGTAGACATAGTTTACCCACACCCTATCACAGATTTCATTAATAAGGAGTATTTTAATACAGGAAAATCATTAAGCCATCAGAAACATCCAGCAATTGCTGTCACCCAGTTCTTGAACTTCGTTTTAGACAGAGTAGCAGATGGAGATGGTGATTTTGCACAATTAGAAAAAGAAGGTATTCCTGGACTAGAACTAAAACACGGAAGTTCATTTTTAAGTTCTCTAACTGAAGAAAAAGATATTTCAAAGAAAACCATAGAATCTAAAATGATGTATTTGACGAGATTGTTTCATTTTTTAAACGAAAATGAAATTTTGAACACCAAAATAAAATTTAAACACAAAGATGTTAACAACAAGCCGGTTTTAATCTCGAAATTTAAAGACGTTGTTTTACCAGGTGATGGGTCAACTAAAAAGCTGAAAAAGAAAAAAGACATCATTACTAGTTCAAATAAAAATAGGGTTCAGTTAACTCGTGAATTCATTATGACTGCTTATTTGAATGAACCATCTATTGCATTAGGTATTGGGTTTTTGTTTTATGGCGGCCTACGTCTTGGCGAATGTGTGAATTTAAAAAGATCTTCAGTGAAACCGCAAGGTAATAGTTTATATGGAGAAGAAGGGATTGTTTTAGAAATTCGAGATAATCAAGATGAATTGTTCTCTCATTTAACAAAATCTGCAAATATCGATGTGAAAAAGCCTCGTGATCAAGTTGTTTTATTGGATCCAGTCATTACCTGGCTTTACAAAAAACATCTTGATTACCTTGATAAGTTAGAAAAACAAAATAAATTATCAAACCCAAAAGCCTTGTTTATTAATGAAAACAACGGGCTTGCACTCTCAGGCGCTACATTCTCTAAAAAATTCAACAAAGTGAAAGGAAGGTATTTGGAAAACCTAAGCAGGACATCAGGTAGATTACAAGATTATTTAGACTTAAAAGAAACAAAATGGAGTACGCATATAGGAAGAGGTACCTTCACCAATATGTTAGTAGCAGCAAACTTCACAGCCGAACAAACAGCAATCACGAGAGGAGATTCGAACATTAATTCTGCTTTAGATTATACAGACTCAATGACTGCTTTAGATAATATAAATAAAGCAATAGAAACTCTCACATTGGACAATGATTCAATGAATAATATAAATTTGCCTGAATTCAGTAAAACGTGGAAAGAAGTGGTTAACTTTGGGAAAATTAGATAGTTTAGTTTCCATTGAAACTTTCTTGAAAGAAATAGGGATGAAATATACAAGCACCACTCCTTTGTTTGTAGCCGAAAAATTAGAATCCAGTTACCCTGAATTAAATATTCAGCCTATTTATTTTAAGAATAAAAAACTGTTACAAGACGGATTAAAGACCAAAATAGGAATAAATAAGCGGTGTATAGAGCCTTTTAAGCAAAAATATATATCTTTGTCCACACTTCGAAATAAAGCTTCTAAAACAGCTTTAAATAGGATTATAGAAAGAAATAATATAGAAGTCATCAAACTAAAAGAAACAACAGCAGACGGTTTTTTCATTGAAAAAGAAGTTATCTTTAAAAATGAAGCCTTTAAGAAGTTGATGACTGAAGTAGAATTAAAAAATAACTCTGATTATGTGACCAAGTCTTTTGTTCAAAAACAATTAGGGCTTAATTTAACAAGTTTAAATAAAGCACTTGATGACTTTGATGTTAATGTAACCGAGGGTGGTAGAAGCCGTTTTGTCCTCATAAAAGATATGGAATTCCTATCAAAAAAACAATCGGAAATGGAAAATCTATTTAACTATTATTATTTAGCAAGCGAAGCAAAAGAATTACTCAAAAGGAGTTTTAAAAAGGATGAGGTGGGAATTAAAAGAATCCCATTCCCTCCTATTTTAAAAGCGTCTATACCAGCTGATAAAAACGCCTTTTTGTGGAATAAAGAAGATGTCCATTATTATTTAAAACAACGAGAAATAAGAGAGATGAACAAAGTTGAGTTAGATACACCTTTCGAAACGTTCATTTATCGTTTAGACATCAACTACAAAAATGATTACCTTTATGCACAAAACACAAAAGAACTTTGGTTTAGCTATGTAAGAAATTATCTTATTCAAAGTGAAGGAAGTAAAAAAACGATAGCTGATCGGGTTAGCAATTTCAGTGAAATAACAAAATCCATCTTTGATAATATTGATAAAGAGATATACGCTATGACAACAAATGAAATTAATTTAAATTTGTTGAATCACCAATTAAATGTATCTCATCGATTTCATATGTATCAATTTTTGAAATCGATACACGAATCTTTTCAAGAAAATGATAAACACACAAAATTTATTTTTAGTAGATTGAACAATCCGTATCATACGTATGAACCAAAGCGAGAATTGGATAAAGATCGTTATTCATTAGATGAATATAAAGAGTTTTATAACTTCGCCAAAGATGTTGAAACTCACAAGAGAGCAGCATCCAAGGATACAATAAACTTTCTAAAAGGTAAAAATTCTTATCATTACGCTAGTGTATGGCTTTATATTTTAACGCTTTTGAATAACAATTGGAGGCACGAAACAGTTATTGAGGAACTTCCCAGGATCAATTTATCTAGAACTAGTATCACCGGTTTGGAATGGTTTTACGACAATAACTTATCTGAAAGTGAAGCGAAAGATATTATTTATCAAGTGGGAAGACATATTATTAACATCAATAAAACCGGTGCTGAGGGTGTGTTTAACATTTCCAAGCAGTTGGAAATCCCTTTTGCTACTGCAATGGCCATTTGTGAATTAAGGCTGGAGAACATCAATTCTGACGATGGAAATTTAATATATCTTTCTAGTGACAAAACAGTTAACAGTGTTTCCAAAGGTGCATTTTTTAGTCATTTTCCTAACAATAAATTGAAATTCAAAAATAGAAAAATGAACCGTACCTTGACTACCCTTATTTGGTCCGTGATCAATAGTAACTCAAATAATGAATTTAAGGATGGGCTGTCCGCTGCGAAACAATCCAGGAGTCACTTTAATGAAAGTACAACTAACATTTATATTAAGTTGAGTAGAAAACAAATAGATGAGTTAACAGAACAATTATTTTCAAGGGATCAATTTGGTTATGTATATAAAATATTCAGTGATGTTATATTCTCCTCTTCTGCCGATAAAGAAGAAGAAACAAATAAAATATTAGACCTAAAACAAAATTTTGGCGATGTTTATAAATTAGAAGCAACTGCTGGTTTTGTGAATAGAATATCTAAGGAAAAAAAAGATGTAGCGAATTGGATGCTTTCTAAAGACAATGAAGAATTGCAAAGAGATTACTATGATATGTTAACAAATCAATTGCCTTCGAAAGAAAAGAATTATCAATGTATTAAGCGAGAATGTGTTAATCCTACTTTAAATTGTAGCGATTGCCCTTTTAGCATTCCAAATGTATATGCATTAGCTGAATTATTAGATAAATATGTATCACAGATTGAAAACATCATTTCTTTTGATGAAATGAGCTCTGGCGAAAAGAAAAGACAAGCAAATCAATTATATGTGATTTCTGATACGATTAAATACGCGAAAGAAAAGTTCGGAAAAGATATTATTTATGATTTCTTACCTGGTGGAAGAGAACGTATTAAAAAAATGCAAGAACAATTACCACCTAAAAAATTGGTTGAATCTTATAAAACAATAAAGTTAGGAGAAAAATAATTGAATATAAACCTTGATATCGATGAAATGGATGTAGAAGAATTAGAAGTTTTGCCAAATGACATATTCGATGTAAAAAACTCCGTAGAGCAAGCTAAAAATATATTAGAGGATATGAATAATGGTAATTATGATTACAGGTATGCCGCAAAAAGCATAAAATATGAAAATGATGATTGGTCATTTTTTTATAACTTACAACAAAGTAACATTAATTTAAAATTCGATGATATTGAATCGTTTTTTCAATTTAACAATAGACATATATCTGATTCAATAGTAGATGTTATAAAATGTTGGTGTTGCGATATTTTTGTTGAACAATCTCCTAGAACAGCAGATGCCTTTTTAAGCAAACTGAAACAAATAATTATATCTACGAAAGGATTTTCACCTAATTTACTTGAAGAATTCGTTAATAATATGGATGACAGAACGATAAAAGTAAATGGAGACATTCAAGCAATATCTGAATTTACCTTATCAAATTTTTTAATATCATTAGAGAATTTCTACCACTTTTATCCTATTTCAGAAATTGAAAAATATTATTCTTCTGTACAAAGTATTAAGCAGCCTGAAAAAAATAAAAACGTCAGAAAGATACCTTCTTCTAAAGACGTTTACACCTTCTCTTATTATTTGGATGAATGGTATAATGAAGCAAAGAATGACTCCAATAAAGAGAACGAATTAATTTTATATTATCCGGTTTTTTTATGGTGGAAAATAACAAGCATTATTCCTATGAGGCCTTCTGAATTCACTAATATAAAGCGCGATTGCATTGATAAAAGAGATGGCAAGTATTATCTAAGCATCCCTAGATTGAAACAAAAAAACATTAATAACATCCAAATTATAGATGAAATCAGTGTTTCGGAGGAAATATTTGAATATATAAAGCATTATATCCAAATAACTGAGTCATCAGGTGATACAAAGACACTTATTTCTTATAAGTCTTTAAAAAAGGTTAATTTCAGAGGCTACTATTTAAAAATAGATAAGATGAAAACAAATTCTAGTGCATTAAAAAGCTTGCTTGAAAAATTTTATAAAGATGTTCTTTTTAAAAAATATAATTTAATTATCAACTTTAATGCAGAGGTACCAAGTAAAGAAGATAATTATGACATATACAGAATATTACGCTTGAATGATACGAGGCACATTTCAATTATATCTATGATGCTGCAAGGTTATGATCGAATAGAAATTGCTCGCTTGTCTGGACACACATCATTATACTCTCAATACACTTATTACAATCACGTACAATTTTGGGTTGATTCTGAAGTGAAGCGTTTAGCTGATAATTTTTTTTTAACATCGATGTATGGTGAAACCAATGATTTAGGCGGAACCGAACAACTAAACGAATTGTATTTGGACACTTGGGCTACTGGTGATTGCAATTCGGAAAACAAACTAAAATTGGGCTATTGCACAGATCCCGAAGTATCTTGTCCTAACGGTTTTGAGCCAAAATTTAGCGGGTGCTACCATTGCCCTTTTTGGAAAATTGATATGATCGAGTTGGAAGAAAACGAAGCTTTGATAAAAGAGGAGTTAGAAGAATCCAGTAGATCGCTACAGAAAAGTGTAAATTTCCTCATTCAATTGAATAAACACTCTGATGTTACATCAGAAATTAACATTGAACCTAATACCAAAAGAGAAATTAAAACGACTTCTAATAGAATTGAAAAAGAAATAAACGATGTAGCAAGACTAAACCAGATTTATAACTCAATAAGGTGGGATAAATAAATGGCCAGACCCAAATCCGATTATGATGACTCCGTTGTTAAAAAGTTAATCGTAGAATATCAAAAAAATAAAAGTCCAAATTCTCTGGTGAAACCTATTGATATGTACCACTACGCCTTGGAAGAATATAAAAATGGTTTATTCCCTTACAAATTAAGTCACGATTATTGGAAACGAAGTTACCGTCGTGGAAGACAATTAATTGATGAATTTAACACGGTGAAAAAAAGAAGCTATCAAATAAGTGAATTAGATAACATTGATATTGTCGACGTTCAGGACTTAATTGATAAATACGCAAACAATCCAGAAGAGTTATCTAAGTATTTAGTTCCAATGGAAAAGCAGCTTAGAGCTTTATTGGATGTTATACAAGAAAAAGATATTAAAATTGTAAATTTAACCAGTGCAAAACAAAAAAACAATGATTCACTTTCAAAAGAAAAAGCTAAAAGTGACAAACTGCAAACGTTATTGTATCAATTGTTTTCATACAGCGGATCTGGATTTAAACTTGATAATTTATTAAACACAGGAACTTCCCGGACTAAAAGAGTGGAAAACGCCTTTGAAAAAGCATTCGATGATCCAACTGAGTTCCTAGAATTATTTCCAGAGAAAGTCAACAAAACAAACCAAGAAAACATCGTCCCCCTCCCCACTATCTCGAAAGATGATGAGTGGGATTTGTGATTAAAAAAATACATCTGTTTGAATAACGGGTTCAGTTACGGGGGAGAAAAATGTGAATAACAGATTAAATAAACACCCATTAACATATCTAATGGCAGCGAAATAGTAGTATAAATAACAAGCAAAAACGCTCAGAATTTAATCTGAGCGTTTTTTCAACTTATTAACACTGTCCGCCTTAAACTAAAGCACCCTTTTTCTGAACATTTTTATTCCACAATCGCGCCCTATTATGGAACTAAATTGCTAGATAAGTACTCTTAAAATCAAAAGTATTAACGTAATAATTATACCAAAGCTGAAACCAAGTATATGTACAATAAATGCGCCCATCCCATAAAGGTTACCCAATATTAAATAAGCAAAAGTATAATTCACGGGCCAATTGCCAAATTGTAAATTAAGAAAATCTCTGTTATACAGGTGTAAGATAATTATACAAGCAATAAGTGCATAAATTCCTGGAGACGCTCCAGTGCCTTCTGTGTAGTTTGAGAATATAGCATAAACGATATAGGCAGCTATATTTCCGATTAAATAAATAGCTAGGAATTTCCAACTCCCAATTTTATCCTCAAGAATAATACCAACAAAATATATACCATAGGCATTACCTAATAGGTGCAATATGTTTTGATGGAAAAGTGAGCCTGTAAGCATTCGATACCATTCTTTACCCTGCATATTATTAAAACTCTTCCCGCCAGCCCATTCCAAAAGAGTATCTTTAAATACTAATTTATCCAATATAAATACTGCAACGTAAAGTACAATAAGTATTGTATAAACATTAGGGATATTTTTTGCGAGAATTGAACTCACCCCTTTTGTAGATTAGCTCAATATTTTTTGTTAAACAATCTGGCCCGATTACGGCAATGTTTTTTTCGGTTATCACGCCCTCATATAGAAAATTAAAAGACAAGATAATTCTTATAAGATTGTTTAGATACCATTCTTATATTCCTTTTGCAGTTGAATCTCATCTTTCAATTCCAATTTTTTTGCTTCGATTTTTTTAATCGTTTTAAAAGTAATAAAAGAGAATAAGGCAGTAACAACGTAAGCACCATAAGATGATTCGTGTCTTATTATACCCAACCTAAATAATCACTCCTTTCAGTGAAATGCTTTTCTACACCTTTTCTTAATCTTCCATAATCCTACCCTTATCATAATAGTTATTTCAGCCCCCTGTTGTTTTCACAAGGAGTTATTCAATTAAATGGCCCGATAAATGAATAATCCAATGAATTATTAAGAGTTATTACTAACTTTTGCCGTCATTGATTTATTATCCTCAATCTCTTTTAACAGCGTTGCTACGTCCTTACAAATTTTATGAATACATATGTTAATTAGAAACAAAACAATCCCTAATAACAAGAAAAAAACACACTAAATGGAATAGGTACTACTTGCAGACGCCCAGGATCTGGTTAACACTTCCCACCCCCGATGAAGAAAAACACTGTTGAAACAGCAAATGATATCAAACCTAAAATAGTTAATCCTATACTTAAACCACCACATTCTCTAAAAGTGTAATAGACTTTCTTCATTTGCCCACCCCGATATATAAATTTACTTGATTCATTTAATATATTTTCTAAATCTAATTCTTTTAACGTTTTTTCGATACCCGTCTATTTAACAAAATGGCCCGATTAAGGAAGATCGTTCTTCACCGTTCATCTCTATAGATATTGCAGTTAAACATCAGATAATTAAATAAACTCATTATTTGTAAGTTTCATTTGAAGAAATCCATTCCATAAATTGCTTATACGGATAATATGTTGTTCCTTTCAACTCTATCTTAGGAGCATTAGGATATTTACTTAATAATTCTTCGATCTCATTTTTATTTAGGTTAAAATAAAATTCCAAATCACTTTCTTTTATAAAAAGATTATAATTATAATCTTTTTCAGAACGACCCAAATTCTGCAAACCTTTTCCTATAAAATATCCCATAAGTGTTAATCCAACAGATAACAAAATTAAACCAGTGCCTAAACCAGAGACCTCTATTTCCATTCAATCCCCTCCAATTCAACTTATTTCAACTCATTTGCTACGCTAGTTTAGATGTAATTCTCCATATTTTTAGTTATTATTCTACAGGAATACGTGAAAACTTTCTTCAACAATATGGCCTTTTTGCTTAACAAATTTATTCGGTTATCGCACCCTATTCTGGAAAAAAATAAGATATTCTAGTAACTCATTCTTATTCTTCTGAACCTTCCCGTCCAAATGCTTTTGTTTTAATATTTTTCTCATCAAGAAACTCTTCTATTTTTTTCTGTTCTCTTCCATTCACCACATCAGCTTTATTCATTATTGATGTAATGTTTATTTCTGGTAATTCGCCTTTATTTGCGTCATCCATAAGATTATTGAACATTTCATCTACCTCATAAAGAAGCACATTGTAAGCTGTAATGTACTGGCTAATTCTTACAGACTCTCCTTGATAACCTTCAGGCAAAGTGTTATTTGAGATATAGTTAGAAAAATTTTCATCATTTTCTTTAGTAAGTTCGGTAATTTTAGCTAACTTTTCTAATTCATTTTTATTTAATCCTTTCTCTTCATACATAGCATCTTGAAATGGATAACTAGCCTCATCTAATTCGTTATGGCTGTCTAGATATGTTTTTATGCTTAATTTCATTTCTTCTTCGTCAATTTTATTATTTTGCTTTTCAGATGTAAATATTTCACTAGGAACCTCTACGTCCTCCATATCAATAATTTCATCATCTTCCTCTTCAGTAGTATCAACTTTTCCTTTGGAACACGCGCTTAATATAAATATAATTAAGAAGCCAACAAAAATCCTTTTCATAAGAATCTCCTCTCCTTTGGAATTAATGCATTATATTAAAAAATTAATTTAATTCGGGCTCCCCAACCCATTTGTAAGTTACATTGTTCAACAATTGGCCATTTTCTTGAATGTATTACTAAACAATCGCACCCGTTAATAAAATATTGAAACTAACAAATTATACAAAGAATGTATGATAATTACTGACCAAAGAGAATTAGTTTTCTTATATACAAATCCAAATATAACACTCAAAACAAAAGCCGTTATTATGGAGTTTAGAATATAAGGGTATTCAAACAATCCTTTATAAAACCAAATAGGAAAATGAATGGACACAAAAAGTAATGAGACAATTATATTTGCTTTCCAGAAGTTAAAGTATTCAATAAATTTTCTTAACAGAAAGCCCCTGAAAACAATTTCTTCAATTATGCCGACTAATAAAATAGTATTAAGCCATTCATTGAATCCAATATTAAAATCAATCTCTTTTTTTAATACTACAAGATTTAAAATAACAAAATATAATAAGAAGGCTAATGATGTCCATCCTGCCCATTTTAACCCTTTTCCCAAGTTATGACGTAACCCTAAATAGGAAAATGGATTGCGTTGTTCAACCATTATAACTAATAAAAATACAGGAATAAGCCAAATAATTATTTTAATAATAGCTGATAATAATGCCCTTGGAACCGGATCCATTAAATCCAAATATTGAACCAACCATAATTCTCTAATGCACCATAAAGCGTAAAATGTTATGAAATATAACCAAATGTAAATCTTATTTGTTTTTGCTCCTATCAGAAATCCCCTCTTTTCCTATTGAACAATTCTGCCATTTAACTTAATAACAATTATGTCAAATTACCATCACTTTCACAATGAGTTATTCTGTTAAATGGCCCTATAACGGAACAAGGGATTTTCTTAAATGGGTTGCGAAAAATAATTCCTAGCGATATGGTGTATAAACAAAGACTGATTAGGAAATTAGGTGCAGGATGAATAACCTATCTGATGATTTGCTAGTTGAAGCCTACCATCAAGCAAAGGCATTAAATTTAGCTCCAGATTTTATTAGGCTAATTAAAAGAGAAATGGAACAACGCTCTTTGTTATTAAGTCCAATTTACCCTTAATCTAAGGAGATAAATTGGGCTTTAGTTATTCCACGAAATGACCCTATTGCGGCAGACATTTACTCGGTTATTTCGCCCGATTACTTAATTCTCTCTGCCCTTTTTCAAATTAACAATTAGCCATACAATCTGAATAATTAGTGGAATTATAAACGCAACCAATAATACTATAAAAGCCACTAATTTTAACTCAGGTGTTTGAGTAACACCAGCACCATCAACATCTCGAAGCCAAACAAAAGCTGTACCTGCAGCAAAAATGACAATCCAAAAAGCATTAGCACTCCACCAAAAAATCCACAACTTTTTCATATCCCCACCCCACCGTACTGATTTTTATTACAGAAAAGCGCCCGATAATGGAATTGTCCTTTCTAATATTACTGGTATAGCTAGACGTAAAACGGGAAGTAATCAATTATAGCTTTTGGAAATATGAACAATTTCTTTTATTACAGAATCAACCTCTAAGTTATCCTTAATTACGAATAAACTGTCCGATTCCCCTTCCACTGGATCCACAACATCTTCTAATTGAGATTCAGCTTGTTGCCTTAATAACACTTCCTCAAAATTAGAATAAGCACCTCTAAATATATCTGTACTACGTTTACTATTAGTAACTCGCCAATGCAGAACTTTATCTGGAATATCAAAATGAACTATGATACGGACAAACTCATCTTTAGGATAAATTTCTTCCAGTAAATACTTTCTCCCTTTTTTAGTTCGATTTGCACTACTAGCAATAATATGCAAATCAGTGTGTTCTTTAGCATAATCAACAATTAACTTTGAGATAGAATGTTTAAGAGTATTAGGTCCCGATTTGGGTTGCAACTTTTTGTAATATGTATTTATAAATTCAGCATTGTTATCTTGGTCCATAACAAAAGAATTATCTAACTCATTTTCTAAATCCTTTGCAAAAGTACTTTTTCCACTGTGGGTCTTACCAACTGTTATAATCACTAACCTTTTCACAATTTCCCCTCCTTCCCGCACAATTTTCACAAGAATACTTAACCATTTTATTCTGTTAATTGTTCCATTAAATGGCCCGTTTGAGGCACAACCTTGTTCCATTATCGCGCCCGTTTGCGGTAGATTCCTTACGTTGGTTTTTGCTCTTTTTTTATTGCTTTAAAGTTGAGGTATATACCATATCCTCCAGCTAAAATTAAAAACATTTGACCATATCCAAAGTTTATATCAAGCCAATATGCAAATAAAAATAAGGTGATAATCACAATGAAAAATATTGCAATGATATTTTGGTCATACTTATTCATTTCTTTAACCCCCCTTTAAAGTTAACTGGCCCTTTTCCACAGGATTAGGCACCAGGTTTTATTCCGGAATGGCGCTCCTATTCAGGAACAATCTTTTACGGTTCACTAATTCCTACAGCAAGCAAAAGGAAATATGCGAAAACCAACACTGCACCATTCAGAACAATTCCTGTTATAACAAACCATAGTTTTCTAGATACTATGGCAAAAATAATTCCAAGTACGGAAAGCACCGTAAACACGCTAATGCCCAATGTCAAATTCGCGTTAGGTCCTCTAATTATAAAGAAAAAGATTACACTTATTATTACGGTCAATATAGATAAGAATCCTAATATACTTTTTGTTCTTTTGTTCAAAATTGAACCCTCCATTCCATTAGTAATTTTTCAACAATCTGGCCCGTTTGTTGTATACCAATACTTTATATTCATTGTAACATAATGACTTCGCTCCCTCTAAAAAATCAGAAATTTCATTTAAGGTTTTGCGAATTAACACTTTAATTATATCGGTAAATAGCATCGAAAATAACAAGCATTTTGGCAGACACATTAACAAGTGTACATAAATTTATGTACATCTGATAATTTGTATGTTAATTGGTATGCTGTTTCATTATATAAATTGAAATAAAGACTGTATAAAAAAGAGGATACTAAAATCATTTGCGATTTGTATCCCTGAATTTCATATTATTTTATATTTTCTCTCCCTAAACTGAATCCGTTACTGTTTGAAAGTGTATTTTTGGTGTTATAATAGTTTTACCCTTATATTTGAGGGTAAAACTAGGTAAGACAACTAATATCAATAGTTTTGGAGTTTTACCCCGATATTACCGCGGGGTCTTCCGCCCGAAGTCAGCTTTACTCTCCCCCCATAATTTTGTTTCCCATTTAAGTATTTTATTCGAATATGTATTGTGGTTTAACCAGGTTATCGCGCGGTCAATTACTTTCCACAAGTATTCTGTAGACTCATTCCTTGGTATAGTTGTATTCACATGTTTTTTTCGAACCCAACTGATGGCTGTTCTGGAATCTGAATAAACAGGCAACGTACTATCTTTTTCCTTCATTAAAGCGAGCGCATGTACAATTGCTAGGAACTCCCCTATATTGTTTGTGCCATTAGAAACAGGACCAAAATGAAAAATCTCTTTTCCGTCTTTTGTATAAACCCCCTTATATTCCATGACTCCTGGGTTCCCGCTACACGCAGCATCCACACTTATACTTTCTTCAATAAATGTTGCTGACTGCTTCTTACTTGATGATTCCTTTTTGTGAATGGATTTTTTCATTGGAGCAGATCCATTTTTAAAGGCAATTTCTGCTTCCTCTTTTGAAGGGAAGGATTTGTACCTTGCACCTTTTACTCCTAGAACCTGTTTTTTACATTCTTCCCAAGTATCAAAGATCCCCGTCTTGTTCCCTGACCATACAACATAATATTTTTTCTTAGCCATGCCATCCCTCCTACTAACAACATATATATAAGACACTAATGCTCCATACTAAGCCATTTTATCTTACCTCATTTTTTTAAGAAAATGAAGAGTGGTATTAATTCTTAAGAGTCACAATCAGAAAGGGTTACTTTCTCCTTTCAAGCATAACACGGATCTATCCAGCATTGATAACCTATTTGTACATTATCATCGCTAGGAGTGTAGTGAAGGAATCTTCCTAAATTAGAAGAAAACTGGTATAGTTTGTATTAGAAAACTTGGCAACTTGCCAAGCCCTTTCGCAAGTTGACTTAGTTGCACTTATGCAGAAAGAAGTATGGATATACTTTCTTTACTGCCAATAAAAATTCGCAAAAGGAGATGAATTCGATGCCCCTTGAAGAAATGATCGAATACAACAGAGAATTTGTAGCAGGAAAAAAATATGAGATGTATGAAACAGATACCTATCCAAATAAGCGAATGGTTGTATTTACCTGTATGGAATCACGTCTAGTCGAATTACTCCCAAGAGCTTTAAACATTCAAAACGGCGATGTGAAAATGTTAAAAAATGCGGGTGCGATAATCCGTAAACCATTTGATAGCATTATGAAAAGTATTCTGGTTGCAGTATTTAAATTAAAAGCAGAAGAGATTATCGTCATTGGCCATCATGATTGTGGCATGTCGCAAGTTGATACAGAGGCGTTAACAAAAGGTATGACAGACCGCGGTATTACAGAAGAAACCATACATACACTTTCACACGGTGGGATAGATTTACATGAAGAATTCCATGGATTCGATACCGTCGAAGAATCTATCGCACAAAGTGTAGCAATCATACGCAACCACCCGCTTCTACCAAAAGAAGTTAACGTCCACGGATTAGTCATTGATCCAGGTACAGGAAAAGTAGATGTCGTTACGAAAGATGAAAATAACGCAGCAGTAAAATAATTTTGCAAAATAAATGAGGGTCAACACCAAAATTAATGGTTGAAATTAATGAATAATTATGGTAATAGGACTATCTAGCGGAGGAAAAACACGTAGACTCCTCGAAAATTCAGGACCAATTTTCTTCGTGCGATGCAATGCTGCCGTAGCCTTCCTTGTCCTGTGGGAATGCGCAGTGGGAAGACCCCACAGGAAAAAAGTGAACTTCTTTTTTCTGAGGCAGGTTAAGTTCGCGACGTCCTGTCGCAACACCTGCACTAGCACGTCCTGTGCGTCGAAGGCTGAGCTCAAGCCCACGGAAAGCGTAGTGTTTTTCCGCAGCGGCACTATAATTCATAATTACACCTAGTTTGTCAACCATAGATTTTGGTGAAGAGCCATAAATGAACAAGCGTTTTTATTGGAAGGAATAGCCATAGAGCTAATCCTTCCTTTTTTATCAGATAGTAAAGCATAATGAGTCCCCCCTAGAAAAGATGCTGTATGTTTATCCCAAAAACAGCACAACCTATAGCAACTAAGTTCCTATGGGAGGTATAGGTCAAATTGCAATTTAAAATAAGAAGCTATCACATTTTATGCATCATTGCGCTGTTTCTTTTCATAAGCGCATGTGGACAAGAAGAGCAAACGCAACCAAATGTTATTCATGATCAACCGAACACCTTGCTGCCAATGCAGTTCCAACCCGATCAAGAGGATGAACAAGAATTCGTACAGGATCCACCTAAACTTGATGGGGGTCCAGAGAAAATAATCAGGGAACCGAATCCTGTTTCTAATGAGAAGTTGGCAGATGAGTATCCCGATATTTTAGTTTTACGAGGTTCTCCTGATGACGATCGAGTGGCTTTAACATTTGATGATGGGCCGGATCCTCGCTTTACGCCAGATGTACTGGACAAATTAGAAGAACATGACGTCAAAGCTACTTTTTTCCTAATGGGAGAAAGAGTAGAAGCAAATCCAGAGCTTGCAACCCGGATTCATGAAGAAGGTCATGCAATAGGTAACCATACGTACACGCATCCGAATTTACCAGAAGCGGATGAAGCCGTGGAGAGATTGCAGTCAGAAGTACAGGATACAGAAGATGTAATTAACGATATTATTGGTTTCAGACCTAAACATTTTCGATCACCCTATGGTGCATTAAATGAAGAATTAGTAGAACCATTAGGCGAAATGAATTATTCAGTCGTCGGCTGGGATGTAGATTCCTTGGACTGGAAAGAGCTTGGTGTAGAAGAGATATCCGACAATGTGTTAAGCAATACCGTTCCAGGATCCATTATTCTCATGCATGATGGAGGTGACGTGGACACAGAGGAAGTGGACTTATCCGATACGCCCCGCTCATTAGATGAAATCATTCCGCAATTACAGGCGGACGGTATTGAATTTGTTACCGTTCCAGAGTTACTTGGAATTCCCGAGGAAAAATAACGCTAAACTAATATAAAAAACCTCATTCAGAGTGGGACGAGCATTCACGCGCATTCCTAGGACATCGCGTATTTAGTCAACCTGCCCATTAAACTACGATAAAACCTCTATTGGAATCTCCATTAGAGGTTTTAATCATATTAAAACTCCTAACTAACACAGATACTGTATGTTTTATCCAAAGGTTACACAGCCTATAACAACTATTTTTTAAAATTTGGAGGTATAGGTTAAAATGCTTTGTAAAATAAAACCATATAAAATATTCTTCATCGCTGCGCTAGTTCTTTTCGTGAGTGCTTGTGCACAAGACGATCAATCGACACCTGATGAAGATGCAACTCCTGATCAGCCGAAAACAGCGCCATTGCAGGATCAACAAGAAGAGCAAAATGAACAAGAAAACATTGATTTCGTACAGAATCAACCCCCGCTTGAAGGTGGAACTGAGGAAGAGGTACGGGAACCTCATCCTGTTTCTAATGAGAAACTACAAAGGCTGTACCCTGATATATTAGTATTACGTGGTACTCTTGAAGAAGATCGGGTCGCCCTAACATTTGATGATGGACCAGATCCACGATTTACGCCTGAAGTACTAGATGTTTTGGAAGAGTATGACGTTCCGGCTACCTTTTTCCTCGTAGGCTCAAGAGTAGAAGAGCATCCCGATCTTGTAAACCGGATTCATGAAGAAGGCCATGCAATAGGAAATCATACGTATTCGCACCCTAACTTGCCAGAAGAGGAAGAAGGGATAGGACGATTACAGTGGGAAGTAAGAGAGACAGAAGATGCGATTGCAGATGTTATCGGATTTCAACCCAGGCATTTCCGATCTCCCTATGGCATGTTGAATGAAGAGTTGGTAGAAGCATTAGGCGAAATGAATCACACAGTAGTTGGTTGGAATGTAGATTCCTTAGACTGGAAACAAATTAGTACAGAAGTAATCATCGATAATGTATTAAGCAACACAGGGCCAGGATCCATTATTCTCATGCATGACGCGGGGGATTCTGGTTTTGAGGATGAGGACCTATCATCCACGGCTCGCGCGTTAGATGAAATCATATCCAAATTACAGGCGGATGGTATTGAATTTGTTACGGTACCAGAATTAATTGGAGTTCCTGAGGCGAAGTAACGTTCGCATGTAGCTCCTCTATGACCAATGCAATAGAGGGGCTACATATTCTATCCGTATTTGTAAAACCTCGGCCACTCAACTATTATGAAATTGGTGCATGGTGTGATTTGTAACCCCATGACGATACAAATAACACGGCACAAAATTGCCTCAATGAAGGATAACTTCCCACCACATTGAGGCAAAGAGCCCGTGCTGTATACGTGAAATCCTCATTTGTAAAACCTTCAGAATGCGGGTAACCTGCTTGACTCAACAAATTACCAACTTCCTTCATCTCATATTTAGCAAAGTATAAAGTAACCTCAATTATTTTAATAAATATCAGCAATCCACGACAGCCGTTGAGTTTCCAAGATAGGTGTTGCTGAGGTTATTAAGTTCTGAAGCGGTTATTTTACTTTCCATTTCATGTTCCACCAATGTAAAACTTTTGCAATTATTCTCCCCTTCACGGTAGGAATTATTCGATTCACGACGCTGATTGCTTGAGTAGATTCAGATGAAAATTATTCCACACTTAGCTTTGTTTCATCATTATTGGTGAAGTTTTCATTCATGATTGATTGCCCGTTAAACTGTAATAAAACTCACCCAGTGAGAGATAATATTGCTTCAACGAAAATATATCAATAAAACCTCTCACTCAAACTTTCATTTGATTGTTTTTTATTTTTACATCCTATACACTATAATCAAACAATCATTTGAATGAAGGTGAAAAGGATGAGCAGAGAAAAAGTATTAACTAAATCCAACGATACATGCGACACCTTTTGTTTTGATGTGGAAAAAGTAAATCACATTCAACCAAAGATGGAACAAGTTCATGGAGTAGAAATGATTTTCAAGGCATTAGCAGACGCAACCCGCTTAAAAATTGCCTACGCTCTTACGTTAGAAAGGGAATTATGTGTGTGCGATGTTGCCAATATTATTGATTCTACTACTGCAACAGCTTCTCATCATTTACGGTTACTACGTAATATGGGATTAGCCAAATTTCGAAAAGAAGGAAAGTTAGTTTTCTATTCGCTTGAGGATGACCATGTTCGACAACTTGTATCGATAGCAATTATACATGCCCAAGAAGGTGAAAAGCATGATGGATAAAAATAACGTATATCGTTTGCAGGGTTTATCCTGTACAAATTGTGCAGCTAAATTTGAGAAAAACATACGTAATATTCATACGGTTGATGATGTACAGCTTAATTTTGGTGCAGCTAAAATCACTGTTAAAGGAGAAGCGTCCATCGACCAGTTGGAACAAGCAGGTGCATTCGACGGGATTAAAGTGTTTCCGGAGCGACAAAGACAACCAGAGGAAAAGAACTCCTTTTGGAAAAAAAGGGAAAATAGTACGGCCATGATTTCTTTAGTCTTTATCGTGATTGGATTTATTTTTCTCGTTCAATATGGAGAAAATAGCCCTCTAACCATTGGAACGTTTGGATTATCTATCATTATTGGCGGTTATGACTTATTCAAAATTGGATTAAAGAATCTGACAAAACTTGAATTTGATATGAAAACATTAATGACTGTCGCTATTATTGGTGCAGCTATTATTGGGGAATGGGCTGAAGGTGCGGTCGTTGTATTCCTATTTGCAGTGAGTGAAGCTTTAGAGGGATATTCGATGGATAAAGCCCGCCAGTCCATTAAGTCTTTGATGGATATTGCCCCGAATAAGGCAACGATAAGACGTGGAAATGAAACGATGGAAATCGATGTGGAAGATGTACAAATTGATGATATTATGCTGATCAAACCTGGACAGAAGCTTGCGATGGACGGTGAAGTCATTAACGGTCAATCCTCCATTAATCAGGCTTCGATAACAGGCGAATCCATCCCTGCCCATAAAGTGATTGGTGATGAAGTTTTTGCGGGAACCTTAAACGAAGAAGGTGCCCTAGAGGTTCGTGTTACTAAACTTGCGAAAGACACTACCATCGCTAAAATTATTCACTTAGTAGAAGAAGCTCAAGCTGAACGGGCACCATCTCAAGCATTTGTTGATAAATTTGCGAGATATTACACACCAGCCATCATGGTGGTTGCTTTGTTGGTTGCCATTATCCCCCCACTTTTATTCGGAGCGGATTGGTATCCGTGGGTCTATAGTGGATTAGCCGTGCTGGTTGTGGGTTGCCCTTGTGCATTGGTTATTTCAACACCAGTTGCCATTGTAACCGCAATAGGAAATGCGGCACGTAAAGGTGTTTTAATTAAAGGTGGAATCCATTTAGAAGAAACAGGCAAATTGAAAGTAGTCGCTTTTGATAAAACCGGAACACTAACAGAAGGAAAACCAGAAGTTACGGATATAGTAAATGTATCTGAAATGTCGAACAAGGAACTTTTAAGCGTTGCAACAGCGATTGAATCCTTTTCACAACACCCGCTTGCCTCAGCCATAACTCGTAAAGCTGAAGCAAGTCATGCTAATATGTACACGGCAGAATACTTCCAATCCATTACAGGAAAAGGAGCAAGAGCATCGATAAATAATACGGTGTACTTTATTGGTAAACCCAACTTATTTGAAGAGATGGTTTCGATTCCAACTGATCTCAATCAAGAAATTATAGAACTACAAACACAGGGTAAGACGGTTATGCTACTCGGAACCGAGCAAGAAATAAAGGGATTAATTGCGGTAGCAGACCAAGTTCGAAAAAGTAGCCTTTCTGTCATTCAAAAACTCCATAAACTCGGCATTGAAAAAACAGTTATGCTAACAGGTGATAATGTTGCAACAGGAAAAGCAATTGGAAAGCAGTTAGGCATAAGTGAGACCAAAGCGGAACTTTTACCACAGGATAAATTAGATTCGATTAAAAAATTAAACGAACAAAATGGAAATGTTGCAATGATTGGTGATGGTATAAACGACGCACCTGCATTAGCAACTTCAACAGTCGGCATTGCCATGGGTGGAGCCGGAACCGATACAGCGCTCGAAACGGCTGATATTGCACTAATGGCTGACGATTTGGCGAATCTTCCATATACCATTGCCCTGAGCCGAAAAACATTAGCCATTATCAAACAAAATGTCACTTTTTCAATTGTAATAAAGGCGGCTGCACTTCTGCTTGTCATTCCAGGATGGCTGACGCTATGGCTGGCTATATTTGCTGATATCGGCGCCACGTTGATTGTTATACTCAATTCACTAAGATTGATGAAAACAAAGTTTGATCATTAAAAAGAAAAGGCGCTCCCCCATTAGAGGAAAGCGCCTTTTTCATGCCTATCTATTTTTCAATTATTCTTTGGTGAATTCAATCGTACTTCTCACTGTATCAATCGGACGAACTGATTTTTCGATTTCATCACGTTTTGGTTCTAACATTGGCGGTAATGATAATTTTTCACCAAGTGTTTCATAAGGTTCGTCATCCATAAACCCTGGACCATCTGTTGCAAATTCAAATAAAATTTGTGGTGCAACTTGTGTATACAAGGAACCGAAAAAGAAGCGATCGACAAACCCTGATGTTTGAAATCCGAAATCTTTCATGCGTTTATTCCATTCTTCTAGAACGGAACGATCCTCAACACGAAATGCCGCATGATGAACGGTACCGAACCCTTGTTTAGCTTGTGGAAGGACTGCATTATATTCTACTACCACTTGCGCACCGTTTCCTCCTTCACCGCCTTCAAATAAATGGAAGGAGCCTTCCTTATCGATTTCTTTATATAACAGCACTTTTTCCATTACTTCTTTAAAGTAATCAAAATTAGCGATACGAACAAAAATTGGCCCTAATCCGGTAATGGCGTACTCAAGTGGAATTGGCCCTTTTTGCCACGGCGTACCAGCAGCAACTCCTTCATTGCCCTCATCTGAAATCAATTGATACTGCTGATCATCGAAATCGACGAACGAAAGCACTTTTTTACCAAATTGCTCTTTAATGCCGGTATGATTTACTTCTAAACGATCGAAACGGGCCACCCAATAATCTAATGCCTCATTACTTGGTACTCGGAATGACGTTTTTGAAATCTCATTCGTACCATGCACTCCTTTGGGAGCGCCTGGGAAGTCAAAGAACGTCATGTCTGTACCTGGACTGCCTGTGTCATCTGCAAAAAATAAATGATAGGTATGAATATCATCCTGATTCACTGTTTTCTTTACTAAACGCATGCCTAAAACATACGTAAAAAATTCATAGTTCTTCTCCGCATTACTCGTAATCGCTGTTACGTGGTGCATTCCTTTTAGTTCGTTCATTATAAGTCCCTCCAATTGAGTATCAAACTTCGCTTACTATTTCCAACTAAAAACGAAACTGTTTTAATTAAGATATCTTTAATTAAATATAAATATATCATTTCATATAGGTTCTGTCAAAAGATTGATATTACGTCCATACAATAATTTGAGTTACATTTAGAAAACTTAGCCTTCTGTGATAGAAGATTATTAAAACAATAGATATGCCCTACTAATTTCATGTTTTCTTTCCCGTAAATTGTGGAAGTCCCTTAATATAGTATCAAGGAGTGGAAGACATGAAAAAACTAATAAATTTGGCAAAATCCAATATCGTATTCATACTAGCAGCTATTATTGTTTTTAGTGTTGTGTTATGGGGGATGCTCTCAGCTGAATCCATGACCGTAATGACAACAAGTCTTATGGATCAAATTTCAGAAAATCTTGGCTGGTTTTATGTACTTTCTACCGCTTTATTCGTCGGTTTTTGCTTCTATTTAGGATTTGGCCCCTATCGTCACATGAAGTTAGGAAGAAAGGATGAAAAACCTGAATACTCCTACTTCACTTGGATTGGGATGCTTTTTGCTGCTGGAATGGGAGTTGGGCTTGTATTTTGGGGTATTGGAGAACCTTTATCTCATTTCGCAAATCCTCCTGGCGATATAGAAGAAGGAACGCAAGAAGCTGCGGAATCTGGATTATTATGGAGTATATTTCACTGGGGATTTCATCCATGGGCGATTTATGCAGTGGTTGCACTCGGTTTAGCTTTTGCCAAGTACCGGAAAAACCTTCCTGGCTTAATTAGTTCGTCCTTCTACCCATTAATCGGGGAAAACATACATAAGTGGCCCGGGAAAATGGTTGACATTATTGCGATTGTAGCTACAACTGTTGGTATTGCGACCTCTTTTGGGCTGAGCACCCTCCAATTCGGTAGTGGATTAACTGAAATTTTTGGTCTCCCAAATAATGCAGTCGTTCAAATGGCGATTATCGTTGTCGTAACTATTATCTTTCTATTATCTGTTGTATCTGGATTAAATAAGGGAATGAAATATTTAAGTGTTTCCAATCTTGGTCTTGGAGCAATCTTATTACTAACGATTATTATCATCGGCCCAACTGTCTTTATTTTTGAACATTTTTCAAAAACATTAGGGAATTATACTTCCAGTTTTATCAATCTCAGTTTCAACACCACACCTTATTCAGGTAATGAATGGATGGGAGAATGGACATTATTTTACTGGGCATGGATTATATCCTGGAGCCCGTTTGTCGGAACATTTATAGCGAGAGTATCTAAAGGTCGTACGCTGGGAGAATTTATCCTAGGTGTGTTGTTTGTCCCTACATTGGTAACCGCTCTATGGTTTGTTGCGTTTGGAGGAACAGGTCTTCACATGGAAATGAATGAAAATGCTAATTTTGCCTCAGATATATATGAGACACCTGAAGTTGGTTTATTTCTTGTGCTTGAACAATTACCGGGAGGATTTATTCTTAATCTGGCTTCCCTTGTACTAATAGGTATTTTTTTCATTACATCGGCAAATTCCGCAACATACGTACTTGGTGTGTTTTCTTCATCAGGGGATCTAAATCCCAAAAATACAGTTCTCGTCGTTTGGGGTCTGCTCATTTCTTCCATTGCGTCCGTGCTATTACTTAGTGGCGGATTGGATGGTATGCAAGCAATCTCAACAATAACCGCCCTCCCATTTTCTATCATTATGATTTTGATGATGCTAGCCATCGTTCGTTCCTTGAAAAAAGAAGGAAAGGATAAAGATAAAGTAAAAAAAGAAGAAGACTGGTAAAAAAAACAAGCATAATGATATGCTCGTTTTTTCACCGATTATTTAGTTCGACTCTGCTGCTCGACTTTTACCTTTAATAAAGAAAGCTAATACAAGACCGACAATAGCAGTGACTCCTGCAACGATAAAGGATACATTAACGCCATGTATCGCTCCTTGTACACCCTCATCAGGTATAGCTGCAGATGACATTACCGTTACAAGCAACGCTGTCCCAACTGCACCTGCTACTTGACGCATCGTATTGTTCATCGCTGTCCCATGTGGGATTAAATCTTCTGGAAGCTGATTTAATCCAGCTGTGGTTACTGGCATCATTACCATTGCAACCCCGAGCATCCTCACGGCATTGACAATTGCGATATAACTAAACGTTGTCTGAACCGTTAGATTTGTAAACATGAACGTTGTAATGGTCAAAATAGACAATCCAATAATCGATAGCCATCTGGCACCAAATTTATCAAATAATCTTCCTGTAATAGGATTCATGATTCCCATTAAGATCGCACCTGGCATTAACGCTAACCCAGATTCCAATGCGGTAAAGCCAAGCATATTTTGCATGAGTAACGGTAAAACAACTGCCGCTCCAATCATAGCAATAAACACAGTCATACCTAAAATGGTTGTGATTGTAAATACTTTATATTTAAATATCCTAAATTCAAGTATTGGTGTTTCTAATTTCAGCTGCCTCAAAATAAACCATGTAAGCGTGATAGCACCAACAAACATGGAAATAATAACTTGCGCACTCGTCCATCCACTATCACCTGCAGTACTAAATCCATATAACAAACCACCAAACCCTAAGGTCGAAAGCATAATTGATAAAACATCTACTTTTGGATTCGTCTGTTTTGTAACATTTTTAAGAATGAAATAAGCTACGATAATATCAATGATAACAATTGGCATGATTACATAAAATAAGCTTCTCCATGGAAAATTCTGTACTAGATAACCAGATAGAGTAGGGCCTATTGCTGGAGCAAAAGCAATAACTAATCCAAACATTCCCATAGCTGTTCCGCGTTTTTCAACAGGAAAGACAAGAAACAGTATCGTTTGCATCAGCGGCATGATAATACCTGCACCAGCTGCTTGAAGAACTCTTCCTGCCATTAATACGGAAAAAGTTGGTGCAATTGCGCAAATCAACGTCCCTAGACCGAAAATAGTCATGGCCGTGAGAAACAATCCTCTTGTTGTAAATCGTCCGATCAAAAAAGCAGTGACTGGTATCATAATTCCATTAACAAGCATGAAAATAGACTGAAGCCACTGAGCCGTATTGGCATTCAAATTCAAATCAGCCATAATATGGGGCAATGCCGTGCCTAATAAAGTCTGATTCAGGATAGCGACAAATGCACCTGAAATTAATACGATCATTAGTGGTACTCTATTGATACTGGGTTCCCCTGATCGTGGAGGCACTTGATTATGAACCATATTCTTCCTTCTTTCTATAATATAAATAACTATTTAGTGCGTGTTCAACACTCTATTACACGAGTACATAGCAGTTTGATCACTAGGGTAAACCCCTATAATTTCAAGTGATTTTTCGTCCACACATATTACACACAAGATTATATAATAACATATTAAAGCCACGATTAAAACAAATAACACTTTGATGCCTATTTCAGCTATTAAGGCAGTTCATTTCCCGCAGCACGATACACTTCGTACCATTCTTCCCTCGTAAGACTTGTATTAGAAGCTTCTGCAATTTCTGCTAAACGATTCGGATTCATTGTTCCTACAACGGTTTGTATTTTTGCTGGATGACGCAATATCCATGCAGCGGCGATCGCCGATTTATTTGTACCTTTTTTATCAGCAATTTCCTGCAATTTCGCATTGATTTCTGGAAACGCATCATTATCTATAAATACACCACCGAAGTTACCGTGTTGAAATGGTGACCATGCTTGAATCGTCAAATCATTCAAACGACTGTAGTCCAGAATACTCCCGTCACGATTAATAGCATTTTCAGCTTTCGTATTAACCTGTAGACCTGCATCAATCATACCAGTATGCATGACACTGAGTTGCATCTGATTTACGATCAAATCCTGATCCACATACTTTTTCAAGAGTTCAATTTGCATTGGATTATGGTTACTGACCCCGAAATGACGCACTTTACCGCTTTCTTTCAATTCTTTAAAGGCCTCAGCAACTTCTTCTGGTTCAACCAATGTATCAGGACGGTGAAGCAATAATACATCGATATAATCTGTCTTCAACCTATCCAGACTACCTTCGACCCCTCTTTGAATATGTTCTTTAGAAAAATCAAAGAACCCCTCCCGAATACCAACTTTTGATTGTAGGAACATACGCTCTCGAATCGAAGGTTTCATTTCAATCGCTTTTGCAAATTTTTTCTCAGATTCTCCCCCACCATAAATATCGGCATGGTCAAAGAAGTTAATTTCAAGTTCCATTGCACGTTGAATCACATTCGCTGCATCTATATCTGAAAGCCCACTCATTCGCATACATCCAAGAGAGATTTCAGAGACTTCTAAATTATTTTTTCCCAATTGAATAGTATTCATTAAAAACACCTCTCATTCATTTAAGCTTAACATTTATGCTTTAGATATGCCTTCTAATAAGTTAGATTTAGAAAACTTGGTTGTCACCAAGCCTTTAGGTGACAACCTTAGTTGCACTTATGCAGTAAGAAAGTTTTTATACTTTGTTAACTGCAAATAAAGACAAGCGTTTTATGCTGAACGCTTGCCTTAATTACTTTATAATACTTTATGCAGAAATTCCTTTGTTCTATCGGATTGTGGGTTTGTAAACAACTCTTCGGGTTTTCCTTCTTCAACTATATACCCATCATCCATAAACAAAACACGGTCGCCTACTTCCCTGGCAAAACCCATTTCATGTGTTACGACAAACATTGTCATTCCTTCGTTAGCCAACTGTTTCATAACTTCAAGAACCTCTCCGATTAGTTCAGGATCTAGAGCCGAAGTCGGTTCATCAAACAACATCATTTTAGGTTCCATTGCAAGCGCTCGGGCAATTGCAACACGTTGTTGTTGCCCTCCTGAAAGCTGACTAGGATACTGATCAGCTTTTTCAGCTAAGCCTACCTTTTCAAGCAGCTTCTCCCCGCGTTCGCGCGCTTCTTCACTACTAAGTTTCCGAACTTTTTGCGGAGCAAGCATGATATTTTCAATTACTTTTTTATGTGGAAACAAGTTGAACTGTTGAAATACCATACCCACTTCTGCACGGATCAAATTAATATTTGTTTTCGAATCTTTCAAGTTCTCACCGTCTACAATTACATCACCGCTCGTAATTGATTCCAACATATTTAAACAACGGAGAAACGTACTTTTGCCAGATCCACTTGGACCAATTACACAGACAACTTCCGATGGTTCAATCTGACAATTGATTCCTTTTAACACTTCATTTTTTCCAAAGCTTTTGTGTAAATCCTGTACTTTAATCATTGGATATCCAACCTTCTTTCTATAACCCGCAACACAAGGGATAAGGTTAATGTTATTGCAAGATAAAATACAGCCACCGCTGTGTAAATCTCAACCGCGTTAAAATGATTGGCTGCTATATTTCTTCCCTGAAACATAAGTTCTGGAACAAGAATAACGGATAGTAAGGATGTATCTTTTATACTTATAATAAACTGGTTCCCTAGTGGTGGAATCATACGTTTAAATGCTTGTGGCCAAACGATGTGACGCATCGTCTGATTTTCATTTAACCCCAGAGAGCGTCCCGCTTCCATCTGACCTTTGTCAACAGACTGCACGGCACCACGTACAATTTCAGCAATGTAAGCCCCTGAGTTCAACGCAATAACTAAGATACCTGCCGTGATGGAATCCATATTGTATTGGGTAATTAACGGTAGCGCAAAGAATATCCAGATTGCTTGTACCAGCACTGGGGTACCTCGAACAACTTCAATATATACACTGGCAATACCATAAATAATTTTATTGTTGGAAATCCGGCCAAGTCCAAAGATAGCACCTAAAATAAATCCGATTAATAGACCAGCGACAGATATTAACAGGGTGTAGTACAAGCCAGTTCCTAATTGTGGTAAGAAGTCAACTACACCTGCCCAATTAAAATTCGTCATAAATTTTCACCTCTCTTTAAAAATATTCGCACACCACATGAGATAAACTCGGCATTTCTCATCCAACAAAGAAGGCATGGTAATAAATCAATAAAATAAAACTAAGGCCTATCTATATATTCGGAGATAAGCCTTAGTCTGTCCGTTATTTTCATTGAAGCATACCTCTGAGTTGTTGTATATAACTGTATCTATCTTAGTTATTCTGCTGAGCCAAACCATTCTTCATAGATTTCTTCGTATGTGCCGTTTTCACGTAATGTTGCTAAGGATTCGTTGATGGCTTCTACTAATTCCTCGTTACCTGGGGTAATTGCAATACCATAATCTTCCGCTTGATACAGATCACCAACTACTTTTAAGTCATCTCCTGCGGTTTGAATATAGTACCGGACGTTCGGGTCATCATACAAAACAGCATCTGTACTACCATTTTCTACTGACAAGTACGCTTGGTCCAACTGTTCAAATTCATTACCCTCTGCTCCGTCAATGTTCTCTTCTATATAAGTTGCGCTTGTTGAACCTAGACGAGTCGCAATTTCCTTTCCTTCCAAGTCTTCAATTCCTTCGATATCTTCATTGTCTGCAGGCACTCCGATTGCCAGGCCGGATTCGAAGTATGGATCACTATAATCGATTACTTCTTTTCTTTCTTCCGTTATACCGATCCCCGCAATAGCAATATCAAATTGTCCTGTCTGTAATCCAGGAATAATACCGTCAAAGTTGGTTGTTTCCATATCTATTTCAAAACCAGCCTCATCTGCAACGGCATTGATCAGGTCAATATCAAACCCTACAAGTTCTCCGTCTTCCATAAATTCAAAAGGCACAAAGGAATTATCGGATACAACCGTATATGTATCTTCCAATTCGCTCTCTTCCACATCACCGCCTTCATCATCGCTTCCTTCTGCATTATCACCGTCACCATTACCATTACCATTACCATCCGTTCCACAAGCTGCCAAAACAAACATAAGCGCAAGTGCTAAAAATATAATTACCTGTAGTCTCCATTTACTTGTTTTCATTACGATTTCCCCCTAAACTTTTTGTACTCTCTTTAAACTAATATTAAAATAATACCAAACATTACTATTTAACTAAAATCGATTATTCAGTCATTTGAGAATATAAATAGCCTTACAATTCCATTTACGCAATATAAGTCTCTATTTCTTACATTAACTTTAAAATTGAAACAGGTAGGTAGGTGCCTGTCACTTCCCGGTTTTTGTCGAATCATATTTTTTGGTCATCAGCAACGCTCTAAATACATTCTTCCTTTTTCTTTCCTCAGAACATGCCTCCTTAAAGCACCCTATGATACCTCAACGCCTGATAATCTTCTCCTTCAATAATTCCGTACTCGTCCTGCTCATGTATATAAATAAACCCTTTTGCTTCATAAAATGGAATCCCTTTATTATTCCATTTTGTAACACTTACCCATTGTTCTTTGGCACCATATTCTTTCAGTTCATTCGTAACAGCGTCAAGAAGCTTCGTTCCTAATCCTTCACCTTTGCGCTCGGGATCCAAATACAATACAAATAATTCCCCGTGATTTTCGCTGATCATCCCGCCCGCACCAGCACCAACAACTTCCTCATCATCAACAGCAACAAACCATCCATTCCAACCTTTGCTCGTTGTTGTAACTTCTTTTATTATTCTTTCACGAGTATAAAATTCTTTTATCATCCTATTTATGTATTCACTTGAAAGCAGTTCACCGTATGTAGCCCAATAACTATCAATACAAACTTTTGCAATTCCATCCGCATGTTCCGGTGTTGCTTTTTGAATGGTTATCATATGAAGTCACTCCTTATATTCTCTTGATTCTAACCTCTTTTATATACTATCGATTATCATCCTTCTTCTGTTTTCTCTTATTTAAAAACTTCCTTACAAAAGGATATATAAGTGGTCCATATCTTATAATTCTTCTTAGCAATCGTCCCATCGCTGTCTCCTCCATTTCACTGGATTGTACTTGCATATGTCTATATTTCCATTAAATAGAGGTTTTTAAACAACAAGAATTAATGCAACTAAATCTCAATTCACGAATCCACTGGATGCATTCTGTATCTACCATGTTTCATTCAAATTCACTGCATAGAATTTTATGGCTCTTTGGTATTTTTTCAACCAGGGGTCATCCGACGATTCTGCTATCATTTGTAAAAGCATCGTTACAGCATCTTCCTCCTCACTCAGATTATAAAGTGCCATTGCTAAAAAGGCTTTCAAAGCTAAATTATCAGGGAACTCTTCTAATCCTTTTAATAATATTTCCTTTGCCTTCTCGTATTCGCCAATACATCTATAGCTGCTCCCCAGTTGTATAAATACTGCTTCGCGAAGTTCTCCTTCAATATTATTGGCGAGCGCATTTTCATAATATGGGATTGCTTCTCTTTCAAAACCTTGTGCATCAAATGTTTCAGCAAAGAGGTGATTAGCTTCTGCCTCATCCGGATTTTCATTTAATAATTGTAGTAAAATTTCCTGCGCCTTCTCAAATTCTTCATTTTCAATTCGTTTCCTTGCTTTACTTGACATCAAGTTCTCCCCTCTCCATCTATAAATTTAGATTAATAGCATGCATAATAAACGGAACAACCAACAAAAAGATAACTACTCCAATTAACGTCCTCGAAATTTTCACCGACAGTTTCCTTCTGCCCTTTCCAACGTACCATCCAGAAAATTGCAATCTATTACGATATAAAACGAAAAGCGCTATGTAAATGCCAATACCCGGAAGCCATTGATAATTTTCTACCCCATCAAATTGATAGATATTACCAATTAGAACCCATAACAGACCGCCTAATAGTAAAAATATAAAAACAATGCGTAATAATTCCAGTGGGACTCTTAACATGGTTTTCCCTCCACAAATTGGGGTATTCTCTTTGGATATTCAACGTACCTCCTCTAGCTACATAAGTCCTACCAAGGAAGTTCTTCTTTACTGGTTAGTTCGATCAAAAAGGGATAAAGCCCAACCATTAACGGAAAAGAGCCTAACAACATAAATAAAACAACAAGTGAAGGACCAAAAAAGATATTAAGAAGCATTAAGGCAGGTGGTATAAAGAGTAACATATTGGATTTTTTTCTTGTACGCGAAGTAACATATTGCTTCTCCCCGCAATACGGACAGGTCATTCCAGTATCTAATGTGAAATATTTTTTACATGTTTGTTTCCAACTCCATTCATGGTCGCAATTCTGGCAAGTTGGCATATGAAATCCCCCTTCGTTACTTTCAGCATGCTACAGACAATTTTTCAGAACATGATTTACTATTTCCTCCCGTTCTCCAGCTCACTCACTCTGCTTTCCAAGTCTTCTATTCGTTTCTTTAGCAGCTCTTCAGGTTCTTTGAATCTTTGTAACACTCCTCTAAAAATAGCAATAATGGACAGAAAACCACTAGAAACGCTGCCAATCCAAATAAAATTAATTCCATTTCAGATGCCCCCTAGGTTAAGTTAGCGGTTTATTTTATTCCAGCATATAATCTGAAGCATCAAGCAAGACCCGGATTAGACTCTCAAATAACATCCGCTGTGACGAATCCGCCCAGTCCTCTTCAGCTTCATCCAACAACCACATCACTTCATCTAAAAAGACATGCTCTATTGCCTTTTCCCAGTACGAACGTTCTAAATCAGTCAGATGAACGGACTCTTTGTAGCCCTTCAGGAATAACTGCCATTGCTCAGGGGTAAATATATTATCAGGCGCAGACGACAACTCATTATGAAACAAAAGCAAGGTCAATGCTAGATCAAAAATCCGCGGGATCCATGCAGCATTATCCGGATCTATCAAATAAGGTTCTGGTGTGTAAATTAAATTATTCGCCTTAAAATCATGGGGTGTTTCGATATTTAGCAAGCCGCTATTTTGCAATTCTTCCTGCTGGGATACGATTTGGATTAACTTCTCTTTGAGCTGGATACTATCCATTTCAAAATCATGCTTGGATGCATTTTTTTCTATGTTTTGTATGCTTTCTTCCACTTCTTCAATGGTAAAGTCATAGACATTATATGCTTCCAATTGGTACACATTTTCGTCGGGTGAAAGACTGTGAATTCTCCCGAGAAACTTGCCAGCTTCATAAATTTCGCTAGCCTTCCCTGCATATGTAGTTCCTTCAATATAAGGATAAACTACGTATATTTCTCCATCAATGGTTTGGGGGTTATGCCTATTCAATTTCACAGGTGTAACTACTTGGATTCCATTATCTCTTAAATAGGTTGTATATTCAATCAAACGGTGCGCTCGCTCAATAGGACGCTGTGTTTTCTTAACAATTACATCATCTTTTTCATGCGTAATCCGGTATACAGGTGAAAAAGGGTAAATACTAGTCGGCTCCTCTTCCGTATAAAAACCGAATCTCTGAAATATAGTTTTTCCTTCCATTCTTTTCAACCTTTCTGTCATATTGAACTAACTAGAATCGTTTTCTTCATACTCAATTAATGCCATCACATCCAAAAGAACTGCAGAAAGTTGCACCCGCATATGATTCCAGTATTTTAACTCTCATTTCTAATATTCCTCTCACACTGAATAAACAGCTATCTCCTTATCCCATTTATTAATATGCTTTTCCCATTTCATCCCAATCCGTTCCGCTACTCTTATCGATGGTTCATTATTTACATCGATTAATGAAACCATCCTTGTCAATCCCAGTTCTTCAAATCCATATTTTTTACAAGCTAATGCAGCCTCGGTGGCATATCCGTTTCCCCATACACGTCTAGCAAACAAGTATCCAATCTCCATTTCGACTACACCGTCAACTTTTTGTAAAACAATCCCACATTGCCCGAGAAACTTGCCTGTATCTTTTTCTTCAACGATCCAGAGGCCAGCGCCATAACCCGTATAATTACGTAACGTCCAGTTAATCCATTTCTTCGTCTCCTGCTCATCTTTGGTGGAGGGATAATACTTCATAGCTACCGGATCTGAAAATATTTCCATTAAATGTTGTACATCATTTTTATTCATTTTTCTTAAGTTTAATCTTTCGGTGCTTAAAACAGGTGAGTTTTCCATTGGATTCAATCTCCTTCATACATTCTCTTTGAAAATAGCACCTTAGCAATAAACCCTGATACAAACGCAAGAAATGTATAAATAAATACCCAAAACCAAAACGACGAATTAAATGTCGTAAAGGTCAAAATAATAGAAATAAATGCTACTATCAATGGTGTCATATAAATATTCTTGAAGATAAAATATCCAATGGCCCCTAATATAATGGACCCTATGGGGAAAATAAATATGATAAGTGGTATTATATTCATTTGAAGTTCTCCTTCCTTTACAGAAAGTTGCTATCTGTATCTCCTTAACAAATTTATCTTTTTATGTACTATCAGCTCATATTACAATCTTGAGTTCGTCGTTAGTAAATTCGTCATATTTGCTGCGTATAAATAGCCATTAATATCCATGCTAAAAATCACCCCCTTGAACCTTTATCGTAATTGCCAAAGTGCCCCACTCTTTTTCCTGATCAGGAGTATATATCTTAAATGTATTCTTCACCATCTCATCTATCGACCGCCCTTCTTCATCCATATCCTCAGCAGGAATTTCCTCATACATTTGCCTAAAAGTATCATATTTCCTTAGTGCCAATACCTCTACTGTTAAAACCTCATCTCTCTCAGGAATTCTTGTAAACACAATAACATCCCCGCGTGTTAACTTCCTTCTTTTCTCATCATTCAATCTGACCTCGACTGTTTTTCTTCCAGACTTAATTGATTGAAATGGCCCATTATATAACCCCATTTTATGTAACATTTACGATCACCTCACAGATCATCTGCATTTTCTTTTATAAACGTTAAGAACAAATCTCTGTCCTCAGGAAAAGAGAGATTTATATACCTGATCTCATCAGCTGACTTCCACTCAATAGCATAAATGAGGTGGTCTGGGTCCTGTATTCTTTCTGTTCCACCAATAATTTCAACTTCAAAATAATGCACTTTTACATCTACACCTTGATCCTTAGTTTCTTTTAAAAACAGCGGTTTAACTACATGGATATCATAGCCAGTTTCTTCGCTAAATTCCCTGACACAGCAGTCTTCATATGTTTCGTTCTCCTCTTTTCCACCAGAAGGAATAGACCAACGTTTCTCTTCATCCAAACTGCCTTGCTTTATCATCAAAATTTGATCGTTATCATTGCTACAAAGGCCAGCAGCACCAAACCACTCTATCTTCTCCATATACTCCCCCCTGTACTTCGATAGCCGATAATCCAATCACTTTCTTTCACTTATAGAATATATTTTTTAAACAAATCTACATTATTAACTAAAGCCTCCTCGTTTTTAAATTGCTCTGCACCTTAACTAGAATTCACTCAAATCATCCCACCCATAAACCAATTCATTAAGCTCCACCCCAGCAATTGTAATTTCTAATGAATCTATCTCTCTAGCACCCAATGCTTCGTAAAAATACTTGGAGGGATTATCTTCTAAAACCAGTACGATTATGGAATTGATACCAAATTGCTCAAGCTCCTTAATCACTGGTTGCATCAACATTTTCCCAATCCCCTTTCCTTGATATTCCTCTAAAATATAAATAGCATACAGCTCTCCATGAAATTGATCATAATTCTCCGTTTTCTTTTTACCACCAGTTGCAAATCCAACTATCTCTTCATCCTCATTTTCTACAACATACACATTTTCTTCAGTCACGTTACTTTCCCATAATTTTGTTCGCTGTTCATAGGACAACTTTTTCAAAAATTCACATGGCAAAATTCCTTTGTATGTAGTTCGCCAACTGTCTACATGTACCGTTGCTATATGCGGTGCATCACGTTGTGTAGCTTTTCTAATTTTCATTGTTTATCTCCTTTCAGGCGACATATACAACGCAGGATTCAATCCTTCCTCTTCCTTTTACTCAGCTTTCGGTAAAGACAGAATCCCCTAACTCAAACCCAAATAAATAACCCCTGAAACTACTATAAACCCTAAGAAAAACAAAATCTTATTCAAATTAGACCAATTTTTCATCCAGCCCCATCTCTTTCTATCGATATCAAACCAAAAAACATCCACAATAACAGCCAAAACAACAATCAAAACCACTGCAAAAGGCGCCATGGATTTTATAACCTCCTCCCATCAACATTTAATAAAATTCATCTCTACACTCTCAATACCATGCGTACTGTCCGCAAAACATGACCATCAAAATCATCATCAAACTCAGAGACGACTTCAAATCCTTTTGCTTTATAAAATGTTGTTCCGATTTCATTGTTTTTTTCAACGCTTAAATGAACTTCTCGTGAACCTAATTGATCCATACTTTCATGTAATAGGGCAGTACCTATCCCTTTTCCTTGATATGCTGGAAATAAATAAAGTGCAGCAAGCTCAACGCTTCCTTCTTTGGAACCAGGAGTAAAATTTGCAAACCCCACCACTTTCCTATCTGCTTCCGCAACATAAATAACAGTGTTCTTTAAACGCTTTTTCACCATCTTGTCACTATAAGCAGCATTTAAGAAGTTTTGCTGAATTGGGGCAGGTATTATCCCTTCATAGGTGGCATTCCAACTTGTTCTTGCAACATCCTGCACTTGCGGTACATCTTTCTTTCGCATTTTACGAATAACAATATTCATTCCCATCACCCTTATAGAGTTGTTGTTTAATTGCAATATTTTATAATATTATACCACCTATCAACTCTTCTGTATCGTCTAATTTTTTAAAAAATTATTGCGTTATTTTCAGATTATGTTATAATTGTTATAACAGTTATAACAATATGAGGTGAATAAAATGAGTGAGCATGAAAGAAAAGTAACAAAGATCGGCAACAGCTATGGAATCACATTCCCTAAAGAACTATTAAAAGAGGCAGGTATTTCTTATGGAGACAACGTTCAATTGGAAGTGAAGGAGGGAGAGATTGTGTTAAAAAAGGGTAAACAGGTAGAGCTTCCTGAAGGTATAAGTGAAGATTTCTTTGATGTGTTGGAGCGTAATACGAATAAACATGAAAAAACAATAAACGAATTGGTGGACAGATAAATGCGGTACTTAACATACAAGGAAGTCGCTGCCATTAACCAATACGTTATTGAAAGATTTAGTCCAGGAGAGCAAATTGGGATAAAGTAGTCAGAATTGTTGGATTCTGCTGTGCATCGGCCCAGTCAATCCGCTTTTGGTTCTGATGCTTATCATTCAGTGTTTGAAAAAGCAGGGGCACTCTTTGAATCTATTGCCCAAAACCATGCTTTTCATAATGGTAATAAACGTACAGCTTTTCTGTCATTAACACAGTTTTTGTATTATAACGGGTATGATTTTACAATGAACAGTCAAACGGAGCTAGCAGATTTCACTGTCAATGTGGTTAATAAAAAGTACAGCTTTAATGGAATGGTAGAGATAATTGAAGCAAATAGTATCCCATTTCGATAAGCAAATGGGAAAACGAAAAGGCATTGCGTTTGTACAATGCCTTTTCGTTTTTTAAAAAAGTCCTCATCGTTCCTCTCAGCTAACAATCCCTCCTGTTAATACAGACTACCACCGGATTTTTTATTTTTAAACAATGCTTTAGCATTACTTTCATTTACAATTTCAATTTCTAGTCCTTTGTCAATTCGACGTCCACTTGCTGACGTGAACAGTGCAGCAACTCCCAACGAAACGATGAGCATAGCAACAATACCAAGGATGATCATAAGTGCTGGATAGCTCGCCTTCCAGGATAGAAGTGTTGCAAAAAGTCCAACAAATGCTCCAAAAAATCCAGATAAATCAGTACTTATCTCTGTCAGAAATGACCCGACATCACCTGGAATGACCAAAAGCACATACGGGACTAAAGCAACAAACAGATAAACATAGGACACAACCATTAGGAGAATAGCTGTTCCGAATTTCACCCGTTGCTGTGGGTTGGACGGGTTATATTTAGATCCGGTTGTACCAAGCCATAATCCAATCGCACTAATTCCAATCGTGATAGCTGCTTTCACTGCAACCCCAATAATAAATTGCGTGATCGTCCAACCTAGCAAAATCCCAATAATCACTTCAAGCACAGTCAACAGAATAAACGGCAACACCCAGCTAATCCACAGTTTTCCAAGCGCAATATCGCGACCAGTTAATGGAAGTGTTCGTAATATCCAAACGGACACGCCTTCTCGTCCAATGGAAAAAGCAGCCAGTTGTCCATTAAAAATAGCATAAATAAAGAGAAAAACAATCTGTGCGATCGGCCATGATATTTCGTTAAACCCTTGTAAATCACTGAGTGCTGATCCACTACTGAACAAACTAATCAACGGGATAATAATAATGAATGAAATAGGTAAAAAGATGACCCATTCCCGCATATCACGCTTAATCGCAAACCATTCTTTTTTTCCAATCGCAATAACAGGATGACGAGTTGTACGTTGGCCTCTTTTCGCAGCCTTTTGTTTCTTTTTCTTCTTCCCCCCACCTTCACTTAACCGAATCCAACCAGTACGAAAACCTTTTTCCACAAGCATAGATGTCACCGACACCATAAGAATAGCAAGAACCATTAATAATATGAACGGAAGTAGTAAATCAGTTGTCCCGTTCATTGCATATACGATCGCATCACATGCCCATGTGACAGGAACCCAGTCAGGAAATAATGGAAGACCAGCTAAAAGTGAATCTACTATCGATCCCTCATTTGCCATATTCGGTATCATAACCGTAAGATAGCCAAACAGTCCTGCAACAACACTTACGATCGGCATCAGTAACTCATTAACCTTACTCGCAGGGATAATCTGTATTAGCACAAGGTTTATTAAATAAGCAAGGGATAGGGCGATGACCATTAGTGCGAGTAGAACAAAAAATGAGACAGGGTAAAAGATCAAGCTCGCATCCACTAAAATCCCGTAAATAACTAGTAGCACAGCTAGAAACACAAAGATCAGCAAGGGAATACCAATAAAACTTTGCAGATATTTTATCCAGAAAATATGTCGTGTTGGGATAGGCAACGTGAAAAGTAAACCTAAATCAGTTGCAGCATACAAGTGCTTAAATACTTGTGGCACACTTAATAAAATAATAAAAACGATACTAACTAAAAAGCCGTAACCTAAAATACCTAAAAGTACTGGTTCCGTAATAGATTCACCTACAGCCAAAACACCCCTGCCCAGGAAAATCAGCAGAACACCAACCACGATAAATGAAAGTAAATAGCTAATGAAATTGGATCTGCTTTGTGATTTAATAGCATTTAATATCAGTTTACGCTGATTTTTCAGAAGCACCTTCATCATTTGCTATCACCTTGATCTTCTTTTGAAATTTCACTAATTATGTCTTGCTGCTCCTCACCACCTGTTAGCTCCAGGAAGATATCTTCAAGGCTTTGCTCTCCTTTTTCCTCATGTGTTTTGAGTTCATCCATTGTTCCAAGTGCGATAATACGTCCATCCGAGATAATCCCAATACGATCACACATTTGTTCAGCAATCTCTAAGATATGTGTTGAGACAAATGCCGTCATACCGTTATCACATAATCTTCTAAGCAAACTTTTCAAGCTTCGTGCACTTTGGGGATCAAGTCCCACAGTTGGTTCATCTAAAAATAGCACATCAGGTTCATGAACCAATGCTCCACATATTGCTATTTTTTGCTTCATTCCATGGGAATAACCTTCAATTAATTCATCTGCTCGGTCTGTTAAACGAAACACACGTAGTAATTCTTCTGCTTTTGCTTGAAATGTATCTTGTGGAATTCGAAAAACAGATGCGATAAATTCGAGATAATCCCAACCTGTTAATTTTGGATACAGATTTGGTTGGTCAGGAACATAAGCAATGAGTTTCTTTGCCTCGATCGGTTCTTCCCAGATATTGATACCGCCTATTTCAACTGACCCAGTCGATGGTTCCAGTAAACCCGTCATCATTTTAATTGTCGTTGTTTTCCCTGCTCCATTTGGTCCTAAAAAGCCAAACAGTTCCCCTTTAGGAATTTCCAGATTAAGATTATGTACTGCTAGTTGTTTACGGTATGATTTTGTAATATTTGTTAGTTTAATTGATGCTACAGTCATAGGTATCTCCTTTGCAGATGCTTTTTCATCTATTGTACGTGGTTCTTCCAGTATCGGTCAAAGTATTTTAAATAATGTAACGAATCAAATATGTATTTTTTGGTCAAAACGAAGTTCAATGTTAGAATAAGAGTTAGATTTGATAGATTCGCAAGATAAAAGGGCTGATACGATGAATTATATTTTTAGCAATGAATCGATCGGAAAACTTTTTCGTGAAGAAAAATTTAGAAAGATGTTCGAAAAGAGGTTTAATGATGAAGTTTTTTAAGACTGCTTTAACTGTATGTGGATTTGTTGGCGTTTTAGATCTACTAGGTGTTTTGAGTTATTTCAACATACATAATGTGACAGCCATTTGGATGGTATTAATTTTTGTTTTATCTACTATCCTAAGTATACAAAGTTTCCGGACAAAGAAAACATAACCTCCACTCTAATTTATATGGAATTAGTTTATACAATCAGATACTATCTAAAAGCCTGGTTCTAAGAAGAAACAGGCTTTTTTCAGGGTAGCGATTTTTCAAAATACAGGAACTATCATCATAGCTTCACTCTTCAGTGAGCTTATATTTCTGCAAAGAAGGTGGACATGTATAGTTTTAGAAAGGTATAATCCTGCAATTCTAATACTGAAATTTCACTTCAACGGATGCCCTTATGATCATTTGGCCTGGTTCAATCGGTGTAGTCATACTTTCATCTGTAGCAAGCATTGTTTGGTACGTCCTAGGGGGTTCACTTAATTGTTCAACAATTGTAATTGGTATAGGGTCGAGGGGTAACTGCATTGTCTCAGCAATTGTTTTGGCTTTAGAACTGGCCTGTTGGAGAGAGGCATTTAGTGCTTGCTCGTAATAATGTTGCTCATTTTCAACCGTAAACCGAATATCCGCTACGCGATTCACACCACTTTGGACAGCAACATCAATAATACTACCTGCATGATTCGTATTCCTAATCCGAACCGTGATTTCATTTTTTACTTCATACCCTCTAAATACTTGCTCTCCTTCCATGTAATCATATCTCGGATTAATCGTGTAGGCAGTTGTTTGAATAGACTCACGAGCAATTCCTGCATCCATAAGTGCTTGAATAACTTGATTCATGGTGTTGGCATTTTCCTGCTGAGCTTGCTGAAGCAGTGTATTTTCCGTCCTAACTTCTAACTGTACGGTGACAATATCAGGCCTTACCGTAACACTTCCTGTTCCAGTAACTGTCATGACCTTTGTTTGAGATTCCACGCTAGGTAGCGGTTGTCTAAATTGAGGTACATAATGATAATACATACTCACTTCCCCCTTTAAAATTAGCTTTGCTACCTAATATGTATGTTTGGACAAAATAATTATATACTTCCCACTAGATCATTCCCAATAATCTGGATCCGCCATTTGCATTTCATCAACGATATCCTCCAAGTCAGCAGGTGTAATAAGATGAACGGGATAATCCTTTTCCGCTTCCATCGCAATGTCATAAAAAAATCGATTACTACCACGAAATTCGTCATCCATTAGTAACAGACAACCATCACTTTTATCTATTAGCCACAAATTTTTCGCTTTAAATTGGAACGCTCCCTTATAATCGCCTTTATAAATAGGTTTATAAAAATCAACAGCTTGAATAAGTTCTTGATATTTTTGCTGGATTTGTTCTGGCCAGCGATTTTCCTGGTTCTCAAACGGGGGTATGATAGCGACTTTAATATCATACATTTCCTTTAATTCCAACACAACCTCAGCAGTCCATAATTCCACACCCATTTGGCCAGAAATCAGCACCCATTCCAGACCCTCTTCTATAAATCCGATGAGTTTCTTCTCGATTGCTGCTTTAATGAATTTAATTTTCGTATCGTCTTCTTTAAATATCCCTAACTCCATTGGTTTATAGCCTGTTACAGTTATAATCTTCATACATTTTACATCCCCTTTAAATAAAAGAACTGACATCGTTATGCCAGTTCTTCTAACTTAACATCATATACTCGGCTTTTACCACCTACGCATTCCTGGTCTACCTTGTGGAAATTCATCTACACAGTTCGTCGTATTTTGAACAGAGGTTGAATGCGGAAAAACATGCTGATTTTTAACTAGATGATGATTCATGACAGTCGTATGTGAAGGGTGCACATGCTTCACAACGCTTTCAGAGTACTTATTCACACAATTATGCTTTGTCGGATGAACTACTGTCTGCGGGCATCCGCAATGCGGTCCATGACGATGTCTCATTTAAAATCCCCTTTCCAGTATTAGGTTCACTACTAATATATGGTATATACACAGGATCTGTATAAGACACGTACCCAATTAAAAAATATATCTATAAAACTTCTCCTAATAATGGTCTAACAAACCCTTTGTTCATCGTAACTTTCTCCCAATTGAAAAAGATGGATGAACCTAATGCTATCAATAGCTCTGGAAAAGTAATGATATTCTATTCACATTTAATCACGGAGGTGATATCTGAATACCGGCCCATCAAACACGGTGGTATGATATTCGCCTGACTCCCCCATCGGACACACATCTTGTTGCATGATAGCTTGTATAAATGCCTCATCCAATCTACGGCCAACCCACTCTTGGGGAAGTTTTGTAGCATCCACTTTAATGACTTCCGCTTTAAAATCCAATAACACAAATTCCCGCAATAAATCCAATGCATCCGCTTTCTTCGACCACAATGGATAGAATGCTTTAAGTTCAGCTTCTTTTGCGACCTCTTCGCCCCACTCACGATGTCCTTTTAGGTATATATCACCAAAAGCAACCCCATCAATAGCGAAAAGACGCTTTAATTCTTTCAAGGTTTCCACGAAATCTGTCTTATATGTATCAAAATCGGTTTCTATAAAGTGTACAGGTATGTTAAAGCTTTCTGCCTGATCCTTGATTCGATCACGTTTCTCATCGTGCGCAACTGTTTGCTGGTTTCTTTTCCATACCGTCGTAACCAGACAAGCAACATCAATATTTTGTTCCTGCAACTGATAAAGTGCCAAACAACTATCCTTCCCGCCACTGAAGGATAATGCGACCTTTTTAGTCATCGTCTCAACTCCTGTTCATATTAGAAAACTTGGTTGTCACCAAGCCTTTAAGTGACAACCTTAGTTGCACTTATGCAGTAAGAAAGTTTTTATACTTTGTTAACTGCTAAATAAAAACCCCTTCTTGTTTAGGATACAGCAAAAAGGGGTTAAAGGGCAGTATGAAATGTAAAACAAGAAGTATCTTTTTAAAAACATAATATCATTTTAACATCTGGTTAACGAGGGGACTGCTATATGGCGAATGTTCTTGCGTCCACCTCGTCTTACCAGTTATCTAATTCAAAGTAGCAGTGCCTATCACATTTAAGCAGAGCTAATTATATGGTTAGTTGATTTGCAGTGTTTCACTTGCGATTTTATATTTTCACCAATATCAGGTGCCTATAATCCATGATTCGGATTCTTATTTTGCCTTGAGTGATTGGCATTTTTCACTTTTTTTGAACCCCTCAATGGTTCGCCATCCGGGTTCTGTGGACTTTGTGGTAAGTTCGGATGTTCCTGCTGCTTCGGTCCTTTTGGTTTTCCACCCACTGTTATCATCCTCCTTCCTTGCTTTTGCCATAGCTTTTGGATAGATATGAAGTTTTATTCACACAAGCGGATGAGTGAAGTTTAGGAAATTGAAAAGGTCATTCCATCTATAGTAAAACTTCATTCAGTGGGGGTTTATTGATCGTTACACCTTGTTAAAGAATAATTTAAAACTATTTCTTTAAAAATGTATATATTTTTTAGAGTTTGTGTTATACTAAAGTTAATTATTGATGTTCGTTAGCAATACAAGATATATTGTAACTTTTAAGTTATCGTCTTGAATTATTATCCAGAACAAAAATAGTAATAAATGTGCTAATCAAGCACTTGGAGGAATTAACATGAACACAGGTTCAGTAAAATGGTTTAACGCAGACAAAGGTTTCGGTTTCATCGAAGTTGAAGGTGGAGACGATGTATTCGTACATTTCTCAGCAATTCAAGGCGAAGGCTTCAAAACTTTAGATGAAGGTCAAAACGTAACTTTCGACATTGAAGAAGGTAACCGTGGCCCACAAGCTACTAACGTTGTGAAAAACTAATTAACAATTAATAAAAGCTCTTCCCATCGATGGGAAGAGCTTTTTTAAATGAATTTGAATTGGTTAATATAACGGACTTCCCTAAATAGAGAAGTCCGTTACCATTGACTGGAAACTTTTTTCGAAAATTTAGATCTCCTATCAGATGATCCTTCATCCTTTTTAACCCACACGTATTATTTTTCCATTGTCGATAAATCCCCTGTTGGCAGATCCAGTTCCCAAGCCTTCAATACACGGCGCATGATTTTGCCGCTTCTTGTTTTCGGCAGGAAGTCCCTGATTTCTACTTCTCTTGGGGCGACATGTGCTGCTAGCCCTTTTTTAACAAATTCGCGCAGCTCTTTTTCAAGTCCGTCTGACTTTTCATAGCCTTCCCGAAGTGAAACAAATGCTTTGATAATTTCGCCACGAACCGGATCAGGCTTCCCAATTACCGCAGCCTCTGCAACAGATGGGTGCTCAACAAGTTTGCTCTCTACCTCAAAAGGTCCTACACGTTCACCGGAAGTGAGAATAACGTCATCATCCCGTCCCTCAAACCAAATATATCCATCTTCATCCATTGTGGCAAGGTCTTCGGAATCAAACCATCCTGGAATTTCAAAATAACCATTTAACTTTTCCTCGTTCTTCCATATATGACGCATCATCGCTGGCCATCCCGATTTAACGCACAAATGACCCATCTGCCCTCGCGGCACTTCATTTCCCTCTCCATCCAGTATAGCTGCTTCTACCCCAGGGAAAGGTTTGCCCATCGAACCAGGTTTAATTTCCATGGAAGGATAATTGGACACGATAATTCCCCCTGTTTCTGTCATCCACCAGTGGTCATGAATACTTAAGCCGTAGACCTTTCTACCCCAATGTACAACTTCAGCATTTAAGGGTTCACCAACACTTAAAATATGTCGCAATGAACTTAAATCGAATTGCTTTATACCTTCTTCATCAACAGCCATTAGTCGTCGAAACGCTGTTGGAGCACTATACCAAATGGTTACACGGTATTTTTCAATCGTGGAATACCAATCCTCAGGGCTGAAACGACCACCACGGATCACATTGGAGGCACCATTCAACCACGGACCAAACACACCATAGGAAGTACCTGTTACCCAACCTGGGTCTGCTGTACACCAGTATATATCATCCTCTTTCAGATCTAATATCCATTTTGCAGTTTGATACTGATGGATCATAGCGTTATGAACATGTAACACACCTTTTGGCTTCCCTGTTGAACCTGATGTGTAATGCAGGATCATGCCGTCTTCTCGGTCCATCCATTCGATCTCTAGTTCTCGGGAAGCTTTTCGCATTTCCTGTTCATAAACATAGAAATTTATATCTTTACTATTATTAGGAATTTCCCCGTCTCCTACTAATATAATATGTTTTAAAGAAGGAAGTTCCTTATAGGGCACACGCGGTAATAACTCTGGCGTGGTAACAAGTACGGAAGCATCACTATTTTCCAATCGATCAAAAACAGCCTGTTCCATGAATGCTTCGAAAAGCGGACCTGCAATCGCACCAATTTTAAGCGTTCCCATCATACTTATATAAATCTCAGGTGAGCGGGGCATGAATAAAAATACCCGTTCGCCTTTTTCAATTCCAAGGTTGCGCAGTACATTGCCAAACGTATTGGATAAGTACTTCATATCCTGAAACGTATATTTTTCATCACGCTTTTCATCACTATAGTACAACGCTACTTTATTCTTCCTGAATGATTCAGCATGGCGGTCAATCGCCTCATAGGCCATATTCACTTTTCCGCTTTCATGCCAAGAAAACGCCTCTTCTACTTCTTTCCAGGAAAAATTTGCATAGGCCTCATCATAATCCTGCATGTTTGGCTGTTTGATTGAATGACTCATATTTATTTCCTCCCCTATGATAATATACTTGTTATACAAATCTATGAAAAAGTTGCTGCCACTATGACAGCACTTCTTTCCGAGTCCTTAGTAAAAGACGGATTGTCAGGACATCAGTCTTTTCCTTTTTAGGGTGTATTCGGGCTGCTACTTTAATGACACTATATAAGAATCAGCCCGCTAAATCGTGCCATCCGCTTCACCGTACACATACACTTTCTAAGTTTAAGTCTATTATCTCGCTTCTTTATAGCCGGTATTTGCCTTTACTGTAACTTCAGCATATCGTACAGGATCTGATTTTTTAGATATTTTGGTACCTATATAGCCACCGAGGAATCCTAATGGCACGGAAATCAATGCCGGATTTTCAAGTGGAAAAATAGGATCGCCTACAAATAATGCTGCACCTTCTACAGGTGAAAAGACACTTGGACTCATTGATACAAGAATTAAGGCTGAGAATAATCCGGACAGTAATGCTGTAACAGCTCCTGCTGTGTTGAATTTTTTCCAATAGACGGTATACAGGATCACTGGTAAATTAGCGCTTGCTGCAATACAAAATGCAAGTGAAACGAGAAAAGCCACATTTAACGATTGTGCGAATAATGCCAAAACAATAGAAAATACGGATACCGCCAGAGCTGCATAACGTGCAGCTAACATTTGTTGCCTATCAGTTACATTTCCTTTCTTTATAATCTGCGCATACAAATCGTGAGCAAATGCTGATGCACCTGATAAAACGAGCCCTGCTACAACAGCTAAAATGGTGGCAAAAGCAACCGCTGATATAAAAGCAAACAAGATATCGCCACCTAAAGCCTGTGCTAATAAAGGTGCCGCCATATTTCCACCAGGGTTTGCCGCGATAATTTGTTGTTCACCAACAAATGCAGCTGCTCCAAAACCAAGGAAAAGCGTTAATATATAAAAGATTCCAATAGTCCATGTTGCTGTAATAACGGAACTTCTTGCTGTCTTGGCATCTTTAACAGTGAAAAAACGCATGAGAATATGTGGTAGCCCTGAGGTTCCTAACACTAATGCAAGCATAAGAGATAGGGTCCCCAGTGGATTCGTATATTGCAACCCTGGATTCAAATAATCTGCTCCATGGCTTGTTGCTGTTTTAACTTCACTGAACATAAATCCAAGGTCAAAGTTATATTTTAATAAAACGAGGAATGAAATAATAATCATCCCAGCCATTAGCAGGACAGCCTTTGTAATTTGAACCCAGCTGGTAGCGATCATTCCACCAAATAGCACGTAAATGGTCATCATGACACCAACAATGAGTACAGCTATCCAATAGTCGATCCCGAACAATAATTGAATAAGAGCACCAGCCCCGACAAGTTGTGCGATCATATAAAAAATAACAATCGTTACGGTACTAAGTGCGGCAGCCCCCCTCACCTTCTTCGCGTCAAAACGGGCATTTATCATATCTGCAATCGTATATTTACCAAGGTTTCTCAAAGGTTCAGCCACTAGAAACATGACAACCAAGTATGCAATAAGAAAACCTATGCTGTAAAAAAAGCCATCAAATCCATACAACGCAATAGCCCCCGCGATACCAAGGAAGGAGGCTGCCGATAAATAGTCACCCGATATGGCAATCCCGTTTTGTATTCCTGTCAAACTACCCCCAGCAGTGTAAAAATCACCGGTTGTTTTCGTATTTCTAGAAGCATAATACGTAATAGCAAGCGTTAAAAATACGATAGCAAGGAAAAGGACAATTACAATAGTATCCATTATGCATCATCCTCCCCTTTTTCAAGCTGATCCGCGATAATTTGTTCTGCTTGCTTATCAAAACCGCTTGCCTTTTTTACATACACAATACTTAGGGTAAATGTCATAATAAATTGCGCAAAGGCAAATAGCCATACCCACGAAATATCACCAATTGCTGGTGTGTTCAGAAACGTTGTATAAGATGTCAAAATTGGCAATAAAAAATAAAACACCATAAAAAATATCGTTATTGGAATAGTGAACTTTTTCTTCTCTCTTATTAGCCTTTTAAACTGTGTGCTATTTTCTACTTTAACAAAATCAGGCCGTTTTTCTGTCTGATATTCTTTGGCGGAACCACTTTCACCATTCATCAAACCATCCTCCTTGTATCTGTTTTTTTCAGGAGCACCCTATCCAAGATTACGATTAATCTTGTAACGACTCCCTCTCTCACCTTCCAGTAATGAAAACGCTTACTGAAGTATATAAGGTTAAGAGGTTCTTTAGGGAAATTTTGCATGAATGGTTATTTTTCATGGTTGAACGGTTTTGAATGGTACCTTAATGGTTGGTTCATTCTAAGAAATCAAAAAGTATTTTCCTAGATGCTCGACTGACAGGAATCGAAGTCCGATCTTTATCTTTTAGTGTTATATTGCTTGTTCCATTAAACCAAGGAGTGATTTCCTGAATATGATCCAGATTGACCAAATAGCTTCGATGGGTCCGGAGGAAGGTATATCCGGAAAGCTTTTTTTCTAGCTCCTGCAAGGTCATCCGACTCATGATTACGTTGTCTTCTGTATGAATTTCAAGCATTCGCTTAAACGGAACCGCATAATAAATCATATCTGGATGTAATACGATCGTCTTTTCCCCATCATCAATTAGTAATTTAGATGGACCTGATGATTTTAAACTTGAAGGATTCGGACTTTCTCTTATATCAGATTTCCGTAACTGATTTCTCAACCTTTCCATTGATTGATGAAAACGTGCATGATCATATGGTTTCAACAAATAATCAACCGCTTCAATTTCAAAGGCTTGGATAGCATAATCATCATATGCTGTCGTAAAGATAAATAATGGTCTTTCTCCTTCATTCAATTCAGTTAAGCGTTTTGCAGCTTCCACCCCAGATATTCCAGGCATATGAACGTCAAGAAATACCACATCCGGTTTATATTCGAAAAATAATTCAAGCAGTTGTTCTCCTGTTTCAGCACTTGGGCAAAGATAAACGTCCTCTTCCTTTTGCAGCACATAAATCAATTCATCCCGTGTTACTTTTTCATCCTCGGCTATAATTGCACGAATCAATGTCGAGTCCCTCCCCTTTCTGTTTGAGCGTCATAGAAGTTGTTCAAAAAGTCACCAAATGATAAGCGGCGAATCTCTTCGTTGGCTTGTTTTTCCGCTACTCACGTATTAAAAGCTACGTTCCGTTCCTTGGAAAAGGAAAACCACTTTTCCTGCGTGCAAGGTCGTCTGCTCAAAACTACGCCTCCTCGACCTTCTTGCTTCTAATTCGGCACCTTTTTGAACTCGCACTCATATGGAATTTCAAAAAATACCTCACTTCCTTCAGAAGGTAAATTTTTAATTCGTATACGTGCTGAATCACCCAGCAAGCTAACTAAACGCTGATTGACATTATAAAGTCCTTTTCCTCCGTTTTGTTTTTCTTTTAATGGCTCATGACCAGCACGATTCAGGATATCGAAAGGAAATCCATGGCCATTATCACGAACAGATATACGAATCACCTCATTTATTTTTTTTATTTCAATCTTCACCTTCCCGTTGTTGATCGTATTCCTTAATCCATGTTCAACACTGTTCTCCACAAGTGGCTGAATGGTTGAAGGAGGAATCAATACGTCGGATATCCCCTCTGACTGGGTAAAAGAAATATCCAAACGACTTTCAAAACGTGCTTGTATAATGGCTATATATGCTTTTACATGTTCAGCCTCCTTTTCCATGTGTATGAGTGAATGGGAGGCAAGCCCCAAGTTAAACCGCATATATTGCGCTAATTGAATGGTGATATGACGTGCTTTTACAGCATCCATCCGAATAAGTGTTGATACCAAATGGAGGGTATTAAAAAGAAAATGCGGATTTATTTGAGCTTGCAGGTTCCTCAGTTCTGCATCACGAATATGTACCTTCAGTTTCTCTGCAGCAATGACATTTAACTGATTGGAAATCAATTGTCCCAATCCTTGAGCTAGCATACGTTCTACTGGACGGATATGCTGTGCTTTTAGAAAATAAAGCTTAATAAGCCCTGTTACCTCATTTGCCTCGGTGATTGGAATAAAGATGGCAGCTTGTAAGGGACAGTTAGGATCTTCACATTGTATTTCCGAGTGTGTATACGTTACTTTCATCGACTTTGTCCGAATTGCCTGCTTGGATAAAGGGGTCGTTATTCTATCTCCTGACCCATGATGATCAGAACCCATCCCAATATGCGCCAGTACTTCATGCTCATTAGTCATTGATACCGCAGCCAGTTCCAATCGATCGTATAGCAGGTTGGCGATTCCTGCAGCCATTTCACGCTGATAATCTCTTTTTAAAAAGGGAAGCGCTTCTTCCGCAATCGTTAATGCCTGTTTTGCTGCAAATGCTGCCTCGTTTTCCTGCTCGCGCAAAACAATTCCGATCATCGCTGTGAAAATGGCAATTGCAATGCTATTCGACAGTACCAGCGGCAAACCAACTGTATCCACAATAGCAATTATTTCATCGGTGTTTGGATGAAAAATAAGTAATAGCTGCATTTGCAGCACAGTTGGAAAAACACCGATAAATAAAGCTTTCATCCATGAAATGACCCGTTCTTGTGAAAAAAATCGAGCTGTCAACCCCGCCAACAATCCAGTAAGTGGATTCACGAACCCATTTGCCAGCCACCCGATTCCTCCGAGAAATACCAAATGGGATCCCGCGATAATACCCGCACCAAAGCCAACAAATGGACCACCTAATAATCCTCCAATTACTATAGCAACAAGGCTTGAACCGAGAACGAGTTGATCACTTTCGACTGTCCAGACAAAATCACGAATGATCGTAGAATCAGCTTCGATCACAATTCCGGTTATTGTACTCGCAATACCAAAAAGTCCAAATATAAAAGCATGAACAATAGACATTTTAATGCTAGATTCACGGTAAAGGAGCGACCGGAAACCACGAGTTCGCGTTAGAACAAAAGCAATGACAAGTAATAACCCCATTCGTTCAAATAAAATGATCATCAATTCATTCACGAACTCTCTCTCCTCGTAGTAATTCCAGTCTGTGATTTAATATAAAATGGCTTGAATTCCCTGCTGAATTGAGATGAATTGGGTGAAAGAAGACTCCCGAGAATTGCACCCAAAAAACCAATCGGTATAACCACGATCCCCGGATTATATAGTGAAAATATAGCTTCTCTTGCAATCCATCCACCATCTGGATTCATGATATGAGGACCTAGCATTAGAAATGTCAGTGAAGCAATCAGTCCACTTACCATTCCAGTTATGACCCCGTTTTGATTAAATCGCTTCCAATATATAGTCAAAAGCAAAACAGGGAAAATACTGGACGCTGCCACAATAAATGTTAATGAAACTAAAAACGTAACATTGGTATTTTCCAATCTTAAAGCAAACAATATGGAAATTAGTCCAATTCCCACTGCTGTCCAACGTGCTGCTCGTAGTTGCTCCTTTTCAGTTGATTTCCCTTTTTTTATAATATGATGGTAAATATCATGAGAAATAGCTGTTGTAGCTGAAATAACCAGGCCAGCTACAACTGCAACAATGGTGGTAAAGGCAACCGCTGAGATAAAAGCCAACAAAAAGTCACCACCAACTTCTCTTGCTAGTAATGGTGCTGCCAAATTTCCGGTGGAATCGGCAGCAATTAATTTCTCGTATCCCAACAAAGCGACGGTTCCAAGACCAAGAACAAGTGTCATTAGATAAAAAAGTCCAATAATCCAAGTTGCACTGATTAAGGAACGATGTACTTCAACCGTATTTCGTACTGTAAAAAGTCGAATCAAAATATGCGGTAGTCCTGCTGTTCCTAGTATTAAAGCAAGCTGCAGTGAAATTAATTCCAGTGGACTATTAAATAAATTTCCTGAAGAGAAAAAGTCATCTCCTAAAGGCGTACCTTGTTTGACCTCTTCTATTAAGTTTGTAATATTCCAGTTGAAACGGGAAAATACAATTAATGAAAGAAGAAATGTTCCCGACATCAGTACAACTGTTTTAACAATTTGGACCCAGGAAGTGGCAATCATTCCACCGAACACGACATAAACAGTCATTAAACCACCAATAACAACAACGGAAAGCGAATAATCGATATTCAATAACAAACGGATTAACAGTCCCGAAGCTACCAATTGTGGGATCATGTAAAGAATCGAGATGGCAAACGCCCCACAACCCATAATCAAACGGATTCGCTTGCTGGGAAATCGAGCGCATATAACATCTCCAAGTGAATACTTTCCCAAATGGTGGACTGGTTCAGCAATTAAAAATATCACAATCAAATAGGAAACCAAAAAACCTATGGAATACAAAAATCCGTCATAGCCATTTATCGCAATTGCGCCAACAATACCAAGAAAGGAAGCAGCACTTATGAAATCACCAGAAATCGCCATTCCGTTTTGAAAGCCTGTTAAACTGCCTGCAGCCGTATAAAAGCTATTCGTTGTTTGACTTCGTTTTGCTGCCCAGTATGTAATAATTAACGTGCAGACAATAATGCATATAAAAAACAAGAAATAGGTAAGATTCACCGTTGTTCCCCCTGCTTTATTTGTTCAATGAATCGATCGAAATCTTTTGCATTCCTATAGTAAATCCACCCAAGAATCCAAGTCATTGGTATTTGGGCAAATGCATACAACCAACCCCAGGATATACCTACAAAAGGGATAGCTCTATTCATTTGATAGGGAAAAAAAGTCAACGTGAGCGGCAATGCAAAATAAAAGATGATAAGAAACGTTAACAGCTTTATGAGTAGACGTCTTCTTTTTTTCATTAATTGATGAAATAGGTTTTCCATCACCAAATTCTCACCACCATAATTGAGTCTATTATATAAATTAAGAAAATTTGATTTATTGTAAACTAATAATAATCCAACGATGGATACTTGTAAAGATTAATGCAATTTTCATTTACTAGCCTATTTTTTATGAGGAGGCACACTTACTAACCCGGACATAAAAAATCCCCTTACAACATTCATTGCAAAGGGATCAGACTTACTTATTCACTATATGCATCTGTCAACGTCGTAACGATTTGTTTTTTACGGGATACGACCCCTTCAAGTAAGGCGCGATTTTCCTTTAATTCTACATCGAATGCTTTTTCTAACTTGTCTTTATTTCTTCCAAGAGCTAGCACATCTGAATTGCTGTTTAAAATATCGGTTACGACAAACACAAATAATCCAAGGTCTTTTTCCTTTATAGACCTGTCTATTTCTTCTTCCAGCTGCGCTTGTTGGTGATAGACCTGATTGATATCAATTGTATTCACCTGGGCAATAACAACTCTCTCTCCACCCATTGCAAATTCTTTAGCATCCATTGTTAAAAGTTCCGTAATCTTTTTATCACTTAAGTCAGCGCCTGCCTGCAGCATATCAAGGCCATATTTTTCCAAATCCACACCAGCAATTTCCGCTAGCTCATATGCCGCATCCACATCTTCTTTTGTGCAGGTTGGTGATTTTAACAATAAAGAGTCAGAAATAATTGCTGACACTAATAACCCGGCCACTTCTTTTGAAACAGCTACATCATTTTCTTTATACATTTTATTCAAAATAGTCGCTGTACACCCAACTGGCTCCACGCGGAAATAGAGCGGTTCCTTCGTTTCGAAATTTGAAATACGATGGTGATCGATGACTTCAGCAATCCGTACTTCCTGGATATTATCCACACTCTGCTGAAATTCGTTATGATCAACTAAAATTACGCTTTCCACATCAGCGTCTACTTTTTCAATAAGTTGTGGTGCTTTCACGTTAAAATAATCCAATGCATATTGTGTTTCTTTGTTTACTGGACCTAGTCTGGCAGGCTCTGCATTTTCACCTCGTTTATTCTTTAAATCAGCATAAGCTAATGCTGAGGAAATCGTATCTGTGTCAGGACTTTTATGTCCGAAAATTAAGGTCTTACCCATGTTCATTTCTCCTTCATATGTAATATAACTTGTCCAACTCTAAGATTACCATAATATAGTGCCTAGGAAAAAGCATTTACTTTAGTTTTACTCCTTATACCAATCCAATATTTTCTGTTTGGTAGCATGGTCTTTCACTTCCTGCAGATTTAATCCATTTAAATCGACCACTTTAATAACCGGATCTAACGGGCCGTCATATTCTTGTAATTTAACGATACAGTAACCTTCAAAGGGAGATGCAATAATTTCCAAAATAGCTTTATCCGAAAAAGCTTCATATATTTTCTCTTCATCTGTTTTACTTAACTTCCAATCAGTTGGTCGACTCTCATCTTCAATTTTTTGAATATTTACGCCAGTATCTGATTGCTGCATTGTTGCCACCTCTTTGTAGAGACCGGGCTTTCTATTAATTGAGTGCAATAATTTTATTATTTCAGAAGCACCTATTAATAAGAAACCACCTATTATATAGGGCAGCGATGAATTGGAGAAACCTACCAACATATCCATAATTCTGATTTCCCCTTCCATATTAGCTGGAAGGCGAGCACTATGCGCCACTATCATTGAAATTCCTAAAAATAAACCAGCAATTATAAATACAATTCCCGTATATAATAAAACTCTCCCGACTATGTTTCTTTCCATATTTTATCCCCCTTTCCTTTACAATTGTACCATTTATTCTTATATTTAATATAGAAATAATTAATTAAAGGTGGGATTCTAATGTCAAATCTATTTAATTTTACAAGGAGCGCTTCTCTTTCATTCGCGAAAGACCTCGATGAGAAGACGGCGGATTACCAGGCTGAGGCGTTTAATAACACGATACACTGGCATGTGGGACACGTACTTGTCACCGCAGAAGCATTACTATTTGGCTACCCGAAACAATCCGCTAATTTTCCAGAAAAATATAATGATCTGTTCGGAGGTGGAACAAAGCCTGCAGACTGGCCATCGGAAGTCCCTGCAATTTCAGAGCTTGTCAACCTTTTAGAAGAACAGCAAACGCGCATCAATGAGCTTTCAGATGATTTTTTCGCACAAGAGCTTCCTTTTAAGTTTATGAATTTTAAAACCTATGACGAATTATTTGCAATGGTAATTCAACATGAAAGTGAGCATCTTGGAAAAATGAAAGCAATGAAGCAAGTTGTACATGCATCCTAATTTCAGAAATAAATTTATTATTATTGGTGCAGGGATATTAGGTGCTAGTACAGCCTATCACCTTGCTAAAAGCGGTGCTGAAGTAGTTGTAATCGATAGAAAAGATGAAGGGCAAGCAACCGATGCTGCTGCGGGAATTATTTGTCCATGGTTATCCCAGCGTCGAAACAAAGCATGGTATCACTTAGCAAAAGGTGGAGCCAGGATTTATCCAAAACTAATGGATGAACTAGCAAAAGACGGCGAAACGGAAACTGGCTACTTACAGGTTGGAGCCCTTCGTCTTCATACCGAGGAAAAAAAGTTAATGGCAATGCAAGATCGTATCCTTAAACGGCGGGAAGATGCCCCAGAAATTGGTGATGTCTCACTGCTTGATGCTGCACAAACGAAGGAACTGTTTCCACTACTCAACGATGGGTATGGGGCTGTTCATGTTAGTGGCGCAGCACGAGTCGACGGCAGAAAGTTACGTGATGCTTTACTGCGTGGTGTTAAAAAACATGGTGGAACCATTGCGTATGGCAACGCTAAGCTTGTTCATAGTGGAGCACAGGTGACAGGTGTTAAGCTTGACGGCCAAATCATTGAAGCAGATACGGTTATTGCCACATCTGGCGCCTGGATGGATGAATTATTCAAACCATTAGGTATATCGTTTGAGGTAACACCACAAAAAGCACAAATCATGCATTTAGAAGTGCTAGCAAAGAATACTGCGGCCTGGCCTCTTATTATGCCTCCTAATAATTCATACATGCTAGCTTTAAATAATAGACGCTTCGTTATTGGAGCTACACAGGAAGATAATACTGGCTTTGATACGCGGGTTACTGCGGGTAAAATTCAGGAGATTTTAACTAAGGCAATACAAATAGCACCAGGTATTGCTTCAAGCAAAGTACTTGAGACAAGAGTTGGATTCCGTCCATTCACTCCTGGCTTCCTTCCAGTTGTAGGAGCGCTACCGGAATATGACGGACTGTTACTTGCCAACGGACTCGGCTCATCTGGTCTAACAACAGGACCATATGTAGGCATACAATTAGCAAAACTTGCTTTAGGTGAGGACTTAGACATTGATTTACTTGATTATGACGTGTCTGGAGCGATAAATTAGGACAGACTTTTAAAAGTCTGTCCTTTTTGCTGGCAGAAAGCTGCTTGAGTTGCAGGTAATGAAATGGAGATTCCACTAATCGGAGATAATGCGGAGATAATGATGAACGGAGTACAAATAGCTAATCAACTGCTATTAATCTAGTATGATCTATATGGATAGTTCATACTTTCTCTACCAACTTGAATACATATATTTACACTTATGAATTGATTTGGTACGCTTAAGCTGGATAATGAAGGGAGATTTATCATGAAAGGTAAAACGATGGTACTTATAATTCTAATAGCTTCTATATTATTGGTAACGTTGAGCTGGTTCGTGCTTGAATTTATAATCGATGCATATGATATTGATAGAGCCATGGCTAATACAATTGAAACGTATATCCTGTAAAGAATTACGAACAGAGGATCAAATTTTAAATCAGCAAATCAAAAGACCAAAGGAACCGTTATGTTTCTTTGGTCTTCATGAATTATCACAACTTCCGTATCGTTTTTGTATACTTACATTCGTCAACAAAGACAATCCTAATTTTTCTCGTCACTAATGCATTAATAATTTCTTCCGTATTATTCTTCATCTTGCACAGCCCTGTTACATTTTTCATCGGAAAATAATTTTCGTCCCCCTTGTTTATCATCCTAGCTCTCATCTCCTATTTTTAAGTATTGTAGCAGAGAGGAGAAATACTTGCAGAAGTTTAAAAGACCATTTTACAATAGGTTTTTACAGTGAAATTCAATTATCTATTGGTGAAAAACCCATAACTAAGTACAAATTATCCTGAAAATTCATTTACACACTTGTTTTTGAATATTGTTCCTTGCGCTTTAAAAAATTAGATTCAATAGCAGTGATAAGGCTACCGAATTTATAATAAGAGAATTGAAACAATGGACTTTGAATGAATGTAAAAATAAACGTAAACCAAAATACAGGCCCTCCCAATACTAGACCTAATACCAGAACAGAACTTTCCGTCACAATCCGAACCCTACTAATAGGTGCATTCAACTTATCAGAAATGGATAACATAAACCCATCTCGCGGGCCTGATCCAACTCCTGCAGCATTATACATCCCACCACCAAGACCCATAATTACAATTCCAGAAAGAATAATAAGAATATCCGGCCATGCATGCGTAGCATTTGGAAGGAAATCAACCCATAAAAAAAGATCAACAAATGCTCCTACTAAGAAAGCATTGAAGAAGGTCCCCGATTTAATATAACTTTTATCCAGGATCCACGACACAATAATTAACACACCAGAAATGATAATAGCCCACGAACCAATCGATAAGCCAACTCGCTCGAAAAGCGCTACATTCAGCACATCCCACGGGTGGATACCCAGATGTTGTACCTTTATTGCAATACTAATTCCTAAACTAAAAAACATAATTCCTATTACGAAAAAGAACCAACGCATCATATGTATCAATACGATCAACCTTCTTTCAAAAAAGAGCCTATAAATAACTATGTTAACATAAAATCCATTTCACAGCAGGCTTCTGACTAACACCCATTATCGATTTTATCATAAACAAGTGATTAGAAGACTTGGCATTCGTCAGATCATCAGATGTGACTAGAAAACCGCCAGTGCCTGCAATATTGATCAGCAATTTAAAACGTTCCTTTGAGATCACTGAAAACGAAAAGACAACCCACCTCTTTGGCAAGTTGTCTTCACTGGTAAAATTATTTTAAAATTATTTGATGGAATCAACTGCTTCTTTCACCGTTGTTGTGCCTTTTACTACCTGAAATTCCTTTCCGATTGATTTATCATTTTCCAGACTGGCAAGAATCGCTCTTGCAATATCCTCTCTTGGCACTTCGTCGCTCTTCACTTCAGGAGCGGCATTTATCATTCCAGTTCCTTCATCATTTGTTAAAAACCCTGGATGGATAATCGTATAATCTAGGTCGGTTGCTTTTAACCATTCATCAGCATAGTGCTTGGCGACAACATATGGTGCAAAGTTTTCATTTGCTTCCTGAATGGCTTTACGAGTGGTATCAAATGAACTGATCATGATAAATCGTTTCACTCCTGCAGTTTTAGCAGCTTCAATCGTTTTTACAGCCCCATCCAAATCAATCATAATGGTTTTGTCTTTTCCTGTGTGACCACCGGAACCTGCAGTAAATACGACCGCATCAACTCCATCGGCAGCCTTTGCAATTGCATCGATATCATCTTCCAGATCCACCAGTGCCGTTTCTGCACCTAAATCTTCAAAAAAAGACGCCTGTTCCTGTTTGCGGATCATTGTCCTAGCTTCAAGGTTGTCACTTTCCTGTATAAATTTAACCAACTGTTTTCCAATTTGACCATTTGCTCCTACTACTAGAACTTTCACTTTATCCACCCTTTCTAATAGATTTAATAAGACCTTTTTGTATTCCCTTTCTTTATCGTAAATAATTAGCAGGGCGTTGTCTATTATTCTGACTCAAGCAGTAAAGCTGATTAGCTGGATCATTTCTCACTTTCCATTGCTGCTCCCTATTTTTTATCAAAATGGAACCTTTCAGTATTTCTCCCTAATAATAGCCAAAATCATAATGTGTGCCGCGAAATTTGATCTGCATATTTTTTTCATGCCGTTCCTCCGTTAATCAGTTGAACAATGCAGGATTTTTATTTTTAAATTTAAGGAATAACAGTTAAAATATGATCTATACGATAATTTTTTAATTCAAAGTGGAGTATCGCAGTCAGGAGGTGTACTCATGGATGACATCGTTTCAATTAGTGCTTTAAAAACGCTTCTTGAAAAGAAAACAAAAAAGAAAATCCTTGTAAAAATAATGTGGAATGGAAATGACAAATTGACATTATTCATTACACCAAATATGAAAATCAACTCTTTTATATTTGATGAAAAAGAAGGATACATATTTTATGACAATGAAGGAATACCAGTAAAGCACGATATTCCGTGTGTACTGTCCCATAAGGAATTGATGGAAGGAAAAGTAAAGCTGGATGGGAATGTGAAGATTAACGGAGAACGTCTATCAAAAGAGGATATACAGTTTTTGGAGGAAATTGAATAGTAAGGAGTCAGATGGAACGCAAAAAAATTGTTGATCATCTTAGCCGCGAGGTGGAATATTCCTATCCGGCAGAACCTGTTATTGCATTTATCCAAAAGATAAAGTGCAGCAGGCTAAAATGATTGGGGGAAGTAACTCTAATTATAACACGTCTTTACTCCAAACCATCATTTATATAAAGAGCCGACAGCTAATGAGAAGGCTCTGTCTGTTTTTTTTCGTATTGATTGCCAAAATCTACCAGACAGCATTAATATTATTGCAATAGGGATGGAAATTAAATTCCTCCTGCGATTTTGGACTAGCCATAAACCAAAAATCCTAAGAAAGGAAGAATGATAGCGAAAGCCTACAGTAACATACTCATTTTAAATCAACATCCTTTAAAAGCAATAACCACTTCTCTCATAGCAACACAAACTTCAGTTAACCATTATTTATTGCCATCATCAGAATTTTACCATTACTTACAACAAATTAAAACGCCTGAAGAAAAAACTCCAAACGTTTATAAGGTGATTTGATGTAATTCCGCAACACCGAATTTATTTTATGTACCCCTATCTGCGAGATTTGTTTTTGCCAAGGCCGTCCGAAACAGGACAAAGGCAAACAAAGAAAGAATGATACCCGATATGTATGGCAATCCTATGAAAACGGAATACAAAAGTCCTCCAAGCACAGGTCCAATGATTCTCCCCAAGGAATCAAATGAAGACAAGGATCCCGTCACCATACCGTACCCAACAGTTGACTTTTTCGTTAACAGCGAGGAAACACTTGGCCGGATTACCCCATTGCCAACACCAAATATGGACAGAAATATGGCCGCAGTGATAAAATTCTGTGTAAATAGAATAAGCGCAAAACCTAGGGCAGAAATGAAAATTCCCGCCTGTATAATACGCACTTCTCCGAATTTTTTTGTCAATGCACCCATAGATCCCTGTACAGCCGCACTTGCAAGCCCCATAATCATAAATATGTAACCCAACGACACGGCGTCCAACCCTGCCCTTTCCGCTGCAAAATAAGCAAAGGTTGCTTCCAAACCGGCTAATGATACTGTTATAAAAAATTGCAGAAAATACAACATGAATAAAGGTCCTTGAAAAACATTTCTCCATGACAGTTTTTTTTGTGCAGCCGCTCCACTTGTTGATAGATGGATAGATTCTTTTAGAATAAAGAATACTAGGAACATAGTAGCGAACGATACAATCCCTGCAATATAAAACGGAGCATCCAAGCTAATGTCCGTAAATGTTCCACCAATCGCCGGACCAAATATAAAACCAAGCCCGGTAGCTGCTCCTACGATTCCCATTCCCTTGCCTCGATCTTCCTCTGTTGTGATATCCGCAACATAAGCCATGACTGTCGGCATGTTTGCAGCAGATAATACACCACCGATAAAGCGCGCAACAAAAAGCACCCATAGCTGTGTAGACAGTGCCATCATGAAAAAGGATAGCGACAATCCAAAAATACCAATCAAGATTACTGGCTTCCGGCCTACACGATCGGAAATACGTCCCCACATTGGGGCAAAAATAAACTGCATCAAGGAATAAACAGCCATTAATAATCCAAGTTCCGTAGGCGATGCTCCCAGTTCCTCTGCATAGAATGGAAGCACAGGTATAATGATCCCAAAGCCAACCATGACAAGGAACATAATGATAAAAAGTATTGGCAATGCTTTATTTAGTTTCAATGTACATCCACCTTAGTTGTTAGTTGGACCCGCGAGCATGTCTATTTACCAAACATACTCAGTCCGAATCTCCCTGATAGTCATGTAAAAATTTCAGCATTTTCACAGGAGCAAACCCGGAAACCCATTTTCCATTTATATTTGTTTGCGGGACAGAAAGTTTTCTTATTTTACCAATTAATTTGGTTATGGGACATAGGGACAGGAAAAGTGTCCCATTCTATATAGCTAACTGGGACATCTTGCCCGCTTTCTCGTCCCACCATCATTACCATGCTATAGCAATATCCTGGACCTTCATTAATCCACTATTATATGTACAAAAGTGATTGTTTAAAAATTTACAGTTTGGCTGAATCCTTACCACTTCGTAGTAAGTCAACGTCTCTAACTCTTATGACTCGATTGCTATGCGAATTTCCTACGGATTTAAATTATTACTTCTCCGTTTAGACACAAAAATAAGCATCCTTCCTAGTAAATAAGGAAAGAAAGTCAAGCCTTCGTCATGGTTGTTCGTGGTTGCATGACTATTATATGTACATTCTACGTAATTTTATAAACAAAAAGACACTACCTAGTCGAATAGATAGCGCCATATATATGTTACACTGATACCGGTGGCCGGGATCGAACCGGCACTCCAGAAGGAACATGATTTTGAGTCATGCGCGTCTGCCAATTCCGCCACACCGGCATAATTATATATGGAGGCGGTAACCGGATTTGAACCGGTGATAAAGGTTTTGCAGACCTCTGCCTTACCACTTGGCTATACCGCCATTAATAAAATGGAGCGGAAGACGGGATTCGAACCCGCGACCCCCACCTTGGCAAGGTGGTGTTCTACCACTGAACTACTTCCGCAAGTGGCTGGGCTACCAGGATTCGAACCTGGGATGCACGGGATCAAAACCCGATGCCTTACCGCTTGGCTATAGCCCAATTTCTATGGGGCGACCGGTGGGGATTGAACCCACGAATGCCGGAGCCACAATCCGGTGCGTTAACCACTTCGCCACGACCGCCATATAAAAAAATGGCAGGGGTAGTAGGAATCGAACCCACATCAAAGGTTTTGGAGACCTCCGTTTTGCCGTTAAACTATACCCCTACGTATTTATTTAAACATAAATGGTGGAGGGGGAGAGATTCGAACTCCCGAACCCTGAGGGAGCGGATTTACAGTCCGCCGCGTTTAGCCACTTCGCTACCCCTCCATATATGTCTTACTAATTAATTAAAAGTGGTGGCTCGGGACGGAATCGAACCGCCGACACACGGATTTTCAGTCCGTTGCTCTACCGACTGAGCTACCGAGCCAGATGAAACAGTAAATATTTAATCATAAATCAACACATTAGTTCTGTATAAAATGGCGGTCCGGACGGGACTCGAACCCGCGACCTCCTGCGTGACAGGCAGGCATTCTAACCAACTGAACTACCGGACCATGTTTTTTGTGCACTAAAGTACACTATCATTTTCAATTAACATAAATACACATTCATAGTAGTCAACTGAAATTTTTTGGTTGCGGGGGCAGGATTCGAACCTGCGACCTTTGGGTTATGAGCCCAACGAGCTGCCAGACTGCTCCACCCCGCGATATAATGAATTAGTAATGGTGGAGGATGCAGGGCTCGAACCTGCGACATCTTGCTTGTAAGGCAAGTGCTCTCCCAGCTGAGCTAATCCTCCAGTGAAAATGATGCGTTACCGTCTTATGTCCAATACATAAGATAGGTTATAAAGAAGTCTTATAATTTAAAAGTTGGTGACCCGTACGGGATTCGAACCCGTGTTACCGCCGTGAAAGGGCGGTGTCTTAACCACTTGACCAACGGGCCAATCATATATTAAAAGTGGCGGAGAGCGAGGGATTCGAACCCTCGAGGCCGCGTGAACGGCCTACACGATTTCCAATCGTGCTCCTTCGGCCACTCGGACAGCTCTCCATGGCTCCACAGGTAGGATTCGAACCTACGACCGATCGGTTAACAGCCGATAGCTCTACCACTGAGCTACTGTGGAATAATCAATTTGAGCAATTCATTCGAGAATAATTAATCAGATATATGTATGAACATGCTAAGAAATTATTCCATGAAATAGAATTTGCCTGGCGACGTCCTACTCTTGCAGGGGCAAAGCCCCAACTACCATCAGCGCTGGAGAGCTTAACTTCTGTGTTCGGCATGGGAACAGGTGTGACCTCTCCGCTATTACCACCAGACCTGATGTCATTCTGTGTTATTCACTGGATGTGAACATTTTACAGAACTTCCTTATGATAAGGACAAGTTTTATTATATGCATTTTTTGTCTAAATTGCAAGGGTTTTTGTCCATTTATACCCTAAAAACTAAATAAGAGTATCATCAACGCCGATCAAATAAGAAATTAGTTAAGTCCTCGATCGATTAGTATTCGTCAGCTGCACGTGTCGCCACGCTTCCACCTCGAACCTATCTACCTCATCGTCTCTGAGGGATCTTACTCACTTAAAGTGATGGGAAGTATCATCTTGAGGGGGGCTTCATGCTTAGATGCTTTCAGCACTTATCCTTGCCATACGTAGCTACCCAGCCATGCTCCTGGCGGAACAACTGGTACACCAGCGGTATGTCCATCCCGGTCCTCTCGTACTAAGGACAGCTCCTCTCAAACTTCCAACGCCCACGACGGATAGGGACCGAACTGTCTCACGACGTTCTGAACCCAGCTCGCGTACCGCTTTAATGGGCGAACAGCCCAACCCTTGGGACCGACTACAGCCCCAGGATGCGATGAGCCGACATCGAGGTGCCAAACCTCCCCGTCGATGTGAACTCTTGGGGGAGATAAGCCTGTTATCCCCGGGGTAGCTTTTATCCGTTGAGCGATGGCCCTTCCATGCGGTACCACCGGATCACTAAGCCCGACTTTCGTCCCTGCTCGACTTGTAGGTCTCGCAGTCAAGCTCCCTTGTGCCTTTACACGCTACGAATGATTTCCAACCATTCTGAGGGAACCTTTGGGCGCCTCCGTTACTTTTTAGGAGGCGACCGCCCCAGTCAAACTGCCCGCCTGAAACTGTCTCCGAACCGGATTACGGTCCTGGGTTAGAAGGTTCGTACAGCCAGGGTGGTATCCCACGGATGCCTCCACGTAAGCTAGCGCTCACGTTTCCAAGGCTCCCACCTATCCTGTACAAGCTATACCAACATTCAATATCAGGCTACAGTAAAGCTCCACGGGGTCTTTCCGTCCTGTCGCGGGTAATGTGCATCTTCACACATCGTATAATTTCACCGGGTCTCTCGTTGAGACAGTGCCCAAGTCGTTGCACCTTTCGTGCGGGTCGGAACTTACCCGACAAGGAATTTCGCTACCTTAGGACCGTTATAGTTACGGCCGCCGTTTACTGGGGCTTCGGTTCTGCGCTTCGCTCGAAAGCTAACGCTTCCCCTTAACCTTCCAGCACCGGGCAGGTGTCAGCCCTTATACTTCGCCTTTCGGCTTCGCAAAGACCTGTGTTTTTGATAAACAGTCGCTTGGGCCTATTCACTGCGGCTCACTCACGAGTGAGCACCCCTTCTCCCGAAGTTACGGGGTCATTTTGCCGAGTTCCTTAACGAGAGTTCTCCCGCTCACCTTAGGATTCTCTCCTCGCCTACCTGTGTCGGTTTGCGGTACGGGCACCTGTGACCTCACTAGAGGATTTTCTTGGCAGTGTGAAATCGGGAACTTCGGTACTCAATTTCCCTCCCCATCACAGCTTGAAATTGCCGAACGGATTTACCTATTCGACTTTCTCACTGCTTGGGCGCACTATTCCATCTGTGCGCATTCCTTATCCTACTGCGTCCCCCCATCGTTCAAACAGTCACGAGGTGGTACAGGAATATCTACCTGTTGTCCATCGCCTACGCCTTTCGGCCTCGGCTTAGGTCCCGACTAACCCTGAGAGGACGAGCCTTCCTCAGGAAACCTTAGGCTTTCGGTGAAAGAGATTCTCACTCTTTTTTCGCTACTCATACCGGCATTCTCACTTCCAAGCGCTCCACCAGTCCTCACGGTCTGACTTCACAGCACTTGGAACGCTCTCCTACCATTGTTCATTAGAACAATCCGCAGCTTCGGTGATACGTTTAGCCCCGGTACATTTTCGGCGCAGAGTCACTCGACCAGTGAGCTATTACGCACTCTTTAAATGATGGCTGCTTCTAAGCCAACATCCTGGTTGTCTGGGCAACTCCACATCCTTTTCCACTTAACGTATACTTTGGGACCTTAGCTGGCGGTCTGGGCTGTTTCCCTCTCGACTATGAACCTTATCACCCATAGTCTGACTCCCAAGGCAAAGTAGCTGGCATTCGGAGTTTGACTGAATTCGGTAACCCGGTGAGGGCCCCTCGTCCAATCAGTGCTCTACCTCCAGTACAATCAACCTTGAGGCTAGCCCTAAAGCTATTTCGGAGAGAACCAGCTATCTCCGTGTTCGATTGGCATTTCACCCCTACCCACACCTCATCCCCGCATTTTTCAACATACGTGGGTTCGGGCCTCCGGTCAGTGTTACCTGACTTTCACCCTGGACATGGGTAGATCACACGGTTTCGGGTCTACGACCACATACTAGAGACGCCCTGTTCAGACTCGCTTTCGCTGCGGCTCCGTGTCTTCCACTTAACCTTGCATGTAATCGTAACTCGCCGGTCCATTCTACAAAAGGTACGCCGTCACCCATTAACGGGCTTCGACTACTTGTAAGCGCACGGTTTCAGGTTCTATTTCACTCCCCTTCCGGGGTGCTTTTCACCTTTCCCTCACGGTACTGGTTCACTATCGGTCACGAGGAAGTATTTAGCCTTAGGAGATGGTCCTCCCAGATTCCGACGGAATTTCTCGTGTTCCGCCGTACTCAGGATACACTCCGGAGGAAATGCCTTTTCGACTACAGGGCTCTTACCTTCTATGGCTGATCGTTCCAGATCGATTCGTCTAACGCATTTCTTTGTAACTCCAATGGAATGTCCTACAACCCCAAAGAGCAAGCTCTTTGGTTTGGGCTGTTTCCGTTTCGCTCGCCGCTACTTGGGAAATCGCATTTGCTTTCTCTTCCTCCGGGTAATGAGATGTTTCAGTTCCCCGGGTCTGCCTCATTTATCCTATGTATTCAGATAAATGTCCTGTTCCATTACGAACAGTGGGTTCCCCCATTCGGAAATTCTCGGATCAATGTTTACTTACAACTCCCCGAGACATATCGGCGTTAGTCCCGTCCTTCTTCGGCTCCTCGTACCAAGGCATCCACCGTGCGCTCTTCTTCACTTAACTAAGTTACTTGTTTTCATTCAAAAGAACGTACAATTTAATTTGATGTCGTTGATTACTCTTATTTAGTTTTCAAGGTACAAAATAACAAAATGAGAGATTTACATCCCTCAAAACTGAACCAAACAACCATGTATGCCCCTGACCTCAGAGAACCCGTTAGGGTACCTCTGAAGCGTTCCTTCTATTTATCCTTAGAAAGGAGGTGATCCAGCCGCACCTTCCGATACGGCTACCTTGTTACGACTTCACCCCAATCATTGGCCCCACCTTCGGCGGCTGGCTCACGTAAACGTGTTACCTCACCGACTTCGGGTGTTGCTAACTCTCGTGGTGTGACGGGCGGTGTGTACAAGGCCCGGGAACGTATTCACCGCGGCATGCTGATCCGCGATTACTAGCGATTCCGGCTTCATGCAGGCGAGTTGCAGCCTGCAATCCGAACTGAGAATGGTTTTATGGGATTTGCTACACCTTGCGGCTTCGCTGCCCTTTGTTCCATCCATTGTAGCACGTGTGTAGCCCAGGTCATAAGGGGCATGATGATTTGACGTCATCCCCACCTTCCTCCGGTTTGTCACCGGCAGTCACCTTAGAGTGCCCAACTTAATGCTGGCAACTAAGATTAAGGGTTGCGCTCGTTACGGGACTTAACCCAACATCTCACGACACGAGCTGACGACAACCATGCACCACCTGTCACTCTGTCCCCGAAGGGAACCCGGTATCTCTACCGGTTGCAGAGGATGTCAAGACCTGGTAAGGTTCTTCGCGTTGCTTCGAATTAAACCACATGCTCCACCGCTTGTGCGGGCCCCCGTCAATTCTTTTGAGTTTCAGCCTTGCGGCCGTACTCCCCAGGCGGAGTGCTTAATGCGTTAACTTCAGCACTAAGGGGCGGAAACCCCCTAACACCTAGCACTCATCGTTTACGGCGTGGACTACCAGGGTATCTAATCCTGTTCGCTCCCCACGCTTTCGCTCCTCAGCGTCAGTTACAGACCAGAGAGTCGCCTTCGCCACTGGTGTTCCTCCACATCTCTACGCATTTCACCGCTACACGTGGAATTCCACTCTCCTCTTCTGTACTCAAGTCCTCCAGTTTCCAATGACCGCTCACGGTTAAGCCGCAAGATTTCACATCAGACTTAAAAGACCGCCTGCGAGCGCTTTACGCCCAATAATTCCGGACAACGCTTGCCCCCTACGTATTACCGCGGCTGCTGGCACGTAGTTAGCCGGGGCTTTCTGGTTAGGTACCGTCAAGGTACCGCCTTATTCAAACGGTACTTGTTCTTCCCTAACAACAGAGTTTTACGATCCGAGAACCTTCATCACTCACGCGGCGTTGCACCGTCAGACTTTCGTCCATTGCGGATGATTCCCTACTGCTGCCTCCCGTAGGAGTCTGGGCCGTGTCTCAGTCCCAGTGTGGCCGATCACCCTCTCAGGTCGGCTACGCATCGTCGCCTTGGTGAGCCTTTACCTCACCAACTAACTAATGCGCCGCGGGCCCATCTGTAAGTGACAGCTAAAAGCCGCCTTTTAACTTCTCATCAGGAGATAAAAAGTGTCATTCGGTATTAGCTCGCGTTTCCGCGAGTTATCCCAATCTTACAGGTAGGTTGCCCACGTGTTACTCACCCGTCCGCCGCTCGGTCCACAGATTTCCTCCCGAAGGATTCCATCTGCTTCACGCGCTCGACTTGCATGTATTAGGCACGCCGCCAGCGTTCGTCCTGAGCCAAGATCAAACTCTCCAAAAAAGTTTGAATAAGATCGACACCGTCAATCTCATCAATTGTCTTAGCTTTCTTCCTTTCATGCGCAAAAGAAATTTGTTTTTGTCGAATTCATAAAATCCGGACATTCACTTACCTCTTCTGACATGTGAAAAACAGTAACCTGTTCTTCTTGACATACTGGTTGTTTTGTTCAGTTTTCAAGGAGCAAATTTCAGTGATTACTTTAAAATAGCAACCTCTTCATCTTATCATGCCCACTTCTATAAGTCAATAACTTTTTTGAAGTGTTTTTTAAGATTTGATTTTGTGCCGCTTCTCAAAAATGCGACTTTATTAATTTACCATGCTGACTTATTAAAGTCAATAAGTAATTTAATTTTTCTTTTGCAGATCTAAGAGAATAAAAAATCTCTTACTTTATGAATGCAATTAAGACTTACGCCACAAATCGTTAAATAAACAATCGATTTTTTGCGACGGAATTAAATGTATCATGGTTAATTTATAAAGTCAACAAGTATCCGACATTTTTCTACCTTCATTTTTTCATCTCATCAAAACGATCAATCAAGTTGTTCATTTTATAATTAGATTATTGAATTGGAATACAACATATATCTTCTAACATAGGAACCTGATACAATATCATCCTTTATTCCTTATCACTAGATACTTACGTTAGAATAGTCTACACCTTTATTTTTTCCAGTACAAACTTAATTGATGGTGTTTGTTCAAAATATGGTGTTATATAAGAAAACCTCTATACTATTCCTTTAAATTTCTATGAATTTCTATGAATTTATCCCAATTGAATTCCCTTCTCATACATTATTACTCTGTATCAGTCCATTCTAAAGGAAATCCCGCTGTTATGATGTGCTGTTCTACTGTTCTTTCTGCAACCCCATCATGCATCAGGCTTCTCTGACCATTATTAGAACTTGGTAGCCGCTAAAGGAAAACGCCTAATGTTTTTATTTCATTCTTGATATATTGGTTTCAGGGAATTTTCCTTATCCACAGTTCCCTCATATTCACGTTACAATTTTTTTGATATGATATATGTACGTTAAGTTCCTTTTTTAGTACGATATTTTAATAAAAATATGCTATACTACCTATGAAAGAATTAAGGAGGACAACCATGGCGCAGCAAGGTTCAATCAATTCAAGTAAAATAAATAAAATACGTTCTTTTGCATTAATTTTAATTTTTGCAGGTATTCTATTAATGTATGGTGGACTTTTAACTAGAAGCACTGAGTGGTTAATGGCAATATTCTTTATCTTAGGGCTTTTGGCGATAGTCTTTAGTTGTGTTGTTTATGTTTGGATTGGAACATTATCCTTACGGGCAGTACCGATCGTTTGCCCAAGTTGCGAGAAACCAACCAAAATGTTAGGCCGTGTTGATGCATGTATGCATTGTAAACAGCCACTAACACTAGACAAAGACTTAGAAGGTGAAGAATTAGATACAAAATACAATAAACGAAGTTACAAGAAAAAAGCAAAAGAAAATAACACAAAATCCTAATCCGTCCCATCGACGGATTTTTTGCATGTCCTGGGACTGTGCGTGAATGCTCGCCCCATCGAAGACCTTTGGGACTGCGCGTGAACGCTCGTCCCATCGAAGATCATTGGGACTGCGTGTGAATGCTCATCCCATCGAAGACCATTGGGACTGTAGGTGAATGCTCACCCCGTCGAAAACATTTGGGCGTCGTAAGTCTGGAGCTTGGTAGGTGCCGATACTTCTATTAGAAATATCGAATGCTAATATACATCCTATATATGAACGGAAACCATTTTCATCATTATTGGTCAAGTTTCCATTCATGATTGGACGTCCGTTAAACTGCGATAAAACAAATAGAAGGTTCAAAACACATCCAAGATCTACCTTAACGAAAGATAGACTTCCATTGTTACGAATTTTTTCAAGTGAAAGGAATGAAACCAATTGGATCCACTACTTTACTTTAATTACATGGATTATCTTGGTCAAAAGAAGCCATTGCAATTTAATAATCCAGTTGAACATATTGTCGCAACAACGATTGAAGAAGTTCTTCCTGCCTTACGAAGTGTGCAAGCTGCTGTAGATAACGGGTATTATGCTGCCGGCTACCTTTCCTATGAGACCGCACCAGCTTTTGATTCTGCATATAAAGTAAATGACGACCCAAAAATGCCATTGCTTTGGTTTGGTATTTTCGAGAAACCTGTCCAAAAGGAACTACAAAGCTCCAAGACATTTTATACAACAGAGTGGTTTCCGCAGACGAGCCTTGATACATACAACAACGCTATAAATACAATTAAACAATGTATTGGACAAGGTGATACATATCAAGTGAACTACACGATAAGAATGCAAGCAACGTTCGAAGGAGACACTGTTGCTTACTATAATCGATTGGCCCAGGCTCAATCAGCCAATTACAGTGCTTACCTTGATATTGGAGACTTTACAATTTTATCCGCTTCTCCAGAGCTATTCTTTCGCATAAAGGACGGGGACATCACGACGAAGCCAATGAAAGGAACGGTTGCCCGCGGTAAAACACCAGCAGAAGATAAATCTAATCGTGATTGGCTCTATAGATCTGAGAAAAACCGCGCAGAAAATGTAATGATTGTTGATTTACTACGCAATGACTTAGGCATGATCGCCAAACCAGGCACGATAAAAGTACCAGAACTTTTTGCAATTGAAAAATACCCTACCGTCTATCAAATGACGTCAACGGTAACTGCAGAAGTTTCTGATGATAAACAACTACCGGATATATTCAAGGCCTTGTTTCCATGTGGTTCCATTACAGGCGCCCCTAAAATAAGCACCATGAATATTATCAATGAATTAGAGGATTCAGCGCGGGAGGTGTATTGCGGTACCATTGGTTTCATTACCCCTGAGCAGGAAGCCATTTTTAATGTTCCAATTCGAACAGTGGTGATTAATAACCAAACGAATGAAGCACAATATGGTGTTGGTGGTGGAATTACTTGGGATTCAACAGATGAAGAAGAATATGAAGAAGTTTTAACGAAAGCAGCGATAGTAAACACAACGAATACTGGCTTTGAATTATTAGAGTCATTGGGACTTGTTAATGGGCGATATTTGGTACTTGAAGAACATATGAAACGTTTAAAGAGTTCCGCAGCTTATTTTAATTTTGATATAGATATTCATTTCATAAGAGAGAAACTGCTGAATTATGCGCAAAACGAAAAAAATAGTTTCTTGAAAGTGCGTCTTCTCGTAAACGATAAAGGTGAACCTACTATAGAAGGAAGTGAAGCTTCACCCTTTGAAAATCAAGTTCCTGTCACCATTGCAAACGTTCCAATAGATAAACAAAATATATTCCTCTACCATAAAACAACAAATCGATCCGTATATACGAAGATACTACATCAACATCCTGATGTTTTCGATATATTATTGTGGAATGAAGACAGGGAACTAACGGAATTCACAACAGGAAATATCGTAGTGGAAATCAACAATCAATTATACACTCCACCCGTTGAAAGTGGTTTACTTGCTGGGACCTATCGAGATAGGCTGCTAAAAGACAGGGTTATTACAGAAAGAAAAATCACGCTTGATGAGATCGCGGAACCTTCAAATATCTGGCTTATAAATAGTGTTAGAGAATGGGTGCATGTACAATTAATCAAAGAACCGTAATTTCTAACCTAAATTTATAGTTATATACTGGAAAACCCACATGCACCAGTCTGCATGTGGGTTTTTCTTTAACGATGTTAGTGACTTGGAGTTGGAGTTGCGGTTTCTTGACATTTCTCACACTTACCATAAATCTCCATACGATGGTGGCTAACGTCAAAACCTGTCACCTGTTCTGCCAATGATTCCACTTCATCTAACACCGGATAGTGGAAATCGACAATTTTGCCACACTTATCACATATAATGTGATAATGATCTGTTGTATTACTATCAAATCTGCTTGAGGAATCACCGTAAGTTAATTCACGAACAAGGCCAATTTCACGTAAGACACGCAGATTATTATAAACAGTTGCAACACTCATATTAGGAAATTTCCCTTCAAGTGCTTTATAAATTTCATCCGCTGTTGGATGAACTGGTGCTTTTAAAAGATATTCAAGAACAGCATGACGTTGTGGTGTGATCCGGACGCCTGAGTCCCTTAATGTATCAATCGCTTGTTCTAATTGTTGTTCAGACACGGTCAACCACCTCTCTTTCAATAATTTATTTAAATCTAACTTCATTATTAAATAATAGTGTTTATAATTAGTTTACCTGTTATATTACCACCATGTCAATATAAGTATATTATTGAATGACTAATTTTATAACTCGTAACACAATACAAATCATGAATTCCTCAATTAATCGATTTATTTATATAGGAAACAACAAGCATATTCTCAAGCTCATCAGCAAGTTTCCGTGATTTAATCATGTTTGTCCTTTACCACTGATCGTGGATAAATACACATCATTAATACCCCTTAGTCACATCAATTTTATTTACATACTGCTCTTTTCCCTCTAAAAAGCGTTGAAGATTTTCCCCAAAAATTTCCAAGCCACGCCTCGTATAGTGACGTGAAACCCCTGATATGTGAGGTGTGATGGTTACACTTTCCTCCTGCCAGAATGGATGTTCCTCCGGTAACGGTTCCTCTTCAAAAACATCTAAAATGGCGTGTGCAATCTTTTTTTCCTGTAACGCTTTCAGTAAATCACCTTCGATTAAAACATCTCCACGTCCCATATTCAAAAAGACGGCATGATTTGGAAGCTTAGAAAACTGTTCATATGTAAAAAGCCCTTGCGTTTCTTTTGTACGTGGAAGAACGGATACAACAATGTCTGACTCAGGAAGGAGCTTGTCCAGATTCGTTGTAGTATGGTTTTCATCAAAATAATCTACAGGCTTGCCGCTTTTGGATACGCCTATTGTTTTCATACGAAAGGCTTTTGCCAAGCGCGCAACTTCTTGACCGATTGAACCTGCTCCTGCTATCAGGATTGTCTTTTCGGTTATCTCCTGCATACGTGCAGCGCTATTCCAGTAATGCTCTTTTTCACTTTGACTTAATACTTTTGCTTCACGGTAAACTTGTAGCAACATGGATATAGCATACTCTGCCATCGGAACTTTATGAATCCCTTTTACATTTGTCACAAGGATTCCTCTTTCTTCAATCGCTTGAAACGGCATTTGATCAATACCTGCAGACATAACCATAATCCACTTTAATTTCTGAGCCTGTCCAATTAATTCAGGAGTAAGATCTCCACCGTATGTGACTAGTATTTCAGCTTTCTTTATATAAGCTTTAGCCTCTTCCATGTTATTACAAAATAAAAAAGCTTGGGTTGGATGGTTTTCCATTAATGTTTCGTGATGTTTGCGAGAAATTTTTGCAGAAAATAAAATCACCTATACTACCTCCCTCATTCTCCCTTCTATATTAAAGGATTTTTGTTTTGTTGAACACTAGAAAGGTAGAAGTATTTTAATAGTACGCATTAAAACATGAACATCCATCCGAATGGAACAGTTCTGTATATAATAAATATCATGATTAACTTTTTCATTATGTGTTAAATCCCCAGCTACTTGGGCATAACCAGTCATTCCAGGTTTTACCTTCAATCTCCGCATTTGATAGTCGTTATAATAGTCGACAATCTCCGGTAGTTCTGATTTTGGCCCAATTAAACTCATGTTTCCTTTTAATACATTCCATAATTGTGGCAGTTTATGAAGTTTATATTTTCGAATCCAGGCTCCCGTTGACGTTACCGTAACATTGGTATTTCTATGAAATTTAAATGTGTCTGGAACTCCATCTTTCCATGATTCCGGTTTTGGATGTGGTGGTAATGCACAGATAACACGTGATGGATTCGTCATCGTACGAAATCTCCACATTATATATGCACGACTATTCCTACCAGCTCTCCTTTCACGGTAAAATACAGGCCTTCCCTCTTTTTTATTAATCTTATAACTGATAAACAGAAAAAATGGCGTTAACAATAGAAGTAGCATAAAGCTTACAGTGATATCTACCAATCGTTTTATAAAAAAATACATTTTACTTGGCTGTGTGGCAATTTTCTTAGCCTCAACTCTCGACTTTACGTTTTCCTGTAATTCCATATAAAACACCCCGCTTTTTAATAGCAATAGGTAAAGCTCGTACTATATCCTATTCTAAAAAGCTAGTTTATATAACAATAGAATAATTTATCTATTAACAAGGTTCTTTTCATAAGTGTTACTGCACCCTTATGAAAATAGGAAAGTTTTAACCTGTATCTGTAAAAAAGACAGCCCACATAGGACTGCCTCATTTTAATTATATGTTTCTTTTATAAATTCCAACGCTTCCTCCACATGCCCTTTAACCTTAACTTTACGAAATTCCTTTTGCAGCTGTCCTTCCTTATCCAGAATGAAAGTAGAACGCTCGATTCCATAATATTCTTTGCCAAAGTTTTTCTTCAGCTTCCATACATCAAAATCCTCTGCCACTTTATGGTCTTCGTCTGCTAGAAGCTCAAATGGCAAGTCATGCTTATCAATAAATTTCTGATGGCTGGAGGCAGGATCCGGGCTTATCCCGATAATAACTGCATCTAATTCTCCGAAACTTTCATGGTGATCTCGGAAATCACATGCCTCTGTCGTACAGCCAGGCGTCATGTCTTTGGGATAAAAATATAATACGACATGCTTCCCGCTATAATCAGACAGACTGACTTTTTCTCCTTTTTGGTTTGGCAATGTAAAGTCTGCAACTTGTTTCCCTATTTCAACTGCCATGTGGGTCCCCTCCATATTTGTTTTATTATATGGTCAACTATAGCACACAAAAACACAGGTTTCATTTATCCCTACTTCTCTCCTGCTGTGATTGAACAAGACGCAAAACAAATGCTGCAGGCAATATATACCCAATGAGTGCTTCTATTAATGCAATAAACCGCCCAATTCCAATCGGTGTAATATCTCCATAGCCAATTGTAAGCATGGTCACTCCGCTAAAATACAACGAATGAATGAAAGAACCAAATACACTAACCTCGCGTAATTCACCAGCCTCCACCAAAATTATTCCATTAAAGGACATAATAAAATAAATCAATCCAAACCCAATAATGACGGTTATATATATCATTAATAACATATAAAAAAGACCAACCGAAAATCTACTTTGTCGCATGTCGATGCGTAAACGTGCTTTACCACCTCCACGAATGAAATCAATTAGACTTTTCAACATAACAAAACAGATCGCAATCAATATCAACCAAGGAATGATCCCCATAAAATCCCCTCTATTCAATACTTTACCTGATATATATGCTTATCTACTACAAAGCTTGTCAACTTTTTATCAGGATGATTCCTACATTGCAAAACACATTCACATCATCTATTCTTTTACCTAGCATCATGGAACTTAATTTAACCAAAAGTCACGTAAATTTAGGGAGGCAATCTTCAATGGATTTTTCAAAATCAAAAGCGTTACACGAAGAAGCTCAAGAACATATCGTTGGTGGTGTTAATTCACCATCACGTGCCTATAAAGGTGTTGGGGGTGGGTCACCAATATATATGGAACGTGGACAAGGCGCTTATTTCTGGGATGTTGACGGGAATAAATATATTGACTACTTAGCGGCTTATGGCCCGATTATTACAGGGCATGCGCATCCCCATGTTGCTGCGGCCATTTCACATGCGGCCACAACTGGCGTGCTATACGGAACACCAACCCGACTTGAGAATCAATTTGCTAAAATGCTCAAAGATGCGATTCCGTCACTGGAGAAAGTACGCTTTGTTAATTCTGGTACAGAGGCTGTCATGACAACCATACGTGTGGCACGTGCCTACACGGATCGTACAAAGATAATCAAGTTTGCTGGTAGTTATCATGGCCATTTCGATGCTGTATTGGTTGAAGCGGGGTCAGGCCCTGCTACTCTTGGAACGCCAGATTCAGCTGGTATCCCTCGTTCAGTTGCTGAAGATGTGATTACCGTACCCTTTAATGATTTAACTGCATTTAAAGAAGCGCTAGATCAATGGGGAGATCAGGTTGCAGCTGTCTTAGTTGAACCGATTGTTGGAAACTTTGGGATCGTTAAGCCGCATGAAGGTTTCTTGCAAGCTATCAATGATTTAACACACGGTACGGGGGCATTAGTCATTTATGATGAGGTCATTACTGCTTTTCGATTCACTTATGGCAGTGCTCAACAAGTATACAATATAGAGCCTGATATGACTGCAATGGGAAAAATTATTGGCGGTGGCCTGCCGATAGGTGCATACGGTGGCCGTCAGGATATTATGGAACAAGTGGCACCACTTGGACCTGCATATCAAGCTGGGACAATGTCTGGTAATCCTGCCTCAATTGCAGCAGGAATTGCTTGTTTAGAAGTTTTACAAGAAGATGGTGTTTATGAAAAGTTAGACCAGCTCGGGGAACGGTTAGAACGTGGAATACTGGAAAAAGCGTCCCTGAATGGAGTTGCACTTTCTGTAAACCGCTTGTGTGGCGCACTGACTGTTTATTTCGGAGAAGATGAGGTTACCAATTATGATCAAGCTGAAGCAAGTGACGGCGAGTCGTTTGCAAAATTTTTCCATTTAATGCTTAATCAAGGTGTCAATTTAGCTCCATCTAAATTTGAAGCGTGGTTTATAACGACAGAACATACAGAAGCAGATATTGATGAAACAATTGAAGCAGTAGGTCGAGCATTTGCAATGATGGCCAATGAATAGATTTTGACTGAATACACTCTCCGATTTAGGGGTGTATTCATTTTTGCTTGAGCGAAACACACGCCAAACCATATATAAAGCTCCCTCACACTATATGTGAAGGAGCTCATCAACCATATAATATTTTTTAAGTCATCGTGCCGTCATCTAAATGCTGTACTTGATATAAATCGTAATAACTGCCTTTCATACGCATTAATTCTTTATGTGTTCCGATTTCCTGGATCTCTCCATTTTCAATAAGAACTATTCTGTCGGCATGTGTAATGGTTGCCAGTCGATGTGCTACGATAAATGTCGTGCGATCCGAAGCTAGCTTTTCGACAGCTTCTTGTATTGTTTGTTCACTTTCCAGATCAAGTGCTGAGGTTGCTTCATCGAACATTAGGATTGGCGGATTTTTTAAGAACACACGCGCGATGGCAATTCGTTGTTTTTGCCCTCCTGATAATTTCACGCCTCTTTCCCCAACTAATGTATCATAGCCATAGGATAAATGCTCAATAAATTCATGCGCATTGGCTGCCTTTGCCGCATCTACAACTTCTTCATCTGTTGCATTTGGTGAACCCATTCGTATATTCATCGCAACCGATTCACTAAACAATGTGTTATCTTGTAAAACCATCCCAATATTATTACGTAATGAGCGGGCCTTTACATCACGAATATCAATACCATCTACTTTTATCGAACCGCTTGTGACATCATAAAAACGAGGTATTAAACTGACAAGCGTCGATTTTCCGCCACCACTCATTCCCACAAATGCAATAGTTTCCCCTCTTTGCACATTTAAATTAACATTTTTCAACACTTCATCTTCTTCATCATCATAACGGAAAGAAATATTTTCAATTTCTACAGCACCGTCTACTCTTTTGAGCTCTTTTGCATTATCTTTGTCGACAACGTCATATTTCTCATTAAAGAATTCAAATACACGATCGATCGATGCAATAGATTGAACTAAGGTGGTTGATGAATTTATCAGCCGTCGTAGCGGACTATAAACCCTTTCCATATAACCCACAAACGCAACCATCGTACCCATTGTCAAGTTACCAGTTATGACCTGATAGCCTGCATACGTAATAACAAGTAATGGTGCCAAATCTGTAATCGTATTTGTAACTGCGAAGGTTTTAGCGTTCCAGTCGGTGTGTTTCAATGCTTTATCAAGGAAATTACCATTTCGCGTATCAAATTGACCCTGTTCATAATCTTCTAAAGCAAAGCTTCTTGTAACAGGTACACCTTGTATTCGTTCATGTAGATGCCCCTGCACCTCTGCGAGAGCTTGAGACCTTTCCCGAGTCAGACGACGTAACTTCCCGTAGAAGTACTTGATCGCAAATCCAAATAAAGGAAATAAAATAATAGAAACAAGTGTTAAAGGCACATCCATCGTCAACATAATGACAATAGCAATAGCGATGGTAGCTAAATCCAGCCATATATTCATTAATCCTGTTATAACAAAGTTCTTCGATTGTTCGACATCATGTATTACCCGGGAAATAATTTCGCCGGTTTTTGTCTGAGAATAGTACTTTAAACTTAATTTTTGAATATGGTCAAACAGTCTATCCCTTATGTCGTATAGAATTTTGTTACCTACCCATTGTGCTAAGTATTGTCGAATATATTCTACTGGTGGTCGTAATATCAGAAAAACAACGAACGCTATTCCCATTAACCAGAATAGTTGAGATATCTTAGCAGCATCACTTGCATCTGCACCAATAATATCATCAATTACATACCGTAAAATCAAGGGCATTAATAGTGGAATACCAAATTTCACAACACCAATTAGTATGGTCCACAAAATTTTCCATTTATATGGTTTTACGAAACTCATAAATTGTCTTATACTACTCATAAATTAATCTACCTCTATCATCATCATTGAATAGAAAAGCCTTGCTACAACCTGTAACAAGGATCCTTTTAACAGCTATCGGTACGTTAAATAGCGCTCGTACCATTGATCAATAAAATCCGGCGAGAAAGGACCCTTCCTCTGCCGTATACATATTAATAGATTTTCAAGATTATGATGCAAAATACGGTCTAATACTTTTGGATAATTCATTTGTACTTTATGTTCGTCATACTCATCTTCATCTAATACTTTATATGTCATATCGGGGTAAACTTTAACATCTAAGTCATAATCAATATATTTCAATGCTTCTTCATCATAAATAAATGGAGAGCTTATATTACAATAATAATAAATGCCGTCTTGCCGGAGCATCCCAATAATATTGAACCAATAATGAGCATGGAAATAACAAATCGCTGGTTCTCTCGTTACCCAGGTTCTACCGTCGCTTTCCGTCACCTTTGTTTTATCATTAGCTCCGATAACGATTTTTTCCGTTCCTTTTAACACGAGACTGTTTTCCCAAACCCGATGAAGTCGTCCATTGTGTTTATAACTTTGAATTTGCATCTTAGAACCCGGTCTCGGAGCAATCATCCTATCTTCCTTCCTATCCAAATTATTTCCGTTTTCATCCTTCATTCATTATAATAGTAACATTATGAAATATAAAGTATTATGAACTCAAAGACGCCCTAGGTTCTTCTTTTTGGCTCTTTTCGTAAGTATTGGGACTGCACTTACTCGTCCCACCGAAAACAATTGTCTCTTTTAAATCGTCGTAGTTGATATAAAAGACGACGTAGTGAAATTTCTTTTGCAAACGTTGGTTGAGAGCAGGAATTCGCTACGGAAATACATTCCGCTTTCCGCGGGCGGCTGGTGAGCCCCCCTTGCCCCGGCAAGGGGTATGCCGACGTTGCCCGCAAAGGGCGGTTTTAGTTGGCCATCATCATTTAGCGCACTGTGGGGTCTCACCGATGCCTTTCCTCCCGCAGGAGTCTCCATGTATTTCCTACGCTAGTATTCCGGTTACTGCAGCTAATTTGCATTAGTAACCAATATTCAAAACATCGGACCACCTCACCAGTTCGGGTGAGCGAAGGGCGGTGACTCCTGCGGGAATAGCACGAGTCCGAAGACCCCGCAGAGTGGTTTTCTCGAGGAGTCTGAGGCCGTGCCCGCGGAAAGCATCCGCCCGGAGCGATCCCGAACGGCGTTTATAGCAAACAGTAATTACTTCGTCTTTTATAGATTTTGTGTCAAAAACAATCCTTAGAAAACAACCTTATTTTCCACGCGAGAAACAAACCAACTCGACGTGTCATTTTTACCGGACTTTTGGAATAACCTCTATAAGTTCTTTATCCAATAAAAAAGAGCTTCCTGGAAGAAAGGAAGCTCTTTTTGTATTATATGGGGAAAGTGTTTATTTCTTTCTTTGCTGAGATTGCTGATTTTGTTTCTTAACTTCTTGTGCATTCGTTTCAGATGCAAATTCAGTACCGTATTGACCTTGCCCTTGAGCTGCTTTTTTGTTTTGTTGTTTCACTTCTTGTACATCGGTTTTTGCAGCTGTTTTGTTAGGTTTTTTAGCCATCAGTATCACCTCCGCAATACTAATTTGTCCATTTTATTGGTTGTTATTCGTAAAATTTTCATGGAAAATATACCTTGGTGGATAATCAGTAACTTATTATGCATAATAAAAGCAAAGGAAAGTCTTTTTTGTCGACCTGTCTGTGGTAACGATCATTCTTCTATATATTGCATCATTTTTTGATGAGATACTGGAAAAGGATATGCCTGTAAGCCTTCTGGTTCAACAAAACATAAACGCTCATCATCTGTTTGTTGATGGGAAGTCATTGCAGTATAAATTTCCAATTCCCATATCAAGTGGGAAAACGTATGCTTTAATTCTCCTTTTTTTTCGGAAATTTTAATGTCTAACCCATATTCATTATAAATCCAGTTTTCCAAATGATCCCATCCTATTTCATTTATCGGTACCATTGGAAATTGCCATAGATCTGCCAACAGCCCTTTATTTGCCCGTTTTTCTATTATATACTCACTTTTTTCATTTTTGATTAGTAGTGTAACGTAAGGTATTGTTTTTTGCTTCTTCGCTTTCGTTTTGATTGGAAGCTCCTGCTCTATTCCTTCAGAAAAAGCAAGGCAATGTTCTCGAACTGGACATCGCGGGCATGCTGGTGATTTAGGTGTACAAATTAATGCACCTAGTTCCATGACCGCCTGGTTGAATGAGGACGGATCTTGTTCGGATATCAGTTCACGAACATACGACTCAAACAATTTCTTTGTTCGTGCTTTTGCTATATCTTCCTCTATCTTCAAAATACGAGAAAGCACACGCATCACATTCCCATCTACTGCCGGTTCAGCTTGATCAAAGGCGATGGAAAGAATTGCTCCTTTCGTATATGGGCCAACTCCTTTTAATGATCCAAGCTCGGCTGGATCTGATGGAATTTCACCACCGTATGTGGCGACGACTTCCCGCACAGCGTTTTGTAAGTTTCTTGCACGGGAATAATAACCTAGACCTTCCCATGCCTTGAGGACATCCTCTGGTTCAGCATCAGCGAGTTTATAGACAGTAGGGAACTTTTCAATAAACCGATAAAAATATGGAATAACCGTATCTACCTTTGTTTGCTGTAGCATTATTTCGGATACCCAGACTTTATAAGGATTTTGATCCTTACGCCAAGGTAAGTCACGTTTATTTGCTTGATACCAATCAAGTAATCTCTGTTGAAAAGCCAACTTGTTAAAATTTTGTAAGTTTTTATATGTCATAAAAGCACTTCCTTTATGGTACAATAACCTCAATGTAATGAACGTTGAAATATATGGAACACCATAGAATGTTCTCAACTTAAAAAGTAAAAATGAATCGAAACTTTGAAAGATCCAAGGAGAATCTAAATATTATGGATACTGGAACCCACATTGTAATGGGAGTTGCACTAGGGGGACTGGCAACACTAGATCCGGTTGTGCAAGCTAACCCTACATTATTCGCGGCCGTTTTAACTGGAACAATCATAGGTTCCCACGCGCCGGACTTCGATACCGTTTTTAAATTAAAAAACAACGCTACTTATATTCGTCACCACCGTGGAGCATCCCATTCGATCCCCGCAGTTATAATTTGGGGGTTATTAGTTTCTGGAATAATTTATATGTTCGTCCCACAGGTAGACTTTCTCCATCTATGGCTATGGACGTTCTTAGCAGTTATTATACATGTTTTTGTAGATATTTTTAATGCATATGGAACTCAAGCCTATCGACCATTCACCCATAGATGGGTCGCATATGGATTTATCAACACATTTGATCCCTATATTTTCATATTGCATATAGCAGGTATAGGTGCATGGATCCTCGGAGCAAACCCTGTTTATACATGGGTGATTATGTATAGCGTCCTTGTGCTGTATTATATCAAGCGATATATGGATAAAAGAGAAATTGTCAAAAAAATTAAAGATTACCTTCCAAACATCGAACAGATTGATACTTCACCAACAATAAAGCATAATTACTGGCGTGTCGCCATTACAACAGACACGACCTATTATGTTGCTACAGTTGAAAATGGTCATATTGAAATCGTTGATGAATTTAAAAAAGTACCAATGCCTCATTCAGACATGATGGGATTAGCAAAAAAAGATAAGAACGCTGCTGCATTCCTAACATTTTCCCCTGTCTATCGATGGGAAATAAACGATTTTGATGATTTTACAGAAATTCGATTTATTGACTTACGTTACCGATCTGATAGCCGTTATCCATTTGTTGCAGTCGTACAAATTGATGATAACATGCGGATAATGAGCTCCTATACGGGATGGATCTTTTCTGAACAAAAACTGCAAAGTAAATTATATATGAGAGATAGCCCAGTATAAAGTGAAACTTCAATCAGTGTACCAATAATAACAGCAAGTGCATTTGCACTTGCTGTTATTATTACTCAGAGATCTCATCACCTAGTAAGGAAATGGGTAAAGCTTCTTCTTTTTCATACGCTTCATTTAACAAATTAACCCGATGTCCCCATGCAAACACACCGTTTATATAATTAATTTTGAATTTATGCCCAGGATCGTTATTTAATTGATATACTCCAGTGGCATAAAAGTCTTCTGGATTGATCGTATATGCTAAAGCAACTTGCATTTTTCGTTCATTCACTGCTACCTCTGATACGTTACCTAGTTGTTCTGCTTTCATTGCTTTCTCCTTAAAGTTTCTAGCTTCTACGCGTAATTGCTCAATTGAGTAATCACTATATCGATAATTCATTTTTTATCCCCCTTCTAGCCTATTTTACCAATTGTTTTAGACATTGGAAATATGTATGTTATTCCATTACGTAATGGCTTGGATGAACTGCATTCTGATAATTGACCTCATTCCTCTACCTGTTCGTCCAAAAACTGATTAATCATTTCCATTGAAAATCCCTTTCGAAATAAACCTTCTTTCACTTTATTTCGTAGTTTATATCCCGTTACCTTCTGCTGATGCTTTCGTACAAGTTTTTCACCTTGATAAACGACGGACTCCCATTCTGCGTCTTCATCTTTTTCTTCATTTATTTCGGACAGAGCATCTTTAATAACATCCTGGGTAAATCCTTTTTGCATCAGTGTAGCTTGTAGCTGTTGAATCTGCTTACGAAAAGAATCTTTTTTACCTGCATTCAATTTCTTGTTTATCCAAATGGATACATTTTCGAATTGCGATTCATACGGATACTGATCAACTGCCTGACTAGCTAAATCGGCTGAGACACCTTTCTCAATCATTTCCTTTTTGATGAGCATAGGCCCTTTTGTCGAAGTGTTTATTCTATTTCGCAAAAACATCTCGGCAAATTGCTTATCATCAACTAATTTTTCTTCATTCAGTTTTTCCATGATCTGCGTAATATGTTCTGGATCCACCTCTTTTTTAACTAAATAATCGTGGATTTCTTTTTTTGTTCTCATTCGGTAGCTTAAAAAGTTGATAGCTTGGGTATATGATTTATGTACTGTATCTTTTTCGATAAGTTCATTAATCGTAGCGTCATCTAATACAAGATCTTTTCGAAGGTTGAACTCTATTAAAATAGCTTCATCCACACTAAAGCCAAATCTTTCATCCTGGCCTTCATTCAAAAAAATATTATATCGATCTTTGCTTTTCTTTTGTGTGGTAATGCGAGTTATTTTTTTATTCAACGATAGCCCCCCCTTTCATTTATAATAACAAATACGAATAAAAAGTGCCTGTTTAAAAGATTTCATGCAAAAACACCGTAAAAATGATCACAATTGCATATACTATTATTAGAGGAGGTTTATACATTGAATATATTAGTAACTGGCGGAACAGGCTTTGTCGGCAGAAACCTTACAGCAGCATTACATGAGAAAGATCACCATTGTTATGTACTCACTAGATTTCCTGAGAATTACTCAATCAGCGATAGAACTACCTTTATTAGCTATGATTATCCAGTTGAAAAACTTCCACTGATACATGGCGTCATCAATCTTGCGGGTGAATCACTTTTCGGTTATTGGACCGATAAGAAAAAAGAATCCATCATAAATAGCAGATTAAAAATAACACAAAAAGTCATCGACATCATAAGTAAGTTAGATAAAAAGCCTGAAGTATTTATAAGTGGATCTGCAGTAGGGTTTTATGGAATGTCTGACGAACAAATCTTTACAGAAGCAACCACTCAACCAGGTGATGACTTTCTAGCAGAGGTTGCTACGGAATGGGAACAAGCTGCACAACAGGTGGAAGAAATGGGGATTCGAACCGTTTATGCACGATTTGGCGTCATTTTGGGCGAGAAAGGCGCGCTGCAGTATATGAGTCTGCCAGTGAAAATGTTTGTCGGTGGCAAAATTGGGGATGGAGAGCAATGGATTACATGGGTTCATATTGAAGACGTTGTAGGTATTCTTCAGTTTTGTTTATTTAACAATATAGAAGGCCCCGTTAATGTTACGGCACCCAACCCAAGAAGAAATAAAGACTTCACTAAACTATTATCTGATGTACTAAAGCGCCCGTATTGGTTTCCAACACCGTCCCCTTTTATTCGGTTAACGTTAGGAGAAATGAGCCAATTAATTACCAAAGGCCAATATGTTTTACCAAAAAAAGCCCAGAATAAAGGCTATCAATTTTCCTATCCTTATTTACGCGATGCATTACGAGACATCAAAACCTGATATCAAATTATTGATCTCCACATGATTTCACACTAGGGCAAGGAGGCTGAAGCCGTGCCCTACGGTGTGCGACTGTACACAGCGGAAATCAACCTGGCTCTTACGTCGCATGCTATAGGAACTTGTGTCAAAAACTATAATTCTTTTCGGTGGGACGAGCATTCACGCGCAGTCCCAATGGGCTTCGATGGGGCGAGCATTTACGCGCAGTCCCAGGACGTGCTTATTTAGTCGACCTGACCGTTAACCTGTGCTAAATGGTTCTCTACTAATTCCTCTGCATCTATTCTTGCATTCATTTTCCGGTTTCCAAAGCCATAACCGAGTTCTATATCAGTTGTTTCTAAGTTAACAACTGCTTCTAAAAACGCTTCCTTGTTTATATTCCATACATAAATAATGACCGTAGTATTATCCATAGTATGTAATTCAAATTCTTCTAGATGAAATATAGCGCGGAGTATTTTGCGTTTTGTTAAGTTTGTAATTGTAGAGTGATACAAAATCAAACAACTAACCACTGAAATCCTCCTCGCATTGTTCTTTATAAGATCATTTTACTAAATGTTCTGTATGGGAACAAGCATTTCCCCTTCTAGTCACTTCAATCATGATAGGATTAAGTAAATCTTTAAGGATACATTAATCCTAATCTAGTATGTGAGAATGTGATGATAATGACTTTAGAACAAATTGCATATAATATAAAGTTCTTTCGGGATCAGCAGGACTGGACACAAAAGGAACTATCCGAGCAACTAGTGGTTTCTCGCTCGGTAATCGCTAAGTGGGAAAGTAATTCCGTTACCCCGGATATATCATCGTTAATAAAGTTGAGTAATGTCTTTGAAGTAACGCTTGACCAGTTAGTTGGGAAGCAGTCCTACCATGAGGATCTCTTGAAAGATTTTAAGCGCATCTATAGTTCGAAATCAAAATCTTTCGATGAGGAAGTAGTAGATCTTGTCGAATATATAATGACCCATCCAAACTTTAAAGACCAGGTATACCGGTTAAAAAAATTACCTATTAGAAAGCAATTATCATTACATACAATGTTTGCCGGTATCATTGATCAATATGAAAAAATATAAAAAATCGAGTGAAAACTCGATTTTTTATATTTTAAAGAATCCTTTTCTACTATCATTCGTACAATAGAATAGTAGAAAAGGAATGGAGTGACAAAAATGCAGGAAGTTTTGAGTCAAATTAATTGGGCTGTTATTGCCCCGCTCTTAGTCATTCAAGGGATATTGCTAATCGTTGCCCTCATCGATTGGGCAAAAGCAGATAATATAAATGGGCCAAAATGGATGTGGTTCTTTATTATTGTTTTGGTAAATATTATCGGTCCTGTCTTATACTTTATTTTTGGAAGGAGTAAAGATTAAATGACATTATTAACCGTTTCCAATCTTTCCAAAAGATACGACAGTAAACCTGTAGTTAACAATGTAAGCTTTTCTATTGATTCCGGGAAATGTATTGCATTAATCGGGCCGAATGGTGCTGGAAAAACAACGATTTTGCGAACATTAGCAGGACTTTTACATTCAACTTCCGGATCCTTTCAACTTGGGGATATGAAGACAACTGGTGATATTCGCAAATATATCGGTTATTTGCCGCAACACCCTGTTTTCTATTCATGGATGACCGGCCGGGAGTTTTTAGTCTACAGTGGCGAGCTTGCTTTGCTATCAAAAACAGACGCCAATAATCGTGCAGACGAGTTGCTAGATAAAGTAGGGATTTTCGATGCAAAAGACAAACGAATTGGCAAATATTCCGGTGGGATGAAACAACGACTTGGCATTGCCCAAGCACTCATCCACAAGCCAGAACTGTTGCTATTAGATGAACCTGTTTCATCATTAGACCCGATTGGGCGTCGTGAAATTTTAACCATGATGGAAGAATTAAAAGAAGAAATGAGTATTCTATTTTCCACCCATATTTTAAGTGATGCTGACGAGGTTAGTGATGAACTACTGCTTCTCCATCAAGGGGAAATTGTGGAATCAGGGTCCATGAATACATTACGTCAAAAGTATCAAACAGCTAAAATTGAACTCGAATTTCAGAGTGATATTGGAAAATACAAAGACAAGATTGATCAGCTTTCAGCTATCACAAACAGTTATATCGACCGAAATGTACTACATGTCACCGCAACCGACATTCTAAAAGCAAGGCAGGAAATCTTTACGGCTGCATCTGGTGGATATTGGCCGTTAACAAGCTTTACACTAAATCGTGCTTCTCTTGAAGACATGTTCATGAAAGTGGTGAATACGTAATGCAGTGGTCAACGCTTTTTAAAAAGGAAATGCTGGAGAACTGGCGGAATAAGAAATGGATTTGGGTTCCTTTAGTTATTATTCTAATTGCCATTATTGATCCAATATCCAATTATTATTTGCCGCAGATTATTGAATCAGTTGGTGGAATGCCTGAAGGAGCTTCTATTGACCTACCTGAATTTACCCCGGCTGACGTCGTGATGATGAGCCTGGGACAGTTAAGCAGTTTGGGGGTATTGGTTATTGTACTCATATCAATGGGAATAATAGCGGGTGAGCGCAAAAGCGGGGTATCTGAGCTTATATTAGTAAAACCCGTTTCTTACCAAAATTATATTACAGCAAAATGGGCAGCACTGCTTGTACTTGTATGGGGTTCATTATTTTTAGGAATGCTGGCAAGCTGGTATTACACCAATATATTATTTGGTCACCTATCCTTACTGGCCTTTTTACAAATAGTCTTTTTCTATGGACTTTGGCTCACACTTGTTGTGACGGTTTCTATCTTTTATAATACATTATTTAAAACACCTGGCCTGGTGGCTTTTCTGACCATCATTACGATCATGCTGATGAGTATCATCACACAAATATTTGGACATCTGCTTACATGGAGTCCGGTTCATTTATCGAGCTATATTCATGAAATGCTAATTACTGGTAGTATTTCATCAGACTTGGTTGCGACTGGATTGGTGACAATAGTGATTACGATTATCCTGTTAGCTGCTTCGGTTTTTACGTTAAAAAATAAAGAACTGGGGAACTAAATAAAGACTGGGGCCATATGCTCCAGTCTCCTTTCTATTCCACATCGTTATGCTTCTCAAAAAATTTAATAAACTTAATCTTCTTCTATCTCCTTATCTTCATTTTTCGGCAGCCTACCAGCCTTTTTAACTGATTCCCTTAACAAAAATTCCACATGGCTGTTAACGCTGCGAAATTCATCCTTCGCCCAGACTTGTAAAGCATCATACAGTTTCGGGTCAATTCGCAATGGAAAATTCTTTTTCTTAGCCATAAAAACCCTCTTTTATTGATATAATGATCCAGTGTTCACAACAGGCTGTGCGCCACTGTCAGCTACGATAGAAACAAGTAAATTATTTGTCATGGCAGCCCGGCGTTCGTCATCCAAATCAACTAATCCGTCTTTTTCCATCCGTGAGATAGCATCCTGAACCATACCAACAGCACCTTCAACAATTTGTTTTCTTGCTGCAATAATCGCACTGGCCTGTTGACGTTGAAGCATGGCTTGAGCAATTTCTGTTGAGTAGGCTAGATGAGTTAATCGTGCTTCGATAATTTCAACACCTGCCACTTTTAGGCGATCCTGTAACTCAGCCGTTAATTCATTTGAAATCTCTTGGGCATTTCCGCGGAGGGTAAGTTCTTCCACATGCTCAAATGTATCGTATGGATATTTTGTAGCAACAGCGCGGATTGCTGTTTCACTTTGAATACCAATGAATTGCTCATATTTATCCACATCAAAAACAGCTTTAGCTGAATCAACCACCTTATATACTACAACCGCAGCAATCTCTATTGGATTCCCGTTAACATCATTTACTTTTAGACGACTACTATTAAAATTTCGCACGCGAAGCGAAATCGTCTGCCTTATAGAAAATGGAACAGTGACTACAATCCCTTCCCGACGAATCGTTCCCATATATTTCCCCAGAAAAATAACGACAACAGATTGATTTGGTTGAACCAACGTGATCCCGCTACCTACAGTAACCGCTAGAACTAAGCAAATACCACCCAATATAAATTGTTGTTCAACGAAACCAAACACCGCCCCAGCTAAAAGAAGCGCAATCATAAAAATACCTAAAAACCCATTCATCATCCAAGCATTCTTCTCTTGAATCATGTAAACACACCTTCCCCAATTAAAGTGATTTATTGGCAAATAGGAAAGTTAAAACTTTCCTATTTGCATAAGTGCAACTAAGGCATTCTCCGAAAAGCTTGTCGAACGCTAAGTTTACTAATATTATTATGATGTCACTTTGATTTCATTCTGTATAGTATTAGCTAGCTGATTTTTCCAAGTTATGAATTGGACTTTTTTGTGGGGTGATAAAGTAGTTATCCCCGTCTGTTGTAACGACGACATTTCCAAACGTTGCTGTTGAATAAATCGTTGCATTTATCTTTTCTAAATTTTTAATAACACGATCCACTGGATGACCAAAATCATTATCCATACTGTAAGTGAGTATTGCTATTTGCGGATTAACTTCCTGTAAAAATTCAAATGAACTACTTGTATTGGAACCGTGGTGTGCAACTTTTAGAATTTCAGCTTGAAGCTCATTTTTATCTATTATTTCTTTTTCCTGATCCATCTCCACATCACTCATTAGGACAAAATCAATATCATTATAGGTTATTTTTAGTGCAATGGAAGATTGGTTATTATTTTTGTCTTTCTCGAAACTATTTAGAACACGAATCGTTAACATTGGATCAAGTTTTATGAGTTCGCCTTCCTCCGCTATATTTATAGGAATATTTTGCTTGCGAATTTGATTTAAATACTTTGCATACGTTTTGGTTGTATACAATTTTCCAGAATCCAGTATTTGATCTACTTCAAAGGATTTCATTACATTGGGAAGTCCGCCAATATGGTCGATATCGGGATGTGTAGCAATAAGAAGATCAATTTTTTCAACCTGTTGCTTTTCCAAGTAGGATACAACCTTTTTCCCAGTTTCAGGTGGCCCGCCATCAATCAGGATTGTCTTATTTGTTGGTGTTTGTATTAAAATGCTGTCCCCTTGGCCTACATCAATGAAATGAACTTGCATTTCATCTTGGGATTCACTGTGAATTTGTGCTGGTTGCAGGGTGAAAATGGAAATGAACAGTATAAATACGAGGGAAATTTTGCTGCTACGCATGGAAAACATCCTTTATTAAAATGATGTTGTTAGTTTTTACACAGATCTTGTTTAATATTTATTACTTGGGTTGAAATTTTTCTGTTGCTATTAGAAACTTTGGGATTCCTTTATACGAAATTGGGGTAAGCGTGAGCAAGCTGGAGGATCAATAGTTGACAGAAGTATGCTTTGAAAATCTTCTCAAAAATTTCCTGTTTTATACTTACAGCATTAACAAAAGCTAATCATACTATATTGTTGATTAGCTTCTATGCTAAGGATTTAAAAATTATTTGAAGACTGGGTATGAGGATGTTTTGTTATTTTTTCCTTATTTATTCTTCCATTTCCAAATAGCAATTATGACCCTCCTTCATCCCATCTCCTTCTAAAACCATTTCATCTGAACTTGACATTTTTATTTGAAAGTAATAATCAACGGATCCTGGATCTCTAGATGGAGAGTCTGGACCTCTATCACGAAAAGTAATTGTAAAACCTTCATCATTTTCACTAAGCCTGTATTCAACTCTCTTTCAAACCACTCGACATAAACGGAATTCTTCATCAGTGAATTCTATACCTTCATCAAATGGATTACAATAAGGGTCAGCCGCCACTTCACCATCTTCTATAATATCCCTCAACCTTATGAAAAAGCAATACTACCTTTCTAAGTAACATGATTCTTCACTTTGGAAATCCCCTTTACCTGTAATGCCTATTTCATTTTCTCCTAATATCGAGATTTCGTAACTGTAAATTCCCGAACCCGTATCATTAAACATAATCTCAAACCCATTATCAGCTTCATATAACCAGTACTCATAATCCCTATCATGCGTTTCAACAAAAACAGTATCTTCATCTTTAAATTCTATTCCTTCTTCAAAAGGAGAGCAATTAGGATCTCCAACTACTTCTCCATCTTGGAACCCTGCTATCGCTACCCAATTTCCTCCTATTAAATTTTCTTCTGTTATTTCTTCAGTGCATCCTCCAAGAACAAAGATTAAAAGAGAAAAGGTCAGCAAATAAGTTTTCTTCATATTCATAGTAAGTCCCCCCTTGATCTTCTGCGTATATCAGTACTAAAAATTAAAATGGTTTATTCAAAGAAAGAAAAATACGCAGAAAATGATGGTTCCATTTTAATTTATTCTGGTTGATTATTAATTTAATTATTGTCTTTAGTGATTGCTGCTTCAACAGTCGGATTATCGCTTGGAGTTTCATTTGTAATATAATCTAATATATCATCATCGATTTGTGTATTATTATCACTTAAAAAATCACTGACTTTATACCAATTTTGTGATGCAATATGGTTTTTCGGATAAGGAATACTCGAATTAATTTCATGGACTGTTTGCCATCTATCAACAATAGCATATGTGGTTTCAGTAGGATAGAGCTGGACATCTGTTCCATGCTGTAGTCCAGGAACAGAACGATTTTGTGAAATTGAAAATTCCATTCCTAAGAAAGCAGCTGCTTTCTGAGAATCTCCGATTGTTATTGCTTCTTCAAGTTCTTGTTTCCCAGATTGAAATTCTATCCATGTTTGGATAGAATCAGCACCTTTTCCTACCTCGCTTATTATTCGATTTATAACTTCTTCTGTAATAAAGTTCGAAGTATAATTCGCTTCCTTTTCTGCTAATCCTTCATTGGCAAGATGTTGATATAGGGCAGTTGAACTCGCTGATGAATAATAGGTCACCTCTGTTAAATCAAAAGTTTTAACTATAGGGTTATTTGGATCAAATTTATAATCACGAAATTCCTCTTCACTCATGACTTCTCTTGATGCCGGATCAAACTCAGCTGTCTGCAATGCAGTTTCAAAAAAGTGTCCAGAAATATCATTTGGGTCTTTTTCATAATTAAGCATATCAACCTCTGCAACAACATTATCGTCCATTGCAGAATGATAATTATTTAGTAAAATTAAATAAGCGTCAAATTTCGCCCTATCATCTCGCTCTACATCAATTCCTTCTACTCCTTTATCTCCCATATATAAATAAGCATAAATCATTACCATTTCCTCTTCTAATTTTTCTTTTGACGTAATCACTTTATTATTTAAACGTTCTTTTAACTCATCAATTTTATCTTCACTAATAGACTTAGTGATTTCCTGCAACTCATCTTCTCTTCCAGCATTCAGATATTCATTTCGAAAATAAGTAAATAGCATTTCTTGTTCATCTTAGGGTAACGTTTCTCCATTCGTCATTCTTTCAATTAAACTTTCCAAATAAACATTATTCAGGTTTTCTTCTCCATATATACTTTCCATCATGGCAGAATATCCATTAATGTCCATTAATGCTTTTAAATTAAAATCGGTGGTGACAAATCCCCACGCTTCACCTTCGATTCTACATCCGCAAGATAACTCCTCATCGTCTGCAGATCTGCCCTTACCGCTTCCATCGCTTTCACTTGGTCCTGATCAAGCGTATGCAGGTCCTCTACGATATGACTGACCTTCTTCTTTCCCCAATCCACATTTTCAAGCACCTCTGTATCATCGATCTGGTCCACAGTGACCAGATCCTGCACACTACTTATAATACTATTTGCATCATCGGTTAATTCCACAGTACGGTTTTTGACTTTTTCAAAACCATCGATCACTTCATTTTCCAGGAAGTCCTGTCTAACAAACCCGATTGGATTCGGTTCAAAACCTTCCACGTGATTTTGCGTTTTTGACAGCACATTTTTATAATCTTCTAATGATTGATACAGAAAAATGAGAAATGCTGTTGGACTTCATTGAAAAAATTACGGATGGACGCTCCGCCTTTTCCACGCAACGCATCTTCCATGGAGTGGAAATCTCGAATAGACCGCTGAACTGCGCTGATTTTTTCGTGTATATCATCAATATCCCGAACACCTTCTTCAAGTCCGGTCATTAGTGAATCTACATCCAAAACCTTCATTCATAGCACCTCCAAATCTTCAATCATTCAAATCCCATATAACATTATCCCGTGCCCTTAACTCCTCGATCTAATCGCATTGGCCACGTGTTGATCTGTCTCCTGATATTTCTCCACAGCTTCTTCTGACGCTTGCAAATGCTGATGAAAGATATTTTCAAATTGAGTTAAAAGGTCATCATATTCCTGCTTAATTTCATTGTATTCGCGCACCATATCAAGCTTATTTTCTCCTTCAATTTCTTTTGCAAACGTTGTTGGGATCGCACTTGTCGATGATCGCATATCGGTGATTCCCCGGTTCGCAGCATCAGGCTGTACCTTAATTTCTTCACTCATATCTAATTTTTCACCTCCTGCTTCCTGGCATTCAGGCTTCGCTGCTGTGATTCCAATGATGTTATACTGCTTCCCAAGTTTCCTATTTGTTCCTGCAGGAGTTTAATTTGTTCCCTTATTTTCTCTACTGCCTTTGTAATCTGCTCTTCAGAAATCAAAGCGAAACTTGGCCTGAGTTCCTCTTCTTTCAAGGAAGTTAAACCTTTCGCTTGATCACCATGGAATGTTTTTGGTGTGAATTCAGGTTTTGAACATTCGTCTTCGGTTTCATAATAATCACCTTTTGTTAATTCCAACTCTGTCAGTGCTCTTTCCAGACGATCGAGATCTTCCCTTTTATTGCTTATTTGAAATTGATAGGAACCCACAAGGCGTTTCACTTCCTTCAGCTCTGTATTTATCGAATACAAATCCGTACTCATCATTCCACCTCAATTTTTAACTAATACTTTGTACTTATATATAAAAACATCCATATTTTTCTAATAATTACATATTACTTGAATTAATGGGGATTTTATAGGGTGCTTTTGACTCATTTTCTTCTTTTAAAATAAATTGCAGATAATATATTAATGTACGGAGTTTGCGATCTGGAGGATCTGTAAGTTTTATGCAATAATGGAGCACACACATAAAAACCCGCTGCACAAAAGCAGCGGGTTTTATTTGATCATGGTTCACCATTATTTATTTTTAATTACAATTTCTTCATCTTCAATATCAATTTTAACATTTTCAACAGTTTCTTCTTCTAAGATCAGATCTGTTAATTGATCTTCAATTTTATCCTGAATTACTCTACGCAGAGGCCTTGCACCAAAGCGCTTGTCATAGCCAATTCGTACCAACTCACGTTTTGCTTCATCTGTGATCTTAATTTTAATGTCGTTTTCTTCAATTGTTTCTTGTAATTCACGAAGCATTAGCTCCACAATTTCCATTAAATTATCTTCAGATAGCTCGTTGAAATTAATAATCGAGTCAAATCGGTTTAAGAATTCTGGTTTAAAGTAATCACCTAGTTTTTCCAATGTAGAAACAGATTCATGTGTGTCTCTGTTAAATCCTACATTCACTTGTTTATCACCGGTACCTGCATTACTTGTCATAATGATAACCGTTTCCTTAAAACTCACTTGTCTTCCATGAGAATCCGTTAAGTGACCATCCTCCATAATTTGTAGGAACATATTTTGTACGTCTGGATGTGCTTTTTCGATTTCATCAAGCAAAATAATTGAATATGGATTATGACGTACACGTTCTGTTAATTGCCCAGCTTCTTCATGACCTACGTAACCAGGAGGCGAACCGATAATTTTGGATATAGCATGTTTTTCCATGTATTCACTCATATCCAGGCGAGTCAGTAAGTCTCGTGAACCGAATAATTCTTCAGCTAATGCTTTTGTCAATTCCGTTTTACCGACACCCGTTGGTCCAACAAATAAAAACGAACCAATTGGACGATATTTGGATTTAAGACCTGCACGGCTTCGGCGGATTGCTTTTGCAACTTTGCCAACTGCTTCTTGTTGTCCGATTACTTTGCCACCAAGATTTCCAGCGATGTTTTTCATTTTTTCTTGTTCATCTGTTTGTAGTTTTGTGACTGGTATCCCTGTTTTTTCTTCTACAATTAATTGAATATCTGAAATATCTACATCGATATCTTGAGCCTCATCTTTCGCTTGATCTAACTGCTTTTGAAGTTGAATTTCTTGATAACGAAGGTTGGCAGCACGTTCATAATCCTCTTTTTCAGCTGCTTCTTCTTTTTCTTTGATTATTTCATCAAGGTGATTACCAATAGAATTCGAATCTTTTTCTGCATTTTTTATATTTAATCGTGACCCTACTTCATCCATTAAATCAATGGCTTTATCTGGTAGAAAGCGATCTTGAATATAGCGACCAGACAACGTTACGAATGCACGAATTGCTTCCTCCGAATAACGCACGGCATGAAACGTCTCATAGCGGTCTTTAATACCATTTAGAATTTGTATCGATTCCTCTGCCGACGGTTCTTTAACCATAATTGGTTGTAGACGTCTCTCCAGCGCAGCATCTTTTTCAATTTGACGATACTCTTTTAACGTTGTTGCCCCGATTAACTGCAAGTCACCTCGGGCTAATGCTGGTTTTAAGATATTTCCTGCATCCATTTGCGAGCTTTCTGCTGAGCCAGCACCAACTAACAGATGAATCTCATCAACGAACAGTATAACATCTTTACGGGACTGTAATTCTTTAATCAATTGATTCATACGCTCTTCAAATTGCCCGCGCATGCTTGTATTTGCTACTAATGATGATACATCTAATAGATAAACTTGCTTTTTCATCAATTTTGCGCTTACGTTTCCTTCTATAATTTTGAGTGCAAGCCCTTCTGCAATTGCAGTTTTACCAACACCTGGCTCACCAATAAGGACAGGATTATTTTTATTTCTTCTATTTAATGTCTCAACAACTCGTTTAACTTCATTATCGCGGCCTATTATTGGATCAATCTGACCGTTTCTGGCTTCGTCTGTTACATTTTTTGCTAGTTGGTCAAGTAAACCATTGTTCCCTTGTTTTTGTTTTGTTTGTGTTCCCATTTTATTTGAACCATTTCCCTGGGAAAATTTATTAGAAAATGCGTTATCTGCATTTTCCTTTGATGAATCTGAGAAAAAGTCATCTGTGTTCATCATTTGATTTTGAATTTCACGGAAACATTCATTACAGACATGCATGTTTATTTTCTCATTATTGATTTGCATCGCTACATTAATAGCGGCAGCGTTCGTACCACATTGTTGACATTGCATTTTCTATTCCTCCTTAGGGTTTTCATTTATTATTTAAATCAAATTTGACTTTGACTATCTTTGACCTTGTGAATTTATTATAACCTGACCTATTTTGACTTTCAAGTGTTTTGTTTAGAAAAGCTTAAAAAAAGAAACAGATAAGAACTTTATGCTCTCACCTGTTTCCTCTGCTAATTAATTCGCTGCTTTTCCTTCTTCCTTAGCTCCACACGCATAATTTTCCCTGATGTCGTTTTCGGTAACTCTTTGATGAACTCTATTTGTCTTGGGTATTTATATGGAGCAGTCAGTTGTTTTACATGATCCTGTAATTCTTTAACTAAACCTGAATTATCCACCGTCACATTTTCCTTTAAGACAACAAATGCTTTTACAATGTTGCCACGGACTTCATCTGGAGCTGCTATCACAGCGCATTCTTGAACAGAAGGATGTTTAATCAATGCGTCCTCTACTTCAAATGGACCTATGGTGTAGCCAGAGCTAATGATGATATCGTCTTTACGTCCTTCAAACCAGAAGTATCCATCTTCATCCTTCAGAGCCTGATCCCCTGTTACATAGTAATTGCCTCGTAGTGACATTTTCGTTCGTTCGACATCTTTATAATACTCCCTGAATAATGCAGGGGAATCTAGTTTAACAGCAATATCTCCTACTTCATTATCTGCAACAGGTTGTCCGTCTTCATCGATTATTTCGACCTCATTACCCGGAGTAGGTTTCCCCATTGAACCTGGTTTTACCTCCATACCTTTCATGAACCCTAGTAATAGTGTATTCTCCGTTTGACCATAGCCATCACGAACCGTTATATCAAAATTCTTTCGAAATATATCAATAACCTCGACGTTTAATGGTTCACCTGCAGAAACCATACTATGAAGTGCTGGAAACTGATAGTCCGTTAAATTATCGACTTTTGCCATGATACGATACTCTGTCGGTGTACAACATAGTACATTTATTTCATTATCCTGTAATAAACGTAAGTACGTGTTCGGGTCAAATTTTCCATTATAAACAAAACCTGTTGCACCTGATCCAAGCACAGATAAAAATGGACTCCATACCCATTTTTGCCATCCCGGTCCTGCTGTAGCCCATACTTTATCACCTTCATTAATAGACAACCAATTTGGAGCTGCTGTTTTCAAATGGGCAAAACCCCATCCATGTGTATGTACAACCCCTTTTGGATTACCAGTAGTACCAGATGTATATGGTAAAAATGCAATATCACCGCTGCTTGTATCCGCTATTTTTAACTGATCGGAGGACTTCTCTTTCAAACTGTCCATGAAGTGCCAATCTTCCACGGGCTCCCCAACCACGAATTTGATTAATTGATCATATTCATTTATACCCTTATATTGGTCAACGAAAGGAAAATAACTTACCACCCCACTTACTTCTCCATGGTTAACACGGTATTGCAAATCCTTCGTCTTCAACATCTCAGAGCTTGGTATAATAATGATTCCCGTTTTTAATGCCGCTAAGTATACCTCGTATGCTTCAATAATACGAGGAACCATAATAAGGATCTTATCCCCCTTTTTTAAACCTTTCTCAAGAAAAGCATTTCCAATTTTGTTTACATTTTTCATTAAATTTGCATATGTTATCTCTTTCGAATGACCATTGTCATCCTGCCAAATTAAAGCTTTTCTGCTCGGGTCTGCTGCATACTGTTCCATTTCACTCGCAATATTATAGGCTTTTGGAGCAATTAATTCTTCCTTGTCCATTCTATCAACCCCAGTACATGTTTGATTGTTTTATTATACCAAAGGTTGAGAAAATTTTAAATGAAATAAGATAGACTATTTTAACATTTGATAACGCAGATAAATATCCCTACGTATCTGCAAAAAAAGATGAACGCAATAATTTATTTGCGTCCACCTTTTTTTCTTCATGGTTTAAAGCTCTACTAGTACGTGTTCAAAAAGGAGGATAAAAAGGACCGGGTCGGCTAAAGTCGCAGGCGTCCTGCCTGCAACGCCGACACTAGCACGTCCTGTGCGTCGAAAGTTCGAGGCGGCGTAGCTTTGAGTAGCGGACTTCCACAGGATGTGGTGACTTCTGCATTGCCCACAGGACGTGGGCGGTTTTAGCAGAAGGTCCCCTTCGATTTGTCATTTTTACCAGACTTTTTTGAACATCCTCTACTAGAACCCATGTATTCCCTCTGGCATCTTATCTTTCAGAACGAAATCATCCAGGCTTTTAAAGGTATATCCCTGTTCTTTCAATTCTACAATGATGTGCTCCAGTGATTCTGCGTTATCAGAAGAAACGGTATGAAGAAGCATAATAGCTCCAGGGTGAATTTGATTCATTAGCTGGTCATATGCATATTCCCAACCCTTTTGCTCCTCCCAATCCACAAAAGCTAACGACCAAAAAACATGAATATATCCTAACTCATTCGCCCAATTCAAGGTTCGTTCGTTAAAGACCCCTTTGGGCGGCCTCAGGTATTTTATATCTTTTTGTTCGGAAACATTTGCTACCGCCTCTTCCAGTGTTTCAAGCTCTTCTTGCATCGATTCTTCAGAGATTATAGTGAAGTCTGGATGATGATAGGAGTGGTTTCCAATTATATGGCCCTCATCTACCATTCTGGCTATAAGATCCGGTTCACTATCTACATAATGCCCGGTCACAAAAAAAGTTGCTGGTACATCTTCCTGTTTTAGTACATCCAATATTTCGTCTGTATAACCCGCCTCATAGCCATTATCAAATGTTAAGTAAATATTCTTTTCTCCTGAATCGTCAACATAATACGCCCCATATTCCTTAAGTATTTCCTTGTATTCTCCGATATCTGGTATTTGATGGTCTGTATTTTTTTTAAATCCCCAACCATAAGCACCGGAGTCTGCAGGTTGCATAAGAACCATGAAAAAGGTAAGAAAAGCAATAATTGGTGTCACTACAATATATTTTCGCATAACAACCCACCTGTTTTTCCTTACCTTTTCCTTTTTCTGCTTTAACTATTCATCCAGCTATAAAGCGATCTTCGACTCGGTCCTATTTATTCTCTTTTTGTGCAAGCATTTATAATATAATTGCAGCTATCCAACCGAATAGAATTAACGGAATATTAAAGTGGATAAATGTTGGTACAACTGTGTCCCAAATATGATGGTGCTTTCCATCTGCGTTTAATCCTGCTGTAGATCCGAGTGTACTGTCTGAAGCTGGTGAACCTGCGTCACCAAGTGCGCCAGCTGTTCCGATTAATGTTGCTGTAGCCATTGGCGAAAAGCCAGCTGCTACACAAATTGGAACATATAGTGCCGCCAGTATCGGTATTGTCCCAAAAGATGAACCTATTCCCATTGTTACAATTAACCCAACAAGTAATAAGATAATTGCAATCAATGGTTGATTATCACCTAAAAATCCGGAAGATACTTCAACTAATGCATTCACTGCTCCTGTTTCTGTTAAAATTTCTCCATACCCTGAAGCAACTAACATAACAAATGCGATTGTTCCCATCATACTAATACCATCAGAGACTACTTTATCCCCATTCTTAAATGGTACGGCAATGAACGCAAACATCAATACCAATCCAGTCAATGCTCCAGCTATTAAGTTGTCCGTAATAAGTTGTACAGTTAATGCTGCGCCAATGGCAATTAGTGTAAACAAATGACTTCTATTAAATGTCACATTCTTATTTTCAGGCTCCATTATTGTACTTTCTGCTCCACCCGCCCCAGGTATAGCATCTCTGTCTTTGCGATATGTTATAAATATTGCAATCAGCAAACCGATCACCATACCTAATCCAGGTATTAACATTGATAATGCGGATTCTCCCACTGTAACCTGCACTCCATTTTGTTCCATCCCATCCACGATCGTATTATGAAAAATAAGTCCAAAACCGGCTGGAATCATGACATATGGCGCTTTTAAACCGAATGTCAATGCAGCTGCAGTTGCGCGACGATCCATGCGCATTTCATCAAATAGCTTTAATAATGGTGGAATTAAAATTGGTATAAATGCGATATGCACGGGGACTAAATTCTGTGATAAAGAGGCAACACCTGCTATTACCAATAGCATCATTGTTTTCTTCCCTGTTAATACTCGAATAAGATAGTTTACTAAAATAGTAGTTATTCCCGTGTAACTGATAGCTACGGCAAATGCACCAAGCAAGATATAACTTAACGCGGTGTTGGCCTGTCCTCCCATTCCACTTACCAGCATTTCAATTGACTCTACTACACCAAGTCCTGCCATTACACCAGCAGTCAGTGCTGCAGCAATTATTGCGATAATAACATTAACACGTAACAAACTAAGCACTGTCATAACCAATACCGAAATAACGACGACCCATCCCATACTCCATTCCCCCTTCATCTCTATAGATATATTCAACTAGCCACCGAACCATGACCACTTATACATTCACTTCAATAAACTTTAATACTTCATCATGATAAAGTATTAAAGCGAAAAAATCAACCCTTCGTTTTAAATTATTACTGATACTTTTATATAACAAAAGCGCAAGCGCCCGTTTAGCAACGTACAAACTGCGCTCAGCGCTGCGGGTGGTTCAACGTTGCCACGCAAAGTGACGGTTTTAGTTGAACTTCCACTGCCGCAATGAGATGAGATGAACTTGACTTATCGCCAGTAGTGGCGAAAATCAAAGTGAATCTTATGCTTGGAAAGCGAAAAAGAAACATGCCCCTTCATAGGGGTATGCCGACGCCTGAGCGCAAAGCCCGGTTTTAGTCGGCCTTCCTTAAGCCTAGGGAGTCGATGTTGACTTTCACCACAAGGGCATAAGTGCGACTAAGCCTCTGGCGGAGCCAATCGGCAAGTCTTCTTTATCGTAGTGGAGGGGTGTGAAGTTTGGGGCTGCGCTAAATGCTCGCCCCACCGTAAAGATTGATAGTTGCTGGGCGCTGGAGCTGGACGTGGCTATTCCAGTATATAAGTTATCCACAGCTTTTAAATTCTACGCTATGCAACGAAAAACCCTGTGATATTCTCACAGGGTTTTGCAGTGATGTGTACTGTTATTCAAGCTGAAAGGAGAATGATATATGATCCTCAACTGGGATCCATGCTCCAATTCCCTGGTTCGTCACATTCTTAATGACAATAGATTTATTTGACCCTTTTAATTCAATATAGACCTCGCCAAAAGTTACTTCTCCTTTTTCGCTTACAGCTGGAGCATGTGCATTTAATTCAGCATATTTTTCTACAGGAACATTATATGAATTGTTCTTTTTCGTGTTTTTCCCTATTACTGTCTCATAGGTAAGTGGTAATTCTGTCTTAGCTTCTGTCGTTAACAGCATCATTTTTTTAACTTCCTCAGGATCGGTAATTTTGTTTGTTAATGCTCCTTTTACTTCTTTATCCTCTTGCTGCACATAATTCATTTCCTGATCATTTTCTCCACCAAGATTATTAAGTTCATTCTTATTTATATCCTGATATTCCCAGTTCACAGTTGTTTCTAATGATTCGTAATTTAATGCCCACCGCCCTAAATAAACTTCTCCCCGATATCCAAACGAAATGGGAGATGGATTCAAGGATGTTTCATTAAGCATTTTTATTAAATCTGGATTTTCAATCGGGATGTCCATTTCATCTATTAATTCCTGTGTTAATTCACTAGGCTCAATGACCTCTTGATCTTCACTTGAATTAGGAAACGTATTTTCTTTTGAAATCGTAAGAACATGATTAGGTGGCTCAAATTCGCCCCCTTTTTCTTCTTCTTCCTCTTCACCCAATACAGTTAGCGGTGATAAGAAAGCATAAACGAAAACAATTAATACGATGACATAACTTCTTTTATATTTCATGTGCCCAGTCCTTTCCTTTTTTTATAGTTTTTTCGGACACATGAATATTATACCTAAAATTTAACTTTTAAAAATGAAGAGGCGATTATCCAAGAATTTAGCGGCTTAATTCAATGGTATCAATATTTTCCTCTATTTTAATGCTATTCTCAACAGAACGAACCATTGAGCAGTTTTTCCTTGCAATTTCTAAGTTTTTATAGAGCTTTTCCGGATCTAGGTTATAACCTTTGATCACATAACGTAATTTTATTTCCTCGATTCGGTTTGCTTCCTCTGGATTTCTAACTACATCTGCATCAATGGTAAGGTCTTGCACCTCCGTACGCTGCTTAGCCAAAATTTTTCGAAATACGGAAGCACTACAACCAGCAATAGAAGCTACCATTAATTGGAATGGTCTAAATCCATAATCCTCATTCCCAGATATACATAACTCACCATATTCTAAATCTGTTCGCATTCCATTTTCTTTCAAATAAAATTGCATATTAGTTCCTCCTTTAGGTTCTACTTATATATTTCCTTTATAAGCCTATCATAACCTAATTTTTTAAAGAATTGCAGTTTTTAACACACGTCATGCTACATCACAGTTTATATGTAGATAATTTATTTTTTAGTGGTTACAATTCTTTTCGGTGGGACGAGTAACCGTAGCCCTAATCGTTTAGAAAACAGTCATTTTTATAATGCTAACTACTTAATAGGTTGGTATCTCACCAATTAAAGAAGTATTTCAATGTTAACGTAATGAACGCGTAACCAAGGGATCCTACTAAAAATGTTGGGAAATGTGCATTTTCCTCATTAGGGATCTCTTTTTTTAGTACGTTAAGTATCATTGCACCAGAAATAAAGGCAAATACAATTGCAAGCGTATTATTAGCTAAGGGAGCAAACACTCCCACTACCCAGCCGATAATGATTCCAACTGCTAGTATATATCTACCCAGTGATTCATAGCGTTGACTGTCTTCTCTCCACAAATCGTGGGCGACAGCCATAAAATGCAAACCGACTGCTAACCCGTAAAACACTGCTTGCACACCCTCGATATCAGAGGCGAACACAATATAGGAAATGAGCATGTTATAAATAGAAAAAAACACCATTTGAATCCAAAAAAATGGCCCTTCACCATGTTCATATTGCCTAGACGCTCTGTCTGCTGCTTTATGAACACCATAAAAAATAAGCAGGCCAAACAGACCTAACACATAAAGTTCTGATTCCATGGTAAGCGCTGCATCTTGTGAAAGACCTTCTTGCTCCCGATGCATGGAGGGCAATATATAAACAAATACATAGGAAACAGCCACTCCACCTGAAAAAGAAAGCCACTTAAATCGTCCGATGGTGGAAGATGAAATGATTTTATTAGCCAATAACTGTACGGTTAAATAAACAAGCACCAGTAAAACAGCATCTATCGTCATCATATCACGCTCCCAGCTGTTTTATCTTGTAATCCGTCACCCTTTTATAAAGTATCCTCCTTTAAATTCCAAAGATGATACAAATATTTACCCTAGTATAGGAGTACGTAAAACATTGCAGATGTACGATATCTCATTACTATCAAAAAAAGACACTCACCATATGAATGCCTTTCTCCAGCCAGCTTATAAAAATCGACTATATTTTGCTTCCAGTTTATCCTGCATGAAGCCTATCAATATACAAACCGGCCAATAAATGAATGCCACTAAGACGTACATGGTCATTGCATCGAATTCTCTTCCAGCAACAATCTGTGTCTTTTGAAAAAGTTCTGGGACCGTGATAACCGCTGCTAGTGACGTTGCTTTAACGATATCCATGAACACATTGGTTAGTGGAGGAATTGCAATTCTAGTCGCTTGTGGTAATATGATCTTTCTTAATGTTGGCCAGTAACTTATATTCAAAGCTCTCGCTGATTCCCATTGTCCAATATCAATACTGTTTAATGAAGAACGATCTATTTCAGCAATATATGCCGCACTGTTTAATCCAAATCCAAGAGAAGCCGCCACTATTGCTGTGAGCTCTATCCCAACTACCGGGAGACCAAAATATAATATGAACAAAAACACGAGCATTGGTGTTCCACGCATAAATGATATATAGATACGAGCTGGCCAGCGCAGCACACCCCGTTTCGAGCCGCGCGCTAACGCTAATAATAATCCTAATACAAGTCCGATTGCCATACCAATTATCGCAATTAGAAGCGTCATAGGCAATCCTTCAAGAATAAAAGGTAAACTTTCTATCGCCAGTTCTATATCAAATAATCCACCGAAATCAAAACCATTAAAGTCCATTGTAATTTCTCCCTACAGCTCTAATCCTTCTACCTCTTCAATTTCACCTTCTGGGACTTGTGAGGCATCTTCCTCATAAAATTGTATGGCAAGCTCAGATAAGGTTCCATCTTCTCGCATTTCATCTAATACACTGTTAATTTCTTCCTTAAGTACATCTGCATCTTTTGGCATGATAACACCCGTTTCCGTTGGATGGAATTTTAAATCTGGATGTAGATGTATATCAAAATCTGGAAAGCCTGCTACTCCAAATTTGGTTAAAAAGTAATCATTTATTACGACGTCCGTTCGACCATTATGCACATCACGTAAGTAAGCTTCATTCGGCGCATTTCCATAAGTAACTACTTCTGCCCCGTACTGTTCAGCGATTTGACTATATATTGTAGTTGCCCCACCGCCAGCAGCTTTTCCTTCTAAATCTTCCAAAGAGTCAATTCCGGAATTATCATCTTCTCGAACAGCCATTGTTACATATGAATATTTGTGCGGATCACTAAAATTAAAATCTTCTTCCCTTTTATCTGTAATAGTGGCTGCTGATATGTCAATCCGACCACTATCTATAGCCGCCATCACATTATCAACACCAATGATTTCAAATGATATATCCAAGTCAAGACGTTCAGCTATTTCCCTCATTGTTTCAACTTCATAACCGGTTAATTGATCTTCACTTTCCTCTTCTCCGTCATAATAAGAACCACCAATTAACGTTCCGGAAGTTCCAACAACAAGTTCACCTTCATTCTGAATTTCTTCCCATTTTTCATCATCTGTCTCATCACTATCCGCGTCCTCTTCATTTGAATCACCACATGCACTTAAAACCACGATAGCTATTAGTAAAATAAATAATAAATGAAGCCTTTTCAATACATTCACTCCTACTCCTGTTGTTAGATTAATAGTATATATTCGTGTAACAGTTTGAAACTGATAATCCACTCTTGACACCTGTTGCTATTCAATGCCCTCAATTTCAATTATATCCTCTTCTGGTTCCTGGGAAACATCATCACCATGGAAAAATTCACCTGATAATTCGGATAACGTTCCATCTTCTTTCATATCATTAATTGCTTCATTTACATTTTCCATAAACACATCAGCCTCTTTATCCATTACAACATTATTTGTTGTTGGGTGAAATTTCAAGTCTGGATGTAGTTCAATATCTAAGTCTGGAAATTCACTAATACCTAATCGTTGTAAATAATAATCGTTGATAACTAAGTCTGTTCGTCCATTATGCACATCACGCAAGTATGCTTCATTTGGAGCATTACCATATGTAACCACTTCTGCATTAAACTTTCTGGCAATATCACTATAAACGGTAGTTGCTGCACCACCAGCATCTTTTCCTTCTAAGTCCTCAAGCGTCTCTATTCCTGAATGATCATCTGATCTAACTACCATCGTTGAATAGGAGTATTTCACAGGCTCACTAAACCCGAACGAATCTTCACTTCCTTCTCTAGGTCCCGCCAAAATAACGTCAACTCTGCCAGTGTCCACAGCCGACAACATCGCATCAAAATTCATAATTTCAAAATTTACCTCTAAATCTAAACGGTCGCCAATCTCACGAGCTACTTCTACATCATAACCTGTTAAATGATTTTGGTTTCCCTCTTCACCATCATAGAAAGATGCCGGAAATAACGTACCAGCAGTTCCTACAACAATCTCCCCCGCCTCCTGTACTTCTTCCCAAACCTCATCTGTACTAGCAACTTCACTATTACTTGTATCCGTTTCATCTGCATTACCACATGCACTTAAAACAGTTATTATTACAGATAAAATCAATAATGACTTTAATTTATTCAATCTACATCCCCCTCCAAATTAATCTGTTATATTAAAAATATTATATTTATAGTAACAGATTGTTTTATTGAATTCAAAATTTTAAATCCGTAAATTGAATGACAATTTTTAAAGAATATGTAGTAACCGACGTGTACTACAATCACGATTTCAACAAACATGAAGTTCTAGCAATTGTGTGTCCAATAGAAAATGAATCAACTCACCCATTGGCACAAGCTATTACCGATTACAGTGTGGAACAGCTCAGAAACATACCAAAAATCGATATTGTTGACATGGAAAACATCAGTGGGAATGGTGTATTCGCCTATGTAGACGGTCATAATTAGGAAATAGAGAAATAGAGGAAATACGTTGCAATGGTTGTGGATGGGATCAATAATGCTTCCGCCTTGGCAAGCGCACACAGGCATAGCAATGGGAGAAGGTACAAACGTTGCACTCGAAACAGCGGATATCGCCTTAATAAAAAACGTCTATCTAAAATCTCAAATACCATTATCCTGTCAGGTAGTATGAACAGCGTAGTTAGGCAAAATGTTATCTTTTCGATTAGCGGTTATCGTTGTACTTATTATTACAAACTTCCTTCTGATGATAGATGTACTACTCGGAGTAATCGGACATCGCACCATCTTAGTTATTCTAAACGGGTTACGATTGCTAAAATAGCTAGCCATTTGGCTAGCTATTTTTGTTTATTTTCCTTTATAACTGCGTTGATCACACCACCGGTCATGATAACGATCCCCGAAATGTAGAGCCATATCATAAGAACGATAAAAGCACCTAAGCTTCCATAGGTTGCAGAGAAATTCCCCATATTATTGACATAAAATGAAAAGCCGAGGGATACCACCTGCCAACTGATTGTAGCAAACAGCGCGCCCCAGATCGCATTTCTAAAGTAAATTCGCACATTTGGTGCTATTTTATACAATGTGAGAAATACAATGTAAAATATAATGGATGAAACAAGCCAGCGCAAGCCTTCCCAAACAGTTATAAAACCTTCAGAAAGACCAAAAAAGGAAAATATATACTCTCCAATCACACGTCCAAATACAGGTAGTAAGAGCGCTATACAGAGAACAAGTACCATTCCAATAGTCATTGCAATAGCGATTAACCTGGAAACAATAAACGATCGGTCCTCTACGACCTCGTAACCTTTGTTAAACGCTTTCGTAAGTGCTTTAATCGCATTCGATGCAGACCAAAGTGTACCTATAATCCCAATTGATAATAGTCCTCCATGTTGTTGATTGAGAAGTTCACTAATATTTGTATTTATTAGATCCATTATTTGCGCTGGTGCGTAATCTGCAATCAACCCTAATACCCGTTGTTCTTCAATTGGCAAGTAACCAACTAATGTTAATAAAAATATTAAAAGCGGGAAAAGTGATAGTAAGAAAAAGTAAGACAACTGCGCTGCTAAGCCCATAATATCATCATTCATAACCTTTTGATATACTTGCTTCACAAAGTCTATTACCTGCTTCATCAACTCTCCCCCTACTATATTAAGTCGTTGCTTTTAAATCTTCGCAAATGATATAAATTGCGACGTACCTGCTATGTTGATTTCCGCGGGCACGGCCTTGCAAGGGCAAGGAGGCTCACGGGTCACCCTAAGGTGCGCAGTGTATTTGCGTAGCGGTATACTATGTCGGAGTTTAAATATCTCGCGTCAAAAACAACCTTTTAGAAAACAGCATTATTTTCTTGTCTTGTCCAATGTATTTTCAACTTGCTCCAATGCATTCATCACACTCGTTGCTCCGCTCGGAAAGTTCTCATTGAATTTGTCTAACGCAATTCGTACATTATGAACCGCTTCAGATGGATTGTTTACAATATTTCCAGTACTCCGCTTCATTGAATTGATTTTGTTTTTCGTATAATTCCTTGTTTCTCTATCGAGTAGTGCAGCGAACCCTCCAATAGCAGCTCCTGTTATAATTCCTATAAATAATTTACGTTTACCCATAAGTATTCTCTCCTTTAGTCAGATAGTATGCTTTTCTTTTATATAAGTAAATAAATTCTTACAACCTTTTGAAACCAATTCATACGTATGGTCAAAGTCTCCTGTAAAGTACGGATCCGGTATGTTACCAACTTCTGACTCTTCAACGAAATCCATTAGTTTTCTAACGGCAAACCCTTCATTTTTTTGATAAACTTTTTTGAGATCACTTATATTTTTATCATCCATTGCGATAATATAATCAAAATCATCCCAGTCACTATCATGAAATTGTCTGGCTGACAAACCCTCATGCGGAACTTGCTGTTTATCCAATAGTTCCCTTGTTCCTTTATGTGGAGCAGCGCCAATATGCCAATCACCAGTTCCACTTGAATCTACTTCTATTTTACCAGCTAGATTTTCTTTTTCCACTAAATCACGAAATACAGCCTCTGCCATTGGTGAACGGCAAATATTACCTAAACAAACAAATAATACACGAATCATCCTTATCCTCTCCCCATTGCATTAGTTATATTATAAGCTTCTATATAGGATATAAACAAAAATAACACCTTAGATCAAAAGAAAAGCAAACTGCCGTTAGATTATGATTCCAACTGATGAAATTGCTGCAACTTCTTTTACATCATTGGTTCTATACATGCTGCATCATCATTTTTTGCAGCATTTACGTAACGGTTCACATTATAAGCTGTTAATGGATCATCTTTGATCGTTTGTAAAAAGTCATATGCCTGATCTGGCGACTGTTGTTCTGGTTTAATCCATTCATCTTGTTTATTTTTCGGTAAAATAATGGGCATTCGGTGGTGAATTCCCTGCATAAATTCATTAGCTTCTTTTGTTAAAATCGTGCATGTGAAAATTACCTTATCTTCTTGCACCCATTTATCCCAAAGACCTGCGAACGCAAATACTTGTCTATCTGGCAATTGAATCCGTTTTGGCTGTTTTCCTTCATCTGTTTTCTCCCATTCATAGAAACTATCTGCAGTAATCAAACATCTTTTTCTGGCCATTAATTTTTTAAAGCTTGGTTTTTTATGAGCTGTTTCACTTCTTGCATTAATCATCTTATAACCGATCTTCTCATCCTTTGCCCATGAAGGTACAAGCCCCCATCGCAGGTAGCCAGCTCGTTTTTCTTTGCCATCATGAATGATTGCGAGTACATTTTGGCCTGGTGCAATATTAAAGCTCGGTTGGTATGATTTAATATTCTTCTCTAACCCAAATTCCTGTAAAATCTCAAGCTCATCTGCAAGCAATGTATACCGACCACACATACTATCACCTCATTTAAAAATCCTCTAAAACACACTAAGGTCCCACTGGTTAGCAATATGTCTTAATAACCGAATACCTGCTATGCTATTTCCTTTATCGTCCAAAGCCGGACCATAAACACCAATACCACATCCACTCATAAACGGTAATGTTTCATCACGAGCTCTTGATGGCGATAACGCAATAATCCCACCGGAAACGCCACTTTTTGCAGGTACACCTACATAGGCAGCAAATTTCCCAGAAGCGTCATACATGCCACACGTCAGCATTAACGCCTTTGCAAGTCTAGCTACTTGGCGTGGTATGATTTCCTCTTGATTAGCAGGATTTTCGCCATCATTAGCAATAATCATACCAATTCTGGCTAAATCATCTATCGTTATTTCAACGGAACATTGCTTAAAGTATGTCTCTAATGTGACATTAAGATCCGATTCCAGAAATCCAGTTTCCAATAAATAATAGCCTATTGCCCGATTTCGCATAGAAGAATCTCTTTCTGACTCATATACATCCACATTTAAGGCTGGGCGATAATCAAGCATTTTTTCCAGTAATTCATAAAAAGGCTCCAATTTTTGATCAGAGGTTTTGCCTTCAAGCATGGATGTAACTGTAATTGCACCTGCATTAACGAAAGGATTAAATGGTTTTTCTACTCTACTTATTTCCAGGTGCATAATCGAGTTAAAAGAACCGCCTGTCGGCTCCACATCTACACGATCAAGTATATAAGATAGTCCACGTTCCATGCATGCAACTACAAAAGTCAGCACTTTAGAAATACTTTGTATGGTAAATGGTATATCAGCATCACCAGAGCGAACGGTCATACCATTATTTCCAACAATTGAAATTCCTAAATGATCTCGATTCGCCTCTTCTAAAATGGGTATATAGGATGCCACTTCCCCATCGGCTGTACGCTTTCTATAGAAAGAAACCCAATCATCCACATACTCTTGTAACCATTCCTGCGTTAACTCCGTATTCCAATTTGTCGCTCCTTGTACCATCGTTGCTACCACCTCACTAATAGTATCTGTATGCTTATTCATGCATTTCATTTATATCGTAAAACTTCCCTGAAGAAAAGAAACCCTACGTAGAAAAAGTGGGTTTTCTTTTCAAGGACGTTCCGTTTAGTCCTTACAATACTATATACAAATAGTATTGCCCTCAAAGTATAAAGGAAAAACGCTAAAGTTTCCTTATTTATAGTGCGTATTCAAAAAGGAGGATAAAAAGGACCGCGTCGGTTAAGTTCGATGTGTCAATTTTACCGGGCTTTTTGAACATACTCTTATAAAAACTCTAGCAATGAAGTAGCAATGGTAAAGTAAATAAGCAATCCTAAAATATCATTTACAGTGGTAATAAATGGACCAGAAGCAATAGCTGGATCTAATTTCAATTTATTTATGATCAACGGAACCGTAGACCCAATAACGGTTGCAATACTTAAGGTGAGAAATATAGTGACACCAACAATCACTGCTATCATCCAATTACCTTGATATAGAATCGTAATTATAGCTGCTAACATTATCATACAAATTAATCCTAACATGACTCCCGTGCCAAACTCTCTCCTAATCATTTTGCCAATACTTTTTTTGTGAATCGTCCCCAGTGCGAGACCGCGAACCGCAACAGCTAAAGACTGTGTGCCAGTATTACCAGCTGAGTCCATAATAAGCGGGATAAAAGCAGCTAATAGAACGATTTGTTCCAATGTTTCTTCAAATTGACCAATGATTTCAGCGGTAATTAATCCGAAAAACATGAGTAAAATAATCCAAGGTGCACGCTTTTTAGCGGCCGTAAAAGAACTAACGTTGACGTCCGTTGCCCCTTTAGCTGCTGAAATTTCACCTAAATCTTCAGTTGTTTCTTCTTCAATGATGTCTATGACATCATCAAATGTAATGATTCCCAGTAAATGTTGTTGTTTTGATATAACTGGTACGGCTAAGAAATCATAATCTTTGATTAACATTGCTACTTCTTCCTGATCCATATCATCTGGTACAGAGACGACCCTTGTACTCATGATATTTTCAATTCGTTTATCTGGTGGTGCGATAATAAGATCCCTTAAGGACACAACCCCTACCAATTTATCTAGCTCATCAACAACATACAGGTAATATATTGTTTCTGCTTCAGGACCAGATTCTCGCAATTGCTCAATTACATTGGAAGAACGATCCGTTGATGAAAGGCTTACGAATTCCTTCGTCATAATGGCCCCTGCAGTTTCTGGTGGATAGGATAGTAATTCTTTTACACTCACAGCTTCTTCTTTATTCATTTTTTGCAGGATTTCTTGTGCTTTTTCATCTTTTAATTCGACTAAAAAATATGCTACATCATCGGCAGACATGTGGTTAAACACATTGGAAGAGTATGTTTCATCTAATTCCTGAAAAATCTCCTTTTGCCGCTTGATCTCAAGGCCTCCAAATATTTCTGCAAATTCTTTAGGAAAAAGATACCTATATATACGTACGCGTTTCTCTATTTCAACAGATACAAAAATCTCTACTTGGTCTGTTGGGTGCAATTCTAAGAAGTTATCACGAAATTGTTCTTTATTTTCTGTTTCTAAAGCATCTAAAATTAATTTAGCGTACTGCTCACGATTTTGTTCATCTAATCTTACCAAAATAATTCCTCCTTCTACTAGGAGTCCATTAATATCTTGGTTCAAAATCCCATGCCTGAGAATCGGAATGGACTTCTATTATGTTATTCTTTTTTCTGGCTAACGTCTGATGCTTTACATTTCATTTACGATCATAATTGGCTTCCATTCCACTTCACCTCACATTTTTTGGCTCCATATTGGTTTCCTATGCATCAAAAAAACACCTTCCTCGAATGGAAGATGTCTCAGCAAATAAACTACTATTATTAACATTCTCCATTCGTAGAGCTTTAGCACTGTACGGCATAGGAACGATATTCCAGCTACATTAAAAACCACCTTATTTCGATGGTTCCTGTTGACCCATTGGCGTCTTTGGACATTTTTGGGCAGTAGCTTATCTCCAGCACAGGAGCCTCACCTAACGAAGTATTCAATTTACAAGGAAGAATTTACATGAATCCTCCCTATATGTCAACCTTGACAATTACTATAGGGAAACTCTGGTCTTAAACAGATATCGAAAAGCAACTAAACAGAAATTAAACCAAGCAATTGAAATCAAGACTGCTGCTAAAATATATGTATCCACATTTTTTTCATTAATAATAGAATAGATATAATAAAGGTTGCTATTAAAATAATTTCCGAAGCACCAATTTTTGTTACACCTTCCATTAGTGTAAAAACAAATGTTGGCGTATTATCCGTTAGCAATGAATGAATCCATTGATCTATTAAATCCAGATTGTTCCAGATTGATAATATAGAAATCAAGAGAAATAGGATCGTACAAGAAACTATTATATATGTGTTTACTGTTGTTCATGGATGACATAGATACATAGCCACACTTTCTAATTTGATGATTATTTAGTATAGCACCTTCACTTACTATTTTGAATATATAAAGTAAAAGAAGAGACTAATTTTAAAATTAGCCTCTCCTAAATCTATCGTTTATTTGCCTATAAATTGCTGTGTCCAGTGATTACCTTGTTCTACATACCCTACTCCAATATGCGTAAAGTCCTCACTTAAGATATTGGCACGGTGCCCATCACTATTCATCCATCCATCTACAACTTCAGCTGGAGTTTGTTGGCCTTTGGCGATGTTCTCACCAGCAGTGCGGTAATCTACTCCATAGCTATCCATCATATCAAACGGTGAACCATGTGTTGGACTATCGTGTGAAAAATAATTGCTATCTGCCATATCGGCTGATTTATCGCGAGCTACGTTACTTAATTCTTCATCAATTTCAAGTGCGCTTAGACCATGATTTGCACGTTCCTGGTTTGTTAAATCTACCACTTCTTGTTCAAATTGATTTAATTGTTGAGATTGCTCTTGATTTTGGTTTTGCTGTTCCTGGTTATTAGATGGTTGCTGTGGTGCTGGAGCTTCCGGTTGTTCTACTGGTGCTTCATTTTGATCGGATTGCTCCTCTGTTTGTTCTGATTCTTCCTTAGCCGGTTGTTCTTCTTTTGGCTCTGAATCTTCTTCCTTAGCTGGTTGCTCTTCTTTTGGTTCTGAACCTTCTTCCTTAGCTGGTTGCTCTTCTTTTGGTTCTGAACCTTCTTCCTTAGCTGGTTGTTCTTCTTTTGGTTCTGATTCTTCTTCCTTAGCCGGTTGTTCTTCTTTTGGTTCTGATTCTTCTTCCTTAGCCGGTTGTTCCTCTTTTGGTTCTGATTCTTCTTCCTTAGCCGGTTGTTCCTCTTTTGGTTCTGATTCTTCTTCCTTAGCCGGTTGTTCCTCTTTTGGCTCTGAATCTTCTTGTTTTGCTTCATCATTCTGTTGAACTGTATTTTCGTTTAATTGGAATTTATTAAAAATACCAGTTAAAAATCCAGTTATATTACCTTCTGAAAATGAATTCCAATTCCCATTCACAGAATAATAGACGTTATATGATAGAACTTGTGACTTATCGGCACTTTCTGATGCGTCAACAGAAGTCTGAAAAGCTCCGCTTACTAATAATGCGGTTGATAATGCCGTAGCTATGCTTAATTTTTTAAACATTTCTTTGCACACTCTCCTTTTGTTTTGTTTTGCAAAATCATCATAGCACGAGTTTTTTGTAATAATTGTGGCAGTCTTTTCCAAGGTATATATAGAGGGGTTTTCTTCCATTTCTACGACTCAAAAACCTTTTATTTTCAAAGATATGAAACGAACTGAATTCAAGTGTATAGGAAAAAAATTAACGTACTGGTAAAAATTACAATAGAATTACCATTGACACCCTTTCTAACTACCTTGTTTTATTACAAGAATTCCAAAACTGTCATTGAATTGTTACTTGATATCGCCCGTTACATGCTTTATTTTAAATGAAGGTCGTATAGGGAGAAGTGCGCTTATTACCAAAAAGTGTAACGTATGCACACACCCCCATAAATCATGAAATATGATAGAATTTATATGTAAGTAAACTGTCATCATTGGAGGATCACAACATGTCTATGTTATCTAACGCTGAACTGGGGATTGATTTAGGTACAGCTAATATTCTTATCTATTCAAAAACAAAAGGAATTGTCTTAAATGAGCCATCTGTAGTGGCCATTAATATCAATACAAAACAAGTAGTAGCCGTTGGCACGGAAGCTAAAGAAATGGTCGGAAAAACACCACAGAACATTGTCCCGATACGCCCCTTAAGAGACGGCGTTATAGCTGATTACGATGTAACCGCACAAATGCTGAAGGAATTTTTGAAAAAAGTAAGCAAGAAAGTTGGCTCGTCCATGCGCAAGCCGACTGTTGTTGTTTGTACGCCTTCGGGAAGTACCTCCGTAGAAAGACGAGCCATTCATAATGCTGTAACAAGTTACGGCGCTAAACAGGTTCATTTAATAGAAGAACCTGTCGCAGCAGCAATTGGTGCTGATCTTCCTGTGGATGAACCTACCGCAAATGTTATTGTCGATATTGGCGGGGGGTCTTCTGAAGTAGGTATTATTTCATTTGGTGGCGTTGTATCATGTAACTCTGTTCGCACAGGTGGCGACAAAATGGACGAGGAAATTATCCAACATATCCGCAAAAACTATAATATACTAATTGGTGAACGTACGGCTGAGAATATTAAGATGGAAATCGGCTATGCACACAAGAATCACAAAGAAGAAACAATGGAAATACGAGGACGAGATATGGTTACTGGGTTACCAAAAACGATTACCATAACTTCTACCGAGATATATTATGCTTTGAAGGAATCACTGGAGCATATTTTAGAAACAGTTCGTTCTACATTAGAAAGTTGCCCACCCGAATTAAGTGGTGATATTGTCGATCACGGAATTGTTCTAACTGGTGGTGGCTCTCTCTTAGCAGGTATGCAGGAATGGCTAGCAAATGAAATATTCGTCCCTGTACACCTTGCTCCAACCCCACTTGAATCTGTTGCTATTGGGACGGGTCGTGCCTTAAAAATGATTGAAAAACTGCAAAAAGCTGCAAAATAAAGGAAAACTCATCCGTACGGGGTGACGATGTACAGGACGTACTAGTGTCGTCGACCAATCCTCAAACTACTTAAAAATGCTCATGCCTTCCGTGCACGAGCATTTTTATTTTTTTCTAAACCACCTTCTTACAAGTTTCTTAGATAATTTAAAGGAATTTTCTCTTTTATATCGAACTACTTTTAGAGAAAGCATAGTGGGGGTGACGTGAAATGTATACAGTTATTCACTTATACCGGGTTAAGAAAGAGAATGTAGAAATATTTCTTGATATTAGGGATAGGATTAATGAAATTCACTTACTAAATGGTACTTTAGAAAAAACAATTTATCATGTCGATAATTTAGACGGACACCATGGTTGCAATGGTCTACATAGTCTTATAAGTGTCAACAACAATGAACAAATTTTCTTCGGACAAAGTATTTATCGCAACAAGTCTCATTATGAGGATGTTAAAAATCAGGTTAATCATAACGACGAAATGAATCAATTACTTGAAGAATTAAAGAAAAATATTGATTTATCCGAAACCATCACTGCATCCTTCACGACTCGAGTGTAGAAGATTCTATTTTTTCACAAAACATTTACACTTTATTCAGAATAATGTATAATGAAAATAATGAATCATGTTTAAAACGCATCCACGTTTATCACACATGATCGCTTAAAAAATTATAATGCTGCCTAATCTGTTCACGGTTCTAATTCTGGAGTCGTTCCAACAGATAAAAGCCAGTTCATAGTTGAATTGCAGAAGTACTGTAATCAATTTGAATTGGCTTTTTTTAGTATCTACATGGAAGGAGTGACATAATGAATGGTGCACTGGGGAATATTAGAGTGCTAGATTTATCGCGTGTTCTTGCGGGTCCATACTGTACCATGATTCTAGGTGACCTGGGGGCAGAAATAATTAAAGTTGAAGCTCCCGGCGGAAGTGATGAGACACGTAGATGGGGGCCACCCTTTCAAAACGATGTAAGTGCCTATTACCTATCTGCTAACCGTAATAAAAAGAGTATTACGGTTGATTTAAAGACAGATGAAGGAATAGAAATCATTAAGAAACTCGTCACCGAAAGCGATGTCATCGTTAATAATTTCAAGTCTGGCACCATGGAACGGTTTGGACTGGATTACGAGACACTTGCTCAAATTAATCCTGGAATTGTAGATTGCTCCATTACGGGGTTTGGAGAAACAGGTCCCTATAAGGACATGCCAGGCTATGATTTTATTATTCAAGCAATGAGTGGATTAATGAGTATAACAGGCGATGAAGATTCAGGTCCACAAAAACTAGGGGTAGCCATTACGGATATTCTAACAGGGTTATATGCCTGTATTGGCATTCAAAGTGCTTTACTGGAACGTACTATATCCGGTAAAGGTCAAAAGTTAGATCTTTCGTTGTATGATTCTGCAGTAAGTTCCCTTGTGAATATCGGCAGTAATTATTTAATGTCAGGAAAAACACCTACAGCACTTGGTAATCATCACGCCAATATTGTCCCGTACCAAACCTTCAAAACGTTAGATGGGGAAATGGTCATTGCAGTAGGTAACGACAATCAGTTCAAGGCATTGTGTACTGTTTTAGAAAAAACGGAATTAAGTACAGATAAAAGATTTCAATCAAATCCAGACAGGGTACAGCATCGAGCGGATTTAGTCCCGTTACTACAAGATATTTTTTCAACGAAAACAACAGCCTACTGGCAGGGAAAATGCCAGGAAAATAACATACCATGTGGACCCATTCATACGATTGAAGAAGTGGCAAAGGATCCACAATTAAAAGCGAGAAATATGTTTATTCATTATCAACACCCTACTGCTGGTGCAATTAATATGATAGGAAGTCCATTAAAGTTATCACGAACACCAGTATCGATGAACCATCACCCACCAAATGCAGGAGAGCATAATGAAGATATATTCAGCCGTTTAGGGATTGTAAAATAAATTAAATTTAGGGAGATGACTAGAATGAATTTTGAATCTACTGAAGAACAAGCAATATTGCGAGATACCGTGAGAAGTTTTACAGATAAGGAAATTATGCCATATATAGCTGAATGGGATCGCGAGGGAAGATTTGATCCATCTATCCTGCCGAAGCTTGCAGACCTAGGATTAATGGGAGTCTGTATACCCGAAGAATATGGCGGAAGTGGAATGGATTATAATTCACTCGCGATTGTTTGTGAAGAGTTAGAGCGTGGAGACACCACATTTCGAACTGCGGTATCTGTTCACACTGGGTTAAACAGCATGACATTGCTCCAATGGGGGAACGAAGAACAAAAGAAAAAGTACCTCACTCCACAAGCAAAAGGAGAAAAACTTGGTGCATTCGGACTGACTGAGCCAGGAGCTGGATCCGATGTTTCCGCCTTACAATCAACTGCCGTTCAGGAAGGCGATTACTATATTTTAAATGGCCAAAAAACATGGATTTCCTTATGCGATACAGCCGATCATTTTTTAGTTTTTGCCTATACGAAAGACAAATCGGAAAAACATAAAGGGATTTCAGCATTTATTGTCGAACGTACATGGGAAGGGTTTTCTTCAAAAGCTATCAAAGGAAAACATGGCATTCGTTCTGGTAATACTGGCGAAATCTTCTTTGATCATGTAAAGGTACCAAAAGAAAATCTGCTTGGTGAAGAAGGTGAAGGTTTCAAAATTGCAATGGCAGCACTTGATAATGGAAGGTTCACGGTTGCGGCAGGTGCAGTTGGACAGATTATGGCATGTCTGGAAGCCAGTGTGAAATATTGTCATGAACGCGAGACATTTGGTAAAGAAATTGGGAAGCATCAGTTGGTACAACAAATGATTGCTAACATGGAAGCAGGACTACAAATGAGCCGCTTGCTTGTTTATCGTGCAGGTGAATTAAAAAATCAAGGGAAGCGAAACACTCGAGAAACATCTCTGGCAAAATGGCAGGCATGTGATTTTGCTAATAAAGCTGCTGATGACGCTGTTCAGGTTCATGGTGCCTACGGCTATTCCGATGAGTATCCAGTTGAAAGGTATTTGCGCAATTCCAAAGCACCTGTCATTTATGAAGGGACTCGTGAGATCCATACAGTTATGCAAGCAGAGTACGTGTTAGGATATCGCCAGGATAAGCAGTTAAATAAAATGCTGCCAGCATGGGGAAATCCAGAAACAGTAAAATAACTTATGCATTGGGAGGTATCGGATGTAATGTTTGACAAACAAACAAAGAGTATTTTTATTGGTGGTAAATGGATCGATGTTCAGGAGAAAGAAACCATATATAATCCTACTACACTAGAACCAATTACGGAGGTTGCATATGGTGGAGCTCAAGAAACGGAGATAGCAATTCAGGCTGCCTCTAAGGCATTTACCGTGTGGAGTGACATGACAGGCCGACAGCGTTCACGTGTTTTATACAAAGCATCTCAACTTATGTTAGAAGAAGCCGATCGACTAGGAGAAATTTTAACATTAGAACAAGGAAAGCCTTTAAATGAAGCAATAGGTGAAGTGAAAGGTGCTGCGAACTTTTTATTATGGTACGCAGAAGAAGCTAGCAGAGGCTATGGGGAGTGGATCCCCTCCTCCATTAAATCAAAACGAATGCTTGTTATTCCACAACCTGTAGGAGTTGTCGGTGCGATCACACCTTGGAATTTCCCCTCTTCCATGGTCACACGAAAAATTGGCCCTGCTTTAGCGGCTGGATGTACGGTAGTATTAAAACCCGCGCCTGAGACACCATTATCAGCAATTGAAATTATAAAGATTTTCGATCGTGCTGGAATGCCTGAAGGTGTTGTTAATTTAGTAACTGGTGATGCTCAAGCAATTGGAAATGCACTGCTTTTAGACAAAGACGTACGATTATTGACATTCACAGGTTCTACTGCGGTGGGAAAATACTTAATGCGGGAAAGCGCCGAGCATGTAAAGAAGCTTTCACTTGAACTTGGTGGCCATGCACCCAGTATTGTTTTTGACGATGCAGATATCGACCTGGCTACCAATCTAGTATTAGCTAGCAAATTCAGAAATAATGGGCAAACCTGTATTTGTACCAACCGTTTGTATGTGCATGAATCGATTGCCGACCAATTTACAGCATTACTTACCGAAAAAGTCTCCCAATTAAAAGTTGGCTCTGGTCTGGAAGAAGATGTTGATCTTGGGCCACTGATCAATCAACAGGCTCTGGAAAAAGTCCAATCACACCTTAAGGATGCTATCGAAAAAGGCGCACAGGTTGTCGTTGGTGGTGGTGAATGGGAAGGTAATTTGGAAGGCTGCTTCTACAACCCTTCTGTTCTCACCAATGTTTCAGATGATATGCTGATTATGAACGAGGAGACATTCGGCCCGATTATACCCATACAAACATTTCGGGATGAGGAAGAAGTTTTACACAAAGCGAATGATACAGATTATGGTTTAGCTGCGTATATTTTTACAGAAAGCACAAATCAGGCCATTCGCGCCTCCGAAAAATTAGAATTCGGCATTGTTGGCATAAATGACGTCTTCCCTGCCGTTGCGGAAGCACCATTTGGCGGAATAAAGCAATCCGGAAACGGCAAAGAAGGCGGACATCACGGAATGGATGAATTTCTAGAAAAGAAATTTGTATCGATTGGAATAAGCTAATTTGAAAAGCGATCCTTGATTGATTTGGATCGCTTTTTTTGTGGGGACGCGATGCTACCGCGCGAGTTTCGAATGTTGCTGCTCATTCGAGCGAGGACGAGTCTTACTCGAGCGACAACCTCTCCTGCTCAAGCGAAAAGCGTTCTAATGCTCGACCTGGGGCTGCTCTCGAGTCGACCTGGGGCTGCTCTCGAGTCGACCTGAGGTTCTATCGATCCACGTGATTATTCATGCAATATACCCCTCATACTGCTTATACAAATCCTTCAATGCTGAAGCTAGAGCGCCACCAGCTTTTCCTAAGTAATGTTCTTTTATTTCTTCCACTGGTTTATCGATGCCATCTTGTAAACTATGGCCACGAAGTAGTTGTTGAACAAATTCTCTACCATGAACGGTCGCCAATGTGCAACTGGCTGTTACGACTACACCATATTTCTTGTCTATTTCCGCTGTTATCGTTAAGGTTTCGTATATACTTTTTGCAGCCATTCCTGAAGGGAGGCGTGCATGTCCTGCAATAAATACAGTATTCATTTTATAATCATTCCTTCATCTTTTAGTGGTTTAAATTCTTCTTGATAACCCGATCATGATTAGATACGACTTTCACTATTAAAGTATTTTCTTTTCGTCTATCCTTTGCTTCGATTTTTATCCTAAAAGCAACTCCCTCTACCAAAAAGCAGAGGGAAATCATTTACGTATTTACCCAGGGTTTTTCTACACTTTCTGTTTCTGTAATCGTTACGCCACGCTTTTCCATTTCCTTCATATACGTATCGCCAATAACAATTTTCTCTGGTGGATAAACACCTTTTTGGGAAATGGTTCCAGTCCCAATCATTTGAGCAACAACGGATATTGTATTCGCAGTAGCTCGAGCCATTGCGGTTACATTTGTATTTCTATCTTTATAAGTTGTCATTTCATATTCATAGGTTGCTGGTTTCCCTTCTTTTTCGCCAGAAACCACCACTCTTAATAAGACTGCATCGTCTTTCTCCCCTAGTTCAACGATCGGATCCAACACTTTAAGGAATACTTCGCGTGGTTTAATTTTTTGCCCATTTACATCGACTTCATAATCCGCCTTGGTCAGGTTTAGATCCACTAGTAATTTGAATTTCTCAGCATGACCAGGATAACGAATTGTTTTATACTCCAATGTTTTTAAATTAGGGTAGGATAGGGATAATGTTGATGTCCCGCCTGAAGTATGGAATGCTTCCAACGGGCCAAATTGTTTAAAGTAAACGCGCTCTACCTCTGTCAAAGAGGAGATTTCTTGTTTAATTCCATTTCGAATAATGAGGGAGGGATCTGTATAATGGTCAAAAACCCCTTCCATTGAAAATACATGATTATATTCAATTGGGGCCTCTGGTTTAACAGGAATTCCGCCTACATACAATTTTATAGATTCTAATTGGTTTAGTTTGCTAGCTCCGTGTCCCGATAAAATATTAATCATACCTGGTGCAACACCTAGATCTGGAATGAGCGTAACACCTGCTGCTTTTGCATCTTCTTTCAGTGCTAACACCCGGTCTGTCATATGACCAATATGTCCACCAAGATCAACCGAATTCACGCCTACTTGAATTGCCACTTTTGCAACGGTCTCATTAAAGGAGTAAAATAGTGCATTAATAATCACATCAAATTGCCGCATATATGTTGCCAATTCCATTTCATCACTTGCATTCACTTGATATGCAGTCAGTTTAGATGAATGTAATTGATCAACAACTTGCTGTGCACGGGTTAGATCAATATCTGCTAAACCAACAGCTGTTACACCATTACTATCTATTAAATCACGTGCAGCTTCTTTTCCCATTAAGCCTGAACCTAATACACCGATTTTCATGCAATTCCTCCCTGTGAAAAATTAATCAAACCTGAACAAGAGATCTTACACATTCCTATATTAATCTACATCAATCTGTGCGCGTTGTAATTTTCCACTGTAGTCTACGTAAATCGCTTTCCATTCCGTAAATACATCCAGTGCCTGCACACCTGAATCACGATGACCATTCCCTGTACCTTTTGTTCCACCAAACGGCAAATGAATTTCCGCTCCAGTAGTACCTGCATTCACGTAAACAATTCCAGTATCCAAATCGCGCTGTGCTTTAAATACACGATTGACATCACTTGTGAATATCGAGCTTGAAAGTCCAAATGTCACCCCATTATTTACTTCAATCGCTTCTTCAAAATTTGGGACTGAAATTAAGGAAACAACTGGTCCGAAGATTTCTTCCTGAGCAATGCGCATGTCGGAAGTAGCATCCGAAAATAGTGTTGGTGCAAAGTAATTTCCTTTCCCGTGCTCTCCTTCATTCAACACATAACCACCAGCAAGTAATTTAGCACCTTCCTCCCTTCCGATTTCCATGTATTCCTTAATTTTATCCATGCCAGCTTTATTAATAATTGGCCCAACTTTATTCGATTCGTCAAGCCCATTACCAATAGTCAATTTTTCCATCGCTGCAAGTAAGCGCTCCTCCAGCGTTTCTTTTACCTTTTCATGCACGATAACACGACTACAGGCTGTGCAGCGCTGTCCACTCGTACCAAACGCACTCCATAAGATACCTTCCACAGCCAGATCCAAGTCAGCATCATCCATGACAATAACAGCATTTTTCCCACCCATTTCAAGGGATACTTTCTTCAACTGCTTTCCGCACTCACTAGCAATAGTTCGACCTGTCACATCCGAACCTGTAAATGAAATAACACGAATATCCTGATGTTGAACCATTGCATCTCCAACGGTAGAACCAGCACCAAAGACGACATTCAATAAGCCTTTAGGCAACCCTGCCTCTTCAAATATCTTCGCAAGTTCATGGGCCATAATCGGTGTTTCAGTCGCAGGCTTCCAGATCACTGCATTACCGGAAACAATCGCAGGGAACGACTTCCATGTTGCGATAGCAATCGGGAAGTTCCATGGCGTAATAATCCCAACCACACCAACTGGAGAGCGTTGGCTCATAGCAAATTTATCGTTCAATTCGGCTGGTGTCGTCTGCCCAAAGAGACGACGTCCTTCACCCGCCATATAAAAGGCCATATCAATACCTTCCTGTACCTCTCCACGCGCTTCTTCCAGAACCTTCCCATTTTCCATCGTCAATAACTGAGAAAGCCTCTCTTTACGTTCTTTCATTAGATAACCAACTTGATAGAGTACTTCAGCACGTTGTGGTGCAGGAACTAACGCCCAATCCTTTTGGGCTTTCTTAGCAGCAGAGACAGCATGATCCACGCTCGATGCGTCCGATAGCGGTACCTCCACAATCGTTTCTCTTGTTGCCGGATTAAGCACTAATGCAGCATTCCTTATATCTACCCATTCTCCGTTAATATAGTTTGCTAGTTTGTTTGTTTCCAATGATACGACTGTCATGAAAAAATACCTCCTATATAGAAATTTTATTAATAGAGCACGTTCAAAAAGTCCGTCCCCCTTCCGAACACGCATTACTACTATTTCAGATTCCGGCTACGGATTTCTGTAATCGTTGATGAAACAGAAATTTGCTCTTTATCCGTTATAATTTCGATCACGGATGGTTTTTCGCTAGTCATTGCTTTTTCCAATGCTATTTCAAATGACGCTATCGTATTTACGGCATATCCGTCAGCTCCAACACTAATTGCTAAATCCTTAAACGAAACGTCACCTAAATCGGTCGCTTCTACTTTTTCCGGATAATGCATTTCTTGATGCATACGGATGGTACCATACATATTATTATTAAAAACAAGACATATGACAGGAATATTATTTCTCACAGCTGTTTCCAGTTCCTGACTTGTCATCATAAATCCACCATCTCCAGATAACGAAACGACTATTTTTTCTGGAAAAGCAAGCTTCGCCCCTAGTGCTGCAGGCATCCCATAACCCATTGCCCCTGAAGTCGGACCAACATACGTATGTTTTTCACGGAATGGATAGAAACCATGAAGCCACCCTGCAAAGTTACCTGCATCTGTTGTTAGAAGCGCATTTTTGGGAAGATGTTTCGCCATGATAGCGACAATATGTTTATTGATTACATCATTATCTGAAACATTCAAACGACTTATATTCACATATGCTTTTCGCCTTTCATTAATCCAGCTCCCCCAGTCCCCATCTACCTCCATATGAATGAACAGCTGTAATGCCTCTTTTAAGTCAGCAACGATCCCAATTTCCGGTGGGTAAACTTTACCAATCGTGTCATAATCAATTGCTACATGAATCAATCTTTTAGCCGGTGTTATAATCGAATAGTCTTGCGTCGTCACTTCTGAAAGCCTTGTACCCAGTGCCAGAATGACATCTGCTTCTTCTACAGTTTTCAGAATTTCTTTATTCGTACCAAGGCCAAGATGACCTACATAGGAGGGGTGATCATGTGGAAATGCGTCATGACGACGAAATGCTGCAACGACGGGTATGTTGTACTTCTCTGCAAAACGAATCAAATCCTCTTCCGCTCGAGCACTTTTCACCCCTCCCCCAGCTATAATTAATGGTTTTTTTGCTGTTTTAAGAAGTTCTTCAACGCGTGCTATTTCTGTCTGCGATGGTGCAGGCTTCGGAATAACTGTGACAGGCCCAAATTCCATTTCTGCTTCTTGTGGCAAAACATCTTCCGGCAATGAAATGACGACAGGACCTGGTCTACCTGATTGTGCAATCCGAAACGCGCGCTGAACGATTTCTGGTATACGTTCAGGATCACTGACTTCTGTGGTCCATTTCGCAATAGGCTCGAAATACCTGACTAAATCCACTTCTTGAAACCCTTCTCTCCCCCTGACTTTACGATGAACCTGCCCTAAGAAAACGATCATTGGTGTGGAATCTTGGTAGGCCGTATGTACACCGATGGACAAATTCGCTGCACCAACTGCTCTTGTAGCAAGCACAATGCCCGCCTTTAAAGCAGCTTTTGCATACCCTTCTGCCATAAATGCAGCCCCGCCTTCATGTCTGGCTGAAATTACATCAATGGTAGGTTCATCATGTAACGCATCAAGAACAGGTAAATAACTTTCACCAGGCACGCAAAACGTCTTTCGAGCACCCTCTTTTTTCATACATTCTATAATTGCTTGAGCTGCGGTCATTTTCACGAGCAACTGACCTCCATTCAAATTAAGCTTGTTAAAGACGCTGTACTGCTATCTGTTGTTACCGTAACGCTATCCTAAAATAACCTTCTTCACGAGAATCCCCAAAGGCTGTTCTCGAGTAACAATAACATCAGCTTCACCCTATAGCTTATTCGTTAAATCAATGGAATAATACCCGTCAGGAACTTTAGCTCAAAGAAATATCGTTCCACTTGGTTTTTCTGCATCAATGCCGAAAGTCGCTAATGCTTGTAAAACTTCCTTATTCCCGACCATCCAGTTCATGTTGAGACTTTTGGATAATGATCCACATTCAACCGCAGTACCCTTGGCGCCAGAGACTTATAACACGCTCGAAACCTTATAATAATCGAGTGTCACGAGGTCATAAGCCGCAGCATTGTACAAGTATAAGGGCGTTTTTCTTGATGGCTATTTTCTAAATGATTTTTGTTTTTGGCAGACAGGAAAACTTTCCTACTGCATAAGTGTAACTAAGGCACTCGCCATTAAAAGCTCGCACTCCAAAGCATAAGGGTTTCTTACAAAGCAAAGAACACTTTCTAAGAATCCCTTTAACGAATGCCAAGTTTTCTAAACACAAAATCAATAGTAGACGACGCAGTGAGAATTCTTTTGCAAACACTGGTTGAGAGCGGAGATTCGCTACGGAAACACATTTCGCTTTCCGCGGGCGGCTGGTGAGCCTCCTTGTGCTGGCGCACTGCGGGGTCTCACCGAGGCCTTTCCTCCCGCAGGAGTCTTCATGTGTTTCCTCCGCTGGTATTACTGCCGCTAAATAGCATTAGTAATCAATATTCAAAACAACGAACCACCTCACCAGTTCGGGTGAGCGAAGGGCGGTGACTCCTGCGGGAACAATGGTTTTCGGTGGGGCGAGCATTTACGCGCAGCCCCAGCACGAGTCTGAAGACCCCGCAGCATTATCCTAAGGAAGGTCGACTAAAACCGTTCTTTGCGAACAACGTCGACATACCCTTTGCCAGGGCAAAGCCGTGCCCGCGGAAAGCATCCGCCCGTAGCGACCCCGAACGGCGATTATAGCAAATACTTATAGCAGACAGTAGTTACGTCGCACTTTATATCAACTAAGAAGATCTAAAAGTAACAATCCTTACGAAAAGAGCCTTCTCGGCAAATGAAACCGATTACATAAATGACGTACCAACCTATCTATTTCAATAAATCAAACCACATTTCAACTACCTAACACTAGCATAAAACATCGTCTTATTATTTGCAATATTTAACAAAGAAATGAACGCCTCATTTCTTATAACCTATATTATTTAAATAAAGATCACTATTATTCGAATATAATGAATCCAGCGATTAAATACATTTTTGCCTTTCACAGTTTTCCTTACGCGAAAATAGAAACATTTGTTAGAATGATACTATAACCTAACCGAAAAGGAGGTGTGCTGAGAATGAATACTGGGATTAAACACGCACGACATTTAGACGCACAAGACGAACTTAAGCATTACCGCAACGAATTTTATATCCCGAAGGACACGATTTATTTTGATGGTAACTCATTGGGACTCCTGTCAATACGGGCAGAACAAGCCGTCGATACAATTATGGAATCCTGGAAAATGCATGCAATAGATGGATGGACAGAAGGAACACATCCATGGTTTTACTTATCCGAGAAACTTGGTAAAATGTCTGCTTCCTTAGTTGGTGCTAAGCCAGAAGAAGTTATCGTAACAGGTTCCACGACAACCAACCTTCATCAACTCGTTGCGAGCTTTTTCCAACCTGAAGGAAATAAAACGAAAATCCTTGCCGATGAACTGAATTTCCCTTCAGACATATATGCACTTAAGAGCCAACTGAAGCAAAAGGGACTGGACCCTGAAGAGCATTTGATTCAGGTTAAGAGCACTAATAACACACTCGATACACAGGATATAATTGATGCTATGACAGACGATGTCGCATTAATTGTATTGCCAAGCATACTCTATCGCAGTGGACAAATTTTAGATATGCAGACCTTAACAAAAGAAGCACATAAACGCGGTATTTTAATTGGATTTGATCTGTGCCATTCGATTGGATCTATCCCCCATCAATTAATAGACTGGGGTGTCGATTTTGCCTTTTGGTGTACGTATAAACACTTGAATGGAGGACCTGGAAGTGTCGGGGGTCTGTATGTAAATGAAAAGCACTTTGGCAATGATCCAGGCCTCGCAGGATGGTTTAGCTCATCAAAGGAAAAACAATTCGATATGGACCATACACTCACACCGGCTGACGATGCAAGTGCATACCAAATTGGAACACCGAACGTATTAAGTGCCGCGCCATTACTTGGATCCTTAGAAATGTTTCAAGAAGCTGGGATAAATAAAATACGCCAAAAATCGCTCCAGCTAACGAATTATTTAATGAAATTGGTTGAAACTGAATTAGTGGGGTTTACCTTCACAATCGCTAACCCGAGAAATGATAACACACGAGGTGGTCACGTTTTCCTTGAACACCCAGAAGCCGCTCGTATATGCAAAGCATTAAAAGCAGATGGCGTGATTCCTGATTTCCGTAATCCAAATGGCATTCGCCTTGCGCCTGTTGCCTTGTATAATACATTTGAAGAAGTTTGGCAGATGATACAAATACTGAAAACAATTATGAATGAAGAGCGTTATAAAAAATTTGAAAATAAGCGAGGTGTCATTGCATAATGGCTAACTGGATAGATATTTCACAACCTTTAACGAATGATATTGCGCAATTTCCAGGAGATACTCCTTTCTCCTACTCCCCTACGTTTACAAAGGAAGAAACAGGATCTGCCAACATCGGACAAATGACAGCTAGTTTACACATTGGCACACATATCGATGCACCATTTCATTATGACTCAGATGGTAAGACAGTGGAACAACTGAATATAGATCATTATATTGGAAAAGCAATGGTCATTGATGTTAGCCATACGAACTGGATTACTGCCGACGTATTACAGGAATTTGAATGGGAAAATGTAACGCGAGTCCTTTTACATACTTCGTTGCCTAATAACCCAGCCTATTTTCCTGACAAACTTCCTTATCTTGACCCAGATATTGCAGGTTTTTTACAGGAGAAAGGCGTCATATTAATTGGTGTAGATATTCCGTCCGTCGATGCTCCAGATAGTAAAGACTTAGAGACACATCATGCCCTTTACAGGAATGGCATTCATATTTTAGAAAACGTAATGCTGGATCATGTCAATACAGGGCATTATGAACTAATAGCACTTCCCTTAGCAATTCATGGTGCAGACGGTAGTCCTGTTCGTGCAGTGTTACGTCCCATCAATGAGGAGATTCCATCATGACTGATGATAAGCACCTAAAGGATACATTTCAATCAGAAAAAGGCATACATACAGATTTCATCGAAAAAATGACCTATGGCGATTACCTGCAACTCGATACATTATTATCTAGCCAGAAAGGGTTATCCAATCACCATGATGAAATGTTATTTATTATTATTCATCACGTTAGCGAGCTTTGGCTTAAACTCACCATTCACGAAATTCAAGGGGCCATCGCTGCTATACAGCGTAACGACTTACAGGCTTCCTTTAAAATGCTGGCACGTGTTTCTAACATCCAAGATCAAATGATTCAAGCATGGGATGTACTTTCAACATTAACTCCAGCTGAGTACATGGAATTCCGTGATAAACTAGGGAATGCATCTGGCTTCCAATCCTATCAATATCGACTCGTTGAATTTGTTCTTGGCTATAAGACACCATTCATTCTGGATATCTATGAAAAACAACCGGAGATTCATGACACACTAGAAAAGGCATACCAGTCTCCTGGGCTTTATGATGTTGCAATTGAAACGTTGGCAAGAAAAGGATTCCCTATTAATGAAAGTCTTTTGAATCGAGATGTTTCAAAAACATATGTTAAAGATGCCTCCGTTGAACAAGCGTGGCTAACGATTTATAAAAATGTTGATCAATATTGGGAGCTCTATCAGTTAGGAGAAAAACTAGTGGATATTGAATATTCATTTCAGCAATGGCGCTTCAAACATATGAAAACAGTAGAAAGGGTTATTGGCCACAAAACAGGGACAGGTGGTTCTTCCGGTGTTGGCTACCTTAAAAAAGTATTGGATCATTATTTCTTCCCAGAATTATGGGACATTCGAACAAAAATGTAGTAAAGTAAAACTTCATTCAGTGGGGGCTTCTTGCCCATTAAACTACGATAAAATCTGCCCAATAATAGAAACGAAGTATACCTTAGAAAGGAAATCATATTATGCCCGCTCAAAAAGATCAGTGGTCAACGAAGCTTGGCTTTATTTTATCATCAGCAGGTGCAGCCATCGGCCTGGGAGCCATTTGGAAATTCCCTTATATGACAGGAATGAACGGTGGCGGTGCTTTTTTCTTATTATTTATCTTATTCACTATAATTATTGGACTACCTATATTACTTGCCGAATTCATTATCGGACGAGGTTCACAAAAGGAAGCAATCAGCGCCTATCAAACACTAGCACCTAAAAGCGGCTGGTCCATCATCGGGCGCTGGGGTGTAGTTGGTGCCTTTCTTCTCATGTCCTTTTATAGTGTGGTAGGTGGCTGGGTGTTAATTTACAGCGCCTTGTCCATTCCTGGCATGATCATTCAGGACAACACAGATTATTCCGAGCTATTCGCAACGATTACGGAAAATCCACTAATTGTAATTGTAGGCCTTGCATCCTTTTTAATTATTAACATAGCCGTCGTTTCGCTTGGGATAAAAAATGGGATTGAAAAGGCAAGTAAATTACTAATGCCCTTATTATTTATCTTCTTCATTATTATTGTGATACGTGCATTAACGTTTGAAGGAGCTATGGAAGGCGTAACGTTCTTCCTTCAACCTGACTTTTCCATGATCACAACAGAAGGTGTCTTGTATGCACTTGGACAATCCTTTTTCTCTTTAGCTGTTGGATTTTCGGTGATGGTCACCTATAGTTCTTACTTAAATAAGGATATAAGTCTTCCCATGTCTGCAGGGTCTGTTTCCATCATGAACATCATTGTCTCCTTCTTAGCAGGTCTAGCCATATTTCCGGTTGTCTTTTCATTCGGGCTTGAACCAGCAGAAGGACCCGGTTTATTGTTCATCGTTTTACCAGAAGCATTCGCCCAAATGCCATTTGGAGAACTCTTCCTGAGTCTGTTTTTATTATTATTTTTATTCGCTATTATGACATCGTCCTTTAGCATGCTGGAAATCATTACTTCTGCGTTCACAGAGGGGAAACAGCGGTCGCGCAGGAAAGTCGCAGTTATCGCTGGTTCAATTGTTTTCCTTGCAGGTATACCAGCAGCATTGTCATCAAATGTCTTAGCAGATTTTACGATTTTCGGTTTAACCGTGTTTGATGCAACTGACTACCTTGTAAGTAATATTCTACTACCAGGTGGCTGTTTATTAATTGCTTTATTCATTGGCTTTAAAATGGATAAGACGCTTATGATAAAAGAGTTCGCCTATAGCAATAAATTGTCAACCGGCCTTTATGAGGTATGGTTTCAAATTATGAGGTGGGTCGCCCCTATTACCATCATAATCGTTTTCCTAAGTACAATATTCGACATTTAAATCTAAAGTTAACTATAAAAAGGAGCGTTTTCGAATGGGCCAAAAAATAATAATTGTCGGAGGAGTTGGCGGTGGCGCAACCGTAGCAGCACAAATTAGGAGAAAAGATAAAGAATCGCAAATTATCATTTTTGATAAGGGGGATCATATCGCATTTTCAAATTGCGGTATGCCCTATTATATCGGAGAGGTTGTAAAGGAAAGAGACGATTTACTTGTACCTACCGACACGTTTATCGATAAATACGATGTTACGATTCGCACGAACTGTGAAGTCACTGGTATTAACCGCTCCACGAAACAAATTCACTATAAAAGTGATGCAGGTACGTATGAGGAAACCTATGATAAATTAATCTTATCACCAGGGGCATCTGCCTCTATTCCAACTGTAGAAGGAATGAAGGAATCATGTATGTTTCCCCTTCACACAATTCCGGATATGGATGACATATATTCCTACATTAAAAAAGAACAGCCAAAAACAGTTGCAATTGTAGGAGCAGGTTTTATCGGTTTAGAAATGGTTGAAAACTTACATGCCCTTGGATTAGATTGTACAATTATCGATCGATCAGACCAGGTCATGAAATTAGTGGATAAAAATATGGCTGCGATTGTTGAGGATCATCTAGAAGAAAAAGATGTTACGTTAATTTTGGATGATGGGATGGAAAGCTACTCCGATGATGGGAAGACGATCCACCTCAACAGTGGGGACACCGTACAGGCGGATATGACAATATTAGCAACAGGCGTTAAGCCAAATACGAGTCTTGCTTCTGATGCCTCTTTAAAGCTTGGAAGCACTGGTGCTATTGCTGTGAACGACTATATGCAGACAACCGATCCGAATATCTATGCACTTGGTGACGCGATTGAAACAAAAGGTCTAATTATAGAAGAACCCCGTCACGTTGCTCTAGCCTGGCCTGCACATAGACAAGCATTTATCATCGCTAGCCACCTTAATGGAGAAGCTATTGCTTATAAGGGGACAATGGGATCCGCTATTTTAAAAATATTTGATTTAACAGTTGGGGCAACAGGAAATAACAGTACTTCGTTGAAACAATCAGGATATACATTTAAAGAAGCCACCTTACAATCTTACTCGCACACTGGATATTATCCTGGATCTGATAAACTCTGGCTTAAAGTACTATTTGATGAGAATACAGGGCAACTGTACGGCGCGCATGTTGTTGGTTTTGACGGGGCCGATAAAAGGCTAGCTGTCCTAACAACCGCAATCAAGGCAAAGTTAACGGTAGCTGATCTCCCAGAATTGGAACTTGCCTACGCACCACCTTATTCCAGCGCAAAAGATCCTGTCAATATTCTCGGTTATAAAGCATCAAGCATGCTTGACTAATTAAATAGCCTGCGCGTTAAAATACAACAAATATAAAATCCCAGCTATGCGCACAAGCTGGGATTTCAATGTTTACAAGTCTTCATCTCGATAAATAAGCTGAAAATTATTTTCATCCAACAATTCTGCAACATGTACGCGTACGCCATGACCAAAGATTACTTCATCTTCTGTCATTGCAACAACCATTGCTTTCGTATCATTTCTAACATCAATATAGATATCACTAACAGCCGGTCTCAGTGCTGTATCTTTTTCTGACAAATAAGTAATGGACTCATCTTCAATTTGTTGTGCTTCAGGTACTAAATTTTTATCAAGATAAGCTATTTCCTGACTAGCATCTGTTTTCCCAGGAACCAGAACAACATATTCGCTATGTTTTACACCATTGTCTTTCGTAGTTACAACATTTCCATCTTCAACACTTTCTACTTTTTCAATTTCATTCAGCGAGTAATGATCTAGAAAATCAGGTGCTGGCTTCGTAATCAAAATATAATCACCAGATTCCGGCTTCTTATCTTTATCGATGGTATATCGCTTCCCATAAAAAATAAAGGTATCATTATTTTGTGGTCTATACAGTTCAATCTCGCTGGCTCTAGTTAAGACTTGCTGCATATCTTTCAAGCGATACAAGTGGATCGATTTTTTAAAAACAGGTTTTACAGAATAAACTTTGTGCAATTCATTTTTATAAAAAACAAATTGTCCTTTTCTTACTTGGTAAAGTTTCATAATAATACCTCCATTATACTTGTCTGTACTTATTATAACTGTATTTCTTAGAAAATGCTTACTTCCAAAAAAAGAAAGTCTGATTACAGTTTCCCTTATTCGTATGAAGACTAAACCTTAAAATAGATCAAAATGTAATGTTATTAGATTATTACTTCCTTTTTAGTCTATTAAAAATATGATTAATTATACCAAATAAGAGAGAAATAATATAGTAATCAGCGTACATTCGCCATGTGCATAAAAGGTAAATCTGTATCAACTTCACCTAAAACCCGCTTTGTTGAGATTCTTTCCCCCTCCAGCCATCTTGCAAAGTCAAAAATAACTGGCTTCCGGTCACCTCCCAGAGCGAACCAAGCTTTCTTTTCTTTTGGAAAGTATACAGATGTATGAATCGTTCCAGCCCAATTCTTATATTTATCGGAAAAAATGCCTTTATCGGAATCATTCATCATTCGAAAAGCTTGGTATCCATCCGTTGCCTGACTTTGTTGCTGTTGGATAGCATGCATCCTTTGATAAGAATCATCTAAATGATGGCGATTTTCTTCCCCCAATATTTCAAAGTGGTTTGTACATACATTTGACTGTCGCACTTCAACCCCTCTTGGAGTCGCCTCAATAACAAACGTTTCCCCACTTTCATCCAGCACCGTGTAACTGAAAGAATGACGATGTGGTATTTGCTTTAAAAGTGTAATTGCTTCTTCCACATTTGCACAATTTTCCAGAATGATTCTACCAATCATGTTACAGATAAACCCCGCACCTGGCTTCTTCCGGTGGATAAAATTATAGCCCATTGTAAGCCCATGCTCATTCATTCCATCCATACGCCCTGTAATTCGCTGAGCAGGCCCAATAACAGCATAGCCCTGATCACTTGGCTGAAAAATCGTATACCGTCCTTCATATGTTCTAGGATGAAAATCATAATTTCGAACCATATAATCAGAGGTTGTAAAAATAGAGCACCCGCTTTTTACATAATCCAGCCGATATCCACCGAATTCTTTCAATACTTCTTCCATCGATATCTTTAAACCATCCGAAAGACCGATTAACTCATCCCAAATTCCGGGTGCGATCGGTAAAATTGCCTCTTTCACCTCATCTTCACGAATGCTAAAACGCGGCTTTCTTATTTTCCATTGCCTTTGCCGATTCGTTAGCATAACAGAATCCTTTACTAATTCTCCCTGCCGATATCCGAACGCATAATGACTCCCACGAAATTGCATGATATCACTATATATCTGCTGCATGTATCCATCCCTCATTTTAATTTTCTATCTTTACTTTAACCGATCGCAACAGGGAATGAAATGGAAAATTTAATAAAATATCAAAAAAATTATATTTTCCTATTTGTCTTCTTTATTTTCAAGAATACCTTCGTCGCCCATAGAGCAATGAATGCGATTGCTATATCAATAAGAAATAAATAGGCTAAATTCATACCTTTGTGCATTTCCAATAAGCCTACCACATTAGAAATTCCACCATATCCAAAAGCAAATACAATCGATGTCATCACGGCATACAGATAGAAATTTTTCCCTTTATTGGTACAATATTGATACAGTAACATAAAAGTTACTGGAAATAAAACAGCTGTTACCGATATTCCAGTTGGAGTGAGGTGGCTGATACTATGTGGATGAACAAAATAATTTTGTGCAGTTAAAATAGTATCAATCATTAGCCAGAGGATATGTGCTGTATAACCATAAAAAGCAATTTCGAATAACCTATTTCTGTCTATTACAAAGTAAAGGAAAACCAATGGTAGCACGATACACGTAATAAGAAACCAAAAATACCATGTATCTAATCCCGAATAAGAATTCCAGAATTCAGTATATAGGCTATCTAGTTGCTCCCTTCGTTCATAAATTTCATTATACAATTGCCTTTTATTCATATATGACCCACCTAAATAAGTTATGATGATAGTTTTCATCTATATCCATAATCTTATTCAGGTTATGCAGTGAACTTTAGAAAATTTGCAATCTCTTACAAGCGTGTTATGCTTTGTTTTCCAATTCCTCGACTATTAGGGATAGTTCCTCCCAACGCTCCATCTTTATCTCTAATTCTTCTTCCACTTTCTGCTGCTCGGTGAATAAATCCTGAACTTTTTCTGAATCACTTCCAGCTTCTACAATGCCTGCTTGTATCTCTTCTATTTTTGCTTCCAAATCCATAATTTTATCTTCAATCTCATTCCATTCTTTTTGTTCCTTGTAGGAAAGCTTTTTCTTTTGTTTCGGTTTCTTCTCTACTTTTTCCTGCTTCGCGGGTTTCTCTTCATCTGGCTCTTTCTGCTCCAGGTAGTCACTATAATTTCCAAAGAAATGCTGGGTTTTACCATTACCTATAAAAACAAGTAAATGATCCACGACCCGGTCCAAAAAGTAACGATCGTGGGAAACGGTGATGACAACACCAGGAAATTGCTCCAAATACTCTTCAAGCACACTCAATGTTTGGGTATCCAAATCATTCGTTGGCTCATCTAAAAACAACACATTGGGTTCTGTCATTAAAACCTTTAATAAATAAAGACGCCGCTTCTCCCCGCCGGAAAGCCTGCGAATATAGGTCCACTGTTCAGGTCGGGAAAATAAAAACCGCTCCAGCATCTGTTCTGCAGTAATGACGGAACCATCTTTCGTATGGACAACTTCTGCAACTTCTTTTATATAGTCGATAACCCGTATATTTCCATCGAGTTCTTCGTCGCCTTGGGTATAGTAGCCAATTTTAACCGTTTCGCCTATTTCTACTTCTCCTTGATCAGGCTGAATCCGCTCAGCCATTATGTTTAATAATGTTGTTTTCCCTGTTCCATTTGGACCAATTATACCAATACGGTCTCTGGGTACGACCAGATGGTTAAACCCATCTAATAACTGTTTATTTTCAAATGACTTTTCAACATCTTTTAATTCAATAACTTTTTTGCCTAACCGTGTGGAGCCTACTTGGAAATCGACGTTTTGCTTTGTTGTATGAAACGTCTCTTCCTTCATCTCGGAAACACGATCAATTCTCGCCTTTTGTTTTGTTGACCGAGCTTTTGCTCCTCGTTTTAACCAGGCAATTTCACGTCGCAACGTGTTTTGATGCTTCTGTTCATTACTCGCTTCTAGTTCTTCACGCTCTGCCTTTTTCTCCAGGAAGACTTCGTAATTACCCTCATAAATATATAAGTTACCTTGATCCAATTCATAAATTCGATTGGTAACACGATTTAAAAAGTATCTGTCGTGCGTAACGAGTAATAGAGATCCTTTATATACTTGTAAATATTTCTCTAGCCATTCGACTGTTTCGTTATCCAAATGGTTGGTCGGCTCGTCTAATATTAGTAGATCAGCAGGTTGAATGAGCGCTTTTGCGATCGCCACTCGTTTCTTTTGCCCTCCGGAAAGCTCTGTAACCTTCTTTTCAAAATCCATGATTCCTAATTTTGTAAGTACCGTTTTAGCAGTCGTATTTGCCTCCCAGGCTTCATACTCATCCATCCTTTGTTGCATTTTAAGTAAGTGAGATTGCACCTCATCGTCATCTGGTTTTGATTGAAGACGGTACAAAGCCTGCTCATAGTCACGCATCACCTTCATAATTGCAGCTTCACCATGATAAATTTGTTCAATAACAGTTAAATTTTCATCTAGCTCAGGATCCTGTGCCAAATATTCAATGTGATAATCTTTGGCATGCTTGATCGTTCCTTTTTCAGGTGTATCTATTCCGGCAATCGTTTTTAAAAAAGTGGACTTTCCCGTACCATTTACACCGATTAGACCAATCCGTTCACGGTCGGAAATCGTACATGTAATATCACGAAATAGTACCTTTTCTCCATATGATTTATATAAATTTTCTATATTAAGCATTTACATACCTTCCTCACGCTTTAAGCTAGCAGCTATTGTGTGTCGCCCTTTTTATTACGAATATATGCTTTCAAAGTGATAACAATTAATAACAGTAGCCATGATGTAACAATGTAGAATATTGCTTTACTCACTTGATCCATTTCAGAAAAAAAGAATGCCATTCCTGTCCAAACAACAGCTGTAATGGCCAATTGTACGATTAATAGTTTGATTGCAATCTCCCCCGATTCTAAATAGCTTCCTTATAGGGGTGTTCAAAAGCTCGACTCTACATACTGATTCTGTAGGCTTTTAACACACATTACTAGTTTATCGTACTAACGGATAATTTTCCATTTAAAAAGTCGAGAGAGCAGAACCAACCTGCTTTCTCGACTTCCTTTTACTCTTCTATCACTTTTATGAGATTTGCCATCTCAATCGAAGAGACTGCTGCTTCTGCACCTTTATTTCCTGCTTTAGTACCTGCACGTTCCATTGCCTGTTCAATCGTTTCGGTTGTTAGCACTCCAAAGATTACTGGCTTGCCAGATTGAGTAGATGCATTTGAGACACCTTTAGCAGCTTCATTACAAACATAATCAAAGTGTGGTGTTGAGCCTCGAATCACAGTCCCTAATGTAATAACTGCATCGTATGCTGGATTGTTTGCCATTTTCTGTGCAATTAATGGAATTTCAAATGCACCAGGAACCCATGCAATATCAATATTATCCTCATCTACTCCATGTCTTTTCAGCGTGCCTGCTGCTCCTTCTAATAATTTACTCGTGATAAATTCATTAAACCTGCCGACTACAATTCCTATCTTTAAATCACTGCCAACTAAGTTTCCCTCAAGTGTTTTTCCCATGTGTATAGCTCCTTCTAGTTATGAAATGATAGTAAGTGTCCTAATTTTACATACTTTGTTTTCATGTAACTTTCATTTTCTTTCCGCGTATCTGTCTCTATTGGAACCCGTGATTCAACCTTTAGCCCAAATGATTCCAGTGCTTTCATTTTTTCAGGATTATTGGTTAAGATATTGATATTTTGCACGCCAAGATCTTTTAAAATTTGTGCGCCAAAATCATATTTACGCAGATCCGGTGCAAATCCGAGTTGTTCATTTGCTTCGACCGTATCAAATCCCTCATCCTGCAATTTGTATGCGCGTAGCTTATTGATCAGTCCGATGCCACGTCCTTCTTGGCGCATATATATCAGGATTCCTTGACCAGCTTCTTCAATTTCCGCGAGTGCTTGATGAAGTTGTGGTCCGCAATCACAACGATGTGATCCAAAGACATCACCTGTCAAACATTCAGAATGAATCCGCGTTAAGACAGCGTCACTTGTATCGATGTCCCCCTTCACTAACGCTATATGTTCTTTATCATCCAGATCATTTGAATAGCCGAATATTTTAAATGTCCCAAATTCACTTGGTAAAATGGTTTCAACTTCTCGTTTGATATGACTCGACTTGTTTTTACGGTAGTCAATCAGATCTTCGATGGTTATAAGTTTCAAGTCAAAGGCTTCGGCCATTTCCATTAGATCTGGTACCCTCGCCATCTCGCCATCATCTTTAATAATTTCACAAATGACGCTAGAAGGAAACGCTCCGCTCAATGAAGCTAAATCAACTGAGGCTTCTGTATGGCCAGGACGACTCAAAACACCGCCTTCCTTTGCGATTAATGGGAATACATGTCCTGGCTGCTTGAAGTCTGCCATATCCGCGTCAGCATCTAGTAAGGCTTGAATCGTCTTCGATCGTTCGCTTGCGCTAATACCAGTCGTTGTATCCTTATGGTCAATCGTTACAGTAAAGGCTGTACCTAATGGATCTGTAGCCTGATTAGTCATTAAAGATAATCCTAACTTTTCAGCTAAATCCGCTTTAATGGATGTACAAACTAACCCCTTTGCATGTGTAATCATGAAATTAATAATTTCTGGTGTAGCCATTTCAGACAAAGCTACTAAATCCCCTTCATTTTCTCTATCTTCACTATCAACAACAATTACTGGCTTTCCAGCTTTTAAGTCAAAAATTGCATCCTCAATTGTATGAAACATTAGCTTCCCTTCCTTCACATAAGTCGCGTAATCATATTGACTATTTATTAGCTATCATCTGTTGCACATATTTTGCGAGCATATCACACTCGATATTAACGATATCTCCGGTGCTTTTTTCACCAAGAATTGTTTCTGATACCGTGTGCGGGATAAGTGAAATGGTGAATATATCCTCCGCGACATTAAAAATAGTCAAGCTGATTCCATCTACTGACACGGATCCTTTATTCAATAAAAATGGATAAAGTTCTTTAGAAAGTTGAATATCATAATAAATCGCATTCTCTTGTCTTTCTTTACGAACAATTTCGCCCGTTCCATCGACATGGCCTGAAACAAAATGACCACCAAATCTGCCGTTCGCTGCCATCGATCGTTCCAAATTCACCTTGGAACCTGACTCTAGAGCATTTAACGAAGTGGATTTAATCGTCTCAGGCATCACATCAACGTGAAAACTTTCGGAATTAAAGTCAGTAACCGTTAAACAAATACCGTTTACTGAGATGCTGTCTCCGGTGTTTATATCTGAAAGAACTTTCTCTGAACCAATTACCATCTGTATTGCCTGGTCGGATACATGTTCCATGCTTTTCACGGTTCCCATTTCTTCAATTATTCCTGTAAACATCTTTCTCTTCCTTCCTTGTTTCAGCCCTGAATTTTATATCTTCACCTATCATTTCAACTTCTTTAATTTCTAATTCCAGCACATCCGAAATTTGCCTAATCCCCTCACCTGTAAAAGAAGTTGGTGCTAATTTGCCTCCAATTAATTTTGGCGCCATATACATAAGTAATTGGTTAATTTGTCCATTTTTTAAGAAGGAGCCATTAATCGCTGCACCGCCTTCTACAAATAAAGACGTGATTTCTCTCTCACCTAGCATTTCTAGTACGTTATTTATACGTATCTCTTCATCCTCCAGTTGGATCACGTCCACTTGAGGCTTTTTAAAAAAGGGTTCCATCTTGGTTTCTTCTACATGCTTACCAACAAAAATCCAAGTAGGTGCCTCATTATCGGTCACAACGTTAGCATCAAGTGGAGTTCGTAAGTTCGTATCCAAAATGATACGCACGGGATTTCCTCCACTATTTGGAATTCTTGCGGTCAAGCTTGGATTGTCTGTGAGGACTGTATTAATGCCTACTAGAATCGCGTCATGAGTACGACGGTAATGATGGACATCCAAACGTGCTTCCTCACCCGTTATCCATTTGCTCTCACCAGTTACAGTTGCCGTTTTCCCATCTAAGCTAATGGCAGATTTCACGGTCACAAATGGGGTTTTTGTTTTTGTATAATGGAAAAAAACGGCATTTAATTCTTCAGCATCTTTTTCCAATACACCGAGATCAACCTGCACATTAGCTTCTCGAAGCATGTTTATCCCTTGCCCTGCTACTTTTTCATTTGGATCGGTGACTGCAATGACCGCACGCTTTATTCCTTTATCAATAATAAGTTCCGCACACGGCGGGGTTCTTCCATGATGTGCACAAGGCTCGAGGGTGACATAGATTGTCGCACCGATTGCTTTATCTCCTGCCATTTGCAGTGCATGCACTTCCGCATGTGCTTCACCTGCTTCTAAATGTGCGCCCATCCCCACGATGACTCCATCTTTCACAACAACTGAACCAACGGGAGGATTCGGACTTGTTTGCGCTGAGGTCGCATGAGCTAATTCCAGCGCAATTTTCATATAATCTTCATCTTTCACGCTTATCCCTCCCTTTCTTTTTTAGCTAGCAAGGCTTCATTTTTCAAAAGAGACGTTAGTTCATATTCTTCTCATATAAACAAAAAACCCCTGAAATCGCTTCAGAGGCATAGGTTAGAATTTTATCACAGCAAGTAAGAGACGTATCCTAAAAAATGATACATTGGCAGAATCATACAACGATGCCATGCACCATTCATTCATTAGATGTGCTACTTGCTTGTCAAAAATTCCTTCTCCCATCCAGACTATAACTGTCGGTTCTGGCACTGCACCAGATCAACCGCTTGGTTTTATTAAAACCGCACGGGTCGCGGACTAAGAATACTACTTCATCACCGCCGATTGGGAATTTCACCCACCCCGAAGGAATATTACTATTTAAGTTTTCATTATTATACCACTTCCTTTTATAAGAATGCAATCATCTGATTTGGAAAACATATAGCAGGATAACCACAATTTTTGTCGAATAGGTTTAAAAGAGGGGACTTTTGACAGAGTGATGCTTGTTTAAAGTATATTAAGAATGTGAATGATTATAGTAATTGTTATCGATAAAGTAAATCTTCATTCAATGTGGGGTTAGTTGCCCGTTAAACTGTGATAAAAAGGAGGAAGGCTATAGATGACTCTCTCGAAAGGTAAATCCAATTGTATGATTGATGTGAAGGGCGTTAAGGTAGGACATGTAACTTTATATGAAAAAATGGACGAGGAAAACACAATTTGTACAGGCGTAACAGCCATACTCCCTCATCCAGATAATTTATTTAACAAAAAAACGCGTGCAGCAAAAACGGTGATTAATGGATATAGCAAAGCGGCTGGACTTGTACAAATTGAAGAGCTAGGGCTTTTGGAATCACCAATCATGTTGACGAACACCTTTAGTGTAGGTGCTGTCTGGCAGGGTGCACTGCAATATATGCTCGATCAAACAAAAGAAATTGGGGATACAACAAGTTCGATTAATATCGTTGTAGGGGAATGTAATGATAGTTACTTGAACTCGATTCGACACCAAGCTATTAAACCTGAACACGCTATCCAAGCAATTAAAGGTGCCTCGAGCGACCCTGTAGAAAAAGGCGCTGTTGGTGCTGGGAAAGGTATGGTTTGTTTTGGATATAAGGGTGGGATCGGCACAGCTTCTCGAGTCGTATCCACCAGTAATGAAAAATACACAGTAGGTTGCCTTGTGTTAACCAATTTCGGTAAACGGGAAGAGGCATTATTTGCGAATTGGGATAAAATGCAGTTAGACACTCCAGACGGATCGATTATAATGGTTATCGCAACAGATGTACCACTTTATGACCGTCAATTAAAGCGACTGGCAACGCGTTGTGCCGTGGGGTTAGCAAGAACTGGCAGCCATATCGCCAATGAGAGCGGAGACATTGCCATCGCTTTTACAACAGCCAATACTTACGATCATAATGCTGGTACATCGATTGAATCAATGACATTTCTTCGCGACGACCATACGATTATGAATCAACTGTTTCAGGCTGTTATCGAAACGACGGAAGAAGCGATTATAAGTTCGTTGAAAAGTGCTGAAACTACAGAAGGTCGAAAAGGACGACATTTAGAAAAAGCACCGCTATAGTATAGAGGAAAGGATTGATAGCTTTATTTATTGCCAGCAATCCTTTTCATTTTATTATACTGATCAGCTTCCGATATCACTTACCTTTTCACCGTCTGTTTCGATAAAGTTACGAAATGCTGTATCCGGATTCTTTGTTCCATTTATCTTCAAAAATCTATCATAATCGCCATGGTATAACATTTTTCCCTTATGTAAAAAGTTTATATGACAATTGATGTATTCCAATTCATGCAAAATATGTGTAGACATAATAACAAGCGTGTTTCTTTTCTGTACCAATTTTGACAGTGCTTCCATAATATATGTTCGAGCATCAGGGTCGATCCCAGCTGTTGGTTCATCAAAGATATACAGCTTTCTGTTGAGCTGCGAGATGGATCTAATGAGCAACCATCTTCTTTCACCAACTGACATATCACCTATTTTCCTATCCCATAATTGGTCAAGCATTTCTTTTTCCCTATCTGCTAAGTCCTGAACAAAGTGATCTTTTAATACTTTAAACGGTGAAGTTGAATCAGACTTTAAAATCAGTCTGACAACATCCCTCCCTTTTAAAACATTCGGCATAAATATCCCCTGTAATTGATAAACAATTTCACCTTCCTCAAAGGGGGGTGTAAACCCATTTACAGTATGAACACCGGTAATCACATCAAGCAATGTTGTCTTTCCCGCTCCATTTAAGCCCACGATCACATTAAGTTTATCTTGGTAAAATGCTGTCGTTATATCCTCTAATACTGGAGGTGAATGTCTTTTGTATGAAAAACGTAAAGAATCAATTTTCAAATTCATCTTCCTTTCTTAGATATAATATCTAGACGATAGTATGCCAACATCCCGATAAGGGAGTAGAGTATTAATGGAACCACCGAAATGATAAACATACTATTGCTATTTCCTAAGAAAAAATCATGTAAGACTGTAGCGCTATTTCCTATGACAACTGCCGGGTTAAACACTTGTATGTAATCGGTCATCAGTTGAAAGTCAGAATTAAAGCTGGTTAAATTAGCTAGCATTATAATAAACAATATCAAGACTTGTGCAACGGAATTAGATTCAAAAGGCAAAGTCGTAACAATCAACAGCAATAAGAATACTGGTATCGCCACTAGTACCGAAACAAAAGCTCCAGTAAGAAGAAGGGAACCTGTTGGCTGATTGAATACGAACCCACTTACCAATGTAAAAAATATAATGTTAACAAGTAGAAAGAAGCATTGTGATTCAATCCTCCCTAATAGGATAGGTGTTTTACTACCAGAGATATATTTATACGTTTTTAAATAATTATTATCTCGCATATCGAGAATCCCCACCCCAATCCCATTAGCCGCTGTCATTAAAATAATGAAACTCCAATAGAAAAACATCACATCTCTAAATTCGGAGTAGGTGAAAGAACTACCAATCCCCCATGTGTTAATAACAAGAAAGAAGCCTGGTATTACTAACGTCCATAGGTATGAAAACTTATTATAAAAAACTTCTTTATTAAATACTAGAAAGAATTCGTAGCTTTTTAAAATCTTGGCTAACATACATAACCTCCTCCACGGTTCACTGTTAATTTTTGGATTCATGACTTAAAACTTGGAATTTTAAGTTAATTTTGATTGAAAATAAAATCCCACCATCACGTCATGATACAAGTGAGATTCTATTCTTACCTAGCTATTTTGACGTTGATAAAAATGGCTTCGGAACATCTGCTTCAAACTTCATTATATCACCCGTAGTTGGGTGTGTAAAAGCCAATACTTTTACATTCTCTTTCCTTGCATCTTGAAGCGAAGTTAAGCCAAGTTACTCAACCTCCGTTACGTTCATTATACAGGGTTACGTAACGATAGATTCAATACTTTTTATGTTTTTTCTAAAATTTATTGCTTTGCTTTTCTAAATAACCTACTTCTCCACCGTAATACTCCCATTATTCGTAGTCAATTTAATCTGGTTATCACCATTCCCAATCACAGTATCCCAGTCCGAATCTCCGAAGATATTGATTTTCCCGTTATCCACCCGTACATCTAATACCGCATTTGTTGGTTCTTCGTCTGTCTGGATGGTAATACTCCCGTTGTCAGTATCAAAATCAATGGAGCGTTCCAGTCCCTCGGTTACAAGAGAGATTGCCCCGTTATTTGTCTTGCCGTTGATTTCTCCAGCGACATGATCTAGCTTTATTTTTCCATTGTTCGAATGCACGTTGACAGTTCCAGCTGTAATATCGGCCATTGCAATTTCCCCGTTATTTGTTGATGCATTAATATCTTCTATCGTTAATTGTTCTGCTTGAAAACTTCCATTATCTATATCGACAACTAACGATTCATATGATTTTTCAGGGAGATATACTGTGAGCGTCATCGCGCCTCCCCAAGAAAAAAACTGAAAGAGTTTCTCTCTCTGCTTCGTTGTTTCAATGGATAATGTGTTGCCATTTTCTTTCACCGACAATTCCGTTTTATCATCGTTTGCCTCGTTTCCTGTTAACTCTATTCTTGCTTGGGGTTCTTCTGTAGGCTTAATGATTACTTTCTCATTGTTCATCCGAATATCAATAGCTGTTATATTATCCGTATCCGCAGTTTTGGTTTCAGCAATAGCCGTCCGTTCATTAAAATTAAATGTAAAAATACTTCCAAGTCCACCAATGAGTAATAACAGCAAAGCAACAACAGCTACTTTTTTTACGTTACCCATGTTGCAAACCACCCTTCACAAGTTTTGCATTATAGTGCAAATAACGCACAAATCCTGTAGCAACAAAACGTGTTGCATACACCATTCCAATAGCAATCAATAGGCCCAGACCCGCGAGTGCGAGCGAGAAAAATAAGTCAAAGTATTGAAATGTGTCCGGATAAATGGCCAGATTAACTACAACCAGTAGTGGAGTAGCAATAAATGCAACTGCCAACACCCAGCCTGTAAGTAAGACCGAAACAAATGCAATAAATGGCCCAAGCACAATGACTAAATTGAAAAATCCTAATCCAATAACAGCCCACACGGCTCGCAGAATATTACCAGTTGTGGATACATCTTCCACTTTTTCTAAATAATAGGTAGCAAGTAATTCCTTTGCAATTTGATTGGGTGATCCCAGAGACTCAGCAATCTCTTCCTCGCTTTTTCCTTCTTCTTTCCCGATGGAAAAATGCTCCTGGAAATCTTGTAAAATATCCAGCCGTTCCCCTTCAGGAAGTTTTTTTAATGCCACATCTAGTTTTTTTACGAATTGCTCTTTATTCATCACGAACACCTTCCTTTATTAATTCAGTCACACCAATAGAAAATTGCTGCCATTCCTCGATAAGCTGATGAAGGTAACCTCTTCCCTTTTCAGTCAGCCTATAATATTTACGCGAAGGACCTTCTTTGGATTCCTGCAAGTATGTCGTGAAGTATTCTTCCTTTTTCAACCTTCTTAATAATGGATATACAGAGCCTTCGGATATAGCTATCCGGTCAGAAATTTTTTGTACAAGTTCATAGCCATATCGATCTTGTTTATCTAAAAGCGCAAGCACACATAGTTCTAAAACACCTTTTTTAAATTGTATGTTCAAGAATCAATTACACCTCTTTTCACCGTTCACTACTATATAATAAACAGTACCTTAATAAATACTATACATCTTACTACTGTTTTATGCAAGGTACTATATTAAAATTCATAAAAAATAACCCCTATAAACAGGGGCATTCAAATTATTTCAAGCTTTCGTGCTCGTTATTTCAATTTCTTTAGAGAGAGACGAATTAGTTATACAATACCAATAACATCATCACTTAGACTTCACCAAAAACGATTTCGGAACTTTCGCTTCAAATCGCAATAATTCACCCGTAGTTGGATGTGTAAAAGCCAATACTTTCGCGTGAAGGCCAAGACGTCTAATTATATTTTGTTTGGAGCCATACTTTTTATCACCGACAACTGGATTACCCAAATCCTGCATATGAACACGAATTTGATTTTTCCTACCTGTTTCTAACTGGACATCCAGTAAGGAGAAATCTTTATTGGAACGGATGACTTGATAATGCGTAATTGCATGCTGTCCATCATTTCTAGTTGGACTCGAATACATCAGATGGGTTTTGCTCTCCTTGATCCATGACGAAACATACCCTTTTTCCTTCGCTACTTCTCCTTCCACCAACGCAACATAGGTCCGTTCTTTTACATTTTCTTTCCATGCATCTTGAAGGGTGCGCTTCGCTTTCTCACTTTTAGCAAACATCATGACACCTGACGTATCTTTATCCAGACGGTGCACAACGAAAATTCGGTTCTGTGGATCTTCACGCCGAACATATTCCATTAATTGATGATGTGCGGTTTGCTTCTTTTCTTTTTCTGTAGCAATGGAAAGTAAGCCGGCTTCCTTATTAATGACAATAATGTCTTCATCCTCATGTAAAATGGACATACCAATTAACGCACTTTCCTTCACCGCTGCTTTATTTTTTAAAATAGTAACGGTTTGTCCGGCGCTTAGTGAATAATTATGTTTTGTTTCAATGTGATCATCAACCGTAACCTGACCTCTTGTGAGAATGGACTTCACTGAATTTCTACTACGATTGGACATGGACTCCAATAAAAAAGGCAATAATTCTGTTTCTTCCTTCACCGTATAAATAAGCGAATTTGCTTGCTTTTTATTTGTGGACTTGTGCTTCTTAGACATGTATGATCTCCTCTAATGTAAAAATAATACGTTATAGTGCGTGTTTCAAAAGGAACTAAAAAGGACAGTTTAAACATCAACTTCTTCTCTTTAATTTAACCGATTAGATGCGAATCTAATCCTCATCCTTCACATCGATATCTTCAGGAAGCGGTTCATTAAGATAATCTTGAATCATTTTCCTGTATTTTTCAACCTGTTCAAAATGTGTATCGAACTGATCCTTATTTATAAGGTACTGCTCGCCGTCATGGATGGCACGAATACGACCTTGTATGACAAACGCTCTAACTTTTGATTCTTCTATAGATAGGAATTCTGCAATCTCTTCTATTGTAAGGTACATCGAGCATGATTCCTTTCTTTGTAACTCAATTTACTCTATACTTTTCATTTTTTAAAATGCAGTATCTCTCTTTTTACCGAAAACGAACAGTGCCAGGCACTGTTCGCTAATCTTTACTACTCCACCACGTCTTGATACGCTGGCGTTTTTTTAATTTTATCCTTAGCATACGGACATAGAGGCATAACTTTTTTTCCTTTTTCCCGTGCAAACAACACTACTTTTTCTACTAAATCCCCAGCAATTCCTTGTCCACGAAGCTCGTCCGATACATAAGTATGATCAATAATAAGCCTGTTATCACCATTCTGTACAAATGTAATTTCTGCCATTGGATCCTTTATACTATCGCCTACGTAAAATTTATTTTCCCCTTTATTAATAGTAGCCATCTGGAAACCTCCATTGAAAAAATTTTAGGAATTATCACCTGTATACGGTTAACACAACATAAAGTAAGTATTGGATAACATATTGCCAAAATAAACTCACTATTTACTTTAGGACTTATTGTACCATGGAATTACATTACAATCTATCATCTAGCAATAACTAACGCGGTTCATCTCTAACCATAAGCAAGAGGACATTCACCAGGTCTTCCTAACTATACCGATCATAAGTCAACTTTCCCTGTACTATATGTCATCGTAGCTCCATATTTTATTCCATTATTTTCTAATTCAAGACGAATAAGATAATAATCAGTTACTCTACACGACCTAATGCGCGCATAAGCATATTTCATTCCGTGGGGGTTCTACGACGTACAAACGGTTTCGGTTGGGCGAGCCGCGCAGTCTAAGACGTGCCGTATGTAGTCGACCCGCCCGTTAAACGGCCATAAAAAATCAGAATCTCTACACAGAGAAATCCTGATTTGCTCCTATTTTCACACAAGTAACGAAGCGATAATCATTACTAGGAAAAAGGCGATTAAATATACTAGTGAATAAATGAAAATTTGTTGCGCCCATTTCAATTCATTATTCGTGTAAAAACCTCTTATAGCCAAGTATAAGAAACCAACATTGAGCAATGTAGCAATTACGATGAATATTGACCCAAACATTGACAGGAAAAAAGGTAATGGGAATAAACAAGCAATATATACAAGAATTTGTCGTTTGGTAAATGCAATTCCATGTACAACTGGAAGCATGGGAACGCCTGCAGCTTTATATTCATCATGCCTTTTTATGGCTATTGCAAATGTGTGTGGTATTTGCCAAATGAACAACATCATAAATAACACAATTGGCACTATATGAAAAGCAGGTTCGATAGCCGCCCAACCTATTAAAGGTGTAAATGCGCCTGATAAACTACCAATGACCGTATTAAGTGTATACCTTCTTTTCGACCATACCGTGTACAGTACAACATATACAAACCATCCAAGGAAAGCATAAACAGCCGCTTCTATCGTGGTGAATAGCATCAAGATTAAACCAAGTACTGTCAAAGCTACTGCCGTTCTAAATACCGCTTGAAGTGAAAAATTACCTGTCACAGTCGGCCGTGATTTCGTCCGTAGCATTTCCTTATCAAGATCAACTTCATACCAATTATTAAACAGCAATGCACCAGCCACAATGAGCGTACTTCCTATCATCGTTAACAAAAATAAGCCCAAATGCTCTGTAAAAGAAGAGCCAGTAATATAAATGGCTAACCAGAAAGCAGTAAAGACAGGCAGTATATTAGCTATTAGAACTTTCAATTTTAAAATTGATTTCAAATCACTGATTATGTTATTCGTTGTTACCATCTTCTCTGAAGACGTCATCTCGTTGTTCATCTCTATCCCCCTCTGATTACTGCATATCCAAATTTTTTAAAATTCTATTTCACCTTTCTTACCAAATAAAAAAGGGAGTATATAATGAATATTACTGTAAAATTGTATCCTAATTATATCATGGAATTTAAAAAAATTCTTTCTTAGCAGATGCACAAAGAATAAAGATTCCTATCAGATAAATGCAAATAAGGCAATCCACCTAAGACCTTGGCGAATGCCAAGGCCTCTAATTCACATCAACTCTTTGTTATTCTCTTTATCCATTTTATGGTTCAATTCTCTAAGCTCGCGCAATATCTCCCGTTGGTTTGCAATCATTTCTTTTCGTTGCTGCAAGGCTTTTTCATCATCCATAGAATGATTGTTATGGTAGCCTGCATCCTGCTCTTTGAAAAAATCACTAATTTTTTTTAAGACAATAAATAACAATCCGACGCCTATTGCTATAATTATTACATATATCATAAATTCCATATATAGCAACTCCCTCGTTCTATAATTCCATTTTTAGAAAACCTGGCTTTTGCCAAGGAAATCACCCTCGCTATATTTCCAATACTGGTACTCTATTATTCTATCAAATATACGGTCCTTTCTGCACAGGAAAAATACGTAAATTACCCAAGTCCTCCGACTGGACTTGGGGTGGTAGGAAAGCGCGTTAATTCTTTAATTTGAAATTCCGTCTACAACGTCATATCCTCGTTCCTCTAAAAGCCCTACAATACTCTCATCTCCGACTAGATGCAGGGCACCAACAACGATGAAATACGTTTCTTCGTCATTGGAAGGCTCGGTTAAGAAGTCTTCAATTTGATCTGCCATATCTAAGTCACGTTCATCCATTGCTATTTGATCGTAGCCATCGTCAAAGTTTCGCAACTCCGTAAATACCTCTTCATTACCCGAACGCCAAAGTCGCATCATTTGTGTTAATTCTTCTCCATAATTATCAAGTTCAGCTATTGTTGCTTCTAAACTATCAACTTGTTCTTCTTCTGGAGAAGAACTTAAAAATTCTATCTGCTTTTCAAGCGATTCTAGACTAGTAATGGGCATGTCCTCTTCATTTGCTTTGTCCATAAAGTACATGTCAATTCCATATTCAGCTGTAAAATTGGTCTGATCCATAGCCACTTCAGCTAACATCATCGATACAAACCAAGGTTTGAATTGATCGATCATCTGCTCAGGAATACCAAAGGCGGATAAATACGCTACTATTTCCTCATAGCTTTCCTCACTGATTTGATCTGACAAAGCGGATCCGTCCATATACATCCCTTGCTGCATGATCGTCTGAGAAGACTCAATTTCATTTATATCTGAAATATCTATTTCAACGGCTAAGTGGTCCGCGCTATCAAAAGCTGTTTCAATATCCTCATGAAGTGGATAGAGGTCCTCATCACCAGCATGAATAGAGCCCAATAAGTACGCTGTTCGATCGCCTTCTTCGACTTGATAGAAAACACCTTCAGAAGGACCTTCATGTTCGTCAAAAGAAAGACGTACGCTAGCATCCAATTCCAACCCTTGCTCCTCAAGTTCTTCGATTGTTTGCCAATTTGTATCATTCTCATCAGCTGTGATATAAACAGTCCCCAGATGTACATTCTCGAGTTGATCCAATGATGATAATGGAGATAGATCCTCTATTTCGTTTCCAGCAAGGTTTAGACTCTCTAGTGTTTGTAAAGATTGAATACCTTCTAAGTTGGTAATGTTCGAATTGTCGGCGTCCAAACTATCAATCGTTGCCAAGTTTTCTTCTGTAACATCTTCAGACTCCATTCCAAGTTCTTCTAAAACAACTTCCTCCAAAGACTCGTCTTCAAATGAGATCGTTTCACTACTACATGCACTCACCAGTAGCAAAAGAAAAAACATACCTATCAGATTAATTTTTTTGAACGTCATATTAAGTTCTCCTCCATTTTTATATACTGCATTTATTATTTTACTGAAAAATTTTACAATATGAAAGAGGAATCTCCTAATGAGACTCCTCTAATTTAGCAGATAAAATTACCTTCTGCATGAACCACTTGGAAATCCAGACTGGAGTTATTCATTTTTAGTGATTCTTCTTTTTTGTTGATCGTCATTGAAATATCAACATCAGATCCTTTTTTATAACTTCAATTAGCGCGGCTTCCAAAAATAATAGTCTTTTCAATTTCCGTGAACTGCACTAATGCTCTATAGAAAAATTCAATATCCCTCTCTAATAATCCACACATAACTATCATTACTCTGAAAGCTTTTTATGTAATGATAGAGGGGCGTATATTTGTTTGATTTCAAGAATAAATTTATCAGCTAGTGCTTCGTCATACGTGTGGGTTGTTAAATTCCGTTTCGACAGAGCATCTATCCAAGCATGACCATCCTCTATCAAACCATTTTGAAATGCCTGCTTTAACGTTTCTCTAGGGCTTTTTATAACATACCCCTTCGCCTCCAAGTAGTCCTTTAAAACTTTACAAGCTAGTTCAAATGTCATTTCAAAAAATTCAAGCCTGCTTTTTCTATTTCGTTTGCTATAGGCTGTTTTGAATATTTATCTAAGAGTTTGTATGACTTAGAGAAGCTACTAAATCTTTGTCTCCAGTGTGTATCTAAATCTCCCTGCCCATTTTTAGTGATATAAACTGGCATACCTATGGCAAAATTCCGATATTTCACTATAGTTATTTCTTAAATCTGAATTTGATCTTATTGATGGGTATAACTTACATCTCCTGATTATAGTACCGATATTATATCATTATTTTGATACATTCTCATGTCAAAACGAAAGAAAAAATCTCAAGTTATATTGGATCAAATCCAGAATTATGTTGAATTAAGCAGTCATACACCTGATGATGCAACACTTGTATTGGAAAAAGGGAAAACGGACTTTGCTGCAATTGGACGAGCTATCGTAGTTGATCCACATTGGGTTGAAAAAGTAGAAGATAATAGGGAAGAAACAATTCGTGCTGACATCTACACCTCTAACATTTTTAGATCTCTATTCAATGAATAAACCAACTGCTCACCATTTTAGTAGCTTATAAATTCACCACAATATTGACAACTAAAAGTCACACTGTTATGGTTATACACATAGGTATATAACTGTATTAGCAGATAACCTAAAGGAGGGCCGTCATGAAAAATCTTTTCAATGAAGACAAACCTATCTATAAGCAAGTTCGTGAACAAATTGAAGATCAGATTATTAATAAACAATTGCACCCCAACGATCAGGCACCTTCTACAAATCAGTTAGTAAGTTTCTATAAAATCAACCATGCCACAGTTTCTAAGGGGATCAATCAACTGATAGAAGAGGAAATACTTTATAAGAAAAGGGGAATTGGTATGTTTGTCACTGAAGGATCCAGAGAAAAATTACTCGATAAACGACGCGAATTATTTATTGAAGATTACATCGTCACACTCGTTCAAGAAGCCAACAAATTAGAAATTACAAATGAGGAAATCCTTAAGTTTATTAAAAAAGTTAAAGGAAGTGAAAAATAATGCATATTGAGGCAAAGAACCTTCATCTCGCATATGGGAGCGATCAAATCTTGCATGATATAAACGTTGAAATAACCGAACCAAAAATCTATGGCTTACTCGGTAGAAATGGCGCAGGTAAAACATCCCTCCTTTCCCTATTTGGTTCATTTCGTGAACCTACGTCCGGTAAATTATTGATGGATGGCGAGGAACCATTTGAAAATGCCGGGATCATGCAACAGGTAACTTTTATGTACAACAAGGACTTTACTGGAGAAACTGATCCTCCATCAAGTGTCATAAAACATATAAAACGCTACCGTCCAAATTTTAATTTAGATTATGCAGAAGAGCTATTAAAAAAATTCAAGCTTGAAGAAAAAAAGCCACTTCAAAAACTATCTACAGGGAAGCAATCTGCTTTTAACGTCGTTGTCGGATTAGCGAGCAGATCACCGATTACCATTTTTGATGAAGTATATCTTGGAATGGATGCACCAGCTCGAGATTTATTTTATAAAGAACTATTAAAAGAACAAGAAATCCATCCACGAATCATGATTTTATCTACACATCTCGTTTCTGAAATGGATTATTTATTTGATGAGGTAATCATTATTAACGAAGGGAATCTACTCCTTCACGAATCATACGATGACTTAGTATCTCGTGGAGTGACCGTGGTTGGAAATAAACTGGCAGTTGATGCATTTGCTAAAGATAAAGAAGTATTAAATGAAGAACAATTAGGTGATACAAGATCAATAACACTTTACGGTGCCTTAAGTGAAGCTGATAAAGCTTCTGCAAAAGAGCAAGGGCTTAATATTGGTCCTGTCTCACTCCAGGATTTATTTATTCAACTAACAAAGGAGGAGCATTAATGAAACCAGTATCTTTTACTAAAACCGGCTTGGATTTATTGTTCATACAATTTACATGGACACTTTGGGCTCTTGGGATTTTCCTTCTCATAGATGTTGTAAAAATGATCTTTCAGTCAAATGTAGATTTGCTTTATAGTTCTGGCTATATCGCAAGTAACATTTATATGCTTGTTATTGGGATTATTGTAATTAGTTTCCTTACCTACTTTGTGGAAAATGGAATCACAAGGACAAATTATTTTTATGGAAATGTGATTGCAAGTATTGGTTTATCCATTATTATCCCGATTATACTCTATGTTCTTAGCCTTATAGAAAAGTTTATAGTAAATCAATTTACCAACATTGTTTTAAATGAAAATACACTGGAAGATGTTGTGGTTGATGTTGATGGAAATATCATCGGAGAGATCATTCAGGCTATGATCCTTTCACCGTTTATTAGTCCAGAATCAAATCTACTACTATCACTTGCTTTATTTAGCCTGAATATATTGGTGTTTTATATTATTGGCTGGTTGATTGGAGCGGCTTTTAAACGTTTAGGTGTTATTGGTGGAATATTATTTATTGCAATTGGTATTGCCCTTATTGCAGTTAAAGATTCCATGATACGATTAGCAATGGATATACCACTATTTGAAAGCTTTGCCTTTTTAGATATTGTCCCAGAAGCATTAGCTCTTCCGTTAGTTTTTGTAGTCATTGTAGCAACGTTTATGATGATACGTCTATTAACTAAACGAGCACCAATAGATATATAATAAGAAAAACTCAGCTACCACCTCGTCTTTCCAGAGGGTGGAAGCCAGGGGTCGGATTGGTAGAAATCGGCGAAATAGCCGATTTCGCTATCTAGGGAATAAGTATCTTTGAACAAAGGCGCTGGAGCTGGACGTGGCTATTCCAATATATAAGTTATCCACAGCATTTAAATTCTATAGTTTCCCACTAGCGTTGCATAAAAAAGTTTTGAAAAAGTCAACTATTAAATTTCAGGCCCAATAACGGATGTCTCAATTTTCTGATATATACTTTGTTTTATTTATGAAAAAAAGACAATAGGCGCTAAAGGTAGCCCTTCATCAATTTTCTGAATTTTATATACTATTCATTAAATAATTGGATCATATAGTTGATCATCTAAGTGCAAAACATCTCCAGATTCGTATTGTGCTAAGGTTTCTTCAAAGATTTTTTCGTGCTCTTGCCGTCGTCTTCCACTGGATGTGCGTTCAGGTGCCTTGAATACGTTGGAAATAAAAGTTGTCATTGATTTAGACCAGCAATCACTAATCCAGTGAAGCATTTGCATAAGTGTACCTTTATAGCCTATTTTGTTTTTCATCAAAAGCGTTAAGCAGAACACAATCATAGCTAAGTATAGTTGGTTATATACGGCATTTTCACTTTTTCCATACAACTTTTTGATAATGAGATGTTGCTTTACCCATTTGAAAAAAAGTTCAATTTGCCAGCGATTACGATAAATATCACTGATTTCCTGTGCACTCAGTTTCGCATCATTACACACAATTCTAATTTGATTTCCTTCACTGTCTCGTGTTTCTACTAATTGAACTGGTTTTTTCATGTTTCCCATTTTCACGATGGCATGACGGGTGATTGGAGAAGAACTGTCAACGGGTAATTCTTCGATTACATGTACCACCGTATTCTTTTTAATGCGTGTAGCAAAACGAATATTATTTTTCGAGTAATCGTCAAATTTATCAAAGTTGAAATAGCCTCGATCCCATACATGAAGCACGTTTTTATCCGGCACAATCAATGCATCCAGCTGTGTTTCATCTGCAGGTCTTGCCGGTGTAAGAATAACTTTATTTGGGTAAGAAAGATCATCGCAAAAGGAAATGGAGGTATGCATCTTCACCCCAGCTTTTGTATCTCGAAAATCTGCCCACTCATATTGACTCAGACACATTGAAATGGTTGATGAATCAATCAGATGAAGCTTTCCAAGTTCTTTGCTTACCATTCTCGGTCCAAGTGTATGGTGCAGTTTTTGAATTAAATGATGGAGGATTACCTCAAACATTTCGTGTGGGATCTCCCTATTTTTTCGAGAAAGTTGTGATTTACTAATACTTTCTATGCCCACTAATCTTTGAACTGTTTTCTGACGTTTAATCGTGTCACTTACTCGCTGAAGATTATCTAGTTCTTTTAGTTGTGCATAGATAAAAGTTTTCGTATATGCCAGTACATCGAACTTTTTGACATACTTATCAAGCCCAACGTGGTCAATCATTTTTTGAATTACTTTTGAATCTAATGGATGAATGTATTCCTTGAATACAGTTTTTATGGTATTATTGTCCATGGTTGCTCCTTATAATTAGGGATTTGGACAGGACTACCATACCCTAATTATAAGGTTTTTTTATGCATTTTTAAAGTGAAAATTACCATTATTCTTAATTTTCAACTAGATAAATCGCTTGACTTTTGTATGAAAAGTTTATGCAACGCTAGTGAAGATAAAATAAAAAAAATAACAGTAAATAATACACCGCTCAATAATATTCTTGAAGATTTTTCTCCTTTCTTCTTGAAGAACAATCCCATAATTATGGTATAAAATATCCCTGTAATCAAAGAAGAAGTAATTGTTTCTATGATCAAATTGAATCCTGCTCTCTGTCAATTTTTCTCGATAATCTGGCCCGATAAAGTAATAGTTGCCTCATTTCTTATTCCGCGAAAGCGCCCGTTTGTAGCAATTTTTACTTTGTTTTTTATTAGATTCTGTTAAAGTTTATAGTATGAATTATTCAATGCTTTTCCGATTCTTTCGATTATAAATAAATTGTTTGATGGAAAACTTAATTAAGTAATAGATAGCACCTACAATTGCCACTACTAATGCTACGAAACTTAACGTCATCATAAATCCCCCAATAGCAGTTTGCAGGACATTATTCAAGATAAGAGTCGCAACCGCATAAACAATCCCTAAAATCAAAATAGTTTTTTTGCTCATCTTAAAACCTCCTTATTGCTTTTCAATAACACGAAAAACCTACTTAAAGGCTGATATTTGCTTGTTACGGCATTTTAAATGTTTTCAAATTTAACTACTAAGCCCACACATTGCATTTTAAGCACCTTGCCTTAGCAATTTATTCAACAATATGGCCCGATTGAGGCACAATGCTTATTCCTGACTGACCTCCGATTGCTGCATTCTTTTTTATAATAATTGATCGCAAATTCTTGAATGGTGAATAACAGTAATACTAATACCCACATTGATCCCTGTATGTATCATACGGTATGCTCGCTATGAAATTGTGATATAAATGGAGAATAAGCCATCCGATTGGAAATGCACCAAGTGCATATTTAGATGAATAAGCTAATATTTGTTCTTTTTCATCCTTAGATTCATCACTTCTAGAAAATTTAAAATACATTACAAGAGCATATATAAAGATTGGTAGTACCAATGCACCAATAATAAGCATTAATTGTATCCTCCTCCTTTTAAGAAAATATTATTCCGTTGAATGGCCCTTTAAAGCATTATCAGGCGCAGCTTTATTCCAGATTTGCGCCCGTTAGCGCAATAATTTTAATTAGTAATAATAATTCTTTCCCTCACCCTAACCATTGGCCATAATAAGCCATAACTCCTAAGATTGCTCCAAACACGGCACCAGCCAATAGACTTATTACAGTTGATTTTTTTGGTTTCATACTATTTTCTTCCAAGCCAAACTCCTCCCTTCTTTCATTGCTCTGGTATACTACATATAATGGCCCTATTGCGGCACAACATATTTATTCGGTTATCGTCAGCAATAGGTAAGCGTTTGAAGTTATCTCCAGCTTTTCCCCTGCTCCACACGGAACGTGCAAGTTTCCCCGCATTCCGCGCTCCATCTAACTGAATCTACTAGATGATAAGTTCCTCGTTACCTTCAAGCAAGAAGGCCATCGCCTAAATGCCTTTTGCTTGAAAGCTCGCACTGTGGAAAATCCCACGTTCCTACCCGATCGGTGCGATGCACGCTTGGAAAACCATCGTTCCATTCGCTAGACTTGGGGCTGTTCCTCCACTCCCATTACAAGAGATTCCTGAGTCATGCCCTTACCCTCACAAGGATAAATGCCTTTCAGCTTTTGCCTTATGGCAACCGTTTCGGATAACAGTCCTTGTTTCAACGTTCCTTGCTTTCCAAGTCCCTTACAACGTAGCTATACGTTCTAAACGTAGGTGCTTCCTGTAAGCCTGTGAGCTGGATACCGCCTTTGTTCGGTATAGCGTATTTCAGAGGGCGCATTTTTACTTTACACCACTCACGTCATCGTTGGATGACCCATAAGTTTCCTTATGTTCAAACTTTAGACCCTTAAATTCAGAAGTTTGTCAGTCCCTTTTCAGCGGAACATTCTCACCTTATCTAGTTTTTCAGCCGTGCGGCATATCCGTTGGCATACCTTTTCTTTTCAGAATGGCTTCAGCCTTCGTTCTGCCGAATCTACCTGTACTTCAAACCCTATGACCTGTCAGCCATAACGCATGCAGGAGTTTTGACGGGTTGGTTTCGGGAAACGTGGTTCCATCATTCCCATCCTCCGTTGTAAAGTTGAAATTATTTTATTTCCTGTTTTTCACGCTACAAAGCGTTTATAACAGAACTTGTCGAGCGGCACCCGTTAGTTGAATAGTGAAATACTTTCAATTCTAATGTTCTTTATCTTGTAATACTAAAAACGCTTCTAAATTTGGAGATTGATTATATTTAATTGAAGCTTGACTATCCTTTTTAATGATGGCTTTTGTTAAATCAATGTGATTTATACTGGCAATTGCCATTGCGTAATGTATGACATCAACTAACTCTTTTTCTAAAGGAGTATCCCCAGAAATTTCCTTTCGACCTTCTAGCTGGTTTAGCACCTCTGCTACCTCGCCAACTTCTTCTACAAGTTTCATAAATAAAGCAGATGAAGAGCGTCCTTCTTTATATTTTAATGCTAGGTAGTTCTGGAACTCTTGGAATGTTAATTGTTTCATAAGAACCCTCACTTTTAATATTATTTTTCTCATTAAAAATTCAACACAAAGTAGCATATTACCTTTTCTTTTTATATAGTGCAGATTGCCATTGCCTTAAATTACAGCATTTATAATGCTATAATTTCACTATTCTTCCCCATTAGTTAATCAAAGTGCAAATTTCCTTGTTCAACAATTGCACCCTATAGTTGAATTAAAATAATCTACCTACTAAGTTATAAGGATTTACCTCCCAAGTTTCATAAGGAATGAAATTTTTGGCTTTCATACAATCAATTGTGCGAGACTTCATATGCGGGCGAGTTATGTAACTATCAATATTTTCCTCAGTTAGTTTAATGAATTTAGCCTCTTTAATTTCTTCTGGTTGAATTTTTATGTCTCCACTAACATATTTCGCCTTAAAAACCACAGATAATAAATGTTTCGTAGTATTGTAATACAATCCTGTTATTCCAATAGGTGCGATAACTATTCCTGTTTCCTCTAATATTTCTCTACATACAGCTTTATCAAGAGGTTCTCCCTCTTCCACCTGTCCTCCTGGAGCTTCCCAAGTATCAGACCGCCAATGTGTCTTGACTAATAGAGTTTCTTCATTTTCGTTAGTAACATTAGCAGAAACTGCAATTATATGTTTTGGTGTCGTATCCATTATACATTCCCCCAAAGTTTGTTAATAACATTCTTTTGCAATCCTTTTTTTATACTTGTTCTTCAACTCTCTTGGGCTATAGTTGAACAAGGATGCGATTCCTTCTTCAAGGAAAGCACCCGTTAGCACAATAAGGGACAACTTTTATTAGTTTCTTAATTGAACAAAGCTAATATTAGTAAAAAATCAATTCTTTTTGTTCAAAGGTAATATAGGCTCTTCTTCGCTATATCTGGAATAGGTCCAACCTTTATTACTTACATCTGTACACTTCTCATCAATACAAGTAAATATATATGTTTCCTTCTCCGTTTGAACTTGAATCTCGTAATGATGAATAGAAGATGGATTACTTACATTAAATCGACTAACACCTTGTTCAATAGCATAAACCGTTTCTCTTGTAGCAATCTCTTGATATTCCTCATTATCAATTACCATTTTTGTCATCTCAGCTAAAATATCTCTGTCTTCTGAATCGGGGGTATAGGTGCTTTCTATAAAACTGGAAACTCCAAAATAAACATTTAATATCAAGCTAAAGGAAAGGATAATGACAAGAACAATTAACAACTTCTTTTTCATTGATATACCTCACTTTTAAAATAATTATGAATTGATTTCTAATATTTAACCACTTTACCGTTCGCTTGAATAAGCAAGAAGTATTATCGTTCTTTAAGAAAAGCACCCGTTTGTTGAAGAATTCACATTGTTCCATCATCACCATAATCAATTTATAGATTAGGTAGCATCTTTTTTAATATCCTAATTTGTCCCCTATGGTTGATTTCGTCTTCGAAGGTATGGAACCAAATAAAATAATTATTGGATGAATTGTTATCCCAAACCGCTTCTTCGTATAACCACTTGTCATTTCTTTTTTTAAACTCTTCTAAGGTTCTGTTACGAACCTTTTCCAATTTCTCGATATAAAACTCTAAAGGATTACCTTTAATCTCATTTCTTCCTAAATCATCAAGTTGATAGGCAGCTCCCCATTCTTCAATCTCTTGAGTATTAGGCTTTCTCCTATCGAATAACTCAACTTGAAATCCAAACTCAACAGCAGCTATATGTAGCAATAATGCCCCAATTGAATTACCCCCTTTATTTGGCAAAAAATCTAACTGCTCAACAGTTAACCCTCTAACCTCATTTAATGTTGTAAATCTAGCATATTCCATCATAGAAACCAACTGCCCAATTTGTGGTGAATATCCTTGAATTTCCTCAATTTTAAATGTCTTAAGTTCTTTGAATTTATTAAGTACGTCCATATTCGTTATCCCCCTAATCACTACATAAAACATACTTTCTTGTTCAACTAACCTGCACCGTTAGTTTAAGTGTAATCGCTCACAATCTCTGTATTTATTCTAACATAAATACCTATATTCCTTTAAATGTATTTACTAAATATTGCAATTAACATTTAAATTCACACCATAAATCAAAATAAAATCACACACACTACAATAAATATTTCACTGTTGTGAATTATTCTGTGAATAGATAATAAAACTCTTCTAATCCTTGATATACCAATAAAAAACACACGAGATTTCCCTTGTGAAAATCCGTGTGTTTTATAATGTGTTTTTAATGTTTGCACCTCTGAAGTGAACCCGTTGTTCACATTAACTGAGCTGTTTTATTTTTGTGCTAAAACCTCACCACAAAGTAATGTTTTTTAATGCATAAATTTCCTGTTAATTAACCTGTTAAAAATGGTCTAAAAGCGCTGCTAATTTAGACAACAAAATTAAAGATTTACGTGAGAAAAAATTAGAGTATGTTAATTTATACACTGATAAAGTAATAACCAAGGAAGAGTTAATTGATTATAGAGAGTTAACCGATCAAACTCTTACGAAATTGAATTTGGAGAAAACTCAACTTCAACACAATATTGAAGAATGTACAAATGAAGACTATGTTATAGATTTAGAAAATAAGTTAAAGGAGTTTTTCTTACTTAAACGACCACCTGCTAAAGCAGGTGGATTTGGACATAAATGTCGGCGACTAAAGTCGCTATTCAGGCTGAAGTCCTGCTCAAAGTCCTTAAGCTGAAGCATATTCAAAATATGACTAAACTCATTCTTCAATCTTGAATATGTCGTCCTTGCCTTCATTGAATTGATTGGCTATATAATTTCTTATTATCTCATCTGTTACCGTTCCAACTGTGGCACAAAAGTATCCTCTTGCCCACAAATGCTGACCCCAATAGCGCTTCTTCAGTTCTGGAAATTCATCCTGTAATAATCTTGATGACCTGCCTTTTAGATACTGCAAAACTTTACTTGGAGCAATACTCGGTGGGCAGGATAACAATAAGTGAATATGGTCTTTACCGACACTTCCTTGCAAAATTGTAATTCCTCTTGCTTCACAACCCTGTCTAATCAATTCCCTTGTCCTTACTGCTATGTGCCCCCGTAATATCTTATATCTATATTTTGTTACCCATATTACGTGATACTTGATATCATACACTGCATGACCACTTTTTCGATATCCGTCCATACTATTCACCTCACACTTCAAGTATGGACATTTAAGGATAGGGCTAAAAGCGGATACCGTCTAAAGACGGTGGAGTTAGACCACGTATTTGTAAGTTAAAGATCTAACTCCTCAAATTTTACATTCATTAGTTGAGAAGATTACCTGCAGCACAGATGGAAATATTCGGATTTACTATAACTTCGTAAATCCCTTCCAAAAAACATAAAAGGCAACACCCGTAAGGGTTAGTTGCCTTCTTTTAAAATGAGTTGCGAGATACACTCTACGTGATTCGTCTGTGGAAACATATCAACTGGCTGGACTTCTTGGGTCTCATATCCACCGTCTTCCAATATGCGCAAGTCTCTAGCTAATGTTGATGGGTTACATGATACGTAAACGATCCGCTTCGGTTGCATATCAGTCATCGCTTTTAACAGCTCTTCATCACAGCCCTTACGTGGCGGGTCCACTACAATGACGTCTGGGTTTAGTCCTTGTGCTTTCCACTTTGGCATGACTTTTTCTGCTTCTCCAACGTGGAATTCCGCATTTGTGATGTCGTTTAATTCTGCATTCATCTTTGCATCATTTATTGCTTCAGGAACGACTTCGACACCATAGACCTTTTTGGCTTTTTGAGCTAGAAATAAAGAAATACTTCCAATCCCGCAGTAAGCATCGATTACGGTATCATTGCTATCGATCTTCGCGTATTCCAATGCTTTATCATATAGAATTTTCGTCTGTGGGGGATTAACTTGGTAAAATGATTTTGCTGAGATTGCAAAACGGATATCACCAATCGTGTCGTAAATATAATCCTCTCCCCATAAACGTTTTATTTCTTGACCGAAGATTACATTCGTTTGTTTGTTATTGACGTTATGCATGATCGATTTCACATGTGGATAGGTTTCTGTAATTTCTTTGATCAATTGCTCCTTATGTGGTAACTTTTCCGTGCGTGTAATGAGAACGATCATCGTATCATTTGTTTCTCTTCCTGTTCGGACCATAATGTGACGCAATACACCACGATGCCCTTTTTCATCATATGCCCGAATGCCTAACCGACTCGCTATACGACGAACGGCCTCCACCATTCGATCATTCACTTCGTCTTGAACCACACATGTATCCTGATCTTCAATAATCGCATGACTTCGTTTCTGATAAAAACCGGTTATCAGTTCGCCGTCCTTTTCACCTACAGGAATTTGTACCTTATTACGATAGCGCCACGGATCTTCCATGCCAATAGTCGAATGGACAGGTACATGATCCAGATGTGCGATCTTGCGCATCACGCTTTTCACCTGATTTTGTTTCATATCAAGCTGCAGGTCATAGCTCATATGCTGGATTTGACAGCCACCACATTTATAAAAAACGTCGCAAGGAGGCTCTACGCGCTCAGGACTTGGATTTTTCACTTCAAGCAATTTCCCAAAGCCAAAATTTTTATTTACTTTAATAACCTTCACTTGCGCTTCCTCACCAGGCAAACCATAGGGTACGAATAATGGATAGCCATCAATCTTTCCCACACCATTTCCTTCATGTGTGAGATCTTCAAAGCTAAGCGTAATTGTTTCATTCTTTTTAACCGGTGCTGATTGTTTAGCCATTTTTTAATCTTCCTTTACGTTGACAAGTGATTATTATCTTATCATATCTTTTACCATAATAGCATTCCTACGCGTTTAAATGAAAAAATGCACCGCGAAATACGGTGCATTTTTTTACTTAATGAAACACTACTTCAATTCGAATGTTTCTTTTTCGATAAATATATCTGGTAATAGAATTTCAATATGCTGTTGTAGATTCAAAAATTCCCCAGGCAATAATCCGCCATATTCACCATCTATATTCAATTGCATCTTTTCATCAGTCGATACTTTTATATCTTTTGCCTGTGCATAGATAATATTCTCACTCTCCAAGTGGAGACCACGCTGTGCAAGTGTCGCAATTCGAATAAACTCAGCTAAATTTATTTTGCGTAAGATCAGTAAATCAAAGTAACCATCGTCCATTCTAGCATTTGGTGCAAGTTTCTCAAAACCACCAACTGAATTCGTGTTCGCTACTAAAAATAACATGATTTCTTCATCGATTACGTTTCCATCATATTCGATTTGTGCACGTATTGGTTTTAAGGAGGGAAGCATTTCGATCCCTTTCATATAATAAGCAAGATGACCAAGCATTGTCTTTAACTTACTTGGGACCTCATAGGTGAGCTCGGTAAGTTTACCACCACCCGCTATATTCATGAAGTAATGATTATTCACTTTACCAATATCCAAAAACTTCGATTGATCAGCTAAAATAATATCAACTGCTTTGTTGATGTCGCGCGGGATATTTAATGCACGAGCAAAATCATTCGTCGTACCTCCTGGTATAATGCCAAGTTTAGGGCGATGTTCCTGCTCTGCCATTCCATTAATAACTTCATTAATTGTGCCATCCCCACCTGCAACAACGATCAGGTCATACCTTCTATCAACAGCTACTTTCGCGGCCTCTGTGGCATCCCCTTCGCTAGTCGTTGCATGTGTCGATGTTTCATACCCTGCCACTTCAAAACGCTCCAAAACAGTTGGTAATTCCTTTTTAAATGACTCTCGACCAGATGTCGGATTATAGATGATCCGTGCATTCCTCATTACGTTTCCTCCCCCCTGTTATTTCTATTATGCAGGGACACTGTTGTGCTATTCTAATTCGTCCGAAATAATACCATAACCCTCATTCATCTAACTTGAAGGGGTTATTGAAACGTGGTTTATCTACTTACAAAAATTCATACTACCACCTCAAAAGGGTGGTAGCATTCCAACTATCTATTATTTATTTCTTCTAAAAGAATCTTATTAACCATCGGAGGGTTGGCTTGGCCTTTTGTCGCTTTCATAACCTGACCAACCAGGAATTTCACAGCTTGTTCCTTCCCATTTTTGTAATCGGTAACGGATTGCTCATTCTCATCCAAAATTCCGGTAATTATTTCTTTCAACTGACCTTCATCAGAAATTTGTACAAGCCCTTTATCCTTAATAATTTTCTCAGGATCACCGCCATTTTCAACTAATTCAGCGAATACCTTTTTACCCATTTTAGAAGATAATGTTCCATCCTCGATTAACTGAATCATCTTCCCTAATGATTCTGGTGTAATCGACAGGTCATCTAATTCTTTTTGATGTTTGTTCATATAGGCGGAAACTTCGCCCATTAACCAGTTCGTTGCCTGTTTGATAGCCGCTCCATGTTGGACGGTTTCTTCAAAGAAGTCAGCCATCTGCTTCGAATCTGTTAAAACAGCTGCATCATATTCAGACAGTTCTAGCTCATCTATATAACGCTTTTTCCTTGCGTCAGGCAGTTCCGGGATCTCGTTTCGAATTCGTTCTTTCCATGCCTCATCAATAAATAGTGGCAAAAGATCCGGTTCAGGGAAATAACGATAATCATCAGAACCTTCTTTAATACGCATTAGTACGGTTTCTTTTGTTTTCTCGTCATAACGACGCGTTTCTTGAAGAATTTCGCCACCAGCTAATAATTCTTTTTCCTGTCTTTTTTCTTCAAATTCAAGTCCTTTTTGTACATATGCAAAGGAATTCAAGTTTTTTAATTCAGCTTTTGCTCCAAACTCCTCTTGTCCAATCGGTCTTAATGAAATATTGGCATCACAACGCAAGGATCCTTCTTCCATTTTCACGTCCGAAACACCTGTATATTGTATAATATTTTTCAGTTTTTCTAGATATGCATATGCTTCTTCTGGGGAGCGCAAATCCGGTTCTGATACGATCTCAACTAATGGAGTTCCTTGCCTGTTAAAATCGACCAAGGAATAACCATCATCCCCGTGGGTCAGTTTTCCTGCATCTTCCTCCAGGTGTAGACGCGTTATGCCGATGCGCTTCGTCTTGCCGTTTACTTCAATTTCAATCCAACCATTTTCGCCAATTGGTTTATCGAATTGTGAAATCTGATAGGCCTTTGGGTTATCTGGATAGAAATAATTCTTACGATCAAATTTTGTATCTTCGGCAATTTCACAGTTCAATGCCATTGCAGCTTTCATCGCAAAATTGACCGCTTCTTCGTTCAAGACAGGTAGCGTCCCTGGATAACCTAAGTCGATTGGATCCACATTACTGTTTGGTTCCGCACCAAATTTATTTGGGCTAGAGCTGAAGATTTTTGAGTTCGTTTTTAATTCAACATGAACTTCTAGTCCAATAATCGTTTCAAAATTCATTTGCCTGCACCTCCTAATTGAGGTCGTTTTTTATGATGATCTGTTGCCTGTTCATAAGCATGAGCAGCACGATAAATAGTGCCCTCATCAAAATGCTTGCCAATAATTTGTAAACCGAATGGAAGTCCTTCTTCAGAAAATCCACAAGGTACTGAAATTCCTGGCAAACCTGCTAAGTTCACTGGAATAGTGATAATATCACTTGCATACATCGTTAATGGGTCATCCGTTTTTTCACCAATTTTAAATGCCGGCGTTGGCGCTGTTGGTCCAATCACGATATCATAGTCATTAAAAATAGCTTCGAAATCATTCTTGATTAATGTTCGTGCTTTTTGTGCTTTTTTATAATAGGCGTCATAATAACCAGAGCTAAGCGCAAATGTGCCGAGCATAATACGACGTTTAACTTCATCTCCAAAACCTTCACTACGGGAAAGCTTGAACATGTCCATCATATTCGTAGCATTTTCGGAACGCACGCCATAACGTACTCCATCAAAGCGAGCAAGATTAGCTGATGCTTCCGATGATGCGATAATATAGTAGGTTGAAATGGCATACTTGGAGTGTGGCAACGAAACCTCTTCCCACGTAGCACCCAATGATTCATATACTTTCAATACTTGTTGAATAGATGCTTTCACTTCTTCCGATACGCCTTCACCGAGGTATTCTTTTGGCACTGCAATCTTTAATCCTTTAACATCATTTGTTAACGATTCAGTAAAAGCAGGTACTTCTACATCTGCACTAGTTGAATCATTTTCATCCAGACCTGAAATCACTTCAAGTACTCTTGCATTATCCTCTACCGTACGAGTGATTGGACCGATTTGATCGAGTGACGAAGCAAATGCAACCAATCCAAAACGCGATACGCGACCATAAGTTGGCTTCATGCCTACCACACCGCAAAAGGCTGCAGGTTCACGAATAGATCCACCAGTATCAGATCCTAAGCTAAAAAGCACCTCTCCTGCTGCTACAGATGCTGCTGAACCGCCACTGGATCCACCTGGTACATAGTCCGTATTCCAAGGGTTTCGTGTCGGATAGAAGCCAGAGTTCTCATTGGAAGATCCCATCGCAAATTCATCCATATTCAATTTCCCAATCGTTACTGCTTTTTGCGCATTCAACTTATTCATCACAGTAGCATTATATAAAGGGTCATCGAAGTTTCTTAAAAATTGACTCCCACAGGTTGTCCGTAGCCCCATTGTAACGATATTGTCCTTAATACCAATCGGCATGCCGAATAAACGACTTGTTTGACGATCAGTCGTATCATTATCCAGTTCGTTTGCCTGTTCAAGTGCATTTTCTTTATCCAATGTTAAAAATGCCTTCACCTGATCATCCACTTCTTCAATGCGATCATAGGAAGTATTTACCAGGTCTTTAACCGAAATTTCCTTATTATGTATCTTTTGTTCCAACTCTTTTATACTGTAATCAAATAGCGACATAGTTTTCCCTCCCTACTCCAATATCGATGGCACTCTGAATTGACCAGCCTCTTTATCGGGAGCATTTTTCAAAGCTTCTTCTTTCTTATCCCATTGTTTTGGCTTGTCCTTACGTAGTACATTTAACACATGTTGATCATGCACGGTTGGCTCTATGCCTTCCGTATCTAGTTCACTTAATTGATCCGAAAAATCCATAATCGCACCCAATTCCTTCGTCAGCTTTTCCGCTTCTTCTTCACTAACTGCAAGTCGTGCCAAGTGTGCAACATGCTTCACTTGATCCTTCGTAATATCTGTCATATCATACACCTCCAACAAAGGTTTAATAACTCTCACAATACTATTGATAATAGCAGAATTAGTCATCTATTGGCAACTAATTGGTAAGTTTAAAGAAGGCTGTTTTCTAAAAGATTGATGTTTTGGAACAAGATCTATATGATGCGACGTAACTACCAGGTTGATTTCCGCTGCGTACAGTCGCTTTCCGCGGGCACGGCTTCAGCCTCCTCGCGGGAAACCGCCGCTGTGGGGTCTTCAGACTCGTGCTGTTCCCGCAGGAGTCGACTGTACTCCGCTCCAATCAACCTTCATAAAAGTGACTTCGATGTTGGCTATTGACGTGTCGGTACTTAGTCGAAGATCCCCTATCTCGATGTGTCATTTTAACGGACGTTTTAAACCCCCTCTTAAAAAAGAAAATAGAGACACTCCTATTACTATCTAGTTTACCCAGTTTAAAACTATTTAGATAATGCTTTGTATCTAATGTTAGAAAACTTGGCCTGCTTTAAAAGGTTTCCACTCCTATTTCCCCAAAAAAATGCCTGAAATAGGTTCCACGCTATTTCAGGCAATCCATCATATTAGTAATAGGGTAAAAAAGTACGACTAGCTCTTAAAGTTAGATAAAAGAGATAGGTTGTTCAATTGATAAAATACTAGGTTCTAATTCAGAAGCTAAATCTGTTGGACTATTGTCTGTTGCAAATATAAATCCTGTTACAAGTATTGCACTCAACGCTATAGTAGTAACCATTTTCTTCATCTTCTCCCCCCCTTTAAATATTTATTAACTCTTCATATGTTAAATTTGCGAGTTTATAGTATTTAACAGATTCTTTATACCTGTTTAATTCTTCAAAATGAACTCCTAACATATTGGCATAAATAACTAAATTAGCATGGTCTTTATGTTTTTTTAGATACGGAATAAATTCATCAATTACTATCGATTCAAATTTACTTTTTTCTTGATTAATAGCAAAACTGAATGTATTTAGAACATAATAATGACTTTTATATGCTTCGCTACTATTATCCATGTCTATTAGTTCAAAACCCTTATCTATCATTTGTTTGGTTTCATCAAAATTATTAATGGAATAATAATCTTTAATTAACGCTGTGACCGCAGTTAATCTTGCATTCATTTCAACGTCTAAATCATCTGCAACCTCTAAATAGTAATGAATTGCATCTTTCTTATTTCCTTTAGCAGAATACAGATATCCTAAATTTAAATTTGTTAATTGTATTACTTGTTTATCATTATTAAGCTCACCTAAATGTCTGGCCAGATTATAATTTTTAATAGCTTTTTCATACATCTTAATTCTTCTATACGAAATACCTAAGACGATATGGGATTGAGCACAGCGCATAAAGTTATATTCCTTCATGTATATATCTAGTGCTTTCTCTGCATAATCTATAGATTCCAATGTATTTCGCAACTTACTATGTGTTACCGCAATGATATATTGTAGATCAGCAATTTCTTTATCTTCTAATTCAATCTGACTGATTTTATCTTCTGCTATTTTGTATAGTCTCATGGCTTCGTTAAAATCTCCATTTAAAGAACTGTAATTCCCTCGAAACTTATACCAATAGAATTGATGCAGGTTATCAAAGGTGTTGGATACATCTTTTAGTTCATTAATCTTATCCAGCGCATTATCAAACTTCCCGAGAACCAGATAGTATCTTATCTTATGAATCTCGAACATCAGTAAGTTATTCGTAAGATTGGTATCCATTAGTCCCTGCACTTCGCGGTATGTCGTAATGATTTGTTCCTTGTCATGAACTTCAAAAAGCATGCTGTACCATTGCTTACATTTTTCCTGGATGGTTGTATCTAATTCATTGTCTAACTGGATACCTAAACGCGTACATATTAATTGAATAATTTCCCGACTTGCTTCCGTCTTTTTGTTTTCAATCTTTGATAAATAGGATAATGAAACGATGCCTTTAGCTAAATCTCCCTGTGTCATTTCTTGTTTTTGTCGTTGTAGTTTGATAAAGGATCCTATTTCTATCAATGTACCCACCCTAACATCAAATAAGTTTTATTTCTTTTGCTTATATTTATATTATAACACAGATTCTGAAAATTCATATTGGGAAAATTACATCGATTTTACGCTATTTCGGTGCAAAAAGCACCCTGAAAAATGAACAATTTTCCTAAACGAGGAAAATCAGCCCCTTTTTGAGTAGAAATTGCTTCTTAGGGACTGATTATTAATGTAAGACTTTATACTTAAAACATTTCTGAGGTTGTCTTTCCTTGCATATGGTGAATTAGGTAATCCGGGCCACCTGCTTTGGAGTCTGTTCCGGACATATTAAATCCACCAAATGGATGATATCCAACAATTGCTGCCGTACACCCTCTATTGAAGTAAAGATTTCCTACATGAAAGTCTTCGCGGGCTTTTTCTATATGTGTTCGATTATTGGATATAACGGCACCAGTTAGTCCATAATCTGTATTATTTGCAATGTCAATCGCTTGATCAAAATCTTGTGCCTTTGTTAATCCTACTACTGGCCCGAATATTTCTTCTTGCATAATGCGCGCCTCAGGATCGACATCTGCAAAAACGGTTGGATTAATAAAATAGCCTTTGCTATCATCGCCATCCCCACCAACAAGTAGGTTGCCTTCCTTTTTACCTAGTTCGATATAGTCCATAATTTTTTCAAAGGCATGCTGGTCGATAACGGGTCCCATATATTTGTTGGATGCTTCGGATGGATTGCCAACTGTTAATTCTTTTGTCAGTTCAACAACACGATCTTTCACGTCTTCATATACATCTTCATGAATCACAGCACGGGAACACGCGGAACATTTTTGTCCAGAGAACCCAAATGCTGAATGGACAATTGATTCTGCGGCTAATTCTAGGTCTGCATCACGATCTACGACAATGGTATCTTTACCACCCATTTCAATGATGGTGCGCTTCAGCCATTGTTGACCGTCCTGTACTTTTGCAGCGCGTTCGAAGATACCTGTCCCCACATCACGTGAGCCTGTAAAACTTACAAAACGCGTTCTTGGATGATCGACAAGGTAATCCCCAACTTCACTACCCGGTCCAGGAATATAATTAACAACTCCTGCCGGCATACCCGATTCTTCGAGTACTTCCATTAATTTATAGGCAATTATTGGTGTTGAACTTGCTGGCTTCAGCAACACCGTATTACCGGATACCATTGCAGCTGTCGTTGTCCCGGCCATAATGGCAAATAAGAAATTCCATGGTGAAATAACAATCCCTACACCTAGTGGAATGTAATGAAATTGATTATATTCAATAGGCCTGCTGGTAACCTCAGCACCTTGACCCAATTCCAGGATTTGACGACCATAATATTCCAAGAAGTCAATCCCTTCTGCAACGTCTGCATCCGATTCTTTCCAGGGCTTTCCGCCTTCCTTAATTAAATGTGCTATGAATTCGAACTTACGGCGACGAACGATTGCTGCTGCGCGGAATAAGATACCCGCACGAAACCCTGGATCCGATTTTCTCCATGTTGAGAAGGTTTCATCAGCAACTTTCATTGCTTGCTCTGCCAATTCATTATCCGCCTTCGATACATAACCAATGACTTCTTCTTTATTAGCAGGATTTTTTGAAACAATTTTATCTTCTGTCGTAATACGTTCTCCACCGATTATAAGTGGATACTCCTTTCCCAGATCAGATTCAATATGCTTTAACGCTTCTAACAGTTCATTTTTATTCGCTTCTACTGAGAAATCTGTAAAAGGTTCATGCTTGTACGCTACTACCATGGGAATCCTCCTCACTCTATCATTGAATGCGCTTTCATAAATCACAGGGTGAAATCATCATCTCACCCCATATTTTAACCTAGGTCATGACAAACTAAACAAACCACATTGTTACCATCCCTGAAATTCTCTTAACGGTCCTCCGCTCCAATCAACCAACATTAGAGTGCATAGCTATTATGTGATTGAATGAAGTATGTTGCAATGTTATACCAGCGAAGGAAATACACGGAGACTCCGGCGGGAGGAAAGGCATCGGTGAGACCCCGAAGTGCGATAGCACGAGGAGGCTCACCAGCCGCCCGCGGAAAGCGTAGTGTATTTCCGTAGCGGTATTACGTCGCATTCTATAAATTTTATGTCAAAAAAAGCTTAATGATAAATATGAACATTTGGCATGTCCTCGCCAGCTTCCCGGTAAATAAGACTTTCCACTTTATCACTGGATGTAATATTTATTTCTAAATCATAGTAATCTGCGAACATCTCCTGAACTAAACCGTAGGCAAATTGCGTGAATCCAGTAACCTCTGCACTGCCAAAAAATTGAAGCGGAATTTCTATCGTCAGCTTTTGTAGTTGACCATCTATATAGAATCCCTCCCCAATTATACCCGTATAGTTCGGAAAGAATTCGGCAATTTCATCACCAAAGTTAGACACAATCTCATGGTCTTCGAAGTATTTATCCCTTCCTTCATCTGATGGAAAAAGAACCGTTTCTTCGTCAATTGATTCCCAATCATCAATGGATGTTTCTCCGCCGCTAACATTCGTTTTGGCAACAAAGTTCCCCGGTACTGGTGACGACTGCTCTTCTTCACGGTACAGAGAAAACATTACGGGTACATTTTCCAGCCCTTCAAGTTGCCTTACTTCCTCAAGTACCGATTGCGCAATTTCTTGTCCTTGCTCCATCATTTCGTTCTCAGGGATATCTTCATAATAATAAGGTCCACCAATCTCTGTTTGAAAACGATAAACTGACTTTAATGCGAGCCCAATAGAAATACCTGCTAGTTGAACAGAATCATCCTCACCCTCACCTTGTGTTAGGTAATTTTGTTCTAAAATATGTGATAAATAACGCGGATTTTCTTCATGCATTTCCTGATCTTCATCATCTTCTATAGGAGGATTATGGCCTTTCTGCAAATCGTCCTCTATATTCTGGATCACTTCATCGTTAATGGTCATTTCAGCTGCTTCAAGTCGGTCAATTTCCTCCTGGAGTTCTGTTTCAAATTGCTCCCCTGTTAACTCTCTACCAAGCCAATCGTAAACCATGCTTTCTGTTATATATTGCCCTTCTTGAAAATAATGATCGCTAGGATCATATACCTCCATTGAATGACGTCTCATCCCTTGCTCCATTTCATCTATATCCAATCGATTTGCCACTTGATCCACGATAATCCCTCTAGCTTCACTTGGTTGATAGGGTAGGATCATCCGATAATTTTCTTCAGATAATTGATTACTCGGAACAATAGCCGTCTCTTCTTCCGATTCGTCGTCTTGCACAATTTCTTCCTCGTTATTCATGTCTGGTGCACAACTTGCAAGCAACAGGACGACACCCATTAATGCTATACTCGCTTTTTTCATCGTATTATCAATCCTAACTTTCCATTGCTTCTTGAAGCTGCTTTTCGTCCCAAATCGTTACCTCAAGCTTTTTTGCTTTATCATACTTGGAACCTGCATCTTCACCCGCAATAAGTATATCTGTATTTTTACTTACACTTCCTGTCACAGAGCCACCCATCGTTTCAATGAATGCTTTTGCTTCCCCTCGCGTGTAATTATCCATTCTTCCTGTTATTACGACTGTTTTACCAGCAAAGATACCATTTCTTTCTTGCTTCGGCCCTTTGTATTCCAGATTAAGGTTCAGCTCTCGTAATTCATTCAAGAGATCTATTACCTTTTGCTCGGAAAAATACTGCACAATAGCATCAGCCATCTTTTCGCCAATTTCATCAACAGCGATAAGCTCCTCATAGGTAGCGTTTTGAAGATTCTCTAATGTTTCAAATTCAACAGCTATCGTTTTAGCAGCTTTGGCACCGATAAACCGAATACCTAAGCCGAATAAGAGCTTTTCCAATGAGTTTTCTTTTGATGCTTCAATGGCTGTCAATAAATTAGTAACTGATTTTTCACCCATACGTTCCAATTGAAGCAGATCCTCTCGCTTAAGTCGATATAAATCTGCCATTGTATGAATTAATTCTTCCTGAAAGAGTTGAATAATGACTTTTTCACCTAAACCATCGATGTTCATCGCATTACGGGAGACAAAGTGAATAAGACCTTCCTTCAATTGGGCAGGACAATTCGGATTTAGACAGCGTAGTGCCACTTCTTCCTCTAGTCGCACCAATTCACTCTCACAAGCTGGACATATTTCAGGCATATGATATTCTACCACTGTATCATGCCGCTTATCTTCTACGACACGAACCACTTCTGGAATAATATCTCCCGCTTTTTTGATGACTACCGTATCCCCTATTCGAATGTCTCTTTCACGAATTAAATCCTCATTATGCAAGGAAGCACGTTTTACGGTTGTACCCGCTACTTGAACAGGTTCCAAAATAGCAGTTGGTGTAATAACACCTGTCCTACCGACGCTCAGTTCAATATCTATTAGTTTTGTAACGGCTTCTTCTGCAGGAAATTTATACGCAATCGCCCACCGTGGACTTTTTGCGGTGAATCCCAACTCCTCTTGCTGGTCAAGATCATCTACTTTTACAACAATCCCGTCTATTTCATAATGTAAATGAGGCCGCTGGGCTGTCCAATAGTCAACATACTCAATGACTTCCTCAATCGTTGAGCACTTTTTCCATTCCGGATTTGTTTTAAAACCTAACTCCTGTAATGTTACAAGCCTTTCACTGTGTGACGTTAATTGGCTGTCTTCCCATTCACCTACTCCATATAAAAATATGTCCAAGTTACGTTTTGCTGCAATTCTGGGGTCGAGCTGCCTTAACGATCCTGCCGCAGCATTTCTTGGATTGGCAAACGGCTCTTCTTCATTTGCATGTCTTGCTTCATTCAAAGCTAGGAAAGATTTATGTGGCATAAATGCTTCTCCACGTATCTCAATTGTTCCTGTTTCCTCTATCGATAAAGGGATGCTGCGGATCGTTCGCAAATTACTCGTTATATCTTCACCTACCTCCCCATCTCCTCGAGTTGCTCCACGAACAAATTTCCCATTTTGATATGTTAGCGATACTGCCAAACCGTCTATTTTCAATTCACAAATATACGAAATCGGGTTATCCGTACCGTCACCCGCACGCCTTGCAAAATCTCGTAAATCTCCTTCATTAAATGCATTGCCTAAACTTAGCATTGATACATTGTGCTGCACCTTTTGAAAGGATCCTAATGGTTCACCCCCAACACGCTGCGTCGGAGAATCGGATGTAATTAAGGTCGGAAATTTTTCTTCCAACCGCAAGAGTTCTTGCAGCTTCTCGTCATATTCCGCATCGGGAACGCTTGGTTTATCAAGGACATGGTATTCATAATTATAGGTAGTAAGCAGCTTACTTAAATTCTCTATTTTTTCCTGTGCTTGTTGTTTCTCCACGTACCAAGCACCTCCTATTGTTTCGTTATTGGGGCAAATTTAGCCAGTACACGCTTGATGCCGGTCGGCGCTGGAAAAGCGACGTCAAGTTCTATCCCTTCCCCTTCTCCTTCAACTTTAACGACGGTACCTAAGCCCCATAGCTTATGGTTTGCTTTATCACCTGGCATCCATGATTCACTTTCTGCACCAGTTGTTGGTTGTATTTTTTCTGCTTTTCGTTTCGCTGGTGAAGCTGTATCTTTAGATTGTCCGAATCCCCCACCAAACATGACAGCTTTTGCTTGTTCTATTCCATCGACTAATTCTTCTGGAATTTCATTGATGAATCGGCTGATTGGATTCATATTGGTTCTTCCATATAATGTTCGCATTTTAGCATGGGTTAAATACAGTTCCTGCTCAGCGCGCGTAATACCTACATAGGCCAGTCTTCGTTCTTCTTCCATCTCATCCTCATCGAACATGGAACGACTATGTGGAAAGACATTTTCCTCCAAACCGATTAAAAAGACTACCGGGAACTCCAGGCCTTTTGCTGCATGTAAGGTCATGAGAGTAATTTTGGGTTCATTCTCTGTATCTTCTTCATCGACACGATCAAGGTCTGCAATCAATGCAAGGTCTGTTAAGAAAGCGACAAGTGTTTTGTCCTCGGTTGTTTTTTCAAAATCAGTCGTAACGGTCATGAACTCTTCCAGGTTTTCCAGACGGCTCTGCGCTTCAAGTGATTGCTCGCTTTTCAGCATTTCTTTATAGCCCGTGCGATCAAGAATAGCTTCCACCATATCCGTTGCGGTTAGGAATTCCTGTTGCTGATATAAGGTTTGAATTAAATCTCCGAATTTCGCCAAAGCATTAGCAGCTTTCTTCGATACCCCGGTAAAATCAACTTCTTTTACAGCTTCGTTAAAGGATAGATCATTGCTAGCAGCATGTTCCCGCAATCGCTCAATCGATGTTTTGCCAATACCACGCTTCGGTACATTCACCACACGTTCAAAGCTTAAATCGTCATCTGGATTTGTAATCAAGCGTAAATAGGCAACCATATCTTTGATTTCTTTACGGTCATAGAACTTGGTTCCGCCAACCATTTGATAAGCGACACCCGATTTCATTAACGTGTCCTCAATGGCACGTGATTGTGCGTTTGTCCGATACAAGATTGCCAAGTCATTTGGTGAATACCCTTTTTCTCTTGTGAGTTCCTGAAGTTTGTCCGTGATAAATAATGCCTCTTCTTGCTCTGTCCCACCCTGGTAATAATGAATATTCTTTCCATCTGGATTTTCCGTCCAAAGATTTTTCGGTTTTCTGCCTGTGTTATTGCCAATTACTGTATTTGCCGCAGACAGAATCGACTTTGTGGAACGGTAATTCTGCTCTAAGAATACAGCCCGTGACGATGGATAGTCCTTTTCAAAGGAAAGGATATTCGCAATATCCGCCCCGCGCCATCCGTATATCGACTGGTCAGAATCACCAACGACACAAAGGTTTTGATAACGGCTTGCCAGCTGCTTTACCAAGTAGTACTGGGCATGATTCGTATCCTGATACTCATCCACATGAATATACTGAAAACGGCGTTGATAGTACTCTAGCACTTCTGGAATACGTTGGAACAAGTGAATGGTTTGCATAATCAAATCATCAAAATCCAGTGACTGGTTTTTTCGTAGCATTTTTTGGTAGGCTTCATAAATCTGCGCAACTTGCCTCTCATAAAAATTGCCGACCTTGTTGCTATATTCCTCCGGTGTAATCAGCTCATTCTTCGCACCACTAATTTGGCCGAGCATTGCTCGTGGATCAAATTTTTTCGGATCAATGTTCAAATTTTTTAAAACCTGTTTAATTACCGACAGTTGATCGCTACCATCTAAAATCGTAAAGTTACTACTGTATCCGATTCGGTCAATATCCCGTCGCAAAATACGCACACACATCGAGTGGAATGTAGAAACCCACATCTGTCCACTCTCCGGGCCAACTAATTTACGTACCCTTTCCTTCATCTCCCGTGCTGCTTTATTCGTAAATGTAATAGCCAAGACATTTCTTGCAGCTACGTCTTTTTCTGCAAGTAAATACGCGATGCGATGGGTAAGCACTCGCGTTTTCCCGCTTCCAGCACCTGCCATAATTAGCAGTGGCCCATCCGTATGTTTAACCGCTTCACGTTGTTCTTTATTTAATCCCTTTAATAAGTCATCTATTGTCTGACTCATGTTTACTCCACCCCTAAATCAATAATCTTTAACTGCATGTACGGTTTTAATTGCTTCCTCTATTCCTGTATAAATACTATTTCCTACTACAATAACATCTGCATGCTCGTTCATTTCACGTGCCTGGCTATCGTTCTCGATCCCTCCGCCATAAAAAAGCAATGTGTTGTTAAGCTGTCTTTTTACTTGTTCAACTAGTTTTGGATCTCCGTATTTTCCACTGTATTCCATATAAAATACTGGCAAATGAAATACACGTTCTGCCATATATGCATATGCCGTCACGTCTTCATCATCCGGCATATAGCTATTCGTATGCGTGAAGGCTTTTGCGTCTTCATTTAAAATACAATACCCTTCCATAAGAATTTGATCCCAGTTCATCCATTCCTTATATTGTTTAATCGCTCGATGCTGTATATCCATCATCCATTTTTTCTCAGTGGAATTCATGACCATCGGTATAAAATAATAGTCAAACCCTGGAGTAATGGCCTCCATTGCAGAAATTTCTAGAATGCATGGTATGCTGTAACGGCGAATTCGTACGAGTAAATCCAGTACACCATCCATTGTCACATTATCTGTTCCGCCGACAATAACAGCATCGGTTCCTGATTCACAGATCATTTCTAGATGCTCATCCGATATTTCCTTAGCAGGATCCAACTTAAATACATGTTTCCATTCATTCATTGTAATAGGCAATGATCTAATCCTCCAATATAATAATCCATTAATTTATTATACCAAAAATCATGCTCGGAATTTAGGGAAATGTAGAATCTTTTTTATGAGGCTCTTTTAATAAGTGTTGTTGCTTTTAACTATGTCGCAGTTGACATAAAAGACGACGTAAGTTCTGTTTGCTATAAGTATTTGCTATAAACGCCGTTCGGGATCGCTCCGGGCGGATGCCTTCCGCGGGCACGGCCTCAGCCACCCGCGGAAAGCGAAATGTGTTTCCGTAGCGAATCCCTGCTCTCAACCAGCGTTTGCAAAAGAATTGTTACTGCGTCGTCTTTTATAGATTGTGTGTCAAAAACAACAATTCTTTTCCGGTGGGACGAGTAACCGTAGTCCCAATCTTTTAGAAAAAAGCCTGTTATAATGAGGAATTTGTTGCTATAGTTGATATTTTCTGGTGTGGATTAACTAGATCTCTGGTTAATTCTTCCTTGCCCAATAATGTAGAAACCGCTACCCTAGCAGGCAGCGGTGCAATTATCTATTTATCCTCCAGTATACGATCCAGCACAATTTGGTAGCCATCACTACCGTAATTAAGGGACCTACGCACACGTGAAATGGTAGCTGTTGATGCATTCGCTTCTTTTTCAATAACGTTATACGTATGTCCTTCTGTTAGCATTTTCGCCACTTGTAGGCGTTGGGATATCGAATGTATTTCTGACATTGTGGCAATATCATCAAAAAAACGATAGCATTCTTCCCGGTCATTTAACGATAATATTGCATCAAACAACTGATCCAATTGTTCCCCTCTTAATTTATCAATCTGCACGTCCTCAACCTCCTGTGATAACTAGCTTGACACCGTTACGTCTTGTCCTATTCCTGGACTTGATGGAACAACATTAATCCATGTTTTACCTGGAGCAAAACCTAAAGGTACACCATCTTTAACGGGAATTATTCTTCCATTTTGGTTTGTCCATTCGACTTCCTGAATTTTTCCCTTTTGGATCAGATAGGCATTCCCGCCAGACTCAAAATCAATTGATCTACGAGCTTCATCATCAATCACTTGATGATGGGTTTCTACAATGAAAACATTATCCACCTGAATAGGATCACCCGTAGCTAAATCGACTGTTTCTGTCTGATCGTTATATCTTGTATATTTTTCACTGTTAACGTCATAGTTAAATTCTACAATATCCCTTGCGTTATCGGAATACGCAATTTCCACATATTCTGCTGAATCACCTGACAATTCCTGCTCTTCATCCTCCGTTAAAAATTCTAACGGTTCATCAGAGGCAGTAGTATCATACCCCTGACGCTCAGCTGCATCATAAACCCCGTCAAATTGCAGATAAGAATTATGCGGTGCAGGACGAAACGACTCACGTTTAAACAAGTGACCATTATTATCATGGATAGATCCATCTAAGTGTTCAATACCTCTATTTTGAATCATTTCATTCACAAAATTTGCGGCCCCGTGATAAACATAAAGGGCATTATAATTCGTTGCCAAATCAAAATAATACTCCCTCGCACTACGAACTGGCCCTACCACATCTGGCATATCACTTTGATAAAGCGCCAAAAAGCGTGTGATATCACCTTCTGCGAGAATTTCAAATACCATATCTGCTTGTGTTAAACCAGTTTGCGGTCTTGCTGTTGTGTGATTATTCACCATTACACTAACCATCCGATTATCAGCATTCGTATTTGTTCCAATCCCAGTTAACGGAAAAACATTTTCAAACTCCTCTGCTTCGCCTTCTACCTCTGGGGGTTCTGTTTTTTCTTTTATGTTATTTCCTTTTGATTCATTTGCTTGTGCTTGATCTTCTTCATTGGAACAACCGACTAAAAGCACAAACAACACCAACAGCATATAAACTAACTTTCTCATAATCTCCCAACACCTTTTTAGAAGTTCCTATCCATACGAAATAAACCCTTATTATAGTTTAGCGCATTGTAGCTGGGAATAGTACCTCTTTTTTCTTCACATCTACTATTCCTTGCTGCGTTATGCGCACATAAGGCAAATGGGTAGATGATAAAAAGAATATAGTATAGATTAGGTCGGAATGTTTATAGCCAAATTCGGAGAGTATCGTTTTAAGTTGCTTTTCTTTTTCGATTAGCGTACTCATTTTCCCATTAAACATGATTCCACTAAGGTTGAGAGGCAACTCAAATAACACTTCACCCTGGTGTACGAGCACGATACCACCACCGATTTCTTTCAGTCTTTTCGATGCAAGCAAGATATCGGATTTACTTTTTCCAATGAAGACAAGATCCCCTGTCGTTGAATAAGAACTTGCTAGAGCGCCCAATCGATCGGTAACCCCCCGAATCGTAGAGTTTACGCGCCACTTCCCATTCCGATCTATTAATAGAAGAAAGGCATCTTCTCTATTTGTTGGTAACTCATCCAATGTAATATCCATTTCGATTACATATGGTTTTATTATAACATCATTAATCAGATCAAGCCCAACCGGTACAGAAAATTGCAGATCTGCTTTTGTTACATCCCAATCACAGCTAAGGGGCTCTATATCATACTTCGCCCAATCAATCATCTGATCAACTTCCTGAATTTCATCTTCTTTCACGATCCACTGTCCTTTTGCCAATACACTCTCCGGATGTGGATTGCTTTTTTCTCGTAAAATATTAATATGTGCAATGCGCCCAGGAGCGATACTTCCAAGCTGCTCTTCCAGCCGGAGATGCTTTGCAGCGTTGTAGCTTGCCATCATATATGCATCCTCAAGTGGAATCCCTTTAGCAATGGCGATTTCAATACAAACATTCAACAATCCTTGCTCGTAAAAGGCAGGTGTGGAACCGTCCGTATTCATGGTCAAGTTTTCATAGGTTGGCAGTTTTGCTGCTACTATTTCGTCGATAAGCTTCGGTAAATCGGGTCTAATAGAAGAATAACGTAGCCCTACCTGATACCCTAATTGCAAGCGTTTAATGACATCTTCCCCCGTCATCGATTCATGATCCGCATTCACGCCAAATAATTTCATCTTCGTTAACGTTTTTTCCGATGCTCCTGGAAAGTGTCCTTCGACAGGCTTTCCATTCCGTTTCGTTTCCTGAATCCAATAAAGGAGTCTGTCTCCCCCATCTAGTAAACTTGGCCAGGAGGTCAACTCGCCGCCTTGAACGACAGATGGATGCGATAACCATGCTAGTATTTCTTCTGTATTAAATAGCGCCTCTTCATCTTTAAGGGCTGTTTGTGAATCGAATCGTGACCACCAATACATTGAAATTGGTAATTTGTCAAAATCCTCTAATAAAGAAAACGCTTTCTTTTTATCCAATAAAAAATGCCATGCTAAGTTATCATTTATCAGTGTAGTCGTTCCAGTTTTTGCAGCATGGTACGCCAATTCTTCTGGATTATACAATTGAAATGGGTGGGCATGTGGTTCAATATACCCTGGGACCAGATATTTCCCCTCGCAATCTATTATTTCCGTTCCATCTTGTTTTACAGGTAATTCTTCTCCTACATAAACAATTCGATCATTGGCAATCCAAATATTGGCTTGTAACCATTGTTTGGTATATGTATTTAAATACGTACTATTTTTTAAAATGAGCGTAGGTGCTTCCGTTCCGTCAATTACCCTTACATGGTGCCTAAGCTCGCGGCTTCTCCAGTAATATTCATTTTCGATCATAATACTCAACTCTCCAATAATATTCATTTTCTCTATGGTATCATACTTTACGCTTTAACACTGTGAAGTTTTTGTTAAATAAAGTGAAATTTTTATGACAGAAGGAAAAGGGGGGATTACGACAAACTTTTGATAAAAATCTTACATATATTTAAATGTCTGTTCTCATTTATGTAATGCTTGAATTTTTAATCTAATAGCAATATGACAATATTTATTGTCATTTCCCTAAAAGTATTGTTAATACGAGTTATAATTGCTTTGCTAAAACACCTTTTAATTTAAGTGCTATTTTAGCATATAGAGAGATGCATTTTGAACATTTTAACCAGGTATTCTGAATAATTATGTTAAAATAAATCTAAAGATTGTAATAAAATGGTCTTAAATTGAATATTTTGAGTTTCAAACGTTCGTTAACGGGGCATTTTAATGGAATAAAAATGAGGAGAATAGTAAAGTGTATTTACTTTTACTTACCATGATTTATTGTGTAATAACACAGGTTTTGAATATGGCCTTAGTACCTGCTCTAGGAATTTATTTAATAGGTTTAGGCCTTGTCAAAGGATTTTTTAGCGAGGAATTAAAAGATGTCTTTAATTTCAAAAAAACGAAGTACTTGTACGAAAAAAACGGATTTAAAGACTCTTTAATGGAGCTATTGTCTTTAATGTTAATTTTCATTAATTCATATTTAATCGATTATGAGCCCTTCTCCCTTTTCGAATTTGTTTATATGTTTTTTCTTATTGCACTTGTATACCGCTTTCTATTTTGGGGCATAGCACGAACAATAAGGAAAAGAAACTAACTTTATGGTGTAAAAGCCTATATGTCGAGAATAGGGTACAATTGCGGAATAATGAAAATAAATATAAGAAACAGCTCAATAAAGTTTGAACTGAGCTGTTTTATTTTTATGCCAAAAATCTTATATCATAAAGCAATGTTTTTAATGTGTTCTTGTTAATTAGCCTGTTAATAACGGTCTAAAAACATTGATATTTAAAGTTTTCTCCACGGTAAGTGAACTACTTAGCGCGATAGCTACAAGGGCGAGGCTTCCCTTTGCTACGTTAGCACACTAACCTAGCAAGAAACAGACCCTTACTACACCTTCCCTATATCCCTCCGATAAATAAATCCGTCCATATCCCCTGCAGACGCTAAAGCACCATACACATTATCTGTCGCTTCTTCTAATGTCGTATCCTTTGCTCCAACCAACAGGACACGCCCGCCATCAGATACGAGTGTATCACCTTCAAGCTTCGTTCCTCCATGGATCGTGAAAGAGCTTCCTGCTGCTTTCATTTTAGGAAGAAGAATACCTTTATGGTAAGAGCCCGGGTACCCATCTGAAGCCACAACCACCCCTGTACAGGAGCTGTCTTCCCATTCTAATTCAGGATTGTTTCCATCCATTACATCTACCAGTACTTGTACGAGATCATTTTTCAGTAATGGCAATACAACCTGGGTTTCTGGATCACCAAAGCGGGTATTGAACTCGATTACTTTAGGACCATCCGCCGTCATAATAAGACCGGCATATAAAATTCCTGTAAACGGACGTCCTTCCTTCATTAACGAATCAGCTGTCTTTTGTAGAATTTCCTCAGTAGCAAAAGCCAGGTGTTCGTTCGTAACATCTTCCACTGGAGCATAGGCCCCCATACCGCCAGTGTTGGGACCTTCATCATTGTCATAGGCGCGCTTATGATCTCTAGCTGTTACCATTGGATAGACATTATTTTCATGAACAAATGCCATCAAGGAGAATTCTTTCCCTGCTAAAAATTCCTCAATCACAATTGTAGCTCCTGCTTCAGCAAAGTTTTTTGAGACGAGCATTTCATCAACTGCCTGTAGCGCAAGTTCTTTTGTCTCAGCAACAATCACACCCTTACCAGCAGCCAAACCATCCGCCTTGATAACGATCGGCGCGCCTTTTTCCTCTATATACTGTTTTGCTTCTTCCGCATTCGTAAACGTTGCATAAGATGCAGTTGGTATCTCATGTTTTTTCATAAATTCTTTCGCAAAACTTTTACTGCCTTCCAACAGCGCCGCTTCACTAGTTGGTGCAAAAACCGCCAATCCAGCCTCTTGAAACCGATCGGTAATGCCTTCGTTCAACGGACTTTCTGGACCAACTATCGTTAAATCAATAGCTTTCTTTCTTGCAAAATCCACAAGCCCATCCATATCCATCTCATCAATAGCAATGCAGGTAGCCTGTTGCTGTATCCCACCATTACCGGGAGCCGCGTATATGGTTGTAACCTTTTCACTTTCGGCTAACTTCATGACAATACTATGTTCACGTCCACCTCGACCGATTACTAATATATTCATAGAAAAGCTCCCCTCGATTAGTGTTTGAAATGGCGCATTCCTGTGTAAACCATCGTTATTCCGTGCTTATCACATATATCGATTGAATCCTGATCACGCTTGGAGCCACCTGGTTGAATAATTGCCGTTACCCCTGCTCTCACCGCAGCTTCCACCGTGTCTGGCATTGGGAAGAATGCATCGGACGCTAATGCGGACCCCTTAGCTTTCTCACCTGCTTGTTCAATAGCGATAGTCGCTGATCCAATTCGATTCATTTGTCCAGCACCTATCCCGACGGTTTGATTATCTTTTCCTAAAACAATCGCATTGGACTTCACATGTTTCACTGCCTTCCAAGCAAATTGCAAATCAACTAATTCTTGTTCCGTTGGTTGGCGTTTGGTTGCAACTGTTAACTGCTCTTCCGTGATTTTACCAGCATCATTATGTTGAACGAGCACGCCGCCTTTCACCGTTGTCAATTTATGATACGACGTGGCACTAGCTTCATTCATTTTCATTTCCAACAAACGAATATTTTTCTTTTGTGTTAAAATTTCTAAAGCTTCTTCCGTGAAACGAGGCGCAATCACAATTTCTAGGAAAATTTCACTTAGTGTTTTAGCTGTTTGTAGATCTATTTCTCTATTACAAGCAACAATACCACCGAATATTGATACCGGATCTGCATCATACGCTTTTTGAAAAGCTTGGAATAGATCGTCTGAAACACCAATTCCGCACGGATTCATGTGCTTCACGGCAACAGTTGCTGGATCTCGGTATTCTACCAAACTCTCAAGAGCTGCATTCACGTCTTGAATATTATTATAGGAGAGCTCTTTCCCATGTAGCTGTTTTGCCGTTGCTAGACTCATGTCAGTATGTAAAGGATCTCTATAAAATGCAGCCTGCTGATGCGGATTTTCCCCGTAACGTAAGTCCTGCGATTTTTCATAGGTAACGGTATAGGTTTCCGGAAATTCTTGCTCCATTTCTTTTGTGAAATAACTTGCGATCGTGGTATCGTAATTTGCTGTATGACGGAATACTTTCGCAGCCAATCCTTTGCGTATTTCAGCTGTTTGCTTTTCTTCGCGAAGATCCTCCAACACCTGTTCATAATCATCTGGGTCTACAACCACGGTAACGTCCTGAAAGTTCTTTGCTGCTGAGCGAAGCATAGCTGGCCCGCCAATGTCGATATTTTCAATAATTTCATCATCCGTAACACCTTCTTTTTGAAGCGTCTCTTTAAACGGATATAGGTTAACCACAACCATATCAATCGGTTGAATTTTATTTTGTTCCATCTGTTTTCTATGTATACGACTTGAACGTTTTCCAAGCAAGCCACCATGAACAGTTGGGTGGAGTGTTTTAACCCGTCCATCCATAATCTCAGGGAATCCAGTTATTTTATCGATTGCCTTTGCTTCGATCCCTTCTTCTTGCATGACACGTAATGTTCCACCAGTAGAAATGATCTCATAGCCCAGTTCCACTAGTCCTTTCGCAAAATCGGTTATGCTATCTTTATTGGACACACTAATTAGCGCGCGTTTATTCATAAATATCCCTCCACTTACCTCTTATAAGGTCATTCATAAGTTTTTAAGAACTAGCTGATTAATAACTTGTGGGTATAACCTGTGCTCGATTGCCTGGACTCTTGTTTGTAGGGTCTCCTTAGTATCATCTGGATAAATAGTAAGTGATTCCTGCGCAAGAATCGGTCCTGTATCAATTCCTTCATCAATAAAATGCACCGTTACACCTGTCTGTTCAGCGCCAGCCTGATACGCTTGTTCAATTGCATCTTTACCAGGAAAATTCGGTAATAAAGAAGGATGAATATTAATAATCTTCCTGTCAAAAGCATGCAATAATGTTTTGCCAACAATTCGCATATAACCTGCTAGAAAGACCCATGTTATTCCTGACTCATGCAGTTTTTCAACAATTTTTTGTTCATAATCCTCTTTCGATGCATACGCTTTTGGATCAAGAATTAAGGTGGGAATTCCGTGTTTCACAGCTTTATCAATAACAACTGCACCTGGTTTATTACAAACAAGTAATGCGATATCGCAAGCTAGATCGTCTGCTTCGATTATTGCCTCGAAATTACTTCCTGTACCTGAAGCAAATACAGCCGCCTTTACTCTACTCATGATGTAAAATGTACGCCTTCGCTTGCAATTACATTTCCTATAATCGATGCTTGCTCCCCGTTTTCCTGCAGTATAGAGACAATACTAGCTGCATGCTTTTCCTCAACAACTAGTGCCATGCCGATGCCCATATTAAAAACACCATACATATCTTTGTCTGAAACATTGCCTGTCTTCTGGATAAAGGAAAATATTTCAGGTACTTCCCAGTTAGCAGGGGCAAGTTCAACACCTAGGCCTTCAGGTAGCATCCTCGGAAAATTTTCATAAAACCCACCGCCTGTTATGTGAGAAATCCCTTTAACAGAAAACTTATCCAATACTGCTGTTACGGCTTTTGCATAGATTTTCGTTGGTGTTAATAGTGCTTCTCCAAGTGGCTGGGACAATCCATCGTAACTACGTGATAAATCCATGCCGTCCACGACTTTTCGCACAAGCGAATAGCCATTCGAATGAATCCCACTAGATGGCAATCCGATAACGACATCCCCTGCTTGAATGGAATTACCTGTAACAAGCTGTGATTTTTCTGCAATGCCGACAGTAAATCCAGCAAGGTCATACTCATTTTCTCCGTACATTCCTGGCATCTCAGCTGTTTCGCCACCAATTAGAGCAGCACCTGCATCCGTACAACCATCCGCTATTCCAGCAACAATCTGTTCAATCATCTTCGGTTCATTCTTCCCACAAGCGATATAATCAAGGAAAAACAGGGGTCTAGCCCCTTGTGCCACAATATCATTGACACACATTGCGACTAGATCCATCCCAACAGAATCATGCTTATCTAATTGAAAAGCGAGCTTCAGTTTTGTTCCGACGCCATCTGTTCCAGAAACCAATACCGGTTCTTTGTAGGTAAAGGACGTTAATTCGAATAATCCCGCAAAAGCTCCAATTCCACCCAATACCTCAGGCCGAGTCGTTTTCGCAATATGTTTCTTCATTCGTTCGACCGCTTCGTAGCCCTTACCTACGTCTACTCCAGCTTCTTTATACACGTCTGACATACTTCACACATCCTAACCAATTCATTTTAACTTTTCATATAGGAGCGGTTTGTTTGCTCATTATCTACGACTGGGTAATCCCCTGTCATGCATGCATTACAAATCCCTTGATGGATCGTTTTATCTTTAATAATCGCTTGCTCTAACCCTTCCGCAGATAAAAATGCCACACTGTCAGCTTCAATTATGTCACCTATTTCCTTAATGGAATGGTTCGCTGCAATTAATTCTTTTTTCGTTGACATATCAATACCGTAGAAGCACGGGTTTTCTATCGCAGGAGAGGCAATCCGTACATGCACCTCTTTGGCACCAGCTTCTTTCAGCATTCGGACAATTCGTTTACTGGTCGTCCCGCGAACAATCGAATCATCAATCATCACGATCCGTTTTCCTTCCACGATTCCGCGGACTGGGGCTAATTTCAGTTTTACACCTTGTTCCCTTAAAGTTTGAGAAGGTTGGATGAACGTCCTGCCAACATACCGATTTTTAATGATCCCCATTTCATAAGGTAAGCCGCTTTGTTCCGCATAGCCAATTGCCGCAGAAATACTGGAATCTGGCACACCTGTTACCACATCTGCTTCAATCGGAGCTTCCTTCGCCAATTCCTTCCCCATTTTTTTACGGGATGCGTGCACATTTACATGGTTCAGATCACTATCTGGTCTGGATAAATAAACATATTCCATCGCACATACTTTACGCTGTTCTCTAAGTGTAAATCGTGTAGATTCTATTGCCTTATCACTAATCGTAATTAGTTCACCAGGCAGAACCTCACGCTCGAATGTCCCCCCTACAAGGTCAATGGCACATGTCTCCGATGCAACGATATAAGCATTACCTAGCTTGCCGATCGATAAAGGACGAATACCACGGGGGTCAAGTGCCACATGCATTTTATCTTCTTGCAGAATTAAGTAAGCATAGGCACCGGTAAATTGCTGTAGTGCTTCAATAATTGATTCCTGGGTTACATCTTTTCCATTTCGTTTCATCAAGTGTGCAAGCAGCTCCGTATCGGATTGGGTTTGTAAAATACTCCCCTCATCTTCCAGTTCTCCACGAAGCTTGTGGGAATTCATGATATTACCCACTTCCGCCAAGGCCATGCTGTTCGTTTGCGAGCGAAATAGTAATGGTTGAACACTGTCTATTCCTCTGTCTTCCTGTGTCGTATAACGAACATGACCGATTGCCGCATGCCCTGCTAATTCGGAAAAACTTGTCCGCTTAAACACATCATTTACTAAGCCTAAATCCCGGTGAAGTTTTAAGGTTTCTCCATCACTAACAACGATACCAGCGCCCTCTTGACCACGGTGCTGCAATGCGTGTAACCCATAATACGTAATTTCAGCTGCTTTTTCATGACCCCAAATTCCAAACATAGCGCATTCCTCTTTTAGTTAGACTTTTGATTTCAACATTTGTGGAATAGCTTCTTTCCACAATTTGTTAAGTGTATCAACATCTTCCTGAATTACGTTATTGTTGTTGATGTTTACATTAAATGTACTATCTTCTGTAACGACACCAATTTGTTTAGCATCATCCATCATTGCTTCAAAACGCTCTTTATTTTCAGCCTTAACACTTACGACAAACCGCGATTGGGACTCACTGAATAATGCCGTAGTCGCGTCCCCGGTCAGGTCTATTTTTACACCGAACCCTTTTCCATTAAAAACACTTTCAGCTAGTGCGACAGCTAGTCCACCCTCTGCTACGTCATGCGCAGATTGAACCGTCCCCTGACGAATTGCAGCTAATAATTGGTCTTGGCGTTTTGTTTCAACCTGTAAATCAATAGCCGGTGCTTTTCCGGAATACGTTTTTTCTAAAACATTTTGTAATTCACTACCACCAAACTCGACATACGTATCACCAATTAGATAGATAATATCGTCCGCTGCTTGAAAATGATTCGGTGTTACGTGATCGAGTGATTGGTGCAAACCGACCATCCCAATAATCGGAGTCGGAAAAATCGATTCCCCGTGTGACTGGTTATACATGGAAACATTTCCGCTAATAACCGGTGTTTCCAAGAGACGCGATGCCTCACTGATCCCATCAATACTCTTCTCCATTTGCCAAAAGATTTGCGGATTTGTGGGATTGCCATAGTTCAAGCCATCTGTTAACGCTAACGGTTTCGCGCCGGAACATACGATATTTCGAGCAGCTTCAGCAACTGCAATCCTCCCACCCATTTCAGGATCTAAATAGATATAACGGGAATTACAATCTGTTGTGATGGCAATCGCTTTATCCATTCCGTCAATCTGCACGACCGCAGCATCTGACCCTGGCCCTGTAATGGTGTTAGACTGAGCGTCCGAATCATATTGTTCGTATACCCATTCCTTGCTTGCAATCGTTGGCTGTTGAAGCAAATCTCTTAACGTCGATCCATGATCCTGCACCTCTGGAATACGATTTTCCTCTTGCTGAAATGCTTTATAATAGACAGCTTCTTCTGATGGCATATGATAGACAGGAGCATCCTCTGTTAATGCATCAACCGGAATGTCAGCTACTACTTCGTCATGCTGTTTAATACGGAATGTTTTTTCTTCAATTACTTCCCCAACCGCTGTTGCGTTCACTTCATGTTTAGCAAAAATATCTAGTATCTCTTGCTCCTGACCCTTTTTCACGACCAGAAGCATCCGCTCCTGTGATTCGGAAAGCATTAATTCATAAGCATTCATATCTTTCTCACGCTGTGGAATCAAATTAAGGTTCATTTCAATACCCGTTCCAGCTTTACTTGCCATTTCGCTCGCAGAAGATGTTAAGCCTGCTGCCCCCATATCCTGTATGCCTACTAAAGCATCGGAATACGTGACTTCTAAACAGGCATCAATTAATTTCTTTCCAACCTCTGGATCACCAATTGCCACTGCTGACGTATTTTCCGCTTCTTCATCAATCACATCGGATGAAAATGTTGCTCCATGGATCCCGTCTCTTCCCGTTGATCCTCCAGCATAAATCACCGTATTACCAACGCCTGCCGCTATTCCTTTTTGGACATTATCATGATCGACGAGTCCGACTATCATCGCATTTACGAGCGGATTTTCTTCATAGCTATCATCAAATTGAACTTCCCCGCCAACTGTAGGTACCCCAATAACGTTCCCATAGCTAGCTATTCCTCGAACAACCTCTGACAGTAGCATCCGCGTACGATCTGTTGTTAAATTACCAAATCGTAAGGAATTCAGTGCAGCTATTGGCTTCGCTCCCATTGAAAACACATCGCGGAGAATCCCGCCAACACCGGTTGCAGCACCTTCAAACGGTTCCACTGCCGACGGACTATTATGACTCTCAAGTTTAAATACAACCGCTTGGTTATCACCGATATCAATGACACCTGCGCCCTCTCCAGGCCCTTGTAACACATGTGGTGCTGTTGTGGGGAACTTTTTTAATAGCGGTTTCGACGTTTTATAACTACAATGCTCTGACCACATTACTGAAAATATACCTGTTTCCGTATAATTAGGAAGACGTTTTAACACATCTTTTACCTTGCTATATTCTTGATCACTCAGCCCCATGTCCTCGTATAACTTTTCACGCTCGATCTGTTCTGGCTGCACATTATTATTCTTCATCAAACCTGGTTCCCCCTCGATTTTGATTGATTATTTTACGTCTTGTAATCGTTGCAGAATTTCCTCATATACCTCGATTAAGTCGCCTGTCCCTTGACGGAAAACATCCTTATCCAATTTTTCCTGTGTGTTGACATCCCACAATCTGCATGTATCTGGGGAAATCTCATCAGCGAGGACAAGGCATCCGTTTGCCTTACGTCCAAATTCCAGCTTGAAATCGACCAAGGTAATAGCTATCGTTTCAAATAGTGCGCTTAGGCTTTTATTGATCTCCATCGCTTGTGCTTTAATCTCACCCAGTTCCGATGGCGTAACATTACTTAGAAATAGTGCATGTTCATCATTGATTAGCGGGTCATCAAGGGCATCATCCTTGTAAAACAACTCGATTAAGGGAGGATTGAAGGATGTTTTTTCTTCAATTCCTAATCGCTTTGTAATACTTCCAGTTGCAAGATTACGAACAACCACTTCAATTGGTATAATCTCTGTTTGATGAACCAGCTGCTCTGTTTCATTCAACCGCTCAATGAAGTGGGTATCAATCCCTTTCTCATGAAGAAACGGAAAAATACGTGCAGCTATTTCGTTATTCAGTCTTCCTTTTCCAGAAAATACTTCCTTTTTCTCACCATTAAAAGCGGTAGCATCATTTTTATAGGATAAAACCAGTTGTCCGGGTTTATTTTTCGCCTCGTAAACCTGTTTCGCCTTGCCTTCGTACAAAAGGGCTTCCTTCATATTATTCACCTCGCGTTAGTAGTTGTTCAAAAAGTCCGGTAAAAATGACACTTCGAATTTCTTCGTTGGCTTGTTTCTCCGCTACTCATGTATCTAAATGCATACATTCCGTTGCTCGAAACTACGCCGCCTTGAACTTCTCGGTCCTTTTTATCCTCCTTTTTAAACACTTATTATAGTCCGATTCGGTTAAAGATTTCGTCCACATTTTTTAAATGATACGTATAGTCGAAGCATTCATCAATCGCTTCTTGCGTGAGTTTTGCCGTAATTTGTTCATCTGCTTCCACCAGCTGTTTGAAATGCGTTGCTGTCTCCCATGCTTCCATCGCTTTTGGCTGAACAATATCGTATGCATCTTCTCGAGCCATTCCGTTATCAATTAATGTAAGTAATACACGTTGTGAGAAAATCACGCCATGTGTTCTGTCCATATTCCGTTTCATATTTTCCGGGAAAACAGTAAGATTATCGACAATCCTGCTAAACCGGTTCAACATGTAGTTCAACGCAATCGTCGCATCTGGTAAAATAATCCGCTCAGCTGATGAATGCGAGATATCACGTTCATGCCATAGAGAAACATTTTCATAAGCTGTCATCATGTATCCACGGATTACACGCGCCATTCCGGTCATATTCTCTGAGCCGATCGGATTGCGTTTATGCGGCATGGCTGATGAACCTTTTTGCCCTTTCGCGAATTGTTCCTCTACTTCACGGGTTTCTGTTTTTTGCAGGTTGCGAATTTCTGTTGCAAATTTTTCAACGGATGTTGCGATTAATGCCAGAGCTGACACATATGCGGCGTGACGGTCACGCTGTAGTGTCTGCGTAGATACTGGTGCTGGTGTTGTTCCAAGCTTTTCACAAACATATTGTTCAACAAATGGGTCGATGTTGGCATAGGTACCCACCGCTCCAGAAAGCTTGCCAAATTCTACATTTTTCGCAGCTGCTTCAAATCGATCCAAATTCCGTTTCATTTCTTCATACCATAATGCAAGCTTTAATCCGAATGTTGTCGGTTCAGCATGTACGCCGTGTGTACGCCCCATCATAACAGTATGCTGATGTTCCATTGCTTTGTTTTTTAAAATTTCAATGAAACTTGTGAGGTCTTTACGAATAATTTCGTTTGCTTGTTTCAATTGATAAGAGAGGGCCGTATCGACCACATCTGTGGAAGTTAACCCATAATGCACCCATTTTCGTTCCTCGCCCAATGTTTCAGACACTGCACGTGTAAACGCCACAACGTCATGCCTCGTTTCTTCTTCGATTTCATAAATTCGATTAAGGTCAAAAGAAGCCTTGTCACGAAGTTCTTTCACGTCTTCAGCTGGGATTATTCCAAGCTCACTCCACGCCTCACAAGCAAGAATTTCAACCTCTAGCCATGCTTTGAATTTGTTTTCTTCTGTCCATATGGACGCCATTTCCTCTCGACTATACCGTTCAATCATTGTTTCCCCTCCTCGAATCTAGTTATTTGCTGGGTTAGTTCTTCTTTTGTTTCTGCGATAAACGTAATATGTCCCATTTTCCGCTTCTCTTTGGCTTCCTCTTTTCCATATAAATGAACAAATCCATCCCCGTTTTTTGCCATTGCTTTTTGTACACCATCCAGATCCTCACCCAAAATATTGACCATTGTAGCGGGCTGCAATAATTTGATAGGCGTTAACGGGAGTCCACAAATCGCACGAATATGTTGTGTAAATTGTGAAATATTACATGCTTCAATCGTATAATGACCGGAATTATGTGGACGGGGCGCCATTTCATTCAAGAAAATTTCCTCGCCTTTAACAAACAATTCAATTGCAAACGTTCCAACAACATCCATCTTCGCAGCTAATTTTGCAGTAGCATCGTATACGTTTTCCTGAACACCTTCACTAATAAGCGCTGGAACCACCGTTTGATGAAGAATATGGTCCTTATGATCATTTTCTGCAATCGGGAAAAATGTGATCTCTCCCGTTTGGGAACGGGTGAAAACAACCGAAATTTCTTTATCAAAGGATACCCATTCTTCGATAATGCAACGATCATTTCTTTCGGCAAAATCAATGGCTTGTTGATGATCTGACTGTGATTCTAATTTCAGTTGGCCTTTTCCATCATAACCACCACGACATGTCTTAATGACAGCTGGATAGGTAATAGACGCTAAGGTCTCCTCACATTCCTTGGCATTTGTGACAATGGTAAATGCAGGGATCGGTAATTGTAAGTCCTGCATTACTTGCTTTTCCTTTTCACGATTTTGGGTGATTTCCAGCGCATACGCACCCTGTGGTAATTTCCCTTTTTCTTCTATATAAGCCGCTGCTGTTAGGTCCACATTCTCAAATTCATATGTAATGATCTCGCTAATCTCTGTTAATTCTTTGATTGCTTCCATGTCATCATAGGCAGCCGTAATCTGTTTATCTGCCACTTGAGCAGTTGGACAGTTCGGCGTTGGGTCTAGAACTGCAACCGTATACCCCATGTATTTAGCAGCAATTGCCATCATGCGTCCAAGTTGGCCACCACCAATAATCCCAATTGTTTGGGATGGAAGAATCGTATGTTTATTTTTCTGCAAGATCATCCCTCATTTCTTTAACTTTTACCTGCATGTTTTCACGATAGGTTACTAGTTTCGCTGCTACAGCTTCGTCAAAAGCACCGATCATTTGTGCTGCGAGAATTCCTGCATTGGTTGCACCAGCTTTGCCGATGGCTACCGTTGCTGTTGGTATACCACCTGGCATTTGGACGATGGATAAAAGGGAATCCATTCCATCTAATGCTTTACTTTGAACGGGCACACCTATTACCGGCAAGGTTGTTTGAGATGCTACCATTCCAGGTAAATGCGCAGCCCCTCCAGCACCGGCGATGATTACCTTTAGCCCACGATCCCGAGCAGATTTCGCATAAGCGAACATTTCATCAGGCGTACGATGTGCTGAAATAACATCTTTTTCATACGGAATTTGCAATTCATCAAGTGCATTGCATGTATACTGCATTGTTTCCCAATCTGAAATACTTCCCATTATTACACCAACTTGTGCCACACGATCCCTCTTTCTATAGGAAATAATTTTTCAATAAAAAAGTCTATTCGTCTCCCCTCATAGTATGAGAGAAGATGAACAGACTTTATTCAACCATTAAAACTATCATTGCTATATCACAACAATTCATCCTCCCTCATAGTCCAGCATTTACGGTGCCGGGTAGAAACTCCTGAGCCCTATTCTCAGTAAATATATGAGGTATAACCGTATTTATTTGTTGGCTTCATCATAACAAATAAAACAAGTTAGTGTCAATAAATATCGAACGTTTTAAGTGTATTTATATTTAATGTTCGGTTTTTACTCATAATCAGATCTCCGTACTTTAAGAACTTACTGGTGCCCCACCATTCACATGAATAACCTGCCCCGTAACATAAGAAGAATCAGTCGAAGCAAGATAAACATAGGCCGGCGCAAGCTCAAACGGCTGCCCTGCACGATTCATTGGTACATCTTTGCCAAATTCATTTGCAATCCGTTCCGCAGAAAAACTAGCCGGAATTAATGGCGTCCATATCGGACCTGGTGCCACAGCATTTACACGAATTCCTTTATCCACAACACTTTGTGATAAAGACCTTGTAAAAGAGACGATCGCACCGTTTGTCGCCGAATAATCGATCAATTGCACTTCACCTTCATAAGCAGTGATGGATGTTGGTGCAGTTTAACAGTCAGGTCGTCCTCGGGTCTGTAAGCGTACCCCTTATTGATGAAACATCTTGGTCCCCAAACGTTATTAATCTTCTGTTTAACCGGTACAGGCATTTGTATACCTCCCCCAATAAACAGCCATACTAATCTCATCATTTATTAAAGATAATTCAACTTCACGGGGGGAATCTGAATGAAAAGAGTCTCGAGTGTCTTTTACATAACCGCTGCCTTAATATTAATTGCGGTATTACTGGGAGCTTTCTTTCCTATAGAGGCGGAAAGAATTACAACAGATCTGAATGCGTTCCTGTCCAGAACTTTTGGTTGGTATTACATGTGGATTATGCTGGGATTTATCGCTGTATCAGTCTTTATCGCATTTAGCCCTTACGGTAAAATCCGACTGGGTAAAGATAAGGAAAGACCTGAATTCTCCACCCCGACATGGATTGCCATGCTTTTCTCTGCAGGGCTAGGTATCGGTCTTGTATTCTATGGTGCAGCCGAACCACTGCTTCATTCTTTTTCAGAGGCTCCATTATCAGAGCCTGGTACGGATCAAGCAATAAAAGAAGGACTTATGTTCTCCCTTTTCCATTATGGGCTGCATGGCTGGGCTATGTACGGATTAGTCGTACTCTGCCTGGCTTTCTTCCAGTTTCGGAAAGGAGAGCCCGGTTTAATTTCCTCCACACTGAAGCCGTTATTCGGTGACAGGATGAAAGGACCGCTTGGAAAAGCAATTGACGTTCTGGCTACATTTGCAACCATATTCGGAGTGGCAACCTCACTTGGGCTTGGTGCTGCACAGATTAATGCTGGGCTTGAACACCTATTTGGATTGGAAACAAATTTCGCCACCCAATTTATCATCATCGCTATTATTACGGTGTTATTTTTAATATCCGCCTGGTCTGGCTTAAGCAAAGGAATTAAATATTTATCAAATACCAACATGGCGCTGGCAGTCTTATTATTTGTCAGCCTATTATTTATTGGCCCAACCTTATTAATTCTGGATTTATTCACGGAGAGCTTCGGGTATTATCTGCAGAACATCATTCAAATGAGCTTCCGTACTGCCCCTTTAGGAACGGATAATCGTGGATGGCTTGATGCCTGGACTATTTTCTATTGGGCGTGGTGGATTTCCTGGTCGCCATTTGTTGGAATGTTTATCGCCAGAGTATCCCGCGGTAGAACAATTAGAGAATTTATGACTGGTGTAATGATTGCGCCAACCGTACTTTGCGGCATATGGTTCTCCACCTTTGGCACTACAGCGATCGGTGTACAACAAAGCGGCGTAGATCTGACACAGTACGCCATCGAGGTTATGAACTTCCACATGTTTGCCAATTTACCATTTTCTTTTCTACTGTCACTGATCTCTATATTACTGATTTTGACATTCTTTATCACTTCAGCCGATTCGGCCACTTTTGTTTTGGGAATCCAGACAACCAAGGGATCTCTGAACCCGGCTAAAAGCGTAAAAATCGTCTGGGGACTGGCGCTGTCCTCCGTAGCCATCGTCCTATTGTACGTGGGAGGGTTAACCGCACTGCAGAACACAGTTATTGCCGTTGCACTCCCGTTTTCTTTTATCGTGATACTCATGGCCATATCTTTGTTAAAAGGACTGCATACGGAACTTAGGTCGATGAAAAAAAGAAAAAAGGTTTGAATGAATAGGGATATAAGTGATGGCTAATGGGTCTGACCGGCACTACTCTACAGCGTGATCATTTTAGCGTACCAAGGGACAGAGCCTTATAACTTTGGTAAAATGAACCTAATAGTAGAAAAGGGGCGATTACATGCAATACAAAACACTAAACAACGGACTTCGTATACCACAGTTGGGCTATGGGGTATGGAAAGTACCGAATGAAGAAGCAACCGAGGCAGTAGAACAAGCACTGGCAGCTGACTATCGCTTAATAGATACTGCTAAGGTTTATGGAAATGAGCATGGTGTAGGAGAGGCCTTAGCCAACAGTAATGTATCACGCGAGGACTTATTCATTACGACCAAGTTAGCGAATGCAGATCAAGGTTATGAAAATACATTAAAAGCATTTGATGCAAGTCTCGAAAAACTAGGGCTCGATTATGTTGACCTGTATCTTATCCATTGGCCTACACCGAAGTTTGACACGTATGTAGAAACATACAAAGCTCTGGAAAAAATCTATAAAGATGGACGTGCAAAGGCAATTGGAGTTTGTAACTTTGATATCGAACACCTAAACCGGATCATGGATGAGTGTGAAGTCAAGCCAGCTGTTAACCAGGTCGAGTTTCACCCTTATTTACAACAAAAAGAGTTAAGGCAATTTTGTAAAGACCATGACATTCAACTGGAAGCATATAGTCCATTAATGAATGGTACCAAGGTTATGCAGAATGACGTGATTCAAGAAATAGCCGATAAATATGGGAAGACACCAGCACAAGTCATTCTTCGCTGGCATCTACAATCAGACGTCGTTGTGATTCCCAAAACGGTGACACCTTCGCGCATGCAGGAAAACTATGATGTTTTTGATTTTGAGCTTAGGAAAGCAGACATGGATCAGATCGCAACCTTAGACCGGAACGAACGAAATAATCAAGTACCAAGTGAAAATAACAATCGATAAAGTAAAACTTCTTTTAGTGGGGTTTGCTGCCCCCTTAAACTGCGATAAAAAAATCCTCCCTTAGACCGTATCAGGAAAGGGGGATTTTTTTGGGCTGTTTCCCAGCTCGTTCTACTTCATTACTATAGCGTAACTTTTATTTTTTTAATCATTCTTCGTTTCACTTTCGTTATCCACCCCTATTTCTGTTGTCTGTGCAGAAGGTTTTGTACTGGCTGCCACGTTACCAGGGTTACTTTCATTACCCTTCTTTGGATTCATTAATTTCCCTTTACGCACCTGCTTCACCCAGAAGCCACCATGGATTTGCTTCGGTTCGTAGGAAATAATAAACGCTTTTGAATCAATTGTTTTTATTGCTTCATATAACCTGAGCTCATATTTTCTTGGTGTTAAAATTTGCATTGTCAGGCGATCCCCATCCATCCCATAAGCAAACGAGCTCGTCACACCATACCCTTTATCTCGTAACTTTCGTGTAAATTCAAGGTCTGGATTAGATGAAATCACATTCACGGTAATATATCCTAATGCCAGTTTTTCTTCTATTTTCGTACCAATTACTACACCAGCAGCAAAACCGACTGCATAAGCGATAACGTTCTGAATCTGGTCTAGATTATCAAGTACAAGCCCAAGACCTATAACATACATCACGATTTCGAACATACTAACTAATGCAGCTATATACCTGCGGCCTTTTAATGTAAGTATCATACGAATTGTAGATAACGTGACATAAACAATATTTATTATAAGTATGATCGCAACCATGACAAATGCATTTTCTAACAACGTGACACCCTCCTCATTTCCTACCCAAGATAACTTATTATATGAAAAAAAATAAGAAACATGAGGAATAGATTTTTTCGTTCTATCACTTATCTACAGCCATAATCGATTTTCATAATAAGAAACGGTAGCCAATTCAAACTTTACTTTGACCATAAATCATCTTCTCTTCCAAAGCAACTCGGCCACCTAGACGCTTATGCAAGGGCCGTTTCCACATTTCAGCTAATAAGTCACAAGATAAGAGATCATCTGCTAATCGTAGATCCTCCTTATATACGAACATGACTTCATTGCAAGCACCGATGGACCATTGTGGGTATGGTTGTTCTATTAATTCCATATCAGTTTCTGGCTTCACGTTGCCTTCCTGCAATACCCGGAAATACCAGCCAGTGCGTCCGCTTTCTTGAATGTTTTTTGCGAATTCCCTATCCGTCTGGTTCCAGTACGGTTGATAAGGCTGTGAAACTTGTATAATCGCGTCACCTATTTGAAATGTATCACCAATGCAAATTGTGAATTCATCCATTTCCAGAACGGCAAAATTTTCACCCATAGCTCCCATATCAATGGATTCCAAATCGGTATAATGTTTTATTGGATAAGCAAATACTGCTCTGTCTGGATCAGCAATTTCGCCTGCGAATCCATTTTTACTTAACCAGATTTTCTTTTTGGCATCTTGCTCCACCTTTTCGATAAATAGTTTATGTACATATGGTTCTTCCATCATGTCACCTACCCCTACGTTATGTTATAGTATCTTTATTCTACTTGAAAAATTATGCAAATGTAACTATATAGGAGGAAATCATTTGACTGAACTTAAAAAGGCAACATTCGCTGGCGGATGTTTCTGGTGTATGGTGAAACCATTCGATCAATGGGATGGGGTTCATGGTGTTGTTTCTGGTTATACTGGCGGACACCTTGAAAATCCAACTTATGAAGATGTCAAAAAAGGAGATTCTGGTCATTATGAAGCAGTGGAAATTACTTATGATCCAAGTATCATTGCTTACAAGGAAATTCTAAAAATCTTTTGGCAGCAAATTGATCCAACAGATGATGGTGGGCAGTTCCAAGATCGTGGTGATTCATACCGTGCAGCGATTTTTTACCATGATAACAAACAACAGGGAGCAGCAGAAGTTTCGAAGCAGGAGCTTGAGCAAAGTGGGAAATTTCCCAAACCAATTGTTACGCAAATTTTACCAGTTGCGGTGTTTTACCCTGCGGAAGAATATCATCAGGACTTTTATATAAAAAATGAACAGGAATATAAGGAAGACCGTGCTAGATCAGGCAGGGATGAATTTATTGAAGCAGTTTGGGAGAAGTAATCTGAGAAAGCGTGCTACTAACAACGCACGCTTTCTCAACTCTCCGCTACTTTCCACAAGCCGCAATAAATCCTTCATAGATATTAAGTGAAGCTACGTCATCCGTTGTCGCCATTGCTTCTGGGTGCCACTGCAACCCAAGAGCGAAAGGATGCTTTTTGCTTTCAACTGCTTCCACAACCCCATCACTTGCTTTTCCACTGATTTGAAAAGATCCAGATACGTCCCTGTTTGCCTGATGATGCATACTATTTACACGAAACTTCTCTGAACCAGTAAGTTTATGAAGCAGTGATCCTTGTGATACATACACAAAATGAGAGCCATGATCCCGTGGCGCTTTTTGCGAATGCTGAAGTAGCTCTTGATTGATTTGGGCGTAGATATCCTGATACATATCCCCACCCGCCGCAATGTTCAACGTTTGGGCACCCCGGCATACACCAAGAATCGGTTTGCCCATTTCAATCAGCTTTGTCATAAGTATAATTTCAGATTGATCACGTGCGGGAATAATCGTACCAAGATTAGGATGCGGCTCTTCCCCGAACAATGTTGGATCAATATCATATCCACCTGTTGCGTATAAGCCATCAATCTGATTGGCAATCTGATCCACATCACCTTCTTCTAAAAAATAAGGCAACATGACAGGCATTCCCCCTGCTCGTAAAATAGCTTCCACATTTCGATTGGCAACTGCATAATGCGATTGGTCCACTTCCATAGATGATGTTATTCCGATTAACGGTTTCACACGTTATCCCTCCAGGTATTTATTCACTTATACATAGCTTATGATATGGTTTCCCTATACTTGATGTTTTTCTCTAATTCAATTCATTTACAGACTTTAACTGCTAAAAATGGTATAGTTGTAGAATCTGGGTTTAAAATAAACATAGATAGGAACGATTAAGTCAGGAGTGAGTGACATGGCAAAAAGCGAATCATTGGTACCATTAAAAATGCTATTATTCAGCTTTCATGCTTCAAATACGGTTATTCTTAGTTTTTTACCATTATATTTGCAGTATCAAGGATTAAATGGAACTGAAATCGGCTGGGTGCTCGCGGTCGGCCCACTTGCTTCTATTTTCGCCCAGCCATTTTTTGGTTATTTAAGTGATAAATATAAAACTGTAAAATGGGTTCTATTAATTTGTATTATTGGGCTTCTCATCGGAAGCACGCTCTTTTTCCAAATGAATACGTTAATTTCGATCATATCGATGGGAGCCGTTTTCTATTTTTTCACCACCCCAATTGGTGCACTTGGTGACAGCCTTGCACAGCGGCGTGCAGACGATCTCAAGGTACCATTTGGAAGCATCCGTACATGGGGATCAATCGGTTTTGCTACATCAGCGCTTATCGTTGGAGAAGTGCTTGCAAATATTGGTATTCAGTATATGATCATCCCATATTTATTTTTTGGAACAATGGCATTGCTCGTCGTGTTTCGCTTAAAAGATGTAAAGGTGGATTCAGAGCCTGTCCAGCTGAAAGATGTCGGACAAATTATTAAAAATAAACCATTCCTTATCTTTTTAGTACTTATTCTGTTTATAACAATTGGACATCGTGCAAATGATAGTTTTATAGGATTGTATATCGAACAGCTTGGCGGTAGTGAAGGCTTGGTCGGTGTCGCGTGGTTTGTGGGCGTTGCTACGGAAGCTGCTATGTTTGCCTTTGCCGGCTTTTGGTTCAAAAAATACCATCCATTAATTTTTATTATCACTGCAGGTATTTTGTATAGTATGCGTTGGTTTATGTTTGCAGCTGTTGAGGAGCCAGTATATATCATTGCACTCCAATTCTTGCATGGACTGACATTTGGCGTGTTTTACATAGCTGCATTTAGCTATGTGACACGATTAATCCCTAGTCTCCTACAATCAACCGGCCATCTTGTATTCTTCGCAACATTTTTCGGCGTATCCGGAATTGTAGGATCACTTATGGGTGGTGCGATATTCGATTCCTTTGGCGGGGGAACATTGTATTTTGGAATGGGAAGCCTTGCATTGGTTGGAACGATATTTCTTATTGTTTATCACGTGCTGCCTTACGGAAAAGAAATTCCATCTGGTGAGCGATCATAGGGAAAGTGAGTGGGGACAGAGGGGGGACAGAGGGACAGGTTCATTGTCCCAGCACCAGGATAAACGGGACAGTGTTCCTGTCCCTCTGTCCCCCCTCCCTCTGTCCCCCCTGAAAAAATTTATTCCAAAGCTGTCTTAAACACATAACTCACTTTATCATAATTCATTTTCTCTTCATAAAAACGATGAGCTTCTGTACGTTTTAGCCCAGATGATAGGGCTACATTTTCATACCCATTTTCCTTCGCCCATTCATGCACAAATGAAAGAAGTTTCTCACCGTGTCCGTTTGATCGTTCGCTTTCGCTAGTTACTAAGTCGCAGACCCAGACAAAACGGCCATAATAGAGTGTTATCATAGGCTTGAATCCAATAACTGCTACAACCTCATCCTGGTCGTATAAGGCAAACAGTCTGTACATATCTTTTTCCATAGCTTCGGTCACTAACTTGAGGTAGCTATTTTCATCAAGATGCGTACGAAGCTGATTCATGACTGAAAATGCCTGAGTGATTTCATCCTGTGATTGAAGTTCTTTGATTGTTACTTTTTCCATTATAAAGTCTCCTTTTGACTTTTAATTAGACACCTATCTATGATCTACGAATGCTTCTTTTACGAGATGGAACATGCTTTAATCTATCATTGTATCTTCACCCGGATTTCGCAAAAAGTCAAAAAGCATCTGAATTTGTGCTTCTGTGTTTCTGCCAGTAGAAAGTATAGGCAAATTACTTTCAGAAAAAAATTCAACATCCTTCGTTTCTACACCATTGCTTGCATGTCCACCAATAATTTCGCAATGAATAAATAGTTTATAATAATGATAAGGCAGCGGTGGATGGGCATGTTTATTCGTATCCAACACGGCTAGAAGCCTATTATATACAACATCATAACCTGATTCTTCCTTTATTTCCTTTATAACATTTTCAGTAGGTGAAAATCCGATATCACAAAATCCACCGGGTAACGCCCATTTATCATCCATTTTTTCTCTAACCAATAGGATTTTATTATCTTTAAAAACTGCCCCACGAACATCTACCTTTGGCGTTTGATAACCCGTTTCATTCGTGAATAATTCTTTAATTTTTTCCATTTCCAAATCCGTGTATTCTTCCATTATCTCTGCACTAATACTCCGCAATTCTTCAAATCGTTCCCTGTCATATACATCCTTTGAAAAGGCTAGTCCTGCTTGAGAAACAGATTGAATCCGCTTTGCCCACTCCAACCATTTATAACTCATAAAGATCACCTGCTTTTATATCCTGTAAATTTTTCTACTATTCTATAATAACAGTTTTATTCTTATAAATGTGAACTTAATACTAAATCCACGTGGACGCGAGATTCGTATTATTATTTTTTCCACCGTGTTAAAACAGGGACAGAGGGACAGGTTCATTGTCCCAGCACCAGGATGAACGGGACAGTGTTCCTGTCCCTCTGTCCCTTCCCCCAAAAAATTCAAATACTATATAGACAACCGTATGGAAAGGACGTTGAATCATGAGACATGTAACAGCCATTGTAATTAAATTTTTACTAACCGCAGTTGTAGTCTTCGCCATTATGTCAACCTTTAATATGCCAACTTTTACAGATATGTTATTGATTAGTTTACTGACAACGGGACTGGCGTATATCATCGGAGATTTGTTGATCCTCCCCAAGTTCGGAAATACGATTGCTGCGATAGCTGATTTCGGCCTTGCTACGATATCTATTTGGATTCTATCCTACGTTTTTATCGGAGCAAATTTCCCTGCTTTTACGGCAGCTATTATTACAGGGTTCTTCCTTTCCATTTGTGAAGGGGTGTTCCATATTTATATGAAAAGAAAAGTTTTAATCGAGAAGGAGAAAGAAAATAAACAATACCGCCTCGGAACGAATCAGTTACAGACAGAGTTTTCACAGGAAAAAGCTATCCATAAAGGTAAGAAAAAATAAGAAAAGGCTGATGCACGAATCTGCATCAGCCTTTCTATATCTAAGTTAAGAAAATAAAGTACAACACAAAGATAACAAACATTCCATACATGATCGGGTGTATCTCGCTTGCACGTTTTTTCAACAACATTGTTATCGGGTAGAAAATAAACCCAATCGCTATCCCTGTCGCAATACTGTAGGTTAATGGCATCGTAAGCACAGTGAAAAATGCCGGTACTGCAATTTCGAATTGATCCCAGTCAATATTTTTCAATGCGGATGACATCATGATACCGACAATGATCAATGCAGGCGCGGTTACTTCTGCTGTTACAACACTTAATAATGGAGAGAAGAATAATGCCAAAAGGAAAAAACCTGCTGCAACTATGGCTGTCAATCCGGTTCGACCTCCCACACCGACGCCGGCAGCGGAATCTACATAAGCTGTTGTTGTCGATGTACCGAGCGTTGCGCCAACCACTGTTGCTGCAGAATCAGCGAATAACGCCTTTCCGGCACGAGGCAATTTATTGTTTTTCACCAAACCAGCTTGCCTCGCTACTGCAACCAGCGTTCCTGCAGTATCAAAGAAGTCAACGAATAAGAACGTTAAAATAACCAAAAGCATTTCCATGGTGAAAATATCACCTAAATTTAAAAACGCCTGCCCAAATGTTGGTGCGATACTCGGAACACCACTGACGATTCCATCAACCCCTGAAGGCGCGGCAATTAAACCAAAAGCAATACCTACTACAACTGTTAGAATCATACCATAAAATATCCCCGCTTTTATACCAAGCGTAAGCAAGACCACAGAAACAATAAGCCCAAATATCGCTAGTAACACAGTTGGTGATGTTATATCACCTAGAGCCAGTAACGTATCGGGGTCTCCAACCACAATACCTGCACTTTGCAGACCGATAAAAGCGATAAATAAACCGATTCCAGCGCCTACTGCCAGCTTTAAATTTGCAGGGATGGCATTAATAATTTTTTCCCGAATCCCTGTTAACGTTAGAATAACAAAAATAATTCCAGATACTAACACACCTGATAAGGCCGTTTCCCACGGGATACCATAACCAAGCATAACGGTATAGGCAAAAAACGCGTTTAATCCCATACCAGGACCCAGCACAATCGGATATTTTGCAATTATCCCCATGAATAAGGAGCCAACAGCTGCAGCTAGTGCTGTAGCAACAAATACAGCATCCTGATCCATACGAGTTACCCCTTCAGGCAGATCTTCTACTCCGGTCAATGCTAGGGTTGATGGAATGACAAAAAGAATATATGCCATAGCCAAAAATGTCGTTAATCCTGCCATAAATTCTGTTCGATAGTTTGTACCTAATTCTCTAAAATTAAAATACTTCTTCATTGCTGCTTCCCCCTTGATGTTTGAATAAAAAACACGCCTCGTTTAGAACAAAGCGTGCTACCCCAACTATGCAAGGAAAAGTAATCAAAAGAGCGTCATCCATTTTACTACTAGCAATGGGCTATCACTATTAAAATCACTATAACCTGCGTAGTCAGACCATTTACGGCAGTCTGGTAGAAACTCTGGGCCATATCCCCAAAAATTATACGCATTTTTATTAAAATGTAGACTTATTTTACTGATCGTATATTATGAATTCAATGAAAAACGAATAATTACCGCGTTATTTATAATTAAAATTCGTTTATTATCGATACGTTTCTTATCTATTCCCATTCAATCGTAGCCGGCGGTTTACTCGTAACATCATACACAACGCGGTTAATATGCTCCACATCATTTACCATTCTAGTTGATATCTTTTCTAGGATCTCCCAGGGAATACGTGCCCAGTCTGAGGTCATGCCGTCGATTGATGTAACCGCTCGTATGCCAATCGTATAATCGTATGTTCGAGCATCTCCCATTACGCCAACACTTCGAATATCTGGTAGCACGGTGAAATACTGCCAAATATCGCGATCTAATCCTGCAGCAGCAATCTCTTCACGCAAAATGGCATCCGATTCACGAACAATTTCAAGCTTTTCTTCTGTAACCTCACCTAGTACACGAATGGCTAAACCTGGTCCTGGGAAAGGCTGGCGCCACACTACACGATCTGGTAGCCCTAATTGGGATCCAAGTTCGCGAACTTCATCTTTGAAAAGTGTATTTAGTGGCTCAATCAGCTCAAATTGCATGTTTTCCGGCAGTCCACCAACATTGTGATGAGACTTAATCGTATGCGCTGTTTCAGTTCCACTTTCAATTATGTCTGTGTACAATGTTCCTTGTGCCAGAAAGTCAATATCTTTGAGTTTATCCGCTTCATCATCAAATACATAGATAAATTCATTGCCGATAATTTTACGCTTCTTCTCCGGATCGTCCACTCCCTTTAGCTTGGACAGAAAACGGTCTTTTGCATCAACCATAATAATGTTCATATTAAAGTCTTCTGAAAATATCTTCGTTACGTCATTTCCTTCATCTTTTCGAAGGAGGCCGTGATCAACAAATATGCATGTTAGTTGGTCGCCAATTGCTTTATGAATCAAGGCTGCTACAACGGATGAATCAACGCCACCGCTTAATGCACATAATACCTTTCGATCACCGACTTTGTTCCGAATTTTTTCTACTTCCATATCGATGAAATTCTCAATCGTCCATTCTCCATCACATTCACAAACTTCAAACACAAATTGCTTCAGTAAATGATTTCCATATTCCGAATTACGTACTTCTGGATGGAATTGAACACCATATAATTTATTGTCTGGATCGCTCATTGCTGCAATTGGTGTAGACGGACTTGTTGCATCAACCTGAAATGAAGACGGAGCTTCGATCACTTTGTCACCATGACTCATCCATACTGTTTGATTAGATGGGGTATCATTAAAAAGAATAGGTCCGTCTTGCAAATCAATAAGCGCTTTTCCATATTCACGGTTCTCCGCCTTTTCAACTTTACCACCATAATGGAGTGCCATTAATTGCATCCCGTAGCAAATACCCAATACAGGAATACCTAGATCAAAAATACCTTCATCACAGCGAAAGCTATTTTCGTCATACACACTATGCGGGCCACCTGACAGGATAATACCTTGAGGATTCATTTCCTTGATCGTTTCTGCTGTTAGCTTGTGGGAGTGCAATTCACTGTATACGCCATGTTCCCTTATTCTTCTTGTGATAAGCTGGTTATATTGGCTTCCAAAATCCAATACAAGTATCATCTCATTCGTTTCCATATATACACTCCTATCTATTGCACGTTTTGTGGGCAGGTTGTCTCCCGTTCTGGACGCTCTCTCTCCCGATTCGGGCGCGCTGTCTCCCGTTCTGGACGCTCTCTCTCCCGTTACGGACGCGCTGTCTCCCGTTCTGGACGCTCTCTCTCCCGATTCAGCCCCGCTCTCTCCCGTTCGTTCCATAAAATAAAACCTGGATTCTACTTTTTGCATCTTTCACTACAAAAAGGCAGAATTCCAGGTCACATATAAGATATTCTGCCTTTATAGTCAGAGCATTTACGGTGCTTTGGTAGAAACTTTCGATCCCTATTATCGAGGATATACAAACGGCATTAATTTATTATTTACTTTTTAGTTGTTCAAAAGTCATCAAGTGACAAATAGCGAATCTCTTCCATTTGATTCGACAACTTTTGGAACACGAACTTTTAATATTCTTATTCTACTAACCAACAACAACGAGGTCAACCCATTATGCGTTTAATTAAATTTTGCCATAATTGCGTTAGATGCCCCATCTCAACCTCATTTGTTTCATTATTATAAAGAACCTGTTCATAATAAGTCGTTAATTTGGTCATTTCATCGGTGGAATAGCGCCTATCAATGTCCGCTGCGTACTCACGTAATGTTTGCCCAGGCTCTTTTGCCATCTGATTATGTTGTAAAATTTTCAGCAAGTGGTGGTAGGCTTCCTGATACGTTGAAACGTCTTGCTTATTTTTAAATCGCCTATTCAATACATACGTTTTCCAGCGGAATCTTGTTTTATAACCAATAACGCCCAATAAGGCTAAGAGAGCTAACCCGCCGCTAACATACCACCAATTAACCGGAAACGCTGCCTCATCTGTATCATTTTCAGCTAAAGCCGTTTCAGCCTCTTCTTCCTCTAACTCTGGTGCCTCAGGCTCATCTTCCTCTTGCTCTTCCGTCCCTGGAGTTTGATCGGTTTCTTCCTCTTGATCATCCCCTGACCCTTCATCCGAATTCGCATCAAATTCAGTGAGGTTAGAGAAACCTTGTGTTGGTTCAAAAGGGACCCAGCCCGTCTCCGGAAAATATACTTCAACCCATGAATGAGCATTTGCATTTGTTACTTCATAAACATCATGGGAATCTGATACATTACTTGCTTGACCAGGAATGACATCCCCACTCGTAAAGCCTTTCACCCATCTAGCTGGGATATCCTGTGATCGCAGCATGACAACCATGGACGTGGAATAATTATCACAATAGCCTGCTTTTGATTCGAATAAAAATTGGTCGACATAATCCTCATCTTCTTCTGGAACGTCAACGTCCGTTGTTTCATAAGTGAAACCGTTTTGACCAAAATATTGTTCTACAGCCTTTGCTTTTTCATAGCGGTTATCGTGTGGTTCTGTAATTTCTTCCGCTAAATCTTCCACCCGATCTGGCAGTGAAGATGGAAGTTGCGTATACTGTTCTTCCACCGATTCAGGGACGTTTTCGCTGTTGTTATCCGCCTGTAATCGATCACGATCAAACGAGGGATTTTCATACGCAATCGTATAAAGTTCCAAAGCTGATAACCCATCAGCATTGGCTGTGTGAATAGCCTCTGAATGATCATCCAAATCATAATATACACCTGCCCCTGATGCTTGCACCTGGTTTAGTCCATAAGGGTAAATAAGTTTTTCTATTTCTGTATTTCCTTGAAAATCAACGATTGCTTCCTGTTCCTCTGTTTCCACAACCTCTGAATTAAATGTTTCTAAAGAGATATGCCCACCATTTTGTCTATTATATACGGGCTCCGTGGACGTTTCCCACCCCTTGCCTGTGTACACGTCCTTTGTTTCAATACGCCAATAATGCTCATCAGCAACGTCCGCTTCAAAGACAGGCGTATAATCCTGAACAAATGAACCACCTAACGCTGAATCATCTTCCCCGTAACCAACTCTTTGAACACCGGATCCAGCTTCATTCCCCGCATTTTCCGCTGTACTTTGTATAAAAGGCACTGGATCAGGCCACTGTGGGTCAAATTTCGGTGCAGCGTATCCAATAAAAGAAGAAATTAGCACCGTAACAACTAACGGAACCACCCATACTGGCGTCTTTTTAATCCAGGAAAAGGATAGAGACTCTTTATCAAGCTCCTTCATGAAATTGGCGACACCTAAAGCAATAAATGAAATAATAAAAGTCCTTACAATCGCTATATCTGCATTGTAAATGGTAAATGTATCCAGTATAGCCAGGTAGATAAACGTGAGTAAAACGAATAATAAAATCCGCTTCATCACAACAAACCAATAATGCAAGAGATAACTCATCATCCAAATTAAGACAAGAAATAGGAAACTGCGAAACAATGGCGTCAAGTTATACCATTGCTGCGTAATAAGCAACTCCAAATTATAAGCAATTTCAAATGAAACTTGTTCGAACCATAACCTCGTAATAAAGGCATGATCAATAAACAAACCATTAATAAGGAACAGTAATGCGAAACCTTTTATTAAAAATCCAATCCACCACTTCATATGAAGCATGGAAACGATAAAACAAAACACTGCAAATAGTATAAAAACCGCTACGCTCTCCGTATACGTAATAGCTCGAACTGGGTATATCCATTCCATAAATAAGAGAAAACCACATAGATACAAGATCAAGCTAAATAGGAAGGGTATTGTATGTTGATTTAATCGACTCATGTCCTACTCACCTCGATTGGGGTTTTCATTAATTCCTTTTCGGTTAACACGCGCATATCAACACCTTCAGATTTAAGCTGCTGGATAAGCATATGTTCATTTCTCGATATCTTTTCGGCTGGCAGGATAAGTAAAACAATCACTTTTTTCGACCGCTTCTTAAGCTGTTGCATCGAATCCTTAAAGCCGTGATCAATCCTTGTTGTAAGTAACATGACAATATTACCGTGACCCACCTTAAACAATTCTTCCTTTAATTTCATTGGAAACGGTTTACTGCCTGTAGGTTGAATACGGGTTAAATGTTGATTCACCGAATCGTTGAGACTCGAATCATGCTTTGGAAAATAAACAACCTTCTCGCCGATCGTTAATAGCCCAACCTGAGTGGATTGCTTACCGGTACTCGCCATCAACGAAACAGTCATTTCAACTGAAGCTTCAAATGCAAGTGGATTCATCCCCTCACTTGCACAACTATCTAAGACAACCAATATATCCGTACTTTTCTCCTGCTCAAATTCCTTTGTCATCACCTTGTTTTTCCTTGCCGTTTGCTTCCAATCGATCCAGGAAAATTTATCCCCTGGCGCATATTCACGAATACCAGAAACAACATTGGTATTCTTCAAATTTAATGTATAAGAAGCCGTTGCACCTTCCTCAGAGCTACTTACCTTCTCATTTAAATGGATCGGACGCTCATTTGGATAGGCAACAAGTTGATCTCGCAGGTCAAATATATGCTCTTTTTTAACAAAGCCGAAGACATCCCCTGTTTTAACTCGAATAGCCTGTAGGTGGTGATCGCCGCGCGGAACGTCATCTAACTTGTACGAAATCTCCATCACACGGCGAGCGGATGGGAATATAATCTTTTTAACGTCTCGACTGAAGTTCAACTTAGCTGGTTCCGCCATGTTCCTATAGTTATCTTTATGATTTCCTGCTTTTTTTAACGTATCAGGTAAAATTTCCTCGCAAATACAATAATATAACGGAAAAGGAATGGACCGGCGAATCCGAATGGTTCCGGTCACGCCATCACCTGAACGAATAACATGATGAGATAGGTTTCGTGTAACTTCCCAATTCTTAATCGGATAAAATAGCAATCCTAAATGATAAACAAAGATTGGTAGAAAACTATAAAATAGAAACCAACTCGTAAAACCACCTTGAAACATAGCAAATGAAAACAAAAGAAGCCCCAAAAATAAGATAAAAATGAGATTACCACTAAAGCGAAGTGACTCTTTCATCAATTAAATTCCTTTCGAATAGGAATATGTGTATGTTTCACAACGGACTCGACAACCTGTTCACTCGTCACACCTTCATATTTCGCTTCTGGCGTTAGTATAAGCCTATGTGCCAGTACATAAGGAGCAAGAAATTTCACATCATCTGGCAGCACATAATCCCTTCCATAAACATAGGCATATGCTTTTGCTGCTCGCATTAATGCAATGGATCCCCTTGGGCTTACTCCAAGCGCGATGGATGGATTCGTTCTTGTATTACCTACGAGATTAATAATATAATGTTGAACATTTTTATCAATATACACTTCTTTGACTTCTTCTTGAACAGAAATGAGCTCTTCTTTGGAAATTACGGCTTCAATCGTTTCGATGGGATGATTTCGGGATGTCCGGTCTAACATTTCCAGTTCGTCCCCAAATGCTGGATACCCCATTTTAAGTTTTAAAATAAAACGATCCAATTGCGCTTCAGGTAGTGGATACGTCCCCTCATATTCAATTGGATTTTGAGTTGCCATAACAAAGAATGGCTGTTTAAGCGGAATCGTCTGACCATCTACCGTAACACTTTTTTCTTCCATACCTTCCAGAAGTGAAGATTGTGTTTTCGGTGACGTACGATTGATTTCGTCAGCAAGTATAATATTCCCCAGAATTGGGCCACCGCGGAACTCAAAATTCAACTCTTTCGGATTATAAATGGAAATGCCTGTAACATCCGAAGGTAATAAATCCGGTGTAAACTGAATTCTTCTAAAGTCACAATCTAGTGATTTAGCTAATGTACGAACAAGCATCGTCTTCCCTACTCCTGGCACATCCTCCAACAGCACATGACCTTGTGCCAATAATGCAACTAAACTGAGGGTTGCCGCCTCTTCCTTTCCTATCATGACTTTATTTATATTGGTTAGTACTTTTTCTATCTTTTCATTATAAATGGTTGTTTCAAGCATCGTATTTCTAGACTCCTCTCTAGGGTCGTACATTTCAACTAGTAAATTTCATAACTACTGTAACTATACTAAAAAAGGCTCATGAAGTAAAAGGCAGATAATTGAAGAATCTTGAAAATCAGCATAATATGTGAAACAAATTTTTGAGCAGTTAAAGGGAGAAAGTTTTGTCTTGGCTGTGGAAGTATTAAAGTGATAGTCAAAATAATGGTTTATCGCCAAGCTTTGTGGGCATTTGTTGTACAACGACCTGCGGGAAACGCTGGTTGAGAGCATGGATTCGCTACGGAAACACATTTCGCGCACCTTAGGGCAGCTGGTGAGCCTTCGACGCACAGGACGTGCTAGTGCAGGTGTTGCGACAGGACGTCGCGAACTTAACCTGCCTCGTGCTACGCACTGCGGGGTCTCATCGAGGCCTGTCCTCCCGCAGGAGTCTTCATGTGTTTCCTCCGCTGATATTCCGGTTGCTGCCGCTAAATTGCATTAGTAATCAACATTCAAAAAACAGCCATTTAAAAAGCCCTTTCCCTTCTAGACTATTGCTAAAAGGGAAAGGGGCTTGTAATATATTTTTTAGTATAGAATTGGAGAGCCTGGTCCAAGTGGAATTCCTAAGAGCATCCAACCAACTAACATGATTGTCCAACCAATAAGGAAGTAAATGGAATATGGTAACATGACGGATATTAATGTTCCAATTCCCATATTCTTGTCATATTTTTGGGCAAACGCGATAATAATCGCAAAATACGTCATTAATGGTGTAATGATATTTGTTGTTGAGTCTGAGACACGATAGGCCATTTGAGTAAGCTCTGGTGAGTAACCCAACTGCATCATGATCGGAACAAATACTGGAGCCATCATTGCCCACTTAGCTGATGCACTACCAATAAATATGTTGATGAATGCAGCAATTAAGATAAATAACAGAATTAATGGAATCCCAGTTAAATTGATGTTTTGTAAGAATTCAGCACCATAAACCCCAAGAACCATTCCCATATTCGTTTCTGAGAAAAATGCAACAAATTGACCTGCAGTAAACGCCAAGACAATGAACATTCCCATCGAAGCCATCGTATCGGACATCTGGTTTGCAACATCTTTATCATCACGAATCACTTTTGTTATTTTTCCGTAAACTAGACCTGGAATAAAGAATAACGCCGCAATCACAGGAACTAATGAATTCATAAACGGTGATTGAACGATTCCACCATCTTCACCACGCATCGGTGCATTTTCTGGCAGAATTAATAATAGGGTTAAAATTAGTCCAACGACTAAAGCTACAGCTGACCAGATAAGACCTTTTTTCTCAACGGAAGTAAGTCTTTCTAAGTTCTCTGCTTTTTCACCTTTATAACTGCCTAAGCGAGGTTCAACTACCCGTTCTGTTACCCAGGCACCTATTGCTGTAAGCACAAACACAGAAACAATAATAAAGTACCAGTTCATAGCAATATTCATCGTTTCCGCATAGGCCGGGTCAATAATCGATGCCGCAGCTATCGTCATTTCCCCGAGCATGGCATCTGTCGCAGATAAGGATAAGTTTGCACTAAACCCTGCTGAAACCCCTGCAAATGCTGCAGCCAGTCCTGCTAATGGATGCCTTCCAAGTGCTGCGAATATTAAAGCCCCAAGCGGAGGTAATACGACATAACCAGCGTCTGAAGCAACACTAGACATAATACCAGCAAACACCAAACCTGCTGTAATCAGACGGTTCGGTACAGATAAAACAAAACCACGTAATAATGCACTAATTAATCCCGTTCGTTCTGCAACACCAATACCTAGCATCGTTACAAGCACAACCCCAAGTGGCGCGAAACCAATGAAGTTATCCGTCATGCTGGTGAGCATATATTGAATACCTTCGGCGCTCAGTAAATTGTTAATCTCAACCATTTCACCTTCTTCGCCCGGGTGCTCCACGCTAATACCCAATGGCGCTAGGGCTGCAGAAAGAAGAACAACTAATAAAGCTAATATAGCAAATAATGTAATTGGATGTGGTAACTTATTACCTATTGTTTCTATTCCATCCAAAGAACGTTGAAAACCGCCTTTTCTCTTTCCCATATATAATTCTCCTTTCTTGATGTTATATCGGTAATATTCTGATAATAATGCGGAAAGTTATATCAAGCAACGACTATTATATAGGGGACTTGAACAAATTTAAATACAAAAACGATAAGTAAAAATAATGGAATTTTTCCCATGATTTGGCCTTGGAAGAATCTTGGTAGGTATTGCTAATTAATTTGTTGATGAGGGGCGAGTGCAGGCGCTTCAGATCGAGCGCCACCTCTCCAAGGTCGAGCCCCAGCCTTCAAAATTTCCACTGACGATCGAGTGTGAAACCTTCTCGCTCGAGTAGATGCTTCTGTCGCTCGAGTGAGGCAAATTCCCGCTTGCTCGAGCGCCAGAAGTACAAGGTCGAGCGAGAGGATGGTCAGATCGAGCGCCACCTCTCCAAGGTCGAGTCCCAGCCTTCAAAATTTCCACTGACGATCGAGTGAGAAACCTTCTCGCTCGGGTAGAAGCTTCTGTCGCTCGAGTGAGGCAACCTCCCGCTTGCTCGAGCGCCATTTTTGCAATAGGCTGACGATACTATCGCCCAAATACCATCAAAAATTACTCGTGAATTGCCCTCTTACTATTATGCTTCGCTAGAACTGGATCAGCTACTAATTGTTTTATATCTATCCATAATTCACTCTGCTCCAGCTGGTAAGCAAGTTGCAACAATCGGTTCTCTTCTCCTTTGGAAGCCATTACCTGTACACCTAACGGGAGCCCCTCGTCTGACAAGTGAACCGGAACGGACATGGCAGGTTGTCCGGTTAAATTTGCCAACTGAGTGAAGGGGGTATACGTTAAACTAGGTAAAAACAAGTCATATACAAGTGCTTGCTGCTCCTGCTTAGCTAATTCATTCATTTGAGCCCGCAGTTTCATTTGTTCCTGTCGGGAATAAGTTAACTCACCGACCTTTGGTGCTGTATAAGCAGTTGCTGGTGTTATATAAAAATCATACGTTTCATGGAGTGTAGCCATATGTGCTGCTGCCGTATCCCATGAAGACAGGCTTGCTGAAAATTCTGCAGCAGAAACAGATTTTCCAGCTTGGTTCAGCATCCATGTCTCAATTTCCACGTCATCAGCTGTAATCGCTCGTCCAATACCTTTTTCTAACCCTCGCACCAAGGAAGAAATCTCCCCACTGTTCATCAGATAATAATCTTTCATTAATTGGATCCCGTCTACACCATTTTCTTTTTCCTCAACGATATGACCTTCACGTTCCAACCATCTCACTGTGTTTTTTACGGCTGTTTTCGCATCTTCGGAAACAGGGGTGCCAACAGGTGATTTCGTGCTAAACGCTATGCGGAGTGGACGCTCAAATGAATCCTTCATAGCTGTTTTATAACTAGCAGGAAACAGCGGTGTATGGAATGCTGCTTCTGGCTGGACAACTTGAAGCTCATCAAGCATTGCTGCACTATCTCGAACACTTTTACTCAGAATAAAATCAATCGATGCACCTTGCCATTGACGACCAGCCCCAGGTCCTACAGGTGTACGTCCACGCGTAGGCTTTAAGCCAAATAACCCCGTGAAAGATGCTGGAATTCGTATCGACCCACCACCATCACTTGCTCCTGCTATCGGCACCATTCCTGAAGCGACCGCTGCTGCAGCTCCCCCACTAGAACCACCTGGTGAGTAATCGGTATTCCACGGATTTCTCGAGGGCCCATGCAGGTCAGGCTCGGTTATATTTTTTAGCCCAAATTCGGGTGTGTTTGTATGTCCCATAAATTGAAAGCCTGCTTCGCGGAACTTCTTAACGAAATGAGAATCATGAGCCGAAACCGTTGACATTAGTAAGGGAGATCCAGAAGTCAATGGTTCATCTGTCAAGCGTTGCGATAGATTTTTCAATAAAATAGGAACTCCGGCGAATGGACTAGCCTCTACATCTATTCGTTCTGCCTCGGCTAACGCTTTTTCCTTCCTGGAGTGTGTAACCGCATTTAAAGATGGATTCATTTTTTCTAATTGCTGAAAGCCAAGCTCCAGCAGTTCTCGGGGGGTGATTTCTTTTGCTTTCACGCGTTCTGCTAACGCTGTCGCATCTAGATTTACATATGTGTGAAGATCCATTTCTGCACCTCTTTACTAATTTTTCCATTATTGTATCATGGATCACGTGGCAACCCAATTACTTGCCATCCTTCTTATCATCCTTCTTCCAGGGCGGATCTCCATATTTATGCAATTTCTGATTAATCTTATAGACCGAATAGGGTACTAAAAAAGTAAGTACCGTGCATACAATGACCAAATTTTGCGGGAGTCTTCCCAGCATACTTTCCCACATTTACTGATCACCTTCTTCTGGATCTTTTACCCGGTTTGTAGCACCAGTTGTTCGAACAATGGCGTTTGCTGACACGTCTATACTACTTTCCTGAAAAATGTTTTCTCCATGATCCCAGTCGTCTTCTATAGCTTCCCATATCGCATAATGACTCTGTCTTAACTCACGATCAAAGCCAAAAATATCGACCCCTAATTCACCTTGTCCTTTTGCAATGGCATCCATTGCTAACTCTTCTATTCTTTTGCCTACATGCTCCTCAATTTTCTTTAGATAATCAGCTTCTAATAGATCTTCAGTTCCAAACATCTCTGCGACTGTACCTTCTGATTCGATATCTATTTTTATGGTTATATTTTCCTCGTCTTCTGCATGTATGGTTATGCTACGGCTCGCATTTTGTATTTCATAAGCCATCAATCGGTCATTTACTTCAAATTCAATGGTTCCCCCATTCACATCATCCCTTATAAAATTTAATCCTTTTGTTTCATCACCATCAAGTACCCCTACCATTGTATTACTAATACCATGAAATACACTGGAACCTGTAGACTGTATATCCTGATCACTCCTGTACTTTACCTTGGGTATTGCATAACTACTACCACTTAGTAGAAAATCATGAATATCCCCCATTCGAATGGGAGCCAATATATCAATTATCAATTCATTATTTTCCAAAATATCAGTGATGTACCGAGCAGGAAGGTCTGCATGGTTTGGAACCACGTTAAGTATCCCGTGTGCTTCCTCTTCCGCGATTAAGACCTTGATCTCCCTGCGCATTTCATGATCACGAATATAAAAATCCATTAAGCTTGCAAATAATCCAGGCTCGCTTGCTACTTCTTCCGATACGACTACTACCATTAAATGTTCATAAAAAGGTGTTCGGCTTGTTGTAGTTGCCATCTCCCGTCCAATAGCAATCAAACTTCTTCCATTAATGGATATATTTTCGTAAGCTTGTTGATCACCGCCCCCTTCTACTGTCCCTCCTAACGCAGCAGGCACGGCAATCTGATTCGTTGCCGTAATATAATCATCGCTTTCTCCCTCACCCACCATGTCAATAGCCGTCCCAATTATAAATCCCCGTTCTTCAATAGCTCCTTCATCCCAACAACCTGCCAGAATCATCATCATCATGCAAGAGATGAGTATGAAAATACGTTTATTCATCCCCCTTCACCCCTCTCATTTTAGCGAAGGCAAGCAATAACACGAGCGTGAACAGCGTATAGAAGAAAGCACCATAACCTAACACTTCTCCAAATGCATCCACCTCGAGTACGGTTTGCGGGTACATACTTATACCATAAGCAATTGGCGCTAAAATAAAAATCAACCTGATCTTCCTCACTTTTTTGAAAATAGAGTTCGTTGCCAATACAGCAATATCCAAAGCCATTGCGGTCGTGTTAAATATTGCCATAATCCAGATCACGAAGAATACAGAGTCAAACCTTTCAAAGAATCCACCTGGAATTTCCACTACCTTTCCTAATTCAACAGTTGGGTAAAGCAAATTCGACGTGACAGCATGCCCAAATACGCCAATACACACGATGAAAAAAAGAAGATACAAGACAACAGGTATACTCATCCCAATTGCAGCCATCTTTGGGGCTTTTTTTGGTTGTTTGACGAGTGCTACATAAAACCATACAACCACAAATCCTAGATAGGCTGTTGCACTTGTACCCATTCCTTCCACATGTTCACTAAAGCTTGTTTCAAACATTGGTATTAGGTTGCCAAACTCAAACCATCCCAAATTAAATACTAAAATAACAACAGCAATCAACAGAATAATCGGCAGGAACAGCATATTTAATCGCAGTAGCCCTGCTCTGGATCCCGACACACCGTAAATGACAAGAAGGAAGAAACTCAATGCGATGACTTCAAGTGGTGTTTGATCCAATAAATAATGTTTGGAAATGTCAGCGATTTTACGAACAGAATAGGCAGCTAAATTCAACGAAATAACAGCAAAAACCGCTGTCAGTACAAGTGCCACTGGTTTCGTAATAATAGCGGATGCATAGGTAAGAAATGTTTGATTTGGAAAATTCGCTGCCAACCTGGCAATCAACCAGATCATAATAACGGAAATGATCCCTGCTATTAATAAAGAAATCCATCCATCTGAAAACATCGTCGCCTCCGCTAGAGCCTTTGGCAAGGAAAGAACGCCTACACCGATGACCATGGAAGGTACTGCAAATAGGATTTCCTTTTCACTTATCCCCTCATCCCCATACTCAAAACTTTTCATGAACGTTGTTCTCCTTTACTTGCGGAATGTTGATCTTGTGGCTTCAAGCGTTCAGGGCGTTTGGTTTGAACGGTAATTGGTGCGCGTATAACAAGATCTTTAAAGTCGTTAGGGAAATTCGGAGCAAAAGGTGCGGTATACGGCACCCCCATGCTTTTTAGATTCACAATATGAATATTGATGGCAATGTAAACAATAATAACCCCATATAATCCGAGTACAGCAGCTGCAAACATGGCTCCGAACCGAATCATTCGAAGTGAAATGGCAAAACTGTATTCGGGTATAGAAAAGGATGAAATGGCAGTTAAGGCAACAACAATGACCATGATCGGACTCACAATACCAGCCTGAACGGCAGCTTCTCCGATAACCAATCCCCCTACAATTCCAATTGTTTCTCCAATGGATGATGGCAATCGTGCACCAGCCTCTCGCAACATCTCCATTACCATCCCCATTAGGAGCGCTTCAATAAAAGCAGGAAAAGGAACCCCATCCCTCGTCGCAGCAATGGAAAAAGCTAATTCGGATGGAATCATTCCCTGTTGATACGAAACCAATGCAATATATAAACTAGGTAGAAACACGGTAAAAAACGCACCCAGATACCGAAGGATTCGTAATAAGCTTCCAATAAGCCAACGCTCATAATAATCATCCGCCGCAAACAGTGTGTCCCCGAATGTTGCTGGGACCGTTAAAACAAATGGCGTACCATCTAAAATGATAGCAACTTTACCTTTTAAAATATAAGAAGCTACTTTATCAGGCCTCTCCGTGTTTAACATTTGTGGAAAAGGAGATAGAAAACTGTCTTCAATCCATTGCTCAATATAGCCTGTATCTGGGGCGTAATCAATATCAATGGTTTCAATACGCCGATTTACTTCCTTTAAAATATCTGGGTGAACGATCCCTTCCACATAGGAAACGACAAGGGTTTTCTTGGAACGACGCCCAATTTGATGGGTCTTAAAACGCAGGTTCGGATGTCGAATATTTCGCCTGATAAGGGACATATTGGTGTTGTGATTTTCAACAAAACCTTCTCTCGGTCCACGTATAACGGTTTCTGATTCCGGTTCTTTAATCGCACGATCTTCCCAACCGATCGTCTCCATGGTTAAGGCTTTATCAAACCCATCTAAATAGAATATCGTGCTGCCAGAAAGTATAGCTTCAGCGATATGATCTAATTCCGTACTTTCTTCGATATCCGTAACGGATATAACCTCTTTGTAAATTTCCTCAAACAGTGCTTCCGTTTCTTCTGATAATTGCTGATTATCAACCCTTACTTGAAGGTTCTTCAAGATACTATTATGTATCGTATACTTATCTACTAAGCCATCTATATAGGCAATTCCACATTTGTGATTCGTGGATTTTATCGTGAATTCTCGTATAACCAAGTCACTTGGATCATCTAATAAATGTTTAAGATTATCCAAATTTTGATTGAGTTCTTTTGAAACTTTGATGGAAATGTTTTCTTTCTCAGGCTTTGTTTGTTGATTTTTCCTACGTTTAAAAGCGGAACGTAATCTCATATCATACCCCTCGGTAACGTGATAATCTGCTCCCCCTTTTGTTTCCCCTGTTTCTAGATTTTTATACAAAAGGAAGAATAAGGGATCAAGTAAAACTTCATTTAGTGGGGAATTTACAACCATGAAAATAAGCCATTTTCATCGATATTGGTGACGTTTCCATTCATGCTTGGCTATCCCTCAAACGACGATACATTAATTTAGTCGGAATTCTAAAGGAACCAGATTGGGATCATTTACGTTTGGCTCTTTTCGTAAGTATTCTTGCTTTTAATTTTCGCAGTTGATGTAAAAGACGACGCAACTTGAAATGAAGGATGATACTTTTACCCCGCTACGGAAATACACTACGCGCACCTTAGGGTGACCCGTGAGCCTCCTTGCCCTGGCAAAGGGTATGTCGACGTTGTTCGCAATGAACGGTTTTAGTCGACCTTCCTTAGGACCGTTCTGCGGGGTCTCACTCTGGCCACTGTTCCCGCAGGAGTCTCCGTGCATTTCCTCCGCTGGTAAGATGCGTTGCAACTTCATCAAAATATAACAAATATAGCCATGCACTCTTATAAAGGTTGATTGGAGCGGAGTACAGTCGACTCCTGCGGGAATAGCACGAGTCTGAAGACCCCGCAGCAGCGGTTTCCTGCGAGGAGGCTAAAGCCGTGCCCGCGGAAAGCGACTGTACGCAGTGGAAATCAACCTGGTAGTTACGCCGCATTCTATAGATCTTGTGTTAAAAACAACAATTCTTTTAGAAAACAGCCTTAGTTAAAATCGTGCATAAACTTCTTTATTCCTGACAAACTATATAAAAATATAACTATGCGTGGCAAAGGAGGAAAACGCACGATGGAAGCAGACAAAAAAATAGGTTTAACGGCTTCGGAATTATCCCAAATTTGGGCGAATTATATGAACGCAAGTCTTTATAACTGTATACTTACCTACTTCAATGAGAAAGTCGAGGATGAAGAGATAGGATCACTCATAAATAGTGCTCTCAAGCTGCATCAAAAGCAATTAGCCACTCTGACAGCCATATTTGAAAATGAAAATCACCCCGTTCCTCAAGGGTTTACCGATGCAGATGTGAATCCGCAAGCTCCACGTTTATATACGGATGGATATATGTTACAAAATGTTTTACTGTTAGCTGAACTAGGAATGACTGCCGCAACGATGGCAATAAGCGTCAGTACACGAGAGGACATTTATTCGTTATATTCTACTACACATCGCGACTATAACGAACTCCATCACCAAGCCATACAGGTTTCCTTAACAAAAGGAATATACATCCGCCCCCCTTCTATTCCTAAACATAAGGAAGTGGACTTCGTAAAAAAGCAAAATTTTTTAACAGGCTGGTTTGGCGAACGCAGACCGCTGCTCGCTCCGGAAATTACGAACCTCTACTCCAATATAGAGCGCAATCAATTAGGAGTTGCTACCGTAACGGGTTTTAGCCAAATAGCACAATCAAAGGAAGTTAGATCCTACTTGCAGCGAGGAATTGATATTGCCAAAAAACATGTAAACATATTCAGTGAAGCGCTGGAAGGAAGTGACGTTTCAGTGCCAATGGGGTCAGACTCCATGGTGACAAATTCCTCGGAGGTCTCCCCTTTCTCCGATAAATTGATCATGTTTCATACAACTGGAATGATTGCACAAGGGATCGGGGCTTATGGTTTTAGTATTTCTACAAATATTAGAAGAGATATCGCGTCCCATTATACCCGTCTAATGGGGGAAATTGCCTTATATTCAGAGGACGGAGCTAATATTATGATTGAAAATGAATGGCTGGAGGAACCACCACGAATGGTTGACAGGGATGAATTAGCCAAAACGACCAGCCGAAAGGAGTAAATAGAAATGGATGATTACAAACATATCGAAATAACTGCAGCGGAGATCTCTACCCTTTGGACGTCTTATCAAAGTGACACGTTGGCGGTGTGTGGTTTAACCTACTTTTTATCCCATGTTAACGATGATCAAATACGTATGATTATCGAGGAAACCCTCACCCTAACAAAGCAGCGCGTCGAACAGTTAGTCGATTTTTTTCAACAGGAGGATTATCCTGTCCCACATGGGTTTACCGAACAGGATGTTAATGTAAGTGCACCGCGCCTTTTTTCCGATAACCTTTACCTGCAGTACATTTTAAATATGACAGATGTATCCATGGTAGCATATACATCTTCCTTGGTATCTGCTGAGCGGAAGGATGTGATCGAATTTTACGCGAAACATTTAACCATAATAAAAAACCTGCATAAACAAGCAAAAGAATTAGCGAAGGAAAAGGGAATTTTAGTTCGTGCCCCGCTCATCCCGAGACCGAAGCAAATTGATTTTGTAAAAAAACAAAAATTCTTAGCGGGATGGTTTGCTGAGCGTAGGCCTTTACTTGGGGTTGAAATTACCAATCTCATTTTTAATGCCAAACGAAATGCATTAGGACATGCAGTGATCACTGGATTTAGTCAAGTCGCACAATCAAAGGAAATAAGAAAGTATTTTGAAAGAGGACGCGATATAGCTTTTAAACATGCGGACGTATTTAGCTCTATTTTACATGACGATGATTTGACGAATAGCGCGATTCTCATGACACCCGAGGTAACGGATTCGACAGTTGCTCCTTTTTCGGATAGGTTAATGTTGGAATTGGTTACAGTCTTAATAGCATCTGGTATGGGGCAATATGGTGTGGGAATGGCGTCCAGTCCCAGGCATGACTTAGGTGCACATTATGTACGTTTATCAGCCGAAATAGCGAAATATGCCGACGACGGGGCAACTATAGCAATCGATCATGGCTGGATGGAACAACCGCCTATGGCAGCAGATCGAAAAGATTTAGCGAAATAGGAGAAACCCTATGGAGAAAAAGATAAATAAAAAAAGCAAAAAATTAGAAGCAGTTCTATGGACTATCGCCCTGCCTGGATTTGCACACTTATTGAATCATAAGTATTTTAAAGGTTTTATATTAATCGGGTTGGAATTTTTAGTGAATGTAATGGGGAATTTTAACCGGATTATTGTGTTAAGTTTTAATGGAGAAATCGCGGAAGCAGTTCAACAGACAAATTACTTATGGCTTATGTTTTATCCATGTTTATACTTCTTTGCGATATGGGATGCCTACAAAGATGCAGGTGGGGGGAAAAAGCCATTTGCTTACCTCCCTCTTGTTTTTTCAGCCTATTTTGTGACAGTAGGCTTAATTTTTTCACCTACATTTACAATTTTTGGTACTTTGATCGGACCCATGTGGTTGCCGATACTGTTTTTACCAATTGGACTAAGCGTCGGTGCAATTATTAGATGGATATTAGTCAAGGTTTACACAAATGCAGCAAATGAAACTCCCTGAAAAACTCTCGAGACCTCTAATTGCTCGAGAGACTTTTTGTTACATCCACTAATACTTACAAAAAGAGCCTTCTTCTAACATACCTGTCTATATAGTTGAATATAATAATACCGCACATCACGAATAACATTGATTTTTAATTATTTTCAGAAAAATTATTGTAATACTATTGTAAAAATATTTTTATCGTTTATAATTTAGTTAATAATCACAAAGTTGCATATTATCTGTGGGAGTGATCCGAATGACTCAAAAAGCCTTATTAGATGTTCAAGGATTAAAAACTCATTTCTTTTTAGATGATAACGTAACTGCAAAGGCAGTTGATGGAGTAGATTTTACTGTTAATCCTGGGGAAACGGTGGCAATTGTTGGAGAATCGGGAAGCGGTAAAAGCATTACATCCCTTTCTATCATGCAATTGATTAATAAGCCAGGAAAGATTATCGAAGGCACCATTAAACTAGAAGATGAAAATCTATTAGATAAAACAGAGAAACAGATGACCAAGATCCGTGGTAATGATGTCGCAATGATTTTCCAGGAACCGATGACAGCGTTAAACCCTGTGTATACGATCGGCAATCAGATTGTAGAGACGATTAGGAAGCATAAGAAACGATCAAAAGATGCCGCACGCCAAGAAGCAATTGAGCTGTTAAAAATTGTTGGGTTTCCAAGAGCAGAAGATGTGATGAATGACTATCCTCACCAGTTGTCCGGCGGCATGAGACAGCGAGCAATGATTGCCATGTCCATTTCATGTGACCCAAAATTACTTATTGCAGATGAACCTTCCACTGCACTAGACGTTACGATTCAAGCGCAGATACTAGATTTATTAGATGAAATGAAAGATAGGCTTGGTATGGCTATACTTCTAATTACACACGACTTAGGTGTTGTCGCTGAGTATGCAAATCGAGTCTTGGTCATGTATGGCGGCCAAGTTGTGGAAGAAACATCAGTTGAGCGATTATTTGAATCTACGAAACACCCATATACAACAGGCTTGCTCGATAGTTTACCAAGTCTTGAAAAAGAGATGAGTAGACTTGGAGCCATTAAAGGTACTGTTCCACCCGCACATAATTTTCCAAAAGGCTGCCGTTTCTCTACGCGCTGCCCTCATGTAATGGATCGTTGTCACGTAGCTAACCCGGAATTATTAGAAGTTGAACCAAACCACAAGGTTCGTTGCTATCTTTACGATGAGGAGGGTGATAAATATGACGGTCGAACAATCCATAGCCAACCAACAAATACGTAAAGAAACCGATACAGATGAAGTACTCGTTCAAGTTAAAAATATTAAAAAATACTTCCCAATCAAGGGTGGTATTTTGAAACGTGACATAGGCCAGGTCAAGGCTGTAGATGACGTATCTCTTGAAGTTAAAAAAGGAGAAACACTTGGTCTTGTTGGTGAATCAGGTTCGGGTAAATCGACGCTCGGACGTGTGATTCTCCGTTTGCTCCAACCAACCGAGGGAGAAATTTTATTTGAAGATAATGATATATCCCTTTTAAGCAACCGCAAGCTTAGAGAATACCGAAAAGATATGCAAATTGTCTTCCAGGATCCATATGCTTCCCTTAATTCAAAAATGAGCGTCGGTGAACTGATTGAAGAGCCGTTGCTCGTACAAACATCAGCATCGAAGTCGGAAAGAAAAGAAAAAGCCATTGAACTTCTAGAAAAAGTAGGAATGCGTGCGAGTGATCGCACAAAATATCCACATGAATTTTCTGGTGGCCAGCGCCAACGAATTAGCATTGCGCGGGCCTTGGCACTTAACCCCAAATTCATCATTTGTGATGAGCCTGTATCCGCACTCGATGTGTCCATCCAGGCCCAAGTTTTAAACTTAATGGCGGACTTACAAGATGAATTTAATTTAACCTATCTCTTTATCGCACATGATTTAAGCGTAGTTAAACATATTAGCGACCGAGTTGCTGTTATGTACCTTGGACGTATTGCTGAAGTTGCGCCAAAGAAATCCCTTTATGATAATCCGCTTCATCCATATACAACAGCATTACTTTCGTCTGTTCCATCGACGGACGTCCGCCATCGTCGCGAGAAAATCCAATTAAGCGGCGATTTACCGAGTCCGTCAGACCCACCTTCAGGATGTGTTTTTCGAACGCGGTGTCCTCAGGCATATGACCGGTGTTCTGTAGAACGTCCGGAGTTGAAGGATATGGGAGCTGGCCATTACGTGGCATGTCATCTATACGACGAAGCGAAGACCTAAGAAGCGGATGTTACTAATTATTGGAGGTGATCATCGGCATATTGTGTTTTTTCACTTGCAGTTTCCATGCAAAAATAAAAGGGGGGAATTTTTAATGTTAAGAAGGAAATGGTTATTTTTATTAATTGCTCTACTTTCACTCGGCCTACTATTAGCTGCCTGTTCCGACGACACATCATCTGGAGATCCTCAAGAAGACACGGAAGAAGATACGGAAACAGACGAAACGGAAGACACGGAAACGGATGAACCTGCTGAAGAGGAAGCCACAGGTGAGCCACAAATGGGTGGTACCTTGACTGGTGCAATGGACACAGCTCCTGCTGGCGTGTTTAATCCCATTTTTTATGAAGAAGCTTATGAAGCTAACATCTTAGATTTCACTCATGAAGCACTTGTCAGTCAGAATGAAGAATTAGAATTTGAACCAAATCTAGCAAGTGATTGGGAAATTAATGACGATCAAACGGAGATCACATTAACACTTGAAGAGGGTGTTACATGGCATGACGGCGAAGCCTTTACGGCTGAAGACGTTGTATATACCTTCCAAGCAATTGCCAGCCCTGGCTATATTGAAGCGGGTGGGGTTCGTACAGATTATGTTGTAAGACTGCAAGGCTATGAGGAATTCAATAACGGGGATACAGAAGCGTTCGAAGGTGTAGTCGCCGAAGATGATCATACTGTTACCTTTCATTTTGCCGAGCCTAACGTAACGATTTTAAAAGATGTCTCGTTCCCAATTATTCCGGAACACGTCTTTGGAGAAGTTGCGATAGACGAAATACCTGAACATCCAGCAACACTTAATGCGGGAGAAGTTGTCGGAACTGGGCCTTTTGAGTTCACAGAAGCGCTTGACCGCGAGCAATACGTGCTTGATAAAAATGCCGATTATTGGAAAGGTGAACCATACCTTGATCAGGTAGTCTGGCGTATTGTAGAACAATCCGTCATGCTTGGTTTGCTTGAAAGTGGTGAAATTGACTTTGTAGCTGATCCAACTGGTGTACCTCCAGCAGACTTTGAAACCGTTGATAATCTCGATCATGTTGAGATCATCGAACAACCCGATTTCGGCTATCAACTTATGGGCTTTAAAATGAACCACCGTACAGATGCTGATGTTGAAAGCGGAGCAATTGATCCCGATAATTGGGAACCGAATGAGGATATGAGTGAACAACTAGTACGCCAAGCGATGGCATATGCAGTTGACCGTGAGGCGTTAGTCGATAACCTATTACACGGACATGGTTCTGTTATTAATGCTCCGATCGCTCAACAATTCTGGGCATATGATGAGGGTGCCGTCACACCTTATGAATACGACCCTGAACAAGCAGGATCATTGCTTGATGAAGCAGGTTATGTCGATACAAATGATGACGGTTATAGAGAAACACCTGACGGGGAAGAATGGATCGTTAACTTAAACTACCCAACAGGTAACCAATTACGTGAAGATGCTGCACCGATTCTTGCACAATTCCTTGAAGATGTTGGAATCCAAATTGATTTGCGTCAACCGAAGGAAATGACAGCCTATGTTGAAGACTTAACAAATGATAATACGGATTGGGACCTTTACTTGATTGGTTGGAGCTTAGGAAGTGGCGACCCTGATCCATCTGGTTTATGGGGTTCTTCAGCAGCTTACAACTTCTCACGTTGGAACAATCCGGAATCCGATGAATTAATGTTGGAGGCTATGCAAGATCCAGAAGGTTTTGACCAGGATTATCGTGCAGATAGATACAGTGAGTGGCAGTCTGTTTTCTCAGAGGACTTACCTGCTCTTCTCTTATTCGCACAAAACTCAATTTACGGCTTCAATGAGCGATTAAACGACGTTAATCCAATGCCATATTCGTTTAATAACGAACCTGAATTATGGTGGGTATCCGAGTAATGATCAGCATTATTTAGAAAGAATCGGATAAACGCCAGCGATTTCTGGCATAAGCCTTCATTTTAATACGTTTTTGTTCAAAGAGCGTGCGGATGTCGCCGCATGCTCTTTCTTTTACTATCATTCATTATCCAAGTCATTCATCTTATTAATTTTGGCTCTTTTCGTAAGGATTGTTACTTTTAGATCTTTGTTGTTGATATAAAGTGCGACGTAACTACTGTTTGCTATAAGTATTTGCTATAAACGCCGTTCGGGATCGCTCCGGGCGGATGCTTTCCGCGGGCACGGCCTCAGCCTTCGACGCACAGGATGTGCTAGTGCAGGTGTTGCGACAGGACGTCGCGAACTTAACCTGCCTCGAGAAGCCCACTCTGCGGGGTCTTCAGACTCGTGCTGTTCCCGCAGGAGTCACCGCCCTTCGCTCACCCGAACTGGTGAGGTGTTCGATGTTTTTAATATTGATTACTAATGCAATTTAGCAGCAGTAATACTAGCGGAGGAAACACATGAAGACTCCTGCGGGAGGAAGGCATAGGTGAGACCCCACAGTGCGTAGCACGAGGAGGCTCACCAGCCGCCCGCGGAAAGCGAAATGTGTTTCCGTAGCGAATCCCTGCTCTCAACCAGCGTTTGCAAAAGAATTGTCACTGCGTCGCACTTTATAGACCTTGTGTTTAGAAAACTTGGTATTCGTTAAAGGGGTTCTTAGAAAACGTGCTTTGCTGTGTTAGAAACCCCTTATACTTTGAAGTGCAAGCCTTTAATGGCGCCTTCCTTAGTTACACTTACGACGCACAGGACGTGCTAGTACTGACGTTGTCACAATTCTTTTCGGTGGGGCGAGCATTTACGCGCAGTCCCAGGACGTGACGGTCTTAGCCAGTGAGCAGTAGGAAAATTTTATACTTTTCTATCTGCCAAAAACAACAACCTTTTAGAAAAGAGCCTTAATTTAAAATTTACCGAGTATAAGAGCGGGGGGAGATTCATGTACAAATATATAATACGCCGTATACTTGTTTTTATTCCGATGCTTTTTTGCTTAACCGTTATTGTCTTCGGACTTGCGCTAGCAGCACCAGGCGATGCTTTAACTGGACAATCACTCTCTGACCCCAATGTCGATCCCGAAGTGTACGAGCAACAACGAGAAGAATTAGGCTTAAACGATCCTGTACCCGTTCAATATTGGCGCTGGATCAGTTCTGCTGCGCAAGGCGATTTTGGGGATTCATTGGTTTTTAACGGGCGCACGGTAGCTGAATTAATCGAGGCACGATTTGCAAACACGCTTTATTTAGGTATCTTTTCATTAGGTATTACAATTGTGGTTGGGATTCCAATTGGTATTTATTCAGCAAGAAGACCGTATTCACTGCTTGATTATGGGGCAACAGGATTTGGCTTTCTCGGACTTGCGATTCCCAATTTTTTCTTCGGATTAATTGCTATATATGTTCTATCGATTCATTTAGGTTGGTTCCCGGCACAAGGCACACTTTCAGGTCCAGGTGCCACTGGTTTTGAGGCATTTAAAGATCGTATACACCACCTAATACTACCTGGCGTTACACTTGGTTTGGCCGGCACTGCAACCTATATGCGTTACATGCGATCAGAAGTACTCGATGTTCTTGGTAGTGACTATATCCGTACAGCAAGAGCAAAAGGGATGACGGATCGTAACGTTCTCTATAAGCACACACTCCGCAATGCGCTTATTCCAATTATTACGTTAATGGGATTTGAAGTAGGGGTTTTAATTAGCGGTGCGGTTATTACGGAACAGGTCTTTCAATATCCTGGTATTGGATCGTTGTTTTTAAGTTCGGTCACAAATCGTGACTTTCCAGTAGTAATGGCAATTGCCTTGATACTTGGAATACTCATCCTTGTAGGTAATCTACTGGCCGATATCTTTTACAGTATTATCGATCCAAGAATTCGATACGATTGAGGTGAAAATCATATGCAGCCGAATTCACAAGAACCACTCTCCACACAATCAGAAATGGAGCCAAATGAGAACCAAGAAAAAAGCAAAAGCCCATTTCAATTGGCTTTTCGTCGGTTTAGGAAAAATAAATTGGCCGTCATAAGTGTGTTCGTCCTACTGTTCATCATCACGGTTTGTGTGCTTGCTCCAGTATTTACCGATCTGGATCCCGAGCGGACAGATCTATTATTAATTGAAAATAGCCCGAGTGATGAACATATATTGGGGACAAACGGACAAGGCCAAGATAACTTTTCAAGATTGTTATATGGTGGCCGTATTTCATTGATCGTAGGTTTTAGTGCAATGTTTTTCACACTTTCGATCGGTGTTGTGTTAGGATCTCTTGCTGGTTACTATGGTGGCAAGGTTGACAGCGTCATTATGCGCGGGGCAGATATTATGCTTATGCTACCATTTCTCGTACTTGTTCTGACAATCATGGCTATCATAGATGAAGTTACAATACCAATATTTATCACCATCATTGCAGTAACGGCATGGCCAAACTTAACACGAATTATTCGGGGAACCTATTTATCACTGCGAGAACAAGAATTTGTCCTTGGAGCACGTGCAATTGGCGCAACCGATTTCCACATTATATTTAAGCACTTTATACCAAATTCAGCCGGACCGATTATTGTTAATGCTACCCTAATGATGGCGACCTATATTATCATTGAATCAGGCCTAAGCTTTATCGGATTCGGTATTCCACAGCCAACCCCAACATGGGGGAACATGATCTCAGAAGCACAGAATATCCGAATTCTTCGTGAACACCCAGAAGCGTGGATTCCGCCAGGGCTTGCCATTTTAATTACCGTTTTATCCATAAATTTCATTGGCGACGGGCTTCGCGATGCCTTTGACCCTAAAAGTAAAGCACGCTAGGTAAAGTGAAATTCATTCAGCGGGACTTTCGCTTCCCGTTAAACAGCGATACAACAATAACCTGCTAGGTGGTGTGAGCAGGTTATTGTTTTTTTGTGGTATGTGGGGCTCTCTCCCGGTTTGGCGTGGCTCTCCCGATTTGACTCGGCGCTAGTTTTGTCTTTGATTGAGGTTGTCCATACTGTATAGTATTATAGGTGGATGATACGTACGAAGAAGCATAACACCAGTACATAATGTGCTTTTTTTCACTAGAAGGAAGTGTATAAATAAATGACAACAAGCTATCAGGCAGCCGTTCAATTTAATCAAGTGGATTATTCCGCTGGCGGTGTACATATTTTAAAAGACATAACAGGCTCGTTTCCAGAAGGCAAAATCACAACATTAGTCGGCCCTTCCGGAGCTGGTAAAACGACTTTATTTAAATTATGCAATGGACTCAAATCGCCGGATGCAGGAGAAATTTATATAAAAGATACCAATATCGAGAGTTATGAACCGGTGGAGCTACGCAGACATGTTGGAATTGCATTACAGGACGCAACAATGATCAGCGGTAGTGTGATGCAAAACCTAGCCATGCCTTTAGCGTTACAAGGAAAACAATTACCTGACGAAAATGCAAAAGAATTCTTAAGGCTGGTAGGGTTGGACGAAGGTTTTTTGTACCGAAATTCCAAAGATTTATCGGGTGGACAGCGTCAAAAACTGTCTATTGCTCGTACACTCGTAAATCGGCCAGAGGTTCTATTGCTTGATGAAATAACGTCTTCACTGGATCGTGTTTCCCAGCAGGATATTGAATCGCTTATTCGAAAAATCAATCAGAAATACGGAACCACCATTATATGGATTACACATAACCTGCAGCAAGCATTAACAATTGGAGAATACACGTGGGTTATGATGGATGGAGAAGTTGTAGAGACTGGAAAAAGTGAATTATTGAATGCTCCACAAAATGAAAGAGTCGAACATTTTGTAAGGGGGCAAGTAGAATGAGTTTTCTCACTTTATTAATTACACTTATATTCGTTCTCATCCCACTTTTTTTATCGAAAACATTTAATTTAGGCTTGGAAAGAGACACGATCATCGCTACCATACGTTCCATTATTCAATTGTTAGCTGTTGGGTATATTCTACAATTCGTATTTGACGCTGAACATATCATTTACATGTTATTAATGATCGTAGTGATGATTGGCGCCGCCACACAAAATGCAAGAAAAAAAGGAATCACTATTAAAGGGATCACATGGAAACTCGTGGCTACTTTCACTTTTGTTGAAGTATTGACCCAAAGTATCTTACTTGGATTACAGATTACACCACCAACGGCTCAATATATTATCCCAATTAGTGGGATGGTCATTGGAAATTCAATGGTGCTGTCGATCCTGTTCCTAAATCGGTTCACATCCGAACTGGATTCTCGTCAAGGTGAGACGGAACTTATCCTATCGCTCGGTGGAACACCAAAACAAGCCATACATAAACAGCTTATCACGTCCATTCAAGCAAGTACGATTCCAACAATCGAAAGTCAGAAAACAATCGGTCTTGTTCAATTACCGGGCATGATGAGTGGGCAAATCATCGCAGGAGCAGACCCGGTTCAAGCGGTCCTATTTCAATTGCTTATCCTTTTCCTCCTTTTAACAACCGCTGTTGTCACAAGTATCATGCTTGGATTTTTATCCTATCCAACACTCTTTAATCAGCGTATGCAGTTTTTGGAGGAACAACTGGAGGATCTGCAGAAATGAAAAGAAGAGGCTTACCATACTGGTAAGCCTCTTCTCTCTTTAAGTATGTTATTGATTGAGCTGGGATTTCACTTGTTGAATAGCCGCTTCAGAAGCTGGTGCTGCAGGTTGATAATGCCCTTTTTGAACGGCATATTCATAGAGCGTACGTTGCCGTATTTCATCCTGGTCCCTTAACTCAATCAGGGTTTGTCTGAGTTCGATATTGTTTGCTTCACTAATATAGCCTGCATAGCTGGATAGACTCGCATTTAACCCATTTAGATAATCATTAACCATATCTTTGTCCTGTAACATTATAATTCCTCCCTAACCTAAAAAAGGTAAAAGTTGCTGTTGCGCTTGCCTTGCTGCCTGTGCATCTTGTTGCAATATGGTTTTCAATTCTACATCCATTGCTGATTGTGCATAACTTTCCAGTTTATTAGCAATCATTCCATGCTCTCCAACAATACCCCGCACATTTTCTAATTCTACTTCTGTTAAATTAGCCACATCCCTACCTCCTTTGCATCATCTATTTTAATTTTCCCATGTAAATGGGATATATTCATGATAGAAAAAAGGAAAACGATTCTAATGCATATCTTCATATTCCTGTACCATCATTTCATAATTTAATGGGCCCAGTGATTTATCGTTAATAATCCCATTGGAATCGATCATAAAGGTAGTTGGAACAGGCTGAATGGCATAAGTACTAGCAACTTCAGCTTCTTCATCTAGTAAAATAGGAAAGGTTAAGTCAAACGCTTCTACAAAATCTTCTATTTGCTGTATATTTGACTCAGTTTCCGTCAAATTGACCGCCAGGATAACGATATCTGTATGGTTATGGAACTCTTCCATATCGGGCATTTCCGCACGGCAAGGCGGACACCATGTAGCCCAGAAATTCAACATAACGCGTTCCCCACGATAATCTGATAGTTGTACACGCTCCCCACTCATGTTTTGAAGTTCAAAGTCAGGAGCAATATCTCCCTCTTCCAGCCCAATAGATTCCTCTGATGTTTCATCCTCCAAACCAGTTGGACTTGTTCTATTATCCGATTGATGATCGTAAATAGCCCAACCAAACATCCCAATAAGAACGATTAAGATTACCGTTTTCTTCATAAATAACCTCCTACATGCTCTAAATTAAATTGCTTTCCCGTATCACCTGCTTCTCCAATCATCCTTTCACCTTTCTGCTGTGGTAAAGAAGCAACACGAAACTGAGTAGAATTAATACTATCCAAAACCATGGATCTAAGGAAAATTGAAAAACAGTTGGATTTGTAAAAAGCGTTCGTATTAATTGCCCTATACTCCAGCCCAATATAGCTATGAAAGTAAGCATTGAAGTTGTAAGTCTTTCTTGAAGCACTATGATGATTACAAGAAGCAGGACGAGTAACCCTAAGTAATCCCAATTATGTACGTCTGATCCAATATTAATTCGGATAAATTCATAGATAAATGAAGCAGACAAAAAAACATACATAAACGATAAAAGGATTTTCTGCAGATGCGAATAATCCTTGATTATCTTGAAAGTACTATAAATAATCGTCAATAAAAAACCAATATAAAATGCGCTTGAATCACTTGGGTAGGCTAATACAGCAAGTGGATCACTCAGAAACGTTGAAAAGTTAACCAGTATTTTTCCAATCCACAATGAAATGATAAACGTTAGCAGAAGTGACCCGACTTCATCGATAAGCTTTTTTGTTTCTATTTTTGAAAACGGGCTTAGCAACCACAATAAAATAAATCCTGCTAAAAAACTGCCGATTAAAGCTACAAGAGAGCTTTTAATGACAAGTGGTCCGATCATCCAACCTGATGACATAACGTCATAACTCCTTCTGTTTAGCTTATGTTTATTTCCATGATAAGCCTAGAATAATTTGCTCTCCTCTATCGTTCTAGCAAATGTTTAAAGATTAGGCAATTTATTGTTCATCTTTCCGTTCAAAGGATTCTTTCTACGCTGATTCACGCTATCGACTTTTGACAAGCAATTGGACGGCTTCATTAATGATATCCTCCGTATTGCCTCCATTTTCTTGGTCTTCACGGACAGCTTGTTCTAAATTCTTGCTGACAATTACTGCCGACGTTCGATCCAATGCATTTTTTGCAGCGGACAACTGGCTAATTACATCTTTACAATCCTTGCCTTCTTCCATCATCTTTAATACACCTTTAACTTGCCCTTCAGCACGCTTCATTCGATTCATTACTTTTTCATCATATTCCACAAAATCTCTCCTTCTCTTTTTCTCGATTAACCCACGCGACGAATGAGCCCGTGTGATTTTTTACAACTATATAGCTAACATTATACCCGTATAGGTATATTAGTCAATTACCCAAATTCGAGCCAAAGTACCTTACTGGGTCAATCATCCGTTCCATACATTTTCGAAAAGAGGTTCTCTATACGCACACATCCAAATATGATAACCTAATAGATATAGGCGGTGAATCATTCTTTGAAAATCAATAAAATATACATAATTATCATACTCGTCATGTTTACTTGGGGTATGAATGTTTCTGCGGTTAAGGTCCTCGTTGAAAATTTTATGCCTATAACCATTACTTCATTTCGGATTTTCGTAGCTGGCTTGACTGCAATTCTTTTTCTTATCATAGCAGGAATCGTACGATTACCGAAAAAATCGGAATGGGGTTACATCATTGGCGGGGCATTTTTAAGCGTTGTTTTCCATCATATTTTCTTAGCTAGTGGACTTACAAAAACATCAGCTACAAACACAGGGTTGATTTTAGGCATGGGGCCGCTTCTAACTGTGATATTCTCTATGATCTTTTTAAAAAAGAAACCGACATTTATCCAAATAATAGGCTTCCTATTTGGTGGATTAGGCATTAGTTTTACTGTACTAGCTGGAAGTGGTGGATTTCATTCGATTAATCTAGGTGATGTATATATTTTACTTTCTATCATTTCACAAGCTCTCAGTTTTATCTTAATCAAGCGGGCTTCCGAAACAATGGATCCACGGCTGCTTACAGGTTATATGCTACTGATCGGCTCATTTTTCCTTTTTATCATTAGTCTATGGAGAGAGCCAGGCGGTTTAGCCTCCATTACGGATGCATCGGTTTCAGGTTCAGTATGGGGTGCCTTTTTCTTCTCGGCAGTACTGGCAACCGGTGTCGGACATATGGTTTATAATCATGCTATTGGGCAAGTAGGTCCGGCAGAAACGTCTATCTTTCTTAACTTGACCACCTTTTTCTCCATTATTGGTGCTGCTATTTTTCTTAATGAATCGATTATCCTGGCACACGTGATAGGACTTATTCTTATCGTCTCTGGTGTCATCCTTGGTTCCGGCGGATTAGAAGCATTTATTATTCAGAGAAAACAAAAGAATAATAGGAAAAAGTTTTTGAAGGAAGCAGAGTGAACGCCATCTGCTTCCTTCACTTTTATTTCATATTAAGGAAACCAATGATGCTTTTTTGAATAAGATGGCGTATGTAATTAACATTTTGGTGGTGTACAAATTGGACGATCAATCTATAGCTATTTTTGGAGCCTGGACGATAGCCATTGGTACAACAATTTCCGCAGTAGCAGACACCCCTTCTAAGTCAATTGATCCAGACTTCCTCACCCATCTGAATACATGGGGGAATGTTTTACAAGCTTCTGGTTCAGCTTTGATTGCTGATACTCAAGTACATCCCTCATTGGATAAGTTTGGAAATCAAATGGAAGCGACAGGTAATTTAACAAATGTTGCAGCTTTTTTAATTGACGTTAGCGAAGAAGCCCAATTAGCGTTGAATAGTAAAGGAGATCTTCTTCAAGCAGTTGGTGGTAGCATTTCCTTAGCAGATACGTTAAATGAAACACCTACAGAAGAAAATTTTTATAACATCTATGGAAGTCTACTTGAAATCATTGGAAATTCCATGCAATCAATAGCAAGCATAAAAGAACTTAGAGGTATCGGAGGTCAGCTGGTCAACACGATCGGGTCTTGGATTCAGGCGATTGGTGCGACCATTACCGCCATAGGTGCAACTAAATACAGTTAATAAGGATTAATCTTCTATATATTTAGGATCTTTGTTGTATTTGTTGAATCGCCCGAGAAAGCTTCCCTAATAAAGAGCAGCATTTATTTATTGCACTTGTGTCAACCAGCCATCCAAATACCTATCAAATAACCGATAGAAAATGTGATGACACTTCCGATCAATGAAATGGATATATAAATCAGTGCTTTTCTATATTTCTTCTCTCGTAATAGTTCCACGGCTTCCATGCTAAAGGTGGAAAAAGTCGTGAACGCACCAAAAAAAACACCCAATCCAAAAGAACCGATAACATTCACGGTGAGCATGGCGATGGGAATTTCAGGATAAGGATTCTTTTTCATTATCGCCAGCCCCAGTAAATAACGGCAAATGGCTCCCAAACCACCACTCATTGATAACAGAAGGATATTCATATACGCTCGCCCCTTCTTTATTAATTTAGTTGTTATTTATACGTCAAAGGATTTTAATGATTTCTGCTGAGAAGTCCGTTTACTTAATTTCGAACCAAGGAAATACCCGAAAAAAGCAAAAATAATTCCTCCAAATAGGGATGAAACCACATAAATAAAAGGGGCGAATATACTGTTCGTTTGCGTTAAAAAAATCGTATCAGCTGCAAGTGTCGACATCGTTGTGAATCCTCCGCAGAATCCAACACCCATTCCCGCTTTTAACCAAGGTCTTACATTTCGATAAATAAACCAACCAGTTAATCCGCCTAATAAGAAAGTACCTACAATGTTTTCTATTACAGTTCCAATAGGATAGGCCGTAAAGAGCGTGTAGTAATTGATCAGGTGCCTAGACAATGTTCCCAAGGCCCCGCCTATACCGATAGCTACTATATGACTGATTGAATCTTTCAAAACGTCCCCCCCCCTTTATTGAATCCATAGTTTAGAAATCTTGGAGAATCCATTTTCATGATAGATGGCAGCTCGATCAAGGCGATCCATGGTGGTTTCCTATCTGCCAAACCGCATGTCCTTCACTCAACTTTTTTTCTTTGTTCGTAAGCTTTTCCTATTGTAGTTAATCAGGAGAAAACAAAAGAGAACGACTAAAAAGAAAATGCATTACCTGAATGTATATACGTAAAATCGACATAGAAAGGTCACTCCTTCCCTAATGGTAGAGGGAAAGAGTGACCTTGTACAGGGATATCTTCACCGCAGTATTACTGACTTGTCTCATCCTTTGTGTTTAAAACACTAGGTCGTCTGTCTTTCAATGGAATTGGTGATCGGACTAGCACTTCTAAAAACTCTTTAGGGCTAAACGGAAGGAGCGGCCACATAAATGGTGTATTTAACGTTTTTGTTGAAACAAGTAATATAAGCCACAACGTGACAGCAAGCACAAATCCATATACGCCAAATATCGCAGCTATAATGAGAAAGGCTACCCTGAAAAAACGGTTAGCTAAAGCTAATTCATAGCTGGGCGTTGCGTAGCTTCCAACAACGGCTGCTGCCAAATAAAGCACGACTTCAACCGAAAACAGACCAGCTTCAACTGCAATATCACCGATTAATATCGCGGCCACGACACCAAGTGCTGTAGCCAATGCATTAGGGGTATGTATGGCAGACATACGTAGCATTTCCACACCTATTTCAGCAATAAAAATTTGCCAGAAAAGTGATATCTCTCCAATTTCATCTGGGCCTACGAAAGCCCAACGTCCATCTAAGATAGAAGGATTGGTAGCCGCTAGATACCATAAGGGAAGTAAAAATAATGAGGCAAACACAGCCATAAATCGTATCCAACGTAAGGCGGCACCTATGACTGGCTTTTGCCTGTATTCTTCTGCATGCTCCAAATGATGCCAATAGGTGGTCGGACAAATCATTACACTCGGTGACCCATCGACAACAATGAGAATGTGTCCCTCCATCAAGTGTACACCTGAGGTATCCCCTCGCTCCGTGTAACGAATCATTGGATAAGGATTTAAATTTTTACCGAAAATAAACTCCTCAAGTGTTTTCTCCCCCATTGACAGTCCATCCGTATTAATTACTTCAATTCGCTCTCTAATCCGCTCTACTAATTCCTGGTCGGCTATACTATCTATATACGCAAGTGCAATATCTGTTTTAGATCGTTGTCCAACTTGGAGGTATTCCATAATTAATGAACGATCCCGAATCCGTCTTCTAATTAAAGCAGCATTAAAAACCAATGTCTCTACAAATCCATCACGCGGACCACGGACAACCCTTTCCAAATCGGGTTCCTCTGGTGAACGTGCGGGGTACTCCCTCGCATCCACTAAAATGGCTGTTGTTGAACCTTCCACAATAAAAGCAATATGACCTGCTAAGAGTTGACCTATCACTTCTTCTAAATCCTCAGATGTTTCGATTTCTTGATGAGGCATAATCGTTTGTGTCAACGTTTCAATCGGATTGTTGTCTAATTCATTATCTTTTAACAGGTTAAGGCTTTTTAAAACTTCAATTAGGGATACATCATCAGCAAACCCATCCACGAAAAACATACCAATCTTACGGCCGCCATGATCCAGTTTTTGATGAACGACATCAAAGTTCTTTTCGATTCGCAGTTCTTTTTGTAAGTATTCTATATTCTTCTCGAATTTTTTTGAAATAGGGACCTGTGTGCCCTCTTTACCCATTTAATTACTCCTTTCTTGGCAGATAAGAAAATATAAAAACTCTTACTGCTCACTGGCTAACTTGCTAAGTGCCAAGTTCTCTAATTGTTCAACGATTTATTTATCCGGAGTATATGTACGAGCTAATAATGGAGTGGAATAGGTGGGATGATAATTTCAATGCCTTTTTCTACAACAAATCAACCACCACAACAGCATCTTTCATATTCCATTATTATGTACTTCTAACATTTATTTAAACGTGATTATCTTAATCAATATATACGAAATTATTCTGCATACGGTTAAGCATTGGTTTTTTAAAAATTAAAAGTTGTTGTTATCTTTATCTTTCTTTATTATCAGTCTTTATACACAATCTCAAGAATATATAGTGAATGGGAGATATTAACATGAGCGATGAGCGTAAAAATAATGAAAGTAGCAAAGATGAACAATTGGAGCTATTTCGAGTCGACGATAAAGGAAAAAAACTGACGACTAATCAAGGGTTAAATCCGAGGTCATCGTCGAAGCAAATTTTTTTCCACAACCATACTAAATCAAGGACATAACCCTGCACGCATTATGCCCTCACTCGGTTATTTTTCTAAACTAAAAGACAATGGATTAACACGCTCCCACGCATTCCCAACCTGCAATAACCGTTTCTCGAATAGGTGATTTCCAATGAATTGCATGCCAACAGGAAGTCCGCTTCGGTCTAATCCCATTGGTACGGATAAACTAGGAACACCCGTTAAATTTATAGGGGAGGTAAATGGAATAATCTGTCTTATTACTTCTAAATTTTGGTCGACCCAATTCTCGGCGAACGCTGGGGTTGTAATAGGGATAGTCGGTCCGAGCATTATATCGACATGCTCAAAGGCTTTATCAAAAGCTTCAACCATCTTTCTACGGGCTTGTTGAGCTCTGACGTATTGGGGTGTATCTGTTAATGAACCAGCTAAAAAGAAAGTACGAATGTCGGGGGAATAATCCTCTGAATAATTCTGCAGCCATTCATGATGGGTATTAGACGCTTCTCCAGTGACAATAGTATAACCTGAAAACGTCGACATGGATAATTCAGGTATCACGATTTCTCTTATTTCAGCACCTAAATGTTGAAGTGTTTCTATCGCATGCTTAAAGAGATTTTCTACATCTGGATCTAATCCCTCGAAATAATAAGTAGGAATACCAATTTTCATTCCTCTAATTTCTTTAGTTAAATCTTCATTGTAATTAGGTATAGCTACATGAAGACTTGTAGGGTCATTTGAATCATAACCTGCCATATAATGAAGCATCAAAGCCAAATCGGAAACCGTGCGTGCCATTGGTCCCGCAGTATCTAATGACATTGCTGAAGGGAAAATTCCATGGGTGCTAACAAGCCCATAAGTCGGCTTTAACCCGTATACACCACACATGGCAGCAGGTAAGCGAATAGAGCCAAATGTATCTGTTCCTGTTGCAAGGGGGCCTAGCCCAGCTGCTAAAGAAGCGGTGCCACCACCACTTGAGCCTCCGGGCATGTATTGAATGTCCCATGGATTCCGTGTGTCACCAAAGAATGGATTGGTACCTGTTGACCCGGCAGCAAGCTCATGCATATTTTGTTTTCCTAACATAATTCCCCCTGCTCCTAACAGTTTTTCTACTGTTGTAGCATTTTTATCAGGGATGAAATCAGCAAAAAGTTTTGAGCCAACCGTAGTTCGTATACCTTTTGTATAAAAGTTGTCCTTAATACCGATTGGAATTCCATGCAGGGGGCCTTTATAAAAACCACGCATGATGGTATCTTCAGCCTCTTTTGCTTGGTTGAGGGCTAATTCGTGAAGGGGAGTAATATATGCATTGATGGCTGGATCAATTTTGTCCATGCGGTTCAATATTTCTTTTGTCAATTCTATGGGTGATAATTTCCTCGATTCGATTAATGACGCAAGCTCAGTAGCGGTTGAGAAGGCTAGTTCCGTCATAGCATCAACTCCTTATCTACGATCGTAATCGGCACTTCTACGTTTAATTCAGGAAACGCTTTAAGAGGGGCTTCGGCCTCGTTGATCGTGTAGAGTATGTGATGAATATAAGGAAGGTCTGCCTCATAGATAGGAAGCCCTTGTAAATATAAACTTTGTCTTAAAAAACTTGCATAATCCATCTAACTTTCCTCCTTTTTAGGCGTTTGTAATTACCATATGACAGGATTAAAGGAAAGTGCAGACACAGTATAGAAATTTTTATCATACCTATTTTGCGAATTTTTGTTAACGATGAACGGTTGAATCGTGAATACAATTCAGAGAGTAGCCAGCCATAATGAGAAACCTGAATTCCGCATAAAAGTTGCGGCCATTCATCATACTAAAATATATAAACTAAAAACCCTATCGCCAGGAGATAAAAATGTATAAAGCTATACGAAACAACACCAAACATCGTGAATATTCCTTGCCTCATGGACCATGGGTAATGACGCAAAAGTGGGATCATTTGTTATTCATGCATTTACCTGTATCCAAGGAAGTGATGAAGAAACAAATTCCCGAGGATTTGGAAGTAGACACCTTTGATGGTGAAGCGTGGATTACGATTATTCCATTCAAAATAAGTGATATGCGCCTTCGCAAAATGCCACCAATCCCTTTTCTGCGTTCATTTCTAGAACTGAACGTAAGAACCTATGTGAGACGGAACGGGTTACAGGGTGTTTACTTTTTCAGCTTGGACGCCGATAAGCTTCTTGCTGTTCTAGGTGCAAGGATATCTACATTACCCTATTTTTATGCAAAAATGAAAATGAAGAAAAGAGCAGATACCTGTCATTACAGTACGACTCGCAGGGGGAGCTCAGACGCTATTTTCAAAGGAAGTTACCACCCGATTTCCGAACCCTATTTCCCTGAAAAAGGTAGCCTGACTTACTGGCTCCTCGAGAGGTATTATTTATGGTCCTACAAAGGCGGGGCTCTATTTAGAGGGGATATTCATCATAGTCAATGGAAAATTCATGACGCTGAAGCTACTATTATGAAACAAGACATGATTCCTTTTTTACCGGAAAACGTGAATGAGAAACCTCTCCTTCATTACGCTTCTTCCAAGCGTGTTCTATTCTGGCCGATTAAAAAAGTGAATTAAAAGAGCTTCCTATAAGCTTAAGGCTCAGGAAGCTCTTTGTGACTTTTATGGTTTTATCCAAATTGATGTTTCCTAATACCTTCCTAGGGGCTCTCAATCATACTCGAATTCCTTCTTCTGGCAACTATATGCTATGTATTTTTTCACTCAACTACTCTACCAAACTTTTTTTGTACAAGTCTCGAACCCATACTTTAACTGGCGCTTTCCATTGCTGGGTAGGAGAAGGAATATTTTGCAGTAAGCTTTTCGGCGTCATGCCAAGCTCCTTTGCCATTTGTATATCAACTTGGTTTAGGCGACAGCGTTTTTTGGCTTCTGCCCAAGTAGATTTTCTTTTTTTAGCCAACGGTTTTAGGCTCCTTTCCCAATTTATAGTATATCTATTTTGTTTATTATATTATTTCAGTCCATGAATCCAATAATATAATGCTTCTTAGGGAGCGAGTGCGGAATGCGGGATCAAATGGCCGGAGCGCGGAACAAGTGAATGCGGACGCGGGACAAATGGCCGTGAGCAAACAACAAACAGGACAGTCCTTCGTAAAGGACTGTCCTGTAGTGGGTTATTCTAGTTTTTAGCTGTCATTTCAAATAGCCCTGCTTCTTTTGCTGTTTGGAAACCGATATATACAAATGGGCCTAGTATCAGCCCGATCACTCCACCAAATACATATCCAAAATACATGGATAGAACTGTCGGCAAGGCGGCTAAGCCAATCGAATCTCCTAATACTTTTGGTTCTATAACTCGTCGAGCAACTAATAAAACTATCGTTAACACGATTAATTGGATTCCCATGGCCATATTCCCAATTATCATTGCTACTAATGCCCAAGGTACTAAGACAAGTGCCGGCCCTATGTAAAGCGGGATAATATCAACTACCCAAATAATAAGGGACAAAATTAAAGCAGCTTCAGGAGCAATGTATAATAAGCTTAAATAACATATAATAAATAGATAACTTTCCCTCGACAAAGACGTTATATAACGTCTTTGTCGAGGGAATATATGTGAATTCCTTCTGTCTTTTTGCGTACCCGACAACTGCATCCGGAGACCATTTATCCTGTAAGATTTTATCCTCCGTGTAACCTATAAACTCCCAGGCTTTCATCGCAGTGGAGTGGGCACCACAATTTTCACGATTGTTCTGATAAACGCGAGCGCCTGCGTCTGGATAATAGGCGAAGACTTTCGATTCGTATCAATTTGTTGCACGGAGCCTTATTTGAGTTCTCGTGTAATCGTGCTAACATGGCGACCTGTTTCTTTGGCTATCTCTCTAAGTGAAAGTCCCATTTTTTTATAAGCAACAATTTCGCCTCTCTCTGTATCGGTTAAATGTGTAAAAGTTCGTTTTTTTGTGCTAGAATTACTCTGAGCCATCGTGAATTACCCCCGTGAGTTTATTTGTCTTGGTCAACATTAATACTACACGATTTCACGGTGGCTTTCTATTTTATTTAACTGTTGCATTTGATTTTACAATGAACCCAATAATACCTTAATAATAGTGCCTTATTTATCTCTTGACATAGTCCTCGTTCCTATATAAGGAGCGACTCATATCTTCCATAACAATACCCTTTCCACATTCATTTCAATCCACGATCCTGTATAAGGAGCGACTTGAAGTCATTCAGCAAAGTTCATCATGATATGATTTCAATCCACGCTCCTGTATAAGGAGCGACTCTAGTTTCTTCTGGAGTTGGATATCGTTATTAAAATTTCAATCCACGCTCCTGTATAAGGAGCGACACAATGCCATGGAAGCGTTGAATCGTTGGAACATTATTTCAATCCACGCTCCTGTATAAGGAGCGACGAAAATGTAAACGATGAATTGCGGTCTGCTTTAGATTTCAATCCACGCTCCTGTATAAGGAGCGACACGTTTGAGAAATAAATTTAACATGATTTGTGTTATTTCAATCCACGCTCCTGTATAAGGAGCGACGGGCAGGATAATTACCATGTTCGCCACTTCTGGAATTTCAATCCACGCTCCTGTATAAGGAGCGACCCCAAACAGCTTGACCTGTAGGGTCGTTAGAGTATTTCAATCCACGCTCCTGTATAAGGAGCGACACATGTGTTTGCGTTGACAACCAATGATTTAGACGAATTTCAATCCACGCTCCTGTATAAGGAGCGACCTTTAAAACTGTTTCTTTGCTAGTGCCTAGATAATTTCAATCCACGCTCCTGTATAAGGAGCGACTTCATTGTTCCTATAGTGGATAAACCGAAGACAATTTCAATCCACGCTCCTGTATAAGGAGCGACCATTGCAAGCATAAGAGCAGGAAACAACATGCAATTATTTCAATCCACGCTCCTGTATAAGGAGCGACAGAAGTTACCCCGAACATTTTGATTGGAAAAAAATTTCAATCCACGCTCCTGTATAAGGAGCGACGACGATCCGATGGACAATTACGATTGGTTGGACATGATTTCAATCCACGCTCCTGTATAAGGAGCGACGGTAACCTAAATACGCAATGACGATACCTGCTATGATTTCAATCCACGCTCCTGTATAAGGAGCGACGCGTACAAACAATAGTAGAAATATTACGATTCGTAATTTCAATCCACGCTCCTGTATAAGGAGCGACCCCCATGACCTTATCCCAAATGTCAGATATAGTAATTTCAATCCACGCTCCTGTATAAGGAGCGACGGGCTTGTGGATGACGACAAGTTAAACGTTCTGGAATTTCAATCCACGCTCCTGTATAAGGAGCGACATCAGGTTTAGACAACTACATCGGAGAGAGCAAATTTCAATCCACGCTCCTGTATAAGGAGCGACAGACGATTCGTCATGATCGTCATATTCTTCAAACATTTCAATCCACGCTCCTGTATAAGGAGCGACGGATTTGAATGCGTGCAGCCGATCACCAAACAAATTTCAATCCACGCTCCTGTATAAGGAGCGACTTTAGTTTCATGTACAGCGCCAGCTAATTCAAATTCATTTCAATCCACGCTCCTGTATAAGGAGCGACTAGATTTTATTGATCAATGATTCATCCCAGATGGTATTTCAATCCACGCTCCTGTATAAGGAGCGACGTCACGATTCATGAAACGTTTCAAATCGGGGTTGTAATTTCAATCCACGCTCCTGTATAAGGAGCGACGACGACGCAGGTGGCACGATTGAAAAAGTTGGCATTTCAATCCACGCTCCTGTATAAGGAGCGACGGAGATTATGGCCCGAAGACAAAAGCGGAATTGGAATTTCAATCCACGCTCCTGTATAAGGAGCGACAACACCCTGGGTAAGCAAGACGACATTCGAGGTATTTCAATCCACGCTCCTGTATAAGGAGCGACATTGTCACGTCTTCATTTCTTTAGGTAGTTTGTATATTTCAATCCACGCTCCTGTATAAGGAGCGACGTCATCATAAACGTACTTAGGTTGCTGTTTTTTATTTCAATCCACGCTCCTGTATAAGGAGCGACCCGCGGTAGCTTTTTCTGTTCAGCGAAACTTTAAATTTCAATCCACGCTCCTGTATAAGGAGCGACTATTCAAAGCTAGCAGAAGACCTGGAATTTAAAATTTCAATCCACGCTCCTGTATAAGGAGCGACGAAAATAAAGTGAAATCGGAGGTTGCTTAAATGATTTCAATCCACGCTCCTGTATAAGGAGCGACTACGCAGTTGATGATGTTCCTGCCAAGAAAAAGATTTCAATCCACGCTCCTGTATAAGGAGCGACTCATTTATGAAGGTGATGAAGTTGACTATGAAATATTTCAATCCACGCTCCTGTATAAGGAGCGACAAGATCGCTGAAAACATTAGTAGAGAGCCGGATATTTCAATCCACGCTCCTGTATAAGGAGCGACGGCAGTAATACAAAAGGCTGTTAATCCGCACTTTATTTCAATCCACGCTCCTGTATAAGGAGCGACCCGCCACCCCCGAGTATATTCTGTCTTACTTACTATTTCAATCCACGCTCCTGTATAAGGAGCGACCTGGCCGAACCACAAATTGGATCATGGACTGGTCGATTTCAATCCACGCTCCTGTATAAGGAGCGACGTTTAAACCAAGGAGGAAAAACAATGAAATATTTTATTTCAATCCACGCTCCTGTATAAGGAGCGACGCCTTACACAGAGTATTTGTATGAGTTGAATGGAATTTCAATCCACGCTCCTGTATAAGGAGCGACAACTATTTCACTATGATTCACAGCAAGCCGACAGTATTTCAATCCACGCTCCTGTATAAGGAGCGACGAAATAGTAAGGTTTCTGCTGAAATAAAAAGATTATTTCAATCCACGCTCCTGTATAAGGAGCGACTTGTCCCCGACTGGTTCAAAGACAGGGATAAAAAATTTCAATCCACGCTCCTGTATAAGGAGCGACTCACAACGAGTATAGGGTAGACCCATACCTCTAACATTTCAATCCACGCTCCTGTATAAGGAGCGACATATCCCTCATCTTCTAATTCTTCATCTTCTAATTCTTCATCTACTAATATTTCAATCCACGCTCCTGTATAAGGAGCGACGGTCTAACACTATCCATTCAACACCACCAAATTATTTCAATCCACGCTCCTGTATAAGGAGCGACCATTATATGTTAGATCAAAAAGTAGCGATCATGTGATTTCAATCCACGCTCCTGTATAAGGAGCGACGTTGTAATTTATCGTTTTGATTGGTTTTACTTTCAATTTCAATCCACGCTCCTGTATAAGGAGCGACGGACACCGCACCTTGACGATACTGGGCAATTAGTGGCATTTCAATCCACGCTCCTGTATAAGGAGCGACTGCCACAGCTTCTTGCATGTTTGGTAGCATGTGTATTTCAATCCACGCTCCTGTATAAGGAGCGACAGAAAACGGTGTGGATTTCGCTCAGATTACCAAAATTTCAATCCACGCTCCTGTATAAGGAGCGACACAAATTAGAGCGGGTCAAGAGGGCATTAATTGATTTCAATCCACGCTCCTGTATAAGGAGCGACAACCTCTACTCGCATACAGGCCACCCCCATCCATTTATTTCAATCCACGCTCCTGTATAAGGAGCGACGGAGATTTATATATTTATAGCTAATTAAAGGAGATTTCAATCCACGCTCCTGTATAAGGAGCGACTGTCTGTACGATAATATACGATGAGTTTTTACTTATTTCAATCCACGCTCCTGTATAAGGAGCGACTAGGTAATTCACGCTCACTGTTAATTACCCCAAATTTCAATCCACGCTCCTGTATAAGGAGCGACTTCTCCTCTTCCCTCTCCGAGATGATCTGTTTGATATTTCAATCCACGCTCCTGTATAAGGAGCGACATAAGAAATTGAGTAAGAAAATAAAGCGTCAGAAATTTCAATCCACGCTCCTGTATAAGGAGCGACCGTGATATTTATAAGCTTCATGGGCGTTATTGGAATTTCAATCCACGCTCCTGTATAAGGAGCGACTCCCCCGCATCCTCCGAAAGCCAAACTGGATTATTGATTTCAATCCACGCTCCTGTATAAGGAGCGACCGCCGTTTTCTGCATCCGTAACGGTACAATCTTGATTTCAATCCACGCTCCTGTATAAGGAGCGACTTTATCAAGTTGCCACAAAGGAATCTGCAAGAAATTTCAATCCACGCTCCTGTATAAGGAGCGACCTAATTCTGCTGTCAAGATTATCAAATAAAGGGATTTCAATCCACGCTCCTGTATAAGGAGCGACTTTTGCTGTTTCTAAATATTCCTTATACTTTTCAATTTCAATCCACGCTCCTGTATAAGGAGCGACTTCAACACTTGAACAAAATAAACATTTGGTAAATATTTCAATCCACGCTCCTGTATAAGGAGCGACAAGCCGTTAACCAAAAACGGTGCTCATACTAAGAATTTCAATCCACGCTCCTGTATAAGGAGCGACGCAGGACGATTGGATGATCCGCCTAAATTACGTATTTCAATCCACGCTCCTGTATAAGGAGCGACAGGGGGACAGATTGGAGAAGTACAGATTTAAAGGATTTCAATCCACGCTCCTGTATAAGGAGCGACAGTTAAGAAGGACGAGCCTAAGCAAGCTGAGGAAATTTCAATCCACGCTCCTGTATAAGGAGCGACGAGGAAATCAATAGATGGAGTTTTGCTATCAGAGATTTCAATCCACGCTCCTGTATAAGGAGCGACCCTTAACCCTGTATAGATCATAATCAGCACCGTATCAATATTTCAATCCACGCTCCTGTATAAGGAGCGACTCTGTCATTTCTGCCGCCTTAAAAAGAGGGAAAATTTCAATCCACGCTCCTGTATAAGGAGCGACGGCCTGGCATTGATTCCAATATTTCGTTAGTTTCATTTCAATCCACGCTCCTGTATAAGGAGCGACAAGATACTTCATAAGGAGGTGCGCTAGATGTTTATTTCAATCCACGCTCCTGTATAAGGAGCGACAATATCCGAACGGAAGAAAAACACGTAATTCGATATTTCAATCCACGCTCCTGTATAAGGAGCGACAATATCCGAACGGAAGAAAAACACGTAATTCGATATTTCAATCCACGCTCCTGTATAAGGAGCGACAATATCCGAACGGAAGAAAAACACGTAATTCGATATTTCAATCCACGCTCCTGTATAAGGAGCGACAATAAAATAATACTTGTGGCAGACGCGCATTTTAATTTCAATCCACGCTCCTGTATAAGGAGCGACACGAATCAATAAAAAATTAGGAGGAATCAAAAATATTTCAATCCACGCTCCTGTATAAGGAGCGACTAATGTTAAGTATATAGATTTTGAAAATATAAGGATTTCAATCCACGCTCCTGTATAAGGAGCGACCGATTATTTATTTATTTCCATATCTAAATGATAAGATTTCAATCCACGCTCCTGTATAAGGAGCGACATTTATTCGGTACTACCATAACCTAAGAAGGTTATTTCAATCCACGCTCCTGTATAAGGAGCGACACAGAGCGCTCGCGTATTAACTGATTTATATGATATTTCAATCCACGCTCCTGTATAAGGAGCGACGAATAGCCACAACGGTTGCATTTTAATTTCCCAATTTCAATCCACGCTCCTGTATAAGGAGCGACACCAGCGTAGATCAATCGGCCAAATCGCTACACAATTTCAATCCACGCTCCTGTATAAGGAGCGACGTATCGTCTCCTAAATTCTCGAAAGACCTAGCAAGATTTCAATCCACGCTCCTGTATAAGGAGCGACTAATCCAGCCATCGCTAAATAAGACATGCCTTCAATTTCAATCCACGCTCCTGTATAAGGAGCGACGGTGCTGTATATGCCTAGCGTCCTGCAAAATGTAATTTCAATCCACGCTCCTGTATAAGGAGCGACATTAGGTGCAGACGGCCCGTATCTAGCTGGAGATAATTTCAATCCACGCTCCTGTATAAGGAGCGACAGATTTGCTGAGCAAAACCTTAACTTGCAAATTATTTCAATCCACGCTCCTGTATAAGGAGCGACGATGAAAACATACGAATTTGTAGAAAGGAATGGGTGATTTCAATCCACGCTCCTGTATAAGGAGCGACGTTTCCTGTTGCTCCACTAGCAACTGTACCGATTATTTCAATCCACGCTCCTGTATAAGGAGCGACGGCGAGCGCGGTGAAGCAGGTTTAAAATATGTTATTATTTCAATCCACGCTCCTGTATAAGGAGCGACGTTTTAATGATGGGGCAGGTTGGTATGTAAGAATCATTTCAATCCACGCTCCTGTATAAGGAGCGACTAATTAAAGGGGGAAAATTATAATGGCAGAGTGATTTCAATCCACGCTCCTGTATAAGGAGCGACGTTGTATTTGCTCCACTACTTCTGTTCTAAATCATTTCAATCCACGCTCCTGTATAAGGAGCGACTGCCAACAGTGTAGGCAAGCCTGGGGTAGTTGATATTTCAATCCACGCTCCTGTATAAGGAGCGACCCCACTTGATTGTCTGGCAGGCCACCATCAATTTATTTCAATCCACGCTCCTGTATAAGGAGCGACTCTCTTTGCTTACAGTTTCAACGATGAGCCAGTGATTTCAATCCACGCTCCTGTATAAGGAGCGACTGCGATATGTAGGTATCGCTATAACTCAAACACTATATGTTGTGTTGACAGGTGAATATTTATTACCACGAGTTAAATATATACAAAAATTCAAGTGATTTTAACATGGATTTTACGCGAACCTCCCAGTACTTTTATGTTCACTTAAGGTTCGCCTCTCTTAAAAAATTAAAGGTTTATCCACTTTAATTGCAGGTTTCGCACCCACATGTTTCACTTTTGCTTCATGATTATTACCTAAACGATAATAACGTAAACTATCAACTGAAGGATCTATTATTTCTTCAAGTGCTATTTCAAGTTGACGTAATTGCGTACTATCTACAATACATTCAAATACGGAATTTTGTACACGAACGCCATATTCTTCACATTTTTTTGCAACTTTTCGTAAACGCTTTTTGCCACCATTCGTATATGTCTGTACATCGTATGTTACTAAGACTAACATATTCAAACACCTACCTTATCAAAATAGGAGGATAAGCATCAAGATCTCCGCGTAAATATCGAGCTAATAATAGTGCTTGTACATGAGGGACTAATCCCCACGGTATCTTTTCTTTTAAATAAGGATGTGTAATGTCTTCTTGTTTTTCCTTTTGCCATAATTGCAAGAAGGTACGTCTAGCCTCATCAGTTAAAATTACCGCTTTATTCTCTTTAACTATAAAATCTTTAGAGCTTATTTGTTTACGATTTATTATTTTCAAGACAAATCTATCTGCAATAATGGATCGTAACTCTTCCATAATATCAAGCGCTAATGAAGTTCTTCCTGGTCGGTCTCGATGCAAAAAACCTACATACGAATCCAGGCCTACACCTTCAAGCGCAGCAGCTGATTCTGATGCCAGCAGAGAATAAGCAAAAGATAGCAACGCATTAACTGGGTCTAGTGGTGGTCTGCGATTACGTTCATGAAAGAAAAACACATCTTTTTGCTGTAATATAGATTCGGTGAATACACTATAATAATTACTCGCAGCATTTCCTTCAATTCCCCGCAATTCATCTAAATCATTGCACTCTGAAGCCACTATTCTAGACTCTTGTAATCTATCGATAACTTGATTGATTCGGTTGACATCAACTCTTAATGCATGATCTCTCACTGTTCTTTTTAACAGTTGTTCGCTGTTGAAAATTTTCCCTATAATCATATGCCTAGCAATTTTCGAACTATCTTCCTCGTTATCTGATAAACGGTATTGTTTCTTTCTTAAAGCTACATTACCATTAGTCTCTCCAGTTAAACGGCCCCGAAATCGTCCGCTACTGGTAAAAAAAGTTAAACTGATATTTTGCTTCATGCATTCTCCCATTAATGCAGGGCTCGCACCTTGGTGTCCAAAAGTACATATCGCTTCAATATTATGTAATGGGATACGTGCAATCGATTCATTTGTTTTTAATAAATTAAGATTTTTTCCTTTTAACGCTAAATACATATCAGGTTCAGAAACATAAACGGTATTTAATAATTGTTTCAATCTGCAAACATCCTATTCATATATGTGGATACTTTCTCTCTTTCCAAAAGCTCTGGTAAACATATATTTCTCAGTGAGCAACGCAGGCAGTGTTTTCCTGTTTTCACACGCGGGGTATAGCGTTTCTGATAATAATGGTGCATTTCTTTTACCATTGCTTCTACACGCTGTTTCATATCATCTGTAATATTTAGGATTTCACGGCGTTTTATTTCATTATAATAAAGAGCCGCTTCATGAATCTTTGTTCCAAGCATTTCCTCTAAACAGATAATTTGGGCGACTAATTGCAAAGTATCTGCATCATGTTTCTTTGGTTTCCCGCGTTTATACTCAATCGGCATAGCACGATAAAGACCTTCTTCTTGATTTAATGGAATACCATCGTCATCTTGGATGAATTCAACCATATCACATATACCGCTAAGTCCTAACTCTCTGGAATGCACGGGCATAGCACGAACATAAATGGTTTCACCTCTTTTTTCTCGTACAAAGGGGTTATCCGTTTTTTCATGAAGATCATTTCCTTCAACTGTTAATACATTTTCTTCCCATTCCTGTTCAATATGAATCAATGCCCATTGCCTTCTACAAAAAGCAAAGTGTTGTATACCGGATAATAATAGATATTCTTCTTCCTTATAGTCCGTCATATGCCTCTTCAGCCAGTCCATCTAATTGATCTACTGTAATCTCATAATTTTCAATCGACAGTGGAAAATCATCTTTAACTCTTTCTACATTTACAGAACGGTGTACCGCAGCTGAAGAATATTGGCCCAACTTCGAATTATGCTCCCACCAATACACTTTGTTCACTTCCATACTTCCATCCGGTCTTGCTGAGGAAGCATCGTTTGCAAATAATGTTTTTAGTGTTTCCTTTAATTTTTGGGCATCTTCGTAAGTAAATCCTGTCCGTTCAGCAAGTTGTGGATTAATACTGCCATAGAAGACGTACACGCCAAAATCCACTCTATGTTTATTACCCATTGTATCTGAAGTCTTTTGGCCGGGATTTTTTTCATTCGTAGTTGAATTCGCACTCTTCGTTATTTGCATACTCGAAATGTCGACAGGATCAATACTTGTAGCAGTATGAATAGATACTGGTCCCCGTACGCCTATCGACATTTTAGTTCCTTTAAATGCAAACACCTGTCCGAATGCACGAACATCATACCATATATCACTTGCAATCATTTCAGCGGTTTGTTCATCATTTCCAGATGCTTTAGATTTCGTTAACAATTTCCTTAGTTCTTCAACAGAATCAACACGATCTTTAATACTTCGGTATTCATCGGATCGTCTTTCATCTGATTGTACTAAAATGGATTCGCCTTCGTCTTGAAGACGGTTTCTTAACTTTCTTTTAATAGCTACATCCGATACTTCCCCGTGTCCGAAAAAATCCTGACGTGGCCGGTTACCATTTAGAGGATCACCGTTAGGATTAGCTTTGTCTACTGTAAATACTACTGCAAAATCAATTTTATGCTTCAATGACGTCATTTTTATTTTCCTCCTTTTTAGTGTATAAATCTTGAATTTGGCTGCTATATCCCAGTAAGAAAACTGGGCTGAGCGGTTCGTTTGTCATTTTTTCGACTGTAATTCTGTCTTCAATTTTTTGAAGAAGCATGGCATAAAAACCTGTACTGTTACCAGAACGTTCAAAGTATGGTGTTAACTGTTTGCGAATTACTAACCAAGTCCGTGCGGGATGCTGCGAAAATGCATTGAAATAGCGTGTTGCATTGGTAGCTCTATTATCTTGGCGCTCCTTCAGTATCCTTCTTTCCATGACTTCAGCAATACCTAACAAACGACCAAATAAATAATCTCGTGAACTATTGTTTTCTTGTAATGCCACTGTGTATCCCTCCCTTTCATATTGTTTATTAATAAGTGCACAGGCAATATTCAAAGTACTCCCCCACGATTCATTCGAATTATTGAAACTGAAAGGGTTTTTAACACGATTAAAAATAATTTGGACAATATCTTTCGGGATCGGCTTTTGTTCTATGATACAAGGAAGCAATCGTGTATATAATTCTTTTTTTATTCTGCTGTCAGCCTTGCTGCCATAAACTGCTTCAGCCATTCGATATGTTGATGGTGTACCGACATATGATTTTATTTTATTTGTCTCTTCCTCTTGATAGATTTGAAGCCATCGGCAAGAGGTGTGCCAATGCAGGATGGCTTTATAAAATAAATCGACTTTCAGATGTTGGTAATAAACAACCGCTAGCCTTCCCTTCGTTGCTGCATCAAGAGCTATCACAACAATATTTTCAAGGTTTTCTTTTTCTAAAGTATGATTCATTCCTTGCAGTGCTTTATTCAGTTCTTCAGCTACAAGATCTTCTGTAATTACTTGTTGCTCACCTAACTCTTGTAAACTTTGAGAAAATATATCTTCTTCAAATAATTCAGCAGTACTCTCAAAAGGTTCAGGTACTTCAGGTTGTTCTAACCCGAAAGTCACAAAATATCGTGAATCAACATATGTTCCTTGTCGCTGTATAAGCCATCGTAATGCATGGTGAGCCTGTTGCGACACGTCGTATCCAATTTGCACAGCTTCTGTCGGATTAGCAAAACGCCCGCGATATGTATAGCCGGAACTATCATTTGCAGAAATCAATTTAGCCATATCCCCTGCATTTCGAATACGGGATCCATGTTGAGTGGTTAAAGTTGTATAATTACCAGTAACATAGCAATAACCTTTCGTCTGTTCATTTGTCTTTTCCAAGAAGCGAATAAAGGAATCAAATAAACCCGAATCTTCCCAAACGACAGGTTCGTCCGGTGATTCATGCATTACATCAAACCGAACAAAAGCAGATAATGCGCCATTTGTCACCACTTTATAAATATCTGGCTTTTCACCTTTTTCTCTTGAAGGCCATTTATCAAATACCATATTACTTACGTCAACAGGGAGTATCTTCGCATTGACTAAGTCCTCTATAACACTTCCTTTTGAAATGTATGAATAGATTGCTTGAATCTTCCATGATGTCTGATCCGATTGTGCCCATTCTTTCATTTGTCTCGAGTAATCATTATAATGCTCTTCATGCTTAGCTGCTCCACCATGTTTGACATAATCTCCTGCAACATACGCTAATTTATCATGCATATAATGAGGGGCACTTGTATTACTTCTATTTGCCGAGGCTGTTGTCGCTGGGACAATCGTCCTTGCGTTTTCTTTTTCTATCACTTTCGCATTTGAAAACTCGCCCTCCGGCGTGATCAATATCTCTATTTGCGCACTTTGCATCACATGTGAAACAGGCAACAATGTCATCCGTTGTTTGCGCCTTTCCTCAAACTTACCAACCTGCGACTGATTATGATCGTATACTTGACTCAATTGCTGCATCCAACTCATTTTTCCACCCCCTTAAACATATCTTCATACTCTTCTTCCACCGAAGTAAAGTTACTCCCTTTTTTAAACTGCTTCATTTTGTCTTTATGAATGGTTCTCACAATCTCACAATTCTCTGGTCGAATGAATGATATAATGCCGTTTCTCATTGTAGGCACCCATAAACGCGTTTGAAATGATTCCTGGTCCCCTTCATCCGGATACGTGAATCCATGAAACATCGGACCAAAACTTACTTCCCCATAATCATCATAAAAACTCTCTCCTTCTCCAAACTGACATGCTTCCACATACCCCTGGCATTCTCTTGTTCCAAGGAAAACATCTCTACGCCCGCCTCTTTTAACGGAACGTTTCGCGATATTGTGATGCTTATGTTCGTTATAGTCATAGGCTAGATCTGGTCTGTTCTCATTAAATTCAAAATGAGCTCGGACTTGATATATCGGATTACGTAAATACGTATAATACATTAAATCATTACCATCGTTTTGGTACTTTATTGGACGAACAGCCTTGACCTCTGTTTGAATAGAGTTCATCACACGAACTTCATCGATATACCATGTAATGGTTGGTTTCCAATAGACAGATTCAACAATCCCTTTTAATGCTTGATAAGTAGGTATTTGATAAGTAAACTTCTCGCCACCAATACGTGTCACAGGATCTGTAAATAGCGCATATTTGCCATGGACAACAAATTCAATTTGATTTCTCATCGGTATCACCTCCTTAAAAGTTATAAGTTTCCAGTTCCGCTTGCCCCTCTAAAGTTACTCCAAATTGCTCATTATAAGCTTTGTCATTTAGACAATATATCGAATCATTATATAGTGATTCAATCAGGTTCTCGGAATCCAACGCTTGTAATTCATATTCATAGAGATTAACACTATATTGCTGTGCTTTTTTCATAAGTTGATTAAATAGTGTATAGTCTTGTATATCTTCATTTAAGCTGGTAATTATGTTTTTACCTTCTCTAAAAGGGACAAGCACAGCAGTAGTTGGGGAAGATATTGCTTCAAAATAGCGCTCAACCGTCTTAAACATTCCGGTAGACTTTGTTTGAGGTCTTTTTTTCGAAGCGAATGATCCATCTAATAATGAAATTAATTCATTGTCTAAACCTTTTGGTGTTTTTAAAATTTCGCGATTAGCTTGCGCTTGGAAATGAGTAAAATACATCTTAATGGCTTCTGGACTGAGTAAATTATCAGCATATTGTGGGTCTGACAAAATGTAATTTAATGTTACTTCACCACCAATGCGGATCTCGGGCAACTTAGATAGATGTTCATCTTTAGCCCGAACAATATAAACATCACCGGTTTCTAACTCCCCGTTTCGATTACAACGTCCGGCCGCTTGGGCAATTGAATCTAATCCAGCTAAAGACCTTACGACTGATTCAAAACTAATATCAACCCCAGCTTCAATTAGCTGTGTACTTATACAAATTACCTTTTCTTTTCCTAACTTTCCTTTTATTTCCTCGAGTTGTTCTTTACGGTGGGCGGGACACATAGAGGTACTTAAATGAACAACATGGGCTGTTTCCTGTTCTGCTAATAGCTCATATAATTTTCTCACCGCTGTTTTTGTATTTAAAATGATTAAGACAGAATTCGATTCCTGCATTATTTTTTCAACAAATTCTGCAACGGTTTCGGCACCCCACCCTTCAGGATCGACTTTATTATGGATGGAAACTCTTTTAAATGCGTCCACTACTTTATTTAGATTTGGAACCATCTCCGCATTTTCCTTCAACATAATCGAGGTTTCCATCTTATCAACTGCTGGCTGCGTTGCAGTGCATAACAAAATACTGCTGTTTCCTACTGTATTCAGGAAATTAACGGCAGTATTAAATAAAGGATAGTGTTGAAATGGTACAGATTGCACTTCATCAAAAACAATAACTGCGTTGGTTAAATTATGTAACCGACGGCTTTTTCGCGTTCCTTTTTGATAAAAGGCATCCAAAAATTGCACCATTGTCGTAAAGACAATTGGGTAATCCCAGTTATCCCTTCCTAATTGTAATTTTTTATGATGTTTTATTTGATAATAATCTGCTTCTTCATCTAGGCTGTCATCGTCTATCACATTTGCATGATGCTCAAGCACCGCATCAGGCTGCTTAATAATATCCCTCACTGCATCTGCATTTTGTTCCAATATTGTAGTGTAGGGCACCACATAAATAATCCGAGATTTATAATGAATCTGAGCGTGTTTTAGTGCATAACGTAAACTTGCAAAAGTTTTTCCACCACCTGTTGGAATAGTTAATGTGTAGATAGCAGATGATTCGCTCGCAAATTGATCACATTTTTCAGACATTTCGTTCCGTAATTTATTTATTGGTGTAACATCACCTTGCTGCCAATCTGCTACTGTTTCCATTAGATGTTTATAACCCTTATCAAAAACGCTTTCATTATCTGATATTGGATATTCTTCATTTTCCTCAAAACATCTTGTATTAGTACGGTCTGCATCGATTAAGCAACTAAACACTAATTTTTGCATAAGATTTAAATACACGTTTGGTTTTTGAAGTGGTTGTATCTTCCCCATAAACCCTCGAAATTCATTTATCGCCTCTTCGATAAGGTGTCTCACTTTCTCTGTATTTCCTTCAATAGATTCAAAGTTTTTAACGACTTCATCATAGTAAGGTAATTCTTCATTTGTAACGCGTCTTAAATAATCGGATGGTTTTAGATCAAGCTGTAAAAAGTTTTGTAAACCTGAATGATGCGATAAAATTGCCATGCCAATTGTTTCAACAACATAATTTTGCAAATTGTCCTTGCCATAATAATTGTTGTATAAGTATTTCGCACCTGCTGTTGAATGATCTATCTTTTTCTTTGCCACATTTTTTTCTATGACAGCTTTTTTTAGATATGTAGTGAAATGCTGGGTGAACTTGCCCATATCATGCAAAAAACCAGCTAATTCTGAATGCGCTCCAAGATTTGTAAATTCTCCATATTGACGAGCCAAAAAAGCAACCTCTTCTATGTGTGTCTGTACAGATTGTTCAGCAAAATCATTTTGCCTTATATGTGCTAGTAACAAAGAAAACACATCCCTCACCTAAGAAAGTATTATTAACTAGGAAAAATGTACCATTAAATCCAGTATAAACCACATATAATAAAATTGATAGTTTAAAATGTAGAACTTATGAATATTTTGTTTTCACTTAAGATCGTAAACTTCAGCATCAAGTTTCTTTGTGGAGAAAAAATGCCACAATAATGGTCTGCTTTGTACCAATTATACATTCTTGTTGAGAGTAACCATACTCCATGTCATGAGCAAAGATGATTATTACAGAAGCAGGAGACAGAATGCAACGCGTTTTATGCCTAGTTCTTTCTTCTGTTCTTGATATACGTTATACTTATTGTTTGCATTTCGATCCTCAATTTCTGAATTAGCAACGGATTAGTTAATATAATATTTTGCTGTTTTAGAAATGAAAGCACTTTTTCATTGATGTTTTATAGATTATCATCTATTCTATTTTAGAAATGTGGTAGACTTTGTTATAGTTTTAGTATAGAAAAGTGGCGTTACATATTAAAAAGAATGTATAAATTCTTTATAGAAGAAGAATGAAAATGGTAACGGCTATGTAAAAACATAGATTACAATATATATTTAAGGGGAGAATTTAGTTATGTCGAAAGAGGAAAAAGTCAAAAAGCCTTTTTATAAAAAATGGTGGGTGTGGCTGATTGCAGTTATTGTAATTGTAGCAGTGTCCAGTGGAGATGACGAGGAAGTGGACACCGTTGAAGGTGAAGAAGCAGAAACCGAATCTGCAGAAGTAGAGGAAAATAACGAAGAAGAAGCAGAGGAAGTTTCCACAGAAGAACCTGCCGAGGAAGAAGAGCCCGCGGAAGATAAAACAGAATTTGATGTGGGAGAGCAAGCAGAATTAGATGAACAAGTTGTTACTGTTACGAATGTCGAGAAATCACAAGGAAGCGACTTCGATCAACCAAGTGAAGGAAACGAATACGTTATAGTTGAAGTGGAAATTGAGAATCACAGTGATGAAACAATATCTTATAATCCTTATAATTTTAAAATGCAAAATAGCGATGGACAAATAGAAGATATTGGAATCATAACAGTAGATAGTGATACATCGCTGTCATCAGGTGATTTAGCATCGGGTGGAAATGTATCTGGCACACTTTCTTTTGAGCAACCTATTGATGATGAAGAGTTACAGTTAATTTTTGAACCTGGATTTTGGTCAGGAGAGCAAATCAAATTTAATTTATAACAAAAATGTCGGTGTACGTTATTTCGTACACCTTCTTTTAACACTTAACAGAACACACGTTCAAAAGGGGTTGAATGTCGTATTCTAGGGCAGTACAATACATCAAATATTATTTGAACGCGAATTATCCCTTTGTGACTATTTGGTTTAGTCAACACTCATACTACACGGTCACCCGGCGACTTTCTATTATATTTAACTGTTGTATTTAATTTTACATTGAACCATTAATAAAACGACATAAAAGGGCTGAAACCAATGAAAAAAAAATATAATTTAAGTCAAAAAGAAAATATATTTTTAGCAAAGAAGAGCCTTATAAATGCTATCTATAATAGCGCGAGACTTGAAGGTATTAACAAAACAATCCCACAAACAAAAACCATTTTAGAGGGCATGTCTGTATCCAATGTGAATATAGATGATGTACAAACGATACTTAACCTTAGAAACGCATGGAGATATTTACTTAATCATTTGGAAAGTGATTTCGATTTGGATTTTGTTAAAAAGATTAATGGATATGTAGCTTATGAAAATTTGGATTGGGGTGTTTTGAGATACGGTAATGTAGGTATTACTGGTGTTGAATATAAACTTCGCATCCCAACCGAAAGTGAAGTTGTGAAAGAAATAAATGACATTATGCAGATTGAAAATGAAACAGAAAGAGCTATCACCTATATGTTATGAGGGATGCGAGAGCAACTGTTTTGGGATGGGAATAAACGTACAAGTAGCCTTTGCGCTAATAAAATCCTTATTGAAAACGGAAATGGTATATTATCTGTTCCAGAAGAACACCTAGAAGAATTTAATGAAAAGCTATCTAAGTTTTATGAAGCAAATGATTATAGCAAGATTGATCATTTTTTATATGATAAGTGTTTGTTTGGCATTAATTATGAATAATATACAAAAGAGTTCGAGGTCGATAAATTCGACGACTTTAGTACCCCGGCGAAAAGGCCGAACTGATAAAGATTGTGGAAGATTAAGATTCCTCGTTGTCACCGATATTATTAATTGTGGATGGCCACGTGAATGCTCATACCCATGGAAAATGGCATTCGAATAAAATAAGTGCCTTAACACGTGAGGGATACTTTTAGAAAACTTGGCATTCATTAAAGGGGTTTTTAGGAAGCGTTCCTTGCTTTCTTAGGCAGCTCCTATTTGCCAGAAAGAAATATACTCAAGTTCATTTTCACAGTGAAGTTTTGAAATGAATCGTAGCTTTTATCAACCAGTAGCTGTAAAACGACGCACTCTTATGTAGGCCTTTTGCATACAATATTTTTGGGGTGAGAAAATGGCAAGAGTAAAATACAATAATTCAGACGTTGACTTAATGGCAAGGATGATGAGAGCGGAAGCGGTAGGTGAAGGACAACAAGGAATGCTGTATGTTGGAAATGTAATTGTTAATCGAAGTATAGCAGATTGTTTAGATTTTGAAGATGTAAGATCAATTCGAGATGTCATTTTTCAGGTACAAGGGGGAAACTATTCATTTGAAGCGGTCCAAAAAGGTAACGTATTTTATCAAAGAGCGCGATCTACTGAGAAAAGATTAGCAGAAAAGAATTTGAATTATTGGAGGGAACACCCAGCAAAATTTGCTCTTTGGTATTTCAATCCATATGGTCCGTGCCCTCCAACATGGTTCGGCCAACCTTTTTCTGGTCAATTTAAAAATCATTGTTATTATGAACCAGTAGCTGGAACGTGTGATAGTGTTTATTGAGGTGTGGTAGTTTATCCTGGAAAAATAAGTTTATGACAATACTGTACTTTAATTAACGGAGCGTCGATCCACTACAGTGAAAAAAAGAATTGACGTAGCAAATTCAATCTATGAAAATCTATGAAACGAAAAGCTGAAGAACTGTTATGGTTCCTCAGCTTTTGTCGTACATAAATAATTTTGTGATCTTCTGGAGTCAGATTCCTGATTTCTTGCTCAATATTATCAAGTCCTACTATCCAATATTGGAGTGAATTAACTCAAACGGATCAAAAGCTAGGTCGACTTGATACCACTTCACTTGTCCTAAAAATAACCCATCATCATTGTATGCTCGATATCGACTCCAAAGTTCCCAAAAGAAGGAGAAACCCTTGTAGAACTGCCCTTTGCCTTTTGTAATGGGTCGGCGACGAAGTGTTCAAGTAAATAAGGATCTTGTTTGATGTAAGAGGAAGAAAGCTTTTGGTCTTATACAACCAAGAAAGAACAAAGGCGCAAGCGCCCGTTTAGCGACGTACGGACTGGACTGAGCCGGAGGAGATAAAGGAAACACGGCGACGAAAGGAGCCGATGTTGACTTATCGTACGGAGGTGAAGGAAGTCGCGCTAGTCGCTGGGCGCTGGAGCTGGACGTGGCTATTCCGGTAACTAAGTTATCCACAGCATTTAAATTCTATAGTTTCCTATGAAATAAAAAAGACGCTTCCGTAAAAGTTAGTAACTAATACGAAAACGTCCATTTCAATATAAAATTAAATATTATATGTTACTTTATTGTGATATTTTTAGGTGTTATGAAGTTATAAAACCTCTAAAAACATTGGCATATCGGTGTATTGGGCAATGATTTACATCATGCCACCCGTAAGGTGAGAGTGTGTAATATCGTTCATTCTCTGTGATAAAAGTGCGGTATATCAAGGTTTTGTTAAATTCTGTCTATAACATCTTTAACTAGAATTTATGGTTTTTCACTGGATGGCGTTAGCAAGATGTTAGCAATAAAACTCACATTACGAATATGCTTTCGGAAAAGCAATACCTCAACAACAAGTATCGCCTTTCTTAGTTATCCATCAGTCAATTGTGTTGATTATTGATGTGGGTCGCAAACCTCTTTCCAATTTATCTTGTCTTATCAATTAATCCATCGTAAAAATACTTCAACATTCTTTTTACTAACTTTCCCACCTGTAAAACGATCAATTTGTCTAAATGGCATGTTTATAATAAAGTACACGTTATTTGCCATTAATGGTTTTCCAATCTTTTTGAAAAAAACATGGAAAAACATAATAGAATTATATAGCATTTTTCCTATCCAGTTCTTATATTGCGCCTGTTTAATCGTGTCATTCATTCCTAAATCTTTATCACGATTCCAATTTGTAGATGGAAGTTTTCTCCCTAATATTTTCTCGAATTCTGAATCAGGGATATCCTTTACATTTGCCAATGCATAGTGTGGAAATTCATTTTTTAAGAATATAGATGGAGAAACACCATCCATCTCAATAGTATCTTCTACATGAATCTCTTGACTGGAACTGCCTACTTGAATCTTATAATTCCCTGATTCAATTTCCCAATCCTTTATTTCAGGATTATAGTAAGAAAAATCTCTTTCTGTTAACGTTAATGCAACTCGCTTCGTTTCACCAGAAGCCAAGTAGACTTTATCAAATCCTTTCAATTCCTTTTTCGGACGGAAAATTTTCGAATCTATCTTTTCAATATATAACTGCGCAATTTCTGCTCCAGCCATTTCACCTGTATTTGTCAGATCAAAACTTACAGTTAAACCATCGATTTCAATATTGCTATATTCAAAAGTAGTATAAGATAGCCCGTATCCAAATGGATAACGCACTGCTAAATTAGCTGTGTCAAAGTATCGATAACCGATGAATAACCCTTCTTTATGTTCACTTGTTGCTTGATCTCCCGGATAGTATGCAGAGGAAGACACATCAGTATATTGAATTGGGAATGTTTCGTTTAACTTACCACTTGGATTGTGATTACCGAGAAGAAGATCAACGGCAGCTTCCCCAATACCTTGCCCAGAAAGGTAGGTATGTAAAATACCTTGTACATGATCTGCAAATGGTAATTCAAGTGCTCCACCACCAGCTAAAACAACAACAACATTTTTATTTACCTTTACTACAGATTCAATAAGGTCTAGTTGATTTTGAGGTAATTTTAAATCTTCTCGATCTACCCCTTCTGCTTCTTTACTTTCATCAAGACCGATAAATAAAATGACTGTTTCAGCAGACTCCGCAAGACTTGTTGCTTCTTTCAGTAATTTACTACTCTTTCCTCCCATACGTTTAAATCCTTGTGCGTAACCAACTATATTAAAAGAATCTTGTAAATGGTCAAGTGGATTACTTAACTTATAGGGATTAATTAAAGAACTCCCTGCCCCTTGATATCTTGGATTTTTTGCAAAATCACCAATAACTGCTACTTCTGTTCCGGCTTTAAGCGGAAGAATATTTTTTTCATTCTTTAGCAGCACCATAGACTGACGGGCAGCTTCAACTGCCTTATTGTGGTGCTCTTCATAATCTACTTGTACTAATTCTTTATCATCTAATCGTACTTTATCTATAAGAGATAACTGCTGATCTACTGATTCATCTAATGTTGATTCATCTAATGTTCCTGCATGTATTGCATCAACAATTTCTTTATCTGTAATTCCATTAGTAGATGGCATTTCTAACTGGTTATGAGCTTTTAATCCGGCAACACGGTCATTATTTCCACCCCAGTCCGTTACAACAACGCCATCAAATCCCCATTCAGAATACAAAATGTCATTCGCTAAATGTTGATTTTCATTAGCATATTCGCCATTTACCTTATTATAAGAAGACATTATCGTATGAGGTTCGCTCTCTTTTACAACTTTTTCAAAGCCCGTTAAATAAATTTCTCTAAGCGAACGTTCATCTACAATTTCGTCAATTGTCATTCGCATATGTTCTTGACTATTGACAGCATAATGCTTAGGGCAAGCTGAAATACCATTAGACTGAATTCCTTTTACCATTTCACTAGCAAGTTCACCAGTTAGATATGGATCTTCTGAGAAATATTCAAAATTACGCCCACATAATGGATTACGCTTAATATTTAAACCGGGCCCAAGTAAGACACTTACTCTCTCACTACGAGCTTCCTTACCGATATCTTGTCCTACATCATATACAAGCGACTTATCCCAACTATTTGCTATCGATGCTGCTGTTGGGTAACAAGTTGCTGGTAAACTTTTGTTTAATCCTAGGTGATCAGCTTTCCCGCCTTGTTTACGCAGTCCATGTGGCCCATCGGTTAGCATAATGGATGGAATACCAAGACGTTCAATAGCCTTGGTATTCCAAAAGTTTTTTCCAGACATGAGGGAAGCTTTCTCTTCCAAAGTCATTTGTTTAATTATATTTTTATGTTTCATTATCTGCACAGACCCCCGAAGTTATTGGTAATAAGGCGGACATAGCCCGCCTTATTACTCAAACAAGTAATATTATTGGTTAAAAATATGCGTTTTAAGTGTTGCATATAGTGCGTTATGAACGCTATCTCGAAGTCCTACTGTAATTGCTTCTGGATGCTCATCATATGCTTCTTCTAAAAGCTGCTTTTGTTTTGGAGCCGATAAAATATCTAACATTAGATCATTACCAGATGTAACGGCTTGTGGTGCTTCCATAAATCCAAAAACTGCGTCAGAAGATACTACACCTTCAAAGCCCCACTCATTTCTCAGCACTCCATTTAATAACTCAGGATTTGCCCATTTCCCATCAATAAAAGAGAAACTACTCATTGCACCAGTTACCTCAGCGTTTTTGACAGTCATTTCGAAGGGCCGCAGGTGAATTTCTCGCATTGCTTGTTCATTAGACCATACTAGCATTCCTGAGCGTGCATTTGTTTCTTGCTCATTCATTATAAAATGTTTCATAAATACGGTGACATCTTGTTCTTGTGCACCTTTCGCCATACCCGAGCCGATCATGCCGTTCAATACAGGGTCTTCTGACATATATTCAAAGTTTCTTCCACCCCGTGGTGAACGGTGAATATTAAGAGCTGGAGCGTACCATCCGTGAATTCCATATGCATTTGCCTCTTGTCCAATCGATTCGCCCATCTCGTAGGCTAAATCTTCATTCCAAGTTGAAGCAATAACGATTTCTGTTGGGTAAGCACCTGCTTCAAATTGCTCAAAGAAATAGTTGAATCCAGCAGGTCCATCCATTAGAACTGTATTTGGAATACCATGTTCATCAATTTCTTTAGTATGATAAGCAGCTTCTGATACATAATCTATCATTTGATCTACTGTCAATTGGTCTAAAAATTCATCCCATAAAGAATCATCATAATCCAATCCTTGTAAATCTTCTAATTCAATTCCATTCTCAGCACCTGTCGTAGGCATTTCCACATCATCATTAAAATCATGGCCTTGAACTCTTTCAATGATTTTATCACTTGCAACTTTTGAATCGTCTTGATCAGATGGGTATGTTCCTTCTAAATCGTTACGAGAAAGAACTGTTAAGTCATTTTCTGATTGAGTAAAACGATTTTTGTATTCTGTTCCTGTATCCATATCTGTTTCGTAAACAATATCTTCCGATAATTCAAAGTCTAATGTGCTATCGATTTCATGGACATTCTTACCAAGTTTAATCTCGTATGTTCCATTTTCTAAAATATAGTTCTCATTTTCCATATCGTAAGAAGCCATATCTCTTATATCATGCGTAATCGTTAATTCTTCAGACTCTCCAGGTTCCAATAATCTCGTTTTTGCAAATGTAGCTAAGTTGATGGCAGACTTCTCAATTCCACCCGGTGTATAAGGAGGAGAATAATAAACTTGAACGACTTCTTTACCAGCTACATCACCTGTATTTGTAACTTCTACTTGTAATTCAATGGATTCATTGTCTAATTGTTCATTTACTACCTCCCAATCAAAAGTTGTGTAACTCAGACCAGAGCCAAAAGGAAATTGAACAGTTTGATTATAGCCTTCTTCATTTCCTTGATAGAAAGTTTCATAGAATCTGTATCCTACATAAATTCCTTCTTCATAGTTAAGGTAAGATTTATCCAAATTCTCATACTGATAGTCTCCGAAATTTTCACTTGCTGGTGAAGATTCAACATCATAAGCGTACGTATCAGTAATACGCCCCGAAGGATTTAATTCTCCTGATAATGCTTTAGCAAGTGCGTTCGTTCCAAATGGTCCTGGTGTTCCAGTCCAAATAACAGACTGAATACTTGGAAATTCCTCAACAAATCCTAATTCTAAAGTATTACCAGCATTTACAACGATGGTCACATTATTAAAGTTCTCCGCCGTTTTTTTAACTAAGTCATACATTTCATCTGATAGTTCTAATTCATCCTTACTTACATCTGATGCTTCTACAGCTTCATTCTGGACGACAATCATCGCATTTTCAGAGAATTCTTTCGCTTGAGTGAGTGCTTCATCGGATACATCTGGTTCACCAGCTTCCTCGTCACCACTACCTAACATTCCTTTAATTACTTGAACGATACCAGTATCCGAATTTCCTGTTACTTCTTCTAATTCTGGTAATCCCTTATAGTAATCATCTAATTCGCGATTATATTCAATGCCTGCATTCTCAAGTGCATCAAATAAATTTACAGCACGCGTTTGGTCTGATGAACCAGACCCGCCCCCACCATATTTAAAACTATATGCAGTAGAACCAAATACGTTGATTTTTTTATCAGCTAATGGAAGTGAGTTATTTTCATTTTTTAAAAGTACTAATCCTTCATTCGCAATCTCTTCTGATACAACATCTGCCGCTTCTCTAGCTTTGATAGCTTCTTCACTTGTTGTATCAATTGTAATATGTTTACCAGTCACGTTCTCAACTATGCTTGTAACTGTTGGTCCAAATGTTACACCAATAATTAGTAACATTGCAGCAAAAATTGACCAGCCAGTGAAACGTCTTGGTCTATTTTTTAATTTTTTATACATCTTAGCTTCTTTTTTCGCAACTTTTCTTTCTTTACGCCTTAAAGATTTCAATTCTTCTTTTCTTTGTTGCTTCTGCTCTTTTCGCAAAAGTTTATCGCTTTCAATTTCTGCCTTTCGTTCTGATTCTGGCAAAGAGGCAATTTCTTGCTTTCTTTCTTTACGCTTTGCCTTATCTTCCCTTACACGTTGTAGTATTTCTTTTTTTTTAGTTTTTCTTTTTTTAAAGTATTCAAACATGATGTCCCCTCCAACTTTGTACTTTTATTTCAAAAAATATCCAGCAACCATTTGTTGTGAACGCTATTTAAATTAAGCTCTGTTATACTGAATACTTTCATGGTCAAATGCTTTTAAACTTTTTATGAAACTTGTCATCCACAACTAAATATAGTTTTTGAACACCAATTTTTAATTGCATATTAGAGTGACAAGATAACGTTTTCATTTATCGTAATAAAAATGGTATCTGCCGTTACTTTTTCTTCTTTGGTAGGTGTGGCGAGATTAACCTATTACTTAATCTTAAGACCTATTCCATCCCCACTCCCTTTTACGAGAGATGAAATTAATTGTTTGTGAGAGATTCATTTTCCTATAACTCCAATATATAATACAACCCCATCAGAAACATTCCATTATTTAAGTTTTGCTATTCCGATTATTGACTTTATAAAATCGAGTAGGAGGGGGTATTAACCCCCGACCTCTCACACCACCGTACGTACGGACCCGCATACGGCGGTTCAATAGCTTGAGTGTGCTTTCTCAAAGAGATGGTTTAAATTCTTTAAACCATCTCTTTGAGAATTTTATTTGTAAGGATCGGTGTAAAATAAAGCGACACGCGATGCGCCAATACCCCTTGCGTGTGTTTGCCCATTCCCAAGCCTTTTGTTTAGGCACTTTGAGTTTCATAAGACTCTTATATTTCGTCTTAATCTTTTTCCAGCGTTTCCATATGATTTGTCTAGTCCTTCATCTGATCCATTGATCAATACTTTTGATATAACCTTTCATATAACTAATCACATAGTAGTTGATCCAACCTGTTGTTACCTCAATTATTTTTTGAGTTGTTAGACATGCCGGGCACACACAAAATGGGTATTCCCATATTCCACGAGAATACCCATTTGTAATTATTTCCTAGTTAACTTTGATCAATAACGACGCTTTATTTCAATCAATTGTATTTCATGAGGCTGTAAGAATGTTTCCAGACTATAATTTTCTTGTGCGTATATATCCTGTAGTTTAACTCCTGGTTCCGCCCTTCCTTTAACATAATTGATTGTATCATTGTCCATAACACTTGGTGCTCCGATATCTACCCAGGCATCATAGGAAGACCCTTGCTGCCTATTAACATACTGCTTCTTAATTATATATTCACCATGTAAGCCCTCCAATGTTAATTGAAATGACCTAACGCGTTCATTTTCAAATACCTTATAGCGACTAGTTGACGACAGTTGCGAATAATCAAATTTTCTGTATAAATAATTGGGTTCGCTATAATTTAATAGTAAAATTTGGTAATCTTCACCATTATTAGTGACAATCATATCTTCTTCTTTGGAAATTAAGTATTCACCGAGTTTGCTTAGGAAGAAGAATGCATGATAGCCAGCTTTCTTGATACCATTATAGGTCATCAATCCAAAACCTCCATGGAAGATCGGCTGCTCCAATTGAAACTCATCAAATATGTCTGTAAATGTCCAAAAACCCATTCCTTTAACTTTTTCAAAGTTTTTGATAACATTTTTAGTGATAAAGGCTCCCATATAACATGTGTCATGTACCAGGTCCCTGCTATCGCTATTTGCGTTCCATTCCGTTATCCATAATTCTTTATTTAATGATGACAATCCTTTGTTCTTATTAATGATATGGTCAATACATAATGAAAAATTATTTTTATCACCGAGAATAATGCCAGTAGTTTTAGCTATTTCTTGTATAATGGTTCCTGTTTCTTCTGTTTGTAATGGTTCGGATTCATGTGAAAGATTTCTGGATAGATTGTAAACATGAAAAGAAAAGAAATCCACACCAACCTTCTCATTCTTTACAAAAGCATCAAAATCATCTAGCCAATTTTGTTGCTCTGAAAAGTCAATGATTCCAAATCCACCAATTTTTATTTCAGGATCAATTGCTTTAATGCATCTATAGCTCGCAGCATAAAAGGTAAAGAACTCCTGTCTTGTACCGCCCCAAAAGTGTTGTACTTCTGGTTCGTTCCAGAACTCGAAATACCATGTTCTAACTTCTTGCAGTCCATATCGATTAATCAAATGTCTGAAAAAAGCATCCAGTAAATTAAGCCATCGGCCCATTTCCTTTGGTGGTGATACAAATGCATCCCACCAAAAAACCTTATCTGCAGTACTTGCTAAATCTTTTGGCATAAAACCAATTTCAATAAAAGGCTTTAAACGGACATCAAGTAAATTATCCAAAAGAGAATCAATGTGATTAAAGTTAAAATAATAGGATCCATCCAATTTCTCATTGTATACTAAGAGCTGGTCTGAAAAAACCCCGTGAAATCGAATGTACTCGAATCCAATGTCATCCTGAACCTGTTTCAATTGATCATAAAAATCTTTTCTCAAAGCATGGGGAGCAAAGCCAAAAGTCATTAATTTAGTGAAGGAACGATTAATTTTATTCAAGGACTTAGCAACATCAATTGTTTTAGTTTCCCTTTTATTTATTGGGACCCTACTATTTTTACGATCAAGATGTTTAAATAGACTTACGAAAGAATCCTTGCTATTAATACTAAGATAATCTTTTATGATGCCTTTTTCGAGTTTTACTCGATATTGTTCTCGATACTGCATTGGCGTTATCCCTAATACTTCCTTGAAGACTCTATAATAGGATTTACTGTCTGGGAATCCAAATTTAAGAGCTATTTCAGTAACTGTTTCATCTGTTGTTCGTAAAGTAAACAATGATTTGTTTAAGCGCATATTATCTAAGTATTTTTTAAAAGATACCCCCACATTTGCTTTGAAATATCTGGAAAGGTAATGAGCATTTAGTGAAAACTCTTTTGCTATATCCTGTAATCCCAAATGCGCTTCTATACAATGTCTATTCATATATTGAAGTATTTCTACGAGTCTTTGATCATCTTCCATCCGTTTTTTAATTGGTTTTGTTGATATTTCAAAATGTTCCAAAAGAATGACCACAAGATCCAATAACATGATTTTGACCTTAAGTTGGTAAAGATTTTTCTGATTCAACACGAGATCCATCATATTGGCTAGGATATATTTTATTTCATCTAAGGCAAACATAGAGTCTTCCTCAACTTCACTTGAGTTCAAATAAAATCTTTTTTGTTCAACATCAATTCCATGTTTCTTAAAATACCTGTTGTCAAATTGCAGTGCTAATACATTTGTTTGTCCAAACGCTGTCTTAGAGTTAATAAAATGAAGCTCATTTTCATTTACTAGGAAAATATCACCCATTCTAAGATGGAAGTTATCTTGATTAACCCTGATTTCCAGTTCACCTTCGAGCACGAAAAGAATTTCAGTTGCTTCGTGCCAATGATAAGGGAATTGTTCTACGATATGTGTGAAAATGTTAATTGGTAAATCAACCTGATAATCTATTTGTTCATATTGATATTGCATGATTATTCCTCTTCCTAAAGAGTTTTAAATTTACCTTAGCATAAAAAATATTTCGTTACAATTTGAGTTGCAAATTAGATGTCGTATAAACTTCTGTAATCTATAGATAAAGCAATTGAAAAAATACAGATTAAAAACACCTCTATTAGTCATAAAAAACTTTGACTATTATGAAGTGCTTCTCGGAAATTTTTAGTGATCTATTCTTACAACGCCTTATAACAGTTTGGCCGTTTAGCATAGTTTAGTTTTCATTACATACATTTATCCATAGAAATGAGACTTGATTGACTCAATAAGTAAATTTAGTTCTTTTTCTTTTTCTTCATGGATAATATTACGCCATTCTAAATCTCCTCGTTCCAATGATAGAATTAGAATCTCCGCTGACCCCATATTTGTAGCTAGTGGAATATCGTACACGTCACATAACCTCATCAAAGCGGTAATATCAGAAAGAAACATATGCTCTGCACTTATGCCATTATTATTTTCAATCATACTTTCCAACTGAAATGCATCATATGTACCCATGCTATGTCCAAACACCATATATTTCTCGTCTGACAAAGAATTTATTACCATTTTATACAAATCATTTAACATATCTTCAAAATCCACATAATATGATTCATCTAGCCTTGTACCACGCCCTTTTAACTCCAAGGGAATTAGTTCAATCATAGAACTATCTAAATAATGGAGCCATTTATAATAAATACTTGCACTTGCTCCAGCATGAGGGACACAGAATAACTTAAGCTTTTTCACTATAAAAATCACTCCTTTTATTTATTACTCTTAATATTATATCAAACCAATTTTTTTACAATATAAATTTATAAAATTTACATAAAATTTATAAATTTATAAATACTATCCAAGAAGCTTGTTCAAATAATTTAAAGCGAAATTCAAGAAAGAATTCTTTTTTAAGATTGGAAATTATAATATTAATGGGGTACTATTTATTTAATTAACAGTTCAGATAGAAATTAAAAAGTAGAGATTAGGCAATAATTTATCATTCTATTTTTTACCTTGAATCATATTATTTAATAGTGAGGAGTTCATACCCATCAACTTACTTCTTTGATAGGAATCCAATTATCAATCTTGTCCAATAATGAACTGTATTTTAGACCTTGAATATAATTCATGTTTCAACATCTCTTTTAACGTATCCATTATCTACTTTTTCTAGAAGTTGCGAATGCATATATGACAGATAACGAGTGGGGTATAAACTTTTCAGATTTAACTTAATTAATAGTGTATGAATCAACAGTTTCTAAATGATATAAGTGAACCAATTTCTTATGTAAGTATTACAATTAGATATAGGTACTAGTTTCATTAATATTAAAAAAGAAGAAAAAGGTATCAAATGCTATATCAAAAACAAAGTCACGATATGTACTTGTGCCATCCTTTTTGATAACCTTCATACTGTGGTAAAGTTGATGATTATACGATGGTGTTAATAGAATTCCTTTGATGACAATAAGGAAACCAAGGAAAGGTTTTTGATTGATAGACAATGTCATGGGTCATAACATTGCCTTGCAAAGAAGGTGAAGATTTACTTCAATCATTGTAATTTTGCAAATTAGGAGGAACGATGAATGTTAGAGTTTGATACAAATATGGAGGAACTGGCGTCAATAAAAGTGATCGGGGTAGGCGGAGGCGGTAATAATGCCGTGAACCGTATGATAGAGCATGGAGTAGAGGGTGTTGAGTTCATTGCCGTCAACACGGATGCACAGGCACTCAATCTCTCCAAGGCGGAAGTGAAACTGCAAATAGGGGGAGAGCTTACCCGGGGGCTTGGTGCAGGGGCAAACCCTGAGGTCGGAAAGAAAGCTGCAAAAGAGAGCAAGGAACAAATCGAGGAAGTCCTCCAAGGCGCAGACATGATTTTTGTTACTACAGGTATGGGGGGAGGGACAGGTACCGGAGCAGCTCCAGTCATCGCTCAAATAGCCAAGAGCCTGGGGTCTTTGACACTCGGTGTGATTACCAAACCGTTCTCATTCGAAGGAAGAAAAAGGTCAACGCAGGCGATTTCCGGAATTGATGCCTTTAAAAAGGCAGTTGATACAGTAATCGTCATACCTAACGACCGCCTGCTGGAAATTGTGGATAAAAACACACCAATGCTGGAAGCCTTCCATGAAGCAGACAATGTGCTGAGACAAGGTGTACAGGGTATTTCAGACTTAATCGCAAAACCAGGGTTGATTAACGTTGACTTTGCCGATGTAAGGACAATTATGTTCGATAAAGGGTCAGCTTTAATGGGAATTGGGAATGCTACTGGAGAAACACGGGCGACAGAAGCAGCTAAGAAGGCAGTTTCCTCTCCATTATTGGAAACTTCCATGGATGGTGCTCATGGTATTCTGATGAGTATAACCGGCGGAACTAATCTGAGCCTTTATGAGGTACAGGAAGCTGCCGATCTTGTAACTTCAGCTGCCGACAATGAAGTGAATGTAATCTTCGGTTCCGTCATCAATGAGAACCTTAAGGATGAAATAATCGTTACCGTAATTGCAACCGGTTTTGATGAAAATGCCAAACAGGAAGAAAAGCAGCCAAAACAACAGCGTTCGGTAATCAATCACAATCAACAGGCAGCTACCAGTGCACCTGAGGAAAAACCAAGAGAAACTTACCAGCAACAACAGCCGCAACAGTCCAAACCGGAAGAAGACTCACTGGATATTCCTACTTTCTTAAGAAATAGGAATCGAAACCGCAAGCGTTAATAAGGCTATAACATGAAGAGAAAGCAAATGATCAGTTCTATCAGACTGGTCATTTGCTTTCTTGTATAGAACAGGATGCTTGATATATTTTTCGCCCAAATTTCAATTATCTTTCCTGTGGGGAAAGTGGAGATTTGTGCTTTCTTACAATTGTTTCCTCTTTTAATGACCGACAAACACCTCGATAATTTGTTAAAATCAGCCCTTATAAGCTGCAGAATATGACAGACTTTGCTCCTCAGCTCACATATGGGGAATCTATTACTGACTATTATATTGATTTTACTATTCATTAAAAATCTAAATGTCGGTAGTGAAGAAGAGATTAGTGAAACCTAGAAGAGCAAGAGTCTAATGTTTTGAATGGATAGTTGCTCAATTCCTTCCTTTATGCGGTTCGGTAGATTTTTTCGATTTTCCCGCCGGTATTCTCCCGTGTTGATGTACCCCAAAAACAATATAATCCAGGGTGACACCATATAAATCGGCTATCTTTACCAACGTATCTAATGCTCAAAAAGTTATTTTTCTCTTACGGTATCTATTAGCCTAAAAGGGGAATGTGTTAACTGCCTTCGTATTCTAAAGCGAACTTTATGCACATAAAATAGTTAGGAATATTGATAAGAGGTGATAGCATGCAGATGTTTTATACTGTGAACCCGGATGACACCCTCTATTTAATAGCCAATCGCTGGCAAGTGCCGCTCCCATCCCTTATTGCTGCCAATCAATTAGTGCCGCCTTATATAATTTTTATTGGGCAACAATTGTCAATGCCCCCAGGGGTTACGACCTATCTGGTACAGCCAGGAGATTATTTGTATCGGATTGCCCATCGTTACAGCATTCCCCTTGCGTCCATCATCCAGGCCAACCGCCTTCAACCGCCGTATATCATCCAACCGGGACAAGTGCTTACCATTCCTGAAGGTGTACCTTATTATGTTGTTCAGCAGGGGGAAACCCTCTATGAAATAGCTGCAACGTTTAACGTCCAAACAGAGGGGGAAATTCGCCCGCAATTAATTCGTAGGGTGAATCAATTGCCGTCAGAAACGATTTATCCGGGGATGAATCTTGTTATTCCCTATGCCCAGGTGGGCACGGAATCATTGCGTATTACAGCTGCACAGGGAGGAAGCTTTGATATCTGGCTGTACAACCCGCGAAATGGCTCAAGCTCACGACTAACGAATTGGCTTGGTGAACAGTACTCAGAACCATACTGGTCGCCCGACAGCAAGAAAATAGCCTTTATTGGAAAAAATGAAATCGTTTATGTTGTTGATCTAGAATCAGGTTCCACTGCCCGAATCGACCAAATTAGCCCGAACACATTGCTTGACTGGTCTCCTAACAGTATGCAACTCAGCTATGTAAAAGGTAATCAGATCGTGCTTTATCATGTGAATACAAACAGCGCTCGAAAACTCAACCAGCCTGATGCAAATGATGTTCAGTGGTTCCCTTCAGGAGATGAACTGCTTTTTAAATCAAACGACTCAGATGGAACCCCTCAGTTTTATCGGATTCAAACCGATGGCATGAATAAAAGACAAATTACTCAATTTGAAGAAGCATCATTTTTTAATGTTCGTCTTTCTCCAGATGGTTCTTACGCACTTTACACCGGACCGGGAGTGAGGGTTTCCTTGGTAACAACGGTCAATATTGCAACAGGCGCAACACACACACTTCAAGGCGGACCTCTCGAAAAAAACTATAATCCCGAATGGTCCTCAAATTCAGAACGTACTGCATACAGTGCCACCTTTTATCCGGAAAGCGGCTATTATTCGTACATTCAAATGGACGACCGCAACGGCAGGAATCTGCAAACCTCGACCATTTCGGATTGCTTCAGTTCTGATGTAACTTGGTCACCCGATAAGGATAAAATCGCATATATTTCCGGATGTCAAAATGCGATGAATCCAAACGAAGCATGGGGCATCGACGTTTCACATCCCGTTCCGATTCATCTCTTTACAGCAGATAGGATTTTATTTCTCAAATGGTCTCCATCACAGACGGCATCACGAAAGAAGACGTATCGTAATAAGGTATACCAAGTATTACTCCGTTATCCGGCTGACTGGCAGCTAACAGGCGATAAACAATTTGAATGACCTGACGGATTTTTTCAAATTGGGGCCATCCGTTCTGAAAGTACTCCTGACAAAGTGTGCCGGAATGAAGCGTTCCATCCGTTAGAACCATATGGATCCAACCCTCAAATCGTGAATACAACCCACCTCGGTGATGTGGCCTGTATCATCTATCCATCAGACGACCAACCGCCTGAAATGAACCACCAAGCGGCTTTTATTACAGCGTATCCGGAACCAATTCTTATTAACGAAGATACGTATAACTACTTTATTCTCTGGGCTGATCAGGATTATTTAAAGGAAATTACCAGTGAACTAAAATTTCTCTAAGCTGTTTAGAGTCAAATCGATCCTTAGTCTTTTTTTCTTTGTCTTGATGATGAGCAATCTTTTTTGTCATTTCAAAAGCCACATATATTTGAAGCACAGCCCCGTTGAACGGGTGGTATTATCGTCATCTAACTGCAATCTGCCTATTGTAGTGCAACTTCGGTAGTCCGCCACCATTGACTTAACTATTGTCCGTGTAGTGGAACTATCGCAGGTGGTGCATTAAAATGCCTAAGAGGCACACCTACTCACATATGATAACACGGACAAATCGATTCTAAGCATTCACTGGTGGAGCCCCGCCCCCTTCCAATGTCTGCAAAGAATCGGGTGTTACAGTCAAAGGCAAGCAGCTACGCTGTAGCTCTGTGCTCCGCAAACGATGGCTCCCTTTTCCGCAATGACTGGCTTAAAACTCCGCACAAGTGGCTCTATTCATCCGCAATATTCATTAATTACTGTAGATAAGCGCCCATTTGCGGAAGACTGTTTTTTTCAACTATTCACTGATATATTTTATTGTCCCTCGAGGATAAATAACAAGTCTCAGGTGGTGTATTCGATTAGTTGTAATTATGTAACCGACTTCCATTTCATTGATCGTAATTATTTGGCAGGTAACAAATCATACGAAATTAAGGGTCAGAAAGTTTCGACTTTGATATTTAAATAAATTGTTCTTTACAAATTATCCATACTAGCGATAACATATGTTAAAAATTAAAAAGGACGTCTCCGTAAAAGTTAACAGCTTCTACGAAAACGTCCTTTTTATTTAATTTTGTGAAGATTTCAATTTTGCATAAAGACAAAACCCTGTCATTACGGGAATGGGGGGCAAGATTACATCATGCCGCCCATTCCACCCATGCCGCCCATGTCAGGCATTCCGCCACCGGCGCCGACTTCGCTTTCGCCAGGCTGATCTGCGACTACTGCTTCTGTAGTTAGGAACATAGCCGCTACGGATGCTGCGTTTTGCAGTGCATAACGTACCACTTTTGCTGGGTCAACAATTCCAGCTTCAACCATGTTTACCCATTCAGCATTTGCAGCGTCATAACCTACGCCAATTTCTTCGCCTTTTAGACGCTCGACAACAATGGATCCTTCCAGACCAGCATTGTGTGCAATTTGACGTACTGGTTCTTCCAGTGCACGAAGTACAATGCTCGCTCCGGTTGCTTCGTCACCTTCAAGTGCCAAACTACCGACTTTCGCGTATACATTTACTAGTGCTGTACCACCACCGGATACGATACCTTCTTCAACCGCTGCACGTGTGGAGTTTAATGCGTCTTCAATGCGCAATTTACGTTCTTTAAGTTCTGTTTCTGTTGCAGCACCGACTTTGATCACTGCTACACCACCAGCTAATTTAGCTAAGCGCTCATGTAATTTTTCTTTATCAAAATCAGAAGTAGTTTCTTCTGCCTGTGCACGGATTTGTCCAACACGAGAAGAAATGGTTTCAGGGTTTCCAGATCCTTCTACAATTGTTGTGTTTTCTTTTGTTACAACAATTTTAGAAGCACGGCCTAATTGTTCCATTTCTGTACTCTTAAGATCTAATCCAAGGTCTTCTGTAATTACTTCTGCACCAGTTAACGTTGCGATATCTTCAAGCATGGATTTACGACGGTCACCAAACCCAGGTGCTTTTACAGCTACTGCGTTAAATGTTCCACGAAGTTTATTCACAACTAATGTCGCAAGTGCTTCCCCTTCAACATCTTCAGCAATAATTAGAAGTGGTTTACTTTGTTGTACTACCTGCTCCAAGATTGGTAATACTTCTTGGATATTTCCAATTTTCTTGTCTGTGATGAGAATGTATGGATCTTCTAGCACTGCTTCCATTTTGTCCTGGTCTGAAACCATATATGGAGATGCATATCCACGGTCAAATTGCATACCTTCCACAACTTCTAGCTCTGTGTTGAATCCTCTTGATTCTTCGATCGTAATAACGCCGTCATTACCAACGCGTTCCATTGCTTCTGAAATCAAGCTACCAACTTCACTGTCCCCAGATGAAACAGATGCAACTTGTGCAATAGAATCTTTACTGTCAATTGCCTCTGAAATCGATTGTAGTTCACTTACTGCAACTTCAACAGCTTGCTCAATTCCGCGACGGATGCCTACTGGATTTGCACCTGATGTTACGTTTTTTAGACCTTCTGTGATCATTGCTTGTGCAAGAACCGTTGCAGTTGTTGTACCATCACCAGCTACATCATTGGTTTTTGATGCTACTTCAGATACAAGTTGTGCACCCATATTTTCGAAGGAATCTTCTAGTTCAATTTCTTTTGCAATGGTTACACCATCATTTGTAATTAATGGAGAACCAAACTTTTTATCTAAAACAACGTTACGACCTTTTGGCCCTAATGTTACTTTTACTGCATCTGCTAATGTATCGACACCACGAAGCATTGCGCGGCGTGCATCTTCATTAAATTTAATTTCTTTAGCCATATAAAATTGCCTCCTTCAAATCTTAACTTAACTTAGAAATTTTGTTATTTATTAGCCAATAATAGCTAAAATATCATTTTCACGAAGAATTAAGTATTCCGTGCCTTCATATTTCACTTCTGTGCCTGCAAATTTGGAAAAGATAATGGCATTTCCTTCTGCAACCTCTGGTGCTACTTTCTCACCATTTTCAGTAACTCGACCGGATCCAACTGCCACAACTTTTCCTTCTTGTGGTTTCTCTTTTGCTGAGTCTGGAAGTACGATACCGCTTGCAGTCTTCTCTTCTTGTTCAACAAGTTCGATTATAACACGATCTCCTAGTGGTTTAATCATGAGATCAGCCTCCTTAATTCCATATCATTTTTTATATATTAGCACTCTTGTCTCTCGAGTGCTAATCCCAATTATTATGATAAATAAATCAGCCTAAAAATGCAAGTATAATGCAATTGTATTTTACCAGTTTAGTATGACGAAATTCGACAAAAATCGGGAAGTGACAGGCACCGCTCTAAATGATAAAATAGTTGTTATGTTTGTAAATAAGATTTTAATTTGAAACATACAATAATAACTACATATGTTTAAAGGAGCGTTCTATTTTGCCAAAACGATATTGGTGGGTGATTATAACCTATATCATCATGCAGATTTCTGGGGTTATTTTTGCACCCATTTTGTTTGTAGTTTTTCCAATCAGTGAGTTTGATGCTGTTATTTACTGGTCCATTATAAGCTTTGCCTCAGCTCTTGTAGTAGTTATTCTACTAATGAGACCTGACATGAAAATGGAAAGTCATCGCAATGCCTCTTCTGCGGGAAATGTTATTCTATGGTCATTCTTAGGGGTATTTATGGCCTTCGCTGCTCAAGGAATTGCTGGTATGATTGAAGTGGAGTTACTTGGCATTGATCCTGGTTCTGAGAATACACAGGAGATCATGGATATTGCACGAGCAGCACCAATATTTATGATTATTCCAGCCATAATAGCTCCTATATTAGAAGAAATTATCTTTCGTAAAATTATTTTCGGTCAATTTTATGCGCGAACAAACTTCTTTATTGCCGCATTATTGTCAGCTTTGATATTCGGGATTATTCATTTAGACCCTACACACATGCTGATCTATGCTTCAATGGGATTTGTCTTTGCATTTCTCTATGTGAAAACAAAACGGATTATTGTGCCTATCATCGTGCATATGGCAATGAACACGATTGTCGTTCTCGTCCAATTTGGGCTTGATCCAGAGGATATTGAACGTATGCAGCGAGAAATGGAACAAATGCAGATGATCTTATTAGGAGGTTAGACTAACTATGACTATGGCGATCATCTATTTTATAATGGGTATACTATTTGTATATGTAGGTATTCAATTTGCTGAGGAAACGATATGGAATGTCACGACGATCGTTCTTGCAGCTGTTGCTACACTTGATTTTGGTATTGGAATACGAATGATGTCTATGCATCTTCGGTCGAAAAAAAATAAAAAGAAGTAGCCTGAGCTGCTTCTTTTTATTTACTTATGGGGCAACACTAAAATCTATGAGCGCAGTGGGAAGAGCCCGCAGGAAGAAAGCGAACTTCTTTTTTCCGAGGAGGCTGAGCTAAGGGCCCACGGAAAGCGTAGTGTTTTTCCGCAGCGGCCCTTATAATTCATAATTTCATCTAGTTTGTCACCCCAGAGATTTTGGTGAAGAGACTTACTTTATCGCAGTTTATGAATCCTCTTTTTCCAATGGGTAGTTTTTCAAAAAATAAGTTAATGCTTGTAATTCAACTGCCAAGTCAATATGATGCACACGAACATGGTCTGGCACTGTAAGGCGTGCAGGTGTGAAATTAAGAATTCCTGAAATCTCTTGTTGCACAAGACGTTCTGTAATCGCATCTGTCTCGGTAGCAGGTATCGTTAAAATGGCCACTTTCGTCTCATTAAATTTCTCCTCTAACTCGTCAATGTGGTAGATTGGAACGCCACCAATGTCTGTTCCTGCTTTTTCTTTATCTGCATCAAAAGCCATTTTGATTTTTATATTATTGTTTTTCATAAAATTATAATGTAAGAAAGCAGTCCCTAAGTTCCCCACTCCAATTATAGCCACATCTGTTACTTCATCCTGATCCAATGTTTTACGAAAAAAACCAAGTAAGTATTCCACATTATACCCATAGCCTTTTTTTCCCAATGCGCCAAAATAGGAAAAGTCTCTTCGAATGGTTCCAGAATCTACTTTCACTGCTTCACTAAGTTCTTTTGAAGAAACGCGTGATTTTCCTTGGTGATTTAAATTATTTAAAAATCGATAATATAATGGCAAACGTTTTGCAGTTGCTTTTGGTATTTTATGTTTATCCATCTATGTACCTCTTTCCACTTCATGCCTCATGTATATTCACATCTATTATATAGTTCTAATTATATCAGAAAAATTCGGGAAAGTCGTGATTAATTTCACAATTGTTGCGAGGCTGATTAACAATGCGATACACTGGAGAATATGAGGTGAACGTTATGATATTAATGCAATTAAATAATCTTACGAAGTCCTTCGGGGCAGATGAAATTTTAGCAAATGTGAAACTTGAAATAAAGGATAATGATCGAATAGCTATTGTGGGAAGAAATGGTTCTGGCAAATCAACTTTATTAAAGATTATGGCTGGAGAGCTTAATTACGATGATGGAGATCTTTTCAGACCAAAAGACCTGACGATAGGTTATTTGTCACAACATACATCTTTGGCTTCTGAAAAAACAATATGGGATGAAATGGTTGAGGTATTTCATCATTTGACCATCCAAGAGCAAGATTTACGAGCACTAGAGAAGGAAATGGAACAAGCTTCTGGAATGTCCAGTGCCCATAATGAAAAGATCTTACAGGACTATGATAAACTTCAACAATCCTTTCATACGAATGGTGGGTACACATACGAGGCTGATATAAAGGCTGTTCTTAGCGGTCTCCACTTTCAGGATTATGATTACGGGACACCAATTAATGAATTGAGCGGTGGACAAAAGACAAGATTAGCATTAGGGAAACTGTTATTGAAAAAGCCGGAATTACTTATATTAGATGAGCCTACCAACCACCTAGATATAGACACCCTCGGATGGTTAGAAAACTATTTAATTAGCTATCCCGGAGCAGTTATTATTGTATCCCATGACCGTTACTTTTTGGACAAAACCGTTTCAATTGTTTACGAGATTTCACGGCATATAACGAAGAAGTACCACGGCAGTTACAGTAAATTTCTAGAACAAAAGGCGCTCGATTATGAACAGGAATTAAAGGATTTTGAAAAACAACAAACCGAAATGAAAAAAATGGAAGACTTTGTCCAACGAAATATCGCCCGTGCTTCTACTACCAAACGGGCGCAAAGCCGAAGAAAACAACTTGAGAAAATGGATAAACTAGATAAACCATTAGGCGATGAATCATCGGCTAACTTTTCCTTTCAGATAAACAGACGAAGTGGCAATGATGTCTTAAAAATGGACAATCTTTCTTTTCGTTATGAGGATGAAAGTGAGCCTTTATTTACGAATGCAAAATTAAATGTAAATCGCGGGGAACGAATCGCACTGGTCGGACCAAACGGTGTTGGAAAAACAACCTTGCTGAAACTAATCTTAGAGAAATTTAAACCAATCACTGGAACCATTAAATTGGGAACAAATGTACAAATCGGTTACTATGATCAGGAGCAGGCCAATCTATCGTCTTCTAAAACAGTTTTACTCGAATTATGGGATGATTATCCAACTGTTAACGAAAAAGATATCCGCACTGTTTTAGGGAATTTCTTATTCTCTGGTGATGATGTATTAAAGTATGTTCACTCATTAAGCGGTGGTGAGAAAGCGCGCTTGGCTCTAGCTAAGTTGATGATGCAAAAAGCGAACCTGCTAATTATGGATGAACCAACAAACCATTTAGACATCGACAGTAAAGAAGTGTTGGAAGCAGCATTAATTGATTTTCCTGGTACGATTATTTTCGTATCCCATGATCGTTATTTTATTAATAAGCTAGCCGATCAAGTTGCTCATATGCAGCAAGATGGTGTAACGATTTATTTAGGTGACTATGATTATTATATTGAAAAGAGAGCAGAAGAAGCTGAAATAGCAAGACTTAAACAAGTCGAATCCGAAAAGGTCGAACAAAAAAATGAACCGAAGAAACGTAGCCATAAGGAAGAAAAGCAATTACAAAGTGAAAGACGCAAACAGCAACGACGAATTACCGAATTAGAAGAAACGATAGAAAAACGGGAAGGTGAAATTGCTGAACTAGAAGAAAAAATGACGCAACCAGAAATTTACCAGGATCACGAAAAAGCGCTAGAACTCACAACGAAAACAAACGAACTCAAACAGGATATTGAACATTTAATGGAAGAATGGGCGACATTGCAAGAGGATTGAGGCCACATAATTTAAATAGAAATAACGGGCTGCATAAGTACTTTATGAAACCCTAAAACTGGATAAAGGAACGAAACGGTCGTCATGTGAGACATGGCGACCAAAAATTTTCCACAGAAAATAAACGTTGGTCTTAAAAGGGCAATGAATCCAATTTCCTTGATTTGATAACAATAAAAGATGGTCTCCTTTTCTCATTTACTAATTTAGGCATTTTCTCTAACCCTACAGGTATTGATTGTGGTTCTGTTATCTTTTCTAAGACAAACCCATTTTCTATAAGTGTATTTATTAATGTCGAAATTGTGCGATGGTATTTAATGACACCATCCATATACCAATGTTGCTCCCTTTTCCCTTCTTCTTGATAATGATCTAAAGCCCAATGTAATTTATTTCCATCGCTATCCTTCACCCAACTATTCATTTCTTTTCGAGCTGTCACAATAGGGTGTTCCGTTGAAAAGAGGAATTCACCATTTTTTGCTAATAGATTATGAACCTTTACAATTAGGTTAGTATAATCTTCCATATAATGTACTGCCAATGAATGTACTGCCAATGAGCTTATAATTATATCAAATTTCAGATCCTTTAATTCTAAGTCTTCGATTGACTCACAAATATAATCTATGTTCTCGTCTTGGTTTTCCCTTTTAGCTTTTTCTATCATATTTTCTGAGATATCTACACCGACAACCTTCCATGCACCGTTCTCAATACAATACTTTGCAAATTCACCAGTCCCGCACCCTAGATCTAATATAGATTTATCACGGATAGTTGAAATTACGGACTTTATTGCTGGCTGTTCAACAAAGTCATTATACGTTACTCCACTTTCACGTAAAGAAGTATATTCTTTAAAGAATATCGGATTGTCATAAATATTTTGTTTCATTGTTATCCCCCACTCCTATTATCATGTAAAAACCAATTCTTCTTACATTCAAAATTACCTGTGAATTTTTAGCAGATAGGACAGTATAAAACTTTCCTATTGCATAAGTGCAACTCAGGCACTCGCCATTAAAGGCTTGCACTACAAAGTATAACAGTTTCTAACGAATTCCACTAAAATTGAAAATACGTATGAAAAAGTAGTTCAATTAAGTGTACAAATCGTATTTCTGTACCCCAAAACTGAACTACTTATTAAAATTCATATGGCTTTTTATATTTACATCAGATATTCACATCTAAAATAAATAATCCACAAGCCTTTCACGTTTAAAATACTGATAAATCAAGTTGTTAACAAGGTTATGCACATTATCCACAGAAATACATTAAATTACCCACATTTTGTACCCGTATACAAACATATATAAACCGTGTTTTCGTAACGTTTACCCACATTCTTGTGTATAGACCTGTTAATAACTTATTATTTTAACAGTAATGAAGAACTTGCATTAAGATCCAATCCAGATCGCCTTCCCTGTTCATAAGCAATTGTACCAGCTGCTGCAATCATTGCTGCATTGTCCGTACATAATTTTAGTGGTGGGATTAACAAAGGGATAGATAGCTCAGCAAATTCTGCTTCTAATGCATTTCTCAAGCCTTTATTCGCTGCTACTCCCCCTGCAACAATAACTTGCTTGACCTCATGCTCTTTGGCGGCGTTTACTGTTTTCGTTGTTAACACATCGATCACACTTGCCTGAAAACTCGCAGCTATATCTGCTGCTTTACGTTCTTCTCCACGTTGTTGTGCATTGTGGATCGTGTTGATAACCGACGATTTTAGTCCACTAAAACTAAAATCATAACTTCCTTCGTCTAACCATGCCCTAGGAAAATTTATATTCTCTTCCCCTTCGGCTGCTAAACGATCAATTTGTGGACCACCTGGGTATGGTAATTTCAGCATGCGAGCTACCTTATCATAGGCCTCTCCGGCTGCATCATCTCTTGTTTCGCCTATCAATTCATATTCCCCATGACCTTTCATTAAAACGAGCTCTGTGTGGCCACCTGACACGATAAGAGCAAGTAACGGAAATTCGAATTCTTTTTCCAAGCGATTTGCATATATATGTCCTGCGATGTGATGAACGCCAACCAGCGGCTTCTGTTTGGCAAACGCCAATGCCTTTGCAGAATTAACACCTACAAGTAGTGCACCAACAAGGCCTGGACCTTCTGTTACAGCGATCGCATCAATAGCCTCCCAAGACAACGCTGCTTCTTCAAAGGCCTCTTCTAACACAACTGTCATTTGCTCCACATGATGACGTGACGCTATCTCTGGAACAACTCCTCCAAATCGTTTATGACTTTCAATTTGTGAGGAGATGACATTAGAAACGATTTCTGTACCATTTTTCACAATAGCAACAGCCGTTTCATCACAACTTGTTTCAATTCCTACTATAATACTATTTTTTGTCATAATAAATTCACCCACATTACTAAGGCATCTTCCTGATCGTCTGCATAATAATTCTTGCGGATCCCACCAGGAATAAGTCCAAATTTACGATACATTTTCTGTGCGATTACATTAGATTTTCTCACTTCAAGAGACAAACGAGCGACCCCCATCTTTATAGCTTGTTGCATAATATACTGAAATAATTTCTGACCAAAATTTTGACCGCGATATTTTGGCGTAATAGCAATATTTGTAATTTGTGCATCGTCGTATACAATCCAAATTCCAGCGTAACCAATTATTATTTCATCTAATTCGACTACAATATAATGCGCGTGCTCATTTTCCTTTATCTCTTGATAAAAAATACTAGACGGCCATGGTGATGTGAAAGTTGCTACTTCCACTTCCATTACTTGTTCTATATCATGAAGCTCCATTTTTCTAATAACTAATTCTGCCATTTTATTCGTTTTCCTTCTGTGCTTTAATCCATTTAGCTTCGGCTTCTGCTAATCGTAAATAATTAGGTGTTAATGTATGTAGGTTATCAGGTTCTCGCTTCATTCCTGCCAACGCTAAGTGAGAGGGTTTTGCTATATGATAAGGACCTTCAGGTATGATCGCCAATTCGCCTAAGTGATGAATAATCGTTTCCTTATATAATGAAATATCAGGACTTAAGAAGAGCACTTTCTTTTCCTGCTCAGCAAGTTTCTTTACTATATCAGCCATTAAAATATTTGTTTCTTCCTCAACGGAATCAAATTTTCCATTATTATCATTCCATTCGTACAGCCCTGTAAAAACCAACCCTCGTCGTGCATCAAAAAACGGACATACAAGCGCATCAGAAAATCGACCTTGATATGCAAGGACCTCTAAGCTGGATACACCTACCACTGGGATATTTAACGCCCATGCTAAGGACTTTGCAGTAGACAAACCGATTCGAACTCCCGTATAAGAACCAGGACCTTTAGCAACGACAATTTTATCCAATTGCTCTGGATTCATCGAAACTTCATTCATTAGCTTTTCAATCGCAGGCATTAATCTGACCGAATGATTCTTCGCTAAATTTGTAGCAACCTCACCAATAACTTGTTCATCTTTCACTAGTGCAACACCCAATACTTGATTCGATGTATCAATCGCAAGTATATTCATTATCATGTAACTCCTTACCAAACTTTTATAAATTTGTATCCCTTAATTTATCAGTAATCGATTTATAATAGTTTCCTACTGGGGTAAATTTCAAGTACCTTGCATTCCCATTACCATAACGTATTGTTATTGTTAATCGTTTCTCAGGTAAAAATTCTTCGATATATGTTGACCATTCTACCACAGAAATACCATCCCCATAGAAATATTCATCAAAACCAATATCCTCATCTGAATTTTCGAGACGGTATGCATCCATATGATACAACGGAAGGTCCCCTTCATATTCCTTCACAATTGTAAATGTAGGACTGCTAATCGTATTTTTTACCCCAAGCCCATTCGCAATACCTTTCGTGAAAGTCGTTTTCCCAGCACCTAGTTCACCATCTAATGTAATAACATCACCAGGCTTAAGTAATAGAGCTAAACGCTCCCCAATTTGCATCGTTTCAGAGTCTGTACTTGATTGTAATTCATACTCAGTCATTATGTCACCTACTTTAAATGGGTATATCCCTTATTAAATATTCGTTCTCGCTTCCCGTTTTTATTTAGAAAAACACCACTCTTATCTTCTTCAACTCTCACGAATCCTACTCTAGTTATTGGTGTTCCCGTTTGATAAGCTATATCGCTAACCGTTTTCCAATTACGCTTGGAAACAGTTCCAAACAATTCAAAGTCTTCTCCACCATAGAGCTTCCATTTATGCTGAAGGTTTTCAGGAAATTGCCCATAGGATAAACTTGTTGGAATCAAGTTATCTTCTATAGTAATTGTTACATTAGAAGCCTCAGCGATTTCAGTAGCCTCATTGGCTAGACCATCACTAATATCATTCAATGCGACACGAGATAATAGATTTAAACCTTTGGCAAAATCAACACGTGGGCTTGGCATTTGGTGTCTTTTAATAAAATAAGGCTCATTCGTATACGTACCTGGATTTGTTAATATATGATACCCAGCTCGTGAGTCTCCTAATGTACCTGTGACAAAGGCAACATCACCATCCTCCGAAACGCTACGGTAACGTGCTTTATTTTTATCTGTATAGCCGATGACTGTTATCGAAAGCGTAAGTTCAGAGCCTGAAACTGTGTCGCCTCCGATTAAATCCATCGTATAATAACGAGCCAGTTCCTGCATACCAGCAAAAATTTGCGTCACTTCCTCCATAGGCCATGATTTTGGAATTACAATGGATGCTAGATAAAAAGCAGGTGTAGCGCCCATTGCTGCTAAATCACTTATATTTGCTGCAAGCGCACGATAACCAACATGAAATGCGCTCATTGTACTTCTGGCAAAATGAATACCTTCAACAAACGTATCAACTGAAGTAACAATATCCTGATTGCTTTGACGGAAAACAGCGGCATCATCACCCACCCCTTTAATCAAGCTGGTTTGGCCATAAGACTGCTGTTTAATCGAATCGATAAATGAAAACTCATCCATTTATTCATCACCATTCCTTTAGAAAACTCCGCATTCGTTAGAGGGATTCTTAGAAGCCTTTCTTTGCTTTGTTAGCCCCCCTTATACTGGAGTGCAAGCCTTTCGGTAAATGCCAGAACCCGCACTTATGCAAATAGAAATCTTATGCTTTCCTATTTGCTAAATTAACTATACTTAATGATAGCAAAAAGAAGGTAAAAAAGGAAAAATTAACGATAGCTTTGATATTATTTTAGTATAAATTTCTATGATATTTTCTATGATATATAGTAATAGAAGGAGGTGTGCGTAATTGAAGTAGATACTGAAACAAGTGAATGTTGGTGCTTCCAAGTTGGATCTATAACTTGGATCTAACTTCACTAAAAATCATATAGTAAAACTTCATCCAGTGGGGATTTCGAGGCACAGATATTTACGATGAGGCGAGGATTCACAGCCACAGGACGTGTCGTATTTAATCGACCTGCCCGTTAAACTACGATAACTTCTTACTTTGACGACAAAAATAAAACACATGATTTTTAAAAAATCATGTGTAAGTAAGTATTTTAATTTATAAAGTGGCGGTCCGGACGGGACTCGAACCCGCGACCTCCTGCGTGACAGGCAGGCATTCTAACCAACTGAACTACCGGACCAATTGTTTTTATTTCGACTAGATCACACTATCATTTTAAATTAGCATAGATGCACATTTAAAGTAGTTAATTGAAATAATTTGGTTGCGGGGGCAGGATTCGAACCTACGACCTCTGGGTTATGAGCCCAACGAGCTACCAGACTGCTCCACCCCGCGGTATAAAATATAAAATTTTTCCATAAAGATTAATCATCTTTAAAGCCTGGCGACGTCCTACTCTTGCAGGGGCAAAGCCCCAACTACCATCAGCGCTGGAGAGCTTAACTTCTGTGTTCGGCATGGGAACAGGTGTGACCTCTCCGCTATTACCACCAGACCTGATGTCATTCTGTGTTATTCACTAGATGTGAACATATCAACAGAACTTCCTTATGATAAGGACAAGTTTTATTATATGCATTTTTTGTCTAAAATGCAAGGGTTTTTGTCCATTTATACCCTGAAAACTAAATAAGAGTATCATCAACGCCGATCAAATAAGAAATTAGTTAAGTCCTCGATCGATTAGTATTCGTCAGCTGCACGTGTCGCCACGCTTCCACCTCGAACCTATCTACCTCATCGTCTCTGAGGGATCTTACTCACTTAAAGTGATGGGAAGTATCATCTTGAGGGGGGCTTCATGCTTAGATGCTTTCAGCACTTATCCTTGCCATACGTAGCTACCCAGCTATGCTCCTGGCGGAACAACTGGTACACCAGCGGTATGTCCATCCCGGTCCTCTCGTACTAAGGACAGCTCCTCTCAAACTTCCAACGCCCACGACGGATAGGGACCGAACTGTCTCACGACGTTCTGAACCCAGCTCGCGTACCGCTTTAATGGGCGAACAGCCCAACCCTTGGGACCGACTACAGCCCCAGGATGCGATGAGCCGACATCGAGGTGCCAAACCTCCCCGTCGATGTGAACTCTTGGGGGAGATAAGCCTGTTATCCCCGGGGTAGCTTTTATCCGTTGAGCGATGGCCCTTCCATGCGGTACCACCGGATCACTAAGCCCGACTTTCGTCCCTGCTCGACTTGTAGGTCTCGCAGTCAAGCTCCCTTGTGCCTTTACACGCTACGAATGATTTCCAACCATTCTGAGGGAACCTTTGGGCGCCTCCGTTACTTTTTAGGAGGCGACCGCCCCAGTCAAACTGCCCGCCTGAAACTGTCTCCGAACCGGATTACGGTCCTGGGTTAGAAGGTTCGTACAGCCAGGGTGGTATCCCACGGATGCCTCCACGTAAGCTAGCGCTCACGTTTCCAAGGCTCCCACCTATCCTGTACAAGCTATACCAACATTCAATATCAGGCTACAGTAAAGCTCCACGGGGTCTTTCCGTCCTGTCGCGGGTAATGTGCATCTTCACACATAGTATAATTTCACCGGGTCTCTCGTTGAGACAGTGCCCAAGTCGTTGCACCTTTCGTGCGGGTCGGAACTTACCCGACAAGGAATTTCGCTACCTTAGGACCGTTATAGTTACGGCCGCCGTTTACTGGGGCTTCGGTTCTGCGCTTCGCTCGAAAGCTAACGCTTCCCCTTAACCTTCCAGCACCGGGCAGGTGTCAGCCCTTATACTTCGCCTTTCGGCTTCGCAAAGACCTGTGTTTTTGATAAACAGTCGCTTGGGCCTATTCACTGCGGCTCACTCACGAGTGAGCACCCCTTCTCCCGAAGTTACGGGGTCATTTTGCCGAGTTCCTTAACGAGAGTTCTCCCGCTCACCTTAGGATTCTCTCCTCGCCTACCTGTGTCGGTTTGCGGTACGGGCACCTGTGACCTCACTAGAGGATTTTCTTGGCAGTGTGAAATCGGGAACTTCGGTACTCAATTTCCCTCCCCATCACAGCTTGAAATTGCCGAACGGATTTGCCTATTCGACTTTCTCACTGCTTGGGCGCACTATTCCATCTGTGCGCATTCCTTATCCTACTGCGTCCCCCCATCGCTCAAACAGTCACGAGGTGGTACAGGAATATCTACCTGTTGTCCATCGCCTACGCCTTTCGGCCTCGGCTTAGGTCCCGACTAACCCTGAGAGGACGAGCCTTCCTCAGGAAACCTTAGGCTTTCGGTGAAAGAGATTCTCACTCTTTTTTCGCTACTCATACCGGCATTCTCACTTCCAAGCGCTCCACCAGTCCTCACGGTCTGACTTCACAGCACTTGGAACGCTCTCCTACCATTGTTCGTTAGAACAATCCGCAGCTTCGGTGATACGTTTAGCCCCGGTACATTTTCGGCGCAGAGTCACTCGACCAGTGAGCTATTACGCACTCTTTAAATGATGGCTGCTTCTAAGCCAACATCCTGGTTGTCTGGGCAACTCCACATCCTTTTCCACTTAACGTATACTTTGGGACCTTAGCTGGCGGTCTGGGCTGTTTCCCTCTCGACTATGAACCTTATCACCCATAGTCTGACTCCCAAGGCAAAGTAGCTGGCATTCGGAGTTTGACTGAATTCGGTAACCCGGTGAGGGCCCCTCGTCCAATCAGTGCTCTACCTCCAGTACAATCAACCTTGAGGCTAGCCCTAAAGCTATTTCGGAGAGAACCAGCTATCTCCGTGTTCGATTGGCATTTCACCCCTACCCACACCTCATCCCCGCATTTTTCAACATACGTGGGTTCGGGCCTCCGGTCAGTGTTACCTGACTTTCACCCTGGACATGGGTAGATCACACGGTTTCGGGTCTACGACCACATACTAAAGACGCCCTGTTCAGACTCGCTTTCGCTGCGGCTCCGTGTCTTCCACTTAACCTTGCATGTAATCGTAACTCGCCGGTCCATTCTACAAAAGGTACGCCGTCACCCATTAACGGGCTTCGACTACTTGTAAGCGCACGGTTTCAGGTTCTATTTCACTCCCCTTCCGGGGTGCTTTTCACCTTTCCCTCACGGTACTGGTTCACTATCGGTCACGAGGAAGTATTTAGCCTTAGGAGATGGTCCTCCCAGATTCCGACGGAATTTCTCGTGTTCCGCCGTACTCAGGATACACTCCGGAGGAAATGCCTTTTCGACTACAGGGCTCTTACCTTCTATGGCTGATCGTTCCAGATCGATTCGTCTAACGCATTTCTTTGTAACTCCAATGGAATGTCCTACAACCCCAAAGAGCAAGCTCTTTGGTTTGGGCTGTTTCCGTTTCGCTCGCCGCTACTTGGGAAATCGCATTTGCTTTCTCTTCCTCCGGGTAATGAGATGTTTCAGTTCCCCGGGTCTGCCTCATTTATCCTATGTATTCAGATAAATGTCCTGTTCCATTACGAACAGTGGGTTCCCCCATTCGGAAATTCTCGGATCAATGTTTACTTACAACTCCCCGAGACATATCGGCGTTAGTCCCGTCCTTCTTCGGCTCCTCGTACCAAGGCATCCACCGTGCGCTCTTCTTCACTTAACTAAGTTACTTGTTTTCATTCAAAAGAACGTACAATTTAATTTGATGTCGTTGATTACTCTTATTTAGTTTTCAAGGTACAAAATAACAAAATGAGAGATTTACATCCCTCAAAACTGAACCAAACAACCATGTATGTCCCTGACCTCAGAGAACCCGTTAGGGTACCTCTGAAGCGTTCCTTCTATTTATCCTTAGAAAGGAGGTGATCCAGCCGCACCTTCCGATACGGCTACCTTGTTACGACTTCACCCCAATCATTGGCCCCACCTTCGGCGGCTGGCTCACGTAAACGTGTTACCTCACCGACTTCGGGTGTTGCTAACTCTCGTGGTGTGACGGGCGGTGTGTACAAGGCCCGGGAACGTATTCACCGCGACATGCTGATCCGCGATTACTAGCGATTCCGGCTTCATGCAGGCGAGTTGCAGCCTGCAATCCGAACTGAGAATGGTTTTATGGGATTTGCTACACCTTGCGGCTTCGCTGCCCTTTGTTCCATCCATTGTAGCACGTGTGTAGCCCAGGTCATAAGGGGCATGATGATTTGACGTCATCCCCACCTTCCTCCGGTTTGTCACCGGCAGTCACCTTAGAGTGCCCAACTTAATGCTGGCAACTAAGATTAAGGGTTGCGCTCGTTACGGGACTTAACCCAACATCTCACGACACGAGCTGACGACAACCATGCACCACCTGTCACTCTGTCCCCGAAGGGAACCCGGTATCTCTACCGGTTGCAGAGGATGTCAAGACCTGGTAAGGTTCTTCGCGTTGCTTCGAATTAAACCACATGCTCCACCGCTTGTGCGGGCCCCCGTCAATTCTTTTGAGTTTCAGCCTTGCGGCCGTACTCCCCAGGCGGAGTGCTTAATGCGTTAACTTCAGCACTAAGGGGCGGAAACCCCCTAACACCTAGCACTCATCGTTTACGGCGTGGACTACCAGGGTATCTAATCCTGTTCGCTCCCCACGCTTTCGCTCCTCAGCGTCAGTTACAGACCAGAGAGTCGCCTTCGCCACTGGTGTTCCTCCACATCTCTACGCATTTCACCGCTACACGTGGAATTCCACTCTCCTCTTCTGTACTCAAGTCCTCCAGTTTCCAATGACCGCTCACGGTTAAGCCGCAAGATTTCACATCAGACTTAAAAGACCGCCTGCGAGCGCTTTACGCCCAATAATTCCGGACAACGCTTGCCCCCTACGTATTACCGCGGCTGCTGGCACGTAGTTAGCCGGGGCTTTCTGGTTAGGTACCGTCAAGGTACCGCCTTATTCAAACGGTACTTGTTCTTCCCTAACAACAGAGTTTTACGATCCGAGAACCTTCATCACTCACGCGGCGTTGCACCGTCAGACTTTCGTCCATTGCGGATGATTCCCTACTGCTGCCTCCCGTAGGAGTCTGGGCCGTGTCTCAGTCCCAGTGTGGCCGATCACCCTCTCAGGTCGGCTACGCATCGTCGCCTTGGTGAGCCTTTACCACACCAACTAACTAATGCACCGCGGGCCCATCTGTAAGTGACAGCTAAAAGCCGCCTTTTAACTTCTCATCAGGAGATGAAAAGTGTCATTCGGTATTAGCTCGCGTTTCCGCGAGTTATCCCAATCTTACAGGTAGGTTGCCCACGTGTTACTCACCCGTCCGCCGCTCGGTCCACAGATTTCCTCCCGAAGGATTCCATCTGCTTCACGCGCTCGACTTGCATGTATTAGGCACGCCGCCAGCGTTCGTCCTGAGCCAAGATCAAACTCTCCAAAAAAGTTTGAATAAGATCGACACCGTCAATCTCATCAATTGTCTTAGCTTTCTTCCTTTCATGTGCAAAAGAAATTTGTTTTTGTCGAATTCATAGAATCCGGACATTCACTTACCTCTTCTGACATGTGAAAAACAGTGACCTGTTCTTCTTGACATACTGGTTGTTTTGTTCAGTTTTCAAGGAGCAAATTTCAGTGATTGCTTTAAAATAGCAACCTCTTCATCTTATCATGCCCACTTCTATAAGTCAATAACTTTTTTGAAGTGTTTTTTAAGATTTGATTTTGTGTCGCTTCTCAAAAATGCGACTTTATTAATTTACCATGCTGACTTGTGAAAGTCAATATGTTTTTTGCTTGTCTTAAGCAAAATGGGCCTGGGTGGACTCGAACCACCGACCTCACGCTTATCAGGCGTGCGCTCTAACCAACTGAGCTACAGGCCCGTTTTATAAATTGGAGCGGGTGATGGGAATCGAACCCACATCATCAGCTTGGAAGGCTGAGGTTTTACCACTAAACTACACCCGCGTGGATAATCATTCATATTGTAACGTACTAAACTTCACTAACCAATACCTTCTAACTAAACTACTTATCGTTTCGGTTCAGCATAAGATTTCGATGGTCGGGAAGACAGGATTCGAACCTGCGACCCCTTGGTCCCAAACCAAGTGCTCTACCAAGCTGAGCTACTTCCCGTTGAAATGGTGCGCCCGAGAGGAGTTGAACCCCTAGCCTCTTGATCCGAAGTCAAGCGCTCTATCCAATTGAGCTACGGGCGCCTTGAAGCGACATTTTTTAATGTAACACATCTATCATTCAAAGGCAAGTATTTTTTAATGCGGTCGAGAGGACTTGAACCTCCATGGGTTTACACCCACTAGGCCCTCAACCTAGCGCGTCTGCCATTCCGCCACGACCGCATAGTTTCATATATAGATATCCTTCTTTTACTCGGGGTCCTTAAATGGTGCGGGTGAAGGGACTTGAACCCCCACGTCCGAAGACACTAGATCCTAAATCTAGCGCGTCTGCCGATTCCGCCACACCCGCTAATGGTGAGCCATGGAGGATTCGAACCTCCGACCCTCTGATTAAAAGTCAGATGCTCTGCCGACTGAGCTAATGGCTCGCGATTTTGTAGCTTGCTTGTTATATAAGATCGGGTATCTGATGACCCCTGCTTCTTCTAGCTTATCATTGATGTCTTATGAATCAGGGTTACTCGGGGCAAACTCGGTGGTAGCTTTGCTCGTTGCTCTGCCGATTGAGCTAATAGCTCGTATATTATCTTGTTTCTTAGGTTCTGTGATCGGCATTCATGGCACCCATCGTATTGCAAGTCATTCAGTAAGTTGTGTTCCTCGCAAGGTATATATAATAGGAAACTCGATAATTACGATTGTTGTTCCTACTTTAAAATAGCTTATTTATAGATGTCTTATACGTCGAAGTTACTCGTAGCAAGTCCGGCGGAATAATCAGATGTTACTATATGAAGTGTCTATCTATTTGCAGAGGTTTTGAATTCTACCTCTTTTAGTTTATTCGAAAAAATATTCCAGACATGAAAAAGTGGCTGGGCTACCAGGATTCGAACCTGGGATGCACGGGATCAAAACCCGATGCCTTACCGCTTGGCTATAGCCCAACAATGGCGGTCCGGACGGGACTCGAACCCGCGACCTCCTGCGTGACAGGCAGGCATTCTAACCAACTGAACTACCGGACCGAACCTATTTTCAAGAATAAAAGATGACCCGTACGGGATTCGAACCCGTGTTACCGCCGTGAAAGGGCGGTGTCTTAACCACTTGACCAACGGGCCATATAGAATGGCGGAGAAGGAGGGATTTGAACCCTCGCGCCGCTTACGCGACCTACACCCTTAGCAGGGGCGCCTCTTCAGCCACTTGAGTACTTCTCCATATGGCTCCACAGGTAGGATTCGAACCTACGACCGATCGGTTAACAGCCGATAGCTCTACCACTGAGCTACTGTGGAATATTCTGATGCGTATTTCAATGCATCACGATTCAACTTTGAAATATTGGCAACGAGAAATATATTACATCATTTCTAAATGCTTGTCAATATTTTCCTCGAAAAAATATTTTCTTTAACAGAACCTTAATAGGAGTTGAATGGATTAGCTTATTTAATTTACCATGGATGACATAATTCGTCAATGCATATTGATTATTTTTTCATAAGAAATACACCCTACTTACTTTGCGTTTTCAAAACTAGCCTTCCCCTACACTTGCCACACCTGTATTTATCCACATTCACACGTCGCATTCTTTTATATTCATGGTTGCATTTCCTGCACGTGTACCGATACTTGTATTCCTTCTGACGTGATGGTAGTGGGGTACAGTATCTTGGTGATCCCGTTTCACGTAGTAATTTTTTAAAATCCGCATCGCCGTGGCTAAATCCTCTTCCTTCTATATGAAGATGATAGTGGCATAACTCGTGTTTAATAATACCTATAAACTCATTCTCACCCAATTCTACAACATATTTCGGGTTTAATTCAATTACTTTTTGTCCTGGAATATATCTTCCCCCAGTTGTTCGAAGACGATGGTTGAATCTCACCTCATGTTTAAAGGCTTTATTAAAGTGCTGTACGGATAGTCTGTTTACCAATTCATATAGTTCTTTCTCATTTAAGTGTGTCATTTGCGAAAAACTTCCTTATATATAATTTCACCTTATTCTATCATAGACATGACAGTTTTCCTCCTGAAATATTTTTTTTCAAATAAAAGGTATAAAACTTTCCTAATTTGCATAAGAGCAGGATTTTGTATTCCTCCGAAAAACTAGACCATTGCCTTGTTTTCTACAATCTATTTATATTCCATATTTATTTAAAATCATTATCGTTAAACTTTGATTTTCATGTAGATTGTATTATAATTAGATAGAGACATTAAAATTATTTAAAGAGAGGGGATTTACATTGAGTAATAATAAAAAGACGCTAACTACTGGTTCCGGAATCCCGGTTGGTGATAATCAAAACTCACTCACAGCCGGTCATAATGGCCCTGGTTTAATTCAAGATTTTCATTTACTAGAAAAACTTGCACACTTTAACAGAGAGCGTATCCCTGAGCGTGTTGTTCACGCAAAAGGCGCAGGCGCATTTGGGTATTTCGAAGTTACAAATGACGAAATATCAAAATATACAAAAGCTGACTTCCTAAGCGAAAAAGGGAAACGAACAGATATGTTTGCTCGTTTTTCAACGGTAGCAGGTGAATTAGGTTACCCTGATACTGTACGTGACCCTCGTGGTTTCGCATTGAAGTTCTATACAGAAGAAGGAAATTATGACTTAGTTGGTAATAATACACCAGTATTCTTCATTCGTGATGCGATTAAGTTTCCTGATTTCATTCATACACAAAAACGTCGCCCAAGCGGGTTGAAAGATCCTAATATGGTATGGGATTTCTGGTCATTATCTCCAGAATCACTGCACCAAATTACTTATTTGCATGGTGATCGTGGTATTCCTGCAACTTTCCGTCACATGAATGGATATGGAAGTCATACGTATAAATGGGTCAATGATACAGGTGAAGCATTCTGGGTTAAATATCACTTTGTTAGTGACCAAGGTGTTCATGCATTAGATACAGATTTAGCTGATGAGCTTGCTGGTAAAAACCCTGACTATCATAGAGAAGATTTATACACTTCAATTGATAAGGAAGATTTCCCATCATGGACTTTATATGTTCAAATTATTCCTTATGAAGATTACAAAACATATAAATGGGATATCTTTGATGTTACGAAAACTGTTTCCAAAGAAGATTATCCACGAATTGAAGTAGGAAAAATGGTACTAAACCAAAACCCTGGAAATCATTTTGCTGACGTTGAACAAGCTGCACTTACACCAGGTAATTTAGTGCCTGGAATTGAAGCATCACCAGACAAAATGCTTCAAGGACGTATTTTCAGCTATGGAGATACACATCGCTATCGTCTTGGTGCAAACCATCAACAAATTCCAGTTAACCGTCCAAAAAATGAATCAACCAGCTACCAACGTGATGGTTATATGCGTGTAGACGGTAATGGCGGAAATACACCAGTTTATGAACCTAACAGTGAAAATGGTCCAACTGAAGACCCAACAAAGAAAATCAATCCATTTGAAGTATATGGAGAAGCTGATAGCGTAGGTTACGATAGTGAAGATCACTATACACAGCCAGGTAATCTTTATCGATTAATGAGTGCTGATGAAAGAACTCGTCTTGTTCAAAATTTCGCTGATCATATGAGACCAGTTGAGAGTGATGAAATAAAACTTCGTCAAATTGAACACTTCTATAAAGCTGACCCTGAATGGGGCCAAAGAGTTGCGCAAGAATTAGGCTTATCCGTTCCAGAAAGTGTTAAATAAATCTAGTAGTCTATTAAGCATAGTGCGAACCCGCACTATGCTTTTTTTATAAAAAAAGCCAGCTACTTCATTAAAGTAACCAGCCCTCATTTCTATTGTTCTGTTTTCACCATCGATAATGCTATTCTACCTTTATTTGCGTCAATTTTTTCCACCCAAACCGTAACTACATCCCCTACAGATGCAATATCCATTGGGTGTTTCACAAATTTATTCGCCATTTTGGAAATGTGAACCAATCCATCCTGTTTCACACCTATATCTACAAAAACCCCAAAATCTACAACATTCCTTACCGTTCCCTGCATTTCCATCCCTGGAGATAAATCCTCTAATGCCAGTACATTTTGCTTCAATATAGGTTGAGGAAAGTCATCACGAGGATCTCTTTCTGGACGGCTTAACGCAGTCATAATATCAAGTAAAGTTGGCTCTCCGATCTCTAAGCTTGCTGCAATTTCTTTTTTATTCAATGTGTTAATTTTTTCGCGAAGCTTTTCAGATCCTATATCTTCTAGTTGACAGTCAACCATTTGAAGTAGTTTTTCCGTGTTGGCATAACTCTCTGGATGAATTGGCGTACGGTCTAACGGATGATCCCCATCGATAATCCGTAAGAATCCAATTCCTTGTTCATATGTTTTTGCTCCCAGACGTGGAATCTTCTTCAATTGTTTACGATTGGTGAATTTACCTTCTTCATTTCGCTTGTTCACAACGTTTGCCGCTACTGTTTTACTTAATCCAGCTACATATTGCAATAATGATGATGATGCAGTGTTTACATTTACACCAACTTGGTTTACTGCTGTTTCTACAACAAAGGTTAATGATTCATGGAGTGATTTTTGACTAACATCATGCTGATATTGACCAACACCAATTGATTGTGGGTCTATTTTTACAAATTCAGCAAGTGGATCTTGTACGCGACGCGCGATAGATGCTGCACTTCTTTCTTCTACTTCTAAATCAGGAAACTCTTCTCGCGCTAATTTAGAAGCGGAATAAACACTCGCCCCAGCTTCGTTAACAATAATATATGGAATATCTAGGTCGTTTTTTGTAATAACATCAGAAATAAATTGCTCTGTCTCACGTGATGCAGTCCCGTTACCTATAGCTATAAGTTCAACATCATATTTTTTTATAAATTCCAGTACTATTTTTTCTGCACCTGCTGTGTCATTTCTAGGTGCAGTTGGATACATGACACTTACGCCATGAACTTTCCCTGTTTCATCCACAATCGCTAACTTACAACCAGTTCGAAAAGCAGGATCCACACCTAAAATCATTTTTCCTTTTAAAGGTGGTTGAAGCAATAGGTTCTTAAGATTTGTGGAGAATACGTCAATCGCCTGTTCTTCCGCTTTTTCTGTTAGGCTACTACGGATTTCTCTTTCGATTGAGGGTTGAATCAATCGTTTGTAACCATCTTCAATGGCATCTTTCAGTAATCCTACACCTGTTTCATTCGTGTTTGGATTAATTATTTTTTTTCGCAAATATTCAATTACACGTTCGTTTGGAGGGTGAACTCCTACTTTTAGAACACCTTCCTTCTCACCACGATTTAATGCGAGAATCCGGTGCGACACCATAGAACGTACTGCTTCATTATAATCATAGTACATTTCATAAACACTTTTTTCGTCTTTTTCTGCATCTTTCAATTCTGATTGTATGGTACCACGTTTAAACGTTTGCTCGCGTATGAATTCACGATAGGTTGGATCGTCGGAAATCCACTCTGCAATAATATTATTTACACCTAAAAGTACTTCTTCTATCGTATGTAGTTCATGTTCCTCGGAAAAATACTTTTCAGCTTCTTCTTCAATAGCAGTAATTTCCTGCATCCAAACTAGTTCGGCCAACGGTTCCAATCCTTTTTCCTTTGCGATTGTTGCTTTTGTCCTGCGCTTTTGCTTGTATGGTCGATATAAATCTTCTACACGCTGCAATTGAGTTGCCTCTGAAATTTCTTTTTCCAGATCTTCCGTTAACTTCCCTTGTTCGTCAATGATTCGCAGGACTTCTTTTTTTCTGTCCGATAAATTAAGCGCATAGTTCCATTTATCTTGCACTAATTTAATTTGTACTTCGTCCAGTCCACCTGTTACTTCTTTACGGTAGCGCGCAATAAACGGGACCGTATTTCCTTCATCTAATAATGCAATCACTGTATTAACCATATTTTTGTTTACTTGAGCTTCCGTGGAAACCCATTGGATAAGTTCCTGATTTAATTCATTTGCCACAGTCCGTTCCTCCTTTACACTTCCTCATTCATTTTACCAAAGAATGACTAGATTGCCTAATTCATATGTAAAGAAAGGACTGACACCTTAGCGTCAGTCCTGTTTCACCCCTCATATCGTATCGCAATCAAAGTTGTATCGTCCATTCTTGTTTCATCACTAACATGTTCAAAGGTCCTTGTTACCGTCTGAACATCTTTGTTTATAAAGTACTTCTCTGATAATTCTCTATCGGACACTCCATCTGAAAACATGATAAAATTCATCTTTGGGTCCATTTTCTCTCGCACTACTTTAAAAGGCTGCTGATATCCGGCTAAATAGCCTCCATTTGGTATATTACGCTTCTTTTTGTTATCTTTTTTTACGGTTATGACGCCAATATTACCAATCGAAGAAAAGGAATACATCTGCGTCTCAAAGTGCAGTTTTAATATTCCCACGACAGCTCCTCGTTTTCCAAATAACTCTCTGGTACAGAGTTTTACGAGTTGTTCTACTGTTGCATGGTTGTTTTCTTCAATAATATCAATCACAATTTGAGACGATTCTTTTGCCAGTTCACCACTACCAAGTCCGTCAGCTATAACACAGACAAACTCACTCTCTGTTTCTTTATAAAAGTAACTATCTCCACAATAATAATTACCTTTTTTCGCTTTTTGAAAGACAGAGACTTCTATCTTACCTGAGGACATCAGTCAAATACCTCCGAGCTTTCCGTTTGAATCGCTTCTCTAAGTTTGCGTAAAGACCTGCGTTGCAATCGTGAAACATGCATTTGTGAAATACCCAGTAATTCTCCGGTTTCTTTTTGACTCAAATTATCAAAATAAGTGAACTGCAAAATTTGTTGTTCCCTTTCAGATAGGATAGGAAGGATTTTTTCCAACATCATTTTCTGATCAATATTATTGAATCCAGTTTCATCATCGCCCACTAAATCCAATATAGAAACAGTGCCCCCTTCTGAATCAGCCTCAACTTTATGATCCACGGACAGTGCTTTATAACTCTTACCCATTTCCATTGTTTCTAATATCTCTTCCTCCGAAACCTCAAGATGATCAGCTATCTCTTGCACACTTGGAGACACTTGATTTATCGTTGTTAACTCATCTGCGGCCTTATTGATTTTTGGCCCCAGTTCCTTAATGCGGCGCGGTACATGGACACTCCACGTTTTATCACGAATAAATCGTTTAATTTCACCAATTATAGTTGGAATGGCAAAAGACTCAAAAGATTTACCAAAAGTTGCATCATACCTTCTAATTGCGGCTAACAACCCAATCATACCTACTTGTACTAAATCTTCGTGAATTGCACTATTTTTCGAGTACTTTCTAGCAATTGATTCAACGAGATTTTTATAGGTGAATACAATTTTCTCTTGTATAACCTCATCAGTTGGTTCTTTTTGTAAATGATCAATCCACTGGTAAACCTCATCTCTCCCTCTATTGTCTGGTTGAGATTTGGTTGTCATCAAGCCCCACCTCTATTTCGTTAAGATACTTTGTCATTAAAACAATAACACCGGAGTTATTATTGATCTGAACTTTATCCATTAATGTATCGATTAAGAAGAGACCGAATCCTCCTTCACGTAAATTCTCAACCGATTCTGTAGTTTCATAAGGGCCTATGTCATCTTTAACTTCTTTTAACTTAAAGCTACCTCCATGATCAGCAACCATTATCTCCAAGCGATCCTCATAAACACCAAATCCAAGGGTAACCTCCCCCTCTTCCTCATCATAAGCATGTGTTACGGCATTTGTAATTGCTTCAGAGATAGCTACCTTTATATCTTCAATGTCCTCATAGGAAAACCCCATTCTATTGGCGACACCGGAAATGCTTAATCGAACAACTCCGACATATTCTGCCTTAGCAGGAACTTTCATCTCAATAAAATCAAACTTTTCCATTAGCTATTTTCACCTCGAATTCCTTCGATATCCATAATCTCATCTAGTCCTGTTATGTTAAATAAACGTAAAACACGATCCTGAATATTCACTAGCTTCAGCTTACTATCGTGTTCATTCGTTGACTTTAACGCACTAATAAACACACCTAATCCAGTACTATCCATATACGTAATAGACTCCAAATCAACTTCCACCAGATGATCCTTTTCGTACGTCAACGGTAGTAGATTATCTTTTAATTTCGTTGCTGTATACACATCCACTTCCCCTGAAAGGTGAACGACGGATTTTGCTTTTTCATCAACTACATCAATCTCTAAATTCATGTTTTTGCCTCCTGATACGACTGTAATAGTATTCATATGATTAATAAATTATATCCATATCTACTAAATACATGTTCCCACTACTATCTCCGACTAAACTTCTTTCCGTAAAATTAACAAGGTAAAATCATCTCTTAATTGAAAGTCCTGTAAACGCTCCAAGTACTTATAAACTTGATTCACCATTTCCTGTGCTGGTAAATCAGCATAATAGTTTATAATATCAAGTATCTCTTCCGTCTCAATAAAACGTTCGCCTTCTCGACTTTCTGTAACACCATCTGTCAACATGATAACCATGTCACCCTTATGAATTTCCATTTCATATTGCTTATAATCCGTTTCAGGTGTAACCCCTAGAACAAGACCTTTCGTTTCTATCTCTTGAAAAGTATTTGTAGCAGCATTGTAGTAAAATCCAGGTTCATGACCTGCAGATGCGTATTGAAGTTTATTTTCTGAGGGAAAGTATTGTGCATAAAACATCGTAATAAACATACTTGGATCAACATTGCTCTCCACTACCCGATTTAAGTTCTTCAGTATTGACTTTGGGCTCATTGATTCTTCTGGGTAGCTCTCAATCGAATATTTGATCATGGACATACATAGTGCTGCAGGTATACCCTTTCCGATTACATCTGCAATGGCAATACCGAGTGATCCATCCTTCCCTTTCACAAAATGATGGTAGTCCCCATTCATTTGATTGGCAGGAACACTTATAACACCAATATCCACACCTTCTATTATTGGTGTGGTCGATTTCAACAGTCCATCCTGCATATTGGCTGCAGCAGCAATTTCTGATTTAATGGACAGCTGTTCTTCCCGTAATGTTTGAAATTCTTGGTGTGCCAGACCATAAGAAATCATCGCTTCCAGCAAAAAGTCCATCGAATGCTGAAAGTCCTCAAAAAGATTGGGATACAATTCTGCTAAGGCTTGAATATGTAAATTGACTATCTCCTCTGGAAGAATATTATTTTTAATAAAAGATTTACTAACTTGTTCGACTCCATATAAAGCTTGTTCGTTTTGTGTTTTAATATAATTACTCATTAAATCCTTATAAGTTGCTGCATCTACTTTTATCTCATCCATTATTTATCCTCCATATACAATTAATAGGTATGCACTCCTGTACACACCTACTTTAAATTTTTTAAAAATATGGATTACTTCACTCTCCCTATATTATCTAAGCCATTTTAATGTTGTGATTGTTGTACCCTTTCCTTCTTCTGATTGTACATCAAACTCATCCATTAAACGTTTTATACCTGGAAGTCCTGCACCGAGCCCTCCAGATGTAGAATAGCCATCTTCCATTGCTTGACCGATATCACGAATACCTGGACCTGTATCGACAGAAATAATGGTCAGACCCTTTTTACCGCTTTCATTAGCTACCTTTAGATAAATTTGTCCCTTGTCAGCATATAAATATATATTACGAGCCATTTCTGAAATAGCTGTCGTTATACGCGCTTGATCAACTGTTCCAAATCCAATTTCTTTGGCAATATCACGGCCAGCTTGCCTAGCTCCGACGATATCCCACTCTTTATGAATATTTACACAGGATTGAGCATTCATGGCTATTCCCCCAATTCCTGGTAAAGTTTTACTAGACCTTGTTCTAGATCTAAGGCAGTTGGGACATTTTTCAAATGAATACCAAGATCAATTAAAGTCATGGCTACTGCCGGTTGAATACCAGTTAGAACTACTTTCGCCCCCATGAGATCTGACATCGTGACCACGTCGCCGAGAACCTTCGCAATAAATGAATCGATAATTTCTACCGATGTTAAATCGATCACTACTCCTGATGATCCACTTTTATGGATTTTATCCAATAAGTCTTCTTGAAATTGTATAGCCGTATTGTCATCTATTTCTGTTTGAATAGATACTAGTAAATAATTGTTTAATTTTAGTATTGGAATTCGCATCTTATCACTCCCCATGTATAGAACCAATAAATTTTTCGATAGCTTCATTTTTTTCTTCAAGGTTTACGATTTTCCTATTGGTAATCTCCAAAGCGCTTGTAAATCCTTTTTTCAATGAGCTTTTTGTTGGGAATTTCTCTAGGTCAATACCTAGGTTTACAATCGTCTGTGCGATCTCTGGTCGAATTCCAACAAGAATACACGTTGCTCCTACTAGACGTACAGCTTCGGCAGCCTGAATGATATGATGGGCTACCATCGTATCCACTACAGGTACACCCGTGATATCAATTAAGACAACCTCTGAATTATGCTTGATCACGCCTTCCAGAAGGTTCTCCATTATTAACTTGGCCCGCTCGGTATCGATCGTGCCGACTAGTGGCATTACCGTAATACCTTCTACAACGGGAATAAGTGGTGCCGATAGTTCTTGGAGCGCAACTCGTTGCAGGGAAACAATATGCTCCCAGCTACCAGAATAATCATTAACTAGTTGTCTGATAATTGGTTCGACCCATTCATCTACACTCTTTAAAACTTCCGAAATATAACTAGAATCGACTTGGTTCGACTGCCTTAATATGTAATCAATCGTCACTCTTGTAAACATCTGTAAGCCATCTGTAATGTAACTTAATTGCCAACCAAGGTTGATTATTTTCTCTGAGAAATCCTTAAGAGCCTGTGTGTCACCTTGATTTTTAATACTTGTGAATATAACATTTACAAATTCTCTATTTGTACTTTCAAATAATTCATCAGACATGGTAGCTGCATAGTTCGTCTCTTTTAACGTATTAATTTCTTCTAACCACATTGCAACGATTGTATCACTATTATCAATGGCAATCCTTTTGAATTTTTCATCCATTAGCTTGTCCCCCATTCAACAAAAATTAAATTATTATGGATATTTCCACAATGGTACCATTGTGGAAATATATTATATATTATAACATATAATATTCCAAACCAAATTGATACGTTTTTTATCAAAAAGGCTCTTTTCGTAAGTACTGGGACTTCGCTTACTCGTCCCACCGAAAATAATTGTTGCTTTTACCCCTTTGGAGTTGATATAGAGTGCGACATAGTGCGAAATGAAGGATGACACTTTTAACCCGCTGCGGTAATACACTACGCTTTCCGCGGGCGGCTGGTGAGCCTCCTTGTGCTCGTCATGTTGCAAGTGTTTTCGAGAAGCAGCACTCCTCGCAAAAAAGATTGCTATCGCACTCCGGGGTCTCACCGATGCCTTTCCTCCCGCCGGAGTCTCCGTGTATTTCCTTCGCTAGGTGTTGTGGTTTTCTACTTCTAAAAATATATTGTTTGATTAATTTAAAGAAATGTTTGCATTTTTCCGATGGTTGATTGGAGCGAAGGACCGTTGACGCCTGCGAGAACAAGGGCTTTCGGTGGGGGCGAGCATTTACGCGCAGTCCCAGCACGTGTCTAAAGACCCCGCAGGACTAATCCTAAGGAAGGTCGACTAAAACCGTTCTTTGCGAACAACGTCGACATACCCTTTGCCAGGGCAAAGCCGTGCCCACTAAAAAGCAACGGTACGCAGCGGAAATCAACAAGCCTTACGTAGTCTTCTATAGACCTTATGCCAAAAACAACATTAAAAAATCCTTGTTATCAGCATTAACAAGGATTTTTCAGTGATCATACATATCCTTAAGTCCAAGACTTATTTCCAATGCCTGATCTATTTTTTCCATCATTTCATTATCTAATTTTGTAATTTTATCTGTCAAACGCTGTTTATCTAAGGTACGAATTTGTTCTAATAAAATTACAGAATTACGATCAAATCCATAACGTTTTGCATTTATTTCTACATGCGTTGGCAGTTTAGCCTTTTGAATTTGTGCTGTAATAGCAGCGACAATCACCGTTGGGCTGAAACGATTGCCTATATCATTTTGTAGGATCAATACCGGGCGTATGCCTCCCTGCTCTGATCCAACCACAGGGGATAGATCGGCGAAATATACTTCGCCTCTTTGAACAATCAAATTGCTACACCCCGATCACAGTGCGCTCTAAGGTGTTTTCAGCCTCCTCTTCGGCCTGGAAAGCTTCTGAAGCAATTGTTAGATTAATACCAGCCATTTCCTCGTAACCTTTTTTCATTGTTTCGCGAAATTGCTGTACATGTTCGCCTTTTTTCTGATCTAAATAGTTTTTTGTCGCCTGACTGATGAAATCACTTAAATCACTATTCTCATATTTCATTAATCCATCCACCTCATTCAATAGGTTTGTTGGTAACTTTACTAAGATCTCCTGTGAGCTCTCTGACAAAACTAAAACACCTCCGCCAACTGCTGAACGAACTATATAAAATTCATTTTAATACTATCATTGAATTCGAATGTTTGCAAAGGGTTCTGGCAATTTCTTTCAAAAAATATAGTTTTTTGTCGTTTATTATTCTTCTACTTCGATCGGTAAGCGTTATGTTCCTTATATATTCGAGGTACTCGGTGGTTAATGATGCATGGAATTTCATAATTAATTGTATCTAAATAATTTGCTATTTCATCCATTTCAATAACCTCGTTATCTTGTTCACCTATTAACGTTACGTGTGTGCCAACTGGATACTCCCTATCCAATCGAATCATTGTTTGGTCCATACAAATCCTGCCGATAATTGGCATTCGTTTCCCTTCCACCAATACTGAGATGCCCTGAAGCTTGCGTATCCATCCATCTCCGTAACCTATCGGAATCGTGCCTATATACTCCTCTTCTTCCGCTGTATACGTCCCACCATAGCTTACAGACTCTCCAGGAGCTAGCTTTTTCACGTGAATGAACCGACTATGCAATGAAAATGCTTGCTTTAGATCAATTTCCTTCTCTTCCTTAACTGAATTGGATGGGTACAACCCATACATCGAAATCCCGAAACGAATGTAGTCTTTCATTTCGTTTGGCAAGCGAATAGAAGCAGCACTATTACCAATATGAATGTCCACTTCATGTGGCCAAAGTTCCTTGAATACATTCCAGAATTTGTTGAAGCGATCTTTTTGCTCATAAAAATAGGTTAAATCTTTTTCATCTGCGGTTGCAAAATGTGTATACACCCCAGTTAAATATATGTTTGGATTTTCATTTAATGCATTCAACGTACCCTTTAGTTCATCTTCCGTGCGTATACCGATTCGCCCCATCCCTGTGTCCCACTTCATATGCAATTTTAAGTTTTTTGTAAACGAATAGGTATTTACCTCCTGAAGCCATTCTTTTTGAAAAAATGTCAACGTGATATCATGTTCAGAAGCAATAAGAGCTCCCCTTGGCGGCACCCTTCCCAGCACTAAAATAGGTACATCTATGGATGCTTCCCGTAATAGAAGTGCTTCTTCAAGTAACGCAACGGCTAAAGCTTTTGCTCCAGCTTGTAAAGCTTTTTTTGCGACTTGAACACTCCCATGACCATAGCCGTCAGCCTTTACAACTGCAATAATGTTGCTGTCTGCGGGCAACTTTTCTTTCATTTGCTTTATATTATATTCAATCGCATCTAGGTCTACTTCTACCCATGTATCTCTATAAATAGTTTCCGACACAACAAAGAGCTCCTTTCTTTCATGAACATTATAGAGGATGTTCAAAAAATCTTTGAACACGCACTTATATCTCACTATTATTTCCTTTTTCACTAGAAACTGTCAACTCATACCAAAATAAAATTCAATTCATGGAATAATAAAAAGCAGACCCCCTCTCCGCATGTGAGCCTGCTTGAATAGTACCGTTTATGTTATTTCACTTCTTCACTTTCAACAGATTGAGCTACTTCGATTAGTTCTTCTCTTGTTAATTCATCACTTGCTAAAGTGAAATCCACGCCATCATGGCTCCACTCCAGCCTATTGTCTGAAAGTGCTGCAACGGTATGACCTAGATTAACAATATCCCCCTTCACTTCCCGCGGAGATGACAGGGTTTGGGCAACATTTGTTGTCTCTTCTACTAATGTGAAATTCTTCTCACCAGTAAACGTTAAAATAGATCTTTTTCCATTCTCTAACTCCACATCTACTTTTTCCGTTAATTCTGCACCAGCCATAAATGTTGGGTATAAAACGGTTAGTGAATCATCCATTTCATCATTCGAAACTGGGGTATCAACAACAGCACCGCTTGCCATATTTTTATCTATTGTAAAATCATCTTCTTCAAAGCTCGGATCTACTTCAAATTCGGAAAACTCCACTTGCACCAGTGCATTTTGATCTTGATCAAGTACCTTCACAAGTACCGGGTTATACGTGTTTTTATCAAGGTGTATCTCTTGAAATGGCAAATTGTTATTGCTTTGATAATTTGTTTTCGTTCTGAAAATATAATTAGAATCTGTAGTTTCAAATTCCGCTTCATCATCCGCAATTATGTCGGCCACAAGCGATTGATACAAATAGGGTTGGCTACTGTTTTCTGGCCATTCTGATTGAAATTCAAAATGTTTATTTAGTGCTGGGGTAAGAACAAAAACACCTTCATCATTTTTCAGGATAATTTGACTTCCCTCTTCATCCTGATTATTGGTCAGCGCTACTCTATAATACTCCTCTGCCTCATGCCATACATTTATATTAAATGTTTGATTTTCCTGACCTGTATTAATTTCCATTTCCGCCTCAGCCTTATATCCGCTCATGTCTTCCAGATTTCCTTCTAAATCTCCAGTAACATCCTCTTGCGATTTTTCACCACAAGCTGATAAAACTAAAATTAATCCGATGACAATCGGCAACCAAATACCAACTATTCTCTTCATGTACATATCTCCCTTGTCTCGATTAACAAAGGGAACCTTATCACGCAATTTCAAGAAAATATACGATATACGTTTGAAATACCATCGATCACATCTGATGCCATTAAATCATGGTACGTACGACTCTTTTCCACTACTAAATCCGCAGCCTTACCATGAATAAAACAAGCGTTACACAATGCTTGAAAAAGACTTTGTTCTTGCATCACCATCGCTAAAACGATTCCTGTAAGCACATCCCCACTCCCGCCTTTTGCAAGCCCCGGATTTCCGGTTGCACTTACAGCCTGCTCTCCATTCGGCGTACTTATAATGGAATATTTACCTTTGAGCACCACGTATACATTATACTTCCGTGCAAATTTTTAGAAAACTTGGTTGTCACCAAGCCTTTAGGTGACAGCTTAGTTGCACTTATGCAGTAAGAAAGTGTTTATACTTTCTTACCTGCCAATGAATAGTGAAAGGCTTTCGATAAAAGCTCACTAACAGAAATATCAAGCAGCATCGCCATTTCACCCGGGTGTGGTGTCATGATGACAGGGTGGGATCTACTTTTTAACATTGAAAGAACTGGCTTCATAAGGTGTAACCCATCCGCATCAATAATAACAGGACATGTTGACTGATCAAGAATAGCATGGACAATAGCACCTGTTTCTTTATTTCGTCCCATACCAATTCCTAGTGCAATAGCATCATAGCCTTCAACTGGAATACGAGTTTCGTTCGTTAGATAACCATTTGTCTCAGGAAGTGCCAAGTACGTAGCTTCAACACTTTTAGAAGCAATCATTTGAATAACCTTTTCAGAAGTACCTGCTGTAATTAAACCTGCCTCAGCTTTTAAAGCTGCATTTACAGTCATTGAAATGGAACCAGGCATTACCGTACTCCCACCAATAACCAAGCCTCTTCCATGATCTCCTTTATGAGCATTCTGCTTTCGCCCAGGCATGCTTTGTTGAAATGCATCCTGCCCCCATAAATGCCTAGTAGCATATTTCCGTGAAGCTACTTCAGGAAAACCAATGGAAACCTTCTCCCATTCTCCATAAAAGGATGCCGTATGTTCAGGAACGCACTCATTTTCAGTAATCCAACCATAAACGTATAATCAGCTTGTACGGCTGTAAAGTCATGCATACCTTCATCTGCAGGGAGACCTGACGGAATATCTATTGAAATCGTATAGGCTGCCGTTTTATTTAATAGATCAACAATTCGTCTTAACGGCTCTCTTAACTGTCCTTTTATACCTATCCCTATCATGGCATCAATGATTACATCGGAACCTACTACAAGATCGTTTACATCGGGCTCCTGCTCCACAATTATTACCGTGCCCCCACATTTTAAAAATAATTGTTTATGATAAAGCGCATCACCTTTAATTTTTGCATTTGGAACGACTTGTACTACCTGAACATCGTACATCTCATTTAAAAGCGTTCTCGCGATAACGAAGCCATCTCCACCATTATTACCAGAACCAGCAAACACGATAATTCTGTTTTCTTTTCTTATGATTGCTTTCATTTTCCCACAAATGGCTCTTCCAGCATTCTCCATTAAAAGCTTCCCATCAATCCCAATTTCCTGCATCGTGTAATGGTCAATATCGTACATTTCTTTTGCGGTGACAATATACACTTTGTTCCCTCCTACCCGCACTAAAATATATGAGACAACCTTGGTAAATATGCACGCGTCATATAACTTCTATAACTACCTGAGCTGCTGCGTAATCCCTACTGTGCGTTATAGATACAAATATAATATGTTCCTCATAACCAGCCGCCTTTATAGAAGGTGCACCCTTTTCATTCACTGTCAGTTCCATATCGTGAAAGCTTAAACGTCCAATTCCCGTACCGGTTGCCTTCGCAAATGCTTCCTTCGAAGCATATCTTCCTGCAAGAAACTCCACTTTTCTTTTGTTACTTTTAAGCTCGTCGAATACATTTTTTTCATTTTGTGTTAGAATTCGATCAACAAATCGATTGTTTTTCTCCATACTTTTCTGAATACGGTCTAACTCAATTAAATCAATCCCAATACCTTTTATCATCCTATTCTTACCCTTCTGTTTAATTAACTTTTTTAAAGAACATTTCGCTGTATTTAAATTTCATATTTTAGTACGATAAAAATGGTTATGTACCCAAAAGCTATTTAGTAAAATAATAGTACACAAGTTTACCCGAAAATAAAAATTATTTCCCAGGGGGATACGCATGTTTATTCGAACAGAAAGAAGTGTGAAAGAATTTATCCAGTTCTATCCGATTGTCGCTGGGTTAGTCATTATTAATTTAGTATTATGGCTTATTATTGATTTTCTTCAGCTTCCTATTGGTTCATGGATTTACCAATTGGGAGTTGGCAGCAATTATTATATTGAAGATGGTCAATACTGGCGCCTATTTACTCCCATTTTTCTACATGCCGGGCTCATGCATGTGTTATTTAATTCTTTTGCTCTTGTTTTATTTGGCCCAGCCTTAGAACAAATGCTTGGTAAATTTAAATTTATAGTCGCCTATATCGGAGCTGGTGTAGCAGGTAACCTCGGCACCTATATTCTTGGAGCATCTGAGATTTGGAATCTACATCTTGGGGCTTCTGGCGCCGTTTACGGACTATTTGGTATGTATGTATTCATGATAGCATTTCGCCAGCACTTAATCGATCCAGGGAGCAGGCAAATTGTCATGGTTATATTTATTGTAGGGTTAATCATGACATTTGTTCGTCCCAACATAAATATTTATGCTCATATTTTTGGCTTTATTGGTGGTTTCGCGATTGCTCAACTCGTATTAACGAATGCTCAACCTTTCTCTCCTTGGCGAAACCAGAAACGACGTTATAAAGATGATGACGCTGTCCAATTTGATCCGCAGAGATGGAAGAAAAAAAGAATCCCACAAAAGATGAAGAAAAACATAGTATGGATTGTAATAGGTGGGCTTGTCTTAATTGGGGTACTAAGTAGACTTAACCTATTTTAGCCTGTAAGTATTACAGAAAATCACAGGGTTTTTCGCATCGTAATTCACACTATAATTCTTTTAAAAAAGGCTTAGAGGAGATTTTCTCTAAGCCTTGCTTTTTATTATTTTTAGATATTGTTCTAGGACGTATCCAAGAACTTTATTTAGGTGAATTGTTCTGTAACTCCATCCTTTAACCATTTTGCTGTCAATGTTTCTGCGGTTAACATCTCTTCTGGTGTACCTTCAAATATAATATTTCCGCCTTGTTTTCCTCCTCCTGGACCTAATTCTATTACCCAGTCGCTCACCGCTATAAAGTCCAGATTGTGTTCGATGATGATAACAGAATTACCTTTGTTTACCAGATGTTGAAATACGTCCAACAGTTTTCCATTATCTTGTGTGTGCAGGCCTAAAGATGGCTCGTCTAATAAATAGATTTGCCCTTCTTTTTGTAAGTGGCTTGCAAGTTTCAGACGTTGGATTTCTCCTCCGCTCAGAGAACTTGTCGTCTGTCCTAAGGTTAGATACCCTAATCCTACCTCCTTTAGCGTATCCACTCTTTTTATGATCTTGGGCTTTTTAAAATAGTTCATCGCCTCGTCGATCGTTAAATCTAAAATCTCTACTATATTTTTATCTTGATATCGATATGAAAGTGCTTCGTCTGAGTATCTCGTACCGCCACATGCTTCGCAGGGAATCGTCACTGGATCTGCAAATGCTACGTCTGGTTTTATAACTCCTTTTCCTTTGCAGGTAGGACATGCCCCTAAGGAATTGAAGCTAAACAAACCTGCTCGTTGTCCTGTGCTTGCTGAAAATATGGAGCGAATATCATCCATGATTCCCATATATGTAGCTAGTGTCGAACGGTTAGAGATTCCTATACTGCCTTGCCCTACCATGATAGTTTCTGGATACTTTTTAGTGAATGCTTCCATCATGAAGGAACTTTTACCTGAACCAGATACTCCACATATAGAGGCTAAAACATTTTTAGGAATAGTTACGCTTATATTTTTTAAGTTATTGTTACTTGCTTTTTTTATCGTAAAATAACTTTCTATATTCCTTGGACTTTTGTTGATTTTTAACTTGTGGTTTAGGGTTGTTGCTGCTTTAGAGTTTTTTAGTCTTTCTAATTGTCCTTGATAGACAACTTCTCCGCCATGCACACCAGCTCCTGGTCCCATCTCTATTATTTCATCTGCTGCTTTTATTACGGATAGATCGTGTTCGATTACGATTACGGTATTATGCTGGGCTTTTAGATTTTTCATCATCTGTATCAACATTTCCACTTCTTCCGGATGAAGTCCTGCACTCGGTTCATCGAAAATGTATGTAATATTGTTCAAGCTGCTCCCTAAATGACGAGCGATTTTCACCCTTTGCGCTTCCCCACCGGACAAGGTGCCCATTTTTCTTGATAAACTCAAATACCCCAGTCCCATTTCAACAAGTTGTTTTACATGTGGGATTGCCTGAATTGCGATTGCTTCTCCCATCGGATCTGTTATTTTCTTTAGTGCTTCCAGCAGTTCTGTAATCTCTAATTGATCGTATTCAGCGATATTCAAGCCATTTATTCTGCATTCTAATACCTTTGGATTTAGGCCTGAACCCTGGCAGGTCGGGCATAAGTATTTAGTGGAGATTGCTAAGACGTCATCCTGGGTTACTCCTTTCAGCTTTGAAACATCTCTGTTAATATATAGACGCGTAAATCTAGGCAATAACCCGTCCCACTCATGATCTTGTGGTCCGTTTTTTGTATGAAATGGCGCATAGATTTTTTCACCTTCTCCGGGACCATATAATAGCAGGTGGAGGTCTTCTTCCAAGTAATCCTTGATCGGTTGATCCGGATCGAATAATCCACCGGTCATCATCCATCTGCCTTGCCAACCTGAAGGTGATAATGGCTTAAATTGCACCGCATAATCTCGAAGTGACTTATTGTAATCGATCAGCTTATTTGCATCTGGCGCAATTACCTTCCCAAATCCACTACATTCCGGACATCTACCAAAAGAACTTTGATTCGAAAAATCGCTGGCTAAACCGATGGACGGCTTCCCGATTCTCGAGAACAAAAGTCTAATTAATGGATTGATATCCATATAGGTGCCTACTGTTGAGCGGGAATTGCCTCCTGCAGGTCTTTGCTCGACTACGACAACTGGGCTCAAGTTTTGCATCAAATCGGCGTGGGGTCTTTCATACCTCGGCATTTGATACCTGACATAGTGGGGGTAGTTCAACGTCATTTGCCTTCTGCTTTCTGTTGCTATTGTATCAAAAACAACGGAGCTTTTCCCTGAACCTGAAAGACCAGTAAATACGTTAATTTTTTCTTTTGATATGTTTAAGTCTACATTTTTCAAATTATTTTCTTTAAGCCCTCTTAAAATGATTTCATCTTTTATTTCTGACACTTTATCATCCTTTCTGTTTTATTTTTCACATTCAAGGTGGCTTTTACAACTGTTTATTCCAACTCATATTAATATCACCTTAAATTTCTTCCTGTAAAACTTTTAAGTAACTAATTATATCTCATTTTGTTTCAACTATTGCACCCGCCCGTGAACAAAGGACATAGCCTTTGTTCAAAATCAGTTATACTTTGGATGCAAGCCTTTTGAAGGGATACACACTTCCTATTTGCCAAAAATAAACACGAAGCCGATAGGTGGCTTCGTGTTTTAATCTTGGTAGGAATACCAATTCATTAGCTTATCTGCATCGACTTCATCTAGATCCTTTATCGTATAGTGTCTTCCTGCACCTAGTTTACCAATAATAGAAAGTTTCATGGTAGCCAGCTTCTGAAATTTTTGGATCTTGTGCTGTGTTGTCTCGAATGATTGAATTCGATTATGATAGATAACCATTGTCATTTTACTAAACCCGCGGTAGCGTATGATTAAATGATTATCTTCCAAATAATATCCACCTGCCCAGTAGCGTAGTAACCCTAAATATAAGCTACCAATTAGTAAGATGATTGGTATCCAGCTAAATTGAGGGAAAAAGTATGCAATTACTGCACCAATTAAAACCATTGGAATGACCGTACGGAATAGATAAAACTTTCGTGCACGTTTAGGCAATCGCGTGAATTCATCTGGTTGTTTCGCATAACTGGGCAGTAATTCCTGCAGAAACCCCTCTACTTCCTCTGCCCTCATGATTGGAAATAAAACAGTCGAAAAATCCTCGCCCTTATCCAAAGAACCACCAGCTATCTCCGCAAACACCGTTACATATCCCAATGGTTGCCGAATGATGCTTTCTTGAATACCTACGGCTTGAATTCTATTTAGTGGTATCGTTAATTGCTTTTTCTCTAATAATCCCCTCGTGATAAACAATTCTTCGTTATTTTTGGTAATAGTAAAATTTCCATATTTGATCATGGTTCCTGCTATACCTAAAACCCAAAGGATGAATAACACAAGCAGCGCCAAACCCGCGATGATAATAATGCTTAACCCAATAACCCACGTCATCGCATTGTTATAGAAGCGATCGGGGATAAATTGCTCAAGTTCTGAAACCCCTATTAATAAAAATGCCAACATTATACCAATACTGCTCGAAGTCGATCCTGCTAAAAATAATCGCTTAAATGAAATCTTGTAAAATGGATAAGCTGGCGTTTCACTCTCTTCTTCCTCCACTTCCACTTCTTTTTGCTTATTTCTGTTTTTTAATTCACTTCGCAAGCGTTCACCTTCACTTAGCTTAACAGCTTTCAATGCAGCTTCTGCTCCAGTGCCACTACCTGCCGTTTCAATTTGTACTTTTACTAGCTTAAAAATACGGTGAATAACACCAGCAGTTAAGTCAATCGATTGGATTCGATTAATGGAAATATACCTTTTCTTTCGTATCACGATACCGTACTCAACACGAAGCTCTTCTTCTTCCACTCGATACGTATAACGATACCAAGAAGCTACACTATAGGCAGCTAATAGAATGATTAAGATTGAAATACCGAGAATAAAATAGGTCGAGTTATTGTCCCTGAATGTTATAAATCCTAATATAATTATAAATAGAGATTCTCGTATTACTTTAAAAAAATTAAATAATATCGCTGCCGGATGCAGCCGTTGCTGCTTAGACATCATCTTCATTCACCCTTGCCAATGCAGAAATACTATCCCTTAGTTCTGACGCATCTTCTTCCAATAAAGCCGGGATCTCATGGATGGTTGCCGCAGTTGAAATCGTTACACTAGCTAGCCGGAACTTCTTCAAAATAGGCCCTTGCTTTGTATCTACATGCTGTACCCGAATCATTGGTACCAATGTCCGCGAAACAATTAGAATACCATGTTGTATATATATTTCCTGTTCAAAAACCTCGTAACGCCATCTTCTCCAACGGATTTTAGGAAATAGAAAAACAATCAAGTATGTACTTAGAACACTAATTATCGCGGCAATCGCTACATACCAGTAGGTTAAATCATTAATATAAGAAATAATTGCACCTCCGATGGTTGCTAACCATAGAACACCTACGTATATCGCTGCTGTTATTTGCCACGCTTTTACTGCATCACGAGCAATCCTGTTTACTGGTGGTTTCCTCATTACGTCCCCTCCCTATGCTAGATTCATCACACTTACGAATTATTATACAGATTAATTTCAAGAAGAGAAAGACATAAGGAAAACGCGGTCGCCGTCTCGTCTTTGGAGAGGTTTAGAAGTCAGGGGTCGGATTGATGGGATTCGGCAAAAAAGCCGATTTTTCTATCTAAATCTTCTACCCATATATAAGATTATATACTTCCTTTATTTACGAACAAAACCCTTAGAAAACTTGGTTGTCACCAAGCCTTTAGGTGACAACCTTAGTTGCACTTATGCAGTAAGAAATTTTTTATACTTAACTGCGAACAAAAAAAGCTCTTTAGAATACAAGAGCTTTTTGTTCTATTTATTAATCGTTTCTGCGTTTTTGGTAATTCCCTTTACGGTTTCTTCCGCCTTGGTTACGTCCACCTTGATTACGGCCGCCTTGACCTCTTTGTCCTGAATAATGTCGCTTATTGTTCGGACGGCGATTATTATCTTTAGAACGGTTCGGTCCTTTCACACTGATAGGAGCAACAGAAGAAATTCTTACTGGTGTATCTCTACGTTCTTTTGTAAGTAATTTCAATGCAGCTGCAATAACCGTTATAGAATCATTTTCCTGTAATAATCCATTTGCTGTTTCATGATACGCTTGTAGATCCTTTTGTTCGATTGTTTTTGTTAGTTTATCGACTGTTACTTGTTGCTGCCCTCTTTGTGCATCTTGGTTCGTTGGTGGCATCAGGCGTTTCATCTTACTTTTCGTAACTTTTTCAATCGATTTCAAATGTCCTATTTCTCTTGGCGTAATGAAGGAAATGGCTTCCCCTGTTTTACCAGCTCGGCCAGTACGTCCAATTCTGTGTACATAACTTTCAGGATCCTGCGGAATATCAAAGTTATACACATGCGTTACACCAGAAATATCTAAACCGCGTGCTGCAACATCCGTTGCGACTAATACATCAATTCGGCCAGACTTAAATTTACTTAATACAGACGTTCGCTTGCCTTGCGTCAGATCACCATGCGTTCCTTCAGCACGGAATCCTCTTGCCTGCAAACCTTCCGTTATTTCATCCACACGTTTTTTCGTTCTACTAAATATAATTGCTAGTTCTGGCGCATTAATATCTAGATGATTATTTAATGTATCGAATTTGAATTTTTCAGGGATCTCGATAAAATACTGATCAATATTTTCTACTGTCATTTCTTTTGCTTTAACTTTGATTTCTTTCGGGCTTTTCATTAAGTTCGTTGCAATGTCACGAATTTCTTTTGGCATGGTAGCTGAGAATAATAACGTTTGCCTTTCTTCTGGGATTCCTTTCAGAATATCACGAATATCGTCAATGAAACCCATGTTCAGCATTTCATCCGCTTCATCTAATACTGCCGTTTGTACCATATTTATACGAATGGTTTTCCTGCGCATATGATCAAGCAATCTCCCTGGAGTCGCAACGACAATATGTGGACCGTCCTTCAACGCACGTATTTGTCTTTCCATGTGTTGACCACCATAAATGGATAATGCGCGAACACCTTTAAATTTCGCCAATCGGTTAATTTCTTCAGCTACTTGAACGGCGAGCTCACGTGTTGGAGCTACAATTAACCCTTGTATCTTCCTTTCTTTTGGATCGATTTTTTCGATCATCGGAATACCAAAGGCTGCCGTTTTACCTGTACCTGTTTGAGCTTGTCCAATAACGTCATTCCCTTGCATTGCTAAGGGTATTGTCTCTGCTTGGATTGGTGTTGATTCTTCAAATCCCATTTTCTCCAATGCTTTCATAATGGGGGTTGATACACCTAGTTCTTTAAATGTTGTCACCTATACGTCTACTCCTTCTGTTAATAAAAATTTATTCGTAGAAGAGGCCCTAGATATTTTTCTCATACTTTAGTTACATTAAATATTATTCCCGTATTCAGTCGTTTAAAACATTTTTTATGTCTCGGGAAATTAAGAATGAACGCATCTCATATATTTACTTTCATTTTTAAAGTACAAAAAAGGCATCACCAATTTTTGGTAAGAGGCCTCACTCGAAAACTCATACATTTTGTATTATATCACAAATCTCCCTTTGATACTAACTGCGAAGTGATTTTTTGTTTGTACAGTGATAAAATAAGTAATGCTATACAATAACTAGCGTCTTTCTAGAGGTTAGATGTGAAGTCGGATTAATGATCGTAATCGGAAAGAAGCCGATTCATCAAACACCTTCCAATTTTCAAGCATAAAAAGGAGAATTTACATGCGTCGTCCTCCGTTTAATCCATATATAGCGGTTGTTATTGGTGTGATCACTGTCTCTGCTTCAGCAGTATTAGTTAAATTAGCCGATCAAGCGCCTGCAGGAATAATAGCTACATATCGCTTATTATTCGCTGTAATCATCATGTTACCGCTAGTGTTGCTTAAATATCGAAATGAATTTCGGTTAATCAGCAAGAGAGATTGGCTTCTCTCTACCCTTGCTGGATTTTTTTTAGCTCTTCATTTTATTCTCTGGTTTGAATCATTGAATTATACCTCTGTCGCAAGTTCAGTGGTATTAGTCACGTTGCAGCCAATATTTGCTTTCTTGGGAACGTATTTCTTTTTCAAGGAACGTTTCTCAGCAGGGGCTGTTATCAGCATGATTATCGCTTTAATGGGCAGTTTCATAATCAATTGGGGTGATTTGCAAATAAGTGGTACAGCTTTATTTGGGAATATGCTTGCATTATTAGGTGCAATCATGATTACGATATATTTTTTGTCTGGACAGCGTGTGCGAAGAAATTTATCGCTGGTGACCTATACGTTTATTGTCTACAGTGCTAGTACTGTCACATTAATCATCTATAACCTGGTTCTTCAAAATCCGTTCTTTGGTTACCCTTCAGATCATTGGTGGATATTTCTAGCCTTAGCAATCTTCCCTACATTTTTTGGTCATACGCTATTTAATTGGGCGCTGAAGTGGCTGAGTACATCCACTATTTCAATGGGAATTGTCCTAGAGCCTGTAGGTGCTAGCATACTTGCATACTTCGTTTTAGGAGAAGTTGTCACATGGCCGCAATTACTAGGTGGAACCATCGTTATTTTTGGTTTACTTTTATTCATTGTAAGCACGTCACGCAAAAAGAAAGTTACCATCTCAAAGAAGGGAAGCAAAACGTAAAATTTATCGGAGTTAACGGGCAACTCGACTGAATACGACACGTCCTATGCGCCCGAAAGCTCACGAAATGAAGTTTACTTTATACAAAAGTATTTGGTAACTGATATAATAGAAACAACACTAAACTTATGAAGCGGGTGATGTCATGGATATTCAACTAATGACAGATGGTGGCGCAGATATTCCCGATCGTTTACAGGACGTATTGAATATTAGCGTTGTTCCACTCTATTTGCATTTTGATGATGAAGAATTCAAAACTGGCGAGACGATGGATTTACAAAGTTACTATAAAAAAATAAAAGAAACCAATCAGCTACCACGTTCAGCTGCTCCTAGTCCGCATGATTTCTATAATGCGTACAAGCAGATCGATCCTAGAACTCCAATTCTCATGTTAAGCATATCGAAAGAAATTAGCAGTACCTATGATAATGCTAGTATCGGGAAAAATATGTTACTTGAAGAGGAGCCCAACCGAAGAATCGAAGTGATTAACACCAAGACAGCCTCATGTGGAATTGGACTTTTAATGCATGAAGTAAGTAAGAAAATAAATGAAGATCATCCATTTGAAGAGCTCGTCGAACACATGCAACATCGAGTGGAACAAACAACAACATTATTTGTTTTAAAGACACTTGAAAATTTAATTTTAGGTGGTCGTTTGGACAAAGTAAAAGGTACAATTGCCAAAACACTCAACATCAAACTTTTAATGAGAGCAAGCGAAGAAGGTATGATTGAGGTTACGGAAAAGGTTCGAGGGGATAAAAAATCAATAGGACGTTTTGTTCAACAAATTGGTGAATACACGAAAAATGTTGAAGATAAAGTAATTACCATGACACATTGTAATGCAGAGGATCGAGCAAAAAGTGTTCTAGCAGACATTAGCAATAACTATCCATTTAAAGATAAATACCTGAGCGAAACGGGACCATTAATCTCAAATTATGGCGGTGACGGTGCCTTAGTCATTTCTTTCTTCAAAGATTAGGATTTCTTATATAAAAAACCAGAAAAACATTTTCACAATTATTGTGATGGTTTTTCTGGCTTTTCACTTTTGGGCTCCATTAGAAATTCGTAGACCATTTTGTTAAGCAAATCCTTATCATCGCCTAAACAAATAAGGTGCCTGGACCTCTCAAAAAACACGACTTCTTTCTGTTTGGACTTAAGTTCCTTATCCAAATAATATGCTGTTTTATACGGCACCATTCCGTCCTGCTGGCCTTGAGCGATTAATACAGGTGATGTTACTTTTTTTAAATATTTGCGAGTGAATTTGATTAACTTAATAAATTCGATATTTGCTTTAAAAGGTATCGTCCCCATTTTCTTTTTATAGTGTACGTATAATTTGTTTTTCTTCAAATTGCCCCGCATTCCGTCTGCGGCTACTGATGCTATATCAAGGCTCAGTTGTCTAATGGACAGAAATTTACCAGAGGGAGCTAACAAAACAAGATTTTCTACTTTATATTTGGATGCTAAATAGGAGGCAATCATACCACCCATTGAAAATCCAATAATATTAATTTTGTCATATTTACTTTTTAACTTCTTTAGCGAATCTTCTGCTGCTCGTATCCATTTTTTATAAGAAACATCTTTTAGATCAAGGTTTCTTCCATGTCCTGGTAATGTTGGAACTTCAATATGCCAGTCCGTATTTTTTTTAAGATAGTCCGCTAATGGGTCTACTTCATATGGTCCTCCTGTAAATCCGTGGATAATTAAACAGCCAACCATAATCATTCTCCTCTTTTTTAAATACCCTACCTATCTTTTACCCATTATCTCTACAAACTATTACTCAACACCAGTATATTGTTTTTCCAGTATTACTGTTTTTTGTATTTCACCAAACGCTAAAGCTGATGGGAGATAGTTTCCAACCATCAGCTTTTTGTTCATTCCTTATCTGAACCCTTTTATGATCGTACCAAATTGCTTCACAATCGGAGAAACTTGATGATAGGTATTGGCTAACTGCCCTACTGTCGTTAACATTTTATCAAAGTCCACTTGTTCTTTTGTATCTTGAGCATACATATTAGGATCCGTTTGCTCTTCCGTAGTAGTGGGATTTGAATGTGACGGGTTCAGAGGTTGATATGGAGTTGGATTTATTGGTATATGATTAGGTGAAAAACTGGGTTGTTTTGGTTTTGCAAATTGTTCATAAGGTGTTTGATAAAGTGCTTGCCCATTAGAAGAATGAAAAGGATGTTCGTGTAATTGCTGCGAAGGATTAGGAGTAGGATTACTATAATTTACGTAATACGGATAATCCCGACGAACAGGTTGATAATGATAATAAGGACTATTATACATACATGCATACACCTCTTTGTGCTTTTTAACTATATTATAACTATGCATATTGTTTAAAAGTTGTGTATCAATTTTAACCACCTTTTAGGGTTCCTACCTTAAAGTTTCAATGAAGCCTTAATCTTATTTTTTTGAAATCCAAGAATTGCGTTTGGATCGTTATTGATAAATGTCGCCGGCGTTCCATATAAATCCATATCCTGTAGTTCTTTCTTATACTCATCATTACGAGTTATGTTTCTTGTTTCGTAGGAAACATTCCATTCCTCCATTTGATTTAATAAATTTTTGCATTGTTTACTGTTCTCACTGATATAAATAATTACACTTTTTTCCGTCATCCGTAGACCTCCTTGAATTAATTGACTATCACTATCTCAACTGTTATACCCACAAGGGGAGGAGGGTTAAACCAAAATAATTTCTGACCTACGTAAAGAAAAGAACTGCTGAAATTATTGACTCGAGCCTATTGTTATTCTGAAACAAAACGAAGGCGGCTTTTTATAGGACGTGGTAATTTTAACCAGTGAACAAAAGAAGACTTCCCATAACCTGAACAGGAAGCCTTCTTATTATAAAATACCATTTAATTTTTAAAGCTGCTAACAGCAATGGACCAATTAGTTAGGAGACATTATTCCATTACTCTTCAACTGCGCTATCTTTCACATCTTCAGGCACTTCAATCAGATCAACATTATTGATATTCGAATAATCGGATTCCATGTTCTGGACAATATGAAGTGCTTCTCCTTCTGCTTCCATTGTCATATCCATATCCATATTAAATGCGTTCATATCAAATGATTCTTTATCGATGAAAATTTCATAGCTCACACTGTTCATTGTCAAGTTTTCCATAATTTCCTGATCCTCTTCCCCCATTGCATCCATCATTTCTGGCGGCAGAGAATCCTCCATCATATCTTGAACTAGATCATTGAATTTTTCCCCATCTGCATTTAATTTCAAAATGAACTCATTATCTGACTGTTCGAAAGACAGATCATCCATATATTCTTCCAGCATTTTCAGCTGTTCTGATGGATCCGGTTGCTCACCAGCCATTGCATTCACTGCATCCATCGAAGCATTGTCCATCTTCACCCAGTTCCCCAGCTGATCACTGTATAAGTATATTCCATCATCTATCATGTACATTTCTATTTCCATTTCCGGCATACCTGCTTCTCCATCTATCATCATTTTGGTACTTCCTTTCTGATAAACGGCAAGCGGATCCATAGTCATTTGCATATCGAAGTTGCTTTCCATATCGAGTGCTGTTGAATCAGCCTCAGATTCAATCTGTTGCTTCATATTCATCGTAACCTCTGCACTTTCCATTTCTTCGGAGGACTCCAATGCCTTCGAATATACATCACGAGCGGTTAGTTCGCTTTCTTCTTCCTCGGTTTCGGCTATTTCTGCTGTCGGTTCAGCAGTGTCATTACATGCAGCAAGAACAAGCACCATAACCCCAGCCACAATTGTTAACATCCATTTCTTCAAGTTGTATCCACCTCTCTAAAAATTCATTACACCTTTATATTGAATAATAAATAAAAGGTTCCATATTATATCCTAATTTATTCTTGCGTTTATTACAACCAGAATTCTTAAGATTTGATTTATTATGGTTAATTAACACAATTATCTGAGGTGAATTATTTTCCATTGATGGTAAAAACATAAAAATAGAAATAAGCCTCACTAAATTAAAAGGATAAATTATAAAGAAGCCAGCATTTAAATAGATATCTGACGTGTATGTACCGAGAATTTGAATGGGATAAGAAGTGGAAAAAAAAGGGAATAGAAGAAGGGAAATTGAAAGCTCAATTAAGAATTGCACTCAACCTTCTTTCTAAAGGTATGCCCTTAAATGAAGTTGCTGAGATTACAGGACTTCTATTAAACAAACTGAAACAGTTAGGAAATTAAACTGTATCTAACAAACGATAGGAAAACAAGAGCAAGCTTGCTCTTGTTTTTTTACACTACCCTATTCGTTGTATAACCAATTTTTAATTTATCCGGTGAATTCCCCTCCATTGAAGCATCTAACAACAGACAGCTTAGGCTTAATCCACCTAAACAGGCTCTTTACCTTCCTTTTCTCTGACCTGATTCAAATGGTTCTTTCTCATAAATGGCAGTGCAACCCCTACAATTACAGCTGTTAACGGAAATCCACCATCCGTGAAAAGCCATTCGTATACCGTAATGGGTGTAAAAATACCGTAGATAAAAATCATAAGGGCTAAGTATATTTTTCTCAATTTCTTTTCTGATTTGAACATATAATTCCTCCTGCACATTTAATTTAGTTGAATTGTATTGCTCGTATTCCATACATCTTCTAGAAAATCTATTTTTGGACCTGCTGATTCTTGAAAGACATTTTCTCTTATTCCAGCCATGATGCCGTCATAGGAGGTGGACTCGAACTCATTAGCCGCTCTTACATGAATTCTATTGCTTTCTATCTGCAACTCGGCTCCATCTAACTGACCTCCATTTTGGACAATGGTCTGCTTTGCTTTATCTATGACTTGTGATTCAATATCTTCGTCAGCTAACAATTCATTCAGTTTCTCTCTTATAACAGGCGTATCAAGTTCCTCTTTCAAGACAATATCGAATGCTTCCAATTCGATTTCATTTGTGGACCAATCGCTATATGTAAAACTTCCGGATAGATCGCTGGCCTTATCGTCCACTTTTTCCTCAATATCTTCAAAAAAAGCTTGCAGTGCACCTTCAAGCGTATCATTTTCATATTCGAAAATAACCTGTCGCACTTCTTCATACAATACACTGCTGGCTGCCATGCTTGCCTGATTTGCTGTAGTCCCGGATTGTTCCTTTACAGCTAATCCCATTCCCATGTTTAGAACAAATACAAAGAGTATCATGATAATGCTTAGCATTCCGAGAACGAATAGAATGATATTCCCCTCTTCATTATTAAACTGTGCCTTTAACTTTTTTATCATTCAATCACCCTGCCGTAAGCTGTTGCCGAATAGGGAATAGAAGGCGCTGAGATAGAATCAGGAAGAAATATCAGATTAAGATTTACGCTAACCGTGGTTTCAAATTCCTTAGCACTGCTGCAGGGGTGCTAATTTCATCCATTTGCAGGTAATCCCCGGTTGAAGACAGGATTTTATTCGCAGCTTGTTGTGCTTCACCAGGATTTTTCGTTATCGAATATACATTGGCGTATTCATTTGCAGCTGATTGTGTGACCAGCACGCCGTTTATCCCCACAATAAATTGGATCAATATCATCAATAGGATTAATGCTAAGGGGACTATGCCTAAGAATTCAATTGTTGCCGAACCTTCTTCATTTTTAAATCTGCCTTTCCATTTTTCATTGCATCGCACGCTCCCGATTGTTTACCATAATTTCTAATTTGAATAATGAACACTGTCTTCTTTATCTTCAATCTCTAACACTTCTAATGACTCTCTCCATTTAATCATGTAAGAGGATAAGAGTATAATAATAAAAGGAAATATTAATAGATTCAAAGCCATTTGTGTGATTATCTGTGCTGCATAGGATGATGTGATGTCAAATAACTGAATGGTAACAAAGATACCAAACAAAAACTCTATACTACCGGTAATTACAAGAATTAATGCGATCTTCCAAAACTTTTTCTTGCCGATACGCAGGCCTTCCTTAAAAGATTTCCAAACAGATTTTTCATCAAAAATACTAAGATATGGTATAGGAAACACTAGCGCCAACAATATAAAGCCAGGAGAATAAATAACATAAAACCAATCGTTGTAAGGATAGAAAGAATACAAGCAAATATAAAAACCGTGAAACCATTGGCAATAAAATGGTAAAAAGCATTTCGTAGACAATGATCATATCCCCAGTGTTCATTATACACAAATCGAATATAAGGTACTTGTGCGTATATAAATAATAAAACAGTTAAAGCCCATAATAGATGTCCGCAAATGAATAGATCGGTGAATAGCTTGGCGTTATAACGTAAATATAGTTTGTTGCGAAATTATGAAAAATTAATAATGGCAACGTTGTAAACAACATTAGCAGCAAAATCTTTTCAAATTCACGTGTGTATAACTCCCAAGCGAAGTGTAGTGGTTTTTCCATGATATACTCCTAATTATATTTTTGGGTGGCGTAGCATTTTTTTCTGTCTTGCAATAACATTATCGATACTTTGTAAGGTAGTTTTTCTAGCAACTTCTATGTGTTCTTCTTTTGACAGCTGTTCCAGGTCTGGGACATGAGTTACTTTCTTTAAATTTTTTTGTAGATTGGCCTTACTACTAACAAATTCTTGAAGATACGTATTAACAGCTGAGTCCGAGAGTACTTTTATTTCAGGATTATCTTTTACCATTTTGAAAATCCTTTTAAAGGCTGAAATAGTGTTATATTGTTCTGTCAACTGCTTATATTGAATAAAATCAAATGTATTAATAAAATGTAAAACATCATTAATATGTTCCTTCGTTACTACTTCGATTTCACCACGTTCCACTTTCTTTTCTTTTTCAAGAAACTTATCATAGTCTGATATAAGCTGATGTTGTAAATTAATAATCGTTTGTAATGCCAAGTCACTTTCTTCAAATATTCTTTTCTCATCTGCAGACAAAGAAACATTTTGAAGCACTTTTTCCAAGAAGTTTTTAATGGTATAAAAGGAATCAAAATTTATATTAGCTCTAAAGTCTACATGAATAAAGGCTAAATTTCGGACTTGGTTGTATCTAGTTAACCATGTTAACGCTTCTAGACATTCATTTATATCCTTTGTTGATTGTGACGAGATAATCGCAAGCCCTTTTATTTTCTTTCTTTTATAAACAACTAAATAATAGTCATTATTATTAATTTTGTATGTTCCATAATTTATTGTAAACTTTTCAAATATCTTTTTATGTCCCTTTGCTAATTTGTTTAATTCATCATTATTAATATCCACGAAGAATACCCCTTAAAAAAATATTTATTATGAAAATATTTATTTAATAGAAACGAGTTAAAAACTCGTTTCTATTATGAGAACCACCCTGTTACAGTATCCCAGCCTTTTTTAGCAATATCTTTTCCTTTGTTAACTGCTGATTTAGTTTTTGATTTAATAGAATTCCAATTATTCGCAGCCCATTTCGTCCCTTTTGAGACTGCCCAGAGTCCAGCACCACCTGCGACCATAATTCCAGCTGCTGCTCGTGCTCCCGGTACAGGGACGGCAGCAGTTATCGCCCCTGCATTCATTAAAGTATCCCCAGCGTTTTCTCCTACCTCTGCAACAGCTGCAGTTTTTTCCGCGCCCGATGCATTACTGCTTAAAACATCCGAGGCATTACTAATACTGTCAAATGTTTGCGCTCCTGATGTATAATGTTCCTAAAGCAGCAGCTGGTAAACTAAGCTTTGATAAAGCTTTTTCAACCGGTTCTGGAGGGCTAGGTATTCTGTCCATAGCTCTTTGCAGATTTGATCTTGAACTATTCCTGTTTACATCAGATCCATTTTCTGATGTATTAAGGGAACTTCCAGCTTCAGTTAAATCATCTGCACCGCCAGCTAAATTTCTTGCTTCCTGGAAATCTCTATAACCTTGAATTCCATCATATACATTCGTACCAGCCTCATAACTATCAGTAGCAAAGTTATCAACACCACCCAGCTTAAGACCATTAACTAACAATCTCCATACATTCTTCCGCCAAAATCCCAGTTACCCGTTCTTCCAGCATCTAAATTACGTTGATATTCAATTCCACCAGCAATCATATTTGCTTGACCGCCAATGATAGACTCCATAATATATTCAGTAACATTATAGCCATCGGTTTCATAATATGGAGTTCCTGTTCCAGGCTGATCAGTATCCCCAGTTCCTAGAGTGCCATTCGCTTGATAACCATTCAAAAGCCATGGAGTTCCTAGGTAAGGACTACCCTCATACCCAGATTGCGACCATGCATCACCAGTGTATGGATTACCTCGAAAACCTGGTTGTGTCCATTCATTTCCTGAGGTGCCATCCCCAGTCCATGAGTCACCATGAAACCCATCTTGTGACCATCCATCTAAATACCATGGAACACTACTCCATTCGTTGCCATTCCAAGTTGATCCTTCCGTGCCCTGTCCTTCCCAGGAATCTCCGGTCCACGGATTCCCTTCCCATTGGAGACTAGAACCATCCCAGGAGTCTCCTGTCCATGAATTGCCCTCCCATGACTCACCTTCCCAGGAATTACCTGTCCATGATTCTACCGCGTGAGGAACAGGCTCAATTACAGGAAAGAACGTTAAGAATACAATGGCTAGGGAAGCAAATATCCTTTTAATCAATCTTCCAATCCTCATCTGATATTGGCCTTATTCTTCCTCCAGCTCCACATTGTGTTCCTCAGCCATTTCTACTAACCTCTCGTCAGCTATTTGTGCCTTTTCCGCTGTTTCCATAAATTTTTCATCCGATTGTTGGACAAGTTCGTTTATTTCTTGTTCATCCGCCATTTCTGCAGCTTTCTCCATTGCCCCATTTCTAAGTTCAAACCCCTCGATCCAGCCATTCATTTGTTCTAATCTTAAATCATGTAATTCCTTCACCACATCGGTTTCAGGTTCATTTGATTCAATATATTCTATTATTTCCTCTGCAATTGGAATAATATTTTCATTTTGAAATTCGAATGCCTCTTCAGGATCTGCTATCATTGAAAGTTTTTCCAACTCTGCATCCATCTGATTCGCTTTTGGATTAACCGTTTCCACATAACTGTTATGATACTCAACTAATTCATCTGCTTCAGGGGAACTGCACGCAACAAGCCCTAATGAAATACATAAAATTGCCACTAAAAATAATTTCCTCATTTTTTAAAAACTCCCTTTTTTTATTTCTATAACATTCCACATTCTGAAATATACTTTATCATGAAGTTGCTTCTTCTTTTTCGTTAATCTCCAATACATCTAATTCTTCCCGCCATTTTAGGACACTTGATGTGATATACATAATAACAAATGGAAAGATTAATAGATTCAAGGTCATTTGCGTAAGGATTTGTGCTGCGAAGGAATCCGTAATAGTAAAAACCTGTGCTACTACAAACAAACCTATAATACCTTCAACCGTTCCTGTGATTACAATAATCAGGAAAATTTTTAAAAATTGTTTTTTTCCGATACGTATACCTTCTTTAAACGCTTTCCATACTGATTTCTCATCAAAAATGCTGATATAAGGAATAGGGAAAACGAGAGCCAGCAATAGTAGCCCTGGAATGGCAAAAAACATAAAACCAATGGCCGATAAAATTGAAACAATAACAGCAAATAAAAACACGGTAAAACCATTAGCCAGAAAATGAAAAACAGCGTTCCTTAAACTATGTTCGCTACCTTTGTATTCATTATATACAAACCGAATTTAGGGAATTTGTGCAAATAGATAAAACAAAATTGTCAGCAAAGCATAATATATATCCGCAAAAGAATAGACAGGATCCAAACTAGGTGTAATGGTATATATGTAATTGGTAGTAAAAGAGTGAAGCATAAGTAAGGGTAATGTTGTTGTCAACATCAAAACAAATACTTTTTCAAATTTCCCTGTATATAATTGCCAAGTGTAACGTAATGGATTAGTCATTAGTATCTCCTTTATGGATAGCGCAACATCTTTATCTCTTTTTGAACTCGCGTATCTAAGCCTTCCTTGTATGATTTCATCCATTTATCATATATTTCAGACTCGCTCATATTGCCGAGATACTGATTTTGAGTCAATCTATCAAGTGAACCTTTTAACTGATCTTCCGCTGCTTCACTAGTCATCCCTTTTAATATCTTACTATCCAAGTATTTTTCATATGGTTTAATTTCTGGATTATTCCTGTTTTCATAAATAACATCGAAATCCTTACAGTTATCATATCGATCTTTAAACTGTTTATACTGAATAAGATCGGTAAGTATGACATAGTGCATTACTTTTTCAATATCTGTATCTGTAAAGACACCTCTTTCTACCACAGTGTTTTCCAGAGATTGTGAACCCTCCCATAGCTGTATCATCTCATACTGTAAATCTGTCATGGATTGCAAAATATTTAACGAACGCTGATAGATAATCTCTTTTTTAGGATCCAACACTTCGGATTCGACAATGATTTTTAAATAATCTCTAATTTTTTCCAAAACGGAAAAGTCGCGTTTCGCTCTTTTTGCAGTACTATCTAAAATATTATTACTACTGATTGAGAAATAAAAATGTGGAGAAATAGCTTGCATTGCTTCTTCCTTATCATTTGAATCAGGAGATATTACTGCATATGCTTTTATCTTAGTACTGAATTTGCTTGTATAATTTGCCAGGTAATAAGCATTACCATTTATCTTATAGGCATCAAGATTTACTGATGTAGCCTCAAGCCATTTTTGATATTTTTTTCCCAGCTTCAGTAGCTTCTCGTTGTCGATTTGCATCAAAGCCATCCCCTTACTTTAATAAGTATTAGCATCGAAAAACTAAAATCTTTTATATCTTTTATATCTTTTTTCTTTTTAAATTAAAAATTATACATATTTTAACCGATTACCTATCAAATATTATGTATATTATGACACAGTAACTTAACAACTTTGAGGGGACAGAACAGAGTGACCAATACTCCATTCTGTTTGTAATCCCTCGACCTAACTAATGCAATAAAAATTATACAATATATCTAAGAAAACCACCCTGTTACAGTATCCCATCCTTTTTTCGCAACGTCTTTGGTTTTGTTCCAACCTGCCTTAATTTTGTCGGTATTGTTTGCAATTAATTGAGTTGTCTTTGATACTGCGAATAGACCAGCCCCTGCTGCTGCCAATCCAAGACCAACAGCCTGACCCCCAGGGATTGTGGCTGCAACACCACCGGCACTCATGACTGTTTCACCAAGGTTAACTCCAATCTCAGCACCAGCTGCAGTTTTCTCTGCTCCGGAAGCGTCGCTCTGTAATGTTTGAGAGAAATCGGATATACTTGCACCTTTCTGATAAGCCGATACGCCAGCGTTCAAAGCTGATGTCACACCATTAAACTTGGTTAAAGCACTCATATTATTCCAAGTGTTCGAGACATTGGAGAATTTCATGTTTGTACCTATTTGTTTTGCTGAATCAGCGAATAATGATCCGTATTGTCTTAGCTTTGATGCATTCGAAACCTGATTAGCACTGTGTGTTCCTTGAATAGTTGTATCTAAATAATCTGTATTTCTCCGCAAATCCTCGAGAGCTTTATAATCATTATAAGCTTCATAAGATTTTGAACCAACATCATAAGCGTCAAATGCAGCATGATCACCTACATGCAGCTTAGCACTACCAAGGATTAGATCAGTTGCATGCATTCCAGTTTGGAAACCGTCGTCTATACCACCATCTAATAGGTTTACTGTTCCATTTACCATTGTATTAACAGCAAAGTCTGTTGCTTTAAAATATTCCGTATCATAAAACCGTTCTGGTGGTGTATAGTCATTTAAACCATTCAAGTTACCATCAGATGTGTTTCCAGAATATGGGCTTCCGTATAATGGGTCTCCTAAGTATGGATTACCTAAATACGGATCGCCTGCAAACCCAGATCCGTTCCAAGGGTTCTCTCCATACGGATTGCCGGAATAAGGATCACCTGCAAATCCTGAATAGTTCCAAGGGTTTCCCACATAGGAATTACTGCCTTGAAATCCTGGCTGATTCCAAGCATCCCCAGCATAAGGACTGCCTTCATATCCCGGCTGCATCCATGGATTCCCAGAATAGCCCTACTGTGACCACGCATCTCCAGTGTATGGATTACCTTGAAAACCTGGTTGTGACCATTCATTTCCTGAGGTGCCATCCCCAGTCCATGAGTCACCATAAAACCCATCTTGTGACCATCCATCTAAATACCATGGAACACTACTCCATTCGTTGCCGTTCCAAGTGGATCCTTCCGTGCCCTGTCCTTCCCAATCATTTCCTTCCCAGGAATCTCCGGTCCACGGATTCCCTTCCCATTGGAGGCTAGAACCATCCCAGGAGTCTCCTGTCCATGGGGTGCCCTCCCATGACTCACCTTCCCAGGAGTTACCTGTCCATGATTCTACCGCGTGAGCTACAGGCTCAATGACGGGGAAAAACGTTAAGAAAACAATGGCAAGGGAAACAAATATCCTTTTAATCAATCTTCCAATCCTCATCACCCCGTTGAACAAGTACTATTGTAAAGCCCCACCTGTTATTCCTCTGTTTGTTGATCATACCTTTCATTAATGGTATTCTTCATTTCTTCTAAAGTTTCCGTACTAATATCTTTCAAGTTTTCTTCAATTTCAGCTTCTGTATTGTCTATGAGATTTTCAACGTCATCTCTTTTACTTCTAAACTCATCGGCTTGGTCTCCGTTAACAATGCCTTCATCTTCAAAAATTCTTATTAACCTGGTCAAATTATTTTTCAAGTGAAGCTCTGATTTAAACCAGCTGTTAGTAACCTCCATAATATCAAAATGATTATCCACTCTTGCTGAATCAACATCTTTTAAAGCATCTTCCTTCCACTCTTCCCATGCTTCCAACACTTCCTCTGCACGATCAAACTCTTCTTCAAGCTCCTCCTGATTATTTACCATAGCATATATCCCATCAGCTACGTCTGCCATATCTTGGAGTTGTTCCTGTGCATCTGCATCTGCTTGAAACCCAATAATATTAATAATTGGTTGCGCATTTGAGCTAGATAATGACTCAGCAACCTGCACGGGGTCACCATCACAAGTTTCAATACCATCACTGACAACGTAAATTAGATTTGTATTGTTTTCGGTATCAAAGTCTTTTAGTGCTTCTTCAGATTGCTTTAATGCATCTGCTAATGGTGTCCAGCCACTTGGTTCAAATTTGTTTAAAGCATCAGTGAAACTTGATTCATCATAAGAATCGAAACCATAAATTTGTTCAATGGAACCACAAGATAATTCCTTATCACTATTCTCACTTGTACCTTTATGTCCATATATGCGAAGAGATACATTTGCTTCTTCAGGCAAGTTGTCCAAAAAGCTATTAATTGATTCCTTTGCAAGTTGCATTCTTGTTTGATCACCTGCATAATTTGCCATACTTCCGCTGGCATCCAGTATGACTTCAACATTAAAGTTTTCTTTAAAGTGGTAACGGGAATCAGGTAAATCCGGGTCACCAAATGAGCCGAATTCCCATTTATTTACTGTATCCTGAGGATCAGGAAAATCCACTGCAACTAATGAATATAGATAGTTAAAGTATTTATTAAGTTCCTCTTCACTGGCAGTTTCCGGTAGAGCTGACAATTTTCGTATATCTTCTAATACATCTTCCGCAACACTGTCATCTCTAACGTCTATATCAGCATATTCACCTTGTTTTTGATTGATTAATCCTCCTGCATCCTCTGGCACACTTGGTATATCATCTAGAAATTCTAATTCCGTATTTCCCTGACTTTCTTGCTCCTGATCTCTCTCATCTTCATCTGACTTTACATTTTCACTGGAAGCACCCTCATTTTCTGCTGTTTCATTTTCAGATTTCGCTTCACTATTATCTTCAGTTGCACTCTCATCTGTACAACCAAGTAATAGGAAAACTGTAACGAAGATCATGCTTAAAACCTTTATGTATCGCACTAAGAATTCTCCTAACAATATTTGTTTATTTTTTCTTCTGTATTCTATTAAGACTAATTATTCTCCTGCAATATTCGATAAAGTTCTCAAATACAACCATAATCGTTCCTGTTTTTTAGTATTTTTTATCTAATTGATATCATCATAAAGATAACCCCCACAAACAGACAACCTATAGCCAAAAGCCGTATTTCTCCTGTATCAAAAAATATTATAATAAAAAGAAATCTCGATAGTGAAGCGATGAAACTATAAAACTCTATACAAGTTTTATTCCTTTAATAGCATTATTTCTCCAAACTATACTCATCTAAGATGATCTCCTTTTTGTTTTGTCTATATAATAGCGCATGATAAAATTCTCTGAGATATAATAGGTTATTCCTATTCAACAAGAAAAAGATTACAAAAGATTTCTTTCTATAGGGGTAAAAAATCGATATAATCCTCAAGTATTAATGACGTCAATCCTACCTTATATCTTCATGATTTTTTTATAGAAAAATTCTCTGAAAAATCCCCTATAAGATTAAAGCTATCAATATAAAAATAGTAAACGTATTTGAAATAGAAGAGTTCAAATACTACAGACCTCTTAATACTGTCTTTCATTTTTAATGCATGCACCTTTATTTCAGCATTTTATCATTCACTGCAGTCGCGACTTCCTCCAAATAACTGTTTTGATAATTCAGGCGAAGACGCAGTATAGGGATCGACCGAATTATCCCGCCTATAATGAAATAATTCAATTCAATGTTAAAATTATTAATAAATCAATTGAACGCACAGCAAGGTACAAGATTATGAGGATAAGGAAAACAGTGACACAAATCGATAATATGATTAGGATCAAACGGGCATTATGACGGCCAGCTTTGGCATAATCAATAAATTCATCCTTTGTTAAATATACATCTTTTAAATCCATCTTCTTCAATGCTTTATTATATATATAGTGATTCCCAAACCAGAAGGAAACTCCGCCCAGTACCAGCAGAATAAGCACACTGAAAAGGAAGTTCATATGGATATTGATACCACTTATTGTTTTAAGAATCCAAAAAGCCCCGAAAAAATAAACCCAGTACTTTGCGCTATTAAAAAAACGATAATTATCATTATATACCCTATAAACCTTCCTGCTGTTCATACCAATGAATAAAATATACCCCATTCTGTTGCGATTGGCTTCTACATAAAAAGGAATTAATTTCATTTCCACGATGATACCACTCCTCGCTTTTCACATCGTGAAATCGGTAATTATATATCGTTCATTTTCACCTGTAATAACTACTAATTTGTTTCCCCCTAACTAACTCCCCCATCGCATTTCGTACAGACGATACACCAACCGACGCAAACTTCCCTTCCCCCATAAATAAAAGAGGTAACTTGGCAGCAAAAATAGTGGAAGCGAAAGTAGAAATAAAGCAACGATTCCGGTATACTCGTCTTTCACGTTCCATGAGAATAGAAAAAATTGAATCAAAAAGCAAATGCCGATTCGCCATAAATACGCAACCAGACTTAAAAAGTAACTTCTATTGTCAGGGGATAAAGCGACATAAACAGAAAAGGTGACACCGTATAACATAAGGGCTGCTAATACTAGAAAGTTCTCGATTTCCAGGGCGAGCAGAATAAAGGCAAGCGCCTGCATGACGAAAACATTCAGTGGAAAAATGACAAAACGCATCGAAAATGACTTTTTACTTGAGGCTTTCGTATCTAATCTACTTCTCCTTTTCCTGGCTTGATGACGGACGGCTATAAAAATATAATAAATAATGCCAAATGGCGCAATAACAAGACTAAAAAGGTATAGTAATATGTGAATGAAAAACATGAATCTGTAAAAAAATATAGAAACAGACGACTCATCCTCTTCCATTTTATACCTGAGTCGGAATCCCAAGAGAACATCCCATATTACTTTTGCGAAAGGATACAAGATAAACGAACCGATAAGCAGAGATGTATTTCCATCATCATCTGACCAATAAAACATGAGAAACGCAGCGCCCGTCAGAAGCAAACTGATGCCATACGATTGTAACAGGTATTTACCGTTCACTTGTCTGCGATCCTTTTGTCTTTTTTTATCGAACATCATTTGCCGCCGGATTCCATGTTGTCTGTAGAGAACTTGTTCCGTTTTATCAGCTTCATTCACAGAATCATAATTTTCATGGAGAGGCTCATGGGATTCAAAAATACGTCTGTCCAATTCACGCGCCAATCTGCTCCGGTCCTTGCGCTTAACCTGCCCCCATCCAATCCCGAACGATCTATAGTTCATCACATCATTCATTTTATTAAACCATGCGGCGGCTTTGGACATCTGGTCACGATATTTTTCTTCATCATACAACATAATTTCTATGATTTTATTAAAGCCAACACTTCGTATATCATACCCTTCGATATCTTCCCATCTTAGGGGAACGGCGTTCTTGGATGAGGCGCCGATCGTTAATGTTTCTTCCGTTAAAATGAGGTAAGGTTTCGATCCAAATATACTTTTAAGTAACATAAATATCAAAAATCCAAAAAATACTGCTAGGAACGCTCCTAACCCACTCATAAAAAAGTCCCGTTCGTTAAAAGCAAAGACACCTACCACAACTCCCAATGCCATAAAGACCGAGCACATTATTAATATCAAAATGTTTTTAATCCTTGGTTGATAAAAGTATAATGCTTGTTTCCTTTCCATAATACCCCCCCAGACGACTCTTATCACTAAGTATCCCCAGCGCTTCCGCTGTAACCGAATAGTATTTTACCTTCCAAAAAGAGGTGCATTGTTTACTAACTGCCAGGGTGTATATAGTAAACCTTTATTTGTTGTACATGTTCAATATTCCTTATTTCTATAAAATGTTATTAACGTATCTTTAAAGTTTTATCCCCCACCAGACCTTTAACCAAAAATTGTACCTAACATTAGTTATTTCTGATACTGCATCGCCTACGAAATTTTTTGTAGCTTCCCATATATCATCTGCATGATCATAGAGCCAATCAAGCCGAACCAGTCTGCCGCTTTAAGGATAACTTGAGATCGCTGAATATAATGGAGAGGGCTGTGAGTACCGCGAGCCATTTGTTCAAGGATTTTATGTTGTTTATCACTAAGGTCAATCGCAACTGCTTGTTTTTTCAACATCATTCATCCCTTTCTATTACTCTATCTAAGGGAGGAATAACATGGAAGGGGTGGATAATTTAACCATTCTCCACTAGTATGATTCTAATCATAGTCGTTGCCCCAATTGTATTCGGGCCGAAGAAGCTGCCGGAAATTGGTAAGGCAGCCGGACAGACTTTGAAGGAATTTAAAACTTCGGCACTCGATGTAATGTCGGATGGTTCGCAGGATAATGAAGAAAAAAACAAGGGTAAACCCGGGAGAATTGATTTTTAATAAGTATATGGCAGTAGGAGAAGACCGGTTCTTCTCCTGTTTTTTGTGTATGGAGATATTGAGTTTCTAGATGCTTTTAATGTATAAGTGAATGCGTACATTTCTGGTTACAAGTAGAATAACATTGTCTTTACCCCATAATAACAGTGCGGAACATGTATGTTAACAATCCCTCCTAAATATAAAATTTTGCCTGGATATCAAATAATTCCGAATTATTCGATATCTAAGCACCTTCGGCATATAAATTTCGGATCGAGCTCTATATCTGGCATCGCGAGCTTTTTCTGATGAACAGAACCACTCGAAAACATTTTTTGTTCTGTCATAATATGTGCTTCCCGGGACATGATATATTCCACTCTCAATGCCTTTAATATTACACTCCATATTCTAAAGAATCGTTGTTAACAGGAGCAATATTCCCTTTCGTTTCTACGCATTTTACAGGAATCTATCAAGAATCACTCAGTTTCTTTTCTACCTCACTAAAAGGGTTATAGGAATCTTTTATATTTAGCGAGTCCTTCAAATCTCTTTGTAATGCTTTATATTCATCCATATCATTTAACCGACTCGCGGACTCATAAAATTCTTCCATTTTTTCGATGTATTTCTGTTCCGTTTCTGTAAATGAATCTTTTTTACCAAGCGCCTCATACAATAGCGGATTAGGGAAAAAACTAAAAGGATGAGATTCATCATGTTCTTTTGCATATTGCTCAGCGTCTTCAAATAATTCATGTTCAATTATCCAGCTATTGTCGGTCTTCTTGCCATCAAAATCATCATCCAATAGGATTTCTGTCGTTGTCCATGTAAAAAAGTATTGCTGCACAAGTTGTTCATAAACCTCGTCCGACACCCCGTCCACATCAGATTTGTCTGCGGTATTACTCGCACATGACGATAGCGTCAAAAGAACCATGATAGCGGCAAGAAATAAGGAAAGAAACCACCAGTGGGGCCTATGTTTATTTGTTGGCGTGACATTCCTAGAAAATAACTTTCGCAATAGATATAACACCTCTTATCATAAATTCACAATATAAATATTAGAGTATCAGAGATAATAGTTCACGTAAACGATTACTTGGATGCGGAGTGCCTGAGCGCAACGAAGGTACCAGGATGTGGGGAGATTTTCTTATGCTGCTTCTCTATCCTTTAAACTTCACGGTAGCAGTCCCTTCTTTGACCGCTTTACGATTGATTATTAAGAATCCTAATATCCCTCCAGATGCAATAATTAAGACCATAATATTTTCAGATTCAACGTATCCTAGAAAAAAAAATACAGAAATCCCCAAAAGAAATATATAACTAAACAATACATTTAAAACCTGTTTTATAGAACTAGGTAGAATCCGTAATTTATCTCCGGGCAAACCTTCAAGTTCAACAACATCATACATTTTCTTTTTACGGTTACGACTAAAGGTAAAATACAATAAACCTACCAGTATTAAAGCAAGAATCAGCAATGCTATATTGACCAGTGGAGGCATGGGAACGCCGAAATAATTCATTAATGGTGATAAGAACACACCGCCCGCATAGGCGGTTCCTATGATGGAAGCTCTGCCGGACACTCCTGTCCTTTCCATTTTTTCGGTCTGCAGCTGTTCCACAAGAGCCTGATTGTTAACTTTAAACACGTGATTCGGGAGCAACCAAAATAAAAAGGGAAAAATAATCTTCCAAAAGGAGCCCTCTATGTCCATGATGTAAGTTTCTCCATCAATTTTTAAAATACGATATCGTTCATTGTTCGCTAAATGCTTTACTTCGCCAGTCATTAAAACAATCTCCTATCCTTCCCGGTGCCATCCGGTGTTATCTTATCAAGCAAAAGGATTGATAGCTGCAATCACAGGATTTTTGACAGCTTCGCCTACTGCATCTGCCACATTACTTCCCCATTCACTTAATTTATCGCCTACTTTGTCCAAACCATCTTGGAGACCAAAAACATTGCGATCATACAAGAATTCAAATGCTACTGTGAGTCCTATACCAGCTGCCAAGGCCCATCCGGCTGGGGAGATGGCCAATCCTGCTCCTACTGCAATTGCGAGTGATGTCCCACCATGAGCAACCGCTTGCCCTACCGTCTTACCGTTATTTTTAACATCATCATAGGCGCCATAAATGTAGCCCGCACCTCCAAGTATCCAACCTGATCCTTTTAAATATTCAGCATATTTATAAAAATGACTAGACTTTTTTAATGTCTCCATGATTTCTCTAGTAAACTTAGGATCACTTTTATTTGCTACTTCTCTTGCTATTTTATCAGATTCCATCAACCTTTCAGCTAACTTTAGCTTATCATAGCCTAACTTTTCAAGGAAAATAGGGACATTACCCTGAACATATTTCGTAAGCATCGAAGGCATATTATCTACTACATATTTCGCAACTGTTTCATGTTCCTCTAAATAATCTTCCAGCATACCATGATCTTCCAAGTATTCTATAAAACTCTCTGTTGTATTCTCTTTTATCTTTTCTTCACTTATATTTCCACTTGTATTTTTGACCGAATTCAATATAGCAGTGTATTGATCATAAGTTATATCCCCATCTTTAAACTCTTGATAGGCTTTATTTACAACATCCCTTGACGAAGGTTTATTCTGGTCTTGGAGCACACTATCCCTGGCATCCTTGGCCTTTTCCATCACTTCTTCTTTCTTATCTTGATTATAATCCTGCAACTTACCTAACACACTACCCTGAGAAGCCCCTTCAAAATCCGCAAACCGCGCTTTCCCTTCACTCGATTTCGCATTAGTCATAGCTGTATCAATCTGGTTCATGATCGCTTTCACATCTGTTTCATCACCTTTATTGTTGAATGAAGCTAAGTCTTCATCCACTTCCTTCAGTTTCTTAATCGTCTTGTTTTTGTAATCATTTACATCCGAAAAGGATGGAGGAGTAGCGGATGAAATATCGGACACTTCTTTGATTGTATCATGGATGATCTCGTCCTGTTTCTCTAAATCCTCAAATACCCCATTAATATCTTCTTGGACATCTTGCAAATAAGTACTCTTTATAACGGCAGACTCACTAACATCTACTTCGGACCTGAATGCCTCCATATGCTGCTGCAAATTTGCTTCAAGATCATCAAACAAACCTTTGAACGATCCTAATATGGTTATGTGCATTTCACCAAAATAGTTTTTCGCTTCTTTGGCGGCTTTTCCCGAAAAGGAGCTCATGCCATTAATCGCTTCAATACTTTCTTGGACTTTGTCTAACTGGGATCGAAAATCTGCGGAAGCTTCTTGCAAGTCATTCAAAGAATTGGTAGCATACGGATCTATCCTGTTTTATATTAATTCCAGAGTTTTGACAAAAAGAACATTCAAGAGTGATAGATACTGTATCAGACATATGTAAGCCCTAAACAAAAGAAGCATATCATTCGTATGCTTCTTCAATAACTATTACATTTTGTTTTATTCCAACGGTCCCGTAACGGTTCCCTTTTTGATATTTGATTTATTTTCTTCCTGCCAGTCCTGGAAAAGTTTTTGGAAACGCTCCTCTTCTTCATCCTTAAAACCTTCAAAGACCACTTCATCGATATTCCCTTCATTAAAATAGAAAACATTATTGGGATTCAAACCTTGCGGATAAAAGCATCCTGAATAGTCATACCAGATCCCCTCAACTTCCGTTTCTTCTGACGGAAGAATCGGAGCCCGGTTCAAGATCATAATTTTACTAGTTCCTTCTCTCAAATATACAATTGATCCAATTGGTAACATGGTGATTCTCCTCTCCTGATTCATTTTCGCTCACAACCTGAAAACCCATGCAGCTTAATTATGCGGAAAAACTTTTGCCCTTTTGCCGCCCAGGAACTTGACCCTTGTATTGCCTTCAATTATTGTTATAAGACTGGGCATAACGATTCCAACAAATATAAGAATCATTGAGAACAGCAATATAAGCCAATTACCATATTGAATATACGCTGCAGCTCCCATTACACCCAATCCAAGACAGCCAACATACATAAATATAACTAAAAAGACAAATTTAAATGGAACAGGCGTAATCCATAACTGACCCTTAAATAATTGACTAAGGTCTATTATTTGATACATTTTCTTTTTAAGCATTCGACTCACGGAAAAGATCAGTAATAACATGAGAGCAACAATAATTGCCACAATAATCACATTTATATAAATCGGAATATCAACCTCAAAATAATTGGCTAAAGGACTTAAAATACTAGCCATAATCGACGCTACAATCGTCCATAAAAATTGGGAAGAACCCATTTTTTCCTTTACAGTGGAAGCTGTTAATTGTTCGACAATTTCTGGTTTCTCCACTTTATACACGCGATTAGGAAGCAGCCAGTAGAAAAAAGGAAACAACATTTTCCATAGGGAGGCTCCTCCCATATCCAGGATATATTTCTCTCCTCTTATCGTAAGTATTCGATACCTTAAATTTTTAGATGTGCGTCGCACGGTGCATTTCATTCAAAATTCCCCTTCCATACAACTCCATAATTAAGTAAGAGGATTGATGGCATCAAATCCACTTGCAATCGATTCACCTGGATTCTGAAAAAAGTCACTTACAGCTTCTTTTCCATCACTCCACCATTCATCTATTTTCTGACCCGCTTTATCTAATCCATCCTGGATACCAAATATATTATTATCGTATAAATATTCAAAGGTAAATGTTGCAACGAAACTAATACCAATACCTGCAGCTGCAGCCCAGCCTACTACCGGACTGACATCCAAGCGCGACAGCACCAACTGCGCTTCCTTCTAAATTTGCTAGATTGTGGGTTAGGTTAAAGCTTCTCCCCCAGTCTTTCCATTGTCTATATCATCTTGCCAGCCTCAATAGAACCCTAGACCTGAAAGTTCCCAACCTCCGCCTTATACATAATCAGCATCTTTAGAAACTCCTTTGATTGAATAAGCGCATCTTTTATTGCCTTGGAATATTTCGGATCCGGTATACTTACAGCAGACCTTACAAGATTCCAAAATAGTTTAAAATATAAAAAGAAGTTAAAGTCACCCAATACATGATGGATCCACTTAACTTCTTTTTATATTTTCTGGAGATTTTTCCTCCCCTTATTACTCATATTCTTTTTCTAATGTTTTTAAACTTGTCTTAAGATTTTTTGGAACTCCTCTTCTTCCTGATCTTCATAACCCCGAAATATAATATCGATGATGTCCGAATGACTAAATGCATAAGTGTACTCTTGACTAATATAACCTTCCGGGTATGGAACACCAATATAATCATACATCGTTTGTTCTGATATTTCCTCTCCCTGAGTCTGAATATCCTCTTCCTCACCTGTAACTAATTGTTTTCTTCCATAAATCATTAAGCGTTTATTTCCACCTTTTAATAAGACTATAGTTCCGTTTGGTAATAGTGTCTCCATTATTTTATCTCAACTCCTTGTTTAATAATTTTTTTCTTTTCCTTGTTGGAAAGCGGATGATAGTTTACATAATCCATATTCTCTCGCATAAAAAAGTATCGATGTAAAAACTTTGCTGCTGCATACACCAAAAAAATGGCGAAAAAATATACAACGATTAATGAGAAAACATGTTTTAAAACAACCGTTTCTTGTACACTTTGAGCTAAAATATACCCTATTGCCGGGGCAATAGTTAATAACCCCAAATATTTTGATTGGTTTCCACTTTTCTTTTCCTTCGTAGGGTCACCAGCATATTTATCAATTTGGTATTTTACCAGGATATACGTCAACAGGATAGCCGTCAAATTTATAATGATATAGTAAAAGACAGAGGTAATATGAAGCGTATAATACGACATTCCCTGTACCATAACAAAAAAGGAAATTGCCCCGAACAAACCCCATATCCCCATAAATAAAATCATTTCAAACTGTGTAGAATAAGGATTTTTGATAATAAGTCTTATCCCCCATAAATGAAGGATAAGAATAAAAGGCGAGACAATCCATAAAAATTCAAGTTTAAATATACTTAATAATCCTAAAAGTAAAGGCGCATCGTATATAACAAGGACCATTACTATTACGGACGATCTAACATCCTCTACAGAGATAAATTCTAATTGTTGCTTAACATGTTGAGCTAGGTTCTGGTGTCTAGTTTCTGGATCTATTTTCATCTTTTCCTCCTTTTTTATAAAAACTTATTCATATATATAACTTATTTAAACCAACCTGCAACTGTTTCCACACCACTTTTGACACCATTAGCGACACCTTGAACACCATCTTTAACATGATCAGTGACACTTTTTCCACCAATCTCTATTCCCGCCAAACCGGAAATCACATAAGATGCTCCAATTCCCACGGCTGCACCTGCTAATACTGGTGCCCCAATAGTACCTACCGCAAATGCTGCAGCGGCTCCGGCTCCGGCTAATGACACCGCACCAATGCCGACATCAACACCTGCATCACCAACTATTCTCTGGGCAGACTCACCATCTTCTATATTGTCTTTTACATTCAATCCTGTATCAATTGCAACACCTAACCAACCAGCTTTCGTTTTTAGTCCACTTACAGCTCCTGCCTTAGCGTTCACTTTATCTGCAATAGGTATTTTATCTCCAGACTTTCCTCTCTTCACCTGTTGGTTCACATACTTTTTATCATATATTTTAGTATCTCGTTTAGTCGATTTACTCATACCCGCAGTCTCAGGATTATGCACTCTATACCGGATCATTTGTTTCCCTTTTGTCTCATATTTCTTAATTTCAAATCCTTCTTTGTATAAGCCATATGCTTTTAAAAAAGTAGCAGCCGTTATTCCATGTTTTGTCATTTTTCCAGAAGTATCTATAACATCATCCGTGTTTTCATTTTCATTTATATAATCAATGAGTTCCGGTGAAACTTCGATGTCTTCCTTACCTTCGCTAACATCTTTGTCAAAGTTCTTAAGTCCGTTCAGAACATTCATGTATTTTTGCCTGTCTATTTCTCCCTCTTCTAAATCATTAAACGCCATATTTAATATGTCTGCCGCTTCATCATTTAAATTTTTTGATTCTGCATCCTTTGCTTCCCTCGCTTTTTCAATCTCTTCTTTTCGTTCTTCTTTCTTACCCTCATTATAACCCCGCAACTCCGCCAACACACTACCTTGAGAAGCCCCTTCAAAATCCGCAAACCGCGCTTTCCCTTCACTCGATTTCGCATTAGTCATAGCTGTCTCAATCTGGTTCATGATCGCTTTCACATCTGTTTCATCACCTTTATTGTTGAACGAAGCTAAGTCTTCATCCACTTCCTTCAGTTTCTTAATCGTCTTGTTTTTGTACTCATTTACATCCGAAAATGAAGGAGGAGTAGCAGAGGAAATATCGGACACCTCTTGAATTGTATCATGGATAATCTCGTCCTGTTTCTCCAAATCCTCAAACACTTCATTAATGTCTTCTTGAACATCTTGCAAATAAGTACTCTTAATGACGGCAGACTCACTAACATCTACTTCGGACCTGAATGCCTCCATATGCTGCTCCAAATTTGCTTCAAGATCATCAAACAATCCTTTAAACGATTCCAATATGGTTATGTGCATTTCACCAAAATAGTTTTTCGCTTCCTTTGCCGCCTTTCCGGAAAAGGAGCTCATACCATTAATCGCTTCAATACTTTCTTGCACTTTGTCTAACTGGGATCGAAAATCTGCGGAAGCTTCTTGCAAGTCATTCGAAAAATCGGTTACCTCGGATATATCCACTTTATTCTCCATTCGTTACCCCCCTTTAAGCACGCATTGGTTGCGGGCCACTTACTTTAGCCAGTTGCTCATCATTTTCTACCATTTCTTTGCCGACATTCTCCAGCGCTTGAATGTCGGAATCTATCATCTGCTTATATCTTTCTAACAACTTGATGGCTTCAATCGTTGTTTCCAGATCATCCATAAATGGCTTAAGATCCGTTTTTTCAAATTCCCGGGTTAACTTGATGCTGCTATTAATACTGGAAACTGCCGATCTTAGATTGGAAATATTCGAGTTGAATTCACTGATTTTAATACCAACTTCTTCAGCCATACTTATGAATCCTCCTTCGCCACTTTGATATCAGATTCTATACCATTCAGAGTACTTTGCAGACTTTCCAGCCCCATATCTGCTTGAGCCTTTTCCTGTCTTGCCACCTCAAGATCTTCATCAATTTGATTTTTTGCTTTACTTGTATCAGAGTCATAGATTCCTACAAGAACCCCATAGGAGTTATACTTTGCTATAAACTGATTCTCCTGATCGCCCTCCCACTTTGCCTTTGTCACTTCATCAGTGTCCTCCCTTAAGGTTTCTGAAACTTTGAACTGCCAGCATATTCTTTAGAATGCAGGCTTTTGTGTTGCCAGGATAAGGTGAATACCGAGTGAACGCCCGATTCTGGCAGTAGAAACAAGTTTCTTTCATGAAATCCGGCTGCTCTGATTTCAATTCGGCGAATTCATCTGAAATCAGGAATAGATGTGGCATGGCTTCACTGGCTTCTCCCTGCTTAAACAGCTTTTGATATTGATTAATATGGTTCACTTTGGTCGCAGGTACAACCGGCTCCGGTAAATCCGAAATCATACAGTCATGACTTGCGGTGAATTTTCATCCCTATGAAGTTGCCTTTCTACTTATTGACTATAAAGGTGGCGGTATGGCGAATTTATTCAAAAACGTGCCGCATTTACTTAGAACCATCACAAACCTGGACCGTGCACATTCTATGAGTGCACTTGCATCGATTAAAACAGAGCTAAAAAAACGCCAACGCTCATTCGACAGTTTTGGCTGCCACTATCATCGTATCCCCTTCGCTAACTACCTTTTAGATATAAATCCGCTAAATGAATTAAACTCTCTTGCTAAATCAAGACATACACCTCCACATGAGATGTATGTCTTATTAAAATATGTATCTTTTATTGAGCAATAGCTTCATCTTGAATATCTTCTGGTACCTCGATTGGGTCAACGTTATTAACATTGGAATACTCGGACTCCATGCCTTGCACGATATTATTTTTCTCCCCGCCGGATTCCATTGTCATTTCCATATCCATATTGTAGGTTTTCAACTCAAATGTTTCTTTATCAAGGGTAATTTCTAATGACATACTATTAACATCCATACTTTGCAAAGCTGTCTGTACTTCCTCACCGAGTTGGGCAAGGACATCTTCGGTCAGGTTGTCTTTAACCATTTTTTCAACAAAATCATTAAACTTCTCATCGTCAGCATCCAGTTTTAATATAACTTCATCATTTAATTGTTCAATGGAAAGGTCATTCGCATATTTTTGAATCTCTTTTAACTGTTCATTTGGGTCTGGATGCTTACCAGACATTTCCTCCATCATATCCTCTGAAATACCCACTTTTTTCATCCAATCGCCATCATTTCCACTATAATCATTATATATGTACATACCGTCATCAACAAAGTATATTTCTGTATCCATTGCAGGAATATCCCCACCTATTCCTTCCAATTCCATATTGCTTGTTTCTTTCATATGCATTGCAAATGGATCCAGTATGATTTGCATATTTATATCACTGTCTGTATTTTCTATAATCGTACCATCTTCTGCGTCAGAAATTTCCTGTTTCATATTAATCGCTGCTTCGACACTCCCCATATCTTCAGAAGTCTCTAACGCCCTGGAGTAGACTTCCTCAGCTGTCAAATCAATCTCATTATCCTTGCTCGAATTATCTGTTGGATCTGCTGAATCATTACATGCCGCAAGCACAATTGCTATTACACTAGCTACAAGTACTAAAAACCATTTCTTCAAATTTCTCCACCTCTCTAATAAATATCTATACTCTCTTATATAAAGTAATGCATCTAAAGTTTTACTTTCCAATATGTTGCAATCACCCAATTTTATTTTTACTAAAAAATAAGGGTATTACAAAATTGTATTATATCACCAGCTATAACCAAGAATGAATAAGGAACTTCTACTATTCATTTAGCTAATAAAATATCGCGATATTTCAGTACTATTTTTCAAAATTTCTTCGTTGTACTTTAAAATCTATACTACCATCACTTTATTCCGCGTTGCTTCGTTACACTTTATACTGATTAATTTCTAAATTTAAGTTCTATATTTCTTGCTTTTTATATACTTGATTAACGTGTTGGCTGTGGATCAATCACATGAACTTCGTGTGCTCCTGCCCTGCAATGTATAAGGGTTTATTGAGATTTCACACGAAAATTCTAGTCATCGACCGTAAATTTAGGATAGCTAACATCTTTCATCTTCTCTTCATATTGCTCTTGAAATAACTCTTCCTGTTCATCTCTATAACCTTCAAAATATACTTCCTCGATATTTTCGTTATTGAAGAAATGCACCTGCTCTTCCACTTGTCCAGCTGGATACATACAGGCTGAATAGTCAAAATAGCCTATTATTCCATCCTTATTATATAAAGGAGCTCTATTTAAGATCATTAATTTTACATCTCCATCTTTTAGACGTATAACACTTCCAATTGGTAGAATATCCATTTCATTTAACTCCTTTTTTGTTAAGTAAATCTAATCTTCTTATGGTTACTTACACACTCCAAGCACAACTACCGAGAACAAAGATAATACAAAAATTAACCTTATTAGCCAATAATCAGGTAAGAGCAATATGGGAAATAGATAACTAATAGAGAAAAAATCACTATGGATATCGATATCACTTAAATAAACTTTTGATGCAATTTATTCCCCGGTCTTATTTACACACACTATAGCACTAACTATAAGTAAAATGACATTTGGTTTTTGCAATTTGAAATTAAACAATAACAACAAGAAACAAAGCATAACCAGTTTGACACGAATTGACCCAACTTCTGGATAGTTGAGATATACAAATTATCTTTATAGGTTGTAGCATTTTAAAAGTACAAAATATTTAAAGATTGGCGTAGTTTAATGCAATGCTAGAGTTATAGCTAGGAAAAATAGGATTACGAAAAATATTATGGTTACAACTATAATTGCTATTCTCGACCACTTTTTATTTTTGATCATATAATCAGCTAAGATTAAAAAGATCCAGTAACAAAGCAATGTAATGGTGAGACTCCACAGTTGAAATAAATAATGAATACAAATGACAGTCACTACTGCCATTATAATAGAAGCCCATAAATCCGGCAAAAACTTAGAAGAGAGATATATAGTTAATGCAGCAAGTACCAACACAAAAAAAGGAGTAGCCCCTAGAGATAATCCAAACAAAACTACTCCAAAAGAAATTAACCCGATTATTGTCCCATAAAAAACGAGAGGTGTTTTTTCTTTCATTAAATATCATCCTTTTATACACTATAATTAGCACTTTGTCCGCATAGCTTAAAAATGCTCACATTTTTTTGAAATTACAGTCCGCACTTGCGGAAACAATTTATTACTTTCATTGGACGAGGTATAGCAACAGCGTTAATATTTATTTGCATTACTATTAAATAAAAATAGCCTTAAAAACTTCATTTTTTAACAAAGATATAATTTGTCTATTCATATTTAGGCTCTTCACCAAAATCTATCGTTGACAAACTAGTTGTAATGATAAAGGATTGTGACCGCTACGGAAAAACATTACGCGCACCATAGGAGTATCCGTATATTTCCTTTGCTTACTAGTCTTAATACCATATTTATTTCCTAATATCAACTATAGATTTTAGTGTTGATCCCATGTTTATAAACCATTTTTATTCTTCGCATATACAATATGGATAAATGTTATAAATAATCTTAGTAATCATTCCAACCACTGTTTTTTAATATTTCTTTTCCTTGCGAATCAATTACTAAATTCTCCGTTTCTCCGTTTTTATTTGTTCTGTAAATCATAGTTTTTACTTCATCTGTACTAGGAACATACAAGACATTATATTTATTCGGACCTAACAATTCTGAACCAGCCCCAGTAGTCCCACCAAGAATGGACATACCGGCTTGACTCTTTAATGATGCATTGGCAACTAAACTTCCAGTACCCCAACCTACTAATGATGTAAAAACCGTTTTAGCTAATACTCCTTGAACCTGCTGACCAGCTGATTGCTTATGAGCTTCCTCATAATATTCATACCCCGGTTCACCTTCATAATGTAAATGTCCTTCACTATCTACCCTATAATTAAAATTGTCTCCGTTTTCCAACTGCAATTGTTCATTTGGTAAAACATGTGGAGGTTCATCTTCTTTAATTAAATGTGCTGATAAATCTGCATACTTTTCTCTTAATTGCTTTTCCTTATCTTTAGCTTCTTGCTCGGCTTTATTATCACCCTCACTCTGGGCAGTAAGTTGAGCGTGTTTTTGTTGGTTAATTTGCAAGTTTATGCTCCACACCTCTTCTGTTTCATATCCACCTTTTTCACCTTCAAATCCTAGTTCTTCTTGTTCTTTAAGCATGGTTTTAGGATCCAAAAATAGTACACGGTTATCCGCACCCCATTCAGCAACCTTTTCAGCATCTTCACTTGATAATTCGTCTGCTTGCTTATTTTTCATTAAATTTTCTAGAAAGCCACTTCCTCCAGTTATAAGTCCAGTGATTATAGCTTCAAGTGTCGACTTATCAAGTTCGCCATTTTCATAATCCCATCTAGCCTGTTCTAAAACTCCCTTAGACTCTGAATCCAGATTTTCTATTTTCTCTTCCCTCTCCTGATTTTTACCTTTATTATAATCCTTCAACTCCGCCAACACACTACCCTGAGAAGCCCCTTCAAAATCCGCAAACCGCGCTTTCCCTTCACTCGCTTTCGCATTATTCATAGCTGTCTCAATCTGGTTCATGATCGCTTTCACATCTGTTTCATCGCCTTTATTGTTGAAGGAAGCTAAGTCTTCATCCACTTCCTTCAGTTTCTTAATCGTCTTGTTTTTGTAATCATTTACATCCGAAAAGGATGGAGGAGTAGCGGATGAAATATCGGACACTTCTTTAATTGTATCATGGATAATTTCGTCCTGTTTCTCCAAATCCTCAAATACTTCATTAATGTCTTCTTGAACATCTTGCAAATAAGTACTCTTAATGACGGCAGACTCACTAACATCTACTTCGGACCTGAATGCCTCCATATGCTGCTGCAAATTTGCTTCCATATCATCAAACAATCCTTTGAACGATTCCAATATGGTTATATGCAATTCGCCAAAATAGTTTTTCGCTTCCTTTGCCGCCTTTCCGGAAAAAGAGCTCATGCCATTAATCGCTTCAATACTTTCTTGGACTTTATCTAACTGGGATCGAAAGTCAGCGGAAGCTTCCTGCAAGTCATTCGAAAAATCGGTTACTTCAGATATATCCACCTTATTTGCCATTCGTTACCCTCCTTTAAGCGCGCATTGGTTGCGGTCCGCTTACTTTAGCCAATTGCTCATCATTTTCTACCATTTCTTTGCCGACATTCTCCAGCGCTTGAATGTCGGAATCTATCATCTGCTTATATCTTTCTAACAACTTGATGGCTTCAATCGTTGTTTCCAGATCATCCATAAATGGCTTAAGATCCGTTTTTTCAAATTCCCGGGTTAACTTGATGCTGCTATTAATACTGGAAACTGCCGATCTTAGATTGGAAATATTCGAGTTGAATTCACTGATTTTAATACCAACTTCTTCAGCCATACTTATGAATCCTCCTTCGCCACTTTGATATCAGATTCTATACCATTCAGAGTACTTTGCAGACTTTCCAGCCCCATATCTGCTTGAGCCTTTTCCTGTCTTGCCACCTCAAGATCTTCATCAATTTGATTTTTTGCTTTACTTGTATCAGAGTCATAGATTCCTACAAGAACCCCATAGGAGTTATACTTTGCTATAAACTGATTCTCCTGATCGCCCTCCCACTTTGCCTTTGTCACTTCAAAGTCATCAATGTTCCCTTTAATGTTCCTTAAACTATAAATACTGGTCTGCATTGAGCTTGATATTTTTTGCAGACGTTTAACTTTGTCTTCCGCAGCGGAAATCCTTTCCCTTGCATTACCAATATCTTGGTTAACTGCTGTCTTCCGCTGCTGCAATCTACTAAGTGAATCACTGCTCATAAACACTCCCCCTTACTCCGGAATTTTTATTTTCACATGTTCATGATCCATGGCGTAATAGCATTCATATGCGTTCGGATATTTTTCTTTACGGATAAACGGCTGATTAAAGATATCCTGATCGCTAAGCTTCATGGTGAGTAAACCAATTGTTGACTGCCTGCGTACATATTTTGCTGCCGGTTCAATACTGCTTCCGATAAAGCCGTAGTCGCCGCATACAATAAAGTGAATACCGACAGATGGTCCTTCTTCTAATAATGATGGTAGCACATCATCGTCTAATTTGCCTCGAGTTACGAAGTCTTTCAAATCCTTGATCATAACAAGCCATTTTGTTTGGTCAGCTTCTCCCTGCAACCGGTTATGGACTTCTGTTGTCAGGTCCTCTTTTACGGCGGTAATACCCTCTGCTTCTGAAAAGTATGCATGTAATTGGTTCCCTGTGTCTGCAAGCGGCTGGTCATTCGTATCGATTAACATCGTATAGTAAGCGTCATTCAGCATCGTCATATTTTTAGCAAGTGCGTGCGTCAATTTATCAAGGCCGTCTTTCCGATCACTTACGACTGTTAGGAAACCGAATTCCGCCGGATCAAATGCAACCGGCGCAACTTCCTCAAATTCCAGCCCAAGCGGAAGTTGCTGATCCTCAACAATTTTCCGGCTTTTCTTCGTTTTCTTAAACTGTTCAAAATCAATTGCCCCTTCAGGCATCATCGGAATCGGCTCCGGACGCTCCCCTTCCCAATGTTCATCCATTTGTTTCGCGGTGTCCTGAATAGCATCGATGATTGCGAGTGCTTCTGTTCCTTCCGCTGGGAGCATTGCCTGGAACAATGTTGGATCTTCCAGTTTAATCACCCCGCGACCTGCAATCTCCTCTATTTCCAAATCTGTTCTTCCAACAATCGAACGCACCTCTGATGGATCGATTAAGTATAAGGCGACTTGAAGTTTCATGTTAGAAACCAGTGGCATTTTCATCGCACTTTGTCTTCCCGCGCTGATTGCGAGATGCAGTCCGATACTTGCGCCTTCACGCGCGATTTGTGTGATTAACTTGTCGAATTCCTCGCCAAAGTCCGCGTCGCGAACGGAGTCATAGTTATCAATGGCAATAAAGATATTCGGTACTGTTTCCCCACTAGCCATTTCATACATTTCCATATTTGCGACACCATGCTGACTTAGTTTCTTCTTGCGTTCTTTGATGGTATTGGATATTAGGCGGATCCATTTCCCTACTTTCTCTACTTCATCCATTAACATGGTATCAGCAACATGCGGAATGCTCTTCAATGGCAACAATCCATTTGTACCAAAATCCAATAGATATACATGTAAGTGTTCCGGATTATGCTGGCGCGCGAGATCCATGATTAGAGTCTGCAGAAACGTTGATTTCCCGTAACCGGGACTTGAGAAAATTGCAATATGCCCATCTTTGGTTAAATCCAGCGTAACTGGTTCCTGTGCCTGTAATTCCGGCTGATCAAGCAGACCAATCGTTGCGTGTAATGGCTTTTTCGGTTCGAACCAGGCTTCTTTAAAATTCACTGGATGCAAGCCTTGTGCAAAGACACGCTCCGGAAGCGGCGGCAACCATGGCCGCGGTAACGGTTCAATCCCCTGTTCCTCCGTATAATCATGAATATAATCAATCACCGCATCGAGTTCTGTTGGTACTTTTTCAATTTCTTCTTTTTTATCTAATCCGCTTAGATCCTCTGTTAAAATATCATATTGACCTAACTCATTAATCGCGTAAATCGTGGTGTCCACCAATTCGTGATCATCTTTATCCGGTACATAATCCGCTCCGCTAAAGGCACTTTGGAATAATTCATAGATTTCATTGTTCCCGACCTGTAAGTACGAGCGGCCAGCCAGTGTGATTTCGGCTGCATCCGGTGTTTTTAGAATTTCGTTGGAATCACTCGCGTTTTGGACCTTAAGTGCCAGCTTGAATTTCGAGTTTGACCAGATTTGATCATCAACAACACCGCTTGGCTTTTGCGTTGCTAGGATAAGGTGAATACCGAGTGAACGCCCGATTCTGGCAGTCGAAACAAGTTCTTTCATGAAATCCGGCTGCTCTGATTTCAACTCGGCGAACTCATCTGAAATCAAGAATAGATGTGGCATAGCTTCACTGGCCTCACCCTGTTTAAATAGCTTTTGGTACTGATTGATATGGTTTACGTCATGTTCCCCGAATAAGCGTTGGCGTTTTTTTAGTTCTGCTTTAATCGAGGCAAGAGCTCTCATGGATTGTGCACGGTCCAGGTTCGTGATGGTTCCGAGTAAGTGCGGCATGTTTTTGAAAAGGTTCGCCATTCCGCCGCCTTTATAGTCAATAAGTAGAAAGGCAACTTCATAGGGATGAAAATTTACCGCAAGTGAGATTATGTATGACTGTATGATTTCGGATTTACCGGAGCCGGTCGTACCTGCGACCAAACCGTGTGGTCCATGTGCTTTTTCATGTAGATTTAAGTTTACGAGATCGTCCTTTCCTCGCAGTCCTAATGGAACAGCTAAACTCTTATAGGTCTCATTCACCTGCCAACGCCTTGCGATAGCGAGCTCCTCGACTTTCTCCACCCCGTACATTTCAAGAAATGTGACACTTTCCGGGATCGAGTTTTTCAAGCTTTGTAAGTGATTCAATGGTGCTAATGCCCGGGAAACATCTTCTTTATTAAATCCTTTTGGAAAATGATCCAATGTGAAATGCTTATTGACCAGTTCCCCTTCTTCCAGCAAAATATTTCCACTTTTCACATCTCGGATATCAATAACGGTTGTCACATGTTCCGGCAGTGACTGCATCACATCTTGAACGAACACAAGGGATACACCAAGTTCACTGGGATCTTCATTGAAAAATTCCATTATCGTATGATCTAAGATAATTTTTTCATCCGTAATAAGGACGACATAATGGGGTGAAAAGTATGTTTTTTCATTTTTATTTGTTTTTTCATCCAATACAAGTTTGCGCTCTTTTAAAATTTGATACAACGAATGGAGAACTTGATCACGGGAACGTTCATGATAAACAAAACCGCGAACATTCACACCCTGCAGGCTCGCATGTGGTAACCAACGCATCCAGCTCCATTCCTTTTTCTCTTCTTCAGGGAAAATCGTAATGAATTGTAAATCATGATAACTATGGAAAAGTGCTGTCTGCATGACTAATAATTGCAATTGTTCCAGAACAAGATGACGTGTTCCAATATAACCAACAGGCCCGTTCACAAGTGACGTCACAACAGGTACATGCTTGATGTCTTTATATTGGGAATTAAGCTCACGCGCTGCGTCTACGAGTTCATCCTTCTCTTGATCGAACTCTTCCTCATTAAAGTCGATCTCAAAACTCAAATCAACATTCCCCAGCCCGACACGATAATTTAGAAAATCATGGTGAAATAGTGTTTTTTCGTAAGTTCTGGCATCTACATACTTCGTCATCTGACGGATTTGTTCTACATTTGGATAATGGTAATTCAGTGCATGGCGCTGCTCTTCGGTTACATGAAACAATTCTTTTGTTTTACGTTGTAAGTACTCCCTATATGTCTTATCACGCTCTTTCATATCCGCTTTATACTTTTTCACACTTTTCACATAGGACGTGACGGCGAAAATAATGGTCGTCACTGTCATCGCGAGCATGACGATAATAAAGATTCCTCTTGGTTGAATGATAGAAACGATCACAAGTGCGGCGATCATCACAAGTGGCGGCACAATAGTACGCCCTAACTGCTCACTTGGCTTGGATGGTTTGTTAGCCGGTTTTGCGATAAGGCGTTTGTCTGTTGGTTCTCTGTAAATGATTCTCGGCGAACGGTGATAATCGGGATACTCCGCATTATACCGTTTATCTGCTTCTACAAGTGGGACTAGTTTAGATGCAATGCCCGCTAAAGGAGCAACAATGTGAACATCTTCCTCACCCATGATAACCGTTACACCATCAAAAAAGAGTTGATCACCTGGCTCAACGAACACATCTCCGTTTGTACGAACGTAATTATGGTAGATCGCACCCTGATGCACTTCAAGTTTAAATAACTGTTCTGCATGTTCACGTAACAGCACAAAGTCAACGGATGTTCCGGAAACACGCACATCATCATATTCATTGGAACCGAACGTTATACTACGCTTAGCTGCTATGTCATATACATCGCCATCTTTTGTGTCTGTTAGATAGAAATGCATGGGGTTACTTTCTATATGTATCGATTTTTGTTCATTTACGTGCAGCATTTTATCTTCAATAGTGCATGTTTTACCATTCCACGCTACCGGAAACCCCTGTTTCAACGGTGAAAATGTTACCGTATCAGCCCAATCATTTCCGATCGTGATTTCCTTTTCTTCGCCGTCCGGCAAATGGCATGTATGCAATTGATCTCCGTAGCTCACCGTCAGTATATTCTCTGCCATCTTCCTATCCTCCAAACAAGTCCATTGCTCTTCTTATCGTCTTTATTCTTCTTCATTATTTGCTGCTTCATCTGCTTCGGTATCTTCTTGCTCATCTACTGTTTCGTTATCTGTTTCCTCTTCCTCTGGCATTAAATTATATTCTTCCCGATAGTCAGCTAGCTCTTGTTCTAGTTCATTAACCGTTTCATCCCGCTGGGTACCGGTTAATTCCGGATCATTTTGCGCCTGTTCAATCTGTTGGATCAGACCGTGCATAATAAGCTGTGGGTCATTAATATACTTCGCCGTGTCAACAGATTCCTCCAAATTACCGCGACCATTATAAATCCAATACATCAAATAATTCTCATCGCTGTTCAAACTAACATTTCGCATAATAACCGTTCTATCATCGTCAGATAACGTTTCTACATTAATATAGGAAACGGCCAAAATATATTTATTAACAAAGGGGAGTTCTTCCGGATTTTCTCCCTGTAGTGTCGAAATAACATCTCCGTAATCGGATGCAAGATACTCATGGTGGGATGTTTGCAATTTGTCCTGGTATGGTAATTCCCAAAATAGAATATATGCAAGTGGAATAGCCAGAACAACAGAAAATATGATCATACTAATGGAAAGCCGCTTAAAAAGACGGAAACGCTTTGTCGGCACAAGTTGCATTGTTGCTTCTGTCTTCTTTTGTTCTTCCTTATAGCTGTCTTCAAGAAAATGTATCAAATGAGTTAGATCATCCATCTCACTCACTTGGCGTTGAAATTCAGTTTCATCCGCATTCTGCAGTGACCCATCATATAGCTGATCAAAGGTATACTTTTTTGAAAATAAAGCGATAATCAGACATTTGTATTGCTTAAGAAACTTCTCTTCTTCCATTTCATATGGTGGAAACACGCCACGAATTCCGCGATATACAATAGCAGGCATCAAGTTATCATCAAACACAAGGTTATCCGGATGAAGGAAAAATGTTGTTCTTGTAGGCAAATACTCTTTATAACGGGCAATATTACACAACAGGCGCAATTTATCATTACGTCCAAGTTTTGTTAGATCTTCCCATTTTATCGCGCCTTGATCAACAGTAAATGTGAAGGTAAACATATCGTCTTCCTCATCAACTGTCATCGGTACAAAGAGATCAGCGTCTTCGGTAATCAGCCCCAATTGACGGATGTCTTTGACGCGTGTTTGTGATTTCGGTAACTGTAATTGCCAATTATTCTCGTTTATGGTGAACTGGAGGGAGAGTTCTTCCATCTGTATTGTTCTTTCCTTCATATCCATTGACTCCTTCGAAAGTTCTAGCAATCATGTAGCTCATATCGATCTGTTATGTAATGCGTTTATAAAACTTTTAATATATCACCATCAGACACCGGATAATCAATCAGACTATCTTCATCTGTTAATAGAAGGTCTTTTGTCGTTATTTTCAATGCAGAAAGTGACCCTTCTCTCCGCTCAATATTTAATGTTTCCATCAAATTCAGCAGTAATTGTTTGACTGATGTTTGGAGGGGAATACGTAAATCGTACGTATTGTACCCCCATTTACTGAAATCTATTGTTACATTAATATGCGTATTATCTGCCATCGTCCATTCTCCTCTAACCTGTAAATCGCTGAATCATCGCATAAACGCCAACACATAAAACACTAGCCAGCCCGGCAAAGCCGATGTAGAGGGCATTACCTAAACTGGAATTGCCCTCTTCTTCTTGATTCTCGTTAGAAGCCGTCTGCGGAGCCGTATAGTCATCGTTGAACAAAGCGCTCTTTGTATCCTGCACTATTGTATCACCAGCATCTTCGTCCATCGTAAACAGCGATTGTTCCAGCTCTTCTACCGAATCTTCTACTTCTGTTTGCTTCGATTCAATGGCTGCATTTGTCTCTTCTTTAAACAGATGAGGAAACCTTTTTTCCATTTCTGTTTCGGTATTTTGATAGCTTTGTCTTCCTTCTCCACCTATACGATCTATTTTCAGTTCCATTTCACCACTATTTTCAGCGTTATCTTCAGCAATTGTTAGTAATGGTATCATGAACATCGGCATACCAAGTAGGCAGACTGACAAAAGACTAATTCGCTTCAGCAGCACCTTCATCTTCCGTCTCCTCCCTTGCATTTTGGTGTAGGACGAATAAGTTAGCAGCAGCACCAATCAAGATTATACCAATAAGAACTATAATGGATAGCACGCTATTTGCATTACCATTCACCACATTTCCAAGCATTGTTTCAACATGTTGCAATGGTGAGAACATCCGCACTGTTTCAATTTGACTCATACTGACAGCAAGTGCATCTGTTAAGAATAGATACAAGCTCAATACAGCCAGCAGGATAAACATGCCGATCATTTTCAATTGTCTTAGTAAGTACGTAGCAACAAATAACATTGCTAACATAATAAGTGTGATCAAGCCAACCCATAAAAATAGGCTTCCTCCGCCAATTTGCAGGAAATAACCAGAAGTCAAACCAATCACCAGTCCTTCGACAACACCAATACTAGCGGTAAGCCCAGTTAATGGAAGGTTTTTACCAACTATCGTCTTGTCTTGCGCAAATTGATCCCTGTCCACGCGTCTTTGATTGTTTGTTGAGATAACATAGGCTGTGAACAAAGCAACAATAAAGCAAATTAACACTAAGTAATACGGTGTAAAGGCTGTATTTGCTGTATTTTCACTATCTACGTCTGATGATCCTCCTGGCCCTATTACGCCATCGTTTTGGGTTTCAACAGGGCTGGAAAGGAAGTCATATAAATCTTCATTCTGCCTATCTCCGACCCGGCTGTTTGCCAGAACATCAGCAAAGTTATTTGCGAAATTTTGATCCTCTAGTAGTGTTTCAGTCATATCATCAGATAACGTTTCGGCCTGGTCTACTAGGGTGACGCCACTTTCTTGAATATCGCTCGCTTGTTCATCAATTGCATCAAATGTCTGATACACATTGTCAGCTGAATCCAGGTTAGTATCTGCTTGACCAGCAAGTGTCTCCGTCTCCGAGAAAATGGATTGTAAATCATTGCCCATCGTCATAAAAGCCGTCTGCTCGTCATCTTTGTTTGATTGAACATTTTCTTGTTCATCAATCAGACCCATAGTCTCCTCACGCCATGCAGCTAAGTCAGCCAAGGTTTCTTCCAGGTTATGGTTCATAACTTCTGCTTGTTCCATCGTACTAGCAATGTTTTCAGCTAACTGATCTGCATTGTCATCCACTTCATTTACGAGTTGATTGTATTGTTGAATCTGATTTTGTAAGCTTTCTATTGGTCCGCGGATTTCTGCTGTAATTCTGTTAGTCATATGATTAACCATATTATCCTTTATTAGCTCCGCGAGTTCCTTTTGATTAAATAAATTATAGAGGGAGTCTTTTGTCGCTAAATCATTTAATCCCCCTTGAGGATCTAGATCTTCCCGCAGTTCGTCATTTTCCATATCAACTCCAAAATAACTTTCATACAATGCGAGCATTCTTTGATAATCACTCACTGTATCAGACGCTGCATCAATTAATTTTTCTGTTGAGTCACTTGTTAATTCTGACTCGATTTTATGTTGAATTTTATGATTTATAATATTAACCGTTTCGGGTTCTTCTTCGTCTTCTTTATTTCCATCTTCTCCATTCCCATTTTCTTCATCTTCATTTGTTTCATCTTGGCCTTTTTCTGGATCTTTATCACCGTTATTTTGGTCATCCTGATTGTCTTCTTCATCTTTAGGTTCAATTTGGTCTTTCCCAGGGTCACCTCCTGAATTAGAATCATCCGCGTTTTCAGTGTCTTCTCCTGAGTCTGGAATTGAATCCCCTTCGTTTCCACTTTCAGAATCGTCTTCTGGATTTTTTTCTGATTTAGGGCCGCCTATATCTTCACCATCTACATCTTCTGGATCATCTGTAGACTCGCCTTGTTGACTTTCTTGAACCCTATCTTCATTCCCATTTGTACTCAATGTAGCTACAAGCGGCTTCTTGGGTTTGAAAACTGAAGCCGTGTTTTTAGATTTTTCTGTGTCATCTACTTCTTTAATACCTGCCAAATCCATTTCCCAGCTCCATGTAACAGGCTGAAATACATCAATTTCGGCTTCCTGATCTCTTAATTTCAAGTTAAATTGAACAGTAAGCTTACCTTTATCCATGGGTTGTGTAATTATTATGCCCTCATCACCGTTACGTTCATATTTAACTTTCTCATTATTTAAAGTAAGCGTTAAATTACTATCTTCAAACTCATCAGGGACTTTTAATTCGAAAGTTGATCCCGATTCATTAATTTCTTCAGGAATTTTGACCGTGTCCTCAATCTGCACACCCTTCATAGCTAAGTCTGATTTGATACCTTGTATTAGCTGGGGTAAAGTTTCCCTTTCATCAGAATCATTTGGCACATATTCAAACCCTGAATTTGGAGCATTTTCAATATACTTCGTTACTCCAATAACATTTTTCATTTCTGTAACAGTCTGGTCTGATAAACCAAGCCCCTCGATCTCTTTTGTATTGAGTGTTGGCAACTTGTTTATTTGATTTTGAATGCTTTGTCGTGCGTTTTGGTCTGGAGCATTAAATAATGTGTTCAAATTGTTTTGTTCACCATCTAAAGCCTCTGCAAAAATACCAGACAGCCTATCTTCTACTCTAGACCTCACACCCAAATCCAAGTTCTCCTGCAAATACGTATCCAAATTTGCAATTTGTTCGCTTGTGTTTTCTAACTGTCTCTGTATAGTTGCAGCATTCGTAACAATCGTTTGTCTATCATTTTCATCTTGTTGAAACTGGTTATTAATTGCTTCATTTGCTGCTTCTAATTCTGCTAATTGCTGTAATACATTTTCACTATTTATTTGGTTGTCAAAGTCGTTCAGTTTACCTAGAAATTCATTTGATAAAAGATTATTCGCTTCTTGTGATTCGGAATGTTCCTCCATATCTGATAGATAGTTTTGATTTGTTTGGGCCTGGGAACTTAAACTATCCTCAAATGTTTCTAAAACTTCCTCCAAACCATTAAAGCTTTCTTTCGATGTCTCTGTATTATCTTGCACGTCGCTAAAGCGATCCGTATATGAGCTGAGTGGATTATTGATTGAATTGTTGTAGGTATATGTATGTGCACCTTGTCTTTCCACAATGGAACCAATGCTGTCTTGCGCATCTTGTAAGTTACCAATAATACTAGCGAAGTAAACATCGACAATTCGACGGTTTACATCATTTAATATTTCACTAGCTGTCTTTTCTGCTTCTGTTTGTACCCGTTCGTTACCTGATGCATTGATTTTATAATTTAGTGACACCTGTTCCGGTGACTCCGATTCCATGGATAAAGCTTTCTCTGAAAAATCATTTGGGACAATCATCATCATATCGTATGTACTTCGTTCAAGGCCACTTTCAGCAACACCACGACTAACAACATACCAGTCATGCGATTCATCCCTATCCATACTTTGGATAAACGCATCACCAAAGGATACCTCATTATCGTTAAAAGTTGCACCATCGTCTTCGTTCACAAGCGCTATGTCCATTGCCATTGTCTGTACTTCTCTTCCTTCTTCCGTTTCCGTTGTCGACACTTGGTTGAACCCAAGATAGGATAAACCTGAAGCAAGAAAAAGCATTAAAATCAAAAACAATAGGATTCGCTTATTTAGCTTTTTCATTCATTCTCAACTCCTGCATATTAAAAAAATCAATATAATATTAATCCCATTATCAAAACATTCCCCGTAGACATGCTTTTTACATCTATGTATCTATTAAATGAGCAGAAGCCACACAACAAGCGTCGCGTGGCTCAGGATAGTGATTATTGAAAATTACTAAAGTACTTAAAGCCCAAAATTACGTGATAATGCTTCATCTTGCTGTGCCACAGCCTCAGCTGTTTTAGTTAGTTGATCCTGAATCTCAAGCATCAATTGAGAGAATTCTTTAACTTTTGGTCTTAATTGTTGGAATTGGACGTCAAATTGTTCAAATGCGCGTCCTTCCCATTCTCCACGTAACTCTTCCTGTAAGTTTGCTAAATCTGATAAAACTTGGTCAATTTGTTCTGAACCCTGTCCATAACGTTTTGACTTTGCTTGCAATTCCTCTGGACTCATACGTATTTGTCCTGCCATAATTATCCATCTCCTTTATCTAGGTTAGTTTTAGCTCAGGTAAAAAGCCTCACATAAAGTTTTTTATGGAGCAACAAACCTAAGTTTCTAACATTTTAAAGTTATAGATTTTAGTCTAATAGTAGGATTTTCCATTGTCAATAACAATTGCTATTTTTACGAAAATACAGTATAAAAGCGCTACATCAATCTTTTTTAATCTAGTTATAAATTACTACTTTTTGTATTGTTCGAGATTCGGTGATTTTTTTATGCTACTTATTTTGGCCCGCAATAAGTTTGACATAGTTTTTAATACTTGAATCACTTTAATATGCTAAAGCCTTTGAACGTTCCACCAGGTAAAACTGCTAAAAGCTGGTCTGTTTTCCAACGATACCACACTATTAATACATGTATGAACTGTACCCGTCTTCTCCAAGAATAATAGGACTCTTTCCTTGATGAGAAATCAGATTACGACGTATGAATGAAAAATAGCTACCAGCACTAAGAGGCTGGTAGCTATTTTCATGCTTAATCATCTTCTCTATCGATTTCAATCACAAGGATTTCTCCTGTATACGCATCAATCTCTATTTCTGCTTCATCTTCACCATCTTCAATTTCAATTTCATACATAAGACGGCCGTCGTCTTCATCAAGCTCAAGTTCTGTAATCTGGCCATCAAATTCATTTAATGCAATTTCTTCTGCTTTCCCTAAATCAATAACCGTATTATTCGTTTTCGATGAATTCTCATCATTGTTCCCGTCGTCTTGGCTATCATTGTTATTGTTAGCGTCTCATCATTATATATTTCCATTTCATAATCTGACCAATTCCCATATTTTTCCATTTAAATCTCGGTAATTATTCCAGAATATTGTATAACCATTTAACGAATCTCATTTGTTGATGATAAATATTTCTATCGATATATTTAATTGGAATAATTTTCCTGTTACGATAGATTAATAATATTTTTTATTTTTAAAAGAGTTGTTATTTTATGTTAAAAAAGAGTAAAATGGCCGTAAGTTCTTTAACGGTAGTATCAATGTGTTCATTTACCTTTGCTACAGGGGTATCCACAAATGAAGAAGTTGAATCTCAACTTGAAGAGAACAATTATGTTACATATAATGAAGAAGAACAAGGTTATCTCACATATAATCTTGAACTAGTAAACGAAAGCACTATGGAGTTAACAGTAAATAATGCAGATATTACTTCAAATCCTAATGATTCTATTGAAATAAAAAGTCATAAGACTGGATACCCTTCCATCAAGTACGGTAGATAAAAACAATAATGATGTGGAAATTCAATATGAATTACTTGATGATAATACTGTTGAAGTTCAAGTAGTACAATATACTTCAGAAGGTATGATTCAAACAGCTTCTTGGTCTGATGCCTTAGAATGTGGTTTAGGTATTGCAGGTACAGGTGGTACAGCTGGACTTGCTGGATTTGGAGGCTTGGGTATTCCTGGAGCAATTGTTGGTGGAGTAGCTGGTGGAATGGCTGGCGCTCAAGCTGCTTGTTTTGATTAAACTTAATAAATAAGAAAGAGAGGGGTAAATAATGAGAACAAATTCTTCTTTAATAAAAACAAATCCCCCTTATAAATCATTTAGTAAGAAAATGGCATATTTTTATATAATTATAGGGATTTTATCATTTTTCTTCTTATATTATTATGTAGGAATTACAATGATTTTAAGTTTCCTTATTTCTTTTTCACTTATTTTCATGGGAAGATCTGCCTTAAAAAAACAGAAGAAAAAGTCTAAAGTAAAATAAAATCCTTTAATATATATTCCAAATTCTGTTTCATTTTCGAGGAGTTCAAAAAAAGATCTCTATGAAAATGAAACAGATTTTTTTGTTTTCCTTTAGGTTAGAAATACTTTTTATAGCTTTTGTCAACGGTATCGCACCGGAGGCAAAAGCGATCCAACAGCAGCCGTTGGCTGGGTTTGAGCGAGAAAACCAAGGTTTTTAGCACGCTTTAGCGTGTTTCGGCGCTAGTCGAATGGCCCCACAGGGTACATACTGGTCGCAGCATCCTCCTGATCTTCAATAATTTTTATGGAAACCATCCACCAGTTCATCAACAGTCCTTGAAGTATACCCGCTATTAAGCGCATCTTCTTCACTCATGCTTTGATTTGGCGAGAATTGTTCATCTAATATTTCAGTACGGTTGTAAATATCATCAAAAAACTCCGTATCCAATATCAAAGTCTTTAAAGTTAATATCTCCCATGATATCCACCATTTGATCATTATAATCCATTGCGGAAGACGGACCAGAGTTATTGGGAGAACCAGCTGCAGGCCCTGTTCCAAATAGTAGTCTATTTATTTCTGGTTGAGTCGATCTGAATTTATCAAACTCACCCATATGGTCATCATTTAATTCATTGAGCGCATTTTCATAGTTTTCGATTTCCTGCTGTTCCTCTTCTGAATTCTCCTCATCACCTTCTCCATTTTCATCATCTTCATCTGTTAATTCATGATAACGCTCATTATAAAAGGTCAATTCTTCCATATTGTTAATATTACTCGGTATCTCTTCATCCAAATCAGGATTATATGTGCCAAGAATATTTAACATTTGGCCATCTTCATTAATCATATTGATATATTTATTAATTTCTTCCCGTGCGTTATCCAGCTTTTCGTTCCTTTTTTGGCCAAATCAAATATTTCTTCATAGGACTCTGATAATTCTTCAAGACTATTAGCATTTTTCTCTGAAAAATCATCCAATCCAGACTCACTAACCAAATTAAATATCTCTTCACCTATTTGTGCTGGTGCTTGATATTTCATGCTTTCTAAAACCTGATGTTCAAAGACATCCAAATCAACAAGGTTACGGTCTTTATCAAATGATGCTGTTGCTGAGTCAGTATGTATATCCGGCTTCGCGAGAGTAAACGATTCATTCAACTCCCCCGAACTGTTCATCAAAGCAGAAAAATCGGGAGGATAATCAGAATTGTAAAAACCGATACCGAACCCTTTTCCCTAAATAAAAGACGTTTAAAAAACTTTTTCAATATTCCACCTCCCTAAAGGGATGAACTGTCACTAACTTCCTGATATATATACTGTAATCAGTTAATACAAACTATCTAGTTACTCAATTTCACTATCAGAAACTTCCCATTGTGCGTATGTTCTTATTTGATGACCTTTCCCACCAATTATAAATAGATACTCTTCAACTTTTTCTATATCGTATATATGAACACCTGTTACAGATTCTCCAGGCGCCACTTCACCTTCGAGTAAATCCTGTTCAACCATTCCGGGCTCATCAATAAATATTGGATTTAAGGTTGCTTGAAGTCCTTCTTCTCCCTCTATAGGCCCAAAACTTGGCTCATAAATATCTTTAGCATTAAAACTTTCTTCGCCTATGTTCTTTACAGTTATATCCACTACTGCATGAGTATCCCCTATTGCTTCAGAACCTCCAACTTCATCTACATATTCAATCGAATTCAATGTCACTTCGTATCTATTTTCACTATTATCAACAACAATTCCAGTCTCACCCATTTTAAGCCCTTCCTGGTGTTCAACATGGGTATCATTACTTTCACTCGAATCATTTGTGTTTTCCTCTTCTTCACTTTCTTCTTCCTCTATAGCACCAGTTTCTTGACTATTACTCTCTTCCTCAGCTAACTCATTTTCTTCGTTTACTTGTTGGTCACCTGTCTGACCTTCTTCATTTTCTTGGTCAGAGCAGCCTGCAATAATGGATAAACTTAGCATAAGTGACAATGATAGTTTAATAAAATGTTTCATGTTGCTTCCCTCCATTTAACTATTAACTAAAGAACTCTTCAATAGAGTTAGTGATACCATCCGCTACATTTTGTAAGCCGCTAACTTTCCATAAATACTTCCAAAATTAAAGTTACGTATTAATTCGGGCGTTTCTGTAACCACTCGGCTCGATTACAGGAAAGAACGTTAAGAACACAATGGCAAGGGAAACAAATATCCTTTTAATCAATCTTCCAATCTCCATCAGCCCATTGTACAAAATATGAACCTTTAATTATCTGATTGTTCACTGTATTTCTCGTCAATAGATTCTTTCATTTCTTCAAGGGAATCTGCGCTAATGTCTTCCAGTTCTTCTTCTATTTCCAACTTAGCAGTGTCCATAACCTCAATTACATTATCTCTTTTTTCACTCATGATATCTGCTTGCTCATCGTTTATAATTTCTTCACCTTCAAATATTCTTATCAATCGTGCTAAGTTGTTGGACAATAACCTAGATTGTTGTCCCCAATCATTTGTAACTCCTCTAATATCAAAGCTATTATTCACTCTAATAGAATCCACATCACTCATTGCATCTTCTTTCCAATCTTCCCAAGCCTCTAAAACCTCTTCTGCACGGGTAAATTCCTCTTCTAATTGTTCCTGGTTGTTGGCTGTTGAAAAGACCCCTCCCGATACGTCAGCCATTTCTTTCAACTGCTCCTGGGCATCAGAATCCACATTGAATCCAATTATATTCATAATGGGCTGTGCATTTGAATCGGAAAGTGTTTCAGCTACTTCCACAGGACCTCCATCACAAGTTTCTATTCCGTCACTTACAACATAAATCAAGTTCGTATTATGTTCCGTATCATAATCCTTCAGAGCTTCTTCGGATTGTTCCAGAGCATCTGCTAAAGGAGTCCAGCCAGCTGGTTCAATCTTGTCCAGTTCATTTTGAAACTTTTCCTCATCATAGGATTCAAATCCATAAACTTGCTCAATTGCATCACATGACATAGCTTTATCGCTGCTGGAACTAGTCACTTCATGACCGTAGACTCGAAACGAAATATTTGCCTCTTCTGGTACTTGTTTCATAAAATCGTTAATAGATTCTTTAGCAATTTGCATCATTGTTTTATCACCGATATAGGCGGCCATGCTTCCACTTGCATCCAATATGATTTCAACATTGTAATTTTCTTTGAAATGATACCGGGAATCTGGCAAATCAGGATCCCCAAAGGAACCAAACTCCCATTTATTTATCGTATCTTGCGGATCAGGGAAATTTTCAGCAGCTAATGCGTATAGATAATCGAAATATTTATCTACTTGCTCTGCATTCGCATCTTCTGTTAACGGTGTTAACTTTCGTACATCCTTTAAGACATCGTCTTCCACACTGTCATGTCTGACATCAACGGTAGCGTATTCACCTTGCTTTTGGTTAATTAGCCCAGCAGTATCTTCAGGGACACTATCTATATTTTCTAAGAACTGCTGCTCCATATTCTTCTCTTCTGAATCATTCAATTCTTTACTTTCATTTTCGTTATCTACCGTATTTTCACTAGATTGTACGGTTTCCTCATTTTCATTAGTAGAATCCTCATCAGAGGTGTCTTCATCAGTACATCCTACTAACAAAATAAAAAAGATAAATACTATACTTAAAAACTTTCCATACCCCATTAAGAATTCTCTCCTAGAAATAATGTTAGTCCATTACTAGCTAAATAGAATTATCCCCCCGATATTTTCTAAAATCCTGCAAACATTTCTACAGTGCTAGCTCCAAACTCAAAACGATCAACCTCTGACCAGGAATCTACTGCATGCACCACAGGAACCAACATAGGTTGGAAAGTTAAAAATACGATAGACAGAAAAATTAATATACTTTTTATCCATTTACCAATTTTTATCATGCCGCTCCCCCACGATTTACTAAGTTTCCTCAAATGTTATTCCTGAGTTTGTTCTTCATACCTTTCATCAATTGTATCTTTCATATCTTCTAGTGTATCTGCGCTGATATCCTGTAATTCATCATCAATCTCATGTCTTGAACTGTCTATTAAATCTTGAATTTCAACTCTTTTTTCTTTAAATTCATCTGCTTGACCCTTATTTATAATCCCTTCATCTTCGAATACACGTGTTAAACGGGCAATAATATTTGTTAACCTAAGGCGTCATCAATACCAGCATATGGCCCCTGCTTTTGATTAATTAGATCTGCTGTATTTTCTGGGGCGCTTGGTATGTCCTCTAAGAATGCTAATTCATCATTTCAATGTTCTTCCTCTTCCTCTTCCTCTATCTCATTCTCTTCTTGTTTATTATTTTCAGGGTCATCTATGATGCTTTCATTTGCCTGCGTTGTTTCAGTTGATGTGTCATCATTCTGTTCTTTAGTTAAATCGTCGTTAACAGCCAATTAATAAAACTGTAACGATGAAAATGATGCTGAAAATCTTTATGTATCTCACTAAGAATTCTCCTTATAATTTTTGTTTATTTCTTCTATACTCTATTAAAACTAATCCTATGATAAGGTCACAACTGTACATTTTTTATGTGGCTGTTTTCTATTTATTATTTTATTTCGGTTTTTAATAGATTCATTTTGTAGCTTTGTAAAATGGAAGACTGATCAAAATGGACTATTTTCTTGTTGTACTGCCTTTCACTTTTAATGCGTATGCCTTTATTTTACCATTTTATCATTCACTGCAGTCGCGACTTCCACCAAATAACTGTTTTGATAATTCAGGCGAAGACGCAGAATAGGGATCGACCGAATTATCCCTCCCATAATGAAAGAATTCAATGTTAAAATTATTAATAAATCAGTTGAACGCACAGCAAGGTACAAGATTATGAGAATAAGGAAAACAGTGACACAGATCGATAATATGATTAAAAGCAAACGAGCATTATGACGACCAGCTTTGGCATAATCCATAAATTCATCTTTCGTTAAATATACATCTTTCAAATCCATCTTTTTCAACGCTTTTTTATATAAATAGTGATTCCCAAACCAGAAGGAAACTCCTCCAAGGACCAGCAGAATAATAACACTGAATAGGAAGTTCATATGGATACTGATACCGCCTATTGTTTTAAGAATCCAGTAAGCCCCGAGAGAATAAAACAAATACTGTGCGCTATTAAAAAAACGATAATTATCATTATATACCCGATAAACCTTCGTGGTGTTCATGTCAATGAATAAACTATACCCCATTCTGTTGCGATTGGCTTCTACATAAAAAGGAATTAATTTCATTTCCATGATAATACCGCTCCTCGCTTTAGTTTATATAACAAAACTTCACCTGTTGTTCCCTCTGTCATTAAAGCGGTCTTCTATGCAGAATCCAAGTCTCTAACCGTCAAAATCTTACATTTGCACGCATTGACCCATTTATTCATCCATGATAAATTCCTGACTATTAAAATCGGAAATATGGAAGTATTCATTTTCTATATTGTGGAGCTTCCAGGCTGACTCTGACTCATCATAGAATAGGGTTACATCTTTGCTTGCTTTGTATTGCTGTTTATCCTCATCCCTTCCAAGCCAGTTTAAATTCCCATAAGCATGGCCCTCGGGCTCATATAAATAATAATGCGCTTTTAAAATTATGGTATATCCTTTCAGGTCCTCATTATATTCCGGATAGATTATTCTTGATATATCATATTCCGCCTTTTTCAATTCACCTTCATAAGAGTCGCTCCAATCACCTGTAGACTCCATATGCTCAGACAATATTTCCTCCAGATTATCTGTTACGCCTGCCTGCAAAATAGATTCGTCTCTTTCTGTGAGGGCTTCATGAAATAGGCTGATACTTTCATTTATTTGCTCCATTAATGCTGTTTTCTCATCCTGAGTGAATACTTCGACTTCATCAAACCTAATGGCATCAGAGCTTATCGGTTCTTCTTCGCTTTTTACATTCCCCCATGGAAATTCTTTTTGGATATGAACGGTAGTGGACGAATCGCTTGGAAAAGTGCCAATCGGATTCTCACCTTCATTGATGTCAATATCTGTTTGCTCCCCATTGACAAACAATTTATAATCATCATACGTCGAAGTGATAGAAACCTCTGTTAGAGGAAGTTCAATTTCATGCCGCACTGTATCTTCCGCTGAATCAAATGTAGTAATTTCATCTGTAACCTCTGTACTGGTATATTCGTTCGCATAACCTGCACGAACAACATGGGTCCCAGGCATATATGGACCAAACGTATCCTCTTGTGATGAGGTGGTAACTTTCTCGCCATTAATAGCTAAGTCGATTTCATCTGTTTCTGTTGCCAGCTCTATATACATTGGAGTGACCTCAAGTTTATAATCATCAAAAAATAACCACTGCTTACCATCCTTCGCTAAATGAAGTGTTCCATAATCTCCATCTGAGTTATAAGGTGTTACATTCTGATTTATCGCCTCTGCCTGATCATTTAATTTATGTATAAGGTTTTCATAGACTTCTGCATTTTCCTCCAAGAACTCGACAAAGTTTGAAGTATTGTCCATATTAATAGATAAGGATTCATTTGATGAAGTCAACATGCTTTGTATTTTATCAGGATCATTATTTTCGACCGCATCCTCGAAGGCTTGCACAACATTTTCTGGTGCAGAATTAGCCTTTCCAATCTGGTAAAAGATGCTTATACCTGCTATTAAAATAACCATTGCTGTTGCTAATACAATAACCTTTTTCTTAGATTTTTTCCCAACCTTACCGGCATTTTGTTCTGATAATTTGGTACCACACTCCGAACAAAATTGATTCTGTTCTTTATTTACTTCTCCACAATTTAAACATTTCATGAACTACATCCCCCAATTTTACTAGTGACATTGAAGTAAAGGGAAGATAACACATGTATCTTCCCCTTAACATCTAACAGCTTTATGATATTGTAGCACTATTGCAATGCATCAATCTGGTCATCTTTCTCATCATCATCCAAATCGTCATCGTCTTCTATTTCATCTTTCTGTAAATTAAGACTGGCAATTTGAATTTCATTATTCCCGAGTTCTTGCCCTAGATTCATAGCCTCTTGATGATTTCCTTGCTCTATATAACTAAAGAGGATGTTCTTTTGTTAATGATCGTAATTGACGTAAACCTTCTATTTTATAAAAAACGGTAATCTGGTTATTTATATCCTCAAGACTCATTGGTAAAAGTCTGGGAATGTTATTTGACTGAATCATTTTCAACTGAAGTTCCTGAAAATCCTCCTGCTTAAACTTTTCATCCTTGTTTTTTTGAAGTTTTAGATATGCTCCGTTTGATTCAACATATTCTAGTAAATAATCATCGAGCTGATTAGACATATAATTCCTCCTTAAGCAACATACATATAATAAAATGCTGTTATAACACCTGGTATGACAGCGTAAATAAATGGGAATCGGTTGGAGATATTATTTTTGAAATCATCCAGCGGTGTTAATGTTTTATCCTTCATCGATTCCTTAATATGTAAGAAAGCCAGTGTTATATTGATTAAAAATGTTTTCGTAAATAGTAATATGATAAGTCCAATAATTCCGGCAAAGATAATGGAATACATAATAGCATATAGCGAAAATAAAACGCCGCTAATCGCACCAATTGCTGCGAATAATTTCACATCACCAGCTCCAACTGCTTTAAATATGTATAAAAGCAGTAATATGACGCCAGCAACCAACAAACCCAGCACAGATTGAATAAAACCATCCAACTGATTTACTACAAGATGATAGATTATGCCAACCAACACCCCGCTGACATTAAGCCAGTTAGGTAATCGGTGCTGTCTGACATCGTAATAACAAGCAATAAGTAAAAAAAGAATCAATATTATAAAATGCCCAGCCATTTCTTCCCTCCTTTCATTCAAACACCTTCTATCCGCCTGCCCAAGCGCGTTCAACTGCTTTTTTCTTGATATTTATTTCTTTTTCAAAGAATGGTAGCACAAGACGGAGTTCGTTTTCAGCTTCAATTCTCACATCCGAATCACCCTGTGATTGGGGAAAATTATGATCGATGATTTCTATTCCACCAGGACTAAAAAAGTCAGAAGTCCCAACTTTGTCTTCGTATTTATTCCTAACAGCATCCTCAAATGCTCCTTCTGCCAAATGTGTGTCTATGAGTTCACCGGCTGCAGGGATTTCACCTTTTACACCATCACTTACTTTATCCAGTAACTGGTTAGCAATCTCATTATTGCCAAATCTATCCTTCTGATCGTCAGTCAAATCATCGATAAACCCTTCAGTACTACTCATTATTTGTCCTTCTATAACAAGGGAAAGAAATGAATAATGAGCTACTGTTTGTGCCGTTTCACTTACGGACTCTTGCAAAGCCATTTCCGCAATTGATATTTTGACTAATGACATTAAAAACAGTAAAAACGTTAATAGAATTGGAATGAGTAATGACGCTTCAACGGTTATACTGCCATCTTCCTTGCGTAGTTTAAACGATATATTCAACACCTTCTTTCTGTGTATCTAAATTAAAATTGCTGCTATCAGGATGGAAAATTAATTTACACTAATTTTCCATCCTAAGGGCAGCAACAGCCCTTAGAAACCTTTCATTTACTCTTCAGGAACAGGCAGTTCAAATTGAACCTCATTATCAAGAGCTGCAGCTTCATAAGTGAAATAAACAACATCGTTTTCAAAAAGCATGTTAGTTAAATATACGACATTTCCCGTTATCTCTTCACCTGGTTCTAATTCTTCTTCTCTTTCCTTAAAAAATTCATTGTAATCTGTTTCACTAATCATTTCCCCTAATAGTTGAGCTGAGATTTTATCTTCTGGAACAAATGACTCATCCCCTGTATTCTTTAAAGTGACATTAACTGCTACAAATCTATCATCTTCAGTTGGATCAACAAAATCTTCTAATGAATGTCCCTCAATATCATCAGTTGTTACTTCAAACTCATTCACCGTTATCTCATAAGGGAAACCGTAAGAGCTGCTGTTTGTCTCTGCTGTTTCCCCAACCTGGTAAACATCCTTATCTTCTTCTCCATCTTCTGATTGCGTATTGTCTCCCTCTCCATTTTCTTCGACTTGATCGTCCCCGTTTTCTCCTTCATCAGTATTTTCTTCTCCATCGTTGCCACTGCACCCTACAATAAAAATACCTGCAAGTAGAATAATGAGTAATTTTTTCACCTTTGTACTCCTCCCTCTTTAATAAGAATAAACCTTTGTTTTTTCAATCGTATAAGTATTTCCAGACAGATTACCGTTTTCATTCGGAATGAGGTTTGTCATTGCTGGAATAAACAATAAATCGACATCGCCTTTAACTTTCCCTTTTATATAGGATGGGTTTTCATCCAATTGAACATCGGTATCCAATGTGATAGCTCCCTGCAGTCGCCGTATTTTTTTGTTATTATAACCATCTCCAGCAGTTGACCTCATTATCATGAAAATGCGCAGGAATAAAGCCATGTCCGTTTCAATTGTCCCGGAAATTTTTAAAGGCTTCCAACGATATGCATCGTCTTCAGTAAGTTGTGTTATACCTATCATTGTACGCCCTAAAGCCTGAAATACTGCACGTAAAAATCCTAATGGACCTGCAAAACCACCTTCAAAGAGAACGAGATCTATTAAACTCACAACAAACAACACCATCGCAATATCCCTAATAAATGCTGCATAATTGGCCCCGGCTATGGTATGGCCATAAGTAATAAACTGCGCCTGTTTATTTTCATATAAGTAAGATCCTGAAGTCGGATCCAAACTATATGGTTCACTTGTACCATAATTCGCCATGATGTATTCATTGATATAAAGCTGGTTTCGGAATGACTCCGGGAATTCTTGGACAAAGCTAAGAAACTCATTGAATCGATTGAATGCATCTTTGATAAACTGCAACCTTCCCGGATCTTCATCAACATCGTCGCCATTTATTGCATCATACTCTGAAATGATGTCCGCCAATTCGTCATAATTGTCTTGATCATTTGCTAAATCCTCGGCACCACCTATAATATCCCACAGCTCGGAAAATTGATCATCTGCCTGTTCTTCCAAGTCCTCCAAACCATCTTCCTGTTCTATCAATTCCTTAGAGTCATCATAATCACTTAAGTGACTTCGTAGTAATTCAGCGTCATCATCCCGGTAACCATTATACCTTTCCCTTAACGTATTTTTGATATTGGCCGCAGCATCCTCGTGATCTTCAATAATTTTATGGAATCCATCGACCAATTCAACAACAGTCCTTGAATAGTACCCGCCATTAAGCGCATCTTCTTCACTCATGCTTTGGCCTGGAGAAAATTGCTCATCTAATATTTCAATACGGTTATAAATATCATTAAAAAAATCCGTATCCAATATCATGTTTTCCATCTTATCAATTTCTTCTTGAGCTTCCTCACCAATATAAAAGTCTTCGAAGTTAATATCTCCCATGATATCTGCCATTTGATCATTATAATCCATTGCGGAAGAAGGAACAAAGTTATCGGGAGAACCAGCTGCAGGCCCTGTACCAAATAGTAGTCTATTTATTTCTGATTGAGTCGATCTGAACTTGTCAAACTCATCCAAATGGTCGCCTTTTAATTCACTGAGCGCATCTTCATAGTTTTCGATTTTCTGCTGTTCTTCTTCTGAATTATCCCCATCGCCATCTCCATTTTCATCTTTATCTTTTAAGTCATGATAACGCTCATTGTAAAAGATCAATTCTTCCATATTGTTAATGTTACTCGGTATTTCGTCATCCAAATCAGGATTAGATGTGCCAAGAATGTTTAACATTTGGCCATCTTCATTAATCATGTTGATATATTTATTAATTTCTTCTCGTGCATCATCCAGCTTTTCGTTCCGTTTTTTGGCCAACTCAAATAATTCTTCATAGGACTCTGATAATTCTTCAAGACTATTAGCATCTTCCTCGGAAAAGTCATCCAATCCAGAGTTTTGAACCAAATTAAATATCTCTTCACCTATTTGTGCTGGCGCTTGATATTTCATGCTTTCCAAAACCTGATGTTCAAAGACATCCAAATCAACAAGATTACGATCTGTGTCAAACGTAGCAGTTACTGAATCACTATGTATATCCGGTTTCGCGAGGGTAAATGCTTCATTCAACTCCCCCGAACTTTACATTTGTTCATCAAGACAGAGCCGAAAGTCTGATTGCACCTCTGACTGACTCCCACTGTAACTGAACAACCCAACAGAGGCTAACTCTTCGTTAAATTCTGCCATTGTTGAACGCAGAGCAGTATCAATGCCGTTTTCAATTTGGCGCTCTGCTGAAAAAATACGAGCCGTGTCAATAAACAAAGCGTTAAGCAAGAAAATCGGGAGGATAATCAGAATTGCAAAGACCGATACTGAACCTTTGTCCTTAAATAAAAGACGTTTGAAGAACTGTTTCACCGTTCCACCTCCCCTCTAAATAACTACAGGATCATTGTTAATTCCTGCGATTAGCAATTCTGATAGTAATAAACGATGATCATTTTATAATCGACTAATCATTCAACTTCACTTTCTGGAACATCCCAATTGGCGTAAGTTATTATTTGATGACCGCTTCCTCCTATTATAAATAAATAATTATCATGTTTTTCTTCTACCACAAAAACATGATCACCCGTGGCCGATTCACCAGGTGCTATTTCACCTTCCAATAAATCTTCTTCAACATCATCTACATCCATTAATACTGAGTTTAAAGATGACTGAAGTTCGCCATCTGGTCCAAAACCAGGTTCATAAATGTTTTTGGCATTAAAATTATTATCACCTATGTTTTTCACCGTCATATTCGCAACTGCATGAGTTTCACCTTCTGAATCTAATCCCCCAACCACATCTACATATTCAACCGAATTTAAAGTGACTTCGTATTTATTGTCTCCATTATCCTCCACGATTCCTGTTTCACCCATTTTAAGCCCTTTCTGGTGTTCAATATGGGTATCATTACTATCACTAGATTCCTCTTCACTTGAATCATCTACTTCACTATCCTCATCTTCCTCTACTGTACTTGTTTCCTGTTTATTGTTATCTTCTTCGCCTGCTGTCTGATCATCATCTTCATTATTAGAACAACCAACTACCAAAATTAAAGCTAGTGTGAATAACAATGATAGTTTAATAAATTGTTTCATGTAGTGTCCCAACTAACTCGCTCCTTATATAAAGGTTTAACACCGCCATACCAAATTTATCTTATTAGCTTCCCTATTAATATTATAAGCTGTTACTCAATTTCACTGTCAGAAATTTCCCATTGGGCATAGGTTCTTATTTGAACACCACTTCCACCTAGTGCAAACACATAATCTTCTGTTCTTTCTATATCAAATACGTGGACACCAGTTATATCTTCGCCAGGTGCTATTTCACCTTCCAGTAAATCTTGATCAACTCTATCTGAATTATCTAATAGTACTTGATTTAGAGAAGCATCTAATTCATTTTCAGGGCCAAATCCGGGCCTATAAATATCCTTGGCGTTAAAGCTGTGGTCGTCGATGTTCGTCACAGTTATATTCGAAACTGCATAAGTATCCCCTTCTGCTTCAAAGTCACCAACAACATCTACATATTCAATAGAATTCAAAGTTACCTCATATTTTTTGTTATTATCTTCAACGACCCCAGTTTCGCCCATTTTCAAGCCTTCCTGGTGTTCAACATAGTCATCATTACTATCACTGGTATCTTCTGCACTTTCATCGACTCCTTCACCATCCTCTTCTTCCTGTGCTGCACTTGTTTCCTGACTGTTGTTATCTTCTTCGCCTGTTGTCTGACCCTCATCCTCTTCATTATTAGAACATCCAACTAACATGATTAAGACTAATGACATTAATAATAGTAGTTTTGTAAATTGTTTCACGTTTTGTACCATCTGACCTGCTCCTTCTTACAGAGGGTTATATTCGTAACACCAAAATAACGTTAGTAAACTTTAAAATTTTAACAATAACGATACATACAAATAATTTAAGTGGTTGCTGTTACTCAATTTCACTATCAGAAACTTCCCATTGGGCATACGTTTTTATTTGGTGACCACTTCCACCAATTATAAACATGTAATTATCCTTCATTTCAGCAACTCCAAACACATGATCACCTGAAACTGATTCCTCCGGTGATATTTCACCTTCTAGTAATTCCAAATCATTATTGTCCATATCCATTAATACTGAATTCAGGGATGATTGAAACTCACCATCGGGACCAAAACTAGGCTCATAAATATTTTTAGCATCAAAGCTGTGATCATCTATGTTCTTTACTGTGATATTTGCAACAGCAAAAGTTTCCACATCTGCTCCACCAGTAATATCACCATCATAATTAACTGAATTTAAGGTTACTTCATATTTTTCATTGTCATCTGCAACGATTCCTGTCTCACCTATGTTTAAGCCTTCTTGATGTTCAACATGAGTGTCACTGGAATCTTCCTCACTGCCTTGATTTTCTACACTTTTAGCCTCTTCCTGTTCAGCATTTGTTTCCTCGTTATTATTTTCTTGCTCATCTGTCTGGCTTTCTTTGTTTTCTTGGTCAGAACAGCCGATGATAATGAATAGACTTAGTGTGAGTAACAGTGTTAGTTTAATATACTGTTTCATGTTGCTCCCCTCCATCTGTTAATTACTAAAAAATTCGTCAATCGAATTAGTGATACCTTCCGCTACGTCCTGTAGCCCCGTGGCTTTCCATAAATACTTTGCAAAATTAAATGTGCGTATTAATTCAGGAGTTTCTGTCACTACCCGACTTGAAGTAGCCTTCAACGAGTTGCTATCACTACTTAAGATATTCTTCAAGAAAGCAGGCATATATAACTCTGACTCAGCAGTCGCTACTACCTCACTGTATATAATTTCGTTGTTGTATTCAACATTTACTTCAAGGGGATTACTATATTTATTATAAGCTTTTATTGTTTTTTCAAAGGTTAGACTATCTCCTTCAGGATTAAACACCCCATCTAGACCAAACATTTGTAAAACACCATTATCAAAAATACGCCAGTATAACCCATCGCCTCCCTTATCTAGACCCGTATAATACTGTTTATCAAATTCACCTGTTTCCAAGTATTTATGCGAGTTGTTCCAAGTGTAAGCCACCTCTGATGCTGCTTTTTGTGCAACGTAATGTGCAGTTCCAATCTGAAAAATAACAATACAAACTATCTAGTTACTTAATTTCACTTTCCGAAACTTCCCATTGGGCGTATGTTCTTATTTGCACACCTTTCCCTCCAATGGCAAACTTATATTCATCCACTATTTCTTCTATTTCAAATACATGGTCACCTGACACTGTTTCCCCTGGTGCAATCTCACCTTCCAATAAATCTTGTTCGACATTATCTGCATCCATAAATATTGGGTTCTGAGATGCCTGAAGTTCATACTCTGGCCCGAAGCCAGGTTCATAGATATTACTTGCATTAAAACTGTCATCATCTATATTTTTCACTGTGATATTCGCTTCCACAAAGGTTTCTCCGTTTGGCTCTAAGCCCCCTACACTATCAACATATTCAACCGAATTTAAAGTAATTTCATATTTTCTATTATTATCCTCAACAATCCCGGTTTCGCCTATTTCAAGGCCTTCCTGGTGTTCAACATGGGTATCATTCTTCCTGCTAGAGTTTTCCGAATCCGAATCATCTTCACCACCTTCTTGGTCAGAACAGCCTGCAATAATAAATAAACTTAGCATAAGCAGCAATGATAGTTTAATAAGTTGTTTCATGTTGCTCCCCTCCATCTGTTAATTACTAAAAAATTCGTCAATCGAATTGGTGATATCCTCCGTTGCGTCCTGTAACCCAATGGCTTTCCATAAATACTTCCCAAAATTAAATGTGCGTATTAATTCAGGTGACTCAGTGACTACACGACTTGAAGTAGCCTGCAATGAGTTGCTACTGCCTAACATATCTTTCAAAAAAGAAGGCATATATAGCTCGGACTCAGCTGTAACTTCTACTTCACTATAAATTATACTGTTATTGTATTTAACATTTACTTCCAAAGGATTATTATATTTTAATCTTGCTTTGTTCACTTTTCTTTCAGTTAATCTTTGATCTTCAGCTTTAAACACTCCTTCCAAACCAAACATCCCTAAGACACCATTATCAAAAATACGCCAATACAACCCAGCTTCTCCACCTTCTCCTAAACCCGTATAATACTGCTTATCAAATTCACCTGTTTCCAAGTCTTTATGCGAGTTGTTCCAAGTGTAAGCCACCTCTGATGCTGCTTTTTGTGCAACGTAATGTGCAGTTCCAATCTGAAAAATAACAATACAAAAGAATACCCCCGCGAGTACGAATATCAGGAATGAGGGGAAAACAAGGGTCGCTTCAAAAGTAAAACTCCCTCGTTCATCTTTTAAGAAGGGTTTCTTGATTACCACCCCAAAATTCAGTAATTAATTCATTAATTGATCATCAATATCTTCAAATAGTGCGTTAACCCATATTCCTATTCTATCCCTAAACATTATTGCGATTACGATAAGTACAGATAATATTAATAGTATTTCTACAGTTTCGAGTCCTTCCTCGTCATTCCAAAAGTTCTTAAAAAATGTTGTTAATTGATTCATGATAAATCCACTTCTTTTTTTAAAAATACTGCCAATGCAGGATATATCACATCGAAATAATATACTTCCGTCAAAACAGTTTTCCGTTTCGATTCCGACGAACCTTTTTTCTCTATCCAATTAATAACTATAATTATCTAGTATAATAATGCCAAAAAACTTAAATATGTCAATCATATGACAAAATACGGCAGGTTTATATAAGTCTTATAACTTATAAAAAATTGCTTTAGATTACTTATTTTAATTAGAATATTACTTATTTATGGGTAATAATATCTATGTAAAGGATGATAAACGATATGTTTATTAAGTTTTATGGATATAAATATTCATTTTTCAAAATATTTACTTTTAATACTTTCTTACCTCTTTTCCTCACTTTTTCTAGACCTATTTAACTATAATTACATAAACGAAAATATGTCAATATATTCCAAGTATAATAAGAAGATCTATTTGATTGGCAAAAGCGACACATGCCCTTTTTGCTTCCTCAACGCTGTTCGTTTGAATAACGGTTAGTTCCTTTATTACTTTAGCTAATACAGGTAAGGTCTGTGCCATTTTTTTCCATGTCATTTGCTCCGGCATTTCCATTGCATAAAAAAGCGCTTTGTCGTAGTTAGGCATGATATGGTCTACAATCCTCAAACTTATTATGTATTACCTTGTCGTTATAGTAAGTAACCGAAGTATAATAGAAATAGCTACCAGCACTAAGAGGCTGGTAGCTATTTTGATAATTAATCATCTTCTCTATCGATTTCAATCACAAGGATTTCTCCGGTATACGCATCAATCTCTATTTCTGCTTCATCTTCACCGTCTTCAATTTCAATTTCATACATAAGACGGCCGTCGTCTTCATCAAGTTCAAGTTCTGTAATCTGACCATCAAATTCATTTAATGCAATTTCTTCTGCCTTCCCTAAATCAATAACCGTATTATTCGTTTTCGATGAATTCTCATCATTGTTCCCGTCGTCTTGGCTATCATTGTTATTGTTAGTTTTGGTACCTTGATTATCATTTCGATCATCTGCGTCATCATCTTTTTCAGCTATTTCTATATTGTTGGATATTTCTCTTTCTTTCACATTCAAAACTTCACCACTGCTGCCATCCAGTTTTATTTCGTATTCCTTCCCGTCGTTTTCTATTTCCACTTCATAAACTGCCCTGTTTCCATCTTTTTCCATTTCCATCTCGGTAATTGTACCAGGATATTGATCTGTGACCATTTGAAGAATTTCATCTGTTGATAATTCTGGGTTAGCCTGAGAAGCATCCGATTGGTAAATACCTAATCCTAAAACTACAGCACCAACCATAGCTCCAATTGCAATCCCTAATTTTTTCTTCATTTCTTTTTCCTCCTTGTTTGTTGTTAATTACATCATATCCCCGGAGAATGAAGGATCAATGTGATTAAGATTAGAATTTGATGAGAATATCATTAATTTTTAATCTAGTGGCAGGGTTAGGGTAAATGTTGAGCCTTCGCCAACATTACTTGTTACAAATAACCTGCCGTTATGTGCATCAGTGATTGTATTGGCTATTGCTAAGCCAAGTCCAGTTCCACCTGTATCCCTGCTTCTTGCTTTATCCATGCGGTAAAAGCGGTCAAAGATCCGCTCTTGTTCCTTTTCGGGAATTCCCTGGCCATAATCCGTTACTTGAAAAATAGCTTCGTTGTTTCGTTCATCAATGACGATCTTAATTTCATCGTTACTGTATTTTAATGCATTATCAATTAGAATATAGACAACTTGCTGTAATTGATTGGGATTCCCGTTTACAAGCAGCTTCTCATGGCGTTTATCAAAGCTAATATTTCTATCATAGGCACCTTGAAATGTAGCAATTGTCTCCTCGCTCAGCGTGATCATATCCACCTGCTGCATGGCTGCTTTTGTTTTATTTTTTGCAAGTGATAGCATTTGCTCCACTAACTTTTGCATACGATCCGCTTCAGAATCAATCGCCTCCACAGACTCGTTGAATACTTCCGGATTTTCTTTTCCCCTTCGCTCAAGTAACTGTGCATAACTTTTCACAATAGAAATGGGCGTTTTTAGTTCATGAGAGGCATCAGAGACAAACACCTCTTGTTTTTCAAAATTTCCCTTTAAATAATCGATCATCTCATTGAATGTCTTTTCCATTTCATAAAGCTCATCTCGAGAACGATTTTGCACATCTATCTTCTGCCATTTTGCATGTCTTGTATTTTCTTTCATCGTTTGAATCAAGGCTTTAATCGGACGCAATAAGAATCTGCTTAATAGCATCCCAGCAATAATAGACGGAATAAGCATGATGACAGAAGCTACAACCAATACATAAAATAAGGTTGTCATGGTTTCTTCAAGTGCTAAAAGGTGACTCGAAACCTGTAATGTTACAACGTCTCCATTATTCCATATAATCGGTTTTGAAATCATAGCAACATCGGCGCCATTTTCCTGTGACAGAATCGTTTGCGTTTCCGTAACAGAAAATTCACTTGGTAATTCACTGGATATATTTGGTTTCTTCAGTTCTGGAATTAACAAACTTTCATCTTCTGCAATGACACGAATCATCCCATCCGTCGGTAAATAAGCGTCTAAAAGATCGCTTGTTGGAATATCTGGATTGGAATTCAATGTTTCTGTAATCGTATTTGTTTGGGCAGACAATTGCTCCAGTTCACTGTCAGCCGTGATATTGTAAAATAAAAAGTAAATGGACGTATTGACCAATAAAATTAATACCAACATAAATAAACTTGAAAACAATTGAATTTTCGTACGCAGTTTCATTGGACGTGATCCTTTATCGTGTAACCTACTCCTCGAACCGTCTGGATATAGGCTTGCTCGTGTCCCTTATCAACTTTCTGGCGCAAATAACGGATATAGACATCCACAACGTTTGTGTCACCAAAATAATCAAATCCCCAAACGTTTTCAATAAGCTGATCCCTTGTGAGAACGATATTTTTATTTTTTAACAGACATACGAGCAAGTCAAATTCCCGTGGTGTGAGCTCAATTTCCCGGCTAGCCCGCTTCACCTCATGAGCGTTTAAATCGACGTGTAGATCACCGATAGCGAGTTGCTTTCCATTAACCTTTTCTGTGACAGATTTCCTGAGATGTACCCTAATGCGAGCAAGCAGTTCCTCGATTTGAAATGGTTTCGTGATATAATCATTAGCACCTAAATCAAGTCCACTTACTTTATCATGAACCTCATCACGGGCAGTTAATAAAATAATTGGTGTGCTATCATCTGTCCGTCTTATTCTCCGTAAAACTTCCATACCACTTAAGTTAGGAAGCATAATATCAAGCAATACTAAATCCCACGCTTTTTCTTTCATCAAGCGAAGTGCATCATTTCCATTATCCGCAATTTCTGTTTTGTAATTTTCATAATCAAGCTCCAGTTGCAAAACCCGGCTTAATTTCCGTTCATCTTCAACAATCAGAATAGCTGGCTGTTCCATATTCTCTCCACCTGCTTTATAGATCTTCTTTTCTGTACTATATCATAGAAGGTATGAAAATAGAGCAGTAATTATTTAGTTTTTGTATAAACACATGTATCTCTTAGTTCGCCCCCATCAATCTGAACGGAATCATTATAATGAATACCCTCGAATAAAAATCCTAACTGTTCAGGTATTGCCCTACTTTTGGCATTTTTGGTATCACAACGTATTTCAACCCTATTTGCATCTAGTTCCCTAAAGGCAAAGTCAGCAATTCCCTCTACTGCTTCAGTCATATAGCCTTTTCCGCTTTGTCTGGAGTCAATCCAATAACCGATTTCAAATTTAGGAACCTCCCAATCGATGCGGTGTAACCCAGAAGATCCTATAAAATCACCCGTTTCCTGATGAAATACATGCAAACGTAAATCCTCCCGTTTTAAAAATTGTAGATGGGCCTCTCGCACACTTATCTCTACATCTTCCAGAGACTGATCCTTCCTTGCAAATGGGAGCCATTTTTTCAAATCCCGTTTGCTAGCTTGAATTGCTTGATATACTACTTCGCCATCACCTGGAAGGGGCAAGCGGATTAAAAGACGTTTTGTGCGAATTTCATGAGGAAAATCTTTGAGTATCGGATTTTTCATTTCTAAGCCCCCTAGGATAATTTTCTTTTCATTATATACATTCATCACTAAAATTACGATAAGGAAATATTTTTGGAGGGGAATTTTATGTTAGCTATTGATCATATCGTCATCGCTACAAAAGATCCAGCACAAGCAGCCCATGATTTTGAACGAAAGCATCGTGTTACAACTGTCCAAGGAGGGAAACACGACAATTGGGGAACGTACAATTACGTAGCCTACTTTGAAAACGATTGCTATATGGAGTGGATTGGAATTTTTGATGAAGGTATCGCGAAAAAATCAACGAATCCGCTTATTAAACAGCTTGTATCGGCATTTCATAATAAGATTGAAGGGATCATTCAATTGGCATTACGCGCGGAAAAGATGGATAACTACATCGATCATTTTGACGCAACAGGAGTGAAGTACGCCGGGCCGGTCCCTGGCAGCAGGAAAAGGCCTGATGGTTCAACTTTACAGTGGCAGATGTTATTTCCTGAACCGGAAACTGCCCTTCCTTTTCTAATTGAGTGGGGTGAAGTGAAGAATATACCGCAGGATGAACGTTTAGTTAATAAGCAGCATTTGCGTTCAATCACTTTTGGCATGAAAGAAATAGAAGTATTTAAGCATATCTACCAGCTTGATTCGTGCCATCATCCTGTAAAACTGGAAAATGGATTTTTACATTTAGTAGGTCATGAACATCTTGATTTCGAAATCGCGTAAATAAGAAAAAAACGATCATTCAACTGCTATTGAATGGTCGTTTCCTAAAGTTATCCTAATTGTTGCTGCAGAAATTCCGTTACAGATTCAGGTGACTTCGTGTAGGCACTATGCTGATGTGCTTTTTTCTCACCTTCCTGGAAAATTAAAATGCTTGGAATTCCCATTACTTCATATTTCTCAGCAATCCCTTTTACCTCGTCGCTATTTATTTCAAACCATTGATAATTCTTAAATTCTTCCATAACGTCCCCAATAAACATATCCATCCGCTTGCAATCTGGACACCAATCAGCAAAGAATTTTATGATAACTGGCTCTTCACTATTAATTACTTCATTAAATTTATCTTCCGTGTTTATCTGTTCCATTTCTTAACACCCCTTTATAAACTTGTGCCTCTATTGTAACGATTCTTTCAATACATGTCTTATGATCTGCTTATTCCTGGTATTCCACTTTCCCCAGAATATAGGCTACAAATAAACCTACAGCAAATGCTACGATACTTGCCAACATTAACGTCATACTCGTCGACCATCCAGGGAATACGATGGAAATAGACCCAATAACCGATCCTATAATAATAGAAAATGTCGCAGTATAATAGTTCGTTAAAAAGAAATTAATGATCTTACTCATCACGATAATTCCAAGCGCAATACCTATTCCCGTTACGATGATGATATCAAGTTGAAGCTCGCTAATTGCGGCTATTATTGTTTTATAAATCCCGATGACCAATAAAATAAATGCCCCACTAATCCCTGGTAAAACCATCGCCGCACTAGCAAGAAATCCAGAGAAAAATAATAAAATATAGGTGGACATCGTTACATTTTCAATAACCGCACTTTCATTTGGATTAAAGAAACCCAATAGCCCAATAATAATAACAGCTATTATTAATAATATGACATGCTTCGATTTAAATGTATGTTTCGCATCAGCTTTTTGAAATAAATAGGGAAGCACACCGATAATTAAGCCTAAGAAGAAAAATTGTGTTGGACCTGGATATTGTTCAAACAACCAATCGATTACTTTTGCCAGCGTAAATATAGCGATTACTACTCCCATTCCCAACGGAACTAAAAATCCAATATGCTTCTTCCAATCTTTACTGACAAACCCATTAATAGAAGCAATTAAACGTTCGTATATCCCGAGTAATACCGCAATGGTCCCACCACTTACGCCCGGAATCATATCACTGGCCCCCATTATTAAACCACGATAAAGATTTTTCCACTCCATATTAAAATTCTCCCTTATTGTAAAAGCAATTCAATTCAATTATATAAACATAAAATTAATTATACCAAACTATGATTGCATTTTATATGATATTTTTTACCTCATTTATGTTTTAGGTTGTATATAAAGGGAACATCTAATATAGAACCTTCATTAATCTATAAAAGGAAAGGATAGTCAATAATGGCAAAATCACAGTACCAACCAGCGGGTAATAATCAACAACTTTCAGATGCACAGGAAGTACATTATTCAAGAGAATTTAAAAGAGCTGATGCGGCTGGCGGCTATCGAAAGCAACAAGTCCGTGAAGCAAAACAATAAAAATCCAGATTCACTCAAATAATTAAATGAAAAACACCTTGCTACTTTCGGCAGGGTGTTTTTCATTTATAGAGCCAAACGATTATTCAACAAAAACCAGGGCGTGCCGTCACTGTTGGCATCACCGATATAATAATGTTTTGAAAAGTGCGTATAAGTGTGTTAACTTAAGATTGGTTTTGTTAATTTTGCAATCCTAAAGGAGGGTTTTATTTTTGAAACGTACAGGTGAAATTGTATTGGGGATTATCGGGGCTTTGGTTTATGGCTTTTTTGGTATCATTGGTGGATTTATGCTCTGGATGCAAAATAATGAAGAGTTGTTACAACAGTCTTTAGAAGAGGTGCCGCAAGAAGGAGGGGCTGAATTATCTGCAGATGAATTTAGTGCTTTCATAGAACAAATGGGAAGCAGTGGAATGATGATGCTTATCGTCTCCATTGTTGCTATCATCTTAGGCATAATTGCGCTTATATTCCTGAAAGGGAACAAAAAACCAAAAGCAGCGGGTATTATTTTTATCGCAACAGCCGTTATTGCCGTCTTTCTCGTTGGCATCGTCGGAATATTTAGCGGACTTTTCTATTTAATCGCTGGAATTATGTGCCTTGCCAGGAAGCCAAAGGCACCAATTGAAGCCTAGCATAGCCACATACAAATACTCCCCACATCAACCGCAATGGGGAGCTATTTTTTCCTTCTCTTTATGCTACTATTAAAAATTAATGAACTATTTCACATTTTTACTCAGAAGGTAGAGTGGGATTCGAAAAATGGAGGTATTACATAATGTCAGAAACAGCCATGGAATTAATTGATCTGAAAAAAACGATCGGCAAGAAAGAGATTATTAAGGGACTGTCATTTAAAATTAACAAAGGTGAAGTGTTTGGATTTATTGGACCAAATGGAGCAGGTAAAACGACTACGATCCGAATGATGGTTGGTTTAATGCAAGTAACCGATGGAGATGTACAGATTTTAGGTAACAGTATCAAAAACGATTTTAAAGAAGCCATTAAAGAAGTCGGAGCCATCGTAGAAAATCCAGAGATGTATCCGTTCATGACCGGAGAACAGAACTTGAAACATTATGCCAGAATGATTCCTGGCATATCAAAGGAACGTGTGCAAGAGGTTATTGCACTAGTAGGGCTTGAGAAAGTGGTTAAGGAAAAAGTAGGCAGATACTCTTTAGGCATGCGTCAACGGTTAGGTATTGCCCAAGCACTTTTACATAAACCATCCGTATTAATTTTAGACGAACCTACAAATGGCCTGGATCCTGCTGGGATTAAGGAAATTCGTCAATACATTCGCCGTTTAGCATCCGCAGAGGGCGTTGCAGTCATTATCTCCAGTCACCTTTTATCTGAAATCGAATTAATGTGTGACCGGATTGGTATTATTAAAAATGGGGAGCTTGTTGCAACACAATCCGTGAATGATTCAACAGATGCCGAGCAACAGCGACTCAGTCAAATAAAATTAGAAGTAACACCTGCTGACAAAGCAATGGAGCTATTAACATCTCACCATGATATCAACGCGGAAATTTCGAATGAATCCCTTTCCTTTCAATTGGAAAAGGAAAAAATTCCTATGATCATAGAAACCTTAGTAAAACACGATGTTTCTATTTATCAAGTCGGAGCTTCAAATGCGACATTAGAAGATAAATTCTTTGATCTGATTGGAGAGAATATAATTGAGTAATTTTTTTAGCCTTATTTATAATGAACTATCGAAAATATATATACTAAAATCAACATGGATTATGTATATTGCACTCGCCTTATTAATCATTGGCGGTGCAGCGCTCACAAGTGTATTTGATAATACTGGCGAAGCCCATGAGACAGATGATTGGCGAGAAGTTTTACAAGAAGAGAATGAAGAAATCCAACAACAAATGGAAGAAAATGATCCTGAAAGTGGGGTTTACGTAACAGCCAATCCAAACCAGATTGAAAGAAACAATTATCACCTAGAAAATGATATTGAACCAATTGGATATGGGGCATGGCAATATGTTCAAGAAAACCAAGGTTTACTTTCTATTGTTAGCTTACTAACCATTATTGTAGCTGCAGGTATTATAGCTAATGAATTTAGATGGGGCACCATTAAATTATTACTGATTCGACCATTATCACGTACAAAAATACTCGCATCTAAATATGTCTCCGTCCTTTTATTTGCGTTATTTACGCTTTTATTTGTATTATTATTTTCCTGGATAACCGGCGCATTATTCTTTGGCTTGGAAGGAGCAAACCCTTATGTTGTCCAGAACCAAGGTGGAAGTTATGAATATGTATCCGTGATTATGGAGATCGTTTCCAGCTATGGTTATGGTCTGGTTAATTTAGTCATGATGGCAACATTTGCTTTTATGATTTCAAGTGTTTTCCGGAATAGTGCATTAGCAATTGGAATCGCTGTTTTCCTCATGATGGCTGGAAATATGATTGCTGCTTTTTTCGCGGATTATGCCTGGGGGAAATATATCTTGTTCGCGAACACTGATTTAAGTCAATATGCAAACAGCAACACACCATGGATAGAAGATATGACCTTAGGCTTTTCCATTACTGTTTTATGCGTGTACTATGTTGTTTTTATCCTTTTATCGTGGGTGTTTTTTACAAAAAGAGATGTAGCAGGACAATGACCGTTGCATATATATAGTTCTTAGGATAGAAATAATTTCAAATGCATACTATAATAGTAGTAAAGAGTGGTATAGAAACTTGTACCTTTAACTACTGGGGTGTTATACGTGAAGCGTTATTTAACAGCATTTTTCTTACTGTTAAGCGGTGTAATTCTAATAGTTGGATTACAATTCAGCATCTACTGGAGCGGAATTGTTACTTGGGGATTAGCCTTAATCTGCTTATTACTTGCAGCATATTACTCAAGATATATTCCAAATGATGACAAAAAAAGTAAAAAGTCCTAAATACAAGGAGATTACCATAAAAGGTAGTCTTCTTTTATTTTGGTTGTTTTCTAAAAGATTGTTGCTTTTGACGCAAAATCTATAAAAGACGAAGTAACTTGAAATTTAGGTTGATGCTTTTTAAACCGCTGCGGAAATACACTCCGCTTTCCGCGGGTGACCCGTGAGCCTCCTCGAACTCCGTTCTGCGGGGTCTCACTCTGGCCACTGTTCCCGCAGGAGTCTCCGTGTATTTCCTTCGCTGGAAAGATGCTTTTCAACTTCATCAAAATTGCTTGATTATATACTAAACAGAACATAGCCATGCACTATTATGATGGTTGATTGGAGCGGAGGACCGTTGACTCCTGCGGGAACAATGGTTTTCGGTGGGGCGAGCATTTACGCGCAGCCCCAGCACGAGTCTGAAGACCCCGCAGAGTGGTCTTCTCGAGGAGGCTGAAGCCGTGCCCGCGGAAAGCAACGGTCCGCAGCGGAAAGGAACCCAGCGGTCTGTCGTCTTTTATATCAAATGTGAATTTTTGAAAGCAACAACACTGACAAAAAGAACATTTATTTTGACTAAATAATTGCATGCGATATTCAGTCTAACATACCGTTAATTCTGGAAGTGACTAGGCATCGTTCTGATAATTTGGTTTGGCACAAGGACATTATCCTAATTTCCGCATAGAATACTACCGAGAATGGAGAAAAGGAATGATAAACATGCCTACGCCAGCATTACCTGTTTCAATTCAAACAATGGTAATCGAGCAACAAGGTTCCACCATTTATTACCCGCAAGTAGAAGGTTTACAAAATGCAGATGTACAGCAATCCATCAACCAAATGATTGTTCAACTGATGCAACTTTTAGTTCAGCAGCAGTATCACCAACAAGGAACGGATAACTTCACAGAAATGATCGGGACTTTTGAGATCAAAACGAATGAACGTAATGTCCTTAGTCTATCCTTAACGAATTATGCATACGCGTATCAACATGCACATGGTCTAACACTTATCAAGTCCTTGACATTTGACACTGAAATTGGAAGAAGCTACACACTCCAAGACTTATTTAAGTCAGGGAGTGATTATGTAGATGTCCTTTCCACGTTCGTCCAAAAACAAATCAATGAACGGGATATTCCGATTTTAAATAACTTTTCAACAATATCGCCCGACCAGGATTTCTATATCGCTGACAAATCGCTGGTGCTTTATTTCCAACTTTATGAAATCACACCCTACTATATAGGGCTTCCAATGTTCCCAATTTCCGTTTTTGACTTACAGGACATCATTGTTGAAGATGGACCACTTGGACGAATGGCAATGAACAATTAATAATAGGGACAGTCTCCACCACGTTAGCTCATTAATGTGGCGAGGACTGTCCCCTTAACTTATTTGTTTTGTATTCTTCTTGCAAAATCAACAAAACGAAACTTGTCCGGTCGATGCCTGGACTCTGTGTATTGAAATAAGCTAGCGTCCTCCAAATACACCAAACTCCTAATGACAACAACATTGGTGAATCCATCTAGATCCAATAGCTCTCTATCCTCATCTGTAGGTTCTTCTACCGTGATTTCTTTATTTCCAAAACTGATCACAAGTTCTAATTCATCCTCTATATATCGATAAATGGAATCCTCACATATTTCCTCAGAAAGCATTGGAACATACTTTTCAACAAAAAAATCATTGTCCACTATAACTTTTTCGCCTGAAATTTCACGGACACGAACTACCTTCCAAATTCGCTCCCTATTCAGGGTGTTTAATTTCGTCTGCATTTCGTTACCTTGTTCCAGAAATGCTCTTGCATGTACAAATGTTTTCGTCGATAGTTGCTGGTTTTCTGCAATCTCTTTAAAACTTACAATCCCAGATACCGGGAAATCAAGTGTATTTACATCGATAACAACAGAACCTTTACCACGGATTTTTTGAATATAACCATTTTGCGCCAATAGGTTGAGTGCTTTTCGAATCGTTTCACGCGATGTTTGATACATATCGGTTAATTCATTTTCCGACGGTAGCATCGTTGACTTAGCCCATGTATTGGATTCAATTTTCTTTACTAGCTCATGATAAATGGTTAAATACTTCTTCTGCATTTCCATACCTCATTCGTTCACATAATACACAATGGATTCATATGCTCGTAACGTCATATCTTCAGATGGTTTTATGGAGTCTGGATAATTCGATAGTAAAACTTCGACATGAGCTGCTTTACCCAGAGCAAGATTGACTGTGGTCTCTTCTCCATAAAAATTGCTTACAACTACTAATGTTCTACCTTGCCAATTACGTGTATATGCGAAAATTTGCGGATCACTCTCATATAACATTTGAAAGTCCCCGTACGTTATAATATCATACTTTTTCCGCAAGCTGATTAACTCCTGATAGTGAGTAAAGATTGAATTCGGCTCCTCCACTACCTTTTCCACATTAATTTCTGGATAATTAGCTGCGACTGGTATCCAAGGCGTCGCAGTGGTGAACCCCGCGTTATCTTCTGCTGACCATTGCATAGGTGTTCTAGCATTATCACGTGATTTCTGTTTTAGAATATCAATTATTTCCCGGTCCGACTTTCCATCAGCTTGTAGATTTTTGTAAGCATTTAACGATTCCACGTCGCGATAGGATTCAATTGAATTAAAATTCGGATTCGTCATTCCTATTTCTTCCCCCTGATAAATATAGGGAGTTCCATTCATCATGTGCAAGGTTGTCGCAAGCATTTTCGCTGATTGATTATGGAATTTATCCTCATCGCCAAAACGAGAAACAACACGTGGCTGATCATGGTTACACCAAAACAGCGCATTCCAGCCATTCCCTTCATGCATACCAGTCTGCCACTTCGATAGAATATGTTTCAATTCAAGAAAGTCAAACGGTGCTTTTGTCCATTTTTCTCCATCTGGATAATCTACCTTCAAATGATGGAATTGAAATGTCATATCAAGTTCCTGTCGCTCAGGCCTAGTATACAGCACGCAATTTTCCAATGTTGTGGAGGACATCTCACCAACTGTCATCAGCTTATAGGGTGACAAAATGGACTGATTCATTTCATTTAAAAATTCATGAATTCGTGGGCCATCTGTATAGAACTTTCGACCATCACCAGTATCATCACTTGGAAAGCGCTGATCCTTCGAAATCAAATTAATGACATCCAAACGGAATCCATCAATGCCTTTTTCGGCCCAAAATCGCATCATATCATAGAGTTTTTCTCTTAACTGAGGGTTTTCCCAGTTTAGATCTGCCTGTGTTCGATCGAATAAGTGTAAATAATATTGATCGGTTTTATCATCATACTCCCAAGCAGATCCGCCAAATTTAGATTGCCAATTACTAGGTTCTTCGCCTTCAACTGCATCTTTCCAAATATAGAAATCTCGAAATTCATTATCTTTCGATGCAGAAGCCTGCTTAAACCATTCATGTTCAGTCGACGTATGATTAATCACTAGGTCCATAATCAGCTTCATACCGCGCTTATGCGTCTCATCTAACAACGCTTCGAAGTCACTCATGGTTCCATAGGTTGGCTCAATCGAGAAGTAATCGCTAATATCATAACCATTATCTTTCTGTGGCGATTGATAAACAGGTGTCAACCAAATGACGTCGACACCTAGTTTTTTAATATAATCCAATTTGTTAATAATTCCTTGAATATCACCAATCCCATTACCTGTCGTATCGTTAAAGCTTTTGGGATAAATTTGATACACTACTGCTTTCTTCCACCAAGCCTCATTCATCATTTAGCACCCACCCTACTAGTTAATTTTCGTTCACTTTTCGTTTTGCAATCAAGTACGTAATAATAAATGGTACGACGATTACAATTGCCATTCCAATCAAGAATGCTCCCCAACCATCTGGAACGATGGATAGAATACCCGGGACTCCTCCGACACCAATGGATGTTGCCAGAACATTTTGCATCGTGATAAATGCACCAGCGATTGAGGAACCAATTATCGCAGCAACAAACGGATACTTATATGGTAAGTTAACACCAAACATCGCTGGTTCTGTAATACCGAGCCATGCTGATATACCTGATGTTCCTGACAGCCCTTTTAACTTCTCTTCTCTAGCAGCAAACATTATCGCAAACGCTGCGGCTCCTTGTGCAATATTGGATAAAGCAAGAATGGGCCATAAGAAGGTAGTATCAGTAGCACCAATCAACTGAAGATCGACTGCAAGGAAAGTATGATGCATTCCTGTAATAACCAACGGACCATAAACAGCGCCATAAATAAGACCACCAAGGACTGCATATGATTCAAATATGGCTACCAAACCATCTGTTATCCAATTACCTATTCCAAACATAACTGGCCCGATAATAATAAATGTTAAGAAACCGGTAACCAATAAAGCAATTGGTGCAACCACTAATAATTGCAACGCATCCATAACACGTTTTCTAAGGAATATTTCTATTTTTGCTAGTACCCATGAAGCAAATAATACAGGCAATACCTGTCCTTGATAACCAATCTTATCAACTTCTAAACCAAATAAATTCCATGTCGGTACCGTTCCCTCTTCTACTGCAGCACCATAATCCCATGCATTAAGTAAAGCAGGGTGTACCATGATTAAGCCAAGAACAACACCGAGTAATTCGTTTCCGCCAAACCGCTTCACTGCAGACCAACCAATTAATGCTGGCAGGAAGGTGAAGGCGGTATTGGCAATAACATCAATCATATCCGCTATTCCAGCCCATTGTGGGTACATCTCAATAACAGATGGTGAATCTGTACCAAATATACCTGGATTTGCTAAAATATTATTGATCCCCATGAGCAAACCAGCCATGACGATAGCAGGTAAGATTGGGATGAATATGTCAGCTAAGACCTTAATACCACGCTGCAATGGATTTTGTTTTTCACCACTTGCTGCTTTTACATCCTCTTTTGTCGATTCACCTATACCACTATTTTTAACCATTGCTTTATAAACCTTATCAACCGTACCTTGTCCAATTATGACCTGAAACTGACCATTTGTTGAAAAAGAGCCCTTTACAATATCCATATTTTCTATAGCTTCTTTATCTACTGAATCTTCATCAGATAAAGCAAACCGTAGACGCGTCACACAATGTGTCGCAGCATGTATATTATCCGCTCCGCCTACAGCTGCAACAATGTCATCTGCCTCCTGGCCATACTCTATCGATGATTTAACGTTATCTTTCTCAGGTTCCTTCTCTTCGCTCTTGATTCCCGTTTGAAAAAGGACGGTTTCACCTGCAACAAGCTTCGTTTCGTTCGTTTTTTCAAAACGTTCAAGTGCATCACCATTTGTTATAATGATTGGCGTTATAGCGCTAGCCGCTTTTTCCTTAATATACGCCAAATCAAACGTTACTAATGGATCACCTGCTTTCACTTGATCTCCCTGTTTTATATGTGCCTCAAACCCTTCACCATCAAGGGTAACTGTTTCTAGTCCAATGTGTATTAACACTTCAACACCAGAATTACCCCGCAAGCCAATTGCATGCTTCGTGGGAAATAATTGTACGATTTCTCCATCAAATGGAGCAACTACCTTTCCAACACTTGGTTCTATTGCTAAACCATCACCCATCATTTTTTGTGAAAATGTAGGATCTGGTACATTGTCGAGTGGAATGACTTCCCCGCTAAGCGGCGCGTAAATCATTTCTTCCTTTATAGCCATATGTGTGCCTCCATCAATTGATATCTTTATCAAAAACTTGTATATACATGTTACATAAAATATTATATCTTGTATATACAAGATAAGCAAGGGCTTACATTATTTTTTACTGATTGGTATTTATTGTTATTCCCTAATAGTTGCAAACGTAGACAAAAAAATCAGCAAAAGCATTACGCATGCTTTTGCTGATTTAGATTTAACTTGATTTAGATTTTTTTGAAGCTTTTTCGCGTTCGTTTTTGTCTAATATTTTCTTACGCAAGCGAATGGATTCTGGTGTTACTTCACAATATTCATCGTCATCCAAGTATTGAATGGATTGTTCCAATGACATTTCTTGTGTTTTTCGGATCGTAGATGTTTGGTCTTTGTTGGCAGAACGAATATTCGTCAAATGCTTTTCTTTAGTAATATTAACGGTAAGGTCGTTCTCGCGACTATGCTCGCCTACAATCATACCCGCATAAATTTCTCTTCCTGGATCAACAAAAATAGTACCACGGTCTTCAAGTTGCATAATTCCGTATGTGGTTGCTTTACCTTGCTCCAAACCTACAAGAACACCTTCACGTCTACCGCCAACGTCCCCTTTTACAACAGGGGCATAAGAATCAAACGTATGATTTATAATTCCATACCCATGCGTTTGTGTCATAAACTCAGTTGTATAACCAAGTAGACCACGAGAAGGTATTTTAAACTCCAGACGAACTTGTCCAGTACCATGATTGATCATGTCGAGCATTTCGCCTTTTCGATCACCAAGAGACTCCATAACCGGACCAGTATAGTCTTCTGGTACGTCTATTTGAACACGCTCCATTGGTTCGCATTTCTCTCCATCAATTTCTTTGATAATGACTTGTGGCTTCGAAAGTTGTAATTCAAATCCTTCTCTGCGCATATTTTCTATCAAGATGGATAAGTGTAGCTCCCCACGACCAGAAACGATCCATGCATCAGGGGATTCTGTTGGATCAACGCGAAGGCTCACATCTGTTTCAAGCTGTTTCAGCAAGCGTTCTTCAATTCGTCTAGATGTTATATACTTTCCTTCTTTTCCTGCAAAAGGGCTATTATTCACTAAGAATGTCATTTGTAATGTTGGCTCATCAATTCGCAAAATGGGTAATGCGTCTGGATGATCTTGCGGGCAAATGGTCTCCCCAACGTTAAGATCTTCCAACCCTGAAACGGCAACAATGTCCCCAGATTTTGCTTCTTGAATTTCAATTCTTTTCAGTCCTGTAAAGCCAAATAATTTACTAATACGGAATGACTTTTGGGTACCATCTTTTTTCATAACCGTTACTTGCTGACCGACACGGATAGACCCGCGAACGATACGACCAACACCTATACGTCCAACATAATCATTGTAATCAAGCAATGTTACCTGAAGCTGTAAGGGTTCATCTGTTGTATCTACCGGTGCAGGAATATGATCTAAAATGGTCTTGAAAACTGGATCCATTGTTTCTTCCTGCTGATCTGGTTCCTCGCTTGACGTACCATTTAAAGCAGATGCATAAACGACTGGGAATTCCAACTGTTCATCATCAGCTCCAAGTTCGATAAATAAATCCAGAACCTCATCAATTACTTCTGATGGCCTTGCATTCGGGCGGTCAATTTTATTTAGAACAACAATTGGTGTCAGCTTTTGCTCTAATGCTTTCATTAACACAAAACGCGTTTGCGGCATTGTTCCTTCATAAGCATCTACAACTAAAGCGACACCATCCACCATTTTCATAATTCGTTCCACTTCACCACCGAAATCTGCGTGGCCAGGCGTGTCTAATATGTTAATCGTAGTATCTTTATAGTTAATTGCCGTGTTTTTTGCCAAAATAGTGATCCCACGTTCTTTTTCAATATCACCAGTGTCCATGGCTCGCTCATCTACCTGCTCGTTTTCACGGAAAGTTCCTGAGTATTTTAACAGCTGATCCACAAGTGTGGTTTTGCCGTGGTCAACGTGGGCAATAATGGCAATATTACGAATATCTTCTCTCAATTGCATAACGGACGCTCCTCTATTATTACGGATGATTAAAACCATCCTAGTATCTCATAAAATTACCTATAATGCAAAATTGAATTAATCTGGAAAAATAACTTCGAATTTTGCTCCACCAATTTCAGACTTAGCAAGTCTAATTTTTCCACCAGATTGTTCAATAATTGCACGTGCAATAGCCAACCCTAAACCAGTTTCCCCATTTTTACCTTTTACAAACCTGTGAAAAATATGCGGAATCAAGTCTTCTGGAATCCCTTCTCCATCGTCTTCAATTGTCATTACAATCATTTGATTTCTTTTATACACGTTAAGATTAACTTGTGAATTAGCGTGTCGTATTCCGTTGATTGTCAAATTCAATAATGCCCTTAGTAATTTTTCTTCATCTGCAACTAAAGTAGAATCAACTTCTACATTCTGATGGAAGTCTATACCTTTTTCACTCACCAATGGTAACATCCGGTCCGCAACTTGGTCGATCAATATCGGAATATTTATTTCAGCTGATTCATAGGCAGTTGGCTCACTATCCAATTTAGCTAATAAAATCATTTCATTAATGATCGTCTTTAATCGACTGACTTCTGCCATCATTATTTCCAAACCTTTTTCTTGATCCTTTTCTTCAAAAACATGATCCCTAATACCTTCTGCATAGCCTTGTATCGTCATGAGTGGCGTTTTTAATTCATGACTCGCGTTTTGAAAGAAAGTTTGCTGGGTGTGCATGTATCGCCTGAGTTCTTCAGCCATTTCATATACGCTTTGCTCGACTTCTTTAATCTCCCCTGTTGCCTTAATACGTTCTATATCATCAAATTGCCGCTTCTCTATCTTTTTTAGTTGCCATTTTAATTGTGTAAGTGGTGTTACTAATTTAGTGGTTAAAAATGTACTAAGTAATACAGCCGCTATTGCACCGATTAGAAACACAAGAAGTAAACGTGTAACGAAATCCTGTTGTACAGCTTGTAAATCATTCATTGGGGTTAACAGAATTAACTCGAGCCCTGTGCCTTCTGGTTGAAACACAATCCTTGATGTCACATAATTGTGATTCCCAAATTCCCAGAGGTTTTCTGTATTTTCGGCAAAACTATTATTTTGCCGAAAACCATCTACGATACGATCTGGCATCGTCGAAGAAAGCACCGTATCTTGAAATCGATCATACAAGAAAAGATGTAAATCCTGGTCTTGTAAGAACTCATTTGTTTGTTGGATCTCTTCCCTTGTTCCATATGAATCAGTCAGCACACTGACAAGCGTCTCCCCTGTTTGCTCCAAATGTCGACGTTCATCCTCAATCAACAAGTCCAAAATAAGGGAGTAGATGACATATCCTGTAACACTCATAATAACAATTAACAGCGTTGTAAACGCAATATTCAACTGATATTGAAGTTTCATTTATTGACCTCTTCATGTCGCAAACGGTATCCATAACCCCATATTGTTTCTAATTGTAACGTTGCAAATTTCTTTCGGATCCGTTTCACCAAATCATCTACAGCTCGGTCACTTCCGAAGTAATCATCCCCCCATACCCTTTCTAATAAGTCCTCTCGTGAAAATGCTCGATTGGTATTTTCAGCGAAAAGCACTAATATATCAAATTCCTTTGTCGTTACATCTTGTTCAAGCCCATCCCAAAACACCCGTCGATCATTCTTATGCATTACTAATTGATCCACTTTGACTTTTTCCTGTACCAGTTCTTCCGCTGTTGCGATAGAACGTTTAAATAATCGCTTTACACGAGCGATTAATTCTCTTGGACTGAATGGTTTAGTAAGGTAATCATCTCCACCTAATTCAAGTCCCAGAATCTTATCTATCTCCTCATCCTTTGCAGAGATGATAATAATGGGTACATCACTTTCATTTCTTATTTTTTTACAAAATTCATACCCGTCCATACCTGGAAGCATGAGATCTAAAATCCACATATCAGGCGGGTTTATTTCCCATTCACCCCATGCCTTTTCGGCAGACCCCAGAACCGTAACTGTGAAACCTTCTTTTTTTAAGTACGCTGTTACTATATTTTGTATATTCGTGTCATCTTCTACAACTCCAATATGATAACCCATTTGCACATTCACCTTTTCCCGATTTAAATAATTATATTTAGTTTAACAAATCAAATTCATAATTGCTCTCTTTGAAAATAAAAATACCAGTCTTGCATTTTCATTTTATTGGTGAGTTCCATACATAATAGGCTACCCATTAAACTACTGCGGTAATAACTTTTACATATTTCTACCACATTTCTACTGTATTTTTCCCAAATCCATCCTGTATAATTAAATTTACAATCATAGAATGAAATGGGGGCTTACATTATGGATAATAATGAAGAAAACCAATCACATAATCAAACGGTAGAAGAAGAAACAAGTGATAATGAGAATACAACAGAAAAACGGGCGTCAGAGAAACCGAACAGACCAGGTATGAATACGTTCTTTGGCGGCATCGTAGGTGGGGTGATTTCCGCGGTCATCGTCGTTTTATTATTTAATAGTGGAACGATCCCGTTAAATGAAACGACAGAGTCTTCAGGGGCAACCGACTCCACAGAAGATGAGCCAACAGAAGTTGTAGAAACATTAGCTTCAGGAGATGCAGATACCGCTACAAATATGAGCGAAGCATCTCAAGCAGTAGTGGGAGTTAAGAATCTCCAACAGCAATCGATTTGGGAAGAAAGCGAAGACGCTGGAACCGGTTCAGGTATTATTTATAAGAAAGAGGATGACGATGCCTATATTGTAACAAATCAGCATGTGGTTCAAGATGCTGAAGAAATTGAGGTTGTCTTAAATGATGATGAACAAGTCCCAGCCGAAGTTTTAGGGACGGATGCTTTAACGGATTTAGCAGTATTACAAATTGATGGGGAAAACGTTGATACCATTGCCAGTTTAGGTTCTTCTGGTGATTTACAAGTTGGCGAAACAGTTGCAGCTATCGGAAATCCGCTTGGACTGGAGTTTGCGAACACCGTTACACAAGGAATTGTCAGTGGCTTGGAACGTTCCATTAGTGTGGATACAACAGGTAACGGGCAGCCTGATTGGGTAACAGAAGTTATTCAAACAGACGCTGCCATTAACCCTGGGAATAGTGGCGGAGCATTAGTCAACGGAGATGGGGAAGTAATTGGAATCAACTCGATGAAAATCGCGCAACAGGCTGTAGAAGGTATTGGTTTTGCTATCCCTATTGATGAAGCATTACCGGTTATGGAACAACTTGAAGTAAGTGGGGAAATTCAACGGCCTGTAATCGGAATTAGCACCGTAAGCCTAAATCAAGTTCCACCCCAATACCGGAATGAAATAAGCTTACCAGAGGACCTAGAAGGCGGAATGGTAATCGCAGATGTTCAAACAAATTCAGGAGCAGATGAAGCTAATTTACAACAGTTTGATGTCATTACTGAAATCGATGGGGAAGAAATAACATCCATTTTAGATTTAAGGCAAAATCTGTATTCTGATGATAATAATATTGGTGATACGGTTGAAATAGAGTATTACAGGGACGGAAACCAGGAAACCGCAACCCTTGAACTGCAAGGTGAAGAAAATGAGCAACAAGAAGAACTATAATGATGAATGAAACAAGACTCCTTCTATGCAACTTGTTGCTTTGAAGGAGTCTTTATCTATTTTCAAATAATATAAGGCTCACATTAATCACCTTCATATTTATTATGATTTGGTGTTACTCCACTGTACGTACCATCCATATCCGCTGAGATAAAACCCTCCACATCTTCTGCGTCCCCGACATTTTCATCACTGTTTGGATACATCTCATCATAATCAGCTTTATCTCCATAAAAGTCAGATGGTGTTTCGGATGTACCATAATGGCTTACCTCTTGCCAGGCATCCTCTGCATCATAGCCGACTTGTTCTTCATCTGTTACTTCATCCGGATTGATATTTGGGCTAAATACTTCTTCTTCTACAGGTCTGCTACGTTCGAAATTGGTTTCATTGGCATGCGCAATACATCGATCAGCAGTAGGGACAGCTTCTAGCCGTTCTAACGGAATATCCTCTCCGCATTTACTGCAAATTCCGTAAGTCCCATCTTCAATTGCATGCAACGCGGCATTAATATCTTCTAACTCCATTTCTGCATGTTCATTAAGCGCTATATCCTTTTCTCTTTCATACAACTCTGTTCCCATATCTGCAGGGTGATTATCATAATTTGACAGCTCGCCCACCGATTCTTTTGCTAATTCAAGCGTTTTACCAAAGTGATCCTGCACATGATCAATTAATTCGGTTTGCCTATCCACTAATGCAGTTTTACATTGGTTTATTTGCTCGCTTGTAATCATTACGATCAGCCTCCATTAATTGTTTAAGCGTGCTACCTATACTATGTGTAAATGTGTTATAATGATTCTTTAATGAAGCACCCAAATCATGTCAATAACGGGAATGTCATCCTTAGGAACAATTTTATGTTATAAAGGAATTCACCTGAACAATGTCGAAATAAATTAAGAAGACCACTTTTAAGGAGAGATGATCGTATGCTTTCAATTAATGCAAAAATTGGCTTCATTGGTACTGGTGTAATGGGGAAAAATATGATCGCAAACTTGCAAAAGGCCGGATATCCAATAAGTCTTTATACAAGGACAAAGGAAAAAGCACAAGGATTATTGGATAATGGGGCAATCTGGAAAAGTTCTATTGCTGAATTAGCTAAGTCCACTGATGTGATCATAACAATGGTCGGCTACCCGGCAGATGTAGAGGAAGTTTATTTTGGTCAAAACGGAATCCTTGAAAATGCGAAAGCAGGATCATATGTCGTTGATATGACAACCTCAAAACCCTCTTTAGCAATAGAGATTTACAAGCAAGCGCTGGAGAAAAATATTTATTCCATGGATGCACCCGTTTCTGGCGGGGACGTGGGTGCAATAAATGGTTCGCTTGCGATTATGGCAGGCGGCGATCAGCATACGTTTGATTCCGTCTTGCCTCTATTTGATATTGTTGGCGAAAATATTATACGGCAAGGAGGAGCGGGAGCGGGTCAGCACACCAAATTGGCCAATCAAATCACGATCGCTTCGAATATGATTGGTGTTTGCGAGGCAATTGCCTATTCCAAAAGATCCGGCTTAGATCCGATGCGTGTACTGGATAGTATTACAACAGGAGCAGCCGGCAGTTTTTCCTTATCAAAACTAGCTCCTCGCATGCTAGAAGGCGATAACGCGCCAGGATTTTATGTAAAGCACTTTATTAAAGACATGACGATTGCACTTGAATCAGCTGAAGAGATGGGCTTATCAACTCCAGGACTTTCGCTTTCTCTGGATCTTTATAAGGAACTAGCCGAAAAAGGTGAAAATGATAGCGGAACGCAAGCATTGATTAAGTTATTCGAATAATAGTGCGTGTTCAACATCCTCTAGTAGATAAAGAAACGGGAAATCATAATTATTTTTCCCGTTTCTCTATTTCTTCTTGTACAGCAAAAGCCAGTTCATCATTTCCAAAAACCTGAAGTATATTTAACAGCGTTGGATCACCTATTTCCTCCGACTCTTCTTTAGAAACAGTTAATTCCAGCGTTTCAACCAGCGTGTTATTCTTCGATTGACCAGGATAGGCTTTTTCATATAATGCCACAGGATCAAGATTATTATTAATACACCACTGCGCATAAATCAGTATCATCATTTTTTCGTCGTTTTGGTAGCTTTCGATAACCTGTTTTTCCATTTCTTTTTTATTCATTTCGTCCATTTTATTCACCAACTTTTCGCAGCATAAATACCCACATAAAGGTTAAAGCCTGTTTTAATTCTAAGCTTAAATATTGATGATGGCGCGCTTCTACGCCTTCTTTATACACACCGATACCATCTACATATTCTAGATTATGATCTGCACTAAGTTTCTGAAGCTCCCATGGCATCATCGTATTAGCAATCGCCTTTTCTCCAAGTAAACGAGGATAGCTATTCATTCTTGGCCCTGCCGTCGGGCCTAATATACCAACAAAAAGAAGTCCATCTTTTTTTACAACACGCTTTAATTCTAACAATGCTTCAACTGGCGATTCCGTCCACTCCAAAACATTAATCGCCATGACGCCATCAAAGCTATTGTCTTCAAATGGAAGTTCATTCACGTCACCTTGGGAAAAAGGAATTGCCTCATGCTTCGTTCGTTCTTTGGCAAGCGCGATCATTTCACTGGAAATATCCATCCCGACTACATCATATCCAGCCTTATGTAATTTATAGGATCCATAACCATCCCCGCAGCCAATATCGAGGATTTTGCTGCCTTTTTTAAAATAATCTTTCACAAAAGGAATAATATCCTTTCTACTGCCATTATCCCACATGTGCACACTATGTTCATTCCAAAAATGCGCACGATTATCCCATTGTATTTCCGCTTCTTTTTTCCAATTAAATGGTGATGTCATATCAATTTCCTCCTCCATGAAGCTATTCGACATACATGCGATAAAAAACGGATGAATTTAAAAAAGGTCTACCCCACGAGTGAGATAGACCTTTTTAAAATCATCTATTATAGACGAGTTACGTTAGCTGCTTGTGGTCCACGGTTACCTTCAACGATTTCAAACTCTACGCTTTGTCCTTCTTCAAGCGTTTTGAAACCTTCAGCATTAATTGCTGAGAAATGTACGAATACATCGTCTCCATCTTCACGCTCGATGAAACCGAAGCCTTTTTCTGCGTTAAACCATTTTACTGTGCCATTCATCATGTAAATGACCTCCTTATACAAATATCGTGCAAAGTAATTGAATCCAAAATACTTTTACACCACTTTGATAAAGAGATCGTAAAGTATTATTCAAACTTCAATTTCCTTTTGCTTATTTAACTTTAACCCTTTGCGAAATAAAATGCAAGCGTTTAGGGATTTTTTTAATTAAACGTTTTTAAAGCTTGATAATGTTGCGTGCGGTAGCGGAAGCCACAGGTGTTGAAACCATAAATTCAAAATACTCCCCTAATATAGAGAAACTTTTCTTGTTTGGTGAAGATGAAACGCTTAGAAATCATAATTTAAACTATCGATTGAAAGCGTGAGTATTTGTTATATTTTTGTTAAGTGATTGGCAAGTAACATAGAAATATGGTAAAATATCTTCTTGCAAGATTATAAAATAAAATACGACTACCAAACATTTATATCTTGCAAATATGAATGAATAGGTGGTAATAAACATGGAAAGCAGTAAAAATTATGAGGTTTTATTGTACTACAATTATGTCCAAATTGAAGATCCTGAAGGCTTTGCGGCAGAACATCTGCAATTTTGTAATGACCTGGAATTGAAGGGGCGTATTTTAGTAGCTCCTGAAGGCATCAATGGGACCGTTTCAGGATCTCGTGAACAAACTGAAAAATATAGGAAAGCTATGAATAATGATCCACGTTTTGCAGACATGACATTTAAAGTTGATCCGCATGATGGTCATGCATTCAAGAAAATGCATGTACGTCCAAGAACTGAATTGGTAAGTCTTCGCTTGGAGAATGATATTGATCCGCTGCAGACAACTGGGGATCACTTATCACCCAAGGAATTTTACGAAGCAATGCAGGACGAGGATACGGTTATTCTTGACGCGAGAAATGATTACGAGTATGACTTAGGTCATTTCCGTGGAGCAATTCGACCAGATATTGAAACATTCCGTGAATTACCTGAATGGGTTCAGGAAAACAAACACCTTATTGAGGGAAAACGTATTCTAACCTATTGTACAGGCGGGATTCGCTGTGAGAAATTTTCCGGCTGGTTAGTAAAAGAAGGCTTTGAAGATGTTGCACAGCTACATGGCGGCATTGTAACCTACGGGAAAGATCCAGAGGTTCAGGGCGAATTATGGGATGGCCGCTGCTACGTATTCGATGAACGGATTTCTGTACCCGTCAATAAGAAAGAACATGTTATAGTTGGCATAGACTATTTTGATGGACAGCCATCCGAACGTTATGTGAACTGTGCTAATCCTGAATGCAACAAACAAATCATTTGTTCTGAAGAAAATGAGCATAAATATATCCGTGGTTGTACACCTGAATGCCGTGTGAGTCCACGTAATATGTATGTGAAAGAACATGATTTATCGGAAGAAGAAGTTCAGGGCAGACTTGAAATTCTTGGAGAAAATTTGAAGCAGGAAATATAGTAGGAGAAGACGGCCTTTGCGGGTCGTCTTTTTTTGACAGGTAAGAAACTAACATGGATCGCCTTGAGTGGATGTTTTCTTTCTACATTATCTAGTAACCTATGTAAATACATTCGCAAAACCCGTACAAATATTTTGACATCAATCTTCTAGCATTGCTATCCTTTTACTAAAGGAGGCAAATCGTATGAGTATTTATGATTTTTCTGTAAAGACAATGCAAGGTGATAAGAAATCACTGTCCGACTATAAAGGTAAAACGCTTCTTATCGTGAATACAGCAAGTAAATGTGGATTCACACCGCAGTTTGAAGGGTTGCAAAATGTATATGAACAATATCAGGATCAGGATTTTGAAATCCTCGGCTTCCCTTGTAATCAATTCAATAATCAAGACCCTGGAAATGATGAGGAGATCTCTCAATTCTGTGAGCGTAACTATGGTGTCACATTCCCGATGTTCAGTAAAGTAGATGTAAAAGGCGAGGATGCACACCCTCTTTTCGAATATCTAACTACGGAAGAAAAGGGTATGCTTACCAAAGACATCAAATGGAACTTTACTAAGTTTTTGATTGATAAAAACGGTAAAGTAGTCGACCGATACGCACCGCAAACAAAACCAGAGAACATTGTAAAAGATATTGATAAGGCAATGCAGGCGTAACAAAGTAGACAGATAATCGTTTTACGTTTTGGATGCTTTTTGGTAGGGCTGTCTCCCAGTTTGACATGGCGCTCTCCCGATTCAGGGCTACTTAGAATTAGACTTAAAAGTGGACAGGAAATAGAGAGAATGTAGTAAATAAAACCATCAATGAAATGGAGCGTGTCCTCAATAAGTAGACGATATGATCAAGAATTTAAACAGTATATCGCAAAATGGTGCTCGAGCGAGCAGGAGATTCCCTCATTCGAGCGGCAGAAGCTTCTACTCGAGCGAGCTGGTGCCCCACTCGAGCGGTAGTGACAATTTTGAAGTCTGGGGCTCGAACTCAGAAAGGTGGCGCTCGACCTGGCCATCCACTCGCTCGACTTAGGAGTGCTGGTGCTCGAGCGAGCGCGAGATTGCCTCATTCGAGCGACATACTGTCTCCCGATTCGGTGTCGCTAGCCACTTTTCGGTCACTGGGACACTTCCTGCCCCCCCGCCATCTGCCGACATACACAAAAAACGAGCGCTACCAGCGCTCGTTTTTTACATTAATATGCTTTTGCCCAATATACAAGTTCTTTTGCTTCTTTTCCGCAGCATACACAGGTATCTGCTATCGACTCTTGTTCAAAAGGAATTAAGCGTGATGTTGCTCCTGTGTCCTCTTTTATTTTTTCCTCACAAGACATATCGCCACACCACATTGCTTTAATAAATCCTGATTTTTGATCCAGCGTTTGTTTGAATTCGTCCATGTCTGTCGCAACACTCGTTTTTTCCACGCGGTGCGCCAATGCTTTATCAAATAAATTTTGCTGGATTTCATCTAGTAAAACCGGCAAACGTGCTTCCAAATCAGTACGTGCTACAAATTCTTTCTCTCCGGTGTCCCGGCGAACGAGCACGACCTGGTCTTTTTCAATGTCTTTTGGTCCCATTTCAATTCGAACCGGAATTCCTTTCATTTCATACTCATTAAATTTCCAGCCTGGCTTTTTGTCACTTGCATCGATACCGACACGGACAAGATCCTTCATTTCATCGCGCAGGTCATATGCTTTATCAAGTACACCTTCTTTATGCTGGGCAACCGGGACAATCATTGCTTGGGTTGGTGCAATCTGTGGAGGCACGACTAATCCTCTGTTATCTCCATGTACCATAATCAATGCACCCATGATACGTGTAGAGAGTCCCCATGAAGTTTGATGTACAAACTGACTTTCACCGTTTTCATCTAAATACGTAATATCAAACGCTTCTGCAAATCCTGAACCAAAATGGTGTGATGTTGCCGATTGCAATGCTTTTCCATCATGCATTAAGGCTTCAATGGTTAGCGTATATTTTGCACCAGCAAATTTTTCTTTATCCGTTTTGCGACCTTTATACACAGGGATTGCTAGATAATTCTCTACCACATCAGCATAGACCCCAAGCATTCTATCTGTTTCTTCTGATGCATCAGCATCGGTTGCATGTGCTGTATGTCCTTCTTGCCAATGGAATTCAGACGACCGTAGGAATGGACGTGTTGTTTTTTCCCAGCGCACAACATTCGCCCATTGGTTATAAAGCATTGGCAGATCACGATAGGAATGAATATTTTTAGAATAGTAATCACTGAACAACGCTTCTGAAGTTGGGCGTACAGCTATTCTTTCAGCTAATTTATCCTCCCCACCATGTGTGACCCAGGCTACTTCCGGCGCGAATCCTTCCACATGATCTTTTTCCTTTTGCAGTAGTCTTTCAGGAACGAATAATGGAAATGATACATTCGAGTGCCCAGTTGCCTTAATTTGACGGTCAAGTTCATCGCGGATATTTTCCCATATTGCAAAACCATCTGGCTTAATGATCATTGTCCCTCTCACTGGGCCGTAATCAACCAAATCCGCCTGTTTTACAACATCTGTGTACCACCTGGCAAAATCATCTTCCATCGCTGTTACGTTTTCAACAAACTGCTTATTTTTCTTACCCAAGATCAACACCTCTATCTTTAAAATTATGTATTTTTATGAACACAAAAAATCCTCCATCCGAAAAGGGACCGAGGCCTGGTGGTACCACCCTTGTTTACAAGGAACTGCTCCTTGTACACTTGAATTGATAACGGTTATGAACCGCGCACATCTTATAGCGAAAAAGCTTTTCGATGGCGAACTTAAAGGCAGGTTCTAAATGACGTCTTTAGAAATTTCCAGCAACCATTTCTTCTCTTTGAAAGACGATCAACTTATACTAATCCTTATCAACGTTTCGTATATATTTCCTAATATATAGTGATAGGAGAGGAAAGTCAAGATTTACTATCAGGTCTCTTAGAATATAGTGAAAAAAGAAGAAAAAGAAAGGTATTAGTAGCAACAACTATCATACTTCTCAAAGACAGACCAGCAGAAAAATGAAATGAATTGATGTTACATCGGGATAAATCATTCCATAAAATAAAACCTGTTTTCTTTTTGCTAAAGCTGAGAACAGGTTTTATTTTTATTAAAGGCCCGAAATTAGGACAGCCGCTAGAGCTATCCTCATCACCAGACAACGTTAAAACGGAAATTCTCGGTACTCCTCTTGTACAGATATCCATTTCAGTTTTGTGAACTCATCGATCACCCATGGATTTCCAAACCTTCCCATACCACTTTGTTTATTCCCGCCGAATGGAATATTGGCTGCATCATTCACCGGTTGGTCATTTACATGCGTCATCCCGCTATCGATCTTCATGCCATACGCCTCACCTTTTTCCAAGTCAGAGGTGAATATCGAAGACGTTAATCCGTAATTGGTGTCATTGGCCATTTCAATTGCTTGATCATCCGATTCAGCTTTAATAATAGATACAACTGGGGAAAATAATTCTGTTTGAGCGATTTCATCTCTGCTATCTACATCCACGAAAACAAATGGAGTTAACAGATTTCCTTCACGCTTGCCTTTTAGTCCCATTTTGACGCCATTTTTTTCTGCTTTGTCAATAATCTCAAGCACATTTTCCACCTGCTCTTCATTAATCAAAGGGCCAATAACGGTGTCTGGATCAGTTTGATCACCATAGGGCAACTGCTTTGCCCGTTCAATAAATTTTTCCGAAAATCTTTCATACACGTTTTCATGCACAATCAGTCGATTTACACTCATACAAATCTGTCCTTGATGCATGAACTTTCCGAAAATCGCTGCGTCGACCGCTTGATCAACCTCCGCATCCTCAAGAACAATAAACGGGTTATTTCCACCAAGCTCCAGCGCCACACGCTTTAGATTTTCTCCGGCAACTTTTCCTATATGTTTTCCAAAACCAGTCGATCCCGTAAAAGCAATTAATTGCACAGTTGGGTTTTCCAACATTTCATCGCCAATTTCATCTGGTGATGTGAAAATCGATTGAAACACGCCTCCTGGCAGACCGGCATAATCAAAAGCTCTTGCTATAATCGATCCTCCTGTTAATCCAACCTGGAGATCTGCTTTATGGACAACCGTGTTACCCAGTGCTATCGCTGGTGCAATCGAACGCATGGATAGGTTCATTGGAAAATTGAATGGTGAAATAGAAGAAATCACACCTAACGGCTGGCGATATATTTTATTTCTTTTCCCATCAATCGTCGCATGGACCTCTTTTACTTCCCCCGTCGCATCCATATACTCAAACGTTTCCTCCAGTACATCGATGGAAAGATTTAACTCCAGTTCAGCTTTTAGTAATGTGCCACCCGTTTCCTGACTGACAATGCTGATAATGTCCTCACGATTATCCTGAAGAAACCCTGCTGCCTTGCGAAGTATTTCCCTTCTGTCATCAACAGAATAATGAGCCCAATCTTTTTGCCGAGCTTCTGCAATTTCATATGCATTCTTTACTTGGTCTAAAGACGCAAGTTGTACAGTTGTTAACACGGAATTATCATACGGATTCTTAATATCTTCCTTTTGACCTGTGTCTCCATCTACCCACTTACCATCGATATAACTTTTATTATAATTTGCTATGAAATTATCCATTTGCACACCCCTTCAAGCAAGTTTTTCTTATTATTCCCCAACTAAAAGTAAAAGACGTTAAGAAAAAGCGGGACGGGGACAGGAACTCTGTCCCCTATAAAACGCTCGCACCCAATGTATCTGTAAAATGCCCTAATGCCCAGTCATGACCTGCTTGATTAAAGCTTGCTACCGCGTCTTTATGTACTACAATTTTAAACCCTTTGTTGTAAGCCTCAACGGCTGTGTGTAGTACACAAATATCGGTGCAAACACCAATGATATGAATCTCATCGATTCCACGTTCACGCAGTTTGATTTCCAGATCAGTTCCAGCAAATGCGCTATATCGTGTTTTATCAAAGTAATAGACATTCTCTTTATCTTTATTTTCCTTGTATACATTTGCTAGCTCACCGTACAAATTACGACCCGGCGTTCCGATAATATTATGTGGTGGAAATAAAACGGATTCCGGATGAAGTTCGTCCCCTTCTTCATGAGCATCAATGGCAAACACGACATAATCGCCCGCCTCTACAAATTCCCGAGTCAAGTCCACCACTCTGGTTTCAATCGCCCGTCCAGGCTCCCCGCTCGTCAACTTTCCATCCTCTGCTACAAAATCATTTGTGTAATCCACATTAAGTAATGCTCGCTTCCCCATTTTCATCCTCCTATTCTTTATTGGGATGAAGGGACAGGTTCACTGTCCCCTCCGTTCATCTGGTGCTGGGACAATTAACCTGTCCCTCTGTCCCCTTAATCTCATATGCTTCACCAAACTTGCGCATGGCTGCATGGTACGTGGGTCCTACAACATCTGTGTAGGAAAATCCATGTTCAATCGCGGTGGTGACAAAGCTTTTTGCCTGTCGAACCGCTTCTGCGACAGAATTCCCTTTAGCTAAATATGCCGCAATTGCAGCTGAATACGTACACCCTGCCCCACTTGTGTTAACCGTATCGATACGTGGCGCTTCAATCGTCGTGATTGTTTCTCCATCAAACAATACATCAATTGCCGGGCCTTCTAGCCTTCCACCTTTTACCAATACATTACGTGCACCTAATGGATACAGATCAATCGCCGCCTGTTTTAAATCATCTACACTAGTCAGTTCTCTTCCCCCAAGTAATAAGGAGGCCTCTGGTACATTTGGCGTTATAATCGTGGATAGGGGAATCAGGCTGTTCTTTAGTGCGTCAATCGCATCGTCTTTCAACAGCTTCGAATCCAATTTCCCAACCATAACAGGGTCAACTGTAATATTTTTAATCGAAGAATCCTTGATTAATGCGGCAACAGCCTCTATTACTTCTTTGGAAAATAACATCCCTGTTTTCAGACCATCCGTACCTACCTGTTTCATCGCTGTGGCAAATTGCGCTTCAATTGCCTCCAGCGTTTGTGGGTGTACATTTTTATCCGTCTTCGGATGTCTGCCTACAATGGCTGTAACGACGCTCATCCCATATACATCCAATTCTTGAAACGTCTTCAAATCTGCTTGGATACCAGCGCTCCCACCAGCTGCTGAACCTGCAATTGTGATCACTCGTGATGGATCATTCATATTCGAAAATCCTTTCCTTCATTACATCTGTTAAAATAATAATACGATAAAAAACCAAACAATCATAGTGAATTGAACAACTACCTTTGCCACAGTGCCACCCAGAAATCCGATAAGCGAACCGATTGATGCTCGAAACGCATCTCGTGTAGTTCTCTGTTGACTCCTTTCAATGAGAAAAACCGCAATAAACGGTACATATATAATACCAAACGGTGGTGTAATAAATGATCCAATAATGACTGCTATTGCTGCTCCTCTTTCTCCCCATTTACTTCCACCGAATTTTCTAACAAAATAACTATTAGCAATAATGTCTGCACCAATGAGTATTACCGTGAACACACCCATGAAAATCCAAAAAGACAGGCTAAGCTGATCCGCATTTAGAACGAAATGATAAAGCAAAAAACCAATCCATAGTACAAATACAGAAGGAACAATCGGAAAGACCACTCCAACGAAACTTAAAATAAATAATGCAATAATGACAACCCATATAAAAATATCTAGCATGTTATCCTCCTGTTACACTCTGATTTCCTCTAAAGGGACGGAGGGACAGGAACACTGTCCCCCACTCATCTGGTGTTGGGACAATGAACCTGTCCCTCTGTCCCAGTTGAAAAAGCCATGCAGAGGATTTTTCTGCATGGTTCAATTTCAGCGCTTTCTAAGAATCCCTTTGACGAATGCAAGGTTTTCTAAATATAGCCACTTTAGCTAACTTCTGTTTTTAGTGGTTCTGATGGTAACACTTCATTCATGCTACCTGTTCGATATCCTTGCAGGTCCACTGATACGTATGTGAAGCCAAGTGATGCAAGCTTCAATTGTAATTCATCACGGTGTTTTAACAGTGCATTAATGTCTTGTGACGGAACCTCAATTCGAGCTGCATTATCGTGATAGCGCACACGCACCATCTCGAATCCTAGTTTCCCGATAAACTTCTCAGCCTGATCTACCTGTTCAATTTTCTGTTTATCAATTGTTGTACCATAAGGTATTCTAGATGCTAGACTGCATGATGCCGGTTTATTCCACACTGGGATACTAAGTTCTTTTGTGAGTTCGCGAACCTCTTGTTTGTAAAGCTTTGCTTCCTGCAGTACACTGCGAGCTCCCGCTTCTGTTCTTGCTTGTAAACCAGGACGAAAATCTTCCATATCATCCATGATCATTCCATCCAGAACATGGGAATAACCCCATTCGTCTGCAAGTTTATTTAGATGCGAGTAAAGTAATTTCTTACTGTAATACCAGCTATCAGGTGTATTAGCTACAATCCTATCATCATCTAATTCATTAATTGCTGTCTGATGAACACGAACTCCCATTTCCTCTGCAAGCTTAACAGCGCCTGCAAATTCTTCTTTACGGAATAATTCAGATGCGACTACAACTGCTAGAACATTGTCCTCCCCTAACTCCTGCTGCGCACGCTTCAATACTAAGGTACTATCCACACCGCCTGAAAAAGCTACAATTACCCGGTCCATACCTGCAAGAATTTCTCCCAGGTCTTGATTTTTATCAATCATTGTTTTATTCATGCTTCATCGCCTCACTTTATAATATTCCCTACAGTAAAGGGTTCTTTTTATAAGCCAAGTTTTCTAATATTTGTTCTTCATTCTATTATAACAATAAATTGAAGTCGCTACCAACCTATTTGCATAAGTACGAGCTAATGTATTAAGAGTCAGGCTTCCCTATTCTCTAATGTTTCGAAATCGATCACGCGATCACTAACACGCTGCAGCAAATGATGATCATGGCTGATTGCCAGCACACCGATATTCCGTTGTCTTGCCAACTTTAGCACCGCTTGCCAGATTTGTGCTTGTGTTATCGCATCGAGCATGGTCGTCATCTCATCAGCAATAATGTATTTTGTATTTTCATGGAGTGCCCTAGCAACACAAAATCGCTGTAATTCTCCACCCGATAACTCACTTGGATAGCGCGATAACCACTCTTCTTTGATTTCGAGTACCTGGAGTAATTCCTTATCTGATACCTGCGCTTCTGTTAGTATTTTTTTCATTTGCCACTTGGGATTTATAACCGCTTCTGGGTGTTGCCAAATTAGTTGCACAGGATGTATTCGTGCACGGAAGTCCGTCTCCCCGTCCACTTCTACCGTACCCTCATGCGGATTCATGTATCCTGCAATAAGCTGAGCCATTGTACTTTTCCCTGAACCGCTATAGCCAAACAAACCAACAACTTCACCAGCGTTTAACTTTAAATTTAGCTGTTCAAAAATGGGGCTTTCATTCGGGTAGTGATACGCCATTTCCTTCACTACAAGCGAGCCATCCATTGGTTTAACCATCGCGTTAACAGGGGGACTTTTTAAAGAAACAAAATCATTTTGCGGCAAGACATTCCATAATTTGCGGGTATAGGGATGTTTAAGCCTCTCACCCTTCCCTGTAAAATCTTCTACATTTGCTTGATCTACTGTTTCCCCTTCATTCATTACAACAACCCGGTCCGCAATTTTTAAAGCCGTATTGATATCATGTGTAATGAACATAATCCCCTTACCAGCTGTAGCTAATTCTTTGATAGGATACACCGTTTCATTTAAGGCATGTGGGTCTAGTCCTGGCGTTGGCTCATCAGCAATAATTAAATTCGCACTACTGATGATGGATGTAGCAGCTAAAACTCTTCTCGCCATACCGCCAGATAATTCAAAGGGATATTGCTTTTCCACTTCAATTGGCAATCCAATTTGTTGAAAAACTTCTCGTTGAGTCGTCTTTCTATTTCCTTTTCGAACAACTGCCTGTACTTGCTTACTTGTTTTCATCAATGGGTCTAGCGCGTGCACCGATTGAGGGATAAGCGAAATTTCCTTCCCTCTAAGCGCCGTTTGTTTTTCTGCAGTAATGGGCTCACCCTTATAATTCAATATACCAGAAAGCTGCGCATGTTCAGGAAGGATACCGAGTATCGCATTTGCGAGCAGGCTCTTTCCTGAACCGCTTGCACCAATAACTGCAACAATTTCCCCTTCATAAATCTTCATATCTAATCGATGAATAACCTGCATCGTTGTTTCACGCAGGCCTTTTTTATACTGGCGAAAAGACAAGGAAAGATCTTTCACTTCAAGTAGCGGTGTTTTATCCAAAGTCATTCTATTAGCTACCTTTCTGTCCATGAAATGGATCAATTAATCGACGTATATGTTGTCCAAGTAAATCGAAAATACCTACCATTAACAAAAGAGCCAATCCCGGGAAGAATGCCAGCCACCACATGCCTGTCGATAAATACCGCATCGATTCGGATAAAATAATTCCAATCGCCGGTTGCTCTGTTGATAGACCGAACCCTAAAAAGGTTATTGCCGCTTCATGTAGGATGGCATGAGGAAAAAGTAAAATAAATCCGATTAAAAGCTGTGGTATTAAATGAGGCAAAAAGTGATGCCTAGCAATCCATAACTGTGATTTTCCGAGTTTTCGAGAAACACCGACATATTCGGCCGTTTTCACTTGGAGAATCTCGGAACGAAGGACACGTGCCAAGCTCGGCCAATGCGTTAATGCCAAACCAATGACAATTCCTTCAAATCCTCCACCAAACGCAAACGTAATTAATAGCAGTAGTACAATATGTGGAACACTTAAAAAAAGATCGATTAACCATGTGACAATATAATCTATTGTTCTATTCCACGAAGCAAGTATGCTAAGTATCAGTGCGATAATCGTACTTGAAACCGCTGCAAGCATCCCGACAGCTAGACTCAATGTTAAACCTTTTATGGTACGTGTAAGCATATCGCGCCCCAGCCAATCCGTCCCAAACAAATTCGCAAACGAAGGGGGGCTATTTCTATCTTCTATGTTAATAGCCAGCTGGTTTTCACCTATAAATAAGCCGGTAAAAACCATCGTTACTAACAGAAGAAACGCCATAATAATAGTTGTTAACGTCCGCTGCCTTAGATTCAGTCTTCTTTTCATCACAAGACTTCACCCCTTCTAATACGCGGATCAACAACTTTGTATAATAAATCAGCTATGACATTCCCAACAAAAACAAATACAGTACTAAATAGAACAATACCTAATAAAAGTGGAACGTCGCCACCTAGTCCTGCCTGAACGACCGCTTGTCCCAGACCAGGATAAGAAAATACCTGTTCAGCCAGAACTGCCCCTCCAAAAAGCTCCCCAAATGATGCAAAGTGGATGGAAATGGCAGGTAGCGAAATATTACGTAATCCGTGCCTGAGGAGAAGCCCAAAGCCCTGTTCCCCTTTTGCCTTTGCAAAACGGACGTAATCACTATTTAACACTTCCACCAGCTTTTGTCTCGTATGCAATGCCACATTAGCTACACCAACAACACTCAATGTCAACGCCGGTAAGAACAAATGCCTGAAGCGCTCCATTAGCGTTACATCCTCAGCTAATATACCTGCAGGTGTTCCAAGTCCTACCGGAAACCAACCGAGCCACACAGAGAATAACATGAGCAATAGTAACCCCAACCAGAAACCTGGGGTAGATGCTAAGATAAAACAATAACTTTTAATCAAGCGATCAACCCATGTTCCTTCTCGCATTCCTGCAATAATCCCCATTAGAAAACCAAACACCCCTGAAAGAGACCAGGCCACAGCCATTAATGCTAAGGAAGCAAGAAAACGTTCACCAATTACTTGAGCAACTGGGGTACGATGAATAAGTGAAGTCCCCATATCTCCCTGTAAAATAGCTGCTCCCCAGTTTAAAAACTGTTGCGGTTTCGACTCATCCAACCCCCAATATTCAGCGATATTTTCCCTTTGCTCTGGACTGACTCTTGTCATATCTGCACCGATATACGATTGCACAGGGTCAATGGGGGAAAAGCTTACAAGTGTAAAGGATAGAATACTGATTGCAAGTAACAATGTGGCCAGCTTTACACATCTTCCTACTATATAAAAAGAAATACGTTTAGCCATACCATTTCTACCCTCTTTCTTTACTCTGCCCAATGCCATTGTTCAATTAAGTCGGTAACAGGCCATCCATGTCCGTGTGGCTGTACTTTTTGTTCACCAATTTCCAATTCTTCATGGACATAATATAAATGGTCAAGGTTAACCAGCCACGCCCATGGTGAATCACCTTTTGCGGAAAATCCTGTTTCCCCGTCCCATTGCGCTTTTTGCCAATACCTATTTGCTTCGTCCTCCGTTGTTGCCTGCATGGCTTGATTCATATATTCATCTACAACAGAATTGGAATAAAAATTAGCATTATAGTAACCTTCTCCTCTTGTTTCCGTACTATATAAATTGTACATTTCCAGCGGGTCATGACTTCCCCATCCCATCATCACTGGGTGGGAATACATAAGCGTCTCCAGTTCGTTCCAGCTTTTCCCTTCTGTAGACACATCTATGCCAAGGGGCTCAATCATATCTGCAAAAGCAATCGATAAAGACTGGCGACTTTGATCATCTGCCGGATAGAGTAAGGTGAATGCCGCCTCCAAACCATCTTTTTCACGCACGCCATTTTCGTTTTCTTTCCAACCAGCCTCATCTAACATGTCTTTTGCCTCATCCATCTTGTCATCTTCAAATACCGTTTCCGAATTCCACCATGGAAGTCCATCTGCAACCGAATAAGCAGGACTTCCAAAGCCTTCTAACACACCATCTACTAAAGCTTCACGGTCAATAGCTAGATTGATAGCCTTTCGAATCGTCTCGCCCGCTGTTACATCATTGCCGATCGGAAAACCATCGTCCGTCTCGCCTCCTGCTGATTCATATGGAAACATAATCCCTCGATTATCGACACTATCAAGTTCTACTAGTCGCATCCCAGGTACATCCTCTTTCGCAAATGCAGGTGGTACGGAGGCCACATCAACCTCACCTGCTTGTGCTGCTGCAAATGTCGCATCCTCTGACAAGAATAAGAAAGTAAGTTTTTCAAAAGGAGGTTTCTCCCCGTAATAGTGTGGATTTGCTGTTACGATTAACTGCTGCCCCTTATCCCATTGTTCAAGCTGAAAGGGACCAGACCCAACCGGGTTTTCATTATACGTGTCGTCATACAAATGTTCTGGCACGATACCCGTTGATACAAGCAGATAGATAAAAGTTGATTGGGGTTCTTTCAATGTGAACTCCACTACATCATCCTGAATCGCTTCCACTTTTTCCATATTGCTTAAATCAATGATAGAACCACTATCCGCGGCTGTTTCAAATGTAAACACAACATCGTCTGCAGTAAGTGCTTCTCCATCTGAAAATAGCACATCATCGCGGAGTTCGACTGTCCATTCCAATCCATCATTACTAACTTCATAGTTTTGGCCTACGTCATTTTGGATAGTAAAATCCGCATCCTGTTTGAATAATGTGCTTTGAAAAAGCGGTGAACCATAGCGACCCCAGCCTGTTGTTGGATCAAATCCATCATCTGGTTCACCATCAATGGCCATTACCAATTCCTCTTTTTCGGTTTCATTTGCATTCTCTTCACCATCTCCGGAACACGCACTTATTACGAATGATAGCAGTAGCAGCAATAATAATTTATTATATTTCATGTTTTGTCCACCCTTATTATATTCCTTTCTCATTTTATCTTTAATTTTCTGATACCGCAATATACGAACGTAATACTTAATAATAACCACCCAAAATGCCTATTAGGCGTAGAAGGTGGTTACTTGTTATGGTGTGTAAATAATACGAACTCACAAAATCAAATAGCACTCTAAGGAGAGTGCTATTTTAGTTACTCTATATTTTTCTTCTTCACTTTTTCATAAATCTTTTTTTCTATCTTCTCTACACGATTATCCTTCATTATATGCCTTGGCTTTGGATCAAGCCATTGGATTTCCTCATCACGGAAAAAACCAGTATATTCATTACCTTGAACCGTTAATTTAAATACATGACCCTCATGGGGTTTATCATCAAACATTGGTTTGATTTGAATATCGTCTGTTTCATCCTTACCCCCATGCTCCTCCATAAGCTCGTGAATCTCGGTTTCGAGTGATTGTAATTGTTCCTCCCCAAGATCCTGCTTCGGATGTGGGTTTAACCACTGAATTTCTCCGTCGTGAAAATATCCTTTATATTCTTTTCCATCTACAGAAAGCGCAAATTGACGACGCTCATGCGGACGCTTCTTAAATACTGGTACCTCTTCAAATACATCTGGTTTCACCTTAAATTCGTCTGCCACTGAGAAAACCTCCCAATCCTGATCGTTTATGTTGTATTTTTCCCTAACTTCTTATTGATATCCTTCCTATTGAAAAGCAAGAATAACTTTTACATATCATAAGACTTTTTAAAAATCCTGTCAAATCAGGAAAACAAATCAGATAATAACGTTCTAAGTGTCCCTTAATCCTGTTAGATTGTCAGCACATTATTGTTAGTATTTTCTAAGAAAGCTCGGTTTAGATTGAAACCATTCTTGACTTATTACATGGTGACAAGCCGTAAATATGCTTTCAATAACCTGTGTCTTATTAGCCATTACCCTAATTGTAAAACCAGGCACAGCAAGCTTTGATATTCCTGCTCTAAACTCCCCTTCTTCCTCGTGAATTGTTTCATACAATTTATCAATCAGATCGGAATCGACTTGTTCCCCAATAACAAAAAATGATCCTAAATGGGTATAGCCTTCCATAAAACCAAGCCCATTCATATGTTGTGCCTTTGGCGTCAGTTTTATATGATCAAATGCGATTAGCTCATCTTCCATATAGATTTCATTAACCAGACGAAGTGTATCGTAGCTGAAACGTTCTCCCTCAGGTGACCAACCTGGAGTCAAGATATCGGAATAAAGTAATGTAGCCCCTTTTTCCATGTGTACAATATTTTTTTGATGGTAGCGTGCATCTTTGTAGGCTATAAGCGGATCTGGCAAATATTCTAGATAACTGTCCTTCCCAAGATAAATACTAGATTCCTGATAGGCATGACTAATTGGTGTCTTGTAGACTTTTGTAGCAGATTGGGTCGTCAAGGTGAGTTTCGCATTTTCACGAAGCGATACTTTCATTCGATACGTGTCCCCATCTAAATATCCACCGCCCGGATTTAGAATATAATAACAAGGCTGGTTGGACTGATTATGATAAACGGGACGCATTACTTTAAAGGCTCCTTGAAAGTATACATTTTTAGCAACTGTCTTCCCTTGGCGATCTTCTACGTCGAGTTCGAGAACACCTGTCCAATCAGGCATCTTGTTCCAACCCTTTTAACAATGCATGCTTCTTAACCCAGTCAATTACCTGATCCAAGCCTGTATCATCTTTTAAATTTGTAAAGATGAATGGTTTGTTTCTACGGAATACCTTTGTATCCGATTCCATGATGTCCAGATTGGCACCAACAAATGGAGCCAGGTCCGTTTTATTAATAACAAACAAATCGGATTTAATCATTCCTTGGCCACCTTTACGAGGGATTTTTTCTCCTTGGGCAACATCAATTATATAGATAGAGAAATCAACAAGTTCCGGACTAAATGTAGCTGCAAGGTTATCTCCGCCGCTTTCTACAAAAATAAGCTCAATATCCGGATGCTTCTCTTCAAGCTCTTCAATTGCAGCAAAGTTCATAGATGCATCTTCACGAATTGCAGTATGTGGACAGCCACCAGTTTCTACCCCAACAATACGATCTTGTGAAAGAATCCCGTTCTCCACTAAAAATTTGGCATCCTCTTTTGTGTAAATATCATTGGTAATAACCGCCATACTAACTTCTTTGTCCAGTTGACGTGTAATCTTTTCTACTAGCATAGTTTTACCTGCACCAACAGGGCCACCTACTCCTATTCTGATCGGTTCCATTTCTAACACTTCCCTTTCATTTAAAATTTCCTTATCACATTAGAAAACTAGTCTTTATTTTTCCTTAACTACTAAAAATACGAACATTGACCCGCTCATGCATCATTTGCGATAGTTCCAGCCCTGGTGATACAATGCCAAATGCTTCTTCATTCAATCGCATGATTTTATCGGTTGCTTTCTTTAAATTTTCCTGAAATGTGTAAATAACCTTTTGGCCTGCCGTTTGTCCTAAGGGGATTGCTCGCACTGCATTTTGAACAAGGCCGGCAATAGTAGAATAAAGATAGTATAGAATGGTCGTTTCCTTTTGCACTTCCAAAAAATGCCCAACCATTGTAAACACAATGGCAGGATGTCCGAAGGCCCGCTTCTTTTTTATCCGTTCTTTATAAATAGATAAAATAGGTGCCTCATAAAGTGCTTCAGCGATTTTCAACAAACGGTCCCCCATACGCTGTGTACCGTCACGTGTTTCCCTTGCAAGGCTTTGCACGGTCAACTTACGATCAAGTTCCCAAATTTTTTCAAGATCCCCTTCGCTTAGTGCATCATATACCAAACTTGCAGCTAGCCCGTCAGTGTAAACAAGCTGTTCCTGTAAATAAACTTCCAGCCACTCAGAAAATGTTTCCCGGTCGTGGACAGCCCCTTCCTGAATATAGCTTTCCAGTCCAAATGAATGACTGAATGCACCTGTTGGAAAGTTGGAATCACAGAGTTGAAATAAGGATAGAACTTTATTATCCATGGCTATGTCCTATATGCCGGAACGCTTGTTTAACTTTTCGTTCTTCCTGTTTAAATGGAATGCCTAATTCTCGCAATAATTCTTCCACGAGGTAATCATATTGCACAAGCATATCAGCTTCATCAAACTGTGCTGGCAGATGTCGGTTGCCGAGTTGATGAGCAATGGTTCCCATTTCATGCATCGTGCGCGGGCTAATAACTAATAAATCGTCTGATAGCACATCGATAATAATCATATTTTCATCATCCATATAAAGAACATCGCCAACTTTTAGGTCACGGGGGTCCTTCAGTCTAATACCCAGTTCACGACCATGATCCGTCTCCACTCGCTGGATTCTTTTTACTAAATGTGCGCTCTCAAGAATTACTTTTTCTTTATGACGTTTTTCTATTTCAGCTTGCTCTAAATCATTTATGTTTGTAACGACTTTATCAATAATCATTTCCTTCACCTCAAAACAAGAAGTAACGTTGGCCCATTGGAACGGTATCAACAGGATCACATGTGATTACTTCCCCATTTATTTTTACTTCATATGTCTGTGGATCTACTTCGATATCCGGTGTTGCAGTATTTAACTTCATATCTTTTTTCGTTAGGTTACGAATACCGCGTACAGGACGAACCATTTTTTGCAGTCCAAGCACTTCTTTGATATTATCATCATAAGCTGCTTGCGAGACAAATGTAATCGAACTCTGGGATATACCTTTTCCAAATGCTCCGAACATCGGTCGATATATCATTGGCTGTGGTGTTGGAATCGTTGCGTTTGCATCACCCATTAACGCTTGTACTGCTAATCCATTTTTAAGAATCATTTCTGGTTTTGCTCCGAAGAATTTCGGATCCCAGATAACAAGGTCCGCCATTTTTCCAACTTCAATGGATCCAACGTAATCAGCTATACCGTGGGTAATGGCAGGGTTAATCGTGTATTTAGCAACATAACGTTTCGCCCGATTATTATCCGCGTACTCACTATCCCCTTCCATCGTCCCTAACTGTTTTTTCATTTTATCAGCTGTTTGCCAGGTCCTTAACGCAACTTCACCAACTCGTCCCATTGCTTGTGCATCGGAGCTTGTCATACTGAATACGCCTATATCCTGTAAAATATCTTCAGCCGCAATCGATTCACTGCGAATACGTGAATCAGCAAATGCAATGTCTTCGGGTACAGATGGATTTAAATTGTGCGCAACCATGACCATATCAAGATGTTCATCAATTGTATTTACGGTGTATGGAAGCGTTGGATTGGTTGAAGCTGGCAACACATTCATCATACCTGCCGATTTAATTAAATCGGGCGCATGTCCACCACCAGCACCTTCCGTATGGTACATATGAATGACACGGTCTTTTATTGCTTTCATGGTATCTTCAAAAAATCCGCCTTCATTTAAGGTATCCGCATGAAGCGCGATCTGAATATCATACTTATCGGCAACACGTAGTGCATAGTCTACTACAGAAGGTGTTGCACCCCAATCTTCATGGATCTTCAAGCCAATTGCACCCGCAAGAATTTGTTCAGCTAATGGCCCTTCCGTAGCTGCATGACCTTTCCCAGTTAGTCCAACATTGATCGGAAATCCTTCTAATGCCGCTAACATGGTGTGCATATGCCACTTACCAGGAGTCGCAGTTGTCGCCCTTGAACCTGCACCAGGGCCAGCACCTCCACCGATTAATGTGGTCGTTCCACTAGTAAGTGCGACATCGACTTGATCTGGATTAATGAAATGCACATGTGTATCAATTGCCCCCGCAGTAATGATCTTACCTTCTCCGGAGATAACTTCCGTAGAAGCACCAATAATAATATCTACATTATCCTGAACCAATGGGTTTCCACTTTTACCGATTCCGGAAACAAGCCCATCTCGAATGGCAAGATCTGCTTTAATAATGCCTGTATAATCAAGAATAATGACATTTGTTATAATCGTATCAGGAACGCGTTCATCTTCTTCACGTGTTATTAGCGGATGTTGTCCCATGCCATCACGAATGACCTTTCCACCGCCAAATACGACCTCTTCGCCATATTTCGTAAAGTCCTTTTCAACTTGAATAAATAAATCTGTATCTGCTAAACGGACGGAATCACCAGTTGTCGGTCCATACATTTGCGCATATTGATCTCTCGACATTTTAAAACTCATGTTACATTCCCTCCTTCTAATGGTCCGTCAATTTTATTATGAAAACCATAAACCTCTCGTTTTCCAGCATAATCAATTAGCTCTACTTCTTTTTCATCACCAGGTTCAAATCGAACCGCAGCACCAGCAGGAACATTCAATCGTTTGCCATAAGCCTCTTCTCGCTTAAATTGTAATGCATTATTCACTTCATAAAAGTGATAGTGCGAGCCGATTTGTATGGGTCTATCGCCAGTATTGATTACAGTAACTTTCGAAGGTATTGCTTTTTCATTACAATTAATTTCTTCATTTTTTAAAATAAATTCGCCTGGAATCATCGTCAATATATCTCCTTCCCTATTCTAGCAATGAGGAACGTATCATCTTTCCTACTGCATTTAAGTGCAACGAAGGACATTCGCCTAAAGACTCGGAAGCGAACGCCAATATTTCTAATTTTCCATTCAACTTGAACCATCACCGAATCGGATTGTGTACGGTAACCAACTTCGTACCATCTGAAAATGTAGCCTCTACTTGAATATCATCTATCATTTCCGGAATACCATCCATGACATCTTCACGTGTTAGGATCGTCGCACCATACTGCATGAGTTCAGCTACTGTCTTGCCGTCTCGAGCACCTTCAATTACCTCATATGTAATAAGTGCCATAGCCTCTGGATGGTTGAGTTTCAAACCCCTTTCCTTTCTGCGCCTTGCAACATCTGCAGCCACTACAATTAAAAGCTTGTCAATCTCTCGTGGTAATAATTGCATGCTTTACCTCCTGAAATATAGTCTGTTGTACAATTAGTTTCCCCATAATTTGAAATTTGAAAACAATTTATTTCCAATTCGTTTAATGCAAACAAAAAATCAGTAAAAACCGAAGTAAATAAACCAAGCTACAGTACTCGACTAGTCATCGACTTGTTTGTGAAATAAGTAACAAAGTAATAGTTAGTGTTAAAAGATAATAAAACATAATTTGATTTTATCCTAAAAATATAAGCTAGACATTGGTGTCATCCATTTTCAATGTGTATTGAAGGAGACGGTGGATCTCCTGAACAACTAAAAAGAGAGGGAATCTATTTTCCATTTAGTAGATCAACTAATGAAAAATAGGTTGGGTGTTGATGTAAATTGTTGTCGATAATACGTACGGTTTAATGCTTCTACCCTATTCTACATAATCCCCGAGGAAAATCAAGCTTTTTATTTGGGGCTTCTTCCATTCGCTCAAAAGGAAAGAAAAGCGACTAACCATCGAGAGAAAAATGGTTAATCGCTTCTTCACGCTGTTCCTATTCTTTCGCTGCAAGATCTGCATTAATCTGTTCAAACATCTTATCATTCAATTGGTAGCCATATTTAAAGATAATAAAACAAATTACACATGAAATCGCAGGCACCAGTATCATCATTACTTCAATCCCAATTAACGTATCAGCAGTCTGAGCAACATTAGGAACATAGCCAATGATCGTCAGTCCGATTCCTCCAACAAACCCTGCAACAGCCTGGGAAAGTTTTCTCATAAAACTATAGAGAGAATAAGTGGTTCCCTCCTGCCTGACCCCAGACGACCATTCTCCATAATCGATAACATCAGAAATAAAGGCCCATACGAGCATATTCGGAATATTGATCCCGAGCATCCCCAGCCATAGAAGGGGCAATACGGTAGCCGCTGTCGTAGGCAAGATAAATAATAATCCCATTGCACCAGCACCTATTACAAACCCTATTAACGTTAATGTCTTCTTCCCTAATTTCTTGGTCAATTTCGGAATAAAAACTACTAACAGAACAACAGACGCGATATTTAGCATGTTGTATACCGAAAATAGAAACGGGTTATCCAAATTATAAGTAAAGAAATAAAGACCAACTGATTGATTAATTAACATGGCCATGAGTATGAAGAAAGACATTAATGAAAGTGCCAAAAACGGTTTATTTTTCAATACTCTTGTATACATTTGCATATTCATTTTTTCCGGTTTTGCCGACTGAACTGGTTTGATACGCTCTTTTGTATTTCTATAGGTTAAATAATAGAGCACTAACGCAATCACACCAAACATTGCAACAACGGCAGGATATCCAATCTGTTCAGAAGGAAACAGTGCTACCAATGGAACGACTAGAATCCCAACTGAAAATACACCAATTTGACCGCCTAAACCACGAAAAGAAGCCAAACCCGAACGCTCTACCGGGTCCCTTGTTATCACAGAAGCCAATGAACCATATGGAATATTGACCATCGTATAAGCCATACCAAATAAAATATAAGTCACATAGGCGTAAATTAGTTTACCGCTTTCAGAAAGATCCGGCGTAAAGAACACGAATACAGCCATAATGACTACCGGGATTCCGGCCCATTTCATATAAGGCCTAAATCGCCCATTCTTGTTAGCTTTTCCGAAGCGGTCAACGATCGATCCCATTAATGGATCATTAATCGCATCCCAGATTCGTGCTACAAGAAATAATGTACCTACTGCTGCTGCAGATATACCAAAAACATCTGTATAAAATACCAATAAATAGGTTGTGACCATCGAAAATGTTAGATTATTTGCCGTGTCACCGAGTCCATAAGAAAGCTTTTCTTTAAAACCTAGCTTATCTTTCACAATTGGCTCTTCTTTAATAGATTGATTTTCCATTTTGTTGTACCTCCTAGTTGCAATCGTTTTCATGATTCTATTATAATAGAATCATAGTATTTTTATAAGGACTAAAATAACATTTAAAGGATTAATATAGCGTTTTCAGAGAACGCTTTCCCAAAATAGAGAGGTGTAAAGACGATGGAACACTCAAAAATTATTTCTGCAGCTATGAAAATAAATCAACTAACTGATTTAAATACATATGTTATCGATAACAGTGGAGAATTTGTCTTTTATCATGAAGATATTTCAATACCTGCTTTCATGCCAGGATCCGGTCAAGAAGATGTATTAAACCTGTATAATCAAATGATGATTCAGCAAATGAATCAATTATATTCCTACACAAACGAATGGGGGTTGCACTACCTCGGTTATAGCTTTTCAACTAACGATTCGTTTGCTGTCATTATCGGTCCTTTTATGTATTTAACTCCTGATATGTATGGCTTATCCAGAGAATATAACCTCCGTAACAACGAAAGCGAAGACCTAAGGAGTATGTGCAATCAGATTCAAGTTCTCAAGACGGATAAAGCTAATAGTTTTGCTAGTATTCTTCAACAATTTGAATTGCTGATAAACAAAGAAGCAGTCCCCATACGAATAGTAGCGAACAAGGATAACGAAAAATACAGAAAAAGAGAAAACAATTCCATCATGAATGATGATGCTGATATTGTAACAATGAGGTATAAATTAGAAGGGAATATCATGCATGCTGTTGAACAAGGAGACAAGACCACAGCTATTAAACTATTGAATTCCAATGATATGTTGTTTTCTTTTTCCGAACGGTTTCCCAATCAACCACTTAGGAGAGTGAAAAACCTAGCTATTGTTTTAAGTACACTATTACGTAATGCTGTAATAAGAAGTGATGTTCCAGCAATTTTTGTACATCGTGTATCCGAAAAGTATGCCTATGAAATTGAATATTCAAATCAATTATCCAAACTACAGCAATTATACGAGGGTATGGTAGAAGAATATACAGACCTGGTGATTGCCAATACTTTAACCCATTATTCAAAAGTTACTCAAAAGGTCATCGAATACCTGATAAGCTTTTATGACAAACAAATTGATAAAAATGAACTGGCGGAACTTTGTTTCACACACCCGAGTCACCTGTCAAGAAAATTCAAACAGGAAACAAACATGACGATTACCGGTTACCAGCAAATGATCAGAATGAACCAAGCAAAACATTTATTAAAAAATGAAAACATATCTATTGAAGAAATAGCGTGGTTAGTTGGGTATGAAGATGCGTCTTATTTCACGAGGGTTTTCAAGAAAGAAACAGGGTATACGCCTTCTCAGTATAGGGAGAACAACTAAAACAGCATATAACCCTATAACTCTACCGCTAATCTAGAGGGTGGCGAGAAGCCACCCTTTGATAACAATAGATAAAGTTGCAGTACAAATGCATTTACGAAGTCGGGTAATAATAAAACAATAATAAATAGGTTCCTTTTATAACTTCTGTAAGTGATACATTACTAATCCCAGGAGCAACAAAATCATTCCTACAGCCAGTGTAACGATCATAACTACTCCCGAAATGAATAGGATCAATAGGGTCAATTACTTACTGTGCATCCAACCCTGCTATCACGCCTTTTTCCGGCGGCGATGCATCCCTTGATTATAAGCTTCGTCCCACTCCGCATCCGTTGGAGGGTAGGTTCTCTTCAATTGAAAAGAAAGCAGCAGGGTGATTGCGGTTAAAAGGCCAATCAGCCCTAAGGAGATGATCGCACCGAAAATATCCGGATTGGCGACACTCGAGTTCGATCGCGCGGCGTCGGCAGTTGTTGTCATTGTGGTAACGAGTATCGCCGTTCCTATCGATGCGCCCACTTGCCGCGTTGTATTCGTGACCGCCGCTCCATGCGGAATCAGCTTAGGGGGCAATGTATTCAAGCCAGCGGTATTAACCGGCATCATGACCATGGAAAAGCCGAACATACGGATCGCAAACATAACGGAGATAAATACGAGCGATGTCGTCGTGTCAATGAATAAAAACGCAAAAGTCGAGAGTGACATAAGAACCAAACCAGGAATAGCGAGTGCCCTTGACCCAAATCGGTCAAAAATACGACCCGTTATTGGAGCCATCAACCCTGCTAGCAAAGCACCGGGCAATAGAACAAGGCCCGCTTCCATCGCCGTAAACCCGCGCATATTTTGCAGATACAAGGGAATTATCGTTTCCAAGCCAATTAATCCTAAAAATCCAATGCTACATATGATGGTGGACAAGGTGAACATTCTTTGCTTGAATACCCTTAATTCAAGCATTGGTTGTTCCATACGTAACTGACGTAACGTGAAAATCACGAGACTAGCAAGACCGATAGCAAGGGTGGCGAAAGTAATTGGGCTTCCCCAGCCGTTATTGCCAGCACTTGTAAAGCCATAGAGTAAGCTTCCAAAGCCAATCGTAGATAGGATCACCGAGGCCGGATCAACTTTGCGGTGCTTGCGCTCTGTAACATTTCTCATTATATAATAGGCGACAACCATCATGATAAGTGCCAAGGGGAGGATACCCCAAAATAAATAACGCCACTCATAGTTCGACGTCACCCAGCCGGAGATGGTCGGCCCAATAGCCGGAGCAAACGAAATGACAAGACCAATATACCCCATAGCCGTCCCGCGTCGCTCCACCGGGAAAATGAGAAGAAAAACCGTCTGCATAAGCGGCATCATAACCCCGGCACCTGCAGACTGAATAATCCTCGCAGTGATCAGGGAAGGAAAATTCGTCGCCAGACCACCGAGCAATGTGCCAAGCGTGAAAATAGCCATTGCCGTCAAAAAAAGCTGACGTGTCGTAAATTTTTCTATTAAAAATGCAGTAATGGGGATCATGATGCCATTGACGAGCATGAACACGGTTGTTAGCCACTGCGCCGTATTTGCTGAAATATTCATCTCTTCCATAATAGGAGGAATGGCTGTAATCATCAGCGTCTGATTCAAAATGGCGATAAAAGACCCAGCAATTAAAAGACTCGCAATTAGAATTTTATTGTCAGATTTATTTTGATTCATAATAGGTCCTCCACGTGTTTTCAAAGACTACTAGAAAAGATACGCCTTTTCACGCCAATCAGCAAATAAAACAACTCACTAATTATGTAATAATGTATACCATAACAGCAATCGATTGTAATGGATGGCTATAATCTATGAAAGCTGCCTCTAGAAAGAACAACATAAAAAAAGGAGCGCCAATGACAGTGCTCTACAAAAAACCTAACGGAGCCGAATATGTGTAGAGTACCTTTTGCAGGCAAATCCATGGAATCTAGAACAGTAATGAATTACACCTGTTCAATATACTAGAATATTTCTGCGACATAAAGTTTGATTGTGACTTGGCGAGCCTGTGAAAGGTCTATATTATCGATTCTCTTTAATTCTTGACCTGTTTAGTAGAAAAGTATTCGGATGAGAAGTATGGGAAACAGAAGAGGCACAATATGCGGAGTGGCTTGTGAAAAAGGCGGTCATCAACAAAAATCTAGGGTGCCCCACTCGTATTACATTCGGACAATGGTAGCCCGATGAAAGCAGCAACATTTCTTTCTTTAGAAACTCATCTACTTTCTTTTTATCTGGATCATAAACCCAAGTCAAGTTTGCGCCAACTTCAACCACTCCATTACACATTCCATAAATATGTCCATGTTCAAGTGAAACGGCTGCAAACAGGAACCACCTTCAAGGTCTATTTACTTTCTTTAAAGTCTTACACCTTCTTCTGCACTCTCGATAATTCTTCAGAAAAACTATTAATGATGCCTTTGGACTTGATTTGTTTGGGACACCGATATGTACCTAAGATACATATCCGAATCTTATATCAGCTATTTTGAGCATACGCTGACCCCCTTTTTCAATGATTGAATTCAGATTATTATTTGGTTTTTCTTGTCTCTTCTTCAATTCTATTCTTTAATTCTGGTGCGAATGATTTCTCGTCTACTGGAAGTTTTATTCATAATAAAACACCCCCTGTACACCTAAATGATGATGGGGATGTTTATAATCTATTGTCCTAAAATATCCGGTAACCATAACACGACTGACGGGACAAGGGCTACTATTAATAACATCACTATCATGATACTATAAAAAGGTAATAGTGCTTTGGTTGTTTGTTCAATCGATATTCTACCAATCGATGAACCTACAAATAGTACCGTTCCAACAGGTGGTGTGATTAACCCAATACCTAGACATAGAATCATTACAACACCAAAATGAACCGGATCCATTCCGACACTTGTTGCAACAGGTAGTAATATCGGTGTTGCTATTAATATAAGTGGAGCCATATCCATTATCATTCCTAAAAGTAATAAAATAAGAACGATCATAAGAACTGTTACGATATCATTCGGAGAAATACTTATTAAACCGTCCGATACCATGGCTGGTACTCTTAATAACGCTAACAACCAGCCAAATGCTGAAGAAGCCGCGATTAAAAATAAAACCATCGCTAGTGTTTTAAACGTTCTTTGTAAAATAATACCCATTCTTGAAATACCAATATCTCTAAACACAAAGAATGTGATAATAAACGCATACAATGTACCAATAGCAGCAGACTCAGTAACGGTGAAAAATCCACTGATAATACCACCAAGGATGATAACAGCAGTAAGTAAGCCTAACAAACCTTCCCAAACGATTCCAGGAACGTCCTTCTTTTCTACTACCTCGCCTTTAGGATAGTTTCTTTTCACCGAAAGAATATAGACTATAACCATTAATGCCAATCCAAGCAGTAATCCAGGAACAAGTCCTCCCATAAATAAAGCACCAACAGAAACACCACCGGCTGCTGTTGAATAGATAATCATGTTATGACTTGGCGGAATCAGCACCCCTTGCGCTGAACTGGAAATCGTCGTTGCAACCGAAAATCCGGAATCATATCCCTGTTTTTTCATCATTGGGATCATAACAGAACCTACAGAAGAAGTATCAGCAATTGCCGACCCTGATATTCCTCCGAAAAAGGTACTAGCAAGCACGTTAACCAGTGCGAGTCCACCTCTAATTTTTCCGATGATAACATTAGAAAGATTGATTAATCTTCGTGATATTCCACCTTCATTCATTATTTCCCCAGCAAGTACAAAGAATGGTATAGCTAGTAAAGAAAACGAATTTAACCCACCTACCATTTGTTGTATAAGAGCTGATAGGTCCAGTTCCATATACAAACCAGTAGCCAAGGAGGATAATATAAGTGAAAGTGCAATTGGAATTCTAAATATGAGCATTAGTAAAAAACTGCCTATTAATATAACTACTCCCATCGTCTCACTCCTCACTTACATCGTCTAGCTCTTGATGCATTCCTTTTCTAAATAGTAGTTCTATCCCATTCAATGTTACGAAAACTCCTGCGATTGGCATGCAGGCATATAGCACACTGGAAGGCCATCCAATTGCAGGCATCGTTGAACTGCTTGTCAATACAGTAAATTGCCACCCATAGTATATTAAAATCATACCAAAAGCGATAACTAATGCTTTTGCCAGATAATCAAATATATCCTGAACTTTCTCGGGAAACATGTTAACCACAAGCCCAACACCGATATGAAGTTTTTCTTTAAATCCATATGCTATACCAAAAAAGCTTACCCAAACAAATAGTAATCGGGATAATTCTTCAGTCCAGGCAGGTGCCGTGCCTAAAATTTGTCTCGAAAATACTTGATAAAGAATTACAAGAACCATTACTACCAGTATTATTAAGGAAGATACTAAAAGTAGCCGATCCAAAGCATTTTTGGTCATCTTTAAAGCCTTCATGATGAATCCTCCCTTAGATTAAGAGAAGTGAGATTACCCGAGTGAGGAACCCCACTTCTCCTCCTCCACTATTACTTATTCTGTTAATCTATCAATCCATTCACTGTACTGGTCACCAAACTCATCATAGACAGGTTGAACAGCTTCTCTCCACTCATCCGTATCCTCAACTTCTACAAGTTCATTACCATTTTCTATAACAGCTTCTCTAGATTCTTCTGTCAATTCAGCCCAAGCTTCACGCTGCACATCAACAGACTCCATTGCGGCTTCTGTAAATGCCTCTCTATCCTCATCACTTAGATCATCCCATAAATCTTCGGACCCCAGTAATACTTCCGGCGTTCCTTGATATCCATTTACCGTGAAGTATTCGGCTACTTCATAATGATTAGACGTGTAGTAACTTGGGAAATTATTTTCCGCACCATCAATGACACCTGTTTGCATCGCAGAATATACTTCTCCGTATTCCATTGGAGTAGCTGATGCACCTAATGATTCTACAATAGCTATCGCCAAGTCAGAGGATTGCACTCGAATTTGAAGCCCTTCCATATCTTCAGGTGTTTCAACCGGACGTTCAGAATTATAAAAGCTTCGCTCACCAGAATCATAGAATGTTAGACCAACTAATCCTGATCCATCTAATGTCCCCAGTAACTCCTGACCAACTTCACCATTTAACTTATCCCATTTTGCTTCTTCATCGTCAAATAAATAAGGCATGGACAGAACGCCAATTTCATCTGAGAATTGAGTTAATGGTATTGAATTAACCCGTGCTAACTCGATAGTACCTAGTTGTACTTGCTCAAGTACTTCTGACTCTTCACCCAATTGACCGCCAGCATAGACTTCTACTTCATAACGTCCGTCTGTTTTTTCCTCTACTAGTCTAGCAAACTCTTCGTTGCCAATTGTAGTAGGATAATCTTCCGGGTGGTTTTCCGCTAATGTTAATGTAACTGTTTCTTCCGTTTCTTCTGATGTTCCATCGTCATTTCCTTCTTCTGATGCAGCATCATCTGTTTCGCCTCCACAAGCCGCTAAAACAATTACTACTAGAAACAAAATCGAGAATAAATACACTAATTTTTTATTCATTCTATTTCCCCCTCAAATTTGGTTGTAACTGATTTCTGTTCCAACTAACTTTATAACACTAACTAAATGGTGAACATTTAACCTCCTTCATTATTTTGTTCAGCAAACAAACTAAATAGTTGATACTTATATTATAATTGTAAGCGTTACAATAATCAAGCGTTTTCATTTAAAAAATAAGAGAAAGTACCTACATATTCTCTAAGCGAATAACACAAACGCCTAAATACTGTCACCTCAAACAGTTCATATTTAAAAATCTCAGCAATAAATCTGAAAACTTTCTTCTTCTCACTGGCTAAAACGGGCACATCCTGGGACTGCGCGTAAATGCTCGTCCCACCGAAGACCATTGGGACTGCGATTCTTCTAAAACATTTGTGCGTCGTAAACGCAGACTTTGGCTTCCGTCACAAAGCTTGGCGATAAGCCAAGCTTTGTGACAAATATCTACTTAACTGAGATTACTTTTCAAATTTATCCTATAAAAGGAAATAGGCTACAACCGTTCCTATACCTCCAAAAAACAAGGAATACAGCAAATTGTTGATCGTAATACGATATGGGTTCTGTCCCGTATTAACTGCTGTTAATTGCACAACCAACCCATAAGTCCCTACTGTTAATGTAGCAATCGAGCTTGTGACCAAGACAATGGCAATGCTAACTGGATTCATAAATTCAAGTAAGGTTGCAATACCTCCACTTAATATCCCAATCGTCGCAATTGGATGAATACCAAACATGCTCATAAATATAAAAATCAGTTGGATCATAACAAAGATAACTATTGGATAATCAGAAAAAGCCAAAATCGGTTGTTGGATAAAATCAAGAAACGGTGTACCATCAATACTATTTGCAAAGAACGCTAAGGATATAAACAATACGATGAAATTTTGCATCGTATTCGTCTTCGCCTTCCATGTGTTCCACCCGATAGTCCAGAAACTGCGCCGACGCTTCATAATGAGAGACCATATGAAAGCAAATGGAAAAATAAGTATCGTAACAGTGAAAATGAAGTCCAAATTAAACAGGTTTCCAAGAGAAATGACCAAGCTTAAAAATAGAACAAGCGCCACTAGTAAATGGACGATTTTTTTGATCATTTCTTTCATATTAATAGATTGCTTATTCGTATTTTCATAAGCATATTTTTTATAATGAAACCGACCCCAAATCGAATCAAGGATAAATGTAATTGCCGCAATCATAAGTAACCAGGGCAATAAAGAAACGTAATCAACACCAGTTGTAAATATGGAGACCGCCAATAATATTTCCAAAGGACTCCACAATAATGCCAAAGAATAGCCTCTTAGCGTTGCTGTAGCAATAAATGAATCGCGTAATTTTTTATCAAGTGGACGTAAGTTTTCCTTTAAAACATCCTGGGATATGGTGGCAGCTGATAAATTTAAAAAAGATGCCAATGTGAGTGTCGTTATGGAACTACGTGGATATAACTTACCTAAGTCAGAAACATTTACTTTCAAAAGATTGTTCAGACTTTGATCAAACCTTCCACTCCTCACCACACTGTTCATCCATGGCAGCATCGCTAAAAGCGTCAACAGTGACATGTTTGATGTTAATAAAGCTGGGATCGTTTCGATTGATTGTCCTGAAGCTGCAAAAACAACGCTACCTATCAAAATAAATGCACTTCCAAGAATTTTGAATAGCCTCGAAGCTCCTGCAAAGGATACAGCTAACATAATAAGCGCCAAGATTCCTAGTATGTAATTTAAATTGTCACTTTCTATAAATACGTTAACGATATGGATAACAAATACAAAAGAATAAAAGATATATAGATAGCGAAAGATAGGGTGTTGTTTCATTGGTGTCTCCTTAAATTGTTAATCTTTATTTAGTTTGTATGCCAAACAAATTTTCTAATGTTTATATCATATATGTAAGCGCTTGTTTTTTCAAGGCTTTTGCTGCATTAAAAAAGAGTTCGATCGAATCTATACTTTAAAATTAATTCTTTATTTGATCGTTTAGGTGAATAAATTGCAACAATTTTTCTAGTAGCTTGAAAATCCCCCGCGACAACCTATTAAATTGTCACAGGGGATATCAGCTAGAAATCTAATCTATTATTCTACTGCCATTTAGCCATTAAATCTGCAGCACTTGCTTGGATAGATTCAAATGCTTTTTCAGATATTCTTCCTTTTTCAATATGCTGTTCAAGTTTTTGGTTAAATCCTTCCAGATGTTGCACAACCTTTTCAGCATCTCCCTGATTTTCAAATTGCTCAACGGGGTTCAACTGTGCCTGTAGGGAACGAGCTGCTCCAAAATTCTGGAATTCTCCCTCTTCTTCAAACTGGTCAATTTTCTCTTTTATATCAGATGCACTTGTATAGGAAAGACCGAACCCTAATTCGTAATCATTATCAGAAGCATCCGTATATGCATAGTCGAATGTCTCGGCATAGCCCGGTACGTCCGATGCATTATTTTCGACGGCCTCTGTGTCGGCCGGCACTGTGAACGGAAGCTCACCGGTCGGGTTGAATTTGCCGCGGATGATATCTACAATTGACTCTGGCGTGTTGTTGAATGTAGCCAACACAGCATCTGCACCTGGCTCAATCTCGTTGATCAACCACGGATTAGTCATATTCACACCTAAAATGGTGGTTTCCACCTGTTCTTGTAAATCAAGAATTCGCTCAGCATCAATTTCCGTATCAGAATCCTTTTTCAGTTCAATAGATGGAGGATCTCCTTCATTGTCATGTTGTCTCCAATTTATGGTCGGCATGACAGCTATATAGGCATGAGTAGCCTCTTCCGGATAATCAACTACCTCCATTGACGGATCCGCCGAAGCTATTGACTGAGCTAAATCTGCGCTCGCTTCTGCTGATTCTTCCTCTCCTGCTCGAAATGCTTCAACGTAAAGCTTAACGTCTTCAACTTCATTATCAGTAATTGGCAAAACCTGGCCGTTATCGTCGTTTTCATTACTCAGCAGCACAATCGATTTGCGATGTGCCTCATCGGCCAGATCTTGTGTTTCAGGGTCATCATTGATCTCTTGAGCTAGTTCAGGATCAACGTATGGATTCTCGAACAAACCTAGTTCAAACATCTCAGTTAACAAAAATGTCACTGAAGGGTCTAAATCGTCCTCAGAGACTACGCCTTGATCCAAGGCACTGATCAGCCCACTTGGATCATTATAGTCAGAGAAGATGCTTGTCCCAGCATCTATTGCCTTAGCATAACGTTCTTCAAGCGTTAAATGTTCAACGCCCCAAGGCATGTTGTCCAAAATACCGCTGTCACTGTTTACATAACCATCAAAACCTAACTCATCTTGCATTAGGTCTTGCAAGATACTCTTGTTATAGGCAAATGCTACCTCTTCAAACTGCTGATCTTCTGAGAACCACAAATGTTCAGGCAACTGTAATGCACTTGCCTCATTCATGGGTTTTGCGTAATAAGGCATAATTGATGTTGTACCAGCTTCAATAGCAGCCACCATTGGCGGTAGATGGTAATTATATAAGCTTCCCTCAGTTGGATATTCATTGGTCTGTCCCCATTCATGATGTGGATCAGTACCATCTACACGAGGTCCACCACCAGGGAAGTGCTTCGTCGTCAATGAAACGCTGTTTTCACTTAATTCCTCACCCTGGAAGCCTTCAACAATCGAAGTCATCATATCAGCGATGAGTTCAGGATCTTCACCAAACGTACCATCTGTTCGAGTCCAGCGCGGCTCAGTTAGCACGTCTGCCATATATCCATACATCTTATGCATACCAGACGAGCGCCATTGCTCAGCTGATAACTCAGCAAATTCCCTGACTAACTCTGGATCCTGAGTAGCAGCTAATCCTAACTCCCCAGGCCATTGACCACTCGCTTCAGCATGTCCTACAACCTGGTCAAAGTTGATATGATCACGTGGATTAGCAGTCATTACAACTGGAATTCCCAGACGAGTAGATTCTGCTAGTTCTTGAAACTCGTTACCCCTCTCAGCCAAGTCATAAGCATTCGGATCATCACGAACGACAAAGTAACGTAGGTGATCATCCGTTAGTCCCGTGCTTGATTCGTCACGAAGGCTGGAGATGTGCATCAATCCCGCCTTTTCTTCAGCATTCATTTGTGAAACCAGATCTTCCACTCTCTCTTCAACAGGGAGTCTCCAGTCCTCATAAGGATCTAATTCCCCGTTTCCGTTTAAATCCCTGAACGTTTTTCCATCCACTTCCATAGTGTCTTTCACTCGAGTATCAACGTCTGGATCTGCATTAATTCCATCTTGCGCGCTAATTGATGATACAAAAAGTGAGGACACTAACAACAAAGTAAGAAAATACAACACTACTTTACTCCCAAAAATTGTCTTTCCCATCATTTCCCCTCCCTATTTTATTTAAGCGTTTTCATAGTTGTTAAATAAAAAATGCTTCTTACCCTCCCTTCTAAAGTGTTAAAGCAAAATCAGATTAATTCTCCACCAAATTAATTTGTTCGCCAAACAAACTAGTGAACTAAATACATCTTAACTGTAAGCGTTTTAATTTTCAATACATTTAAAAAGATTTTTAAAAAATGATAAAAAATACCTATGCACCTTTAATTAATATAGGTACATAGGTATGCATTAGCTCATTCATGCTATTTACATTTTTTTATAATAAGATACAAACACCTAGCCCATTTCCCGCCAAACCCGCTCATAAACCACCTTCAGCGGTACCCCAAACTCCTCCGCTATCGCCTTACAATCCTCAAATTCCGGAGAACGCTGAAAAACCTCACCATTATATATCCCTTGTTTAACCGTAACCGTTCCCCACTCTGTCTCTACGTTGACAAAATTTCGTTCCATACGGTGGACAGTTAAGGGGTAATAACGAATGCCGAATGTAGTCGTTTCTTTAAGTAGGATTTCTTTCATTTTATCCATACTTTTTCGGGGACAAAGCAATTGAAGCAAAACCCCCGGTCTGTTTTTTTTCATATAAATAGGCGTATAGAATACATCATTTGCTCCAGCTTCAAATAAGACATCCATCACATAGCCAAGCCATTCACCGGAAATGTCATCGAGATTCACTTCCATTTTGATCATTTGATCATCAATATGCTCATTATCAGGAGGGGGATAGGAAACCATGTCAAAAACTCCTCTCATGTCTATGCTTTATTTGCTAGCTGATCAATTAACACTGCATTATAAGCCCCGCCAAAGCCATTATCTATGTTTACAACACTAATCCCCGATGCACAGGAATTTAACATTGCCAGCAAGGCGGACAATCCTTGGAAATTCGCACCGTATCCAACGCTTGTAGGAACAGCTATTACGGGATGCGCAACAAGGCCACCAACAACGCTAGGAAGTGCGCCTTCCATACCAGCTATAACAACAGAAACAGTGGCATTTTGGATTTCTTCGGCATTATCCAGTAAACGATGAATTCCCGCAACACCAACATCATAAAAACGTCTAACCTTACGACCCAACAACTCTGCCGTAACAGCAACCTCTTCTGCTACTTTTAAATCAGAAGTGCCAGCACAGACAACCGCGATATAACCATCGGATTCGTTGACGCGTGCAGGTTTTTGTTTCCAAGACAAAATTTCCGGGACATCGTAATAAATCAATTCGGGGTGTTGTTCACAAATTACGGAAGCCTTTTCCTTTGCTATTCTTGTCGCTAATACATCATTATCTTGTGACTTAATCGCTTCAATGATTGCGGTAATTTGTTCAGGTGACTTTCCTTCCCCATAAATAATCTCCGGAAAACCCTGGCGTTTTTTTCGCTGATGGTCCACTTTAGCAAAGCCTAAATCCTCATATCCAGCTAGTTTTTTCTTTGCCTTTTCCACCGATAATGTACCATCTTGGACTTGCTTTAAAATATCTTCCATTCGTATTGGACACCTCTTTTGGCTTGTGAAAACTTCCATCAGCAAATCAATGCTGATAGAAGTTTATCATGTAAAGTAAACTGCTAACTCCTTCGAGATCTTCTCATACTTCTCATAGATTTCCGTATACATTTCATGATTCTTCATGTTGGGTTGAATTACTTTTTCAACTGGCATGTTTTCTTTTATCGCTTCAAAGGATTGAACATTTCCAATTCCTACCAAAGCTGTCCACGCCGCTCCCCATGCTGCATTATGATGCGTATCTGAAAGATGTATCTCTTGTCCAAATACATCTGCCATGATTTGCACCCATAGTGGGGATTGGGTCAGTCCACCATTGACGCTAATTTTTTTAGGTTTGCCAGCTATTTCTTCCAGTGATTTTCCGATATGATAAATATTGAACGTTATTCCTTCAAGAACCGCTCGTACTAAGTGCTCTTTTTTATGGCCAATACTTAATCCGTAAAAATTACCCTTCGCACGCTGGTTCCACAATGGCGCTCTTTCTCCATTTACATACGGAAGGAAAATGATCCCATCAGATCCAATCTCGACTTCCTCCGCTTCAGCAGTCAGTTCATCGTGACTTCCAGTGAAATCTAATAGATCCTTTAACCATTGTAAAGCAATTCCACCATTATTTGTAGCGCCACCTATTATCGATGTATCGTCCGTGAAAGCGTATGTAAACGTCTCATGCTTTTCATTGACACCTGCTCCCTTAATAAATTGTCTAATCGCACCACTTGTGCCAACCGAAACAGCCACTTCACCAGGAGAAATTGCACCACTTCCTAGGTTGGCCAGCTGTCCATCAGCCGCACCAATAACAAAAGGAATTTGTGGGTCGATACCAATCTCTTCTGCAATGGAAGGATTTAAAGCTGGTAGCACTTCTGTAGGGGGAACAATTTGCGATAACTGTTCCCTTTTTACACCCGCCAGCTCTAACGCTTCCTCGTCCCAATCCAATGCTTCTACATTTAACATCCCTGATGCGGATGCCATCGCGTAATCAACAACACGTTTTCCGAACCATTTTTGCAGCAAAAATTCTTTCATCGACATGAAGTACGTTGCTTTCTGATAAGCTTCATCATTCGTTTCCTTCATCCACCGGAGTTTAAGCAGTGGAGACATCGGATGAATGGGTGTGCCTGTTCGTTCGTAAATATCCATTCCATTTGACTGCAGGAGTTCTTCAGCCTGAGCGCTGCTTCTACCATCAGACCAGATGAGCATGTTTGATAAAGGTTCAAAACGCTCATCCACACAAATAATCGAATGCATCGCACAGGAGATACCAACCGTTAACAATTCATCATCTTCTGCATCTGCTTTCTCCATCACTTCTTTCATTGCACGTACCGAAGATCGCTCGATTTCATGAGGATCCTGCTCCACCCATTCTGCATGCGGATAATAGGTGGTGTTCATTTTTTCTGATTCAGCAATTAATTTTCCACGAAGGTCAAATAGAACCGCTTTTACACTTGTTGTCCCGAGATCAAGTCCGGCGACTAATTTTCTTCCCATCATTATCGCTTCCTTTACACATAAATTTCTGTTAAAAAACTGGCTGCCGCCTCGTCTTTCCAGAGGTTAGAAGTCAGGAGTTGGATTGGTAGAAATCGGCGAAATAGCCGATTCGCTATCTAAATCTTCTACCCAAATCAGGAATCAGATTTTATACTTAGAAAAGGCTTTGGAGTTTGCCCCAAAGCCTTTCATTTTTCTATATTGTCATACTTCCAAATCCACCATCTACACGTAGCAGCGTTCCTGTTACAAAACCTGATGCTTTATCAGAAGCAAGGTATACAGCTGCTCCTTGTAGTTCTTCCGGTTCACCAAAACGATTGAGTGGTGTATGGCCCATGATGGACGCAATCCGGTCTTCACTTAGGATTTTACGATTTTGCTCTGCAGGGAAGAATCCTGGAATAATAGCATTTACACGAATTCCATTTGGAGCAAATTCGTTTGCCAGGAATTGTGTCACATTATTTACGCCAGCTTTTGATGCAGAATACGTAAATACTTTTGATAATGGCGGACCTGATGAAACAGATGAAATATTAATGATGCTGCCTTTTCGTTCTTGTTCAATCATTTTTTTCGCGAAAATTTGCGTTGTAAATACAAGGCCTCTTAAGTTTACATCCATAATGTCATCCCATTCATCTGTATCTAATTCCATGAACGGGGTAGAGCTGTTTTTACCTGGTGCATTTAGAACAATGTCCCAGCCGCCTGACCATGCTTCAATATCTTTTGCTGCTTTTTCAATGGATTCAAGATCGCTGACATCCGCTTGGAATGATTTTGCGACACCGCCAGCAGCTTCAATTTCCTTTGTTACTTCTTCCGCTTTATCCATATTACGGCCGATAATAGCTACTTGTGCACCCTGTGCTGCCAAACCTTTTGCGATGGAACCACCTAATACACTATTTCCACCGACTGCTACTGCTGTTTTTCCTGTTAAATCGAATAAGTTACTCATTTTATAATTCCCCCTAAAACTTTTTTACGCTAAATTTCCTTCATTATCAAAATCTAGATCATACAGGTCTGAAATTTGGTCAATGCTTTCATGATCCTTCATATGATCAAGCAGTCCCTCTGATACCTCAATTTCACTTAGTTCCAATGTGTTTTTAATCCGGACCATTTTTACATCATTAAAATCTAGAATATTACTTGTTTTAATGGCTGCCTGGATCGTTTGTTGATCGTTTGGAAGCGTTGTGGCTATATGTGTCGGTGTTACAACCGTTGAAGTTAACCCATTGGCATACGTCGCTTCCCGGTCCATCTTGTCCACAAGACGCTGCGTGGTGAAGTCTGCTGTTCCGACACCATTTGCATTTCCTTCTGTTTCTTCCGTTAGGTCAAGCACAACCATTTTCGTTACATCTGGTCCACCATATGCATAAGGCGTTGGATAGCGTCCTGTTATATTCGGATCCATGCCGTCACCGCTGATGTTTTTGCCAATTTCATCAATGACAAGGACATCTATTTTATCAAAATGAAGTTTCGGTAATAGCTGTTTGGAAAGCTTCTGTAGTTCTGTTTCTCTTTCCTCGATTTCTTCAGGAGCCAGTACTTCTATTTTTGCCACTTTATCAAACGGATTCTCAACAGACGCTACCGCAAAGATGATTGGCATTTTTTCCATCGTCATTTTGGCCATTGCTGGAACGTATTCCGCCATATGTTTAAAGCCAAGCTGATGGCATGCTTCGGCACCTTTTTGTTTGCCAAGTCCAATACTGATCATCTTCATAATTCCGCTTTCAACCGGCCCACGGAAAGCTGTATGCGGCTTCACTCGGTTGATAACGACAATTCCATCTGCTTTCGAAGCAATTTCGTCAATATAGACAGGGAGTCCATTCGACAATTCCCCGACTTTGATTACTTCCATGGAAGAGCGGATCTCTGCGTTTACACTTTCCTCGGTTACGCCCAAATGTTCCAGCACCGCTTTTTGTCCATCACCGGTAGCTCCACCATGGCTCCCCATACACGGCACGATAAACGGTTTTGCACCTAAATCCTGCAGAAACTTAACCGTCACAGCAGTCATTTCAACTAGACGATCTAAGCCTCTGCTTCCAACCGCCACCGCAATTTCCATTCCCGGCTTAACGGTTTCTTTAATATGTTCCTTTTCCAGTTCAGATTGCAGCGCACTGCCGAGGTCATCTATCTTATCAGGTTCAAATTCCTGACTCACCTTTGCCATTTTAGGAACAGGAATGTCTTGCAAGAGCTCTTGAAGAATACCCATCGATTATGAACACTCCTTTTTTTATATGTATTTTTTCTGGTTATATCTTTCTATTTTTATATTCCCCTTATATAGCCTTCTTAACACCATGATAATGGAAAAACGAGCCAACGTCATGTAATCCCTTTCAATGGTGGATAAATAGAAACTTGTTTATATGCCAGTTGACCCTCTGATTAGTTTGTTGGATAAACAAATTATTAATTAAAGAATAGCATTTCTCAGCCTGTTCGTCAAACAATTAAAGGGTAATTATGAAATTCTCTCACCTTACAAATGACTTGAAAATTTCGCCTGAATCTCTGTTAAAAACATATCAGCAGCGGCGGAAAATACTTGATACTTTTTTCAAAAAAATATCACTATTACGTATTCTGCTAATTCGTCCGTCACCCGTGATAACGTTACCTGTTGACTCGTGAATTATTTAGCCGTATTGCTTAGCCTATACTTACCCCAGTATTTGTCCCTGTTGTCGTGTCAAATGTTTTTTGGTTGCTATTTTATTTTTCTCACCTCTACATATAGTTTGTGAACAGAGGTGGTTTTATGCTGTTGCCTGAAGATCCTTTAATACTTCATCTCATGTTTAAGTTCCATAACTCTTTCCTTAGTCAAACCAGTAGATTCAGCAACAAATTTGATGTCTTAGCCACTTGCTAAAAGCCGGCGAGCAAAAGATGACCGTTCAGGAGAGAAACCATGAACTCCTGGGTCATCCATTTATGGGATGTTAATCAAAAACAGCAGTCCCTATTTTATCATTTTTATGAATATCTTCCGTTCCTGCATCCAGTGCAGTCTTGTAATAGCTGCATTTATGTTTGATGAGATCCATTGTCTTTTGTAGTTCCTCCATTTGTGTTTCTACAGCAGTTTTTCGCTCCATGAACATGTCATACCTTTGCTGTAAGGTCGAATCTCCCTCCGACAACCATTCAATAAAGTTCTTGATATCCTTAATCGGCATGCCGCTGGATTTCAAACATTCAATGACATTTAACAATTCGACATCAGATTCTTTAAATACTCTGTTTCCACTTGGTGTGCGTTCTACAAAAGGCATAAGCCCCTCCTTGTCGTAATAACGCAACGTATATACAGTGAGATTTAATTTCTTTGCAACATCGCCGATCGAATATGTCATTCCCATTTCTCCCCTTTTAATATATGTATACCTAGAGTCAACTCTAGGATTTTCAAAAATTCTATCACGACATTTGTAAAATGTCAAAGTCAAAAAAATATAAATCAACTACTTGACCTCGAGTTAACTATAGGGGATAAGATAATTTGCAAGATAGAAATGAAGGGAAAAGTGAACCAAAGCCATTCATTGATATCGGGGGCAAGCACCTTAGCTTGGCAAATATACATTATCGGAGGTCTTATTTATGATAACAGCTAAAGCACGAGCAGTAGACGGTCCAGACAAATCGTTTCGGGCTGCTGAAATTGAAAGACGTGACCTTGATACACGTGATGTTCTAATAGAAATTAAATATGCAGGCATTTGTCATTCAGACATCCATACTGCCCATGGTGAATGGGGGCCTGTGAACTACCCACTCGTTCCCGGACACGAGATTGCGGGTATAGTTACAGATGTTGGCCCTGAGGTGACAAAGTATAAAGTCGGTGACAGAGCAGGGGTTGGCTGTATGGTTGATTCCTGTGGCGAATGTGAGAACTGCCGCAAAGGAGAAGAACAATACTGCCTCAATGGAAAAGTTGACACCTACGCAGCGGTTGACAAGTACGGTGAATATACACAAGGTGGCTATTCTACTCATATTGTTGTAACGGAGGACTTTGTACTGAGAATACCTGATAACATTGAACTTGACGCTGCAGCACCATTGCTTTGCGCAGGTATTACAACCTATTCGCCGCTTAATCATTGGGAAGCTGGCCCAGACAAGAAAATAGCAGTTGTTGGCATGGGCGGCCTTGGACATATGGCTGTTAAGATTGCACACGCCATGGGGGCAGAAGTTACCGTTCTATCACAAACACTGAATAAAAAGGAAGATGGCTTTTCGTTCGGTGCAAAAGACTATCATGCCACTAGTAATCCAGAAACATTTGAAAAACTTGCTGGATCTTTTGACTTAATTATTAACACGGTAAGTGCAAACATCGACATGGACGCTTATCTTTCCCTGTTAACGCTGGATGGAACAATAATCAATGTTGGTGCACCCGCTGAAGCCTTATCATTAAGTGTGTTCTCCCTCATCGGTCAACGACGCTCATTCGCAGCTTCCATGATTGGTGGCATCCGTGAGACGCAGGAGATGCTGGATTTCTGCGCAAAACATGACATTGCACCTAAAATTGAAGTGATTTCGGCCGATCAAATTGACCAAGCATATGAACGAGTTTTAGCTTCGGATGTAAAATATCGTTTTGTGATCGACATAAGCACAATGTGAACTCGCGTAAAGCGATAATCTAAACGATACGATTGCTGCACTTAATAAAAAATTTGGAGGATTAAGGATGAACAAACCTTATATTATTATACACACACATACGTCCATCGATGGGAATCTGGATATTATGAATTTACGAGAATTTGAAGAAGCGAGTAGACAATATCAAGAACTTTCACTGGACCCTGAAAAACAACAGTTTGAAATACAAGGATATCTGAACGGTAAAACATCTGCAGAAGACAACATTACCCATTACAAGGAACCTGAGTTAGATGAAAACGCTAACCCTGTTCCTGAAGGGGATTATGTGGCGGACCCCGACGCTCCCATGTATTATTTATCCATAGACCCACGAGGAGAATTAGCCTTTGAAGAGAATACCTTTGGCTATGGCAATGTCTCTTCCCACATTGTAGTAGTCTTAACGGAGCAAGCGTCAAATTCCTATAAAGATTTTCTCAGAAAGAAAAAGATATCCTATATCATTGCAGGCATTGACCAAATTGATTATGAAGTGATGCTAGACAAGTTCTATAACCTCTTTCATATCGAGCGAATGATGGTTGGAGGAGGCGGAACGATCAACTGGTCTATGGTTCAAAACGGACTGGTTGATGAAGTCAGCGTCATCTTGGCCCCTATCGCAAATGGCGATCCAGACGGTAACCGATTCTTCGTTGCAAAAGAACCATATTCCAGCATCGAAGAAAAAGCTTTTCAACTTGAATCCGTTAAAGAATTGGAACACGGCACATTATGGATTCGCTATTCTGTAAAAAGCGAGTAAAACAACAATGGAGAAAATGAACGAGTATTAGCTTCTGATGTTAGTACCTGAGTTGATTAATAGAATTCCAATGCCAGTATCGAGGATGTCCCAAAATTCTACTTTTGGGCATCCTTTCCATTATCGCTTTTATTGGTGGGAAAGAACGAGCCCTATTTAAATGTGAGAATAAATATTAGGAGTGATGTTTGTGAAAAAAATTGTAATGGGCCCCCTTCTATTAGTTTTTCTTTTCCTTGTCGGGTGTTCTGAAAATGAGCAACAAAATTCTTCCAATGAGCTGGAAGATACACAACAAAAACAGTTATCTTTACCTGTTGAAGCACTAGAAGTGATTACAGGATATCTTGATGTTCCCTGGTCTATCGAAACACATGAGAATACGTTCTATTTGACAGAAAGGCCAGGAAACATTGCGAAAATTGAAAATGGACAAGTGGAACGACAAAGTGTGGAACTCGAGAGAGATCTTGCAACAGCTGCAGAGGCAGGTTTGCTTGGGTTTGTTCTTGCTCCCAACTTTACCGAATCGAACCTAGCTTATGCCTATTATACGTATGAAGATAGTGTTGGACAATTCAATCGTATCATCACACTCCGCTTGGAAGATAATGTGTGGAGAGAGGAGAGTCTGCTTCTTGACCAAATTCCTAGCGGTAACTATCATCATGGAGGTAGAATTAAAATAGGACCGGGTGGAAACCTTTACGCAACAGCTGGGGATGCTTCTGAACGCGAAATAGCTCAGGATCTTGATTCATTAGGCGGAAAAATTTTAAGAATGAATTTAAACGGATCCATACCAAGTGATAACCCATCTCCAGATTCCTATGTCTATAGTTATGGGCATCGAAATCCTCAAGGGCTTACTTGGTCATCTGATGGTACACTATATGCAAGTGAGCACGGTGACAATGCAAATGACGAGATCAATAGAATCGAAGCCGGTCAAAATTATGGGTGGCCGATAATCGAAGGCAATGAAAAACAGGAAGATTTAGTTTCACCGTTATTCACATCTGGAAATGAAGAGACTTGGGCGCCCTCCGGCATGGATTATGATGAAGATAAATTATATGTTGCCGCACTAAGAGGATCCGCCGTTTTAGAATTTGACCTGGAAACAGGCGAATACCGTGAAGTAATAACCGATATTGGAAGAATTCGAGATGTGCTGGTGGAAGATAACTATCTTTATTTCATTAGTAATAATGGAGACGGACGCGGTAATCCAGAGGAAAGTGATGACAGGCTATATAGAATATCACTTTCAGAATTAGAGTAACTATTTAGAGCAAGTATGAACAATAAACACGCTAAAATTAATAACAAAGGAGGAATTTATGTGTATAAACTAGTCGCAATTGATATTGATGGTACGCTTCTCAATAGCCGCAACGAAATAACCAAAGAAGTCAATGATGCCATTCAAGCTGCTAAAGAAAACGGCGTGAGCGTAGTACTATGCACGGGAAGGCCAATTTTTGGCATCAATCCCTTTATTGAGGAATTGAAATTAAATAATGAGGCGGATTTTGCCATAACATTTAACGGCGCTCTTGTACAAAATACATACACTGAGGAAGTGGTTTCACAGAACAACTTAACATATCAAGACTTAAAAGCTTTGTATGAACTAAGCAAAGAAATTCAATCACCAATGCATTATTTTGATATAAAGCATATGTATAACCCAAATAAAACGATTAACCTATACACCATCTATAAAGCCTTTGCTAATCAAATTCCGATCCACTATCGACCGATGAATGAAACACCGGCAGACATTGTAATTCCTAAAGCCATGTTTGTCGATGAGCCAGAGCGCTTAGATAAAATCATTGAAACTATACCAGATTCATTCAAGGAAAAATACATGATGATAAAAAGCACGCCATTTTATTTAGAAATTCTTCATCCCATCGTAAGTAAAGGGCGTGCAATAAAGCAGCTTGCAGAAAAACTTTCTATTAAAAGAGAAGAAATCATTTCAATAGGTGACGGTGAAAATGACTTAAGTATGATTGAGTACGCTGGATGTGGAGTGGCAATGAATAATGCAACTCCATCTGTAAAAGAAGCTGCTGACTTTCAAACGTTATCTAACGATGAAAATGGTGTTGCATATGCTATTGAACAATTGATATTGAGCAAATCCGAGCAATGAGGGGGATTCCGCATACATGGAGAATCAACATATAATAATTACATTTGATAATAAACAATTGAGAGCGACGTTAGATGACAACGCAACGACTAGAGACTTTATTAAACAACTCCCCATGACGATTACGATGCATGACTTGCATAAACGGGAAAAATATGTAGAAATAAGTGGTTTAGCGGATGAAACAAATATCTCCCATTTTAGCAAAGGAGACATTTCCTATTGGACACCGGGAGAGGCCTTTGTCATTTATTATAAAGGAGATCACGAACCGCTTCATGGACTCGTGAAATTGGGAGAAATTTTAGATGGTGTGGAGTTATTGGAGAATTATCCGGATGATGTCGAAGTAACGATTGATATAGAGTAAGACGATAGAATATTGAAAGGTGATTATACAATGAACATGGAAGAGTTTATCGCATATTGCAAAGCAGGAAACCCGATCTCCGGAGAGGATAAGGAACTTCACGGACTATTAACACAATGCAGCTTTGAAGCACAACGAATAACGATGGAGTTAAATACATCTTATCATTCAAAGGAAGAAATTGTTGAGATATTTAGTGAACTGACAGGTAACAAAGTTGATTCGTCTTTTATGTGCTTCCCGCCTTTTTATACGGACTTTGGAAAAAATATCACTATCGGAAAAAACGTATTCTTTAACACAGGCTGTTCATTTCAGGATAGAGCTGGACTTCATATCGGAGACGGTGCATTACTGGGTATGAATGTTACGATTGCAACCCTTAACCATGGGATGTCGTTAGAAACACGAAATACGACGTATGCTTCAGCCGTTAACCTTGAAAAAAACACATGGATTGGTTCCAATGCAACGATTTTACCAGGTGTAACGATTGGAGAAAACGCCGTGGTTGCCGCTGGCGCCGTTGTTACAAAAGACGTTCCGCAAAACACTGTCGTTGCAGGAGTACCAGCGAAAGTAGTTAAGGAAGTTGACTGAGGTAACGTTTTAATAACTTTTTAAAAAACACATTGCAGCGGACTATATTTATAGTCCGTCATTTTTTCTTCAACAGGTTTTTCCTTCATATTTATTCACAAATAGACATTTATAATCCACGATCAAAAGCAATTCATTTACTTTTGCAAGAGAATAATTTATGATCTAAAAAAACAATACCTATAAAAGGATTGTTCCCCTGAACATTCCGTATATTATATAAAATTGGAGCGTGTAGCTGTGAAACGGTTTATTTTATTATTAATGATTGTGTTTATCGGCTATGTCTCAAAGCCGTTATGGGAAGAGCCAGTTCAACAATTTGTTTCTTCATATGTAATGAACCCCATCCAATCTACAGTTGATTGGGCACAGGAAAATCCAGATATCGATGCTGCGATTGACAGTCTAAATCAGCAATTGAATTCTTTATTTGCGACGATTGGTGATCTGTCGCCGTCAGATTCAAACGATACAGACATTGAAACACCAGAATTAACAGATCCCACAGATCAAGTATTTTCGATTCATAATATTGAAATAGGCGATTCCAGAGCTGAAGTTGAACAGGAAACCGGAGAGCCGCAGCGGACTTCGGAAAATGAATATGGTGTGGACTGGGAGGCCTATCATGAAAACTACCAAAATTTCATTATGGTTGCTTATGATGAAGAAGATATCGTTCGCGGCCTTTATACCAATCAGGATTTGATCGCCTCCTCAACTGGAATAGAACTCGGAAGTCCAAAAGAATCTGTTGATGAGCATCTCGGTACGCCTGAATCGTCTATAAGAAAAGGTTTAGTCAACTATCAGATTAATCATAATGGAGAGTATGATGTATTCCAGACCGACAACAACTATGTCACCATGTTTTATGATAAGCACGAAAATGATACAGTTACAGCCATCCAAGTTATCGAGGAGGGACTGGAACAAAACAAAAATGCGTTTTATACCGAACCTAGCGAGCAACTGCAAGAAGGCTTAGAATATCAGTTGTTTGATTTAACAAATGCGACACGAGCAAAACACGACCTGCCCATTTTATCATGGGATGATCAGGTAAGAGAAACGGCTCAGGATCATAGCTTGGACATGGCGGAAAATCACTATTTCGATCATGTGAATTTACAAGGCCAATCTCCGTTTGATCGTATGGAGGAAGACGATATTCGCTTTACGACGGCTGGTGAAAACCTAGCATACGGTCAGTTCAGCAGCATCTATGCCCACGAGGGACTGATGAATTCCTTGGGACACAGAGAAAATATCCTCCAGGGAAATTATAGAAACTTAGGGGTCGGAGTGGCATTTAATGACGAATCACAGCCTTATTACACCGAAAAGTTTTATAGCGATTCGCTGGCTCTATAGGTTCTCTTGGTAAATTGATACTTCTTCATGGTTTTACGAAGAAACAGCAAAAGACACCAAGAATAGAAATCATACGAGCGAAAAAGTATCGGGATGGTTTTTTGCGACAAAAAAAGAAGGGAATATAATGAGCTACCTAAAAAGGAGACTGGAAGAACGGTTAAAAGATCCTAAGTTTCGACAGGAGTGGGAAGATAGCGAACTTGAGTATGTAATTGCCCGAAACATTATACATTTACGTAAAAAAAACATCTTACACAAAGTGAACTTGCTGAAGCGCTAAAGACTAAGCAAAGTGGCATTTCCAGGATTGAGAACGCAAATCAAAATTTATCAATAGACACGATGAAAGAAATAGCAAAAGCCCTTGATGTAAATGTTATGGAAATTGTTCGCGAGTCACCGGAAACCTATGAGTTAGAGAACCGATAAATTAAACCTAATGTGCTTTCTCTCGCACAAAAGTGGATGTCCACTCATGAGACGTCCACTTTTTATTTAAATGAAATTTAGGAGTGGCATTTAACAACCAATCAAAGGCTTATTATACCGAAAAGTTTTATAGTGATTTCTTTTGGTTTTTACTAACAGTCCTAAAATTGGGGATGACATATCCAAGTGAGAAGCATAGTTATTTTAATGGGGGTGTGCTGCTTGAACGTTTTCGAGCCGTCCTCGATCGATTTTATACCAGCCTACTTAATAATAAATATCAGCATATCGCAATAAAATATCGGGATGACAGGAATTGAACCTGCGGCCCCTAGCACCCCATGCTAGTGCTCTACCAAGCTGAGCTACATCCCGTTAAATCAACTATGAAGATTACGGATCCACTATCGACCAAGAAACCGTTCCATTTCTCCTTCACTTAAGTCTGAAGGCTGAATTCCCTTTTTTACAATAATCATGTAATGCGCGAACCCTTACTCTGGTTCATTTGGAGGATGTGGAACAGTAAACACACCATCTGGAAAATTATTGATCAAATTGCTTTATTTGATCAATCAGTTTTCTCACCGACTTTTTTACATTATACCCTTTATTAGTCGCGTTTTCCACCATTTGACACCTCATGGGAAATGTAATTTAACTAACTTAACAGCCGCATCTCTTGTAATCATCATGGTTCGACCACATGTCAATAGCTTCTACATCTTATTCACCCAAGCTTATATATTTCACGGGCCAGTGCTTCCAGAATATAAATCACAGGTACTTGCGTCGTAATATTAGCATTTTCAAACCACTCCTCCGTTACATAATATGGAATGTTTATATCAGATATTTTTGCAACGGTCGAGTGTTTATTGTTCGTAATACTAATAATTTTACTTCCTTCTTGTTTGATTTGATTAAGGTGAGTAACGGTAAAGTTAGATTCTCCCGAGACGGATAAAGCAATGGTTGCGCTATTATAACGTACCTTGGAATGAATCGGAAAAAGCGGATCTTTTATATACATCGAAAATTTACCCAAGCTTGAGAAATACCTTGCTCCATATTCAGCAAGAATACCTGAGCTTCCTATGCCAATAAAAATGACACTATCTGCTTTGTTAACTAGTCTTGCAGCTTCCCTAATATTTTCTTCTATATCTCCTTTTAATGTCCGATCAAAAAACTCCATTACGGAATGTTGAGACTCTTTTAAAACCGTTTTCTTATTTTCTTCTACATGCATTTTTAGCTTTACTTTAAACTCGGAAAAACCCTCACAATCTACTTTTCTACAAAAACGAAGGATCGTGGCTGTGGATACATGGGTTTCATCTGCAAGTTCACGGATCCGCATATAGGCGACTTTTTCACTATTTTGACTGATATAATTGTATAAAGAAGTTTCTAACTCATTGAATGAAGCGATCATCTTATGTGTAAACATTGTGTAGGATTCTCCTTCTTTAACCCTTATAACTTCATTTTAACACAACTACTTAACAAGATACACCTTGTTACATTCATGAAACAAATTACTTCTTTCGTTATTAAAAACTAAATGCCCTTCATTTATTTATCTCTTACTAAATATTGATACAATTTATGTATAAGTCCTTTTAAAGTTAAAGAGGTTCTTAAAATCACCTGGAGGTGTATAGAGTATGACAAAAGGTATTAAAATTGCAACGATAGGCGGGGGATCTAGTTATACCCCTGAATTAGTAGAAGGTTTCATCAAACGATATAATGAATTCCCAGTAAAAGAATTATGGTTAGTAGATATTGAAGAAGGAAAAGAAAAGCTAGAAATCGTTGGAAACTTTACAAAACGAATGATTGAAAAAGCAGGGCTTCCAATCGAGGTGCATTTAACATTTGATAGAAAAGCAGCTTTAAAGGGTGCTGATTTTGTTACAACGCAATTCCGTGTTGGCGGTTTGGATGCTCGTGCAAAAGACGAGCGCATCCCAGTGAAATATGGCGTACTTGGACAAGAAACCAATGGGCCTGGGGGACTATTTAAAGGTTTACGTACGATCCCTGTCATTTTGGATATAACGAAAGATATGGAAGAACTTTGTCCGAATGCTTGGTTAATCAACTTCACGAATCCTGCTGGCATGGTAACAGAAGCCGTACTACGCTACTCCAACATCAAAAAAGTTGTAGGATTGTGTAATGTACCTATCGGAATGGAAATGGGTATTGCCAAATTATTAGATGTAGACCATTCTCGAGTTCACATTGATTTTGCAGGTCTGAATCATATGGTTTACGGTCTGGATGTATATCTGGATGGAGTCAGTGTAAAGGATGAAGTCATGCAAAAATTATCCGATCCGGAAAACTCAAGTTTCGTTAAAAATATAGAAGGAATAGGGTGGGAACCTGAGTTTATTCAATCCTTAAATGCTTTAACATGTCCGTACCATATGTATTATTACAAGTCGAAGGAAATGTTGGATAAGACGATTGAAAGCTCCAAGACAGAAGGTACTCGTGCTGAAGTCGTTCAGCAATTGGAAAATGATTTGTTTGAGCTTTATAAAGATCCAAATCTTGATATTAAACCACCTCAATTAGAAGAACGAGGCGGAGCATATTATTCCGATGCAGCGGTTCGTTTGATCACATCTATTTACAACGACAAACGTGACATTCAGCCAGTAAACACGATGAATCGTGGTGCTATTCCTAGTATTCCAGATGAATCAGCAGTCGAAATCAGTTGTGTTATTACAAAAGATGGTCCTATACCGTTGGCGATGGGAGATCTACCAGTTGCGACAAGAGGACTTGTTCAGCAAATAAAGTCATTCGAACGCATATCAGCAGAGGCAGCTGTAACCGGTGATTATAATAAAGCAGTACTTGCTTTAACGATTAATCCGCTAACCCCAAGTGACGCGACTGCTAAACAAATTGTCGATGAAATGATGGAGGCGCATAAAGAGCATCTTCCTCAATTTCAAGAAGACAAAGTTACAGTGAATTAATGCTTTAACGTAGTGCTGGCATTTACATCAGCACTGCGTTACATTCCATTCAAATTTAAAGGATGAAAAGTTACAGCTCGCATTGTTGCCGTATGGTTGACCATATGTCCATATTCACCTACACGATTTGATATACCTCTATATAACCGATCGCTAAGGAATAGCGCACCTCCTCTCCTACCCATACATCTGCATTTTGTGAAGTGAATTTTAGCAACTATTTATTTAGCAAGGGTCCTTATCATCATGATATAATGATAATAGATTCACTCAAAGTTTTCAGGACTATGAAGCATAGGAGGCACTACAGTGGACGATCAACAGCCAGAGTTAGAAACAAAAGTCAAAAACATCATCGAAATAGAAGGATTAAAATTTAAAGATTTGAATAATGACGGGAAATTAGATCCCTATGAGGATTGGCGCTTAAGCCCAAAAGAACGTGCAGAAAACTTAGTATCGCTGATGAATATGGACGAAAAAATTGGTATGATGCTCATTAACTCCCGTAGGATGGGGCTGTCTCAAGATGATAAAAGCAAGACAAGTCATGATGGCGTATTAGATGAAGCAGTTATTGAAAAAGGTGAAAATATATTTGCAGCTACAAAAGTATATGGAACAACACATACGATTGAAAACAGACATTTAAGACACTTTATTCTAAGAGATAACTTTAGTCCAGCAGACATTGCAGCGTGGATTAATAAAATGAATGAAATCGCAGAGGGAACGCGTTTAGGTATCCCTGTTCTTGTGACGTCTAACTCCAGGAATGAAAATGCGGAAGCTGTCTTTGGTATGAATGATGCAGCAGGAACCTTTTCTACATGGCCCGGCACTCTGGGACTGGCAGCGGCAGCAAAGGGCGAAATAAAAAATGGCGGGAATTCCTCACTCATTAGTCAATTTGCTGAAACCGCACGCAAAGAATGGGATGCTACTGGAATTAGAAAAGGCTATATGTACATGGCTGACACCGTTACAGATCCGAGATGGCAACGGACTTACGGTACATTTGGCGAAGATCCTGAATTTATTTCTGATGCTATCGGCCGCCTTATTGACGGATTTCAAGGGACAAGCATAGGGAAAAATAGCATCGCATTGACGACGAAGCACTTTCCAGGCGGAGGTGCGAGAGAAAACGGATTTGACCCGCATTATGAAGAAGGTAAATGGAATCTATATCCAACAAAAGGAAGTTTGGAAAAGTATCATTTGCCACCATTTAGAGCAGCCGTCGAACATGGAACGTCTTCCATCATGCCGTATTATTCTATCCCAAGCATCAAAAAGAGTGTCGTACAAGAATTTGAGAACGAAGACATTCCTTTTGAAGAGGTTGGATTTACATTTAATCATTATTTTATCAATCATATACTTAGAGACAAACTTGGATTCAAAGGCTATGTAAATAGCGATAGCGGGATTGTTAATAATATGAGCTGGGGTGTTGAAGAGTTAAGCGTGGCTGAACGTTTTGCCAAAGCAATCAACGCTGGTACAGATATCGTTGCTGATACAAATGATATTGAAAATCTTACAATAGCCATTGACAAAGGATGGATTAGCGAAAAACGTATCGATGAAGCGAATATACGCCTCCTTACGGAAATGTTCACGTTAGGCTTATTTGATGATCGGACCTATAATTCACCAGAAGTGGCTACATCTGTCGTTAGTAACGCAGCGAATTGGGAATCGGCGTATGAAGCACATAAAAAATCAGTAACTGTACTCAAAAATAACAATCAGACATTGCCTCTAACAGCTGAAAAACGTGGCAGTAAGAAAGTTTATGTGGAAGTTTTCCATAAGGAACCCGAGCAAGCTAAATCTTTCACAGAACAAGCAAGGAGGGAATGCCAAGAGCATGGACATTTTACGTTGACAGCTAACTATGAAGAAGCTGACACCGTCATTTTGTTCTTATATCCGAAATCCGGTTCCTATTTCTCGGCAACACCAGGATTTCTAGAACTTGAGCTGTGTGAGAATAAAGTGGAAACTGATTTGAAAGGTTCTTTATACCAGGAAACAACATTGAGCGGTATGGATCATCTGAAGACAGTCGCAGACAATATTCATAGTCGTGGTGGAAAAGTAGTGATGAGTGTTAATATCATTATGCCATGGATCCTTGGCAATGTTGAACCTTTGGCAGATGCACTCGTCGCCGGATATGATACATTCTTCAAGCCACAGTTCGAGGTGATGGCGGGTAACCAACCAGTAGGCGTCTTACCATTGACATTACCAGCTAATCAAGAAGTCATTGCAGTTTATCAGAACGGTGATTGCGTCTCAAGAAATGATGTCCCTGGCTATGATAAGGACAAATATCTGCCGGAAGGACTCACCTATGCCTATGAGGATAGCGATGGTAATATTTATAGGCTTGGTCATGGGTTGAGATATGAATAATGGTGGGATCCTTTTTAGATAAGTAGGAAAAAGATGTCTTGTATGACAAATGACAGGTGTCTCTTTTTGCACAAAAACTAGCAGAAGCAATTACGCTTCTGCTGTTTTTTTCGCATTAACACCCCGAATTAATTTTCTGCTCCGTTCATCTCATTACTGAATAATAACTAAGAGAAATTTTGATAATTGCACATAAGAAAAACCACCGAATAGTGCGTAACCACTATTCGATGGTTCTAGTCTCAATTCAGCATATCTTAAACAAATAAGCTTAAGAACAGAACAAACACAAGACCACATACGGAAATAATTGTTTCCAGTACTGTCCAAGTTGCAAATGTTTCTTTCATTGTTAAGCCAAAGGACTCTTTAACAATCCAGAAACCGGTATCATTGACGTGAGAAGCAATAATACTTCCTGCACCTGTTGCAAGTACCATTAATTCTAAGCTAACATCTGTACCCTGCATCAATGGAATGACTAATCCAGCTGTGGTTAGAGCGGCAACAGTTGCTGACCCTTGTGCAACTCTCAACAAAGCAGCAATTAACCAAGCTAATATGATTGGAGACATCGTACTTCCTTCAAAGAGTTGCGCAACATAATCTCCTACTCCACCATCAATTAATACTTGTTTTAATGCACCACCTGCCCCTAGGATCAGTAACATCATACCGATAGCAGCAATAGAATTTTCTGCTGATTTCATGAGCTGACTCATTGGAATCTTTCTTGCTACCCCCATGGTATATATTGCAAGTAAAACTGAAACTAGCATAACAGTAGTTGGAGCACCGAACATCGCGACAATGTCAAAAAACATGTTAGCTGACATACCCATTGTGTCTTGTACCAACGTAATAATTGTAGAAATCCCCATCAAAATTACTGGAAATAATGATGTGAATATACTGACCCCAAAGCTTGGTGTATCTTCCAATTTGTATTCTTTTGCATCACCAATAGAGGCCATACTTCCAGATGGTTCTTTTTCAAATGCGGATGGAACCATTTTTCTAGCAAATTTCGTAAATAATGGCCCTGCTATAATCACAGTTGGAATTCCAATTATAATCCCATACACTAATACCAACCCTACATTGGCGCCATATTGCTGAGCAATAACAGTAATACCTGGAGATGGTGGCAAGAATGCATGTGTTACAGATAATGCAGTAACCATCGGTAATCCTAACCATAAGAATTGTATGTTTAGTTGTTTAGCAATTTGATAAACAATCGGAATTAATAATACAAGTCCAACTTCAAAAAATAGCGCAATCCCGAGAATGAAACCACCAACAACAACTGCCCACTGAATTCGTTTTTCTCCGAATTTATTAATCAGCGTCATGGCAATTCGCTGGGCTCCACCAGCATCGGCGACTAACTTACCTAAAATAGCACCAAGTCCAAAGACTAATGCAATTCCACCTAAAGTGTCACCCAAACCATATTCAATGGATGCAACAACTTCACTGATCGGCATACCTAATGCCAATGCAAGGACAAACGAAACAACAACTAATGAAATGAATGTGTTTACATTGAATTTCATTATTAAAATTAGTAATAAGACAATGCCGAGCGCGACGATTAGTAATGGCATACTTTCTCTCCCCTTTGTATAAAAATAATCATTTTTTTATATTGATAACGGTTACTATTGATTCAATATTGTTTTTTATAATTACGGTTTTTCTAATCAGGAACTCGAACTCTGTTAGCCCCGATCAAAACCTTATTCGAATTCAATAACTGCTTTTCTTACTTTATCCGGATTTTTCTCAATAAACTCGAATGCCTCTTTCACGTTGTTAATATGGAACCGATGTGTCACAAGACCATTATGTGTTAATTGTTTTGTGTTTATCAGTTCAACAACTTTGCCAAATTGATTGGTTTGAAGTCTTGATCCAGTTATGGTTAATTCCTTTTTCGTAATATGCATCATTGCAATGGATGATGGTGTTTCGTTAAATCCGAGTGTTACGATATTACCTGCTGGCGATGCAACTTCAACAGCCAATTCAAATGTTTGAGGAGAACCTACTGCATCGATGACAACATTCGCACCCTCGTCATTTGTTATTTCATTAATTTTCGTCATAGAATCAACCTCTTTTGGATTGATTGTATGATCAACACCATTTTCTTTTGCAAGCGCCAGACGTTCATTTGTAAAATCTGAAATAATGACAGTCGCACCACGCAATTTAGCCATTTTTAATACAGTTATCCCAATTGGGCCAGCACCTTGGATAAAGACGGTTTGCCCTTCCTTAACATTACCTCTCCACGTTGCTTGGGCACCAATAGTATAAGGTTCAGCCATTACTGCTTCATCCCACTCAATCTCAGAATCTACTTGATGCACTTGTTTTTCTGGGAGCGTAACAAACTCTCTCATTCCTCCATCTTCATGTACACCAAACACGGAAACTTCTTTACATACATTCGGTCTACCACTTTTACATGCATAGCATTCGCCGCAAAAGGTGATGGGCTCAATTACGACATGATCACCAACTGTCACACGATTTACATCCTTACCCGTCTTCACTATCTCTCCTGTTACTTCATGTCCAACGATTCTAGGATAGGTTGCAAGCGGATTGGTGCCGTGATAAATATGCATATCTGAACCACAGATACCTACCCTTTTGATTTTTACTTTTACCTCATTTTCCTGCTTTATAGTTGGTTCTTCGACATCTAATAATTCAATCGTATTTGCTTTTGAAATACAAACTGCTTTCATCTTATTTATACCTCCTACGTTTTAATAGAATTTGTAATCCCTTTCATTCATAACAAAAAATTATTCGTAAAAGTCCATGTTCAAAAAGGAGGATAAAAAGGACCGAGAAGTTCGAGGCGGTGTAGTTTCGAGCAGCGGAGAAACAAGCCAACGAAGAAATTCGATGTGTCATTTTTACCGGACTTTTTGAACAACCTCTTAAAGAAATTTATTGGCTATCATTCCTTGTCTTTATTGTTAAGCCTTCTATCATTGGCACTCCTATGAAAACGACATGTAATAAACGAATACTATTATCGAAATCGCTTTCTTTAATTTTGATATGTAACATGTGACATTTCACATATTACATTAAATAGAGTACAATATTTATTAATGGGAGTCAACAGTTTTAAGTGAGATGTATTTTCTTTTTTTATAAAACCATATATAATTGGAATTCATAGAGTCATTTGGTAGAAACAAAACTATTAAAAATTGATAAAGGGGTATAGAATCATGACAAAAATTGATACATCTCTTTTGACTAGTCAGGTATACGATGTACTACGTAGTAAAATAATTGCTGGAGAATACAGTCCTGGTGATAAGTTAGATATTCATAAATTAGCAGATGAGTTTGGTGTAAGCCGCTCTCCTGTAAAAGATGCAATCAATCAACTTGTGTACGATGGATTACTAGAGATCATCCCTCGTAAAGGTACTTATGTAACAGAATTAAATTTCACTGAATTTATTGAAGTACTTGATGCTCGATTAATGATTGAATTATGGGCTGGCAAGCAAGTGATTCAATTTATTTCAGCAGATAAGGTGGAAAATTGGGGACAAATCGTCCAGGAAATGGATTCACTCCTCAAAGCTACTCCTTTTCCTTTTGAGACCTATAATAAGGTAGATCGGAAATTTCACATGACTTTAATAGAATGGACAGGAAATAATAAAATAATAGAACTATTTTCCTCGTTAAACACCCACGTATCCTTATCCCGTATCGTCCACTCTACCTCACTGGAAAGCACAACGAAAAGACATACAGATCACTGGCATTTATACGAAGCAATGAGAGAGCGTGATTTTTCTGCCTTTTCAAATGTAATAACGGAACATATTAACAGCCTAAAGAAAGAAGCTAAATCACGATGGAATGAAGTGTATTTATAGTTTATGATTGATTATAAGAATACTTGGCATTCGTTAAAGGGATTCTTTGAAAGCGTTCTTTGCTTTGTTAGAATCCCTTATGCTTTCCTATCTTTTAAAAAAAGAAGAGCATCAAATTGCTTTGCAATTCAACGCTCAACTCATGTCACTAATTTATATGTCTGTACCTCATATTGAAATACTTAATGTGGTGGTTTTTAGTAATCTAAACTTTATTGTAACAACTTAAGAAACAACAATCGCTTGTTCCTGCGCTTCTAAGCACAATTCCGCAGCTTTAAATGCATGCTCCTGCGTCATTGCATTTTCGGTACGATTGATACAATCTTTGATAAATGCTCCAAAGAATGGGAAACCTACTTCACCTGATAGTGCGTAATGCTTTTCCCCGTCCTTGTTCACTAGATAAAGGTGGTCGCCTGACTCCTCACGTGCCACGTCCACATATTTACGAATTTCTATTGTTCCTTCTGTCCCGGTAATAAAGGTACGTCCATCACCCCATGTGCTCAATCCATCCGGTGTGAACCAATCTACTTTAAAGATTTGTGTTGCCCCATTATCGCCGACTAATGTTGCGTCGCCATAGTCTTCTAGTTCCGGATGATCAGGATTATTATAGTTACCTACTTTACTATGCAGGATTTCTGCGTCCCCGCTGCCTGTATAATAGAGGAACTGCTCAATTTGATGACTCCCGATATCGCATAGAATACCACCATATTGTTCTTTATTGAAAAACCAATCTGGACGACTGTCTGCATTTAATCGGTGCGGGCCGAAGCCAGTCACCTGAATAACTTTTCCGATTGCTCCATCTTTAATCAAGTCGCCTGCAAATACAGCACCCTCGACGTGGAGGCGTTCACTGAAATACACCATATACTTCTGGCCAGTCCGTTCCACGACACGCTTCGTCTCTTCCAATTGTGCTTTTGTTGTAAAAGGTGTTTTATCTGTAAAATAGTCTTTTCCAGCTTCCATTACCTTATTGCCAAGTCCACTTCTTTCTGATGGAATCGCTGCCGCTGCTACTAGCTTGATAGATTCATCATTTAAAATTTGTTCCAAGGAATCTGCTACTTCTACTCCAGGAAATTTTTCAAGGAAACTATTCACCTTTTCCTGGTCTGGGTCATATACCCATTTTAACGTGGCGCCTGCTTCTACCAAACCATTACACATGCCATTAATATGCCCATGATCAAGTGCAACTGCCGCAACCTGAAATTCTCCTTCTTTAACGACTGGATTCGGCTTTCCTTTTGGTGCATAATTCATTCCGTCATTACTCATGCTTATCCACTCCTTTTGTTGCTAACATTCTAGAACCAATCTGCATAACCCAATTCCTTCAAGTTATCTGCTGATATTTTCAAACAATCAAATGGGTCACGTCCATACGTGTCATCCTGCTCGATTAAGAAATACTGTGCGCCGCTTTCGAGACCAGCGTCAATCACTGCATTCATATCAAGATTCCCTTCTCCAACTTCCGCAAATTCAATTAGGTCCGTGAATTTACTAAAAAACTTACCCATGTCTTGAAGATCTTCCTCTTGAATATCCAATTCACCAATACGATAATCTTTCAAATGTAATAGCGATATTCGATCTTTATAGTTTTTAATAATTTGTACGGGATCTTCACCAGCTCGTTGGATCCAGTGGACATCTAATTCAAACCCAAGTTTGGACGTATTATTTTTCATCAGATCCAGTAAATATTCTCCGTCGTACTTCTGGAACTCGATATGGTGTGTATGATAATACAATTCGATTCCATGCTCTGCTAAGCGCTCTGCCATTGCTTCCGCTCTTTTGATAAATTCCATGATTTGATCCTTGTCGCCCATGATGTTTAGGGGGAGCATTCCGATACGAAGGAAGTTACAATCTAACGTTTTACAATCCTTGACAATTTTATCAAAATTAGCTGTTAGTGTTTCTCCAGGAGCACCTGGCATCATTGGCTCTAAAGGAGCAGACATTGCTGCAATCTCTATATCAAAGTCTTCGCTTGCCCGTTTTAATTCGCCTACATTTTCTTCCGTCATAGGAATTTGTGAAACTTCTACAGCTCTAAAGCCTAGCTCATGCAATTGTTTCATTGTTTCATAGGCACCAAGTTCTTCAACCTTACCTTTAAGCATCATCATTTGCACGCCAATTTTTCCTTTTTTCATTGATATACCTCCATTTTTATTTCTTTTTTAATTTCAGAGGATTGCCGAATTGCACTAATCATTTCCATCGATACTTGGGAGTCTTTCACATGGATATAATCCTGGCTATCATTCTCTATACACGTATAGAAATGATTAATTAATTTTGAATGACTCGCGCCATAATAGAAATTCTTACCAGGTAACTTTTCATCCTCTATTACCTCTTCCTTCTTACCGCTACCGTTCATTTTTGTTAGAATACTATCTTTAATCGTTAATTTTCCTTTTTCCATGAGAACTTGAAACTCTACACTGGAATTCCCAGCATTTGTATTGGTTGCAAAAAATAACCCTGTTGCTCCACTCCTAAATTGAATATTGGCCACAGCAGTATCTTCTACTTCATATCCATAATCAAATAGATTATCTATCGTTCCTCTTATCGTTTCAATTTCGCCACCGATTATCTGCATTAAATCCAAGGTATGAATTGCCTGATTAATCATGACGCCTCCACCAGAATACCTCATTTTACCTCGCCAAGGTTTTACATCATAGTAAGCTTTTGGCCTAAACCAGGTCACCAAACCCTTCAATCCAGTTACGTTGCCATATTCTCCACTTGCAACAATTTCACGTAGTTTTTCGAATGTCTCATTATAACGATTTTGAAAAGAAACACAGATTTTAACATCTGGGTATTTTTCTTCTAAGTCAACTAATGCCATGCCTTCTTCCGCATTTCGCGCCAAAGGTTTTTCCTGAAATACATGGATACCTCTTTCAACACAAGCCTTTGTTGCATGATAATGAAGGTGATGCGGCAGGCAAACATGTACACAATCCAGTGATTCTTTCTCCAGCATTTCGTGATAATCTGTATAAAAGGTTGCACCTGCAACACTATCTTTTAATGACTCATCAACATCACATACTGCTACTAGACGGGCATCTGGATTCTCCTCGATAACGGGAAGATGAATTTTCGAAATATCTCCAAGGCCAATAACGGCTATGTTAAGCATTAGTTCTCCCCCCTTCTTGTTGCAAACGAACTCATAACCGGGATGGAAATGAGTTCGTCTGAATCTATTACAGTGCGTGCAGACTTTTTGAACAATCTACTACACTACTTTTTTTCTTCTGCAATCTTCTTGTTTAATTCCTCTACATATAAATCTTCATCTACTGGAAGATCTACTTCTTTGCCTAACCAGCTTGATAGATGGATCGCATTTGCCAATGCCACACCATTGATCCCATCACTACCTGGTGCAAGTAACGGCGTACCATCTAAGACATTTGCTGCGAAGTTTTCCATAACAGCTGTATGTTGCGCTCCCCATACACTTTCAAATTCTAGTACTTCTTCATCATATATTTCTCCCGGACCGTCACCCATGAAAATTTTCATAACATCTTGCATGTCCATGGTTGCACTCATTTCAGATTCAGGTGTTTTAAGACGTTTAATCGTTACAGTCTTACTGTCATCAACGACGATTTTTCCTTTGTCACCTAAAATCTCAAACCGGTCTGTACCCATAACGTCGTGCGTGGCAGTAATAAATACACCTGTTGCACCATTGCCGTAGTCAAACATTGCCGTTACTTCATCTTCTACCGCGATATCTCTTTGGTAACCATATTTCACGTTGGAATATACTTTCTTCGGCATGCCTGCAATCCACTGAAGGAGGTCAAGCTGATGCGGTGCCTGGTTTACGAGTACACCACCACCTTCACCTTCCCAAGTTGCCCTCCATGCACTTTGGTCATAATAACCTTGAGGTCTCCACCATGTTGTAATAATCCAGTTTGTTCGGCGGATGTCACCAATTTCTCCATTATCTATAACTTCTTTTACTTTTTGATAGAGTTCATTTGTTCGCTGATTAAACATAATGCCAAACGTTACTTCTGGTTTTGTTGCCGCAAATTCATTTAATTCTTTCACCTGTTTTGTATACACACCTGCTGGCTTTTCAACTAGAGCATGGATGTTTCTTTTTAATGATTCAATACCCATTTCCGGATGCAAGTAATGCGGAACACATGTAACGACTGAATCGATGTCACCGCTTTCAAGCATATCGATATAATTGTCGTAAAATGGAACACCAGGATACTTTTCTTCGGCTTCAGATTTTTTTGCTGGATCGATATCACAAATAGCACCGACCTCCATATTTGGAACTCTTCCTTCCATGATAAATCCTGCATATGCGCCACCTTGTGCGCCTAAACCAATAATACCTAAGCGTACTTTTTTCATTTTCATTCTCCTCACTATATAGTTTGACTTATTGAAATGCATTCCGTTTTTTATTCAAAATATTTTAGTAATGTAAGTGCTTGCATATTCATTATAAGCAAACAACCTTGTAAGTAGTAGGATTTTAATTGCAAAAACAGGACTAATTATACGGGTTTAAACATCTACGTTTGAATCCGTATAATTAGCCCTGGACCAATGATCTATTTACCTTCGTTATCATGAATAATTTCTCGCCATTTCAAATCGCCACGTTCTAGTGCATGGATCAAGACTTCAGCTGTACCCATATTTGTTGCTAACGGTATATTGTATACATCACAAAGCCGTAACAAAGCAGTGATATCTGGTTCATGTGGTTGTGCAGTCAATGGATCACGGAAGAAGATAATCATGTCCATGTTATTTTCAGCAACCATTGAACCGATCTGCTGATCACCACCGAGTGGACCGGATTGAAAACGATGTAGAGATAAACCAGTATGTTCGGAGATTTTCATTCCTGTTGTCCCAGTAGCATAAAGTTCATGTTTTTCTAAGCTATATTTATACGCTTGAGCAAACTGTATAATATCATTTTTCTTTTTATCGTGAGCAATTAATGCGATTTTCATAACATTTTTCCCCTTATCTATTGATAGTTAATAATCGTGTTATTCTCCGATAATGATGCGTAATACATTTGGGTGGTTTTCAAAACTTTTTGTACCTGCCCCATAACCAATTGCATGTACGTTCATCGATGGTAAATTGGAGAATTTTTCAGCAAGCACCGCTATAATAGCTGCCCCTGTTGGTGTTGTCAATTCGGCTTTTAAATCACTGTGCGCTAATGGAACTCCTTTCAAAATTTCGAGCGTTGCAGGTGCGGGGACTGGATAAACACCATGATCAATATGAATTTTACCCGACCCTACCGGAATTGAGGATGACCTTACTTCATCTATCTCCATATTGTGAATTAAGATTGCTGATCCTACAATATCAATAATGGAATCAACTGCACCAACCTCATGAAAATGCACATCAGCCAGTGGTACCCCATGAATCTTTCCTTCTGCTTCACCAATTTTCTTAAATATTTTCAATGCCATATCCTTTACTTGCTCAGGGAAATCGGCTGATTCAATGAGCTTTACGATATCGCGATAAGAACGGTGATGATGGTGATGTTCATGCGAGTGATCATGATTGTTGGTATGTGCATGATGACCATGATCGTGTCCATCATGATGGTGCTCGTGTTTGTGGTCATGATCATGATGATGATGTTCCTCGTTCAATAATACAACATCAAATTTAGTACTAGTGATCCCGTTTTTTACAACTTTTTCTGTTTTCAATTCATATTCATCTTCCATTTGGAGCTTCTTTAATTCGCTCTCCAACACCGTTATATCTGCTCCCGCATTAATCAAAGAGCCAATGGTCATGTCACCGCTTATCCCTGAAAAGCAGTCAAAGTATAGGATTTTCATTTCAAAATCACCTTTTTCTGTTATAATAGTATGTATCAACTAGAAATTGTAAGACTAACCTATGTCATTTTTGCAAACCCTTTCAATACTCGTAGTATATATCGTTCACATAGGTCTTTTTTTAAACTTCTATTATTTAATTTGTCCACCAAACAAATTAAAGTTATAATTAATCAAAGAATATCACTATTGGATATTCCCGTCAATAAAGGAAAGCTTCATTCAGTGATGGTTTTACTGCCGTTTATAAATACAAACAATAAGGAAAAGAGGATTCATATGGTTACAGGTGATGGCGCTTATATCAAAAAAATCAATAGAAGTATTATCTTAAAACGAATCATTGAATATGGCATGATTTCGCGGGCAGATTTATCTAAAATTACTGGGTTAAATAAAGCAACCATATCGGTCCAGGTTGCTAACCTATTAGAAGAGGAATTAATTTACGAAACACAGCAAGAGCATCATGCTGTTGGTAGAAGACCCATCATGCTTTCCATTAATCGTGACGCTGGCTATGTATTAGGAATTGACCTTGATTATAATAAAATTCAATTTACATCAACTGATTTACTCGGTTATCCAGTTCACAGTGAAGCAATAACTCTAAAAAGCGATAACTATCATGAAATTGTTCAGATAGTTGCCAAGCATATCAAGGCAAGTTTTAAGGAGTTTTCAAGTAGCCGCTATGGCTTAGTAGGTGTGATGATTGGAATCCATGGAACAGTGAATAACGATGAACATATTGATTTTGTACCCAAACTACAATGGTATAATAAAAATTTAAAAACCGATTTAGAAAACGAAGTTGACTTAAACGTAACGATTAATATAGAGAACAATGCCAACTTATCCGTGTATGCAGAAAGAGTATACAATCATCATCAAAGCGATAATTTACTTTCCATTAACTTATCTTCAGGTATTGGGGCTGGCATGATGCTAGATGGTGAACTTCACAAGGGGTACCACGGGTATGCGGGAGAAATGGGGCATATGATTGTTTCACCTGGTGGAAAGGCTTGCAGATGTGGTAATCACGGTTGCTGGGAACTCTATAACTCAGAACCTAGTTTATTTGCAGCGTTAGCTGAAAAACTTGATAAACCAACAATCACACATAAAGATGTGAAAAGGCTAATCAAGGAAAAGGATACAGTCACCTTCGAACAACTTGATGCGTATATCACCTATCTAGCGATTGGATTAAATAATGTTATCAATCTATATAACCCAGAAACAATTGTCCTAAACTGTGAAGTCCTCGAAATGTATCCAAATACGATACGTGAAATTAAACATAATTTAAAATCAAACGTAAGCCAATACCGCGAAATTTCTTTGTCTGAACTTGGAGGTAAAGCTTGTGTTATGGGCGCGAGCGCATTAGCTATTAAACAGTTCTTAGAAGTTCCCGAGCTATTTTTAGATAGAACAGAAAATCATATTCCTTCTGGTAATGCTGAAGGGAAGAGGATGAAATCAGTGAAATAGGTGCTGTGACACTCTCTTCGTTCTAATGAGCGACAAGCTACAAGAGCGGGGAAGGGACTCACTCGAGCGACAGATGCTCATACTCGCGCACGAACTAAGCTCTCGCTCGATTTTAACAGCATGGCCCCATCCGAATCGCATAAAAAACTCCCCAATCAACTTTACGAATGGGGAGTTTTTTATCCTATTAAAACCAGTTCGTGTGAAACACGCCTTCTTTATCTTTACGTTGATACGTGTGTGCACCGAAATAATCGCGCTGTGCCTGCAATAAATTAGCTGGCAAATTCGCAGAACGATAGCTGTCATAATAAGCTATTGCACTGGAGAATGATGGTACAGCAATACCGTGCTTGATCGCGACGGAAACGACTTCACGCAATGCAGACTGATACCCTTCTACAATATCTTTAAAGTAAGGATCCAGTAATAAGTTTGTTAAAGCTGGCTCATTATCATATGCTTCTTTAATTTTTTGCAAGAAGTTTGCGCGAATAATACAGCCCCCACGCCAAATCATTGCAATATCACCATAGCGAAGATTCCAATCATTTTCTTCTGATTGTGCACGCATTTGTGCGAAACCTTGCGCATAAGAAACGATTTTACTCATGTACAATGCTTTACGAATAGCTTCAATCAATTCATCTTTATTTCCTTCAAATGTCGGAACTTCTGGTCCACTCAGTACTTTGCTTGCCTTCACGCGCTCTTCCTTCATTGCCGAAATAAAACGAGCAAATACAGATTCAGTAATTAGCGGAAGTGGAACACCTAAATCCAATGCGTTCTTACTTGTCCATTTTCCTGTCCCTTTTTGACCTGCTGTATCTAAAATTACATCAACAAGCGGCTTTCCTGTCTCTTCATCTGTCTTTGTAAATATATCTGCAGTGATTTCGATCAGGTAACTATCCAGCTCACCTTTATTCCATTCCGAAAATACCTCATGAAGCTCTTGTGCATCAAGCCCAAGTACATGTTTCAGAATATAATAAGCTTCAGAGATTAATTGCATATCCCCGTATTCAATTCCATTATGAACCATTTTCACATAGTGGCCAGCACCATCAGGACCTATATAACTTGTACAAGGGTCACCATCAACTTTTGCTGAAATGGCTTCGAAAATAGGCGCTATAAGTTCATATGCTTCTTTTTGGCCACCAGGCATAATGGAAGGGCCATTTAATGCTCCTTCTTCACCACCAGAGACTCCTGTTCCAATAAAATGTATTCCTGTTTTCTCTAGTTCCTTATTACGACGAATGGTGTCTTCAAATAATGTGTTTCCACCATCAACCAGAATATCGCCTTGATCCAAGTGCGGCTGTAGTGATTGAATAGTTGCATCTGTTGCTGGACCGGCTTGAACCATTAATAGAATCTTACGCGGCTTCTCCAATGAGTTAACAAATTCTTCGATACTAGTCGATCCAACAAAGTTCTTGCCCTTTGCCTCTTCTTCTAGAAAAGCTTCTGTTTTTTCTGGAGAACGATTAAATACAGACACGGAATACCCTCTGCTCTCAATATTAAGCGCAAGGTTTTTCCCCATAACCGCTAAACCTATAACACCAACTTGTTGTGACATATTCATTACCTTCCTTATCCATAGATTTGGCTCTTATCGTAAATGTTGTTGTTTTAAATCTTCGCAGTGGTATAAAAGACGACGTAGTGACAATTCTTTTGCAAAAGCTGGTTGAGAGCAGGGATTCGCTACGGAAACACATTTCGCTTTCCGCGGGCGGCTGGTGAGCCTCCTTGTGCTGGCGCACTGCGGGGTCTCACCGAGGCCTTTCCTCCCGCAGGAGTCTTCATGTGTTTCCTCCGCTGATAAGATGCTTTTCAACTTCATCAAAATTGCTTAATTATATAACAAATATAGCCATGCACTCTTATGAAGGTTGATTGGAGCGGAGTACAGTCGACTCCTGCGGGAACAAAGGTTTTCGGTGGGGCGAGCATTTACGCGCAGCCCCAACACGAGTCTGAAGACCCCGCAGGACTACCCTAAGGAAGGTCGACTAAAACCGTTCTTTGCGAACAACGTCGACATACCCTTTGCCAGGGCAAAGCCGTGCCCGCGGAAAGCGACTGTACGCAGCGGAAATCAACCTGGTAGTTACGTCGTCTTCTATAGATTTTGTGTCAAAAACAACAATTCTTTTCGGTGGGACGAGTAACCGCAGTCCCAACCTTTTAGAAAACAGCCATAGATTTAAATCTTATATGGCAAAATACTGTTTCGCATTTTCGTGACATATGCCACGAACATACTTCTCAAGTAACGCCATATCTTTTGGCACTTTACCTTCTTCTACCCATGTTCCTAGAAGATTACATAAGATTCTTCTGAAGTATTCATGACGAGAAAGAGATAGAAAACTTCTTGAATCCGTAAGCATTCCAATAAAGTTGCTAATCAGTCCGATATTGGCTAAAGTCTTCATTTGGTCTTCCATACCATCAATTGTATCATTAAACCACCATGCAGTTCCAAACTGAACCTTTCCAGGAATCTCAGCATTTTGATAATTACCTGCCATTGCTGCAAGCACATTATAATCATTAGCATTCAAACTGTACAGAATCGTCTTTGGAAGCTTCCCTTTTTCTTCCATTGAATCTAATAACCCAGACAATTTATCAGCGACTAGTGGATCGCCAATAGAATCAAACCCACTATCAGGCCCTAATTTTTTAAACATTTTCGTATTATTATTTCTGAGTGGACTTATATGGAGCTGCATTGCCCAGCCTTTATCCGCATAAAGTTCTCCTAAAGAAAGTAATGTGTACGTCTTAAACTGATCAATTTCTTTAGCCGAAAGCGCCTCACCTTTCAATCGTTTCACAAAAATAGCTGAGACTTCATCTTTGGATGCTTTTTCATAAAACAAAACATTTATACCATGGTCTGAACTTCGGCATCCGTGCTCATCAAAATAATCTACCCGACTTGCCAATGCATCAAGGAAAGCATCATAGGTTTCAAGGGTTACGTTTGTGACTTGACCCAGTTTTTCCACCCATGGAAGAAAGTCTTCCTTCTCGATGCCCAACCCTTTATCTGGACGGAATGAGGGGGATACATTAGCTGAAAACCCTTCTTTCGCTAATTGAATGTGACTCGCTAGATCGTCTGTTGGATCATCTGTTGTTCCAACAAACTCTACTTTATCCTTTTCCAGTAAAGACCTTACTGACATCTCCGGGGTAGCAAGCTTTCGTTTCGCTTCTTCCCATATCGCTGGTGCTGTTTCTTCATTTAATACTTCATCAATATCAAAATAGCGTAATAGTTCCAGATGAGTCCAATGATATAACGGATTACCGAACGTATTCGGAACCGTTTTAGCCCATGCTAAGAATTTTTCATAATCACTTTTGTCTCCCGTAATATACGCTTCATCAATACCATTTGCTCGCATTGCTCTCCATTTATAATGGTCTCCTGCCAGCCAGATTTCGGATAAATTAGTATAATTTTTATCCTGTAGAATTTCCTCCTGGTTTAAATGATTATGATAATCTATAATCGGTAAATGCTTCGCGGTATTATGGTAAAGGTCTTTCGCTGTTTCATTATATAATAAAAAATCATCCGTAATAAATGTTTTCATGTTCATCAACCTTTCCTTATTTTTAAAATAGCATGTAAAATTACAACGCACAAATGTTTTCGGTGGGACGAGCATTCACGCGCAGTCCCAGGACGTGCTAATGCCGGCGTTGCGACAGGACGTCGCGATTCTAGCCGGTGAACGCACAAATGTTTTCGGTGGGACGAGCATTCACGCGCAGTCCCAGGACGAGCTATGCCGGCGTTGTCATAGGACGTGACTCTGTTTTGCGATTGTCGACCGCCCGTTAAACTGCGATAAAAATTTATTGTATAAATATTCCTCCCATAGTTTAATTATTTTGTCCGCCAAACAAACTAATTCACTTATACTATTATAATATATGTAAACGGTTTATTTTTCAAGGGAAAAAGCATGTTTTGTTTCAAGCTATGGATGCTGTTAAATTCAAATGTTATTTATCCTTATTGTTTTTTCCACGCCCCTCTTTTTCCAACTTTTATAATAATGAGGCCCTTAGGATAAAAAGCTCGAAGTCAGCCGCAATTCAGTGGTAAAATGTCAGCAACGTATTAGAAGAGAGGATCTCACAACATGAAAGGCATAAGAAAAATACTCCTTCCATGGATTATGATTATTATATTTTTAAGTATTCTATTTATCTTATATAATCGTATGGAAGAAAACTATTTAGATATGGGCGAAGATGCCCCCCTTCCAGATGACCTGCATCCGTTAGTGGAAGAAAAAAAAGACATTCTTTTGGAACAAGCTGAAGCTATAGATATTGATGTCGTTATTACAGATAAAACACGTTCTATCGATGAACAAAATGAATTATATGAACAAGGGAGATCGGCAAGTGGAAACATTGTCACAAATGCTAAAGGTGGCGAATCCTATCATAATTATGGACTCGCAATTGATTATGCATTGCTGGATAATAATGGTGATATCCATTGGGATATTCAGTACGATGGAACAGATAGTGGAGAATCAGACTGGTTTGAAGTAGCTGAACTTGCAAAAGATTTAGGCTTTGAATGGGGTGGGGATTGGAATAGGTTTCCTGACTATCCACATCTGCAAATGGATTTTGGTTTAAGTATTGATCAACTTCAAAGAGGGATGCGCCCAGCTCCTGAAGATCATGATGAAGCAGACAAGTAGACTATTGACTACAATATGTATTACACTAAAAGTATCTTGAATTCAGGATACTTTTACAGTTACCTGCTAAGGAGGAATGGTCATGGAAATAAAAGGGATTCACCATGTATCTGCTATTACAGCAAATGCAAAAGAAAATTACCACTTTTATACAGAAATATTAGGTATGCGTCTCGTCAAAAAAACCGTTAACCAAGATGATACATCTGTCTATCACTTATTTTATGCAGATGAAGTAGGTAAGCCCGGAACTGATTTAACTTTTTTTGAAATACCAAATGCGGGAACAACTTATCCAGGAATAAACAGTATTTCCGGTACTTCCTTACGTGTACCAAATGATGCTGCTTTAACGTATTTTCAAGATCGTTTCAATGAATATAATGTTGATCAGGACGAAATTTCAAAACAAGGTGAACGAAAAGTAATTCATTTCCGCGATCCAGAGGGACAGCGTTTAACCCTGATTTCCGATGAAACGAATACTGGTGTTGCAGGCGGAAACGTATGGGAACGTAGTAGTGTTCCTGTAGACAAAGGAATTATTGGACTCGGGCCAAGTAAATTAACGGTACAGGATCCAACACCAACAATCACCGTTTTAACAGAAATTCTTACATTTAAACAAGTTAGCAGCTACCCATCTCCTGTAAGCGGTCAGGAAGATATTCTCATTTTTTCTACTGGTGAAGGTGGAACAGGTGCAGAGATTCATCTCGAGGTGCGAAATGATTTACCAAAGGAAAGACCAGGCCGTGGAAGTGTACATCATGTTGCATTGCGTGTAGCGAACGAAGAAGAATTGGCCGCATGGAGAGATCGCCTGCAGGAATTCCGATTTCCTAATTCTGGTTTAGTGGAGCGTTTTTATTTCAGATCCCTCTATTTCCGTGATCCTAATGGCATTTTATTTGAATTTGCTACAGATGGCCCAGGATTTACTACAGATGAGGATATGGATTACCTTGGAGAGTCCCTGGCATTACCGCCATATTTCGAAGATCAGCGTGAGGTAATAGAAACTAAATTAAAGCCTTTGGATACGAAGAAGTCACACTAAGTTGTAGTGTCCACCTACTCGTTGGCCTATCACCTCCACATTCCTTGAGGTGGCGTAATGTTAAAAAAGGAAGGGTGAACAGAATATGTGGAATGAGAACAAATTTACTCAAGAACTCAACATTCAATATCCAATCATCCAGGCAGGAATGGCGGCCGGTACAACAACACCTGAACTAGTCGCTGCGGTTTCCAATGCAGGGGGACTTGGAACTCTAGGTGCGGGTTATATGAAAGCTGAACCAATGAAAGAAGCTATTAAGAAAATAAAAGAACTAACAGATAAGCCTTTCGGAGTTAATCTCTTCATCCCTGAGATAACCGATGCATCAGAAGAAGAGATTGAAAAAGCCAATGAATTATTGCGTCCGTATCGTGAAGAATTAAAAGTAACGGAACCAGAAATTACAAAACCATCAACCGAGATTTTTGAAAAGCAAATGGAAATTATAATACAAGAAAAAGTGCCCGTTTGCAGCTTTACATTCGGTGTTCCCTCTAAGGAAAAGGTTCACCAATTAAAACAGGAAAACATTGTTGCAATAGGTACTGCAACGACAGTAAAAGAGGCCAATATCAACGAAGAACACGGTATGGATATGGTTGTAATGCAAGGAAGTGAAGCAGGTGGCCATCGTGGTACTTTTTCAGGATCATTTGATAATGCCCTGATTGGGACGATGTCGCTGGTTCCACAGGCTGTGGATCATGTTAACATTCCGGTGATTGCCGCAGGTGGAATCATGGACGGAAGAGGTGTTTTAGCAGCCCTTACCCTAGGGGCTCAAGCCGTTCAAATGGGTACAGCTTTTGTTACTGCTTTGGAAAGTGGGGCGAAAAAACAACATATCGATGCAATTTTGAACAGTACCGAAGATCAATCAGTTATTACATCGGTATTTAGTGGTAAACCGGCAAGGGGTATTCAAAATGAGTTCGTTACGAAAATGACACCTTATGAACAAAGTCTACCAGGGTATCCGATATTAAATACATTAACCAAATCGATTCGTAGTGAGGCAGCTAAGCAGAATCGCCCAGAATGGATTCATCTTTGGAGTGGCCAAACTTCCCGATTAAGCAAAAGACAAACTGTCGGAAAAATGATTTCAGACATTGTTTCTCAAGTTGAGGATATTGAGAAAAATAGATAAAAACAAGTGCATTAATAAATAATGCGTTTATTCCCGGAATATAAAAAAATGTATCTGAATCTTTTTCTTGCACGGGAACATTGTTAATAAGCAGGTGTTTTAACCTGAGGATAAAACTTTCCTGTTTGCCAAAAAAGTTATTTTTCTAATGTATTGACTATTCATCTAATTGTGATATTATATAGAATAATTCCAATAAAAATAATATGAATTAAAATCACTCACTTCTTATCAAGAGGGAAGGACTGACCTTGTGAACTCTCGGTCATAGCTCCATAAAGCATTGCTGAATTACGATACGTAGTCAAAAAGCCTACGATTTGCAGATTGAACCTGGTGCCAAATTCAGAGGAATCAACTGAGATTCCGTAGATGAGAAGGCACTGGCAAAATGAATCTATATTTTGTTAACCCTTCTCTCTACTGAGAAGGGTTTTTAATTTATATAAACAATCAAATGAGGAAGGAGAGATTTTAAATGGGAATTACAACAGTTAGTGCGAAAACGGTTTTAAAAGAAAATGTGTTGGTGGAAGCCGAAGCTAGAGGTCACAAAGTTATAGTAGATGAACCTTAAAGTTTAGGTGGAACAGATAAAGGGATGAATCCAGTAGAGCTGTTACTTTCTTCTTTAGGTGCATGCCAGTCTATCGTTGCTAGAACTTATGCTAAAAAATTTGAGATTGATCTTCAAAACTTTTGGGTCGAATTAGAGGGGGATATTGATCTGGATGGGTTCCTTGGCAAATCGGATGTACGACCAGGTTTTTCCGATATTCGATATACGTTCCATCTTGAAACAGATGCTCCTGAAGAGAAAATACAGGCCTATAAGGAATTTATTGAATCCCATTGCCCTGTTGGGGATACCATTGCAAATCAGGTTAATCTAGTCCCTGCAAAAGTAGTAATAGAAAATCCAGTAAAATAGAATGAATATATAGGCAGACTCACAATAGAAAATGAAAAATAACCATCCTAATGCTAACCAGCTTAAAGGATGGTTATTTTTGTTTTTCCTTTGATATATGCACCCGTTACTCTCCAGGAAATAATATACCCTGTTTCTTCCTTGCCTTTTCCAGTCCACTCACAACGTGGCGGCTTCTTTCCAATAACCAATCATGATACGCATTATCATTCTCTTCAATCATTTTCACAAATGCCTCTACCTCATATACCATATCCAAATCAGACTGCGGCTTTGCGAGTTCCTGCGTTTCCTTCGATTTTAGGTCATACAATTCCAACGATTGAATTGGAGCAAGATGATCCATGGTTAATGTTCCCTTCTCTCCATGAATTTCGGAAGAGATTGTCCCTTGAGCTATTTTCGAACACATAATGGTTACATTAAAATCCTCATATGTGACAATTAATGTCCCACTTCCGTCAATTCCATTTGATAATAATACAGGAAAATAATCAACCTCTTTTGGTTCTCCAAATAAATCAACTGCCATACTTAGTGGATAAACGCCTAAATCCATTAATGCGCCACCAGCAAATTCCTTGGATAGTATATTTGGAACATTTCCTTGTTTATACATATCATAGCGTGAAGAGTATTGAATGTACTGTAACAACACACTACGAACCTGTCCAACTTGCGGTAATGCATCTTTTAAAGTTTGATAATTAGGCGTGAATAAGTGTCTATATCCTTCAAAAATAAAAACGCCCTGCTTTTTGGCTTGAATCGTTACTACATTTAATTGTTCTTCCGTAATTGCCATCGGTTTCTCACAGAAAACATGTTTCTTATTTTCAATACATTTTAATATATGCTCAACATGCATGCTATTAGGTGACGCAATATAAATGAATTCCGTATCTTCCTCCAACATTAAATCCAAATCTGTATACCAGTTATCTGCCTGGTTTTTATCAGCAAACTCCTTAGCTGTTTCTTCTGAACGTGAATAAATAGAGGAAAGACTTGCTTTACCTGAATGTTTTGCAGCTTTAATGAATGATTCAGTTATCCAGCTTGTTCCAATGGTTGAAAACTTCAAATCTATTGCACCTCTTTCTCCTCCGAATTTTGTTCTTGAACCTCTTCATCTGGAAGTGGGTCAACCGAATGTTTATAAGCATACCCTTTTGAAATCGTAACCAATGATAGAATCAAAACGAATGCCACAACTAGTATAGAAATAATCGCTACAACATATATTGCCATTTCATACCCTCTCTTTTTCCTTAATAGTGCTCTTTATCCATTTTCAAATGGTTTTATTATTCCATAGATTGTTTGTGTATACGGCAGGTCTATTCCCGCTTTTTCAGCTAGCCGAATGGCGCCCCCATGTAGGTGTTCCACTTCAAGCGTTGTGTCCTTACGTCGATCCTGATGCATGGAAGAAGTGGCTTCCTTACTCAAACGCCATAATTTAGTCTTAGCAGTCTCTAGATCAGCTTCACTTACTTGCACACCATAAGCATTTGCTAGCATTTTCATCTCCCTTAAAACCTTTTCAGCGACATAGAACGTTTCCTTATTCGCTCTAATCGGTCCAATTGGTAGGTTCGTAGCAGTAGTAATACCGGAAAGAGCATTGATAAACATATACTTGTTCCAAAGTTCTAAAGAAATAGAATCACTGCGCGTAGCATGCATATTTGCTTTTTGGGAAATCTCTTCAAATTTAGTACAAATGGTTGATTGTGTCGGTTCTAATTCACCAATAATCAGATCATGAAAATCACTAGAATGGATGACATGTCCTTCATCATTTAAAGTTGCCATAATAAACGAAAGGCCGCCAATCACGGAATCACTACCTAGATGAATCTTCAAGGTTTCTATATGCTCGATACCATTCAATACAGGTAGAACATAAGCCCCTTTTTCGGTTAATACCTTCAAATTGTCCAGCGTTGCAGGTAGATGATAGCCTTTTACACTTATAAGAACAAGATCAACATCTCGAGCATCATTCGGATCTGTAATAACTCTTGGATTTATTATTTCATAATCTCCTTTTGCACTCCAAATATATAGACCATTTTTTTGTATTTGCTGTGCTCTTCCTTCTCGCACCAAAAAGGTTACGTCTTCACCCGCTTCCTCCAAACGTGCTCCGACATAAGTTCCTAAAGCTCCAGCCCCAAAAACAACAATATGCATATATCCCTTCCCCCCACCACATTTAATTACCTCTATGGTACCTTTTTCACTTATGTGTTGTCCATAACAGTAAACCTAAATTAATTTATTGTAATTTTTAAAATAATATAGCGCGTATAGGCAAATATCGGGTATATAAAAGAAATACGCACCAAATCGTAGTATCTCTTGGTAAATCATAGCCAAACTTTATTCACAGATATTTTTGCCGTTATATTACAAATAATCTAAAAATACTGCGTTTGAATGAATTTAAATTTACCTATAACATTGTACTATGATTGTTTGAAAGATAATTCCCCAGTTATCTTGCAATTTTTTTTCGAGTTTCATAGGTGATTTCTACCTAGTAGAATAGTCACTTTTTTCTGCAACATAGTTTAAAGATTTTTAATTTATAAAGGGAGGTCATTTAGAAATGAGAAAATTATTACTTACTTTAGTATTATTGCTAGCCGTTGTCATGCTAGCTGCTTGCGGGGGATCTGATGAAGAAACAGGCGGCGAAAATGGGGATAATGGAAATGGCGGAGATAATGCTGATACAGAAGAAAGTGGAGAAAGTTCAGATGGGGAAGATCGACTAGCAGAATTACAGGAAGCAGGTACGGTAACAGTTGGTTTTGCAAATGAAGAACCGTACGGATATCAAGGAGACGATGGGGAACTAAAAGGGGCAGCGGTTGATATAGCAGAAGCCGTTTTTGCTGAGCTTGGCGTTGATGAAATGGATTCCCAACTACAGGATTTCAGCCAATTAATCCCTGGACTAAATGCAGGACAATATGATCTTGTTACTGCAGGGATGGCAATCACACCGGATCGTTGTGAAAATGCAATATTTGCTGAGCCGGAAATGGTATACGGCGAGGGGGTTGTCGTTCAGGCAGGAAACCCGTTAGGTATAGAAAGCTATGAGGATATTGCTAATAATCCTGATATTAGGGTTTCGGTAATGTCTGGCGCGACAGAAATTGGCTATTTAGAAACAACAGGTGTAAGTGATGATCAAGTAACAAATGCCCCAGATATTCCAGCAACATTTTCTGCTGTTCAAGCAGATAGGGCTGACGTTACAACAGCAACAGAAATGACACTTCGACTAGCAATGGAAACTTCTGATGAATCAGAACTTGAATTCGTAGAGAACTTTGAACAGCCAGATATTGAGGGTGTGCCAAGCTATGGAGCACCAGCTTTTCATCCAGATAATGCCGATCTTCGTGATGCATACAATGAAGCGCTTGAAGGATTAAAAGAAGATGGTACAGTAGCTGATCTGTTAGAGGCGAATGGGTTTGACCCAGAAAGTAATTTCGTAGCTGCAGGAGAAGTTACTGCAGAATCAGTATGTAGCGGGGAAAATTACTAATAAGTTACTCCATAGGGTCTGGCTCCTCGGCCAAGGGGAGCTGACCCTATGTTTTTTTATAGCTGGCTTCGTGGCATATTTTTAAAGTTAAGTTAATCAATCATATAAAGGAGTGATGACAATTAATGCGATAATTGAGATATTCCCAGTGTTAATGCAAGGAATTACGATTACGATTACGGTACTTCTTGCTTCTGCCTTTTTTGGGTATTCGATGGCATTTATTTCCGGATTATGCCGCCTTTCAAATAATATTGTACTTCGTAAATTCACCGGTTTTTATGTAGAAGTATTCCGCGGTACTTCTTTAATCGTTCAATTATTTTGGTTATATTACGCAATCCCGATACTTTTTGGAATTGAACTTGGCAGTAATTGGTGGGCAGGTGTCATTGCCATCGCCTTAAACTATGGTGCATACATGTCTGAAGTTGTACGCGGGTCGATTCTTTCCGTAGCTAACGGACAAAAAGAAGCTGCCACAGCACTTAATATGTCAGGTTTTCAACGGATGCGCCTTGTTATTTTGCCGCAAGCCGTACGTATGATGTTACCCGAATTCGGTAATTACCTTATCCAAATGTTAAAAGCTACATCACTCGTATCGTTAATTGGTATGACAGATATATTATATTATGGAGATATATTAAGAAGCAACGATTTGTCACAGGCACCAGTTGTGTATCTGTTAGTGCTCGTATTCTACTTTATTATGGCACTTCCATTAATATGGTTAACCCGTAAAATGGAGCAAATTTCCAAGAAAGGGGTGGCTAGTTAATGAATAACAATAGCTGGAGCTGGGAAACATTCTTTGACGCCTTCCCTATCGTTATTCAAGGTATTGGAATAACGTTAGGCTTAACAATCGCGTGTTACTTATTCGCATTACTATTTGGTTTTGTATGGACACTTTTAAGAAGAGTACCAAATAAACCCTTTCATTGGGTTGTTACATGGATAATGGAATTTATTCGTTCCACTCCACCACTTGTTCAATTATTCTTTATTTATTATGCATGGCCAATGATCCCTGTTATTGGGGTAACCTTAAGTCCGTTTACAAGTGCTGTATTAGGTCTTGGTATACATTTTAGTACGTATATTGGAGAGGTTTATCGTTCAGGCATTGACAGTGTCGACAAAGGCCAATGGGAAGCTTCCCGTGCATTAAATTTTTCAACAAGACAAAAATGGACTAGAATTGTATTACCGCAAGCGATACCGCCGACTGTACCAATGCTTGGAAATTACTTGATTATCATGTTTAAGGAAGTTCCACTGGCATCTACAATTGGTGTAGTAGGTATCCTGCAAATGGCTAACAATTACGGGGCACAGCATTGGACTTATATTGAGCCATTAACGATTGTGGCAATTCTATTCCTAGTAATGAGTTATCCATCTGCTATTCTAATTAGAAAGTTAGAGAATAAAGTTAATGGAAACTTTAACAAAAAATCAGCGTTAAGCACCATGGAAAAAGGGGGAGCGGCCTAATGTTAGAACCTATTGTACAATTTAAAGATATTCACAAATCATTTGGCGATGTTAAAGTTTTAACAGGAATTGACCTGGATATTAAACCAGCTGAAAAAGTTGCTGTTATCGGACCAAGTGGTTCTGGTAAGACGACAATTATTCGCATGTTAATGACATTGGAAACACCTACATCTGGTGACATCATCGTCGATGGAGTTAACCTTTGGAAAATGGAAAAGAAAGGCAAAACGGTTCAAGCGAATGAAAAACATCTAAGAGAAGTACGTGACGAAATAGGGATGGTCTTCCAACACTTTAACCTGTTCCCGCATATGTCAATTTTAAAAAACTGTATGTCAGCACTAATCCATGTTCGGAAAGTGGATAAAGAAGAAGCACAGAAGCGATCCACCGAAATGCTGGAAAAAGTAGGACTCGGAGATAAGCTGGAGATGTTCCCAAGTCAACTCTCCGGTGGACAGAAACAGCGTGTAGCAATGGCAAGAGCACTGGTTATGCGTCCAAAAGTCATGTTATTCGATGAGGTAACTTCAGCACTTGACCCTGAATTAGTAGGAGAAGTTCTTGAAGTAATCCGCGATCTTGCTAATGAAGGTGAAATGGCAATGATCCTCGTTACACACGAAATGGAATTTGCACTTGATATTGCCGATAAAGTCTTATTCCTGGATGACGGAGTTATTGCTGAGCAAGGCCCTCCAAGCCAGGTGCTTGAACACTCTACGAACGAGCGACTGCAAAGTTTCTTGCATCGTTTCAGAAGATAAAAAAATGTCCTTCGCCAGTTTTGGCGGTGGACAATTTTTTGTTGAGCAAAAGGAAGCGGCGGGTTATCGATTCTTCCGCGATGATGCTTGTTGGTTCAGTGCTCGACCTTGGGGTGCTGGTGCTCGAGCGAGCGGGAGATTGTTCATTCGAGCGACGAGAGCTCTTACTCGAGCGGGAGAGAGTCTCAATCGAGCGGCACTGATGCTCTCGCTCGACCTCGGGATGCCGGCGCTCGACCTCGGGATGCTGGTGCTCGAGCGAGCGGGAGATTGTTCATTCGAGCGACGAGAGCTCTCGTTTGTCCCGCCCTACGCTCCAACTGCAATAAAAAGCTGCAGACATCCTCTCTCCAGGTGTCTGCAGCTTTTATTTTTATAGTTACAGATCTTCTCCGATAATCTTCACTTCGCGTTCGAGGTTGACACCAAATTTTGTTTTAACTGTATCTTGCACATGGTGAATCAAATCAATATACTCTTTGGCGGAGGCATCGCTTCTATTCACAATAAAGCCTGCGTGTTTCAGCGATACTTGAGCGCCTCCGATTTGCTCTCCCTGCAATTCACTGTCCTGAATCAATTTCCCGGCAAAGTACCCTGGTGGGCGTTTAAATACACTACCACAGGATGGATATTCCAACGGTTGTTTCGATTCACGTTTATAGGTTAGGTCATCCATCGTGGCTTTTATTGCATCGTATTTTCCTTCTTTTAAAGAAAACGTAGCTTCTAAAACGATATATCCATTATCAGGAATATTACTCTTGCGATATTCCAAGTCTAGTTCATCAGCGTTCAGATTTAGCAGATTCCCTTCTCGATCAACCACAATTGTACTTTCAAGAACATCCTTAACTTCCCCTCCGTATGCTCCTGCATTCATAAATAATGCTCCACCTACGGAACCTGGAATGCCACAAGCAAACTCTAATCCAGCGAGATGCTTACCTAAAGCTTCCCGAGAAACATCAATTATTCTTGCCCCACTTTGCGCGACCATAATGGTGCCATCTGTTTTAATCGACGTTAATTTCTGCAGGTTCATAACAATTCCGCGAATACCGCCATCTTTTACAATTAAATTAGATCCATTGCCCAGTAACGTAAAATCAATTGCTTCACGATTTGCGAGCTTCACGATTTCCTGTACTTGTTCATAGGTTTCCGGTGTTACTAAAAAATCCGCCTTGCCACCAAGATGGGTATACGTATGGTTTCTCAAGTGTTCATTCACCATCACATTTTTCTTTGATGTTATATTTATTAATTTTTCTTTCATATGATGATAATTTACCACTACTATCATTCCTTTAAATTTATTACATTCTTCGATAATTGCATCACGGTTCACTTGTACTATTGTAGTTTATGCTAGCTCATCTTGCCACAGAAAAGCGTAAATTAATTTATCTACTCGTCGATTCTCATGTAATGCACTATGCCCAAGTTTCTTATTTTCAATCATTACTTCCTCTAATTGCTCATTCGGTATGATAGATCGTAATGCCTGCACACTTTCGGGCACCGCAATCCCATCTCCCGTGCTACCAATACTGAGTACCTCAATATTTTCTGGTATGGTTCGGTCATGCAATAAGTCAAGTGCTCGTGATCCTGGCTTTAAATCTTTTGCTCCTGCATCCCGATGAACTTTAAAATAATCTTTGCTGTAAATACCGTCAACAGGACTTCCAATCGTTATTAGTTTATGAACATTTGGATAGGACTCTTCGTTAAAGTTCTGTACGTATTTTAGCGAAACGATTCCACCCATCGAATGGCCAACAAGATTAATTAATTCCACCTCATATTTTTCTTTCATATGATACAAGGCATTCGATAACCACTCGGTACTATCTTTAAAACTGGCACGATTATCTTCAAGAACCACCTGAACAAACATAGGTTCACCGTTTCCTTTACTAAGGTTATATTCTTGAACTTTCCCTTCGGCGGAAACATGATATACCAACCCTTTATTTCCCCAATTATAAATGTTTTCGAATCGTTTCAGCATGAAGCCGAAAGAATTTGATGTTCCTTTATAACCATGAACAAAGACAGTTGGCGGGCCATTGTAATGCTCAGATTTCGCTTTATTCGGTGTATATAAAATGGCTACGACACCGATTATCATAATCAAAGATGATGTAATGCTTATCATGTATTTTTTCTTCAAGAACGTTCCCTCATTTACTTGCAATGTTAATTAGCATATTGTTTCCATTATAGCATTTTAACCCTCGCTTAGATACGAACATTCTATGAATTATTTTAGATTTTGAATCAAATGAAATTCAGGCTTCCGGTCTGAGAATGTAGTTACATAATCAAAACCAATAGACTGAAGGCTCTCCAAGGTATCCTTATAGTGGTATGCAAGGGTTGAGTCGACATGTGAATCTGATCCAATCGTTATGATTTCTCCACCACATTCTTTGTATAATTTCACTATATCTATACTGGGCATAGCGCTTTTCATACCATGCCTAACACCAGATGTATTCCATTCAATCCCCTTCCCTTGAGGAATAATTTCCTTGAAAATTTCGGTGAGAATATCATGAAAATCCTTGGAACTCTTCTCCTTTGTGTAACGTTTAACCAAATCCACATGTCCTAGAACATCAAAGTCTTTATAGTTCTTTACACAATATAAAAGCTCCTCATAGTATAGTTGAAAAGCCTCGTCGATTGTATAGTTTTTGTAAAAATTACCAGAATGTAAATCCTTTTTCTCTGTTGTATGCATCGAACAAATCACAAAATCAAATACCTCTTTTTGCATCAGCGATTCATACCTGCTCAATAAATGTGGCTGTACACCTATTTCAATTCCTTTTTTTATTCGCACCTGTTCCCCGTAAGCTTCTTGCATTTCTTTTATTTTTTTATCGTACCTATCCAAATTGAATTCGAATACAATAGACTCATCCGGATACTCGTAATCTATATGCTCGGTAAAACAAAGTTCCTCTACCCCTATTTTCATCGCTTGCTCAATCGTCTTCTCCATTGGTGTCTCACAATCTGCTGAAAAATCACTATGAATATGATAATCAAACATTATTAAATCTCCCCTTCTAAGTTGACATTTATTATTATACTTATTAGAATACTATATAACTTTACTTAAATAAAGCGATAAAGTGATAAAGTGAATCGGAAGGAGATTTTACGTGCAACCATATATAATTGATAACAGCCAAGATACTAGTGTTGAAGATTTTCAAGTAAGAGATAACCTTGTACGCACATTAAAAAATCGCTTTACTACTTACGGCTATAAACAAATACAGACGTCTACTTTTGAATCGTATGATTTGTATTCCAGCATCTCCGGTACGGTAAATAAAGATGAAATGATAAAAGTTGTAGATACATCTGGGAAAGTGATGGTACTTCGGCCTGATGTGACCATTCCGATAAGTAGAATGACTGCATTAAACAAACAAAGCAGATCCACCAATAACACGCGTGTTTTTTATGTAATGGATGTATTTCGACAAGCATTTGAACAAGAAGACCAAAAAGAAAAAACACAAGCCGGTATTGAATATTTCGGCGAAAACACGCCACAAAGCAACGCAGAAGTACTCATGCTCGCGATCCACACATTGAAAGACTTAGGTTTTTCAAATTTTAAAATAGAAATTGGCCATGCGGGCTTATTTAAAGAACTCGTTAAACAAGCACTCATACAACCAGAGGAATTGGACGTCCTCCTTTCCCTTATACAATCAAAAAACACAGCAGAAATAGAACCATTTCTCAAAAATTTAGCTATCGATACGGATTTACAAGAAGCTATACAGGCCATTCCATTAATGTACGGTGATCCCTTAAATGTAATTCAGCAGGCGAAGAAAATTATTCGCAATGAAGAAATGCAAGCCATCCTGCAAAACTTGATCGACGTATATGATGTACTGAAGGATTTCCAAGCAGAAGATTCTGTCGTTTTCAACCTTGGATTAATTAATAATATGAATTATTACTCTGGAATTATTTTTCAAGGATTTGTTGATAACATTGGCAAGCCCATCTTAATGGGCGGACGATACGATAATTTAAGTGATCAATACAACGAACAGATACCAGCGATTGGTTTTGCCTTTGAAATTGAGCTTCTATTACATGCGCTAAGCCAGCAAGGGTTAGCACAGCGTAAGCAACCGTCTGTAGATATGGTTATCTATTATGAGCTAACTAGACAAAAGGATGCCTTATATGCTGCCTATCGATTACGCGAAGCGGGATATCAGATCGTAACATTCCCAACTAGCACGATTCACCCTGAGGACACACGCTCTTTATTCACTGTACGTTATGAAGCGAAGCAGCAGGTCGTTTATCAGAATCAAGAAGTACCATTCGTTGACGTGGAAGAACTAATTGACCTACTTCAAGAGGAAAGGCTCTTATCATAATTATTGTTGCTTTTAAATCTTCGAAGTTGATGTAAAAGACGACGCAGTGACAATTCCTTCGTAAACGCTGGTTGAGAGCAGGGATTCGCTACGGAAACACATTTCGCTTTCCGCGGGCGGCTGGTGAGCCTCCTCGTGCTACGCACTGTGGGGTCTCACCGAGGCCTTTCCTCCCGCAGGAGTCTTCATGTGTTTCCTCCGCTGGGTGTTCCGTTACTGCCGCTAAATTGCATTAGTAATCAATACTCAAAACATCCAACCGCCTCACCAGTTCGAGTGAGCGAAGGGCGGTGACTCCTGCGGGAATAGCACGAGTCTGAAGACCCCGCAGAGTGGTTTTCTCGAGGAGGCTGAGGCCGTGCCCGCGGAAAGCATCCGCCCAGAGCGATCCCGAACGGCTATTATAGCAAATACTTATAGCAAACAGTAATTACGTCGTCTTTTATAGATTTTGTGTCAAAAAACAATCTTTTAGAAAACAGTTAAAGGAAAAGAGGGATCTCTAATTGGATTATATTACACTCGCATTGGCAAAAGGCCGAACGGCCAAAGACACATTCAAACTTTTAGAAACAGCTGGTATTTACTTTAACGATTTTCACGAGAAAAGCAGAAAATTGGTCTTTTATAATGATGATCAAAGCCTAAAATTAATTTTTGTTAAAGCTGTTGATGTACCGACATACGTTGAAAAAGGGGCGGCGGATATTGGTATTGTTGGGAAAGACAACATTTTAGAAGCACAGGCTGACGTATATGAAATGCTCGATTTAAAACTAGGGAAATGTAAATTTGTTGTTGCTGGTAAATACCCGGAATCGGATCCGGAAAAGAAGCGGAACCTGACGATCGCATCAAAATACCCTACTATTGCCAAAAAACACTTTGAAAAAAAAGGAACCTCCATTGAAACCGTAAAATTAAATGGGGCCGTTGAACTCGCTCCACTTATTGGCTTATCCGATATGATTGTCGATATCGTTGAAACAGGAAACACAATCGACGAAAATGGGTTAACGATTTTCGAAGAGATAGAGTCTATTAGCACGAGATTAATTGTAAATAAAGCTAGCTTTGCGACTAAATCTGCTTCTATAAACCTTTTTATAAATAATTTAAAATCTGCCTTGGAGTGATAAGCAATGAAAACTATAACAGCTGAGCAATTTCGATCAGAAAAAAGGAACAGCACATCCAACCAATCGGATAATGAAGCAATTGATCAAGCCGTATTAGAGATCTTAAAACAGGTCATGAAAAATGGTGACAAAGCTCTATTTCACTACACTGAAAAATTTGATGGTGTAACATTGGATGAATTCGTTGTTTCCGAACAGGAATTTGTCGAGGCCAGAGAAATGGTTTCCTCCGATTTCCTAACGTCTATTCAACAAGCAAAAACAAACATTACGACCTTTCACCAGGCACAAGTGGAACATTCCTGGTTTATGGACAAAGAACCTGGGATTGTTCTCGGTCAAAAGGTCACGCCTTTAGAAAAAGTAGGTATCTATATTCCAGGTGGAAAAGCTGCTTATCCATCATCCGTTTTAATGAATGTCATACCTGCAAAATTAGCTGGTGTGGAAAATATTCAAATCGTTACCCCGCCACAGTCTGATGGAACCATTAATCCATATGTACTTGTTGCAGCTGAAGAGTCTGGGGTTGACACCATTTATAAACTGGGCGGGGCTCAAGCTATCGCTGCACTTGCCTATGGAACAGAAACAGTTGAAAAAGTCGCTAAAATTGTCGGACCAGGCAACGCTTATGTCGCTCGAGCGAAAAAATGGGTGTACGGGGATGTAGCTATTGACATGATTGCTGGCCCAAGTGAAATATGCGTGGTAGCAGACGAAACCGCTCCAATAAGTTATATTGCTGCTGATTTATTATCCCAAGCGGAACATGATGAATCTGCAACTGCTATTTGTGTAACTACAAGTAATACCTTGGCAGAAAAATTAACGATAGAGGTAGAAAAACAAACAGCGTCACTCGATAGAAAAGCAATTATTCAACGTTCTTTGAGTCAAAATGGAAAAATTATTATTGCTAACGATCTGAAGGATGCGTTTAACATCGTTAACGAATTGGCGCCAGAACACCTGGAATTGATGATTCAAAACCCATCTGAAAGCCTACAATACATCAAGAATGCCGGTGCTATTTTCTTAGGAAACTATTCCCCCGAGCCATTGGGTGATTATTTTGCAGGTCCTAACCATACATTGCCTACAAGTAGCACAGCTCGATTTGCATCACCACTTGGCGTCTATGATTTTGTTAAAAGATCTAGTGTTATCCAGTATTCACAAGCTGCACTGCTTACAAATGCAGAGCCTATTAAAACATTAGCAAACACAGAAGGATTAACAGCACATGCGAATGCCATTCAAATAAGAAAGGAGAAACCCGATGCGTAATTATAAGATTAATAGAGAAACCAGTGAGACAGCAATTGACTTAGATTTTACAATCGATGGGACAGGGAATGCCTCTATGGATACAGGTGTAGGATTTCTCGATCATATGCTAACCCTAATGACCAAGCATGGCTTATTTGATCTTCAGGTACGCTGCAAAGGTGACCTTCACGTGGATCAGCATCATTCTGTAGAAGATATCGGCATTGCGTTGGGTCAAGCCTTTCATCAGGCCTTAGGCAACAAGGAAGGCATCACACGTTATGCAACCGTCACGTCACCAATGGATGAAGCATTATCAACCCTATCTTTAGATATCAGTGGCAGGTCCTATCTTGTCTATAACGTCGAGGGGTTAAAGGATAAAGTTGGAAATTTTGATACCGAATTAATCGAAGAATTTTTCTTAGGGTTTGTCCGACATGCTAATGTAACGCTTCACATCAATCTTGCTTACGGGAAAAATACACACCATATCATTGAATCTATTTTCAAAGGATTCGGTCGAGCACTTGATCAAGCAAGCGAGAATAATCCACGTATCGATGGGAAGATCCCTTCAACAAAAGGGTCTCTCTAACACAGAAGGGAGAATAACGTATGATTGCCATTATCGATTATGGGGCGGGTAATATAAAAAGCCTGCAATTCGCTTTAACAAAACTAAATATAGACTCTCGCCTGACAACAGACAAACAATCAATAGAAGAAAGCAAAGCTATTATTCTTCCAGGTGTAGGAGCATTTAACGATGCCATGAAGGCCCTAAACCAATTAGGGTTAACAACGGTTCTCCAAAAAGAAGCTGCTGCAGGAAAACCGATACTCGGGATTTGTTTAGGTATGCAGCTATTTTACGACACAAGCTATGAAGATGGAGATTGGAGTGGGATTGGCCTACTGAAAGGCGAGGTTAGCCGTATCAGCAATTCTGTAAAAGTACCACATATGGGTTGGAATACGTTGACACAGGAAACCACTAACCCATTATTTAACAAAATCACAGACAATGCCTACGTCTACTTCGTTCACTCTTATGCTGTATCGAGCTATCAAGAAGAAACATTAATAGGTAGTACGCAATATGGCGGAACTGTCCCTGCTATTATACAAAAAGACAACATTATTGGCATGCAGTTCCATCCAGAAAAAAGCGGTTCTACTGGATTACAGCTTTTACAAAACTTCGGGGAGATGATTTCATGATTCTGTTTCCAGCAATTGATATTAAAGACGGCAAATGCGTCCGCCTTATTCAGGGCGATTACAGTAAAGAGAAAATTTATAGCGAAGATCCAGGTAAGATTGCCACGAGCTGGGAAGCGCAACATGCTGCGTATCTGCATATCGTCGACCTTGATGGCGCAAAATCAGGTGAAACAAGTAATAAAGCCCTAATAAAAGCTATTTCAGAACGAACCAATATCCCTATTCAATTAGGCGGAGGCATTCGTTCACTGGAAATTATAGAGTCGTATATTTCCGCTGGCATTAGTCGTGTCATTATAGGTACAGCCGCGATTAATGATAAAGCATTTTTGCAAGACGCAATCAAAAAATACGGAGAAAAAATAGCAGTATCGATCGATGCACGAAATGGCTATGTAGCCACAGATGGCTGGACTCAAACAAGTACTGTAAAAGCGGTTGATCTCGTCAAAGAGTTAGAAGCAATTGGTGTACAAACGATTATATATACGGATATTTTAAAAGATGGGATGTTGCAAGGCCCCAATTTCAACGAATTAAAAGCCATTAACGAAGCGACATCTATGAATGTCATTGCTTCTGGTGGTGTTACATCAAAAGAAGATGTGAACAAATTAAAAGAACTAGATTTATATGGTGCCATTATTGGAAAAGCATTATATGACGGAACAATAGAACTTAAAACGTTATTGGATGGTGAACAACATGCTCGCTAAGCGAATCATCCCTTGCTTGGACGTTGACAATGGCCGAGTGGTTAAAGGGAAAAAATTTCAAAACATACAGGATGTAGCGGACCCAGTTGAATTAGCGAAAAGATATAATGAAGAAGGTGCTGACGAACTTGTTTTCTATGATATTACCGCATCAAATGAGGAGAGAGATATCTTTCTAGATGTCGTAGAAAAGGTCGCAGCCGAAATTGCCATACCTTTCACAGTCGGTGGAGGGATTCGAACAGTGGAAGATATTCACAAAGTTCTACGTGCAGGAGCAGATAAAGTGTCGATCAATAGTGCTGCTGTTGCCAACCCTGAAATTATCAAAGAAGCAGCCTTGAAATTTGGCAGTCAATGTATCGTTTTATCGATAGACGCCAAAGAAACAAACACAGGCGAGTGGCACGTATTCACAAAGGGTGGAAGAAACAATACTACCATGGATGCAATGGAATGGGCAAAACGCGGGGAACAGCTCGGCGCAGGGGAAATTGTTGTAAATGCCATCGACGTTGATGGTGAGAAGAATGGGTATAACCTTGCTTTAACCAGTGCCATTAGTGAATCGGTTAATATACCTATTGTTGCTAGTGGCGGTGCAGGAACGATCGCACATTTCGCATCGGTATTAACCCATGCAGGTGCCGACGCAGCTTTGGCAGCATCTGTATTTCATTACAACGAAATCCCAATACCTGAATTAAAAAAATATCTAGAAACGGAAAACGTGATTGTCCGGAGGGATTCATAATGGAAGTAAACATTGAGCAGCTTGTTTTTAATGAGAATGGTCTTATACCGGCTATCGTACAAGATGCGATAACCGGAAATGTATTAACCCTAGCATATATGAATCAATCATCCTTACTCAAAACGATTCAAACAAATGAGACATGGTTTTTCAGTCGCAAACGTCAGCAGCTTTGGCATAAAGGGGAAACCTCAGGAAATAAACAGATCGTTCAAGCTATAACATTTGATTGCGATGCTGACGCGCTTCTCGTTCAAGTGAAACCAATTGGGCCTGCCTGCCATACTGGAAAAGAAAGTTGCTTTCATAACCTGCTTCACCAACAAGAAGAAGTAACGCAAGATGTTATTCATACGATTATCGCGAAATTAAAAGAGCGCCGTAAGCAGCCCGTAGACGGCTCCTATACGACCTATCTTTTCAATGAGGGTATTGATAAGGTCCTCAAAAAAGTCGGCGAAGAATCAAGTGAGGTTATTATTGGTGCGAAAAATACCGATGCGCATGAACTAACCTGTGAAATTTCCGACTTAATCTACCACACGCTGGTATTAATGGAGATAACAGATGTAACAATGGACGATATAAAGGCAGAATTACACAACAGACACATTCAAAAAGAGGGTCATTCAAGTGAATAAATTTTGGAGTGAAACCGTACAGCGAACCGAGCCATACGTGCCAGGGGAACAGCTAGATGATCCGACTATAATAAAATTGAATACGAACGAAAATCCATACCCACCATCGCCAAAGGTGACGGACGCAATTAGCAGGGAGCTTGATCATAAATTAAATCTTTACCCTTCACCAACAACAGATCAGTTAAGAAACGAAATTGCAACCTATCATAATCTATCTAAAGATCATGTTTTTGTTGGCAACGGATCGGATGAAGTCTTAGCATTCTCCTTTATGGCTTTTTTTGAACCAGGTAAACCAATTCGCTTTCCAGCGATTTCATACAGCTTTTATCCGGTTTATGCAAAACTTTTCAACATTCCATATGAAGAGATCATTTTAAATCGCGATTTCACACTACCTGTTGAAGATTTCTTTCAATCAGAAGGTGGCGTCATATTTCCAAATCCAAATGCCCCAACTAGCGTCTATTTAGAGCTCAGTGGTGTTATCGATATTTTAGAAAATAATCCAAACCAAATCGTCATTATTGATGAAGCTTATATTGACTTTGCAACAGAATCTGCAGCCTCGCTCATTCATACGTATGAAAATCTATTAATTGTGCAAACAATGTCCAAATCAAGGTCACTTGCCGGTTTACGTGTTGGATTTGCGATGGGAAACCCTAACCTTATCGAAGCATTGATCCGGATCAAAGATTCTTTTAATTCCTATACGCTTGATCGGCTGGCTATTGCTGGTGCAGAGGCAGCTATAAAAGATACCGATTACTTTACAGATACAATTGAGAAGGTTATTCATACGAGGGAATGGGTTACAGCAGAAATGAAGCAGCGCGGATTTCATGTGCTACCATCTCAAACCAATTTCATTTTTGCATGTCACTATAATTGGATTGCTGAAGATTTATATACAAATCTAAAAAAGGATGGCATACTCGTACGACATTTTAAAAAACCTAGCATTGATAACTATCTTCGGGTTACCATTGGTACAGATGAGAATATGGAAGATTTCTTTAAGAAGTTGGATAAAATCATGAACACTACAAAGTCCCGGAATTAATTTCGGGACTTTGTTCTTTGCAAATTAGATTCAGATTATGGAGCACATGATCTTTGGTTGGACGCTTCTGTCATTCTTAGCTACTGCAATAAGGTATCCAAATCGTTCGAAATCATATATAATTAAGATTAGAGTGATCTGTAAATGAGATGAATGGACGGAGGGGTACAAATGGAACTGCGACAATTACGCTATTTTATAGAAGTTGCTGAGCGTGAACACGTGTCTGAGGCAGCGTTACACTTGCATGTAGCTCAGTCGGCAATAAGTAAGCAGATTTCGAATTTAGAAGGAGAACTTGGCGTTACTTTATTTGAACGAGATGGAAGAAATGTCAAATTAACCCAAATAGGACGGGAATTTTTGAAACATGCGAAGATCGTGATAAGGTCAGCTGAGGACGCCAAAAAACAAATTGATGAATACCTGGCCCCTGATCGAGGAACAATTAAAATTGGTTTCCCAACAAGCTTATCCAATCATTTACTTCCAAGTGTCATCTCTGCTTTTAAAGAAGAATACCCGAACATTGCTTTTCAATTACGACAGGGATCTTATAAATTTCTAATCGAGGCAATAAAAAAAGGAGATATCCATGTAGCTTTTCTTGGACCTGCACCTAAAGATGATCCGGATATCGAAAGCAGTATATTGTTCGCTGAATACATTTCAGCTCTTTTGCCACAAACACACGCACTATCGAATAAAAAAAGCTTACACCTTACCGATTTAAAAAATGATGAATTTGTTAGTTTTCCAAGAGGTTTTGTATTGGAAAAAATAATTATGGATGCATGCAAACAAGCTGGATTTGTTCCTAAAATCTCATCAGAGGGCGAAGATTTAGACGCTATTAAAGGGCTCGTTGCTGCGGGTATTGGTGTTACACTTCTGCCTGAGAGTACATTTCAAGAGTTAACCCCAAGAATGACAGTAAAAATCCCAATTGACATCCCCGAAATCAGAAGAACGGTCGGAGTGATTAAACAAAAAAATAAAAACCTCGCACCCTCAGAAAAAGTCTTTTATGACTTTGTTATAGACTTCTTCTCCAGGCTACAACAGTTCCAATAAATGGAGATATGAAAAAGCACCGCACCTATCTATTACAGGGCGGTGCTTTTTCATGATTTTTATTAAATCAATGTTTCGATATCTGATTCCTCTTTTAATTCATTTATCTCAGCTTGTAGCATTTCTTGTGTTTTACTCATGGTAAGCTGCTGTCTAATAGGCCCTTCTACGTCTTCTAATTGCCCTATTTCATCGCCAGCTTCACCTACTAGTTGTTCATAGTACTCCTCTACTTCTTCATCCGTTACTTCAACATCGAAGTTTTCTTGCATATATCGATCCGTAATCAAATCATCATTTAATTGAGCTTTAAATTCTTCCTCTGATAGTTGGAACTGGTCCAGAACTGTTGTCAGCTCTTCTCCTGCTTGCTCCTCCATCATCTCAAACTCAGATTCTACTTCCTCTTCTGTAATCTCAATACCTTCTTCTTGTGCCGCTTGTTTTATTAACTCTTGCTCAATCAGCATGTTGATCGTAAATTCTTTTATTTGATCTTGATCACTAACATCTTGGCCATTTTGTTGAAGGGACATTTTTACTTGTGGATACAAGGCGTTGTATTTATCCCCTGTTATTTCACTTCCATTAACATCTGCAACAGAACTATCTTCCTCAACTTTTTCCTCATCGGTAAACTCCACTGGGTCTGTCGCCGCTGGTTGAGCTTCCTGTTCTGCATCTTCTTGTTGACCGTCATCGCCACATGCAGCCAATACGATCATTATACTTAACGCAAACGCTAATACGATTAATTTTTTCATTGATTGATTCCCTCATTTCAAATAAGTGTCTTTTAATTCAAACATAATCACACGAAACATTTCAAGTAGGGTAGTTGGCCAAAAAACCCTTCAACGCGTATCCTGACAACGTTTGTTAGCTTGTTTACATTTGCATAACATTTTCCTGCTCGCCTACCTTATCTGTGCCACAAAGTCCCATTTATTATGTATAAGAAAACGTGGCATTCGTTAGAGGGCTTCTTAGAAAGCATTAGCAGTTACTTATCTGCACAGAAAAAAACAGCCCATTGGTTGGGCTGTTTTTCCGTTAAGGCAACCTAATCCAAGCTGGCCTCAATCTCTTTAATCATTTCCGATACAGAAACTAGACCACCACCGGATAAATACCAGTAATCCGGATCCAGGTAATAAATATCGTCATTTTCATATGCTTTCGTACTACGCATTAAATCATTTTCTACAAACTGCTCGGCAGATGCATCACCGGCAATAGCTGCTGTTCTATCTACTACGTATAATAGGTCAGGATCCTGTTCTACAACATATTCAAACGTTACATTCATTCCATGTGTTGATGCTTCAATCCCGTCATCAACTGCTGGAACACCAAGAACATCATGAATTAAACCAAATCTGGAACTTGGACCGTATGCACTGATTTTATCGTCATTCGCCAACGTGATCAGAGCATCCCCTTTTTCAGCTGCTTTATCATTTACAGAAGCAATCGAATCTTCAATAGCAGTAAGTTCTTCTTCTATTTCATCCTTTTTATCAAAAATGTCACCGATTGTATGCATGTTTTCTTTAAATGAATCCATATAGTTTGTATCATCTACTCCAAGATGTATGGTTGGAGCGATTTCTTCTAATTGATCCGCTAGCTCTGCTTGCCTCGCGGAGATAATGATAACATCCGGATCAGTATGTGAGATGTTTTCAAAGTCAGGCTCTTTCAACGTTCCGATATTTTCATATTCATCGCCTTCATATTTCTCTAAGTATGATGGCAAGCTTTCTTTCGCAATCCCTGCCACATCAACATCTAATTTATCTAACGTATCTAATATACCGTAATCAAATACGACAACATTTTCTGGATTTTTTGGCACTTCTGTTTCACCAAGCTCATGGTTTACTGTCACTGTTTCATTTGTTTCTTCACCTTCTGCGTCCCCATCACTGCTTTCTGCAGATGAACCACAAGCGGCAAGTGCAATTAGGAAAAGGCTCATTATCAACAATAGCGAAAATCGTTTCATTTTATCTACTCCTATATAATTAAATAGATTTGTAGTGCGTGTTCAAAAGGAGGATAAAAAGGATCGAGAAGTTCGAGGCGGCGTAGCTTTGAGTAGCGGAACGTATGCAATTAATACGTGAGCAACGGAAAAGCAAGCCAACGACGAAATTCGATGTGTCATTTTTACCAGACTTTTTGAACATCCTCTTGTATCTAATTTTTTGTTTATCAAGCAAATTTGTTTACCTAATTAAAAAAGTAAGGTAAACTAAATAATGTAGGTTTCCTTTATATTGGAAGTGATCTCAAGGTCACTTTCATATAAGGGATTTTTTTATGGGAAATGGCACTATTTTTGTGTGCATTTATTTATATATTCTCCCCCCTTTTTCAGCTGTAGTTATACGCTTATCACCCCCTTAAAGTTTCGGTGCTCCTACAATTAAATTGGTTAAAAATATACACAAATGCGTCTGTTGTCGATTTCTTTAATATCTATATCCATATCGTAAATGTCTTTCAGCACACACTTATCAATAACATCACAGGTTCTCCCCTGTTTCACTATTTCCCCATCCTTTAGTGCAACAATGTTATCCGAGTAACAAGAAGCGAAATTAATGTCGTGAATAACAATTACAATCGTCTTCCCGAGTTCGTCTACCAACTTACGTAATGTTTTCATGATAGAAACAGAGTGACGCATATCCAAATTATTTAAGGGCTCATCAAGTAATATATACTCTGTATCCTGTGCGATAACCATTGCAATGTGGGCGCGCTGGCGTTGCCCTCCACTCAGTTCATCCAAGAATTTATCCTGCATATCGCGAAGCTCCATGTAGTCAATTGCCTGATCTACTTTTTCCCAATCTTCCTTGCCCAGTTTGCCTTGTGAATAAGGAAAACGACCAAATGACACGAGTTCACGTATCGTCAATTTCAAATTGATTGCATTCGATTGTTTTAATATCGAAATTTTCTTTGCAAGCTCATTATTCTTAGATTCTAGAATATCTTCTCCATCAATCGTTATTTCTCCATCATCTTTTGAAATAAGACGACTAACCATTGAGATTAAGGTACTTTTCCCAGCTCCATTTGGTCCAATAAAGGACGTAATCGTTCCTTTTTCTATTTCCACGGAAACATCTTCAATAACTTTTTTCTGGTTATATTTTTTCATTACATTTTTTAAATTTACCATGATTTATTCTCCTTTAATAAAAGAAATATAAAGTACACGCCACCAACAAAGTTAATAATAACGCTAATTGTTGTATCAAATGTGAAGATTTTCTCTACGATAAATTGACCGCCAACCAATGCGATAATACTAATTAACATCGATCCGATGATGACATAGAAATGGCGAAACGTCTTTAAAAATTCATATGCCAGATTCACAACTAACAATCCAAGAAACGTGATGGGACCGATTAATGCAGTTGCTATAGAGATTAATATTGCTACAATGATGAGTAACCGTTTTACAACATAGTTATATGGAACGCCTAGATTCACTGCCTCGTCTTTTCCTAATGCTAATACATCCAAGTACTTATAAAATCGCATAAAATACAATCCAACTACCGCAATAAGACCAATAGACAGATAGACAAGATCCGTATTTACATTGTTCACGCTTGCAAACATGCGATCCTGTACAATCATGAATTCATTTGGATCAATTAATACTTGCATGAAATCTGTAAAGCTACTAAAGAATGTTCCTAAAATCAGTCCAATCAATAGAAGGAAATAGATGTTGTTCTGTTCTCCCCTAAAGAGAAAACGATAAAGCAATAAGGAAAATAACATCATTATCCCAATCGAGATGATATAGTTGATCTCACTATTCATCATCACAAGGGAGCTTCCACCGAATATAAAAATAATGAGTGTCTGAAGCAGGAGGTAAAGGGAATCAAGACCCAATACACTCGGTGTCAAAATTCTATTGTTCGTAACTGTCATAAAGATTGACGTTGCAAAAGCGATTGCCCCGCCTGTTAAAACGATGGCTACAATGTTGATGATTCTTCTAGGCAAAATGTATCCAATATTCCCACTTAGGTCATAAAATATATATAATAATACGAGTAACACTGCGATTACGGCCAGAATAATTAACTTTTTCCTACTAGAACCCATATTTCTTTCTCCTTAACAATAGGTAGATAAATACTCCACTACCTATAACCCCAACGGTTAAACTGATTGGAATCTCATATGGATATATGATGACTCTGCCGATAACATCGCAAAATAGTACAAATACAGCACCTAGTAATGCAGTATGTAATAAGCTTTTCTTCAAGTGATCCCCTTGATAAATGGTTACAATGTTCGGAATAATTAAACCAAGGAACGGAATCACACCAACAGATAATACAACAGAGGCTGTTACTAGCGCCGTAATAATCAGACCAAGGTTTACAATCTGCCGATAATTAAGACCTAAGTTTTTAGAAAAGTCCTCTCCCATTCCTGCGATCGTAAATTTATTTGCATAAAAGAACGCCAGAATAAGAATTGGGATACTAACAAACATCAATTCATAATTTCCACTCATGATCATAGAGAAATCGCCTTGCATCCAGGAAGTCATGTTTTGAATAAGATCATTTTGATAGGCAATAAAAGTTGATATGGAACTAATAATATTACCAAACATTAATCCTACTAGCGGGATGAATATGGCGTCTTTAAATCTGATCTTTTCTAATAGTCTCATGAATATGAATGTACCTAGAAGTGCAAACATAAAAGCTACAATCATTTGCTGAAATTGGCTAGCAGATGTAAAGATCATCATGGAAACAAGAATCCCCAATCTTGCCGAATCCAATGTACCTGCAGTTGTCGGAGAAACGAATTTATTTCTGCTTAACTGCTGCATGATTAAACCACAAATACTCATGCTCATTCCTGCAATCAAGATACTTAGAAGGCGTGGAATTCTGCTAACCATTAAGGTTTGTGCCTGGTCTTCTGTTAAGCTAAACAGGTCTAATGGTGTGATATCAGAAACACCAAGAAATACGGATGTAACGGAAAGAACGATCAGCGCTAAAAATAAGTATCTTAATTTCATAGAAACGACCTTCTCAACTCTCGCTAATTTTTTGCTATATATGCTGTATAGATTACTATTTATAATGATTATCACTTGCAAATTAATCTAATTAAGAATGATATTCATTATCAATTAGAAGCTATACGTTTAGTATATCAGAATATCTTGATTCGTCAATGAAAACCAAGCTATTAATTTTGAATAGAAGACTTGGCATTCCATACTTTGGAGTGCCAGTCTTTCGGTGAATGCCTTAGCCCGCACTTATACAAATAGGAAAGTTATTTTTTTGTATTTGCAAACAAAAAAATAACCTTAGTGAGAAACATACCCTCACTAAAGTTATTTAAATGATTAATTAGTTGCTATTAGTCCTCTCTTACTTCGCATCCTTCATCTGTACAATACGTGGTTTCAGACTTCTTTGGATTTAATGATTGCAGAACTGTTTTTTCATTTTCTTCTTCCCAAACCTGTTTCAGAACGTCTGTAAAAGTGTCTGGGGACTGGGCTCCAGATACTGCATATTTTTCATTAAATACAAAAAACGGTACACCTTGTACGCCAATTTGACGCGCTTGCTCTTCATCCCCACGGACATGTTCCGCATAATCATCCACTTTAAGTAATGCAGTTACCTCATTCACATCCAAACCAACTTCCTCAGCAAGTTCGATTAAGGTCTTCTGATCACTGATAAGTTTTGATTCTGTAAAATAAGCAGACAAGAGACGTTCTGTCATTTCTTTTCCTTTGCCTTGCTCTCCTGCATACTTTGCTACACGATGTGCATCAAATGTGTTCGTATGTTGCATCGTGTCAAAGTTATACGTCAATCCTACTTCTGCAGCTTGTTGACCGACACTTTCATTCATGCTTTTAGCCTGGTCTACAGACATTCCTTTTTTAGCAGCTAGGTATTCATGCATATTCTGTCCAGGATTTACTTCTGCATTTGGATCCAATTCATAGCTTTTATATTCTAGAGTAATATCATCTTTATGCGGAAACTTTTCTAGAGCAACTTCCAATCTTCTTTTTCCAATGTAGCAGAATGGGCATACGAAATCTGACCATATCTCAATTTTCATAACCTACACCTCATTTCTGTGGATATTATAGCATAGCTTAGAAAATTGATTAAATAATATGCCTGGTAAAACGTTGACGTGGCTTATCTTTTATCATGCTCTACTCGTCGTAAATATCCTCTTATGAGGCTTTGTTTGTATGTATAGTTCCCAATTATTTTTTAATGAAACATTTGCCAAAAAATTACAGCTAAAACCGCTTCCGGCTTTAGCTGTTTTCATCCAATAAGGATCTTCCCATAATACTGACGCGTTTTGTGTTTTTTAATTCCTCCAATGTCCCTGCACCAATACCGAACATTGCCATTTTCAACTCAAGCTCAATTTGGTCCATTGTTCGGACGACTTCTGTAGATGACTCTGTCGCAGCTTGCAGCAATTGACGAGCAAAACCAATTACATCTGCTCCAAGAGTGATCGCTTTAGCCGCATCCACACCTGTCTTCATCCCACCGCTAGCTATAAGTGGAACGTTTGGTAATTTACTTCTAACAGACACAATACAATCTTTCGTTGGCAGTCCCCAATCATTAAAGGCCTCTGCTGCCGCCCGTTTTAATGGATCCTCTGAACGAAGTTTTTCTACCTGACTCCATGATGTTCCACCAGCGCCCGCTACATCTATATGAGATATTCCTGCATGATATAATTTTTCAGCAACTGTTCCGTCAATACCAAAGCCAACCTCTTTCGCAATAACAGGTACATCTAATGCTTGGGTGACTTTTTCTATCTTTGGTAATAGATTTTCGAAATTTAAATCGCCACCATCCTGAACAGCTTCCTGTAAGGTGTTAAAATGTAAAACAAGTGAATCTGCACCAGTCATTTCAACAATACGCTTCGCTTCCTCAGCACCATAACCATAATTCAATTGAACGACACCCAAATTCGCAATCAGAGGTACGGTTGGGGCTTGCTCACGAATTAAGAAAGAACCTTTATGTGCATCACTTTCAAGTAAAGCTCTTGTCGAACCAAGTGCCACTGCCCATCCTTTTTCTTCTGCAGCAATTGCTAAGTTTTGATTAATCTTCGTTGCAAGCTCAGAACCGCCAGTCATCGAGCTTACCAAAAATGGAGCGTTCATTTTCTTGTTCAGAAAAGTTGTATCCAGTTGAATATCATCTAAATTAATTTCTGGTAACGCATTATGTATAAAATTTATTCCTTCAAGTCCAGTCGACTTATTTACACCCTCTACATTTTCCGTTAAACAAAGTCTGATATGCTCCGTTTTACGCTTATTTATGCCCTCTTCCATTTCAAGGGACCCTCCTATTCTATTACAACAATATTACTTACAGTATACCAATATTTTTTACAAATGTAATGGAGAAACCATCTATGTGTGAATGTTTTTCAAGTACGCACTTGTTTGCCCTTCATAAAAATGGTATAGCTAGAGGTACTAATAGATCCAGGAGGAAATGATTTGAAACAACAGGCTAAGAAATTTGCAGAGATGGCACATGCAGGGCAAACTCGAAAAAATTCAGATACTCCGTATGTCACCCACCCCATTCGAGTTGCGGAAAGACTTGAGAAGAATGCATATTCAACTGAACTCATTTGCGCAGGCTATTTACATGATGTAGTTGAAGATACGCTCTATGAAATAGAGGATATCGAGCGTGAATTCGGTGATCGAGTTGCAGCGCTTGTCGCCACCCATACAGAAGACAAATCCAAATCATGGCAGGAGCGCAAACAACATACCATCGACACTATTAGATATGCTGAAAAAGAAATTAAATACCTGATCATCGCTGATAAACTGGATAATCTGCTTGGTATGGAAATAGACTTAAAACAGCAAGGTGATGCAGCATGGGACAAATTTAACGCAGGATTTGAAAAACAAATGTGGTATAACAGATCGGTTGTTGCGAATATGTATGTTGGGCTAGATGATCGTGACATACCAAATTACTTTAGGGATTATGCGGATGTTGTGGAGCGGGTTTTTGGATAAGTTTCCTGATTCAGGTGGGCGTTCTCCTTTTTCGGCAGGGGTGTCTCCCAGTTTAAGGTGGCTGTCTCCCGTTTCAGGATTTCGCTAAATAAATACACTCATTTTATCGAATCCTTGAACCATAGATATTGCACATGAAAATAAAAAACGATAGTATAAAGAGAAACGTGAGCAAGTGAAGTAAAAGCGAACTAATGGAGGGGAATATATGGAAAGTAAAATCAGAGTAGGTATCGTAGGATACGGTAATTTAGGTAGAGGTACAGAGGCTTCTATCGCGCAACAGCCAGACATGGAGCTTGTCGCTGTTTTTTCAAGAAGAAACCCGGATAGTGTAAACATTATTAATCCGGACGTAAGTGTGTTACATATCGATGAAGCAAAGAACTACACCGACAAAATCGATGTAATGATCTTATGCGGTGGTTCCGCAACAGACCTTCCTGAACAGGTTCCCACTTTTGCGGAAATGTTTAATACAGTAGATAGTTATGATACACACGCAAAAATCCCTGAGTTCTTTGCATCTGTCGATAAAGTAGCACAGGCTAGTGGAAAAACAAGCGTTATTTCAGTTGGTTGGGATCCAGGTATGTTTTCGGTTAACCGTGTCATGTCGGAAGCGCTTCTGCCTGAAGGTGAGACCTATACGTTTTGGGGCAAAGGCCTGAGCCAAGGTCACTCTGATGCTGTCCGCAGAGTAGAAGGTGTGAAAAAGGGTGTTCAGTATACAATCCCATCTGAAAAAGTGATCGAACAAGTTAGAAATGGAGAAAATCCAGATGTTTCCAAAAGTGATCGCCATGTGCGGACATGCTATATTGTAGCCGAAGAGGGTGCCGATACAGCGAAAATCGAACAGGAAATTAAAACAATGCCGAACTATTTTGCTGATTATGAAACGACCGTTCACTTTATTACGGAAGAAGAATTGAAACGGGATCACTCTTCCATGCCACACGGTGGATTTGTCATTCGCAGTGGTAAAACAGGGGAAGGAAATAATCAAATTGCAGAATATAGTTTAACGTTGGATAGTAATCCTGAATTCACTGCAAGTGTTCTCACCGCCTATACACGTGCAGCCTACCGTTTAAATAAAGAAGGTCAAAAAGGTGCGAAAACAATTTATGATGTAGCACCTGGATACATTTCTCCAAAATCAGCGGAGGAATTGCGTAGAGATTACTTATAAGTATAAAAACCCCTCATATGATCTATGGAGGGGTTTTTTTAACGGGTTCAGTTCTGGAAGAGAAAAATGCTAATATCGAGGAAAAAACACACTATTTGGTATCCTTTTCACCTGTAAATTAACAATATAAATAGCAAACAAAAAAACTTCAGATATATCTGGGCGTTTTTTAAAGCGTTATAATTTATTTTCTTTTCCACAATCGCGCCCGTTTCTGGAATTACTAAGATTATTGAAATGGGTTCAAACTTTTTTTATTCCACAACAATATAAAATGATAGCTTGTTGGACATAAATCAAATTCTTTTTAAATCCATACCCAACAAAGTAATCTGAGGAAATAGCATTTTCACTAATCTCTTCATTTCTAAAAAATGGTGGACATGGGTTTAATATTGATTGTCTCTTTGTTGATTTCATTCTCTCTAAAGTTATTTGATATTTATTTATGTACTCATTTGTTCGTAAATCACTGGATAAGGAATCTGTTAAAATCACATCACTACTCATCAATACTGTATCGAGATCCGAATGAAATTTATAATTAAGGTTATCTTTACATAACTCATTACCACTTGTGCAAACATGATTAAATTTTAGGTTCATAACTTTTGCAATGTTCATCCACGACCTCGAAATATTGCCCGCCCCACCAACGAATGTATACACAAGATCTCTATAATCCTCTTTTATCTTACTAATAGAATATAAATCAGATAAAATCTCACATGGGTGATTATCAGAAGTCATCGCATTAATGATTGGTATAGAAGTATACCTTGATAACTCCTGGATTTTTGAAGAATCCGGGTGTCTAACAATTACACCGTCAGCCCAGTTTTCAATATATTGAATAACATCTGTCAACTTCTCCCTCTTATCCAAAGTATCTGGAGGAAATAATATGCATTCTCCTCCCAAATCCTTTATCCCTTTCTCAAAAGTAATTCTAGTTCTTATGCTTGACTCTGGGAAAAATAATATGAATGTTTTCCCATTTAAGTTATTTCCTGAGTTATGAGATTTTAGTTTATCACCCAAGGCGAAAATCTCGGATATTTGAAACTCAGATAAATCATTAATACCCAATAAGTTCAAAATCATCAGCCTTCCCTCTAGATCACACAATTTAGATTAATTATACCATTATAAACATAATAAACTTACAATCGTTATGGCATTAAATTAATCATTTAATTGATATTTGTTCTCTATTTTGTCAACATAGTCCTCTACTAGATATCCATATCGATTATCAACGAGGTAATAGACCGTATCAATTTTTCTGGTTGGATCTTCTGGGTTTATTGTGTTGAATTTACCATCGAATGCCATATCAGCCATTTTTCGTAGCAGAATTTCTGGTTTGAAAAATTTAATATTGACCCTTATATATTTCTTGTCTGATTTGGTCTTATCGAGTATTTTTATTTCATTAAATGATGGTTGCCAATCAATGATGTTTTCATAAAAAACTTGGTTTTCTTTGTTCCTGGAGATTAAAATAAAATACTCAAAGTTTTCTTCATAAGAAGTGTTATATGCACGTTTCAATAATATAACTGCAGCTAAAGTGACAACTGCAATCACTCCAAATGCTAGAGCCATTTCCGTCACTTTCGTCAAGAAGCCTAAAACTGAACCGAATAATGAGAAAACGCCTATAACCATAAGAATATACATAGTAAATTTCTGAAATTTACCTGGTCTTTGTACTTTATTTTCATATTTAGGTTTAAAAAATTTACTGTTCATAATAATAAACTCCTTTGTATTAGGCTCTGTTAATGTTCGTTGATGATTATAAATAAAAAGATAAAAATGCTATTACATTATATAAATTGAAATAAAGACTGTCATATCAATAAAAAAGAGGGTACTGAATCATTTGTGATTTGTATCCTTGGATTTTATATTATTTTATATTTTCTCTCCCTAAACTGAACCCGTTAGGTTTTTATATGACTTTTATCCTTTCTCCACTACCTTTACAGGGAAATACTTCTGATCTTTTTAAATTATATTGCTATTATTCTTGCCTCAAGCCACTAATTGTCCCTTCCATAGACATCGGTGCATTCCTATCGACAAAAAACAATACAATTGTAGTATCTTCATTCGCGACTAGAGGTGGAAGTGGATTGACTAAATCCGTTACAGCCTCTTGTTTGCCAATTGTAAGACCTTGAAGCGTAATTTCGCCGTTCATCACGTAGAGAATTGGTTTATGGCCATCATACGTTGGAACTTCCAACTCTTCTCCAGCTTTAGGGTGTGCGTCTAATATGTAGACGTTTTGTCTCACATAAAGTGGTGCTTCGCTTCCTTCAGGCCCCACCATGACATACCAATTACGATTGTCTACCGGTTTGTCGTGGAATTGAATCTCTGAGGATAGGTTCGTTTCATTTGGTCGGACAAAGATTTGTAGCATTTCAACTTCATCATCCTTCACTTTTTCCTCATGCCAAAAGCTTGCGCCCGCATTCATCATCATTAATTTCCCACGTGCAATCGACGCTTCAAACCCTGCGGAATCTTTATGATGCATGACGCCTGAACCTACATAACTTAAAATTTCATCATTGACATGTTCATGCATCTTAATCGTTAAGCCCTTTTTCATAACCGCATGATCAATGTTAGCTAACGATCCAAATGCAGGATCCGCGGTTTTGTTCCCCAAAATTCCACCTGGCAGAACACGTGTAATGGTGAATGGACCTCTGAACGGCTGCGCATGATTCTCTGCTTCTAGCTTTTTTAACAAGCTAAAAACCCCCTTCTCTCCTTCACATTATATAACAAAATCGATTCACCATGAAGAAAACAGGATCTTCCTTCCCTTCCTGCACTCTAACCCAATAAACCCCTTCAATAGTGAGATAACCCGATTATCAGTCTCACATCATAAATGGAATTTCCTGGCAATCTTTTGCTTGACACGCTCCGGTAAACCATATTTGACGTACAGCATAACTAAAGAAACTGGTAATAATTGTAGTCCCGTAACGATTAACCACCTTAGCAAGTCCGTTTCACCTTGATGACTGCTAATGAAGAAATTTATCCACATGGACAGGATGACAACCGCTACAAAGAAAAAGCCAATGACGTTAAAACCTTTTACTGATAAAGACCTTATAAGACTGTAGTAACACAAACCTATTACGGCTGTCCCGACAACGATAGGAAATGCTAACGGAATAAACCAGTCCAGTTGACCACCGAAAATATCTAATCCAAATAAGAGAACTAACGAAATCAGCGCAATACCGATAATTACCTTATAGAAGTTTTGCACGTAGCCAAATGAAAAATATAATATCCCCCAACCAGCAAGAACACTTAAATTACTGTATCTCGACCATGTAAACGCACCGCTTATCTCATAATTCACATAGAACATGAGACTAACCGCTACGAATATTAATAGGGATACAAAAACAAAGATACGATTCAACACTCTTCGCATATGTGCAGGATAGGGATTGTCAGCTTTAGGGAATTTTCGTTCCACAGGCTCTTTCGACTCATTCACCTTTGGGATATGAAAACCGCATAATGGGCAGGGGTGATTATCTTTTTCAACCGCAACACCACATTTCGGACAATAGGCCATGTTAATTCTCCTCATCATTTGTTTCGATGGATACATCAATTTCCAGTGCGCGAATCCTGCGAAAAAATTCGCGTTCTACCATTCGATTCTTCGATAAATTTCCAAAGGAGATGTTAATATGCTCCTTATAACTAATCACCATTGCTTTTACTTTATTTCCGATACTAGGGGGCGGATAAAACTCAAATCGTTCAATGAACTCCTCCATTTCACTTGGCACTTGAACAAGTCCCAAGTTGGACAAGCCACTTGTATATTTTCCTTCACCAAAAAAGGAATAAAGTGATGGCGCAATAATATTCTTCATTGGCGTTGGCATTAACCGCAAACCCAATGATTCCTCGCCAACTACACTTCGCTTAATGTATTGCTTTAACTTTTTCCGCGTAAGTAATCGTCTAAACTCAATCTTTAATTCTTCAATAATCTCTTCAAATTCGTATTCACCGAGTCTGGCATCAATGGAAGGCGTTATGCTAACAAAGAAATTTCGCATTGTTTCACTTTCAAAAAAAGACCGCATATTAACGGGAACATTAATGACAATTGGTTGTTTGCGATGCATCGTACTTTCTTGAATTTTTAATAGCGTTTGCATATAAACAGCAGTAAGCAATATCGTAATAGACGTATCATATTCTTTGGCTTTCTGCTTTAAGGATTCCAAATTCATAATCCCTGTTGTTATGTAATAATGACCTTTTTTGTCCAGGTCAATTGGAATCTTAAATGACTTGCCAACCTGCGACGTTGAAACAGGAATATCTTTTTCATAGTGTCTTCGAAATGAATTTTCCGTTTCCAGTCTCAGCTGTTCATCACTTACCTGCCCCTTCTGTAAAGGGACGGACTCTTTTAAATGCAAATAATTGGTAACGAGTTCACGTATGAAGTTAAGCGCACCCGTACCATCTGTAATACTGTGAGATAATTCCAAGGAAATTCGTTTATTAAAATATAACACCCTAAACGGAAATGACCCCCGCTTTTTAATTGATAAACTCATACATGGATAATAAACTTCTTCTGCAACTTGTGGGATTTGGTCGGTTCCTTCAAAATAATACCAAAAAAACCCTTGTTTAAGTTGCACTTTATAAAAAGGAAAACGTTCCAAAGTCGACTCAAGAGCCGCTTGAAGAAACCCTGAATCAATTGTAGAAGTGAGCGTTGCAGACACCCGAAAAAGAGTTGTTGCCCGAGATGAAATAATAGACGAATACAATTTTCCTGCATTATCAAGCCTGTACCATAATTGGTCGTCCTCCATCAGCTCTACCTCCTCATTAGAAAACTTGGCATTTACCAAGCTTTTCGGTTAATGCCAAAGCTCGCACTTATGCAGTAAGAAGTTTTTAACTTTCTTATCTGCCGAGATACACTTTTATCAAGCGAATACCCTCTAATGCTAATAATCATACTCTCCTGATACAGTAATATCAATGTTAAAGAAAACTCATGTAATGTTTTTGTCTGTGTTCATCGAATAATTTTCTATATCCGAATCAATCAAAGTGGAAGGGTAAAAAAAAGACTGATATAAAGCCACACTATTGGGGAAACTATACTAATACACGGATATAAATAACTTAGAAGATTTAACGGAGCTTTATTTTTATATGGTAGCGGACAAATCGTTCTATTTGGAATGCAATGGAAAGTACATGAATAAATGCCTCGAGCATGGTGAAATTTTCCTAGTGTTTGTCATAATAGTAGTGTAGGCGTGTGCTATTTCTTTTCTTGCCTCAACATAAAAATGATAAAATCAATCTAAAGCTACTTAACGATAAGTGATTGGTTAGTAATGGGGGTGGAGGATCTAGGAGTCACATTTCTCCAGGTTATTTTACGGCTAAAACAATAATTTCATCATCTACTTTTTCATAATAGAATATAAATTTATGAAGAACAATGCGAGATACTCCTTTATATTTCCCCTGCTCTTCTAGGTATCGTTTGCTTGGGAAAGGATTTAGCAGAAGACTTTCTAATTCTGTTGAAAGTTTTCGTAAATATTCTCTGGTTTCATCTTCGGTATAATATTCACTTTTGTAACGTTTCAGTTTATCTCGTGCAAGTGCAGACAAAACCACTTTATTCATTGAAAAAATCCTTTTCATAGGTAGATTTTATAAATTCACTAATGGTCACGTACCTTCCTTCCTTATAGTCCTTCCTGCTTTCATGGATCATTTGTTTTAATTCTTCATCTTCATCCACTTCTTCTTGAATTGTTTTCTCATTCTCTTCATAAACAAGCGTGAATCTCCCCTTGCCAGGAATTGAAAACCGTGTAAGAGAATTGTCTTTACCCAATTTCTCCAGTTCTTCATATAACTCTTCTGCTGAATTAATATTTTTCATTTCAAACCTCCTCATATGATTTCTAAAAGATTGGTTTTAGTATACTGCTATTTTACTCCTTTTACTCCGCTTGCAATTTACATACGAACCATGGTTTTTCAAAAACTTAACCTTGTAAATTCTTGCGATAAATAATTCTATTATCCTAGATTTATTATCCCGTTTTCATTTAACTTACTAATCCATCAAGCGCGTTTCTTTCCCAAACAAGACGATATCGCTTATTTTCCATCACGGGACCTACGAATAATTTCAAATGCCTCTTCGTCATTTTCAATATAGTCCTGGTCTTGGGCTGCTTTTCTTAATTGACTTAGAATATCCTCATTCGAAAAAATAAGATCTGTCATTCTTTTTCTTTGCATTTCAGTTAATTGCGTCTTCTTTTCAAGGGTAACAGCATAACCCATTTTTTCTTCCAATACATAAACCAGATCTGCAACTTTAATACTTTGCTTATCCTGAACAATGTCATCAAATTGATCTCGCGAAATATATTCCATATCCAACACCGTCCTTTTACGGTAGTATAACATAGGGATAATGAATGATTTCTCCTTATCATCCTCAGAATAATTGAAAAGGGGCTTCTTATTTATATAACCATAGCAGCGTGGTTTTTTTCTAGCTGGAGTTATTTATCAATAAGTGGATTATAAGTTATTGTTTATTATGGTATGGGGTTTCACATTTCTCCAGGATATTTTACGGCTAAAACAATAATTTCATCATCTACTTTTTTATAATAGAATATAAATTTATGAAGAACAATGCGAGATACTCCTTTATATTTCCCTTGATCTTCTAGGTATCGTTTGCTTAGGAAAGGGTTTAGCAAGAGGCTTTCTATATCGCTCATAAGCCGAGCAATAAAATCACGTGTTTCTTCTACCGTATAATGCTCACTTTTATAAAATATCACTTTATTTTCCGCTGTCTCAGACCAAACAACATGCTTCATTTAAAAAAGTCCTTATTATACATGGATTCGATAATTTCACTTGTGGTCTTATATCTTCCTTCCTTATAATCCTTCCTGCTTTCATGGATCATTTGTTTTAGCTCCTCATCTTCTTCCACTTCTTCTTGAATCGTTTTCTCATTCTCTTCATAAACAAGTGTGAATTTCCCCTTGCCAGGAATTGAAAACCGTGTAAGAGAATTGTCTTTACCCAATTTCTCCAGTTCTTCATATAATTCTTCTGGTGAATTAATATTTTTCATTTCAAACCTCCTCATGTGATTTCTAAATGATTGGTTTTAGTATACTGCTATTTTATTCCGCTTGCAATTTCTATTGTACGTTGAAAAATGATTTTCAAGGCCTTTAACAAGGATAAAGTTCAATTATATGAGCAAAAAACTACATATAATATTTTCTATACGAAACTACCATCAAATATTATGCTGACCTTGAGCATTAAGTGTATTAAAAAACCCCAAATCCCTCATACGAAATAAGGGTTGGGATTCATTAAAATTAGTATATAAATCTATTATATTTTCGCTAATCTCTCCTGTGTAGTCTGCCCACAAAGGAGCCACCACATTTCGCTTTTTATTCAAGAGATAGTTCTTCTCCGTCGATGGTCTCGATCATATAATTTTTACCTTCAAGTTCTCCCTTGGGTGCTTTTAGATAATTGCGTGGCATCTTTTCATCAGAAGGCTCTTCATCCTCATCAAACACGACCACTATCTTAATCACATCATCATCCATTTTGACAAGCTGTTCCGTATCTGGACTATGTCCCGCGTATTTTTCATCGCTGATTTGCCAGAGAAGAATATCTTCCTCTTCCCAATCGAAACTACTATCATAGTCCTCTGGATGTTCGTCTTCTGTATAAAACCAGATCCCTGCTTCCGCTCGACGGTCAGGAGACCCCATTATCCATGAAACCTGCTCAAACGAAACTTCATCCTCCGAGGATTGAGGGGCTACAGCTCCTGAGGTGTCAGCCTCTTCTTCCTCCGAAGCAGATTCATCATCCTGTTGGCCTTCACTTTCCATCTCAGCTTTATCCTGCTCGGTTGCATTTTCCTCTCCATTCTCATTTTCACCATGTGCTTCTTCATCAGCTCCACATGCACCCAAAAGCATCACTGCAAATATAGAAATGACGAAAAGCTTCAAATAATGATGTTTCATCCTAACTACCTCCCATTAACTCATCCATACAATTACTGCATCCTTTGATTTTAGTATAAACAAGTATTAAACGCAAAAGTCAAAAAAGTTTCACCATCTTATCGTATCAAAACACACATTTTTTTCACGTACATTTTTTGTTGCCTAGAACGGAGCTACAAAACATTTTTCATAAAGTTGAGGAAGAACCAAATCTAATACATTCTACACATACCATGTGATCCAGGGTAAGTATACCTAAATTCAAATTGTTCATAAAGTTTGTTAGCTGGATCATCCGCTATCAGGCTTACATAAGAGCCGGGGTACGTGTTTTGGTCTAGATAGTTCATTATTTCCTTCATAACCATCTTTCCTAGTCCTTTCCCTTGATAACTTGGTTTTACGACGATATCAACTACCTGAAAAAAAGCTTCTCCATCACCAATTACACGACCCATCCCGATTAATGTGTTTTTATCGTATATACACACTGCAAACAATGAGTTTTTCAAACCAATTGTTGCAGTTTCTTGTGACTTCCCACTTATGCCACCTTCCAATCGCAAATCATTATACTCGATAGGTTGTGGCGGTTTTTAAAACTCTACCTTCTGACAATTGTAAAAAAATTATATTTATCAAATATTAATAAAAATTTACATAATATTAATACTAAATAAACATTTTGTTGTTATAGTGAATTTGTAAGAAGAAATAAATCAAAAAAGAGGAGGAATAAAATGAACAAAATTAAACAAAAAGGATTTGTCCTTTTTATCTATTCAGTATTGACTGTTCTTGTACTAGCAGCATGTGCGGCAGAAGAGAATGGACTAGAGGAAGAACCAAATGATGACGAAGCAAATGAGAATGCAGCAGCAGAACAAGAGAGTTCTAGTGAATGGCCAGAAGAACTTGTCATGGGGGTCATACCTGCTGAAGACCAGACTTCCGTGTCTCCACGTGTAGAACAATTTGGCGATGAATTAGGTGAAGAACTAGAAATTGAAGTTGATGTTTTTATGGGGTCAAATTATAACGCTGTGATTGAAGGGATGAACAATGAACATGTTGACATAGCATTCTTTGGCCCGTTTGCCTACACACTTGCCAATGAACGAAGTGGTGCTGAAGTATTTGCTATTGGTGCTGAAAGTGAAGACGATATTACTTATCAAAGTGCTTTTATCGTACCAGCAGACTCTGAAGCGGAAGATATTTCTGATTTGGAAGGACAAGATTTCTTGTTTGTGGACCCTGCATCTACTTCCGGTCATATTTTTCCCCGGTCTTCTGTGATTGATGAAATAGGGATTACCAATGAAGAAGTAGATTCATACTTTGGTAATATTTCTTTCTCAGGAAGTCATGATGCATCGATCTTATCAGTTATCAACGGTGATGTAGATGGGGCAGGTATTGCCACAGATGTTATGGACGCTATGATTGCTCAAGGTCAAGTGGATGAAGATGATTTCAAAATCATTCATGCTTCTGATGACATTCCACGTGGTCCTGACGCATATCGGGGGGATCTTCCAGAAGACCTTAAAGAGGAAATCAGAGAATTTTATTATGCATATGAAGATGAGCAGTTTTTTGAAGAACGAGGAATTACTGGTTTCTATCCATCAGAAGATGCAGACTATGATATCGTGCGTCAGACGTCTGAGGATTTGGGTATGAGTCCGGAAGAATTGTTAGAATAACAACAGAGGAGAATACACAATGGAAGATGTATTTTTAGAGACGCGAGAATTGACAAAAGTATATCTGGACGGAACAGAAGCATTGAAAAAGATCTCTCTAACGTTCAAACAAGGAGAGTTAGTCTCCATCATTGGTCCAAGTGGTGCTGGAAAGAGTACGTTTCTCCGTTCGATTAACTGTTTAAATAAACCTACTTCTGGAGAAGTACTATTTCAAAACCAAAATATCACTAGGGCCAACGGAAAGAAGTTAAGGTTGATTCGACGGCAAATCGGTATGGTATTTCAAGATTTCAATCTCATAAAACGTTCTAGTACAATCCGAAATGTTTTACATGGGAGACTCGGTTATATGTCATCTTTAAAGGGAGGCATCGGAAGGTTTTCGGAATATGATGTTCATGAAGGCTTAGCTATTTTAAAACGTGTAGGATTGGAAGATCATGCGTTTAAGAGAGCAGATGAACTCAGCGGAGGTCAACAACAACGTGTAGGGATTGCTAGAGCCATTGCCCAAAAACCGTCTTTAATTTTGGCAGATGAACCCATAGCCAGTCTTGATCCTTCTTCTTCAAACAATGTAATGAACTATTTGAAGAAGATTAGTGAAGAAGATGGTATTACAACGATTGTCAATTTGCATCAGGTCGATTTCGCTAAACATTTTGCTCATCGTATCATTGGGATTAAAGCAGGTGAAGTTGTATTTGATGGTCGTCCAAATGAACTGTCTAATCTTATGATCGATGACATTTATTTTCAGGGGGATCGGACATATGAGTATACCTCTTGAGCGAGTAAAATTCCTCCCGTTCAATCAGCGTGAGAAACAGTATGCAGAGTTGAAACGCAGACAGCGCAAACTACTTAAAAATCGGTTAATGATTTGGTTAATTATCGCCGGGTTAGTGATATGGTCCTGGATCGGTACAAGCTTCAGTATGGTGGCTCTCTTTTCCGGAGCCACTAATATAACTGCTTTTATCTTCCAAGATTTATTACCACCAGACTTCTCTACAATTGGATCCTTTGTGAGTCCCGCTCTGGAAACATTATATATGAGTTATATTGGGTTGATATTTTCTTTGGTTTTTTCCATTTTCTTTGGATTTATGGCAGCAAAGAATACGACTATACATCCTATTGCAGCGGTGATAAGTCGGTCGTTCATTGCCTTATTACGCTCGATTCCCGCTATTGTATGGGGTATCCTTCTAGTTGCAGCTATTGGATTAGGCCCTCTTGCAGGTACATTAGCTTTAGGACTAGCGGGGATAGGTATACTTGGCAAAGCATTTTCCGATCTGCTTGAAGAAATTGACCATCACCAAGTAGATGCCGTGAGAGCCACAGGGGCAAGTTGGTTGCAAATCATGGGGCAAGGTGTATGGCCACAATTTAAACCCGGTTTTGTATCCTGGTCCTTATACAAAATGGATTTAAATATTCGGGAAGCAGCGGTGTTGGGAGTCGTAGGTGCAGGAGGAATTGGTTATACCTTGGAAAGCAGTATTAATTTATTTCAGTACCGACAGACTACGGTTGGAATTTTATTTATTTTTGTACTCATTCTGATCGTTGAATTCACAACAGCCAAGATACGGGAGAGGATTTTATGAATGAGATGTCTGAGCACAAAAGCAAACTGACCAAGTGGATTTTAGGTGGTTTAGCAATATTATTTCTAATTATAAGTATGCTGCAGCTGGATATTGTACCAGAAAAAATAGTGAACAGTTTCTCCAGAACTCAAAATCTAGTGGATCATATGCTACCACCTACCATGGATGAACCATCCAATGTAATGATGGCCGCTATTGAATCTTTACAAATTGCTGTTATGGGAACGATGTTGGGGATCATATTTTCTATTATATTGTCTTTCGTTGCTGCTAAAAATATGACTCCACACATTTCTGTCAGTTATTTAGTCAAATCTTTTGCAGCATTTGTAAGAGCTGTTCCAGCATTGATCTGGGCTCTCCTGTTTATTATTGCTGTGGGACTCGGACCTACTCCGGGCATTCTAGCTTTGGCTGTGAATAGTATCGGTATGCTTGTAAAAGTATATGCCGAATCAATTGAGGAAATTGAAGTTGGTGTTATTGAAGCGATTAAAGCAACGGGAGGTAGTACATTTCAAGTCATAATGCAAGGTATTATTCCTACGATTATGAGTACCTTTATTTCGTGGTCCGTGTTCCGATTTGATATTAATCTGCGCTATGCAGCTGTTCTAGGTGTTGTTGGTGCCGGGGGCATTGGATGGGAACTTGTCCGTGCTTCACGCATGATTGCATACAATGAGATGCTTGGTATTACAATTGTCATGTTTTTTATGGTAGTGGGAGCAGAATATTTGACCAGATTTCTAAAGCATCGTGCAGACCTTGCCACAATTAAGGCTTCCGAGTAATGATTATAGATAGAATAAAAGCCGAGGACACTAGTTCTCGGCCTTTATTGTGCGACAACAGTTTCATCGTCTACTACCACTTTTTTTCTTGGCAATCTTTCTCTTATTCATTCCATTCAAATACATTTTCTGTTTCAATTTCAACCTAATTACTCCTGATTCAGTTTTTTAGTGTATTTTCTATCCCATCGCAGATACCTATTCCCCAGCAAACGCAATATCTATATGAAACGGATACCGTTCATAAAAACCATCTGTCTTCTCGTCCTCATCTTCTAAAACAAGATAGTACGTTTTCCGCTTGTCATAAGTCATTGATTTGAATACAAATTTCTCACGATATGTCCTATCTCCTGGTTGGGATGAAACACTCTCAGCGATTATAATATTCTCATTTGAAACACGTTGTCCGTTTTCATCCACGAAATACAATTTCAGGAGGAGCGGCAATTTCTTGTCCTCAATCTTGGCTGTTTGCAGAAACGTCAAATACGTAATGGTATTGGTGATTTTGCGCGTTGGCGTCGTCAGTTTCACATCTACTCTACGTGCTTTATTCGCTGACGAACGACTGCGATCATTTTTGAACGTAATAACAGGAACCACGATTTCCTGTAGCATCACTCCACCATGTACAAAATTCGCCCCCGCTCCCTGGACAGCAAATCGACTAATGCCCTTTGGAACAGTGACAAACAAGTCTTTCTCCTGCTCCCTAACGTCATCCATTGCATAGGTTAAGGTTCCCTCCACTTCCACTGGTTCATCAGTTATCATAAAGCGGCGTTTGGCAAGCACTGCATCATCTATGTGCTTCGGTGTCTTCTGACTCTTGGTAAGCGCATCTCGTTGATACATAAATCCATGATCTGCGGTTATAACAATGTTCGATGCACTGACATTCTGCACCAGCTTATTAACAAGCACGCGTATATCATTGATCGTTTCCTCTGCTGCTTGGAAAACTTCCATTTCCGTTGACGCGTTATTACAAAGCATCCCCACAAAGATTCAATTGAATACATCAAAACATATTATGATAATGAGAAAAATGATTATGTTCTAGTAGCTGTACGGGCTACTAATTCCGGAGTTATGTTTGCTAGGACTTTATTTGTTATAAATAAAAATAAAGTAAGAAGGTATAGAGAAACAGGTGCTTTAAATTAAGTATAACAAGGAATGAGATAAACAAAAGCCATAGCGGGAATGCTATGACTTTAATATACAAGGTTTAGGCGGGGTGGCACTCCCGCATCTCCAAACAAAGGGTGATGGCTGCCTGTTCCATCCTCTGAAACCCTTGCAATAATATTATATGCTTTATCTATTATTAATATATCATTAATCGTTGACTTTCTCAATAATTACTTATTCTGAGGTTGTTAAGAGATACACTTCTTCTAAACCACGCCGCCAGATAACAATTGATGTTTACAGGAGTAGCTCGGATTGGATGGTTCATTTATCAAATGTTCGCCTACATATGGATAGCTTTGCCAGGAAATGATACTATTATCATATAAATGTAAAATGAAACTGCAAGAAGAATGGGTCTTTTTCTAGGAGGAAAATAAGTGAGTTTTAATATTGGACCGAGGATGATGAAAACCGGTTTGGCTGTTGCCTTAGCAATATTGGTAACAGAGAGTCTGAATTTCGAACTCGGAATGGTCGCTGTCCTCACCGCCGTCATCGCGATGCAGCCTTCCATCATGCGATCATTCACCTACATTAAAGAAACTGCGTTGTCCACGCTGATCGGGGTTGTATTTGCATTAGCTGGAGCATATATACTTGGTTTACATCCGGTTTCTATTGGTATAACGGTGATCATTGCGATTGCGGTTAACATCAAGATGGGCTGGGTGAAGACAGTTAACATTACGATTTTGACCATCGCGATTATCATGCTTTCTGGCGATGAACAAATTCATTTAATGTACCTTATTGAACGCTTATCCTTAATTTTCATCGGTATTTCGTCTGCATTTTTAGTAAATGCATTTATTTTTCCGCCAAATCATCAAAAACTGCTTTATAATATGATTAAAAAATCATTGGATAAAACGAGTTTTTTATTACGGGTTATTCCGAATAAAACAATGAAAGTTCGAGAGCTGAGACAAAGGGAAGGGGATTTGGATAAGGATCTCAAGGAAATAAGTGATTATCTCGAAATTATCGATGACGAAAAAAGCCGAATGTTCATTCGAAACCGGTACCATTTTATGCGTGATATTGTGGTTTTCAGACAGATGTATAAAGTGGTCGACCTTGAAGCTGATTTAATTGAAAATCTGGAAGAAAAAATAGATAAGATTGAGGAAATATCACCAAACCAGTCCTTTTTGGTCAAAAAGTTAGTCACTAAGATTGTCGAGTACCATGAGAATATTATACTGACATACGAAGACAAAATAACTGTACAAAAAACACTTCAAAAAGAAAGCTTTACAGCCATGAATTTAACCATTAACGACCTAATCAATGAATTACAGCAATCCGAAATTGAAAAATGGATTGAAATTTTCCCTGTAGCAAGCAGTATCGTTAAGCTAATGGTAGAACTTGAAAAATTGGACAAATATATCCGAAAGCAGGAGCGGACGTTTTAGTTGGATCCAAACACACTTTGGAAAATGCTTGCAACACAATGGTTGCAAGCATTTTCTTAATGGATGCTACCACTATCTAAAACTTGCTTCTTGTTGATCAGCGACCTCTTCGATTTCCCCTCATTAATAGAGAAATTTACCCTCAACCGTCCTTTCAAAATATCTTTCCATACCGCTTTTGATAATCAATCTGCACATCAAAGACATGCTTGTTGTAAAAATACTTCAACCGGTTAACGTGGTCGAAATCTCGTTTTACGATACCAGTAATCCATAACCGCTAACATAACAATGTTATATTCTTTATAATTAATCTATAATAGTAGTAGAATATAACTTATTTCTATTAAAGGACTGAAATTGATCATGACTAATGATAAACCAATGTCGACGAAGAAAATTCTCCTTATAATTAGTTTATTCCTACTTATACTTAGCAGTTTTCGCGTTGGTTGGGTTATCTATCATGAATCTCCCGATAACCCGCCTGCCGAAAAGGGTGTAATTGATTTAACGAATTGGTCATTTAATGATAATCAAACCCTCACACTTGATGGTGAATGGGAATTTTACCCAAGTCAATTCCTAAATCCTGATTCAGATAATAATCAATATAAAGAGGAACAGAAGAATTTTATATCAGTTCCAGAAGATTGGAGTGAAGAATTCGCTGATAACGAAATACCCGCTCATGGTTATGGTACGTATCATTTAAAAATCCTTCTTCCTGAAGATGAGCAGGAACTATACGGCATTCGATTTGAAAGAAATACAGCAGCTAGCAAGGTGTATATAGATGGGGAGTTAGTAACACAATCCGGTCAACCTGCGGAATCTGCGAATGATTCAGAGGGAAAACCTGGTCCATTTAACACATTATTTCATACAAGCAATAATGAAGTGAACCTGACGATACATCTATCCAATCATGAAATTCCCTTCTGGGGTGGAATCTCTGAATCTGTTAGAATTGGTACAGAATCAGCAATTACGCAAGAATCGACAGCGTCATCAACCTTACAAATTGTTGTCAGTGTCATTTTACTGTTACACGGTGTGTATGCTTTTAGCGTATATTATTTTGGTAAAGGAAGGTACCAAAAAGAATTTTATTACGGTTTAATGCTTCTAATAAGTGCTTTTACTATTTTAATAGACGATGATATTGTATTACAACTACCAATTCATATTGAAACCTATTTCAAACTACTACTATTTTTAATGAATAGTACCTTAATCGTTATGCTTACTTTTATTAAACACTTATTTCAGTTGAAAACACGATTTTTTTCATTTCTTGTTACGCTATATATCCTTTTATCCATCAGTGAATGGATCGTTCCTTTTGAACATTTTCTCTATTTTGGAATATTCGTTGCAATTTTCTATATTTTGGGGATTATATTTTTATTTGTCAAAACAATACAATTTATTCGAAATGGCTCTATGGATGCCATCTTTATACTTCTTTTCATTACAAGTTACACTTCAAACACAATTTGGGGGGCATTAATCAAACTTAACTTGAGTAACATTCCTTATTATCCATTTGATTTTATTATTTCCATTATTGCTATCGCATTTCTCTTATTTAAACGGCATATTGATATGACTCGTTTAAATGAAGAACAAACGAAAGAGCTTCAGGAGGCAGATAAGAAAAAAGATGAATTTTTAACGAACACTTCACATGAATTACGAAATCCACTCCATGGGATGATCAATATAACGCAAACGATTCTGAATGATGAAACAGAATCATTAAGCCCAAAAAACAAGGAGAGTTTAAAAACACTTGTACGTGTAGGTAAGAGAATGACATATACACTGAATGATATTGTTGATATAACACGATTACAAGAGTATCATATTCAGCTGGTCAGAAAACCTGTTAGCCTTAATACGACTGCCTTTGGTGTAATTGATATGATCCGTTTTATGACAGAGGCCAAAGACTTACAGATACAACTAAATATTCCAGATTCTTTTCCTAAGGTAGATGCAGATAAAAATCGCTTGATTCAAATTTTATTTAATTTAATCCATAATGCTGTCAAATATACGAATCATGGACGGATCACCATAGAAGCTGATCACAAAAATGGAATGGCTACTGTTTACGTGAAAGATACTGGAGTTGGAATGAGCGAAGAAATCAGAAGAAAAGTTTTCCAGGCTTATACACAAGAAGATAGCAGTATGACTTCCATTGGAGGTGGGATCGGGTTAGGGCTCAGTATTTCCAAGCAATTAGTGGAACTGCATGGTGGTGAGATCTCTGTAGAATCAACCCTTTTGAAAGGATCTATTTTTTCTTTCACCTTACCATTAGCAGGCAAGTCGACAAAAGAAACAAAAGATGGTCTAGAAGCAGCTGCATCCATTCATCCAGTTGAACTGTCCACTGAATCGGATAAAATAGTCAGTGATTCTGCTGCGTCTTTATCCAAAACCTACAGAAGCATAGCTAAGATATTGGTTGTTGATGATGATCCAATTAATTTACAGATTTTATCTAATATACTTTCGGCCGAATATTATGTTGCTACAGCAACGAACGGAAAAACAGCTTTACAACTTATTGATGCAGAAGAATGGGATTTGGTCATCTCTGATGTGATGATGCCGAACATGTCCGGCTATGAATTAACGCGAATTATTCGTGAGCAGTTTTCTGTATCCGAACTGCCTATATTGCTTTTAACTGCACGAAACCAATCGGAAGATATTTATACAGGGTTTCTTTCAGGTGCTAACGATTATGTAACGAAACCGATGGATACAATGGAATTGACAGCTCGCGTTAAAGCTTTAACGGATGTGAAAAAGTCAGTTCATGAGCAACTCAGGATGGAAGCTGCCTTGCTCCAAGCACAAATCCATCCACACTTCTTATTTAATACAATAAATACTATTGCTTCACTAAGTGAAATTGATACAGCCAGAATGGTTAAACTTCTAAATGAATTTGGCAATTATTTACGAAGAAGCTTTAATATAAATACAACAAAAATGCTAGGTCCTTTAGAGAACGAGCTTGATCTTACTCGCTCTTATTTATATATTCAACAAGTACGTTTTGGAGATAGGCTGCAAGTCAAATGGCAGGTAGATGATTTACTTATTGAAGTTCCGCCATTATCCATACAACCAATTGTTGAAAATGCTGTAAATCATGGTGTACTTCATCGAGTAAATGGTGGAACCGTTTCTATTCACATTACGGACCATGGCTCCTACGCTCAACTAGCGATTATAGACGACGGCGTAGGAATAGAGCCAGAAAAATTACAAGAAATCCTTAGTGAGAAAACGAACATTAAAGATGGGATTGGAATCGCAAATACAAACCGCCGATTAAAGAAACGATACGGGAAAGGGTTGGTTATCCAAAGCACACCTAACCACGGAACTACCGTGACGTTTCAAATTCCGATTAAAGAAGACTTAAGTAGATAAATAGAATTTGTATATATTATCAAATAAGCAAAAAAGCTTTTCACATACTTAGATGTGAAAAGCTTTTTTGGTTTTTACGAATTAAAGAAATGATTCGTTTTAATGAGTATGCCATATTATGAAGCTTTTTCTTTCCTTCTATAAGCTAGTAATATAACAATCCCAACGATTAACAACCCAATTCCAAGCACAAGTAAATTAAACATATTTGTTGCTGTATCTGGTAATTTACTGCCAGTATCTCTAGCTGTATCTGCTGGTTCTGTTGTACCTGATACTTCTTCTGCTGAACCACTTGGTTTGTCTGTAGAATCAGGTGTAGTTCCTCCTAGCTCTTCCGTTTCTGGAGTAACAGGTATTACAGTGTTTGTGATGTCATAACCTTCCACTCTCGATTCGTAACCTTCTACAGTATCCTCTGAAACAGAGTAAACGACCTCTTTTCCAGCTTCGTATTTCGGCAAGTTTGTGAAGCTATAATTCCAATCATCAGCTTCGGTTACTTCAATTGAATGAACGACTTCTCCATTTGCCAAAATATTAACTATAATGGATTCTGGACGAGTGTTGTCCTTGTTATCAGCATCTTCCCATGTCTTTGTACCAGAGATTTCTATTTCTTCCGGTGTGTAGGCATTGGTGATGATGATGTTTCCATGATCAGCATCATTCACTGTTGTTTCATACTCGGGTACTTCTGTTAATTCAACTACTGAATAATCAATTGTTTCTCCTGCTACTTTTTCATCCAGTTCCGTCCAAGTGTGTGTCCAGTTATTTTCATCAGAAAGCTCTACTGCCTCACCTTGTTCTTCACCGTCTGCTGTTAATTGAACTTCGATTACTTCCGGGCGGATGCTATCTTGATTGTTTGCATCATCCCAGTTTTTTGTTACCGTTACTGCTGTTTGTCCTGGTGTGTATTGGTTCGTCATGTCGAATCCATCGATTGTTTGTGTATATCCTTCTACAGGGTTCTCTGTAACCGTGTAAACAATCTCTTCACCCGCTTCGTATTTTGGTAAATCTATGAAACTATATTCCCAATCATCTTCTGCGGTTACTTCAACTGAATCAACTTGCTCACCATTTGCTAACAGGTTCACTGTAATTGAGTCTGGACGATTACCATCTTGATTGTCAGCGTCATCCCATGTTTTTATTCCAGTTATTTCTGTTGTTTCTGGTGTGTAGCTGTTTGTAATATTAAATCCGTCGATTTCGGTTTCATAAGCTTCTACAGTTTCTTCTGTGATTGTGTAATCTATTTCTGTTCCATCTTTATATTTCGGTAGATCTGTGAACATATAGTTCCAATTGTCTGCTGCTGTTACTTCAGCAGTATCAACTAAGTCACCATCAGCATGTAGATTGACTGTAATCGATTCTGAACGGATACCGTCTTGGTTGTTCGCATCATCCCATGTTTTCGTACCATTTACATCAATCATTTCAGGTGTATGGGTGTTCGTGATATCAAATCCGTTTATTTCGGTTTCATAACCTTCTACCTCATCCTCTGTAATTGTGTAAGTTATTTCTTCACCTGCTTCGTATTTCGGCAAGTTTTCGAAGTTGTAGCTCCAATCATCTTCTTCTGTTACTTCTTCTGAATCAATTGCTTCACCATTTGCATGGAGGTTCACCGTGATTGATTCTGAGCGGATGCCGTCTTGGTTCTCAGCATCATCCCATGTTTTTGTACCAGTTACTGCTGTTGTTTCTGGTGTGTAACTGTTTGTAATGATAATATTTCCGTGATCTTCGTCATCGGTAGTCGTTTCATATTCCCCTAACTCTGTAACTTCTACAACAGAGTAAACAATTTGTTCACTAGCTGCTTTTTCATCTAGTTCCGTCCAAGTGTGTGTCCAGTTGTTATCTTCAGATAGCTCTACTGGTTCACCCTGGTCTTCCCCGTCAGCTGTTAGTTGAACTTCAATCGTTTCTGGTCGGATGCCATCTTGGTTAAACGCATCATCCCAGTTCTTCGTTACCGTTACTGCTGTTTTGCTTGGTGTGTATTCGTTCTTGATGTCGAATCCATTGATGGTTTGTGTGTAATCTTCTACTGTGTTTTCTGTAACTGTGTAGACGATTTCTTCACCTGCTTCAAACTTCGGTAACTCTGTGAAGCTGTATGACCAATCATCATCTGCTGTTACTTCAGTAGAGTCAATTGGCTCGCCATCCGCTAACAGGTTTACGGTGATTGATTCTGGGCGAATGCCGTCTTGGTTATCGGCGTCATCCCATGTTTTCGTACCATTTACATCGATTACTTCAGGTGTATGGGTGTTGGTAATATCGAATCCGTCTATTTCAGGTTCGTATCCTTCCACCTTATTCTCTGTAATCGTGTAATTTATTTCCTCGCCTGCTTCGAATTTCGGCAGGTCTTCAAAGCTATAGTTCCACTCATCTGATTCTGTTACATTTACTGACTCGACAAAGTTGTCGTTTGCAAATAAGTTTACTGTAATTGCTTCCGGACGAATGCCATCTTGGTTATCGGCGTCATCCCAATTTTTCGTACCAGTAATATTAATTTCCTCAGGTGTATGATTATTCTTTAGGATGAGATTGCCATGATCTTCATCGTTTACTGCAGTTTCATATCCTTCTGGTACATTAAGTTCTTCAACAGAGTAGTTAATTGCTTCACCATCTGCATTTAATGGAAGACTATCCCAAGTATACGTCCATCCATCTTCTGCATCTATTTCTACTGGATATCCTGTTGCTTCGCCATTTGCTGTTAATTGAACTTCGATACTTTCTGGTCGGATACCATCTTGGTTATCGGCATCGTTCCAATTTTTTATTACGGTTGCTGTTGTTTCTTCTGGTGTGTAAGAGTTTGTCACTACAAATCCATCATCATCCGCTTCAACCGAAGTAGAATATTCTGGAACGGTTAACTCCGTAACACTGTAGTTAACCTCCGTCCCATCTTCATACACAGGAAGATTGGTGAATGTATGCTCCCAATCACGAGCTTCGTTTAATATTGATTCTTCAACAATTGTACCATCTGCAAGAAGAATTACTCTCACATTTGATGCACGAACGCGATCTCTGTCTTTATCATCATCCCATACTTTGGTAACAGGAATTTCTGTTACTTCAGGCGTATAATTATTTGTAATAATGATGTTACCGTGATCATTATTATTCACTGTTACTGTATATTCTTCAGGTACATCTTGTTCTACAACCGTGTATTCAATTGCTTCCCCGTCTTCATTTAAATCTAATCCAGTCCATTGGTGCGTCCAATCATTGGATGCATCTATTTCTACTGGATCTCCAATTTCTTCATCATTTCCAATAAGCTGTACTTCGATTGTATCTGGTCGATTACCATCTTGATTGTCTCCATCATTCCATGCTTTTGTTACGGTTACTGCAGTTTCTTCTGGTGTATAGCTATTTGTGATAACAAATCCATTCTCATTGTCTGGATCGGCATCAATGGAAGCCGTATAATTGGCTACGTTATTTTCTGTCACTCTATAATTAATTTCTTCCCCATTTTGATTTACTGGAAGATTAGAGAATGTGTGCTGCCAGTCATTTTCATCATCTAAAACGGTTGTGCTGACAACCTCTCCATTAGCTAATAGATTGACTGTTACATTATCATGACGGATCCCATCTTGATTATCCGCGTCATCCCATGCTTTACGAACCGTTCTTTCCGTTGTTTCGGGTTCATAACTGTTTGTAATCATAATATTTCCATGGTCCGCGTCATTTACAGAGACTTCATAGCCTTCTGCAACTTCAATTTCTTGAACCGTATACTCGATTGGTTGACCATTTGCATTGGCATCTAATTCTCCCCACGTATGTGTCCAATTCGATTGATTTAGCGTTACAGGCTCACCATGGGCTTCTCCATCTGCTGTTAATTGAACTTCAATGCTTGTTGGACGATTACCATCTTGGTTAGTGGCATCATCCCAACCTTTTGTTACGGTTACACTTGTTTCACCAGGTGTATAGGAGTTTATTACCGTATAAGCTGGTTCTTCCTCTGTTCCAGTAAATTTAACATCTGTTGAATAATCAGTCACTGTATCTTCCGTGACGCTATAGCTGATTTCTTCACCATTTTCATATACTGGAAGATCGGTGAATAGGTGTTCCCAATCTTTATCTTCATTTAATACAGTCTGACTTTCAATCTCACCGTCAGCTAATAGATTTACCGTTACGTTAGTTGGACGGACACCGTCTTGATCATTTGCATCATCCCATGATTTACTTACAGCTATTTCCGTTGTTTCTGGTTCGTAACTGTTTGTAATGATGATGTTTCCGTGGTCATCGTCATTCACGCTTACTTCATAGTCTTCTGGAACTTCAATTTCTTGAACCGTATACTCGATTGGTTCACCATTTGAATTAGCATCTAGTTCATTCCATGTGTGGGACCAATCAGATCCATCTAGAGTTACAGGATTACCGTGTTCCTCACCGTTTGCTAAAAGTTGAACTTCGAGTGTTTCTGGGCGATTACCGTCTTGGTTGTCTGCATCATCCCATGCTTTTGTTACGGTCACACTTGTTTCTCCTGGTGTATAGGAGTTTATTACCGTATAAGCTGGTTCTTCCTCTGTTCCAGTAAATTTAATATCTGTTGAATAATCAGTCACTGCATCTTCCGTGACGCTATAGCTGATTTCTTCTCCATTTTCATATACTGGAAGATCGGCGAATAGGTGTTCCCAATCTTTATCTTCATTTAAAACAGTTTGACTTTCAATCTCACCGTCAGCTAATAGATTTACCGTTACATTAGTTGGACGGACACCGTCTTGATCATTTGCATCATCCCATTCTTTGGAGACTGAAACTTGAGTCATTTCCGGTGCATGAGAGTTAGTGATAGTTATATAGCCATCCTCATCAACATCAATTGATGACTCATAACCATTAGGTACATTAACTTCTTCAACTGTATAGTCAATTATTTGTCCATTAGACTGATACTCATCTAAATCTGTCCAAGTATGTGCCCACTCGCTGTCATCTGAAAGTGTCTGCGCATCTCCAACTTCCTCATCGTTCGCGAGCAACTGAACTTCAATAAATCCCGGACGTAAATCGTCCTGGTTGTCAGCATCATCCCATTCTTTAGTAACTGAGATATCTGTTTTTATCTTAGTGTTTAAAAATTCCGATTCATAAACATGTTCTTCATTACCGTATGGCTCAGTAACCTCGATTACTTGCTCTTCTTCATCAATGGTATAGCCAGTAGGTGCTTCTACTTCTTGTAAGTAATATGTTCTAAGTGGTAAGTTACCAATCACGATTTCACCATTTTCTTCTATTTCAAACTGGTCGCCAAATTGCACACGCTCTCCGTTTAAATCATAATACAACTCGAACGTAGCTGAATTATTTTCAATTGGGTCTCCTGTTTCAGAGTCGGCTTTGACAATTTGCAATGCCCCGCGGTTTTCGTTAAATTCACCAGATACCCAACTAAATTCTTCTGCAGTCAGTTCTTGAGAACTAATAGAATCTACTTCAATATCTTCTCCATTTAAACTAACTTCGTTGCTGACTGTATCTCCATCCTCTGCTGTGACTACTGTTGTATAGTTTAGAGTCAGTGCTTGGTTTAGTGCTTGGTTTAGTGATTCACTAAGTTCAATTGAAAGGATTGTTCTATCATCTTCAGTTTTGGTATTCGAAAAGATGTAGTCTTCGCCTTCATTTAGTGAATTACCGTCTCCTGTTGAAATCTCAAGTGTGCCTTCCACATATTCCATTCCATCACTAATGATATCTTTAATTTCTGCATTATTGATAATGGATAAGCTATCATTTACTTTAACTTCCCAATTAACTTTATCACCAATATAAACTTCAGAACCTTCTTGCCCAATCGCTGATTTATCTAAGAAGTTATTATAGTTATCGTAGCTGACTGTACCAGTATACGGATACTCGTCATCACCAACTGAAACTGTCGCTTCGTTCGTATAATTTTCTTGGGAAATGTTTGGTACTGTTGTTGTAAATTCAACAACATATCTTTCGTCGACAGTAAAATCATCATTGAATGTTAAAGTAAACTCGTCACCAGCGTGCTCAATTGTATAGTCTTCGTTCTCAGTTAGTACAGTAGCGTCCTCAGAAATTGATGTGTCACCATCGGCATCAACATCATAAACAGTCACTGTGACACTACCTTCATCAATCGCACCTTCATACTCCAAGGTATCTGTAATCACAACACCTGTTCCAAGATTTTGTTGTTGGTAGTTAGTAAATAGTTGCCAAGCAATTTTTCTTTCCGAACCGCTCTGCCAATCATTATCATTTACTATATTTCCTTCTTCATCGACGCTTACGAGCTGACCTTCCTTTTTACCACTGTTCCAGGAGTCTTCTCTCACCTCTACATAATCAGCTCTAACTGGTTCGAAGTCATTTTCATTAACAGTGGTTCCAGTGAATAGAGCCTCGTTATCATATATTTGATTTTGCTCTTCACCTTCATGTGGATCTAGAAAATCACCTTCGACTTCCTCTTGTGGATCATAGGACGTTTTATACGTGACAATTACATTATTATTTAATGGTAAAGTGCGGTCATCAAAATCAAGCGTAAATCCTTTTTGATAGCCCGTTTCCCCATCCTCTGTATTTGGAGAAAGATCAACGCTACCTGTAATATCCTGACCGTCTACTGTAATACTCAATGTACCTGGTAATAGAATCAATCCCTTATTAGGAAATGTGTCTACTATTTGCAGCTCATCTATAGCTTCACGTCGAGGATTAACTGTAAGTTGCCATTCCATGGTCTTTTCATTGTAGTTTATGCTATCTTCTACATAAGTCTTTCCAAAAGAGTTTCCTGGTGGATTAATTTGTGCACCAGTATCATGGTCACCTTCACCGATACCGTCCCCGCCTATGCCAACAGCATTTTTGAAACTATCAATCTCAAAATCTTCAATCTCTGTTGTGTACTCTATCGTTATATGTTGTGTACCAACATCACTAAGATTGATAACAACTTCTTGTTGATCATCATCTATGATTTCAATATCTGCTTCTACAGTAACTTCATTTTCGTTAGTAATTACGATATCTTCTTCCGTGATGCTTAAGCCTGCTGGAATCATGTCTGTAATTACAAGTTCATTAAGCGGATGTTGCGCTTTGTTTACATCAATTGTCCAACTTAACGTTTTATTTTCATAGTCAACATTAGATTCACCTGATTTTTCTAAAAGCGGTTCTCTATTAAATTCAACAGTTGTATCATCTTCAGCCAGTTCTTCATCACCATCTTTTAAAGTGGCAACGTTAGTAAAGCTGTTTTCACGTTGATATTCACTTTCGTTAACCTCTTCATAATCAATATCTGTACTAAAGTTGATTACATAATGTTCATTTGCATCTGTTCCTCCAAGTTCAATTGGGAAATCATTTGTATCAATTCTTATACTTTCATCATGAGAACCATCAACATATTTTTCAACTGTTAATGTGTCTCCATCGACAGTCAATCCTGCTGGTAGATCATCATCAATGATTGCACTTTCGATATTAAAACCATTCTCATTTGCTACGATTGTCCAATCTATTTGACCTGTTTCATTATTATATGAACCAGACTTTTCAACTGGATTACTTGCAGTCAGACCAGACACAGTCGCGTCTGCAAGCAAATTCTCTTCACCATTGTAAAATGTAGCATCATTTGTGAATTCTGTTTGATCCCTATCAGTAACAGCCGTAGCATATTCTATACGATATCCTTGATAAGGCTCCAAATCATCAAATGCAAAGTTGAATTCATTACCATCAACACTTGGTGAAATATCATCAACTACTTCACCAATAGCTTTGTCACCATTTAATCCAGTAGATAATTCTGTTACAACGAAATTCTCTGGAGAACCTAGACCATCAGGTAAAACGTCTGATAATGTAGCATCAGATACTGCTTCATCACTGTTATTAATTACCTCGACAGTCCAAGTAATTTCACTTGCGTTGTGACTTTGATCTGGATGTCCTTCTTTTGTAATATCTTCTGCAGTATTAGTGGGTCTAGCCATAACATTAATCTCTGTATTATCTGAGTCACTAAATTGAATGACTTGTTCAATGTTTTCTTCAAACTTTTGTAAGTTAAAGTCTAAATTCAAGCCAACTTCTCCGTTGGAAACATCACCATCTTCAATAGTGTCGTCAAATACAAATATCAATTCACCATCTTGAATACTGTACGTTCCAACTGTGGTACCACTTGTAACTATAGGTGTGTTCGGTGTAGTGACTTGTTCAAAAGTATCAGGTAACTGCATTGAAACAGTGTCTCCGCTTTGAACATCAAGTCCTTCGGTATCCCAAGCAAATTCAATCTCTACTTGTGTTCCATCACTAATGTCGACAAATGATCCATCCACAATTTCATTACCATAATGAGTCAAACTTACGAAAGTGAATATATTTTCTGAAAGATTCCCATCAAGTGATTCTACTGCTGAGGCATTAAAAGTTGTAATGTCTTCCTCCAGCGCATTGTCTTCTTCAACTATTTCCTCAGAATTCAACGATTGTTCGTCAGATTCGTCAATCGCTTCTGCTTCTTGCTTCTCGGGGTCTTCTTCTGTTGCTGCTTCTTCAAACTCTTCTTCAACTACTTCTTCCTCTTGATTTGCTTCTGACCCCTCTTCTTCAACAGCTTCTTCACCCTGATCTGCTAGTTGTTCAACCGCTACAGCATTTACAACAAAGGTTCCTTCTGCTGCTGTGTATTCCTCAACCACATCATTAAAACTAACCGACACTTCTCCATCCATAGCAGCCTGGTAAGTTCCAACTTCTTTCTCACCATCTGTTAATGCACCCTGTTGTTCCTCTTCCATATGTAATTCATCTGGAAGTAAAAATGAATCAGTGCTTCCCTCTTCTACTTCTACATGCTCAATTGACCAATCAACATGAACATTCACTGCTGATTCGCCATCCATTTCGTCATTATTTACTGCTTTTCCATCTTCATCTGTGAACGATATTCCAGTAAAAACGCTTTGCTCCGAATCCGATCCCTCTGCTGCAGCTTGTGAGGGTAAAAATAAACTACCGGAAATCGTCTGAAAGGTCAGCATAAATATAAACAGAATGCTTAATCGTTTGTTCATTTCCACATACTCTCCTTCCTTATATGAATAGCACTAATGCCATACCCAAGAGACAGTATATAAGGTAATACTCTACAAATTATCTACAAATAGATTAATAATGGAAAATAAGCGCGCAATTCTTTTATTTCCTAGCACTACAACTGTATAATGGAGTCTAGAAATATACCAAGGAGGGAAGCCTTATGAAAGCAATTCTTGTGGATGATGAAGCACTCGCTTTGGAATTTCTGGAACTCCAAGTAAATAAAATTGGCAGTATTGAAGTAATTGGAAGATTTAATAACTTGGTCCTCGAGAAGAATGCTACTCTCTTGGAGGAAGTAGATGTTATATTTTTAGATATAGAAATGCCTGAGATTAATGGGCTTGAACTGGCAGAAAAAATACTGGAAATTAACGCGGACATTTCCATTGTTTTTGTGACCGCTTTTAATGATTATGCCGTACGAGCATTTGAATTAAATGCATTGGATTATGTTCTTAAACCCATCCAATTGGAGCGCTTGAAAAAAACGCTGGAAAGAGTGGAATTAAAGGTAAATAATCGAATACATAAACCTTTCATAAAAAACAAAATGCTGCGGATAAATGTATCCAGGGAGCTTCGTTTCGAATTTATAAATGGGAAACCTGAATTCGTTCAATGGCGAACTACAAAATCCCAGGAATTATTTCTCTACTTACTTCATCACCGTGATAAAACGATTCGTAAATCAGAACTGGTCGAATTAATTTGGACAGATTTTGAAGAAGACAGAGCATATTCACAATTATACACAGCAATATATCATATACGAAAAATAATAAATAAATACAGCAGCCATTTTAAGATAGAGAACATGAGAGAAGGCTACGTTTTATCTACAAAAAATGTTTTCATTGATCTGGTCAAGTGGGAAAATAAGCTAAAATCTGCTCTGCCACTTAATTCAGAAACCATAGACCGTTATGAAGAAATCATGAAATTATATACGGGTGCCTATTTACAGGAGTATGACTATTTATGGGTGGAAGCAGAGCGGTATCGATTAGAACAGCTATGGCTAAAAACCGCTTATCAAATGGCAGGTTATTATGATAAGCAGGATAATTTGGAAAAGGCAGAAGCGTGGTATGTTAAAATTTGTACCACAAGTCCGGAAGAGGAAGATGCTCACTTTTCATTAATGAAATTATATGGAAGGCTGGGATTCGGTTTACAAATAAACCGGCAGTATCATCAATTGGAAAAGGCGTTGGATGAACTGAGTTTAGAGGTTAGTCCGAGTGTAACTAAATGGTACAAGCAATGGAAAAAAGCCAAACTAAATTAAAGCCTTAACCTGCGCGGTGAGGAGTTTTCAAAGGATTTATTTTGTTTAAAATTATGGTGCCAATCCACAAGTAAACATACCATAGAGTATGTTAGTCGAATATCCTAGCCCACGCTTATGCAGTAAGAAAGTTTTTATCTGCGTCAAAAAAACAGGCTACTTCATACAAAAATAGCCCCTCAATCATCCTTCCAAACAATCTTTCCATACTGTTTTTGATGATCAATCTGTACATCAAAGTCATGCTTGTTGTAAAAATACTTCAACCGGTTAACGTGGTCGAAATCTCGTTTTACAATATCACCGGTAATTGCTTGGACATTCTTCTCTCGTGCCGTTTCTTTTAAATGTTTCAATAGAACAGATCCGTAACCTTTGTTTTCTTCCCCTTTTATATCTGCAATATGAATCGTATGCTCATCTTTATATTCTGCTTGAATAGCTGAGTTCCATTTTCCTCGATAAGGTTTTGTGCAGTCATGAAGCATAATTTGAAATACACCCTCTTTTTTATCGGCATAAATAATTACCCATTGTTCATCTCTTGCTTGATCAATGCTAATAATTTCTGAACTTTTCGCAATTTCTTTCATATTATTTTGCATTCGGAATAATTGTATTTCTAATGAATCCAGTTCTTGTTTTATTTCATCTGTATCTTTTGGCTTCTCCATAAAAGCAGAATATACCATGTAAATCACCTATCTAACGGATTAATTGTCTGCTTCGGTTGAGCACACAATTTGTCATATTACTATATATTCGAGTTAGGTTTCAACTGTTAGAAATTTCATTTTAAAATGAATAGTACTTAATAATCAGATAGAAGTTGTCGATATAAGAAGAAATGTTTATTATGTCGATGGGGGATACATATGAAAAAGAGATTAAAAGGGGTTAAGATACCGAATATGAGGGGGTCTATACCAAAGTTACAAGCAAAAATAAAAGGAAACAAATTTAATTGGAAAGATGTCAGAATAGGCAAGAAGTACCTATCCGTATTCTTTTTGACTGCAATCTTGTTCCTCATGTCAAGTGTTATCGTATACATTCAATTACAGGAAGTACAGCAGGATGTCGAAACGATAGATAATCAAAGTGTACGAGCAAATGGCATGGCACAGATGGCTACACTTATTCAGGCTAAAGACGTGCAAAGTGCGGATTATCTCATCACTGGAAATGCCACTTATATTGATTCATTCAGTGAATACCAAGATGAAATTGCTCATTTAGCAGCAGAATTAGAACCGACCATGAATACCGAAGAACAAGTCGATACCTTTGATCAAATAGTGACGAACAATGAAATTATTGATAGTACATTTACAGATAGGTTGGTAGGAGCTGTTGATAGTGGGGATACGGCTTTGGCAAATTCACTACGAGATTACTCATCCAGACTTCGAGGCGAAACAATTGATTTAGTCGATGACTTAATCGAAATTGTCCAAATGGAACAGGAAGCGACCGTTGAAGCAGTCACACAAAAAACCGATAATAGCACTGCCGTCATGGCTATTTCAAACATAACAGTGATTTTACTGGGTGTCGCCCTAATGATTCTAATTAGCCGCCGAATAACAGCACACCTGCGACAAGTTGTTTCAATAACGTCAGAGGTTGCAGACGGGAATTTAAAAGTAAAATCAATGGATTATGAAGGGAAAGATGAGATCGGACAATTGGCTGGGGCTGTCAATCAAATGAAGGATAACATCCATGGCATCCTTTATAAGGTAGCATCTGCTTCTACAGCTGTGCAGTCAAGAAGCGAAGAATTAACACAATCAGCAAATGAAATAACAGAAGGTAATGGACAAATAGCATCAACAATGGAAGAACTCTCGTCAGGAGCAGAAACACAAGCAAACGGTGCTTCCGATATAGCGGAGAGCATGAATGATTTTGTACAGAAGGTTCGACAATCCGAAGAAAACGGTAAAGAGATTGCATCCAGTTCTGACAACGTCCTTACATTAACTACTGAAGGTACGGAACTTATGGAAAAATCAGTAGATCAAATGAAGCAAATCGATGCTATTGTTGCTGATGCTGTCGATAACGTACAAGGTTTGGCTAAACAATCCAATGAAATATCTCAATTGGTACTCGTTATAAAAAATATTGCGGATCAAACGAATCTATTATCTTTAAATGCTGCTATCGAAGCAGCAAGAGCAGGTGAGCATGGAAGAGGATTTGCTGTCGTAGCTGATGAGGTCCGGAAACTTTCAGAACAGGTAGCATCATCCGTCGGAGAGATTACAACGATTGTAGGAAATATTCAATCCGAAACAAATCAGGTTGTTGATTCATTAAATACAGGCTATCGCGAGGTAAAAGAAGGAACAATTCAAATCGAGACTACCGGAAGAAACTTTGAAACGATCAATCATTCGGTAACAGACATGGTTCATAAGATAACTGGTATATCGACCAATTTAAGGGAAATCGCAGGAAGCAGTGTAGATATGAATAATCTTATTGAAGAAATTGCCTCCGTTTCAGAAGAATCAGCAGCAGGGGTTGAACAGGCTGCCGCTTCCGCACAACAAACATCCAGCTCCATGGAGGAAGTTTCGAACAGTGCAGATGAACTAGCGGAGCTTGCCGATCAATTGCATGAAGAACTTAGGGCATTTCGGTTTGTTTAATGTTTGATGAAAAATAGCTACCTTGGAGGGTAGCTATTTTTCTTTTCAGGACATTGCCTGGATAGTCATTCTCTTCGGTGACCTTCGAACGAATCTTTATCTGCTAAAAAGCACTCCTTCGTATGATCATTCACCATACCAGTCGCTTGCATGAATGCATAACAAATCGTTGGTCCTACAAATTTAAATCCGCGCTTTTTCAAATCTTTGCTCATTTCCTCTGATTCCTTTGTAAATGCTGGTACCTCTGCATGTGTCCCCCATTCATTTATAATCGGTTCACCGCCTACAAATTGCCAAATATACGCATCAAAACTCCCGAACACTGCTTGCACATTTAAAAAGCACTGTGCATTCGTGACGACGGAACGGACCTTAAGTTTATTTCGAATAATACCTTCATCTTCTAATAGTTCCTGAATTTTCTCCTCATTATATTCACTTATTGTTGCAACATCAAAATAATCAAATGCTTTTCGGTAATTTTCCCTTCGTTTCAAAATGGTAATCCAGCTCAAACCTGCCTGAGCGCCTTCCAATGATAGCATTTCAAACAATTCTCGGTCGTCATGGGTTGGTCTGCCCCATTCGTGATCGTGGTAATCTAGATATAGTTGATCGGATGTGACCCAAGCGCAACGATTTTGACTCATTTCTACTCTTCCCTCGTCTCTACCACATTTTCTTCATACGAAATCCAGTCACTAAAACTACCTGGATATAACTTCACATTCCTATACCCTGCCATTTTCAATGCAAGTACATTTGGGCATGCAGAGATACCTGATCCACAGGAAACAATGATTTCATCATCTTTAGGCAACGAAGTGAAATGTTCCTGCAGTTCTTTTTCCTTTTTCCAAGAACCTTTCGCTGTGAAAACATCCTTCCAGAAGTAATTTTTTGCGCCAGGTATATGCCCTGCTTTGATATATAAGGGTTCCACTTTGCCTAAATACCTTTCCTTCGCCCGTGAATCGATTAAGGTTGCGGAACGATCCTCTAATTTCTCTTTTACTTCTTCTATGTCCGCGATCTGCCCACCACTTATATCTGGCTCAAACGCCTTCGATTCTAGCGCAGGAATTTCATCGGTGACTTCGTTTCCGTCCATTATCCAACCCTCGTATCCACCTTCTAGTACATACACTTTTTTATGACCTAAATAATGAAGTAACCACCATAATCGCGCTGCAAACATATCATTTTCCTGATCATAAATGACAACAGATGTGTCATGATCAATTCCGATTTTGCCAACTTTTGCAGCAAACATATCCATATCTGGTAGCGGATGTTTACCACCGTGCTTTTCAGCTCTTTCGGATAAATCTTTGTTTAAATCCATATAGACCGCACCAGGGAGATGACTTTCCAAATACATTTTCCTCCCGGCATCCGGATCATCTAACTGAAACCTGACGTCCACAATCACGGTGTTGCCCTGATTGTTTTCCAATCGGTTCTTTAAACGATTTACATTAATCACATATGACATTTTATCTTTCCCCTCCAATAGCTTGCTCATGATCTGTCCTCTTTTATTTAAAAACCAATGATTTTTTACCTTTTATAGCCACTATGGATTTCATTAATTACTATTCATTTTAACCCATGAAGCTGTTGAAATAAAGGCAAACCTTCCAATTATTCAAATAATTCATCTAAACATTCTTGTCCTTCTAATACTCCTTGTACAGTATAAAATTGATCTCGTCCGGCGAGGAGGCAGACTAAATACGCCACGTCTTGTGCACCGAACCCCCTCCACTGAATGAAGTTTTACTTTGTGATAGTATAATAGGAAATGAATCTAAGGAGATGAGTCCGCCATGAAAGAAGAAATAATCAATCGCTTTACTACATATGTAAAAATGGATACACAGTCAAATGAGGATAATCAAGAAACACCTTCGACACCAGGACAGTTCGAGCTGGCAAATGTGCTGGTTGCGGAACTAAAAGAAATCGGCATGGATGATGTAACCGTTGATGCCAACGGATATGTCATGGCAACACTTCCTTCTAATACGGATAAAGAAATACCGACAATTGGATTCTTGGCACATATCGACACAGCAACCGACTTCACTGGGGAAAATGTAAAGCCACAACTTATGAAAGATTTCGATGGAAACGACCTCACCCTCAATGAGGAGTTAAACATTGTTTTGTCAGCAAAGGATTTCCCTGAGCTCCCCCGTTATAAAGGGCATACGTTGATAACAACGGATGGAACCACACTTCTCGGCGCAGATAATAAGGCTGGAATTGCTGAAATTATGACAGCAATGGCCTATTTGATTAAAAACCCAGCAATCAAACATGGGAAAGTACGTATCGCTTTTACCCCTGACGAGGAAATCGGGCGCGGTCCACATAAATTTGATGTTGAACGGTTTGATGCTAAATACGCCTATACAGTAGATGGTGGCCCATTAGGTGAATTACAATATGAGAGCTTTAATGCTGCTGCAGCAAAGGTTTCTTTCAAAGGAAACAATGTTCATCCTGGAACAGCTAAAAACAAAATGGTAAACGCTGGTAAAATGGCCGCAGAATTCATCCGCAAATTCCCTGAACAAGAAGCACCCGAACACACAGAGAAGTACGAAGGCTTTTATCATTTGTTATCGCTTAATGGCGATGTAGAGAACACGAACGTTTCCTATATCATACGTGACTTTGATACAGAAAAGTTTGAAGCTAGAAAAGAGACAATGAAGCGATTTACGAATGAATTACAGGAAAAATACGGAGAAGACAACGTTGTACTTGAAATGAATGATCAATATTATAATATGCGCGAAAAAATTGAACCTGTAATGGAGATCGTGGACATCGCACAACAAGCAATGGATAACTTGAACATTGAAGCAGCTATTAAGCCAGTACGCGGTGGAACGGATGGTTCACAACTTTCCTATAAGGGACTACCGACACCTAACCTTTTCACAGGCGGGGAGAATTTCCACGGAAAATATGAATATATTTCTGTCGATAATATGGAAAAAGCAACGAATGTTATTGTAGAGATTTGCAGATTACTTGAGTCGAAGTAAACCCGTCACCTTTTAATGAAAAATGCTGCTGTGTGCAAACAGCCCCTGTAATAATTCATCATTTTGACATATCTTTATAAGAGTATTTCCATTGCTCCTAAGCATATTCTATGAGAAACTTAACGTTGATTATATCAAGAGGTTAGTTTATGAGGAGCGAAGAATATGTTAAAAAAATATGCATCCTATGTAATAGGTTTACTTATGCTTTTACTACTGGTCACCGCTTGTTCGACAGATGAAACAACTAATGATCCCTCTCAAGAAAACGATAATAACGAAACAAAAACCGCTGACGCAGCAGAAGAGCTTAAACTTCCTGAAACGGATTTACAAAAAATGGATGAAGGGACGGCTGTCCAAGCACTACAAGAAGTGTTAAATGAAATTGGTTATTCCATTACATCTAACGGAAACTTTGACGATACTACAACATGGGCAGTGACCGATTTCCAATTACAGCAAGAAGATTTACTAGCATTAGGGGTGTATAATGCGGAAACAAAAGAGGCATTGGAAGAGCTACTTTCCACGGGGGATACAGTCGAAGCGGAGGCCGGTCTTCCTCTAGATGCGGAAGAAGCTAGTACATCACACGAGGACACGCACGTTCTTGCAAACCCGTACGATCAACTGGCACTCGTTAATAAGCAATATGCATTACCGTCCGATTACACGCCCGATGATCTTGTAGTACCAGACGTTCCGTTCCCATTTGACGAGGACTTACCACAGAAACAATTGCGCGCAGTAGCGGCAGATGCTTTGGAGGAATTGTTTCAAGCAGCGGATGAAGCTGGACTTGATTTAGTAGCCCAATCTGGTTATCGTTCCTATGATCGACAAGATACCATCTTCGCATCTAACGTAGAAGCTCATGGCGAGGAAGCGGCAAATAATTTCAGTGCGCAACCTGGCGAAAGCGAACACCAGACTGGCTTAACCATGGATGTAACGACGCCTCATATAAACAACGAATTAACGATCGAATTTGGGGAGACAGCTGAAGGAAAATGGGTTGAAGAACATGCAGCTGAATACGGATTTATCATTCGTTATCCTGAAGGAAAAGAAGAAATAACCGAATATCAATTTGAGCCATGGCATATCAGATATGTTGGAGAAAAAACGGCTCAAGAAATTACAGCTCAAGCAATCACATTAGAGGAATACTATGGCGTTGAATAATATTATTTAGAAACCTGCTCACCTATGGGCAGGTTTCTTTATGTTTCATTTTCTTTTATTTAGAAAGAAAGTGATCGTAACATAACGGGTTCCGTTACCTATCGCAAAAGCCTAATTTATAGGCCAAATCTTAGTGAATTTGTATAATTAATTGCACCACAAATGTGGTTCTTTTTGTTTGCAAAAATAAAATGGGACAGTTCAGGGATCTAACCTATTTCTTATAAATGTTTTCAATTTCTCGTTAAGCTAAACATCTGGTAATGAAATAACATTAATTATGATCTAAATCGTCTTCTTCTAATGATCCATTTTTTCCTTCTTCTTGTCTATCTCCTTGAAATGGTTCTCCTTCAAAAATACCTGTAAGAATAACTCCGCCTTCATTATCATTATAAAGATAGACATATGTTAACTCCGGCTCATCTTCAAAAACAACGTTAATATCATAGTCTCCCGAACTAGTAAGCCAACGACTCTCCATTTCTTTAATATTATCTATATCTCCCCCTGTTTCAACAATATAGTTTTCCACCTGCTCCATTCTATCACTTCTTAACCATGGATTCCCTTCATATAAATAGTAAGCAAAACCCAAAATGAAAACAATTAATAACCCAATCAATGACCATATAGAGATTTTCATCGCTGCTTTCATATTTTTCATTCCTTTCTTTAAATAATTCCATATATTCCATTTTACAATTTAGTAGTTATTTTAAGTGGTATTTTAAATATTTGTGATAGGTAACGGAATCCACTAATCGCAACGGCTATATTTTTTCAGCAAAAATACAAATAACCAATTCCCACAAAAATTTGAAAGAAACACAAATGGTTACGAATGAACAGTGATGAAATTAGTGTTGTCGTATAAAAGTGGTTTATTTTGATTGAAATTGATATATTTTGATTGATTATTGTAATCGTTTACGCTATAATAAATTTATAAATAATAGAAGGTGATGTTCGAACATGCTGACCACGGAGAGACATGCTATTATTATCGATTTATTAAAACAAAAACAAACCATTACAATACAGGAAATCACGGAGATTACCGCTGCTTCAGAATCTACTATCCGCCGTGACTTAACGGAGTTGGAAAGGCAAAATAAATTAGCGCGGATCCATGGTGGCGCAACTTGGACTGAAAGAAAACAACAAGAGCTCAGTGTATCGGAAAAATCATCCCAAAATCTGGAAGCCAAAATGGCCATTGCAAAAGAGGCTGCTTCGCTCGTTCAAAACGGCGATTGCATATATCTTGACGCAGGAACGACTACATTCCAAATGATACCTTACTTAAAAGAAAAGGATATTGTTGTTGTTACCAACGGACTTACACATATAGAATCCCTGATTGAGCATGAAATCACGTCCTATTTGACAGGTGGGAAAATTAAGATGAAAACACGCGCCCTTATCGGTCCACAAGCTGTACAAAACCTTCAACGTTATCGCTTTGATAAATGTTTTATTGGTATTAATGGATTTAAATTTGGTATTGGGTATACAACCCCTGATCCGGAGGAAGCTATAATGAAGCAAACCGCTCAAAATCTGTCAAACCAATCTTACGTACTAACGGATCATTCCAAATATCAGAAAACAAATTTTGCAAAAATAAGCGAGCTAGAAGATGCAACCATTATTACAAGCAACCTTTCAGAGTCCGATCGGTTAGCCTTACAAAAATTAACTACAGTAAGGAGCGTATAACACATGATTTATACATGCACCATTACACCTTCGATTGATTACACAACCTATTTACCTACATTTAAAGCGGGAGCGCTTAATCGAGCAGATGAAGTTTATTATTATCCAGGTGGAAAAGGAATCAATGTATCCAGGGTTCTGCAACGGTTGGGGCGAGACAGTATTGCTTTAGGTTTCGCCGGAGGATTTACTGGCGATTATATCAAGCAATTCTTAAGTGATGAGAGTATTCAAACTGATTTTACGGAAACGAATCAAGTTACACGAATCAATGTAAAAGTGAAAGCTGATACAGAGTCTGAACTAAACGGGCCTGGACCTACTATAGAGGGAGCACAGTTGGAAGAATTACTTCAAAAAGTTAAGAACTTCAAGCAGGGTGATTGGTTCGTACTTGCTGGTAGTCTTCCTGAATCAATTCCTTCGTCTTTTTTCGAGGAACTTGCAGCAGCTTGTCGGGAAAATGGTGTCCATTTTGTTCTGGACACATCTGGATCAGCCCTTAAACAATTGGTTCAGACAAAACCATTCTTGATTAAACCAAACGAGCATGAGCTTGGTGAACTATTTGATACCACCATTTCTAATAAAGCGGAAGCCGTATATTATGCCAAGCAGCTTGTTGCGGCTGGCCTTGAGCATGTGATTGTTTCCATGGGCGGAGAAGGTGCCATTTTAGTTACCAATAATCTCGTATTAACAGCTGAATCTCCAAAAGGAACAGTTGTTAATACAGTGGGCGCCGGCGACTCGTTAGTATCTGGATTCCTTGCCTCTTATATGGCGAATAAAGATGCAGCCGCAGCATTCCGTTATGGTGTCGCAAGTGGTAGCGCCACAGCATTTCAGACGGATTTATGTAAAGAAACCGATGTAGAAGCATTGCTATCTAACGTTTTGATTAAAAATTTTGACGAATAGGATGTGATTCATATGAAAATCACGGAACTGCTAAAAGAAGAAACGATTATCCTTGATGTAAGTGCGAGCACGAAGCAAGAAGTCTTGACCGAATTAATTGGTCAACTTGATCAGGCGGGACGTTTAAACGATCAAGCAACTTTTACGGAAGGGATTTTAGCTAGAGAAGAACAAAGCACAACCGGAATTGGGGAAGGCATCGCCATCCCACATGCAAAATCAAGTGCTGTAAAAACACCAGCAATTGCCTTTGGCCGTTCGTTGGATGGTATTGATTTTGATTCACTTGATGGACAACCGGCACAACTCTTTTTCATGATTGCTGCAAGTGAAGGTGCTAATAACGACCATTTAGAGGCTCTGTCTCGCCTTTCCACCTTTTTGATGGACGAGAACTTCCGTAAAACTATTTTACAAGCTACTTCAAAAGAGCAAATTTTACAAGCTGTAAATGAAAAAGAAATAGAAGTGGACGGCCCAGAAGAAGAAACGGAAACTGACAGCGATGCATCTAAAATACTAGCTGTTACAGCATGTCCAACTGGGATTGCACATACGTATATGGCTGCTGAAAAATTAAATGAAACAGCGAAAGAAATGAACATCCCGATTAAAGTTGAAACGAACGGGTCAAGCGGTGTTAAAAATCGGCTAACAGAAAAAGATATTGAAGAGGCTGACGCTATTATTGTCGCAGCGGACACGAAGGTGGAAATGGCTCGTTTTCACGGGAAGTCCGTTCTACAAATACCTGTTGGAAAAGCCATTCACGAAACAACAGAGATATTAAATCGTGCCATGAAAAAGGATACATCAACGTATTCCCATGAGGAATCAGCAAGTGAATCCTCTGAAAAAGAAGGCAAAAACGGTTTCTACAAACACTTAATGAACGGTGTCTCCAATATGCTTCCATTCGTTGTCGGTGGCGGTATTTTGATCGCACTTTCCTTCTTCTGGGGAATAGATGCTTCTGATCCAACAAGTGATCAGTATAATCAATTTGCAGCAATGCTCGATGAAATTGGAGGAGGAATGGCATTCTTCCTTATGGTTCCAGTACTAGCAGGTTTTATTGCGTCAAGTATTGCTGATCGTCCAGGTTTTGCACCAGGTATGGTTGGTGGTCTAATTGCAGTAAGCGTATCAGGAGCTGAAGGCGCAGACGGTGGATCTGGTTTCCTTGGTGGTCTAATTGCTGGTTTCCTTGCCGGTTATGTCACGCTCCTTGTGAAGAAAGCATTCTCTCGTATTCCTGAGTCATTAGATGGATTAAAGCCTGTTTTATTCTTTCCTGTATTCAGTATAGCAATCACTGGATTAATCATGATGACGATCAATCCTCCATTAACACAAATATATACGGGTCTAACAACATTTTTAGAAGGAATGGGTGGAACAAACCAGGTACTTCTAGGGATTATATTAGGTGGTATGATGGCTGTTGATATGGGAGGTCCGGTTAATAAAGCTGCCTATACATTCGGGATAGCCATGCTAGATGCTGGCAACCACTCATTTATTGCAACGGCAATGGCTGCAGGTATGGTGCCACCACTCGGAATGGCTCTTGCTACAACCTTATTTAAGAACCGGTTTACGAAGACAGAACGTGAAGCAGGAAAAACTTCCTATGTATTAGGTGCAGCCTTCATTACAGAGGGTGTCATCCCTTTTGCAGCAGCTGATCCGGCTCGTGTTATTCCTTCTGCCGTATTAGGTGCGGCTACAACTGGTGCGTTAACAATGTTATTTAATATAGGGTTGCCTGCACCACATGGTGGGGTATTCGTTATCGGCTTTGTAGATGGTGGATTGGGACAAATATTACTCTACCTATTAGCGATTGCAGTTGGTACGATTGTCACCGCCTTTGCAGCTGGATTATTGAAAAAGAAAATTTAATTATTATCATAGAAATTAGCGCATCAGCAATATATGTTGATGCGCTAGTTTAGTTTTTTTAAAAAGGCTTTACTATCATTAATGCAATAACAATTAAAAAGATGACATTTTCAATCCGTTCGTAAAAGAATAATCTTTTGGATAACGTATAATATTCTGCTGGAATCTCTTCCCCTTCATGCTCCTTTAACAATGCCTTAACTGGTTTAGACCGTGGGGATAAAACCAATGGACCAAATGCTAAAGCGATTAAATACAGGGTTAAGCTTGTCACATACCAACCCGTTGTAAATAGATAGGTGTTTATAAATCCCATCCATAAACCTGTGATTATTAGGAGTGTCCCTCCAACCATCACAAAAATATGCAATCGATTACGGATATTATAGGCATGTTTCAACTGTGTCATGTTTGTCGCTTGTTTCACAACATATATCATCACAAATCCTGGCCCTAAACCTAATATGGCTGAAAAAATATGAACAAATAGAAGTAATTCATAGAATGTCATGGCTTAAACTCCCTACTATCTTTTCAAATGGCTATTTTCTAAAAGGTTGTTGTTTTTGACATAAGATCTATAAAGTACGGCGTAGTCTTAATCTACCGCTGCAGGAAATACATGATGCTTTCCGCGAGCGGCTGTGGTGAATAATAGAAATCATGATTCTTCACTATTATGGCAGTTGATTTGAGCGGAATGCAACCAGCAGTTATGCCACAGTTTATATCAACTACAAAGATTTAAAAACAACAATTGTTTTCGGTGGGACGAGTAAGCGCAAATGTCTTCGGTGGGACGAGTAAGCGCAGTCCCAGTCCCAGTCCCAACACTTACGAAAAGAGCCTTCCAAATTAATCATACCGTTATAGATAGATAGGGGGTGTGATTTACCACACACTAAACCACTTCGTTATAACAATTTAGTGAACTTTCATTAGCCTACATATCTTTTCAAAATCGAATCCACAGCATTTCCATACCCTTCACCAAAAATATTCAGATGCACCAACAAATAATAAAGCTGATAAAGGGCTTTTATTTCTTCATAGTAGTCTGCGAGCGGGAATCTCTCTTTATAGACTTCATAAAATTCACCCGAATACCCACCGAATAGCTCCGTAAAAGCTAGTTCAAAATGTCTATCTCCATATAAAAAGGATGGATCGATCACACACGGAATGCCACCCTGACCTACTAGCCAGTTCCCGCCCCATAAATCTCCATGCAGGTACGAGGGATCGACCTTTTCAGGTATCCACTTTTCCAGCTTTCCCAATAGATTCTCCAGTCGATCGCGCCGTTTTCCAGTAATAGCATTTTGCCTTACCCCTAATTGCAATTGCGCACGTAGTCTCTGATCCCGATAATATTCCAACCAACTCGTGAACAAGCCATTTGGCTGTGGCAACAAACCAATGAATGTGTCCTGGTAAAATCCATGCTGTTCTCCAAATGTTTGGTGCATTTTTGCAATATGATCCCCTAGCATCCCTGCTGTTTTCTGTGTTTTCCTTCCTTCCACCCATTCCATCATTAGAAAGCCTTCCTTTTCTTCATCGGAAAATGCCACTATTTCTGGCACAGCTATGGAATCGGTACTCCTTATAAGTTCGATACCTTCCGCTTCCAACCTAAAAAAATTATCCGGTGCATCGGTATGATATTTGATGAAGTATCGATTAGCCTCTGTTTCAACATAATAGCTTTTATTAATTGATCCGCCTTGTATCTGTTTCCTATTTTTTAAGGCGGAGTGATCATTAGCCTTATATAATGCTTTTTCAATTAAATGATTCATTTGGCTACTCCTTTTTATTAACAACTACTTACTCATACGTTATCTTCATATCTCCCGGCTTTATCCACCCTTTCACACGGAACCACTCTGAAATTCCGAGGCTAATAATTGCTGGAGCAATAATATGTAGAATTAAAATACTCCAAAAAATATTCATCGAAAAGCCCATTGATTCGAAGGTCATGATCTGCCCTACTAGACCACTCGTCCCCATGCCTGCACCCGATGCATTATTTGTTAACCCTAGCCAAACTGTAGCAAAAGGCGCCAAAACAATCCCAGCAATAGTTGGCGGTAGTATGATGATCGGTTTTTTAATAATATTAGCAACCTGCAGCATCGACGTCCCGATCCCTTGTGCCAAAAACCCTCCAAAACCATTATCCCGGTAGCTTGATGTAGCAAAACCCATCATTTGAGCAGCGCATCCGATCGTTGCTGCACCAGCAGCGAGTCCGTCTAATGATAGCATCATAGCAATTGCTAAAGCAGATATTGGGGCTGTTAACGCCCATCCCATGAGCACCGCTACCAAAATTCCCATGATAAATGGTTGCTGCGCTGTAGACCAATTGATTACCTCACCAAATCCTACCATAAATGAATCAATCGGGGGTCCTATAAATGTACCGGTTGCAAATCCGACTAGTATGGTTACAAATGGCGTTATAATAATGTCCACACGTGTTTCCTTATAGACTAACTTTCCAAGTTCAGTCGCAAATAATGCTGAGACATAACTACCAGCAGGCCCCCCTAATTCAGCACCGAAAGCCCCAGCAAAAATTGTTGAAAATAACACTAACGGCGGTGCCTTTAAACCATATGCGATCGCAACTCCAATCGCAGCACCCATAATTTTTGTATCCATGGCAAACTCTCCCATTTCTACAAAAAAATCTAAAAATGCCACTTGTTCCCCGATTGTTTTAATAATAAGTCCAATGATTAACGATGAAAATAGCCCCAATGCCATATAGCTCAAAGCAGTGATCGAATATTCTCTAATCGAAAGCGAAACCCCTTTTCGCTCAAGAAAATTTCTCATGTTCTCCCTCCTTACCTGTGAATACATTCACATGCATTGTGTGATCTTGCTCATTATACGTCCTGTTAATTACCTATTATTACGTTAATTGTTTCACATATCAAGCGTTTTTTGAAAAAAATTAAATTTAATATGATTTTGGGTGTTGTCTCCCTGTTCTGGGTCCTGCTCTCCCGATTTCGGGCCGCTCTCTCCTGGTTCGGGTCTCCCGCTCACTCGAGCACCAACACGCCCAGGTCGAGCGCCACCCCCCCAGATCGAGCGCCAGACTACAAAATTATCGCTCTCGCTCGACTTCTACTCCCGTTCGCTCGAGTAGAAGCATCTGTCGCTCGAGTGAAGCAATCTCCCGCCCACTCGAGCACCAAAACGTCCAAGTCGAAGTCTCTACCGATTTCAGCGCGCTCCCTCGGTTCCCTCATTTCCCGCCGCATCCAGGACCCGCCCTCATCCAGCCAGTTGCTTTTCCTCGCATTATCGGCTACAATTTAATTGATAACCGTTATCAGTGTATAAAGATTTTGTTTGAAAGAGGAGAGATGAAATGGAACAAACAAAAAATCAGACAGAACTAGCGAAGATTATCCGTGAACGTCGTGCGGTTAAAAAAGGATATAATAATAAAGCTGTTACAGAGGAAACCGTTAAAGAGCTATTAGACGATGCAATATGGGCGCCGACACATGGCATGCGTGAGCCTTGGCGTTTTATTTTTGTTGGACCTGATCAATTAGGAAGTTTTGCCAAAAAGGTGGCAGCAACATATCCTGAAGAAAGACAACAAAATCGTGAAGACTATTTAAATGAACCGAATGCCATTTTAGTGGTTATTATGGAAGAACCCGAAACCCAAAAAACGTGGGATGAAAATTTTGGTGCGACTGCAGCTATGATCCAAAATTTCTGGCTACTCGCATGGGAAAAGCAACTTGGCGTCGTATGGAAAACAAATCCACATATTTATGATCCAAATGTAAAAGAAATCTTAAATGTTGGTGAAAATGAAAAAATTGCAGCCTTTGTCCATCTTGGGTACTTTGACGATATGCCAATAAAAAAACCAAGAATACAGGCAACAGAGAAATTCAGTAGATTTGAAGGTTAGAAAACGTGGCATTCGTTAAAGGTATTCTTAGAAAGCGTTCTCTGCTTTGTTAATACCCTTTATGCTTTGGAGTGCAAGCCTTATAGCGATAGCCAAAGCCCCCACTTACGACACACAAACCTTTTCGATGAGCGAGCATTTACGGTTTGTCGGGATAAATACGATTGTACGCGGAACAGAACAAATGGTTGCGAGCGCGGGATAAATTCGATCGTACGCGGAATGAATCAGATCGTACGTTGAACAAATGGCTGCAAATGCGAAAAAACCACCAAATGTCACTCAACATTTGGTGGTTTTTTTAATGATCCCAGACAGTGTTCTTAAGCATGCTATCATTTTGCTGGCGTTCAATTGCCAGCTCGATTAATTCACTAATTAGTTCCGGATAAGAGATGCCACTTATCTCCCATAATTTTGGATACATGCTGATTTTTGTAAATCCTGGCAGTGTATTTACTTCATTCACGTAGATAGTACCCTCATCTGTTAAGAAAAAATCAACACGGGACAAGCCTTCACATTGAAGCGCTTCGAAAGCATTGACCGCAACTTCCTGCATACGTTTCGTCATTTCATTCGTAATATCCGCAGGTATTGCCAAGTCAGCGCCCTTTTCATCTATATATTTGGATTCATAAGAATAGAACTCTGTTTGTGGTAGTATTTCCCCCAATAAGGAAGCCTTTGGTTCAGCGTTTCCAAGTACCGAACATTCTATTTCTCGTCCTACTAGATTTTCTTCAATGATAATTTTATGATCAAATTGAAAAGCGAATTCTACACCAGCTTCAAATTCGGCCTTTGTAGACACCTTACTTACACCGACAGATGAGCCTTGATTTGCTGGTTTGATAAACATCGGGACACCTAAATATTCTGCCGCTTCCTTATAATTTATCTGCGGCTTCTTTGCTCTGGTATATGCAAGTCCTTTAGCTACATTTATATTCGATTCTTTTAATAGACGTTTTGCAATATCTTTATCCATACTAACAGATGACCCTAGAACACTTGAACCTACAAATGGAATGTTGGCTATACGAAGCATTCCCTGTAAACTTCCATCCTCCCCTGACGTTCCATGGACAATTGGAAATACAACGTCTAGCTGATCCAACTGACGTGCGCTTGCAGCATGAATTAATTGATTCTCCGATTCACCAGGAACGAGTGCAATCATGTCGTTCGACTTATTTAGTTCTATAAGCTTTGGATTTTCAGCGTTTAACAAATAAGAATCTTCATTATTTAAATGCCACTTTCCATCTTTATCAATTCCAATTAATACAACATCATATTTATTTCTATCAATTGCTTCTACAATATTTTTAGCAGATTGCAGTGAAACTTCGTGTTCAGCAGATTTCCCACCAAATATAATACCAACTTTTGTTTTTGCCATACAACAGACATCCTTCCTTAGAAAACTTGGCTTTTGCCTAGCCTTTACGGCAAAAGGCTTAGTTGCACTTATGCAGTAAGAAAGTTTTTATACTTTCTTATCTGCTAAATAGCTATATATTTAAAATAGCATAAATCAGCTTGTATGTAGAACAGAAACATTAGAAAAAACAATCATATAATTGTCAAAAACCACTTGACTTTTTATTCAAACTACTCTATTATAAAAATTAATAATTTAATTAACTAAAGCGTTGAAGAAGATAGTAATCTATTTGAACACCTTAGAGAGCTGGTGGTTGGTGCAAACCAGTGTGATTCTGGTAGATGAATGGGCTTTTGAGCTTCCAAACCGAACCTAACAGGCAGTAGGCTTTGGCGAACATGTCTCATCGTTACACGAGACGATATCAAGCAAATTTGTTTGATATTACCAAAGTGAGCTGTTTTCAGCTAATAAAGGTGGTACCACGATTCCTCGTCCTTTTCGGATGAAGGATTTTTTTATATTCATAAGCGCAACTAAGGACTTTGCCGTGAAGGCTCGGCAAAATCCAAGTTTTCTAATATTCACTTACGAAAATTTAATAGTAAAATCATGGATTAAGAGTAGTAAGCATTATTTGTAACGTAACAGAGAGCTGGTGTTGGTGGAATTCCAGTACGTGACAAATGCTGAATGGACTTATGAGAGGTTTCCTGAACAATGAAAAGTAGGGAAACACGGGCTCCGCCGTTACACGGATAGGATATCGGATCATTTCACTAGCCATCCTCACTGGAAGGCTTTATTTATAATGATTCCCGTATCTGAATAAGATGAAAAGATTTAGTTTCTTTTCAACAGAGGTGGCACCGCGGTCACAATCGTCCTCTATAAACACATTTACATATGTGTTTATAGAGGTTTTTTTTATATCGTAAAGAAAGGAATGAAACGGATGAAAAATACTGGCGTAAAGACAACTCCGTATCAATTTATAAAACAAAATGCGGACACATTAACCCCAATTGAAATTTTCAAAAGGGTAAATGGAAAGAAGAAGTTTTTACTGGAAAGTTCTTTTCAACATGAAAAAAAGGGTAAGTATTCATTTATTGGTTCGGATCCATATCGAGAAATAATTGGTCATGGGAACATAACAACGGATGTAAAACATGAAGAAAGCACTGTCGAGACAATCGCACAATCTGCATTGCCCTATTTACAAGAACAGTTACCAAAAATTGATACAGATCTCCCACTCCCTTTTCATGGTGGCGCTATTGGATATATCGGCTATGATGCGATCCGGGAATTTGAAAATATAGGTGAGACCTTACCAGATGAGTTAAACATGCCGGACATTCATTTCATGATTTATAAAAATGTGATTGTTTTTGATCACACGAAAGAAGTTGTCTATTTAATTGCCATGAATCCAGATCACCAGGCCCAGTCCCAACTGGATCATCGGTTAGCGCATCTACAAAGGATGCTTACAACACCAGTAGATACTACAGAAGGTGACCTTAGCAATGTACAGTTTCAACCTGATAGTACAGAAGAACAATTTAAAGAAAAAGTGGAGATAGCTAAGAAACATATTCATCAGGGGGATATTTTTCAAGTTGTTTTATCACAGCGGATGAAAGCGACAATTGATGGCGATCCTTTTTCCTTTTACCGAAAGCTTAGAAAAGCAAACCCTTCCCCCTACATGTTCTATATCGACTTTGACGATTATCTCGTGTTGGGGGCATCGCCGGAAAGCCTCATACAGACGACTGGCGATGAGGTTGTTACAAATCCGATTGCTGGTACCCGAGCCCGCGGAAAAACAGCGGACGAAGACGAGGCACTGATGGCGGATCTACTTGCAGATGAAAAAGAAATTGCTGAGCACCGGATGCTAGTGGATTTAAGCAGAAATGATCTGGGTCGTGTTTGTGAAATTAGCAGCATCAGTCTTCCAACCTATATGACCATAGAGAAATATCAGCACGTTATGCATATCGTTTCTGAAGTTAAAGGAAAATTGAATTCCAATTTCACCAGTATTGATGCACTAATTGCTTGTTTACCAGCTGGTACCGTTTCAGGTGCGCCCAAGATTAGGGCAATGCAAATTATTAACGACTTGGAAGAAAAAAAGCGTGGTGCCTATGCAGGGGGAATTGGCTATATCAGTTTCAATCACGATGTCAATATAGCCCTTGCCATCAGGTCACTTGTCATCAAAAAAAACCAAGCCTATTTACAAACCGGTGCTGGTATCGTTTATGATTCCGTACCTGAAAAGGAATTTGCAGAGACATTACAAAAAGCAAAGTCATTAATGGAGGTGAATAATATTGATCTTGTTAATGGATAATTATGATTCGTTCACATACAACGTTTACCAGTACTTTTCAGAGGTGCATAACGAAATCAACGTAGCCCGTAATGATCAAATTACACTGGCAGAGATTGAAGCCTTAAATCCGGAGGCTATCATAATTTCCCCAGGACCTGGTCTACCTGAAGAGTCTGGAATTTGTGTAGATATGGTTAGACATTTTCATAAAAAGATACCGATCCTTGGAATATGTTTAGGCCAGCAAATTATTGCCGAAGCATTAGGAGCCAAATTAACGAAAGCAAAACAAATCAAACACGGGAAAACATCGCTGATCACACATAACACTTCTGGGCCATTTCATAACCTACCTGATCCACTGGAGGTAATGCGTTATCACTCTTTCGTAGTTGATAGAAAATCAGTTCCAGCACAGTTGGAAGTTGTTGCTTCGTCACTCGAAGATAATGAAGTAATGGCCATCCAACATCGTGATTACCCAGTATACGGGGTGCAGTTCCATCCGGAATCGATTGGCACGGATACAGGAAAGCATATCATTCAAAATTTCGTACAGGAAATGGGAAAGGAGATCGAGGCAAAATGAAAAACTATCTTGAAAAATTGATTAATCAGGAAGACCTAACGGTGGCGGAAATGAAGGATGCAGCCAATCATTGTTTCACGGATACCATCACCGATTCTGAAATTGCTTCCTTTTTAACTGCTTTACAAGTAAAAGGAGAAACGGCGGATGAAATTGCGGGAATTGTAGAGGTGATTCGTTCCAGGTCTTCTTTTAACACGGCGCATATACCAAATGCGATGGATAATTGTGGCACTGGCGGTGATAAATCCTATAGCTTCAATATCAGTACAACTTCAGCATTTGTCATAGCCGGTGCAGGTATACCAGTTGCCAAGCACGGCAACCGCAGCATATCCAGTAAAACTGGTAGTGCAGACGTGCTCGAGCATTTAGGTGTTTCCCTGTCATTCACGAATGATCATGTAGAAGAAATGCTACATGAGAATAAGATCGCCTTTTTATTTGCACCACATGTTCATGCTGCGTTGAAGCCTTTTTCAAAGGTTCGTCAAGAGCTGGGACTGCCAACCATTTTTAATGCGATCGGACCATTAACAAACCCGGTTTCCCTTGATTCCCAGTTACTTGGTGTCTATCGTCCAGACATGGTTCAGATGCTAGCAGAGGCATTGCGTAAATTAGGCAGACGCCGTGCTATTGTGATAAACGGTGCAGGAGAAATGGATGAGGCATCATTAGCAGGTGATAACAAAATTTCCCTTCTTGACCAAGGAAACATAACTACCTTCACCCTACATCCTGAAGAGGTAGGATTGCCAACCTATCCAAATGAGCAAATTCGCGGTGGCGACGCGATAGATAACGCAACGATTTTACAAAACGTACTAAACGGTCAAAAAGACGCTTATTATGATACGGTTCTTTTGAATGCAGGTTTGGGACTGTACGCCAATGGAAGTGCGGAAACGATTAAGGCTGGGATAGAATTAGCAAGAGAAAGTATTGAATCAGGTGCTGCCATGGAAAGGTTACAATATTTAATTGAGTACAGTAGAAAAATTCCAAGTGAGGTGATGTAAGTGACCATTTTAGATAAAATTTTAGCGGAAAAAGAAAAAGAGGTTTCTCTGCTTCTTAATCAAACGTTTGATCAAGTCTCATTTAACAGACCAACAACCTTCAAGGAAAAGGTAGCAGCATCAGACAAGATAAACGTTATTTCTGAAATAAAACGTTCCTCCCCATCCAAAGGAGAAATTAATATGGGAGTCAACCCAGTAGAACAAGCGAAAAAGTACGAAGCTTCAGGTGCTGCTGCCATTTCTATATTGACCGATAAACCTTTCTTTAATGGGTCGATGGATGACTTACGCGCGATTCGGCAAGCAGTTGATTTACCGATTTTATGCAAGGATTTTATGATTGACCCGGTTCAGATTGATCAGGCTAAGGCATCTGGTGCCACCATTATTTTATTAATTGTTGCCGCCTTATCGGATGAAAATTTTAAAAAACTTTATCGTTATGCATTAAGCCAAGATTTAGAGGTACTTTGTGAAGTGCATAATGAAGAAGAAATGGAACGGGCACTTGAGGTGAATCCAGAGATTATCGGAATAAATAATCGAAATTTAAAAACATTTGAAGTTGATCTGATGACAACCAATAATTTAGCATCTATGGTAACAAATCCGAATACAATCCTTGTCAGTGAAAGTGGGATTAAAACAAAACAAGATGTAATACGTGTCAGCGAAGCTGGTGCAGATGCCATTCTAGTTGGTGAAACATTGATGCGTGCGGATAATCTAACAGAAACCTTTCAGGATCTAAAGGTACCAACCCCTGAAAAAGGGGTGAGATAGAACGTGCTGGTGAAAATTTGTGGGATTAAAACAGAAGAGGCAGCTCAGACCGCAGTAAATGCTGGCGCTGACTTTATCGGATTTGTTTTTGCACCAAGTAAACGCGAAATCACAGCCGAAGATGCTGCTACCATTGCTCAGTCGATCCCCCCTTCCGTTAAAAAAGTTGGTGTTTTTGTAAATGAAACAATCGAGACAATGACGGAGATCGCAACACTTGTTGGTTTAGATTTCATTCAGCTTCACGGGGATGAGACTCCAGAATTGGCTGAACAGCTTCCATTCAAAATTATTAAAGCATTTCCAGCCGAGCCTGAACATTTTTCAGCAATGCATACGTATCCGAGTGATTTTTATCTTCTCGATAGTCCTTTTGGGAAAAACCGCGGAGGCAACGGAACTGTATTTGACTGGGATGTAACGCGCAATCTATCCATTGATCGAGCAAAAATTATGTTAGCTGGTGGGTTAACACCTGAAAACATCCAACAGGCAAGGAAGCAAGTTAACCCTGGCTGCGTTGATGTTTCTAGCGGCGTCGAAACAAACGGCGAAAAGGATCCTAAAAAGATCATGAATTTTATCCGATTAGCAAAAAGCACACGAAAGGATGAGTCAATTGACAACATACACAATGCCTGACAAAACAGGAAAATACGGTGATTTCGGCGGGCGGTTTGTCCCGGAATTATTAATGCCGGCCGTAATTGAGTTGGAAAAAGCATATGACGAGGCAAAGAATGATCCTGAATTTATTGACGAACTAAATTATTACCTTAAACAGTATGTAGGTCGTGAAACACCGCTTTACTATGCTGAAAAACTTTCGAAAAAAATAGGTGGACCGCAAATTTATTTAAAGCGCGAGGACTTAAACCATACCGGTGCACACAAAATTAATAACACAGTCGGCCAAGCCCTTCTAACACGAAGAATGGGGAAGAAAAAAGTGGTCGCTGAAACAGGTGCAGGACAGCACGGGGTAGCGACCGCCACAGTCTGTGCACTACTGGATCTCGATTGTGTCGTTTTTATGGGTGAGGAGGACATTCGTCGCCAGAAATTGAATGTTTTTCGAATGGAATTATTAGGAGCTGAAGTCCGAAGTGTTTCGCATGGCAGTGGAACCTTAAAAGATGCAGTCAACGAAGCCTTACGCTACTGGGTAAGTCATGTGAATGACACCCACTATATTATAGGTTCCGTCGTTGGCCCACATCCTTTTCCAAAAATAGTTCGTGACTTTCAATCTGTGATTGGCGAGGAAACAAAAAAACAAATTGTTGATCAGACGAGCGCGTTACCGAATGCCATTGTTGCCTGTGTGGGTGGGGGCAGTAATGCGATGGGAATGTTTTATCCATTTATTCAGGACCAAAATGTAAAGCTATTCGGTGTTGAGGCTGGTGGGGAAGGTTTGGAAACTGGTAACCATGCTGCTACATTATCTCATGGTACGACAGGTATATTACATGGGACATTAAGCCATTTATTACAGGACAACGATGGCCAAATTAAAGAGGCGTTCTCCATTTCAGCAGGTCTCGACTATCCAGGTGTTGGCCCTGAGCATAGTCATTTACACCAAACAGATCGTGTGACATACACATCGATAACAGATGAAGTAGCATTAAATGCATTACAGGAATTATCCAAATCAGAAGGAATTATCCCAGCACTAGAAAGCGCACATGCCGTGGCTTATGCCATGAAATTCGCTGAAGAAATGAAACAAGATCAGACATTGGTCATTTGCTTGTCCGGCCGTGGTGATAAAGATGTTGAACAAGTAAAAGACAGATTGGAGGAAAAATAATATGGGGAAATCAAAAATAGATCAATCCTTTCAGGAAAAACAAGCAGCTAATGAGAAATTATTTGTCCCTTACATTATGGCTGGTGATGGTGGACTCGATCGTTTAGAAGAACGGATTCAGTTTTTACAGGAATGTGGTGTGGCAGCAATTGAGCTTGGCATCCCCTTTTCCGATCCAGTTGCAGACGGCCCAACCATTCAGGAAGCAGGGATTCGCGCATTGGAAAATGGAACAACACTTATGTCCATACTCAAGAAATTGCAGGATTTTAAAGAAAATCGTTCTGTTCCTATTATCTTAATGACGTATTTAAATCCGATCGTAGCATATGGTACAGAAAAATTTGCTGTTGATTGCAGGGAATCCGGTGTTGACGGTGTGATTATTCCCGACTTGCCGTTAGAGGAGGAATCGATTCTAGCTGGACACTTACAGGAAAATTCGATTGCTTTTATTCGACTTGCAGCAATGACAAGTCCGAAAGAGCGTTTGGTCGAACTAGCAAAACGATCGGAAGGGTTCCTCTATGCTGTTTCTGTTACGGGAACAACGGGAGCTCGCACGGTACATGACGCAATGGTAGAAGATTACCTGCAGATGCTGAAGGAGCACAGTTCCGTCCCTGTCTTGGCAGGATTCGGGGTCTCAGATATCCAACAAGCCCGTGATCTCAGTTCCTATTGTGATGGTGTGATCGTTGGAAGCAAGATTGTAGATTTATTACACAAAGGAAAAACCGATGAAATTAAAGACTTGATACATGGGAGTTTAAAGCTTGAAATCAACCATTAATTCTTTAGAGGAAAAGAAATACGACTTAGCCTCGTTTTCAGCCAATTCCCTTTGTTCAACAAAACAAAATAAACAGTTATTTCCTTTACAATTGGAAGTATTTCCTATACGCTAAGTATAGAAATTGTATATAACGATGAGCACTAGGGGTGCTGTAAAAGTAGCTGAGAAGAACTGAATAGTTCTGACCCTTTGTACCCGAAATAGATAATACTAGCGTGGGGATGTGCGTTTTTTTGTATATTCATATATGTTTAGGAATAAACATACAAACAGACTGCATTTCTTAAGGGATGTAGTCTGTTTTTTTTAACATTAAAACCATGTATTTCAATCGGAACAGTATACAATATTAGACGAATTCCCCCTAAGGGCTCATTACGTTAATTTCTAGCTTGTTTATAAAAATTTTTTTTATAATCGGAGGTGATTTTTTGGAAAAAGAATGGGGTTTTTTGAATACCGGGTTCCACAATGCAGCAGTTAATATGGCATTGGATGAAGCTTTATTAAATTGGCATAGCAAAGGAGAAATTCCACCCACATTACGGCTTTATGGATGGAAAGTACCCAGTTTAACCGTTGGCCATTTTCAAAAGGCAGAGAAATCGATTGATTTTAATGCTCTGGAGAAACACGGTTGTCAATACGTCCGTCGGCTAACTGGAGGAAGTGCTGTATTACATGACAATGAACTTACATATAGTCTTGTCATTTCTGAACAGGACCCTTCCCTTCCAAAGTCGGTAAAAGAAGCCTACTATGTGTTATCAAAAGGTGTTCTGGAGGGGTATAAAAATTTAGGTATCCAAGCCGATTATGCCATACCGGAAAAGAAAAGGAATAAGGACAGAACAGCTATCTGCTTTGAAAAGCCAGCATCTTATGAAATGGTCGTTGATGGCAAGAAAATCTCTGGTAACGCACAAACAAGGAAAAAAGGTGTCCTTCTGCAACATGGTTCCATTCCTATGAGTATTGACGCAGAGATGTTATTTGACATGTTCCTTTTCCCTTCTGAAGCGATAAAACAACGAAAGCGTGAATCCTTTGAAAAAAAGGCTATTACCATTGATCAGCTAACGAACCAAAAGCATACGTATGACATGATGACAGTAGCTTTCAAAGAAGGTTTTCGAACAGGGTTAGATATTGAGCTAAACCCCATAGAGCTATCGAAAAGCCAGTGGGAAGAAGTATACCATTTAGCGAATACAAAATATGATTCATCGTTATGGAATAATAAATCGAAGGAGCGTGTTATAAGTGGCAGAACAAGCAACGTATATACGTAAACCGAAATGGCTGAAGACGAAGATTAACACCAATGAATCATACAGAGAGCTTAAGCACCTGATGCGGGACAAGAAATTAAATACCGTTTGTGAAGAAGCACGATGCCCAAATATCTATGAGTGCTGGAGCGAACGACAAACGGCTACATTTATGATTTTAGGCGATACATGTACGCGTGGTTGCCGCTTTTGTGCAGTGAAAACAGGATTGCCAAATGAACTCGACTGGGGAGAACCGAAACGAGTTGCTGAATCTGTTGCCATTATGGGGTTAAAGCATACGGTGATTACAGCAGTTGCACGCGATGACTTGAAAGATGGCGGTGCAGCAGTTTTTGCTGAAACAGTCCGACAAATTCGCACCCAAAATCCTGGATCCACCATTGAAATCTTACCTTCTGATATGAAGGGCGATTATGAGAGTCTGCATACACTAATGGATAGCGGACCAGACATATTTAACCACAACATTGAAACCGTACGGCGTTTGACAAAAAAAGTTAGAGCAATAGCGATGTATGACCGTTCATTACAGCTTTTACAGCGTGTGAAAGAGATCGCTCCAGATACACCTACGAAATCAAGCATTATGGTTGGGCTTGGTGAAACAAAGGAAGAACTAATTCAAGCAATGGATGATTTATTAGCTCACGATGTAGACATTGTAACAATCGGTCAATATTTACAACCAACAAAAAAACACTTACCGGTCGAGCGTTATTACCATCCAGATGAGTTTGAAGAACTAAAACAAATTGCATTAGAAATGGGATTTCGCCATTGTGAAGCCGGCCCGTTTGTACGCTCCTCGTACCATGCGGATGAGCAAGTAACCCAAGCATCCGCACAGCGTAGAATTGATTATATGAAAGGCGTAGAAGACCAGGAAAATACAGAAGTTAAATTTAACTTTTAAAAAGCGAAGGTCCCTTATCGAGGTTTACATCTTGATAAGGAATCGTCATCTATTACAGGCTCTTTTTGTAAGTATTGTTGTTTTTACATTTTCGGAGTTGATATAAAAGACGACGCAGTGACAATTCTCTTTCGTGACGCTGCCTCTCGTTCTAATGATGGTTGGTGCTTGGATTCGCTACGGCAGAATACTCCGCTTTCCGTGGGCACGGCCTCAGCCTCCTCGCGGAAGATCGCCGCTGCGGGGTCTTCGGTCACGTGCTGGGGCTGCGCGTAAATGCTCGCCCCACCGAAAACCATTGTTCCCACAGGAGTCTACGTATTCTGCCTTCGCTGATCTGAGGCATTCTGGTTATCGATTTGTTGTAGCCCATGAAATTAACGTTTTTGATTAGTTCTTCTCACATGAAGAAAACGGTTAGAAGCCGCGGAAGACGCGAGACTCCTCAAAAATACAAACACCGATTTTTTCATGGGATATAATGCTGCCGAAGTTTTCTAAAAAGTTACAATGAACAATACCAGCGAAGGAAATACACGGAGACTCCTGCGGGAACAGTGGCCAAAGTGAGACCCCGCAGAACGGAGTTCGAGAAGGCTCACGGGTCACCCGCGGAAAGCGTAGTGTATTTCCGTAGCGGGTAAAAAGCATCAACCTTAATTTCAAACTATGTCGTCTTTTATAGATTTTGTATCAAAACAACAATTCTTTTCAGTGGGACAAGTAACCACAGTCACAATCTTTTAGAAAAAAGCTTCATTAAAAGATTCATAATTTAGCTTGTGCATTATTGTTCATAGATTTGCCTTAAGTTCTCCATAAAAACTGCATATTTAATCTCTATAATCATTATTGTAAAGGTAATTAAATATCATTTAGGGGGACTTATTTATGAAAAAAAGTCTATTAGCAACTTTATTTTTAGGCCTGGTTTTGATTCTTGCAGCCTGCGGTGGTGGCGATAGCAGTGAACCGGCGAGTGGTGAAGATGCAGGAGCAGGAGATGCCGCCAATGAAGTTAATATAACTGCAACTAACTTTGACTTAGGCGAAGACGTCACAGTACCAGCTGGTGAAGAAATTAGTCTAACGCTCACGAATGAAGAAGGTATGCACGGAATTTCCATCGATGAACTTGATGTACATCTTGATGGTGAGGGCGAGACAACATTTACAGCAGATGAACCTGGTAAATACACCATATATTGTAATATCCCATGTGGTGAAGGACATGATGACATGGTAACTACATTGATCGTAGAATAATCTATTCTGAAAGAGCTGTTCCCTGCAATAGCTCTTTTTTCGTTTCGCACTTAATCAAAACGAAAAAACGTTAAGCATTCATCCATTTATATCCTACCCCCCAAACTGTTTTTAGATGCTTATCGATTGGAAATCCTGCATCTCTAATTTTCCCTCGCATATTCCTCACGTGGGAATCTACTGTTCTTTCATCCGTAACGGAAGTGTATCCCCATACCAAATCAATTAATTGTTCCCTCGCAAATACTTGATTAGGATTCCTAGGATTTCTCCTGCGTAACAATGCTTCCATTCTGGCTAATAATTCATCCTTATGAAATGGCTTAATCATATAATCGTCAGCACCTAATCGCAGTCCTTTAATGATATCACCTGGTTGGTCGCGACCAGTTATCATAATAATAGGGACATCCGAAATTCTTCTAATCTTTCGGCAAAGTTCCCAACCATCTAAATCTGGCATCATAATATCAAGTAAAACAAGCTGAAAAGATTCCTGTTCCATGTAAGATAAGGCTTCTTTGGATCCCAGGGCTTTTTTATACGTATAATTATATGGCTTCAAGTACAGTCCCAATAAATCTAGCATCCGTTGTTCATCATCTACTAAAAGAACTTTATTCAATAGGGTCACCTCTGACATAATATATCACTTACCTCTTACTTCAATTAATATTATATCAAAAAATCACAATTTACATCCGTATACAACATCTGTTTAGACAAAAGTTAAAGGTCATCGCCATCTAAACCTTTCTCCATTATTGTGGATATATCTTGAAACCCAAGTTTGTGATAAAGATCTTTTGCATGATTCCCTGAGAACACATTTAATTGTACTTTTTTATGTCCACTTTCTTTCAGTTTTCTAAATACTTCTTTACATAATTTATCTGCTATTCCCTTTTTTCTATCATTTGGCATAACATAAATTTCTGGAATAAAACCGATCTTTTCACTGGAATAATTATCAAAGATCTCTCCTACACCAACCCAACCCTGAATAACATTATTTTCGGTATAAACAATATAATACCCACCACCAATTAAAAAGGAGGACGCTAATTGCCGCGCTATATCTCGCCTTGGTTCATAATAACCCACCGTAGCTTCTTTTAATACAGCAGGAGCATACTTTAAAATTTTTTGTGTTTCACTATAAGTAGCTACTCTAATAGTCATTAACCTTTCACCACCCTTTTGAATGATATCTGGAACAAGTGACAAGACTTCACATGATATTTATCAGGGCACTAATAACATTTAAAAATGCGAAAACCTAATATATCCTTATAAAATTTCGTTAAGTGTTCATGTTTTTCGAGAATCTCAAAGTATGCATCGTCTATATTTTCAGATACAGAAAAGTCTGGAGCATTTTCCAGATCCTCTCCCCCATCTCCTAACGTAACTTTCTGGATATCTATATGAGTGAAACCTACTCTTTTGAATCTGTCATACCATTGGGATTCCGTTAATAACTGATGAACACCGTAAAAATCAACAATTGGTTTCATTTCTTTTTCAATAAGTGGCTTTTCAAGTACCATCTCCACTACAATCAACACACCATCTGATTTGAGCATCCTTTTGAACGCTGGAATAGTTAAAGATGCATCTGTAAATGATGCTACGGATTCAGAAAGAACCATATCAAATACGGATTCATTAAAAGGGAGGGCCTCAGCGCTCCCCTCTATAACTTCCACTGGTAATTGTAAGGATAAGAACCGCTGTCTTGCCTTATCCACCATTATCTTGTTGGAATCTAATGACGTAACCGTACATTGATACTGTTCCTGAATATATGCAGAGGTTTGACCGGTTCCACAACCAACATCAAGAACGGACTTCTTTTCATCTAAATTTTCTGTCGCTAATATAGCTTTTGTAAGCTTAAGTCCCCCAGGATGTGCACCCCCAACCCCAAATAATGCCAAAAAATCGAGATATGAATGTTTCAATTTAGTGCCCCTTCCCCCTTCTATAACCTACCCCTCATTGCTTAATGTTTGTGTTGGGGCGAGTAATCGCAAATGTCTTCGGTGGGACGAGTAAGCGCAGTCCCAGCCCCAGTACGTGCTAATGCCGGCGGTGCGACTGGTAAAAAGCACAGGACTAGAAAGTAACTACCATACATTATGATTTTTGGATAAAATAGTTCATTACTATATTTAATTCCAAGCTTGTAAAAAGAATTACCCTCCTACAAGCTTGGATATTTAGAAATGGAAGGATAAATAACGAGCCCTGTCATTACGTTACTTTCAAATCAAGAGATTCCTATTATTTACCTTGTAAAAAATTTGGAAACCATTGGACCCACTTGCGTAATCATCGGACTTACCTGGTTGTATATCCCGTGCATTTGTTGGGCAGTTGATGATATTTTCTCAAAATCCCACCGTCCTTCAGGTGTTTGAAATTGAGACTTTAAACTTGGTTTGTTTGGCTGTTGCCCTTGAGGTGGCCTTTGAGGTGGCCTTTGAGGTGGCCTTTGAGGTGGTCTTTGAGGTGGGCCAAATTGAAAAGGTGGTCCAGGTGGACGTGATTGAAATGGTGGCATTGGTCGTCTTGGTCTTGCAGGAAACATAAACATTACACCTCCTATTTAACGGTCTGCTACATCGTATTCAGAATAACGTTTTATGAGAAGGTTTTTGTCCTGTTTCACAAAAATTTTCTAGTGAGTATCAACCATTAGTAACAATTGTTAGTAAAATGCATACTTTATCAGACGAGATGTGTAAATAGGGGTGTTACGATGGGTGTTATTAGAACAGATAAATGGTTAATGGACTCTTATGATAAGCCGATAGATATATGTGAAAATTTGGAGAAATATTTTGATGGTGCATCAGCTTCCGAAATATATAATTACTTACTTTCCCATGGAATGTACCGGCAGCCATCCAGAAACGGAAACAATGAGATAGTCGATCATTTAAAAGAAAAGAAGGTTTGGCATATCGTGCAAGATGAAAGTCAAAAACTAAGAAAACTGTGGTCAGGACCAAATATCCCCATTTTCATTTTTCCATCTGATACGAGCAACAGAAAACTTAAACAAGATTTTAATGGTAAATCCGGGCTAGCTTTCAAAAATAAGCTATTTTTATTTATTTCCAATGAAAATAAGGAAGAAGAAATACGAGCATTATTCGCACATGAGTATAATCATATATGCCGCTTGTCCAAATTTAAAAAAAGTGAAAAGGATTACGTATTGCTAGACACAATCATTCTGGAAGGATTAGCGGAGAATGCTGTACGTGAAAAATTTGGAGAAGAATACCTTGCTAATTGGACTGCGTATTATTCAAATGAAGAACTCAAAAAGTTATTTAATCATTTAATTCTACCGAAAAAAGATGTACACAATCAGGAGAGAAAACATCAAGAAATATTGTACGGATTACGGTTTTATCCAAAAATGGTAGGTTATAGTGTTGGCTATTATTTAGTTAAAAAGTATATAGACGAAAATAATACGTTGAGTAAGGATTTACTTTCTTTTCCTACGTCTAAAATCGCACAAATAAAAACGGAGTGATTATAAAGAGATAAGAACAGACGAAAAATACCCGTCTGTTCTTTATTTTTAAGCCTTAAATAAATCCTACCAATGGAAGTAAGGCCAACGTACCAATGGATCCTAACGCAACGCCCATTCCTAAACCGCCGCCATAGCCTGGTCCAGCAAAGCCGCCGTAGCCCCCGAATCCTCCGGGTCCACCATAACCGATGCCGCCGAAGCCTCCATAGCCAAAACCACCAAAGCCACCTTGACGACCAAGTGGCTGCAAATATACATTATGCTCATCAACGTGACAAATAACCCCTCTATGAGTTACTCCAGTACGCGTTTTAATTTCAACAGCTCTTCCTCTATATTGTTGGCATAGTCCATAATAATGTCCAGCTGACATTCATTCACCCCCGTATCTTTATGAAGCATACGACAGTATATGTACTTCCTGTATTATCGTAATGGACAATTGCATTAGTTATTGGTGAAAAATTATTCTAGAGAATACTTCAAACATATTTTCCATTTTTTAATTCCAAGGCGCCAAATTTGGGATAGTGTCCATATCACTAATTGAATCATCTACATATATTACTAACAAATGAACATATGGAGGTGTTTTATTAATGAGTGGAGCTGTTGCAGGAGCAGGCTATGGTGGAGGCTTCGCCTTTGTCGTAGTATTGTTTATCCTATTAATTATTGTTGGTGCTTCTTTCGGTGGTTACGGATATTAAGAACTGAGTTAAATAAAAAATAATGTTAGGAGTGTTTCTATGTTTGGATATGGCGGCTACGGAGCTGGATATGGTGCTGGTGCCTGCGGGCACGGATATGGCGCACCTGGTGCCGGTGCTGGCGGCGGTGGATTTGCGTTAATCGTCGTACTATTTATTCTCCTCATAATCGTAGGTGCGGCTTGGTTTTAAATTTCACTAAAAACTAACTTGATTCGCAAAATAATAAGCCTAAAAGTTTTCAAGCTGTCGAGTATCTCGGCAGCTTGTTAATTTAGTAGAGATATTTTATCACTATTTCCCGGGAAATGACGAAATATAATTCCGTACATATTTACTTTCCGCGTTTTTTCTTTGCTTCATCATATTCCTCTTGCGTTATCTCCCCTTTTTCGAGTCTTTTTTTCAAAACATGAAGCGAATCTCTTGGAGGAGCTTGAGATTTACCTGCTCTAAAACGAGTTAAAATGACGATCATAATGATTAGAATTATGACGGACAAGATAATACGTATTACAGATTCTGTCAGCATTTTATCACCTCTTTATTACAATTACCTTTTACACTTGTTTTTAATCATACGGTTAGGCATCGTTTAACTGGTAGATCGACTAAACAGGATTTTCGTGAAAAAGAAATCTTTTTTGCGTTTGACGTTTTTCACGGGACGTTTCCTTTCCTCTGCCATTCCATACTAGCATGTCCTGTACGTCTATCCTTACTAAATGAGGTTTTATTTTATGCTTACTTAAGATTGTGCAATTAATTATCTGTTGAATGATCGACGGAATAGGTGGACACTTATGTTATATTTATAAGAAAGATAACGGTGTACATTATTCCCATAGTTAAATAACGCAAATAAATGAGGTGGCTTTTTTGAATAAAATAAATAAACGAGTAAAGAGTGCAATCTATGTACGTCATTTTGAATCCATATTTAAGTGCCCTACCTGTGGTTCATCTATGAAGGTTTCTGAATCAAAAAGTTTAACCTGCTCACGTAATCATACATTTGATTTTACCAAGCAAGGATATCTCAACTTAGCAACAAACCAAATGAAAACAAAATATAGTAGGGAGCTTTTCGAAGCTCGAAGAAAGCTTATGACAGAAGCTGACTTTTTTGACCCTCTAATTCAGTTTATTTCCACTGTGATAAATGAACACAGTGGAAATAAAAAAGATGAAATAGCTGTGCTCGATACCGGTTGCGGAGAAGGCTCACATCTTAGTACCATCTGTGATAGGCTGAGCTCTGATTTTAAAAAGGAAGTCATGGGAGTAGGTATTGATATTTCGAAAGAAGGTATTTTGACAGCTGCCAAGAACTATTCAGATAAAATCTGGTCCGTTGCTGATCTAACAAACACACCGTTTCAAAACGGTACTTTTGATGTTATTCTTAATATCTTATCACCTTCAAATTATGAAGAATTCAATAGACTTTTAAATACGAATGGGTTAGTCGTAAAGGTAGTCCCTCAAAGTGATTACTTAAAAGAATTAAGAGAGGGTCTTTTTGATGATCCAGAAAAACAGCGTTATACGAATGCTGAAACTGTTAAACGTTTTAATGAGAATTTCCATTTTGTAGATCACTCAAGGCTACGCTATACCGTGAATCTAGATAACCCATTTATTCAGGCACTCGTTCAAATGACGCCTTTATCATGGGCAGCTACAAACGAGCAAGTAAATTCATTTTTAGAAAAGGACTCTGCTGAAATAACCGTTGACCTGGATATTCTAATTGGTAAAAAAACATAAAGTTATGAAACAAGTCTAGTGATCATGGCTTTAACAATAAAACCATCTATGTTAAAATAGACATATAAACTAAATAAGCAATAGTGGCACTAGGGGAGCTATATATGGCTGAGAAGAACTGCATGGTTCTGACCCTCTTACCCGAACTGGATAATACCAGCGTGGGGAAGTGTAGTCGAACTTTGGGTATAATTAACTTTATATGACAAACCATACAAACCGACTGCATTCCTCTGAGAGTGCAGTTTTTTTATTTCTGATTTTAACTTGGGGCCACGACCATTGCGAAAAAGGAGCGTTTCATATGACGAATCAATCTTGTAACGATAGTAACATTGCAGGAGTTAGCTTTTCGCTTCACCCAATGAGTGACAATTTTATCCAAATTATCGAAGGTGCCTTAAATGAAGTAGACACATCTAAAGTTTGGATGAATACAGACGACGTAACGACCACTGTACGTGGAAAACTTATTCACGTATTTGACGTGACAAAAGCAATCTTCACACATGCAGCAAAAACAGGAGAGCATATTGCATTCCAAGCCACCTATTCATTAGGATGTCCTGGTGATTCTTCAGGAGATGTTTATATGTCAGAAGATGAAAGTCCTGTTAACCGTGATCAGATAAAAAATACCAAACAACCTGTTGCAGCAAAATTTTCACTTTACCCACTAGGTGGTGGAAATTATATGGACATTATCTATGACCAAATTGAAGCAATGAAAGAGCATGTTACTGTCTCATCAGCACATTACTCTACTCACCTCAATGGAGAAGCCATTTCAATATTTAATGGGTTAGAGCAAGTTTTTCAGACAACTGTTGAAGCAGGTTCCAGTCATACGGTTATGACCGTTTCTATCTCAGCAAACAGCCCTAGCCATAAATAAGAACTAACAAATAAGCCAGTCACGAATCGATAAAACACGAGGAGTGACTGGCTTTAAACTTGGAGTATCTTGTAAAGGAAGGGATGTGGTCATAATACAATACCGCCTTTTCTCTTTGACAAGTAACTATTAGCTATATCTACTTACTCCATCACAATACTTAAAAACATCTTTCCAATATTAATCATTGCTCGTTCATCTACATTAAACCTTGGGTGATGATGCGGATACGTAGCGTCAATCTCCGAGTTTCTGCCACCTACTGTGAAATATACACCTGGTATTTCCTTTTGATAGAATGCGAAATCCTCACTTCCCATCATTGGATCAATGCGATTCAAATTTTCTTCACCAACTAGTACAGCGGCTTTTTCTTGCACATTTTTTGCTGTTACAGGATCGTTCCAAATCGATGGGCAATCTTTTACATACTCGTATTCAACCGTAGCACCAGCCGCTTCACAGGTGGATTTCACAATTTGTTCCATAGCTTTTTCTATAATAGCCCGAGAATCCTCATCAAACGTACGTACTGTCCCTTTAATGACTGCAGTGTCAGGAATAACATTGGTCGCATCACCACTAATAAAAGAACCGACTGTCACAGCGGCAGAACGCTGTGGGCTCACCCTTCGACTAACAATTTGCTGCAGGTTCACAACTAATTGACTGCCTGTTACTAACGGGTCCACCGTCTGATGCGGTTCAGAGCCATGTCCACCCTTTCCATGAATTTTAATAAAGAAGTCATCCTGTGCTGTGGAGTTATACCCTTCTTTCACCTTAACTGTGCCAAATTCTTCTGAAGCCATGACATGCGCACCATAGATAACATCAACACCATCCAGACATCCATCCTCGATCATCAACTTTGCTCCACCAGGTGTTGCTTCTTCGCCAAATTGATGGATGAACACGACTGTCCCTGGAATTTCCGCTTTCACTCCCGTTAAAACTTTTGCTACACCAAGCAGGGTTGCCGTATGCACATCGTGACCACAAGCATGCATAACTCCAGGAATCCGTGACTTATACGCTAGATCATTCTCTTCCTGAATAGGGAGCGCATCAAAGTCTGCACGTAAGGCTATCGTTTTGCCAGGCTTCCCACCTTTTAGCGTTCCGACTACACCTCTTTCACCTACTCCCGTTCTCACTTCTACTCCTAAATTCTTTAAATAAGCAGCAATTTTTTCTGGCGTATTTACTTCCTGATGTGAAAGTTCTGGATACATGTGAAGATCTCTCCGAAATTCCACTAATTCAGGATATATTTCCTGTAATTTACTATATAAATGTTCCAACATATTCTCCTCCTACCAAATGAACATATGAACAACAGTTACAAATATTGCTCCCAACACATACCAAATTACAATTAATGGCCAAACCCATTTCACCCACTTAACCCATGATATTTTAGCAAGGGCTAACGCAGCCATCAGAACACCAGCCGTTGGTGTTAAGATATTGGAAATACCATCACCAAATTGGAAGGCTAATACAGCTGTCTGCCTGTCAACACCTACCAAATCTCCAAGTGGAGCCATAATTGGCATACTAAGCGCAGCCTGCCCACTTCCAGAAGGTACTACAAAGTTTAATAGGCTTTGGGTCACGAGCATCCCCATAGCTGTTAATCCTGTCGGCAATCCGGAAACTAGTGAAGATATTCCGTATAAAATGGTGTCGATGGTATTTGTGTCTTCCAGTACAACTAAAATCCCATAAGCAAAACCAACTACAAGAGCTCCTAAGACCAGTTCTTCGCACCCTTTCAGAAATGATGTCGCAATTTCATTCACTCTCATTTTAGCGATAAGCCCGATGACAATACCCATTAAGAAAAATAATCCTGCAATTTCTCTCATATACCAGCCTTCGATGGTAACACCTAGTGCCAGACCAATTATCGTTAAAATCAAAACACCAATAATGGCCCCCTGTCTCTTTGTCATAGCGGCTTGATCAGCTAAACTTTGTTTGACGTCTCTTCGCTGATCCTCTTCATAAACCATACTTTTTAAAGGATCTTTTTTAACTTTTCTTGCATACCTCATAACATACAAAATACTTACAGATAGAAAAACAACAAAAAAAACAGCCCTGATTCCCATCCCTGAAAAGGTTGGTAAACCAGCAATTCCTTGTGCTACTCCTACTGTAAATGGGTTCATAAACGCTGCCGTAAAACCGGCATATACACCGATAAGCACCATCGCCGTTCCTACCATGGAATCAAAACCAACCATCATAGCGATTGGTATCAATATGATGATAAAAGGAATGGTTTCTTCAGCCATACCAAAAGTTGCTCCGCCTATCGCGAAGGCTGTCATCGTTATCGGAATTAAAAACAATTCCTTCCCAGCCAACTTCCTCGATAAGGAACCAAACGCACTCGTTAAAGCATTGGTTGCATTCATAATTCCGAATGCCCCACCAACAATAAAGATGAAGAAAATAATTTCTGCACCTTCAACCATCCCCGCATGAATGGATTGAAATATCTCAAAAAAACCAATCGGTTCAGATTCTACTTCACCATATGTACCGTCAACGACCGTTTCCACGCCATCTTCGGTTGTCTCTCTTTCGTATTCTCCTGCTGGTATAAAATAAGTAAAAACGGATGCAATCAAAATAATACAAAATAAAATAACAAATACGTGAGGAAATTCAATTTTTTTCTTAGATGTGTCTTCTTTATTCATCGTTGTAATCTTCCTCCTTATCTCTAAACTAACCTTTTTCTTCAAGGTTATTCGAAAACGTTTAACACGGAAATATTATATCTAAACCACTACCGTAAAGCAATTACCTTTTGTAAAAAGTGTTTGCAGAGGTTGTTCAAAAAGTCCGGTAAAAATGACACGCACTTGCATGCAATTTCAGATCTAACTTCCTGAATCCCTGCCACTTAACAACCTTGTGGTCTATTTGAAGTGCCAGGTGCTAATTTTCTAAAGCTTATAACCAATATTCCTATTAAATGAGAATATATCAAATACCCAAATCTTGTAATTTTCATAGACAACAACACAATCAAATTATGTTACGCACCATAATATAAAATAAATAGTTGAAGAAGGCAGGTGAAATAAATATGGACGATTCATCTAAACAGAAGGCAGTCCCAGAAAAGGTAGTGCAACTAATGGTTGATGATATATTTAGAAAGAATGGTGTTAAACCTGAACAAGTTAAAAAAAATATCTCAGATGAACAGAAACAAATGCTTAAAGAGATGGTCGACGATTTAAAAACACAGGTTGAACAATTCAGTGAAAAACAGAAAAATACGAATCAATCAAGTGAATAAAGGTCTATTAAAGAAAACACCTATCTAATAGGTGTTTTCTTTATTTTTGGAAAAAGTAGCGATTCTAGTTAATGTGTACAGTCTTATAATAGTTAAATCCATAGATTATTGTATAACGAAAGAAAGGAGTGTTCATTAATATGGCGTCATATAAACCATCCAAAACTAATTATCCCAATAGATACCTTACCCTTTACTATGAAGGACAGAAGGAATGTTGTCATGATTTTAAAGTAAGAGACTGCAATAAATGCAGTACAGACTGCGAAACGTGCAAGAAACAGCACCATCATGATCACGATCATGCCAGTCCGTCTAGTAGACCATTGAATCAATATGAAACATTTACTAGTAACCAAGACGCAACAGTTGTTCAAGAAGCAGATCAATATTCTTTTATGGAGCAAGAGTCCGCTGAAATGATTTGGGTAAAAGAATCTTGCAACATCAAAGTCGATACAACAGACACACAAGTTGGAGTCTCCCTTCAAGCAGGTTTACAGTTGGCTATCACGTTAGTTATTAATCTTACAGTTGCTGATTCTAACCAGGGGGAAGCTGTATCACAAGAGCTCGTAGAGTATTTTAATGCGGAACAAGTAAATAAGCAGAAAATTTTCATCTATAACTCCAAAGATATTAATATATCGACGACAGACACCGACTTAGCAGTCAATGTTCAAGCTCTTCTGCAATTACTAATCGCATTGGTAGTTATGATTGATGTTTTATAAAAGAAAACTTCATTCCGTGGGGGATTGGTTCTCCCCCACTACCCGTTAAAAATGCGGTAAATAAAAATGAAAGAGGTGACTAGATTTGAGTAATACTACAAAATGGCGTGCTTTAGACCACTGCGATGATGTTAGAAATGTACAAAGTGATGCGGCTGCCATTCAAGATGGAGGACAGTCCGTATCGGAGCAGCAAATATCAAATGAATGGATTATTATCAAGGATTCCGAGGGAGTCGATGTTACAAGTACGGATACACAAGCAGCTGTTTCCTTACAAGTTGGTATTCAAGCAGCTATCGAAGCTATCATTAATATTAGCATCGGTAGTGGTGATGAATCCGAGGGGGTCACTCAAGACCTTAGACAAATTGCCAGAACAAGACAAGTAAATCATCAAAAAACAATTATAGAACAATCACAGAATGTTGAGATCAGCACAGTGAATACGGACGTAATCGTTAATATCCAATTATTAATCCAGGTTCTCGTTGCAATTGTTGTTAGCCTAGACATTCTTTAAAGAGAAGGGAATTCAGGAAATGTAATAAGATGAGATATATTTTCTATTCGTATATCTCATCTCACATTTTAACGTTAGCTCTTACCTGATTATCCCAGTCTCTATGAAAATAATATAATGAAAGGAAGTATGAAATTGGCAAATCTAACAAACGCCCAAAGGAATAATTTACTAAATTTGGTTAACCAATTATCCCAAAATATGACAAATGATACTAGTGGACTAAGTAAAAATTTTTCTATTGATTTACCAGGATTTAGCGCCGATGGAGGGTTAAATTTAGATTTTGGTTCAAGGGAAGAGGAAACAGACGTACCAGACGTACCAGACGTACCTGGTTCTCCCACAACTATGAGAGACGTTTTGTTAAATTTAGTAAATGAACAAGTAGAAGTTACGACCCCTTTTGGTGGCGTAACAGGCACATTGATTGCCGTAAGAAACGATTATATCGCATTGGTTGAAGCAACTGGAGCACAGACACTAGTCCGTATGGAAAACATTGAACTAGTCAATGAATTGTAAGGGAGGAGGAATTTAGATGTTTGAAGAAACTTTCGCTGCCGAATTAGCCAATCGTGTTGGTTCATTGGTTGAAGTAGCTACCGATAATAATTTGATAGAAGGAATCCTCTCAACTGTCACACCAGAGTTGGTTCTAGTTATTGAGGTAAATAACGGTTATGGGGATAATGTTAAACTCTATATATCCCTAGATGCTATTAACTTTATGAATTTCCCTGTAGCAGCATAAACACAACTGTATAGCTAGAAGAAGCAATCGCTTAATAATACCTTGGTTCAATGAGCCAAGGTATTTTATATTTTATAGACATTTAAGCTAAACAACTAAAAACCCCCAACTATAAAGTTAACCTTTATTCAGTGGAGGTTTTGCCATCCGTTAAACTGCGATAAAAATTAGATGAAAAAAATGACTTTAATAAATAAATTTCATTTTCCGACATACAAATAACTAAAGCAACTATATTTTATGATTGATGATGGACTCGGTAATCTTATTGGTAATTATCAGTGCCTTTTTCCCATCTTCACCGGAAACGAATGGTTCTGTGTCACAGGTAATACAATTTATGAAATCCAATAACTGAATACGTAATGGTTGTATCGAATCGTCGATCTGAATTGTTTGGGTTATAGGTACGGGAACTTTACTAGTATCCTCTATAATCGAACGCGTTATTTTAATTTCCCTATTTAAAATATCCGCTTCAAGAAAAGCCTCCTCTGTGAGAATTTGAATGATCCTGACTTTTTTCATTGATTTAAAACTGGCTGTAAGCTGGGCTGTCACCCCTTCGGAATACCTGATAATAGCAGCAGCATGTTTTGGTATATTTTCTACCACATTTCCTAGAGCGTAAAATTCCACTACGTTACCAGGAAGGAGTTGGTTTAAAATATAAAGGTCATGGATCATTAAATCATTTACAACATTAACATTTTTAACCCTTTCTCCAGGAGGACTCATTCTGTGAAAAAGAATCCCAATTATTGTTTCATTTTCTACTATTTTTGTAAGAAATTGAATTAATGGATTAAAAAGTTCAATATGTCCTACTTGAATTTTTATGTCTACTTCGTTAGCCTTTTGGATCAGATCTTCAGCCTGCACGACTGTAGTAGTAATCGGTTTTTCCATCAACATATGGACGTTGTGTTGTATACAGGATAAGCCGATATCATAATGAAATTCAGTAGGTACAGCAATACTGACAGCATCAACTGATTGAAGCAGACTATCGATAGACTGAAACGGTTTTACGTTATATTTTTTCGCAATCTGGTTGCTTTTCTTTTCATCATTATCGTATAGACCTACAAGCTGGCACTGATCCTGCATGGATAAATACGTTCGCACATGGTTTTCTCCCATATTTCCTACTCCGATTACACCGACTTTCATAATATATCTCCTCACTCTATAAAATACTAATTTATTCTATGCGCCAGCTATGAAATGAGGTAGACTACCATACCGAAAAGACAAATTTGGCTTTTGTCCTATTAACGTGACTAAATACTAGACGTCTTGAAAAAGGAGGTAAAAGCATGATTCATGTATTGTTTTTAACGGAAGATACATCAAGGCAGTTAAATAAAAACTTTTATTATTTAGAGCAGGAACTTAGAAACATCGTAAACTTAACGATATGGAGAAAACCCGGTCATATTAACTATATTTTGAAGCAGCTCCCCACTCGACCAGACTTTATTTTGCTGTTAAATGATATCGATCACCAAATGTCCCCCATGATTAAAGGACTTGCCCATACCGATATCCCCACAGGCCTATTTGTGAATGATGTTCATCGTTTTACAAATCTCAGAAGAAACTACATAAAAAAAAATAAAATTTCTCATGTGTTCACGGTTGTACGAGACAAATTCTTAGAGACGTATCCGGAATTCGAAAATAAAATGGAATGGTTTCCTCATTTTGTTAATACAGAATTGTATAAGGACTATGAGTTAAAAAAGAGCAACAATTTATTAATGATGGGAGCCGTTAATGACTACTATCCATTGAGGCAAAAGATATTGAGTTTCTATAAAGGTGATGATAATTTCGTCTATCACAACCACCCTGGCTACCGGGACTTTAGTGAAAAAGAAGAAAGTGAAAATTTTATTGGTCACGCGTATGCTAAGGAAATCAACCGGGCCAAACTTTTCTTTACCTGCCCTTCCGTTCTACATTATCCTGTCATAAAATATTTTGAAGTCCTTGCTTGCAGAACACTCCTTTTAGCTCCAACCTTCTGCGAATTGGAAGACCTTGGTTTTATTCCAGGCATTCATTTTGTACCGATAGACGAATCCAATTTTAAAAAGCAGGCTGCTTACTTTCTAGAGAATGAAAAAGAACGACAACAAATTGTTGACCAAGGTTATAACTTTATCCGCCAAAGGCATTCCGTTAAACAACGGACAGAGAAGCTGGTTAAAAGAATAGAAACCATAATTCATAAGTAAAGGAGTTTTTTACATGTCTAAGATTCCTGAAAGTACACAACTAGGAAAGCAAATTGTTATTGAGGATGATGTAACCATCGGGGAAAATGTTGTTATAGGGCATAACACTATCATTTTAAAAGGTACCCAAATTAAAGATAATGTCACAATTGGTTGTAATTGTGTCCTTGGAGTCCAGCCAGGCAACAGCCAAAGGATGCGAAAAATTTCTAAAGGTAATACGCAGCTAGTTGTCCAATCTGGTACACAAATAGGGCATTTAGTCTCCATCTATTCTGGTACGCTGATTGGAGAAAATGTGTTTATCGGAGATCACGCAAGTATAAGGGAGAATGTTTCAGTTGCTGAAGAATCGGTAGTTGGAAGAGCAGCGATTATTGAATTGAATACGACGATAGGAAGAAATTGCACCATTCAAACGCTCGCATACGTAACAGGGGATACGACATTAGAGGAGAATGTATTTATCGGCCCTTGCGTTTCAATGTCAAATGATAAATACATGGGAGCCCAATCTTATTCCCTAAATGGGCCGCATATTAAAAAGGGGGCTAAAATTGGAAATAATGCCTCACTTCTGCCAGGTGTTATTGTCGGCATGAATAGTATAGTAGGTGCCGGAGCAGTTGTCACAAAAAATGTGGAAGATAACATAACAGCTACAGGGGTTCCGGCAAAGAAAATTAATTTTTGATATTCACAGCTATTATCACGATGACTTCCTTGTAAAAAAATAGAATGATATTTCTACATTGAACTTGCGAGGAGTGAATAAAACAAACAATAAATATATTATCCTATATACACGGCCAAGAAAGGGAGAATAATTATGTCGAAAAAGATTTGCATGGTTGTTGCTTATCATCCGTTTATGGATGCAAGAATTTTTAAGAAGGAAGCAAAAAGCTTACAAAAAAAGGGGTACTCCGTCACGATGATTGTTCCAAGAAAAAATGGAAATTTATTCGACATTGATGGTAGCCCTTTTAAGAAGCAGTTCAGAAATAAGGTTTTCACTCATGAGGGAATTAAATTTGTCACTTATAATTCCGAGAGTAGCAAACGACAGTTGAATAAAGTCTTAAGTGATGAATCTGTTTGGGAAAGTCAGGGATTTACTAATCCTTTAACACAACTTGCTATCAAGGAAAATGCAGATATATATCATACGCATGAATATCTTTCTCTTTTTGCTGGAGTTGGTATAAAACGATTAATGAAAAAAGTAAAAGGAAAGGAAGTAAAGTTAATATACGATAGCCATGAATTAACACCTGATCCACTACACCCTCGGTATTCCGAGGAAAAAAGAAAGCTATTGAAACAAAAACTTCTTACAATGCTTAAAGAAGTTGATTATGTCATTACGGTTTCAGATTCGATTAAATCATGGTATTTATCTCACTTACCAAAATTACCTGTGGAAGTGATCTATAACTCCCCTCCACTTGCTAAAGACTATCTAGTTAAAGATTATAGTTCGAATGGGTTAATTATTGGTTACGAAGGAAACATTGACGATAAAAAAGGAAGTAAAGAAAAAATATTTGGCATCTCTGAAATATGCTCAAAGAAGATAGACTTCCAATTCAAAATTATTGGAGGAAGTCGATATGGAGATTCGGTTTTAACACCAGAGCATCTTCGTAGTAATATAAATTTAATTAAATGGGTCGATTATCATTCCATTCCAAAGTATTTGAAGGATGTTGATATTGGCTGGATTGATTTAGAGGATGTAGAATACTCTCTTAATCGCACATATTCATTGCCAAATAAGTTTTTTAGTTATCTTAATAATGGTATACCAGTCGTAGTGAATAAATGCCATGAAATGGAAGGTTTCATACGTACACATCAATGTGGTTACGTTGTTGACAAAACGAATGCAACATCTCAAGATTTCGCAGATGCTTTACTTTCTCTTCATGATAATAAAAATAAATTAAAAGAAATGAGCAAAAATGGGCGTAAGGTAATGGAAAATTTATATTCGTGGGAAAAGATGGAAGAACGATTGTTTACTATTTATCAACAACTTCAAACCAATTAAACGAATGCATGAGCGAGGATCATGTTAAAGAAAGGGTGGAACAGTTGCGCATATTGCATATTCCTGAAGGTGGATTACCAATGATTAATTTATGTCGTGCTCTACGTTCGAAGGGCATTACTGCAACTGCATGTCATTTTTATGCCAATCGTTACAATTTTGAATCCGACGTTTGTTTGAATTTACAAGAAACACCAAAACATTTACGGGATGATGAAATTAGAAAGTACTTGAATAAGGCAATAAAGGAATACGATATCTTTCACTTTCATTTCGGGGGAACTTTTTTTCCAGACAAAAGTGATTTAGAGATACTGAAAAGAGCTGGAAAGAAAATGGTTGTTCATCATCGTGGGTCTGAGGCACGTCTATTATCTGCTGCGAAAAGTCATAATCGTTTTGTCCGTGTTAAACCCGAATGGACGGAGGAAAAAATCAGAAAAAATTTATCCCATCTCTCTAAGTATATTGATCATGCTATTGTTCTGGATTATGAAATAGAAACTTATATTAAGGAGTATTATGAGAAAACTCATGTTATTCCCCACATCATCGATATTAGTAAACTCCAACCAAACTATCCCAAAGAAAAGACGAAGCCTCTCATTGTTCACGCCCCTACAAAACGTAATTTAAAAGGAACAGAATTTATTTTAGAAGCCGTTGAACAATTACAAAATGACGGAGTTTTGTTTGATTTTAAATTAATTGAAGGTTTGGATCATCAAAAGACGATGGAACTGTTATCAGAAGCTGATATTGTTATTGACCAGTTAAGAATTGGTTCAGCCGGTTATCTCAGTACAGAAGCAATGGCATTAGGGAAACCAGTTATATGCTATATAAGAGAGGATCTTGTAGATAAATATCCAGCGGGGTTTCCTGTTGTGAACGCAAACCCGGATACGATTCTTACTGTCTTAGAAGATTTAATTAATAACCCTAATCGATGGAAGGATCTAGGCGTTAAGGGAAGAGCCTATGTCAAACAGCATCATAATGCTGCAAAAGTAGTTAACCAGTATATTGACGTTTATAAAAATTTATAGATATGGCAGGAAAATAAAAGACACTAATACAAATAGACCAAGGTTTCTTTCCCTGTTTTCCATTTTACCTAAATAAAAGAGGTGAGCTCTTACTCACCTCTTTTACTATGAGAAAATCCAGCTTTACGTATTCAAATTAAATAATTAAAGCTATTTATTTTCAAACTCCCTCATCAAGATTTCAACTATTTTCTGTGAGGTTCTACCATCTCCAAAAAGCGTTGGATATTCCTTAGGGATTTGTAGTGCCTTTACAGTATCTACTATTTGCTGCGTGTCAGAACCTGCTAGGTGATTCCAACCAGACTGCACCGTTTCTTCCCACTCTGTTTCATCCCTAATGGTAATACAAGGAACCTGAAGCATATAAGCCTCCTTCTGTACACCTCCAGAGTCGGTTAAGATCACATTGGCATTGGAAGCAATCGTTAACATATCAAAATAGTTTAAAGGTTCTACTAATTTAATTGGAGGATACGAAATACTATTCATTAGTCTAAATTGTTTTATTTTACTTTTGGTTCTGGGATGTATCGGAATAACTACCTCCATTTCTAATTGTTGCAGAGCTTCAAGAATCGATTTTAAACGTTGGGGATCATCTGTATTTTCGGCCCGGTGAATGGTTGCCAAATAATACCTATTTTCTACAAGCGATAAGTCCTGCAGGATAGAAGATTGTTGCACAGCATAAGGTTTAAAATAAGAAACAGCGTCATACATGATATCTCCCGTTTGATATACCCCTTTATCAATTCCCTCCTTCCTTAAATTTTTAACTGCAGCATCTGAGGGACAAAACAACCAATCAGATAGGTGATCTGTAATAATTCGATTAATCTCCTCAGGCATTTTTTTGTTAAAGCTTCGCAGCCCAGACTCAACATGAGCTATTGGAATATGGAGCTTTGACGCTGCTAGGCTCCCAGCAAGCGTAGAATTTGTATCTCCATAAACTAGTACAATATCTGGATCGACGGAAACCATAACATTCTCCAGTTCCTCTAGCATTTTGGCTGTTTGCTTTCCATGAGATCCAGATCCTACTCCTAAATAATAATCGGGATTTTGGAGATTCAATTGCTTAAAAAAAATGGTGGACATATTATCATCATAATGTTGTCCGGTGTGTACGATAACTTCTTCAATTTCTGAATTTAATTTTAAGGTTTTAGACAACATACCTGTTTTTATAAATTGAGGTCTAGCTCCTACTATTGTTAATATTTTCATTTCTTTGCTTTCACCCTTCCTCAAAAACGATATCTAATTTATGATTCATATATTAGATATCATTTTGAACTATTCATCATTTTTGAACATGATTTCACATAAACACAAATATCATAGAAAGAGTTAGAGGGTGGAAAAAATTATAAATTCCTTATATAACAAGGCTGATGCTGAATAAGATAGGAGGAAAATAATGAATAAAAAAATTTGTTTTTTACTATCGGAACATCCCTTTTTAGATGCGCGCATTTTTAAAAAAGAAGCTAAAAGTTTGTTAAAACAAGGTTATCGGGTAACAATGATAGTACCTAGAAAAGACGGATACCTGTTTGATGTGGATGGTACTATTTTTTATGATAATTATCGATCGACAGAATTTATACATGAGGGAATTAACATCATTACGTATGAACAGATCTATCCTGAAAAAGAGATCAAAAAACTTCATCATAATCTCCGCTCTGGAAATTTCACTCGTTTTTCTGACCCACTAACACAGTTAGGTATCGCACAAAAAGCTGATTTCTATCATGCCCATGAGTTTTATTCGCTCTATTCTGGCATTGGAATTAAACGTGCCCTTTCTTCAAAGGGAAAACACTGCAAATTAATTTATGATAGCCATGAATTAGAACCCGATCCCTTGGTTCATCAACCTCAACGAACCAAAAATATAAAACAGCAGATGCTCGCGTATATGTTAAAAGAATTAGACTATGTCATTACAGTATCGGAATCGATTAAATCATGGTATTTAGATTTAGATCCACAGCTCCCTATAGAAGTAATTCACAATTCTCCTCCATTAGCTTTCGAATATGAATCAATACAGCTGAATAAACAAGAACTTCTTATTGCCTATGAAGGTGTGATGAATCATAAAAGAGGAAATTTTAATAAGTTGATGAACATATTAGATATATGCGATAAAAAATTTGATCTAAAAGTCAAAATTATCGGGGGATCCAAAAAAGATCATAGCCTTTTTATTCCTCCCCACTTAGAAAATAAAGTCTATTTTACCGGATGGGTAAGCTATGACTTGATTCCCGAAGCCATGAAGGACGTTGATTTAGGATGGGTAGATTTAGACGCTGTTCATTCCCTGAATAACCGTTTCGCTATGCCGAATAAGTTCTTTAGTTATTTAAATAATGGCGTTCCTGTTTTAGTAAATCAATGCACAGAAATGGAAAGATTTATTCAAACTTATAAATGCGGATATGTTGTCAATAGGTTACAAGCCACTGCCGAGGATTATTTTCAAGCCCTCCTTTTTCTTCATTCCAACAGAAGTAAAATCCATGAAATGAGTGTAAATGCACGAGATGTAATGGAAACCCAGTTCAGTTGGGAACACATGGAAAAGAGGCTATTTGCTATATATGACCGATTAGGCAAAGACATGGGTAATGCTTAATATGCTCGTAGAGGTGTTCATAAAGTAGATAAATGATAAGCAGCGAATCACTTCGTTGGAGCGAGCATTTACGCGCAGTCCCAAATGTTTTCGGTGTCTTTTTGAAAACATACTTCTAACTATATTCGACAGTATCGTTCATTAGTACAGTCACTTTGAATTTTATCAACATAAATTATAATTAAATACGTCTTAATAAACACAAAAGTGAGGTTGAATTTATAATGATAGATCAAAGCACACCATTACCAAATGTGGCTGTTGTTGGACTAGGCAAAATAGGACTGCCTTTGGCTGCTATTTTCGCGAATAATGGATATAAAGTTTTCGGTGCGGACATAAACAAAGATGTTGTAACTTCCATAAATCAAGGTGAATCCCATGTAAAAAATGAGCCGGGATTAGATCATTTGGTCTTAAATGCTCATAAAAATAAAACATTATCAGCCACTACAGCAACATCAGAAGCTGTTGCCCAATCGAATATAATAGTTGTCATTGTTCCAGTGTTAGTTGATGAACAAAACAATATTGATTACAAAATTATTGATAGAGCTGTTCAAGATATAGCCAAAGGTGTTAAGAAAGGCTCTTTAATAATTTTTGAAACAACACTTCCTCCTGGAGATACAAAAAATAAGTTTGGAGAAAAAATAGAAGATATCTCTGGTTTGACGATGGGGGAAGACTTCTATCTCGCTTATAGCCCCGAAAGAGTCTACTCTAATCAGATTATTCAGGACTTACAAAACTATTCAAAAGTCGTTGGTGGAGTGAACAAGAAAAGCCTTGAATTAGCGTCAAACTTTTATAAAAAAGCACTCGATTGCAAATTAATCGAAGTGAGTTCTTTAGAAACCGCAGAATTCTCAAAGGTTGCAGAGTGCGTGTATCGTGATGTAAATATCGCTCTTGCTAATGAACTTGCACAGTTTGCTGAAGACAAAAGTGTCAATATGTCTGAGGTGATAACAGCTAGTAATAGTCAGCCCTTTTCGCATTTACATTCCCCTGGTATTGGAGTTGGGGGACATTGCATCCCAATCTATCCCTATTTTTTCATAAACAAAGGATTAGATCAAGGATTGACCTCTTTGTCTAGAAAAGTCAATGATAACATGTCAAATTATGCAATCTCAAAAATCAAAAAAAGGATAGGTTCCTTACAGAATAAAAATATTCTTATTTTAGGATTATCCTATCGAGAAAATGTAAAAGAGACTACTAAATCAACCGCCTTGTTGCTAATTGATCAACTTAAGGACAACAGAGCGAACCTATTCGTAAATGACCCATTATTTTCAGATAGCGAAATCGCAAAGTACGGAGCAAATCCTTTATCTTTAAATGATTCTTTTATTTCTGAAATTGATGTCGTTATCCTTCAAGCTTTTCACCAGGAATATAGCCATCTAGACTTCCATAAATTCGCTAGTTGTAAGCTCGTTTTAGATGGTCGAAATAAACTAAATAAAAAAGAAATATCCCAGTTAGGTATTCAATATGAAGGGATAGGAAATTAAAGGAGTTTAAGAATTACAATGTCAAACAACACGTTTAACCAAATACCAATGGTTGATTTAAAAGAAGAATTAACGCTTATAAGAACCCCCATCTTAGAGATGGTAACCGAGGTATTAAATAGTGGGGAATATATATTGGGGGAAAAAGGAGAAAAACTGGAAAAGTTAGTAGCTGAATATGTAGAGGCTTCCTATGGTATTGGGGTAGCAAACGGCACTGACGCCCTACAATTATCTCTAATGGCATTAGATATTGGCCCTGGCGACGACGTGATCACCACACCATTTACCTTTTTTGCCACTGGAGAGACAATTGCGCAAGTAGGCGCTCAACCCATTTTTGTCGATATCGAAGAAGCTAACTATAATATGGACCCCTCTAAAATTGAAGAAGCAATAACACAAAACACAAAAGCTATAATTATAGTCCACTTGAATGGAAAATCTGCTAATATGAAAGAAATAATGGCGATAGCAAACAAGTATAATTTGAGGGTAATAGAAGATGCTTGTCAAGCAATAGGGACAGAATATGATGGGAGTAGAGTTGGAGCAATTGGCGATATTGGCTGCTTCTCCTTCTTTCCGTCGAAAAACCTTGGAGCATTTGGAGATGCTGGTTTAGTCACAACCAATCATAAAGCGCTTTATGAAAAGATTAGTCAACTCCGGAATCATGGGAGTGAGAAGAAATACCAACATTCATCGATTGGTATGAATAGCAGACTTGATGAACTTCAGGCAGCTATTCTACTTGTTAAATTATATTATCTAGACATCTTTTTGCATAAGCGAAAGGAGGTCGCAAGAAGGTACACGGAAAAGCTCAATAATCTCTTAAAAAAGCCACCAATCTCAGAAAATCGAGAACACACTTTTCATCAATACTGTATTGAATTAGATAAAAGAGATGAATTAGTTTCAGAATTAAAAAATAACGGTATTGCCTCGGCTATTTATTATCCCATCCCTCTACATTTGCAGCAGGCCTTCCACTATCTTCATTATAAAAAGGGGGATTTCCCGATTGCGGAAAAAACTGCCGAAAAAATATTGGCACTCCCTATCTCCCCTACGTTATCTTTTCAAAAACAAGACTATATCATTTCAACCGTAAATAAATTTTTGGAGAACAATGGATAAGAAACATCCATTGTTCTCTATTTTAGCGTCTTTAAAAATCCCTTCCAGTTTGATAGATTATTTTTTGTGATACTATCCTTGTGTTCGCGTACATTATAAACAGTAAAATCATGATACCAAAACCGGGAATCTCCTATTAATTGGTTTAACATACTTACGTCTTCATAAATCCTTCCATTTTCAAACGCAATCACGGGGAATCCCCCTGCGCTCTTTAGTGAAGAAGTCCGATAAATCCTCGGCCCTAGAGGGAAACGATAAGATAACAGGTCAGCTCTTCCCTTTATAAGCGTTCCTTTCGCTACCCCTTTAAAGAGAACATCACTCTCCATTTGCTTCCACTTTCTTAGATTGCCATACAACACCGAAATATCTTGAGGAAGTTCCGAAAGATACTTTTTAATAACGGAAATAGCATCGGGATCGAGCCAATCGTCGGCATCAAGTTCCATTACAAATTCACTCGTAACAAGGGGCAATAGCTCGTTTAACGCCCTAGCTTTCCCCCCGTTTTTTTTGTTGAATAGCCTCACTCTTTTTCCATCACTCCAACTTTGAAGTTGCTTATAGGAGTTATCCGTTGAGCCGTCATCCATGATCAGCAACTGTTCCAATTGTTCATTTTGTAAAAGGCAGGAAACAACGGCAGTTTCAACATAAGCTTCCATATTATAAGTTGAAATTAAGACGGCAAGGCTCGGATGGTTCGTGTTGGTTTTCTGCAGCTGGTATTTCTGTATATTTTTTTGTTTTTCTATCGTATTAGTAGAACTATTTTTCCTTGATTGGCTCACAATCCCCTTTTTAAAGCATTTAAGAGAATTGTCTACATTTGAAAGCCAGGCAGGAAGAATCGCTTCCTTGAATGGAAGTTGGAGGTTTGATAAGAAAGGTTGCTTTTTTAGATAAGAAGTACGAACTAGCACAGGTTGGTGAATAATAATGTTCTGATTATGATAGAAGGTTTCTAAAACTGACTTAGGATTGGATAGGCTAAGAGAATCTAAATGGGAAGATGAAAGATAATCTGTATCGTATAGAAAGAGGACATAAGAACTGCTTATTTTATTGATCGTATGATTCAGTGTTGCCCCTAAATCATTACCTTCCGCCATCGTATATTCAATTCGATCAAACCAATCATATTTATCCATCACATCTAAAGGCATTTCCTCTTCCTGCAAAACAATAACCGATTGAATTCTAGAGCTAATTTTATTTAAAGAGGTTAACGCTTTATACAATACGGACTGATTCGTATAATGCACGAGAATAGCAGTTATATCTTTCAACATGAAACCTCCGTTCTTTGAAAGTTGAGTTTGCGTTTATCTTAAGGTCCATACAATTTATCATATGCAAACAATGGTATAAGATAAACAAACACCATACTCATGTATATGAACGATTCATTTTTTTATAAGGGATTTTTCCCTTTATGTCTTATGTATTCCTTTCTCTCAACTTGTCCTTTTATAAAATGAAAAATAGAAAACCAGTGATCAATTGGTTTTCTATAAAGGGTATATTCATGGGTTAAATCTTCTACAAGACTTGTATCGATTTACATTATTCTTATGTAAATAACGTTAAATTGACTCGGCATATCAACTAGTAACACTACCTATTTTTATATCTTCTGTGTCAGTTTGCTCAGTTTTACTAGAAAACTTGGCATTCGCCTTTAGATGAATATCCTTAGTTGTACTGATGCAGTGGGAAAGTTTATACTATCCTATCTGCCTAAAAATAGGCTTTATAGTATTCTTCCTTTAGTGGCTGTATATATATGAGCTGAAGCACAGGATGAAGCGATCTCTCTTGAATGATTTTCAATCCGTCTTATCCCGTGCAATGCCATAACTTTATTAGGGCTATATGCAAGTATGCAGACTCCCTACTTATCACCCTTCATTGTTTGATGCTTTCTTTCACTTTGTGATGCATTCTTCGATTTGAACTTTTTCTTCTCATCCTTTTGTTCTATTTTTAGATCTTCCATCGGGATATCATCTACCAATTCCTGCTCTTTAAACTTATCCAATTTTGTTCTTTCTTCAATACGATCTTTCTGATTTTTTAGTGATTTTTTATCATTCGTACTCATATTTTCACCTCATAGATTGTTTATCCTTTTTATGGTTAAGATAAACATCCCTAATAAATGAAAAATAGGCTGATGAAATGGGCTTGGATAGCTATAACCAGCCACATGAATTACTCGATTAACATATCATCAATGTACAAGACATCCTCTTCTTCTTTCTCGGCTTGTTGGTCTTTCATTTCTACTGCCCCTTCATAAAGAATATCGCCTTCAGTTAAATCAACTACAAAAATAGCTGCATGTGAATCCGTATACTTGTACTTACTTGTTAGATACATGTTATCATTTTTAACTGCCATATGTGGCTCCACTTCAAACGCTGCTGTATCTTCCAACACTTTTTCCGTTTCTATTTCTTTACTATTTAAATCATAGGTTAGAATCTCAACCCCAGTCTCCGTAAGTTTATTAAAATAAATTGTAGAGTCGCTCAGTAATGCTGTATGCAGTGAATCCTGTAACGCTTCCGGTAAATCGAGTTCTTCCTGTTCATTTGTTTCGAGATTGTATGCAATTAACTCTCTTCCTATCTGTTCGAGATTTGAGCTTCCATTTTCATGTTCAACCGTTTCCATATAATCGAAATGGACTAGAACGTATTCATTCTGGTTTATGCCGCCATGTTCGTTGATAATAGTAATATAAGTAACTGTTGCATTGTTTGGTTCCGCATTCGAAACAATCACTTCATTACTTGTTACCTCCTGATTTGCTACATCAAGGTTATATACATGTATTTCCTCTGAGGAAGTATAGCCTGTTTGGGCCACGTGTAAGAAGTTACGCGTAATAATCTTCATTTCTCCATCAATAACCTGAACGTCACCAATACGCATCGTTTGATAATCTTTTGTCTCAGGAAGCTTTATTGTAAAAGCTGTTCGATCTCCTGAACCTTTATCTAAAACCTCAATATCTAAAGTAAAATCGCTTTTCTCTGCATCAGGAGAATTCGTATTTTGATTTACATATACCAATATCGTTTCATTTTCATAAAACGGGGCTAATGAATGTTCGCTTTTACCACGCATGAAACTCGGGTAATCTTCCTGAAGCTGTTTGATAGTATCATCGACATGACTCTCAAGCCCCTCTAAATAGGACTCCTCATTTTGATATTTTGTTCCCTCTGCAGTTACTTGTAGCATATTATGTTTCAATTCATTAATATATTGTGCATCTAAGATAAGATTCTTAACTTCTTCCTCGTTACCACTATGATGCTCAAATACAAATTCTGGATAATTAGTACCTGTTATAGCTGACTCGATATAATAGGAACCAATAGACAGTACAACCACTACCATAATGGTGATTAATTTCCAATAACGCATCATCTTCTTCCCCCTTACACAGTTATTTTTTTATTTAATAGATAACGGCTCATGCATATAGATATTGTAGTAACAAGAATTCCCAAGAAGACTTCAATAATCAGTAATTCAACGGGATACAAATAATTTAGTTGAAAGAAGCCTTGCAATAGAATAGGTAGTAAAAATACAGCTATAGCTACTAGGCTATATACACTCCCTAACAGCACTCCCTTCCACCGAAAGCTTCGTTCAAAAAGAATTGCTGTAAATAAGATAAACACTGCCATAAAGCCAATTCCGTAATTTATAACAAACTGAATGAAGCTTTGAGGAATCAGTAATTGAAACACACCATAAACGGAGTTATTAATAATTTCTCCGACGGCCATATCTATCCGAAAGTCCAATGGCACGGTCCATTTAAGAATCGTACTCTCCACCGGCAATAAGATGAGCTGCAGTGAAACCAATCCTAAGACCATTAAAAATATTGCAGTGGCTTTGGCAAGGAAAACATTCAGACGAGCAGTTGGTAACATCAATAAACGGTAGATGAATGTATTTTTCCCCAACCAATCACGATACCAGATGAAAAAACAATAGAAGAGTAATGCTATAATGCATAATGCAATCGGGCCCACGGACCATATACTTTGGTTTATCTGTACCATACTCAATGGACCCGTTTGCTCCAAAAATTGCTCCATCGGCATTAAATCTTCATAGATTGCCTCATTTGCATCACTTAAGTAACTTCTTGACTTTACGATCACTCCAGTAATTTGTGAAACGATTGTGATCGCAATGAGTACAAGATAAATTTTCATAAAACGAGCCAACTCAAAATTAACCAGTTTCAAATATCGGTTCATGGCTGATACACCTCTCTCATTACATCAACGACGGATTTTCCTTGCGTTTCCCGGACTTCCTCACTGTTGAAGGCTTTTAGAACCTTTCCGTTATCAAGCAATACTACTTTATCAATTAAGTGTTCAATATCATTAATTTCATGTGTCGTAATAATAACCCCACGATCTTCCACTAAATGACTTGCGAACACCTCAGCAATTTGCTCCCTGCTGAAAATATCAATCCCGGAAAACGGTTCGTCCATTAACAGAAAATCAACATCCAGCGCTAATCCAAGCAGCAGATTCACTTTAGCTGTATTCCCTTTTGATAAATCCGAGATCCGCTCCCTTTCCTCTAATTTAAAAAATTTAAGTAATTCTGTTGCGCGTTCCTGGTTCCAGTTATCGTAAAAATCCTGCATAAACTCCATCGCTTCTGATATACGCATTTGCGGCATCATTGTAATGGCATCAGGAATAAAGGTAACTATTTCGTAACTCTGTTTATTTACTTTCTCTTTATTGATTAAAATTTCACCAGAATTGATTGGTGTTAATGCCATAACCGCATTCAAGATCGTTGTCTTACCCACACCGTTAATACCGATGAGACATGTTATTTCTCCTTTATTAGCTGTGAATGAAACGCCATTCAATACTTTTTTTCGGCCAAACTTTTTCGTGATCTCTTTAACCTCAATCATGCTTATCCCCCCCACTTGTGTACTTTTCTCTGATCAAACCTACTATTTCATCGAGTGGAACGTTTATCGAATGGATAGATGCCACGAAAGAATCTACCGCTTCTTCGATGAGTTCTCCTCTAACTGATTCTAGAACTTTTTCATCTTTTGTAATCTTACTAGGTAAATTACCCTCTGTATGAATCAAGCCCTGTTCCTCCATCTCTTTATACGCTCGCTGTGCTGTATTGGGATTTATTTTTAATTTGTTCGCCAATTCTCTTCTTGATGGAATCGCCTCGCCGGGATCTATGGTACCGGTAGCAATCTCTTCTTTAAATTTGCGGACAACCTGCACATAGACAGGATCCCGATTATTAAAATTCATAATTATAGCCCCGTCTCCTATATGTTTTCTCCGGTGTGTGTTAATCTATTAATACACAACCAACAAAAAAATGCATGTATGGACCAATTAACACGTTATCTGAAGTGTATTATACGGTTAATACACCAAGCTGTCAATACGCAAAATGATTATTTTTAAACACTTGATCTGCACGACCCAACTAAGATAATATGCTAAAATGGACAAAGCAACCATCTTAATAAAGGGAGAAACAATTCATTTATGAAACTTGTATCTTGGAATGTAAACGGAATTCGCGCATGTGTAAGAAAAGGGTTTTTAGATTATTTTCATGAAGTAAATGCTGATATCTTCTGTCTTCAGGAAACAAAGTTACAGGAAGGACAAATTGAATTAGACTTAGAAGGCTATCATCAGTATTGGAATTATGCAGTAAGGAAAGGGTATTCGGGTACAGCAGTCTTTACAAAGAAAAAGCCATTATCAGTCAGATACGGCGTGGGAAGTGATAACCACCAAGAAGAAGGGCGTATCATTACACTCGAATTCGATAAATTTTACTTAGTAAATGTGTATACCCCTAATTCCAAGAGAGATCTAACAAGATTAGACGATCGATTAGAATGGGAAAATGAACTATATCGTTATATAAAAAAGCTGGATGCTGAAAAACCGGTTATCTATTGTGGCGATCTTAACGTCGCGCATAATGAAGTTGATTTAAAAAATCATAAGACCAATCATGGGAATTCAGGATTCACTACAGAAGAACGTGGGAAGATGACGCGACTCTTGGAATCCGGCTTTGTCGATAGCCTAAGGTATTTCTACCCAGATACAGAAGGTCTATACTCTTGGTGGTCCTATATGAAAACGATCCGAGAAAGGAATGTCGGATGGAGAATTGATTATTTTATTGTGTCCGAAAGAATGACATACTTATTAAAAGATTCCCAGGTTCATCAACAAGTGATGGGAAGCGATCATTGCCCTGTGATGTTGGAAATGGATCCTCCAGAATAGTACAATCCGTTATTCATCTTCTGTTCATATAGATAAGCTATACTGGTACTATTAGTCAATTTATTAATAAGAAGGAGGATAACACATGAACAACTACAGTAAAATATTACTTCGCTTTTCAGCAGTGTTTGCATTATTAGGAGCTGTTATAGGCTCACATATGGCGGGTGCAGGCGGTCCAGAGTTTCAAACAGTCCATGCGCACATTTTGGTGGTCGGCTGGCTTTCACTGTTTGCCTTTGCTGTTTATTATAAAATTTTCACCCCAGCAAATAAAACGTTAGCAGCCTTACATGTCTACTCAGCAATTATAGGTACCATCGGCTTAACAAGCGGAATGTGGTTATATTATGTTCGCCCGTTTAATTTCGGGGATACCTTTACAACTATCTTCTTTATTGTTGGTGGCACCATACTACTAATAAGCTTCGTATTCTTCTTGCTGTTAACATTTATGAAGACGGAAGAAGATTAGAATATGTAAGCAGTAAATAAATAGTGAGCTGATCTCTTGGATCAGCTCTTTTTCTGTTCAAAGACAATGAAATTTACCGGACAAGGTGCATTATCTCCTTTTAAAGGATATAATAATTATAGTGATATACATTTAAGGTGGTGTAGCTAATGCGTTCGATTAAAATGACACAGATTGAAGATTCAATTAAGAAAAGGCGTAAACAAGTTAATGCGCAAATACGTTCGGAACATGGGGATAAGCCACGTGTCAGGAGAGCCAGAACACGGTCTTTGGACGAACAAATTGCATTAACAAAAATCACCAGAGCAAGCGTAGAAAGAGCAAAACGCGAAGGTAAGATGAAAATGATCGGAAAGCGAAGGATGTACTATGATCCAGCTGAATGAACTAAAAAATGAATTTGAGGGGCTTGAAGTCTTATCAAAGCATGAAAAAATGCTGCAAATATGTGCTTTGTTAACGGCGTATTTTCAAAAAGATAATATTAAACCAATAATTGTCGGTGGCTTATCTGTAGAAATCTACACACGAAATAATTATACAACGTATGATATAGACTTGATCACAGATGGGCATGATAAATTCGATGATCTATTAACAAACCATCTTGGATTCGCCCGAAAAGGTCGCAGTTGGTATCACGAAAAATTAGAAATATCCATTGAAATTCCAGCTAACTTTTTAGAGGGGAATAAGGAGAAAGTAATCAGTATTGAATTAGAAAATGGAAGAAATATCTTCGTCATTGGAATAGAAGACATAATTATCCATCGTTTAGAGTCTGCTTTAGTTTCTCAGCCGGATAACCCGGATTGGACAAGTGACTATGAGTGGGCGAAAAGAATGTTCCAAATTCATAAGTTTGATACAGCTATCATGGATTTAAATTATTTGCTTAATGCTTCCAAAGAAGCAGGCACAGCTAACATTATTAGACAATGGATGAAATAGTAGCACCCATATAAATAAGGCTCCATACTTATCAAAGGTATGGAGCCTTATATCTACTGCTTTAGCTTTTTAAAATAATCCATAATTCCAAGTGCACTAACCTGCATATCTAAATTTATCACGATATAGGCCTCGTGTTCATCCGGAATATCAAATTCCCGGAGGTGATGTCTAACTCTTCCTAACAAGGCTTTAGCAAGAACGTCATACCCCTTACCTTCTGACACAACTCGCTCCCCTTCTTCGACAAATATATCCAACCATTCTGACACTTGATCTAACGCTTGATCTGTTTTTTCCGTCATACCAAAATGACCGAAATAAATCCGCTCTAGCTTCATATCCATCATCCGGTCAATAGAAGCTTGCATTGCATTAGGATCGAATTGGTTTGGCGAAGTAGAAGGAAGAAACAAATCAATACCTTCACGAATTAGCTGTTCATAGCGGATGCCAACTGTATCTCCAGTGAACATTCCTTTACTTATAGGATCATAAATACTGAAATGATGCTTGGAATGTCCTGGTGTATCCAAAAATTCAAGTGTACATGCTGAGCCAATTTGAAGCGTGTCCCCTTCTCCTTTTACGAGTAATCGCTCTTCGGGAACAGGGATAATTGGATCAAATAAGTCCGAAAAACTTTCGCCATATATAGCTCTCGCTCCTGCCGCCAATTTCTTCGGATTCACTAGGTGTCTTTCCCCTCGTGGGTGAACAACCACAGTGGCATTCGGACATTCTTTTACTAATAAACCTGCTCCACCAGCGTGATCAAGATGAATATGGGTAACAATGATATATTTTACCTGATCCAAAGAAAAACCTAATGTTTTCAATCCTTCTTTAACATGTTTTATCGATGGACTAGGACCTGTTTCAACAATCGTTAATGCTTCTTCATCGATAACATAGGAGCCTGTTCTATCTGGTACATCTAAATCAAATCCATCTATCAAATGAATGCGATTATCTAGTTGGATTGGATCTTTTTTCTGCATCATGTAACCCCCATTTTTATAGGATTTATGTCTTTAATCTATCGTAGCATAATTGCTTCCATTTTACTTTTTTTTATTCTTGGTAACAGCTATTTTTTTAAGAATTCAACAAGTTCAGCCATTAGTCCCTCGGCAAGTGGGAGATCTGGATCTACATATGATTGCAAATTTTCCTCTCGATTTTCCGGTACCTCTTTCAAAACGTGGTTCATATTTTCAATAATAACAAGTTCCCCGTCGACATTTGTCCCATACAGTGATTCAGCCTCACTTACTGGAACTTGTATGTCACGTCCACCATTTATAATTAGCGTTGGAATAGCCAGCTTTTCCATTTCCTCTGCAGGATCGTATTTCATCCATGAAGACAAGAAAGGTTGAACCGATGGCCGAAATGCTCCCTGCAATTCTTGATTAACATTTTCGACCTGATTTCCTTCTTTTAGCTGTTGTAAAATTTCTTCGCTTTCATTCAGCAAATCATCTGGAAGCTGTTCACTTAGTTGGTCATACATAACTTCATCGATGGGATGACCAGCTCCTGCTAGAGAAACAAATGTATCTACATTACTTTCCTGTGCAGCCAACATGCCAACTAATGAACCTTGACTATGCCCAATAATGCCAACCTCCGTAAAATGTTCATCTTCCTTAAGCATGTTCACCCATGCAACGGCATCTTCGATAAATTGATCAAATGTCATCTCTTCCTCTGAAATGACAGCTTGTTCATTTTCTCCAGCTCCACGTTTGTCATACCGGACACTAGCGACTCCCTCTTTTGCAAGTTGTTCGGCTAAAAGTTTTAGACTATCATTTTGGACGCCTGGGGAATTGCCATTACGATCTGTCGGGCCAGATCCTGGAATAATAATCATGATTGGAAATTCTCCCTCGCTGGTAGGCGTTTCTAATTGCCCATATAGCGGTCCTAGATCTGTTTCAACCTCAAGAAACGTTCCATCTTCTTCCGCTTCCGTTACCTCATCGTCCTCTTTCGTCAGTTCAAAAGGGAACGACTGTCCACTCTGCATAAACGTTCCTGCAATGGTCGATTCTCCTTCTATCTCCCCGTCAAATGTGATCGACTGCCCCTGTATTTCCAGCGTAAACATAACCTCTTCCTCTTCTACATTTACGATGGAAAGCGGATAATCTTGGACGCTTTGAGCAGGAATACTGATTGTGCCCGTTAATTCATCATCATTAGTAAATTCCACCTTAATCATAAGCGGTTGTTCCGGAATCTCAATCGTTCCAGACCAAGCGCCTATTAGCGAACTGGATTCTTCTGGATCCTGATCGCTACATCCCATTACAACAAACAATAGTAATAAAATGACACCTTTTTTCATCGTAAACATCCCTCGTATTCATTTTTCTTTTAGCTACTTACTTCTACGAGCATGATTCAAAAAAGGTTTCAGCTTGGATTAACAATTTCCCCCAAAGGCATCTTAGACAGCCATACAACATAAATAAGTGCGCATAACTAAATTTTTTTTGACAAAGATAAACAAGACTACTTTAAGGAGGCAAAAACAATGCAAAATCAAGAACAAAACTTACACGATTCCTCACAAATGCCCGACTGGCAAGGACATGGTGGACACGAGCTTTTTGATGCTGAAGAGGCCTTATCTACATTGACAGGGGGAATGGAACAATATTTATTATTTGAACAACATATCCAAGACCCCGAATTAAAAACGATGCTTGAACAGCATAAAGCATTTTTAACGCAAACGTATAACACGATTGTTGAAACATTACAAACAGGACAAAAACCTACGGTGGATACGCAAGTCTACAACATGACACAAAGCAATAATGTCACATACGGACTACAACCATCACAGCCAACGACGCCTGCTCAATCTGTAAATGAAATTAATGATCAATGTGTCTCAGGCTATATGATGAGCGTGCTAAAAGCAGGAGCAACAACTTTCACCACAACAGCATTAGAGACAACGAACCCTGTATTAAGAAGGGTATTTGCAGATAGTGTTCCGAACATGGTGGAAATGGCCTACGAAGTGTTCTTATATCAGAATAAGAATCAATATTACCAAGTTCCACAGCTGAAGCAAGCAGATATGCAAGCGATTATAAATGGCTTTGCACCCATTCAAGGAAACATGCCGCATTAAAACAAAAGACTACCTGTTTGCCTATATGGAAACAGGTAGTCTTTTTCTTAATCCAGCAATCGATTATTCTCATCAACAGACCTTACTCTCGCCGGCCTTGAAGCATCCGATTCCGAATATTCACCATCTCCATCACAAACACTGCAACTGTACTGCCATCCCTCATCATCTGCCAACATCCCAGTTCCTTCACATGCCTTACACGTATTTTCTCTGTTCAATGTAGATTCCTCCTTATATTTATTTGGATAGTCCTAGTATGTGAAAAAATGCTTCTACACATACTAATCATGAAAATAATGAAGTGAGGTGATCCCTTTGGGAAGAGACGAACACAATAAAGCAAAAAATAGCTTTCTCGCACAGACACCAAAAAGCCAATTGAAAGATGGCAAAGATGTGGAATTCGCAGAAGAGTTCGCTGATCATGAGGATAAAGAAGCGCAGTCAAGAAGTCGCGCAGCTGATAAACGCGCAAAAAGAAATAAATAATAGTAATATAAAGGTGTCCTTAAAATTAGGACACCTTTTTTCATTGCATCTCATACAGGGACTTTGTACAATAAAATTACAAGTATAAGAAGTGAGGCATAACTATGAGCAATAAGAAAAATGTGGACGATTATCTCACAGAGGGAATTTATGGAACACGGAGACCGAAAGAAGAAGAGAGGGAACAATTCCTAGGCACACTCAGAGAACGAATTGTACTTGCTCTTTCAAAAGGACAGGTAATGTCAGATAAAGGTCTAGCTAAATTAGAAGAAGCCATGCAGAACCATAAAGATGCCAAATTATTAATCAACGGACATGTTGCCCATCGTTTCTTAAAGGAAGAAAAGGATCTGGCAAATAAACACAGCATCCCGTACACCACCATTACGAATCAAGAAAACAATACGGATATTGGTGCTGTCTTAACGTATGATTACGCGATTGATAAAGAAGAAATTTTTATAGAAGAAGAGCCTGAAGAGGAAATAATAAACAATGAGCATGAAACAGAGTCGTTTTTTTCCAAACTAAGAAAGTGGTTTGATTGAAATTGCCCAGGTTTTGATAAACCATTCTCACAATGCCTTACCACTAAGACAATATAAATAAAAGAATAACAATTAGGAATAATATGGGATGGAGGTGTTTATAATGAACCAACCATACCGATGTCCCAATTGTAAAACAAATCGTTCAAGGTTCAACATGATCGAACAAGTCGCAAAACCCGTTAAATTAGATGCACAGACTGGTGAAGTTATGAATAATTATACGAATGAAAGTGTAGAAGTTTTTCATACCAGTTATAATGGTCCGAAATACAGGATCCAATGTGGCTCTTGTGGCCTGATTGAGGATGAGAAGACCTTCATCAAACACGGTGAGTACGGCGGAAACTGAACTAAATTTTTCATGAAACATCACTTGCAACTAGGTGATGTTTTTTTATGTATGTTTTTTGTCTCTTCATACATAAATCACGGTATGTTATTCACTTTCCCAAGTATTAAAAATACCCTCATGACATAATGGAAAAAAAGAAAAGGAAGTGTAATAATGCTGACAGTGAATAATATACAAAAGCATTATGGTGGTGGCACACAAGCATTGAAAAATATATCCCTTACCATTCCAGACGGGATTGCCTGCGGTCTTGTCGGTCCGAACGGTGCTGGGAAATCAACGTTAATGAAAATCCTTGCTTCCGTCATTAAAGACTATAAAGGGGAAGTTCACATCGGCGCAACAACTATCGATAGAAAAAAGAAAGAACAGTTTGGATATATCCCCCAGGAAATCTGCTTGGAACAAACATTGTCCGCGTTAGATAATTTGTATTTTTTTGGTAAGCTGTATGGGTTAAAAGGAAAGCAACTAAAGACCCGAGCATCTGAAGTCTTGGCAGATATCGGATTATCCGGACGAGGTAATGACAAAGTGATTACATTTTCAGGTGGAATGAAACGCCGTCTGAATATTGGCTGTGCTCTCATGCATACACCAAAGATCATTATTATGGATGAGCCAACCATTGGGATTGATCCGCAATCACGTCGTTATATTTTTCAAATGATCGAACAGCTTAAACAAAAAGGTTGTACGATTATATATGCCAGTCATTATATGGAAGAAGTTGAACAGCTATGTGATGAAGTTGCATTTATAGATCAGGGGGACATTATTGAAAATGGAAGTATTGAAGGCTTATTACAAAAGAATATTTTCCCTTCCATTTTCATTAAAGGGATAAACAGTTTGCCAGAAAACATCAGGCAGTTTGGAACATTAGAAAACAAGGACGGCGGATATTTACTTGCGACCAGAACCCCTCTAGAAGCAATGGAGGCCGTATTAAATCATTGCCAAAGGAAAAACGTGCAATTAGAGCAATTAGAACTTGTTCAGCCACGGCTAGAGGATGTTTTCTTCTCCTTAACCGGCAGCCAACTACGAGATTAAATTATGTTAAACTAATAGGGAGGTTTTATCATGAGAGCATTGATTTTTCTTGAAATGAAAAAATATCTTCAAGACAGAGGACTATTATTTTGGATGTTGATTTTACCGATTATTTTCACCGTTTTATTTATCGCTGTACTTACTTCCGGAACTGAAGCAACCATACGTGAACAAATTATCTTATCGATCGTACCAGGCTATACCGTTATGTTTGTTTTTTTCATCATGATTAATATGGTTGAAACGGTTCTTAAGGATCGGAATCTCGGGATGACAGCCAGGATCGCAAGCACACCACTTTCCCCTTATTTATATTTACTGGGAAAATGGATTCCGAACATGGTTATCGTTTTCATACAGATTTTTATCTTGTTATTATTCGGAAAACTTGTCTATAACATACCCTTGGAGCAGCCATTTCACTTGCTTCTGTTATCTGTCTTATTAACATTTACCGTAACTGGAATGGGACTCGGACTCGCTATGCTTGTGAAAACAAATAACATGGGGATTGCATTCACACAAGTGGTTGCGCTTGGTGGAGGGTTACTTGGCGGACAAATGATGCCACTCGACACGATGCCTGCATTCATGCAAACGATCAGTAAATTCCTGCCACAATCCTGGGCACATCAGGCGTTTCAAGATGCCATGGCAGGCACATTGTCATATATGGATCTTTTTCAAGTGTCGCTTGTCCTTTTTGGATTTGGATTAGCAGGATTTATGATAGCATTGCTCCGCTATCCAGCTTTTTTAAAACAAGCCATAGGTTAGAATTACTGGGGGAATGACCTGATGAAAGTGAACATTGATATCGATGATAAGCATGAGGAAACTACGCTGACCATTCAAGCAAAGGAATGGACGGAGGAACTGGAGGAAATTGTGAAGGTTGTAAAGAAGCGAAGACAGCAGCGTTTATTTGGTGTTGAATTGGATCAGACGATACTTCTCGATCCGAATGAGGTCGATTTTGTCTATGCTGAAAAGAGAAAGATATTTGCTACATTAAAAGATCGTACAATTGAAATAAAAATGAAGTTGTATGAAGTAGAGGAAATACTGGTTCCCCATGACTTTACACGTTTTTCTAAATCAGTTATTGGAAATGTAAATCGTATCGAGCGCTTCGAATTATCTTTTAACGGCAACCTTTGTGTTTACTTTCATTCTGGAAATAAAGAATACATTACAAGAAAATATGTGGCAGCCATAAAGGAAAAGCTGATGAAGGGTGGGCAAGCATATGATCGTTGAAGTGCTAAAACGGGCCACAACCGGGATTGCTGTAGGAGGAATTTATACATTTATTGTCCTTTCCTTTGTCAAATTTTATGGAGTAGATGCTACCGTTTCAGAAATTTGGCTGAGTATGTTGGGCAGTTTCATTATTGGCATTTACTTTGGATTATCTTCTTTTATATTTGAGTTTCATGACTGGAGTTATTTAAAACAAACGGTTATCCACTTCAGCCTGTCGATTACTATTTATTTTATCATTGCGCTTTCGACTGGATGGGTGCCCTTTACACCTCTCGCAATTCTCAGCAACGCACTCGTGTGGATTGCGTTTTATACCTTAGTTTGGATAGGTTTTTATATATATTTCAAAAAGGTGGAAGCCTCCTTGAATGAGGAATTGCAGAACAAGAAATAATGGACGGTTTTTTGGCATGAAAATCGAAATCGTTCTTAACCTCTGTTAAACTGGAATTATCATCTAATGGAGGGATTACATGCGACTTAAAAATAAAAAAGTCATCGCACTTGTTGAACACGAGTTTGAAGATCTAGAGCTTTGGTATCCGGTCTTACGCCTTCAAGAAGAGGGCGCCCAAGTTGATTTAGTTGGAAAAGAAGCAAATAAAAAGTATATTGGAAAATATGGTGTGCCTGCCGAGTCTGCATATGCCTTTACTGACGTTCACGCAGAGAATTATGACGGGATTCTTGTTCCCGGCGGATGGGCTCCAGACAAATTAAGGCGCTATTCTGAGGTTTTGGATTTCATCAAGATTATGGATAATCAAAAGAAACCAATTGGTCAAATTTGCCATGCAGGCTGGGTTCTTATTTCTGCAGGGATTTTACAAGGTAAAAAGGTAACAAGCACTCCTGGCATCAAAGATGATATGACGAATGCTGGTTCCGAGTGGAGTGACGAAGCAGTAGTGGTTGACGGTCACATCATATCCAGCCGCCGCCCACCGGATCTACCACCATATGTTAAAGCATTTGCCGATAAATTAGCAGATTAAAAAGGAAAATCCTTCGTACAAGCGGGGGATTTTTTTGCAGATAGGAGCATAAACATCCCTACTGCATCCGTACAACTAAGAACATTCGTCTAAAAAGGCCTGCACTTCAAAGCATAACCAAAGAACGCTTTCTAAGAATCCCTTTAACGAAAGCCAAGTTTTCTAACCAGTGTAAATTAAAACGCTTCTCATCTTTACATAAACGGAGTAAATCAATATAATAGTAGTAATTATCACACTATTCAGGAGGGATCTGATGGGACAGATAGAAGAGGGAACATTATTATGGGAACCTGATGAGAACCAAAAACAACAATCATTCCTGTACGATTATATGAATTGGCTAAGCGAACGTAAAAACTTACACTTTGATGATTATCACTCCCTATGGGAATGGTCTGTTAATGAGATAGAAGCATTCTGGAAGTCACAATGGGAATACTTTGATATTCGATCAAAGCAGCCTTATGAAACAATATTAACTTCCCATCAAATGCCTGGACCCAAATGGTTCCCTGAAGCCACAATCAATTATACGGAACATATTTTCAGAAATAGAGATAAAAATAAACCTGCAATTATTCATGCTTCAGAAAAACGAGAGACAGCTGAAGTAACATGGGAGCAACTTTATCAAGATACAGCCGCACTTCAGCTAACACTACAAAAACTCGGTGTCCAAAAAGGTGATCGTGTCGTTGCATATGTCGCTAACATCTATGAATCTGTAGTAGCTTTCTTAGCAACAGCCAGTCTTGGTGCCATTTGGTCTAGTGCTTCCCCTGACTTTGGAATACAAAGTGTCATCGACCGATTTAAACAAATAGAACCTAAAGTGATGATTACAGTTGATGGATATAACTATAACGGAAGAAGTTTTGACCGTACTGAAATTGTAGAGGATATCCAGGCTGAACTACCAAGTTTAAAAGCAACCATTGCAATTCCTTACGTAAACGCAGATGCGGATTTTAGTGGATTTAAAAATGCAATAACATGGTCAGATGCGATTAAGTCAAAAGAGGACCTCGAGCTGACATATGAGCATATACCGTTCAATGATCCGCTATGGATTCTATTTTCATCTGGAACTACTGGAAAGCCAAAACCCATCGTACATAGTCAAGGCGGAATTTTACTCGAACATTTAAAAGCATTAACCTTCCATACAGACTTAGGAGAAGATGACCGCTTTTTCTGGTTTACCACAACGGGCTGGATGATGTGGAACTACCTCGTCGGTGGCCTTCTTACAGGAAGCACCATTATACTATATGATGGGAATCCTGCTTATCCAGATAAGAAGATGCTTTGGAAATTTGCTGAAGACACGAAAATGACTGTATTTGGAACAAGTGCGAGCTACATTACGGCTTGCATGAAAGAAGAACTTAATCCACGCGAGGAGTTTGACCTACGTCATTTAAAAAATATTAGCTCGACAGGATCACCTTTGCCACCTGAAGGCTTCCAATGGTGTTACGAAAATGTTAAAAGCAACTTGTGGATTGCCTCCGCAAGTGGAGGAACTGATGTATGTACAGCATTTATTTTAGGTGCGCCAATTCTACCGGTTTATGCTGGAGAACTCCAGTGTCGTGGGCTTGGTGCAAAAATTGAGAGTTTTAACGACGATGGTGAACCTCAAATAAAAGAAGTAGGCGAATTAGTACTCACCGAACCTTTTCCATCGATGCCGATCTATTTTTGGAATGACGAGGACGGGAGCCGCTTGCATGAAAGTTATTTCGATATGTACCCAGGCATCTGGCGACACGGTGATTACTTAAAAGTTACAGACCGTGGAACCAGCGTTATTTATGGTCGTTCAGACGCAACCATTAACCGTGGGGGTATTCGAATTGGCACCAGCGAAATTTACCGGGCTGTCGATCAGGTGAAGGAAGTGGCTGATAGTTTAATTGTAGACGTCCCAACTGGTAGTACTTCTTTTACACCCCTATTTGTTGTAATGAAAGAAGGGTATAAGTTAACCGATGAGATCCAGCAGATAATTAAAAAACAAATCAAAGAACAATGCTCACCGCGTCATGTACCGTCCGAATTTCACGAAGTAACAGCTTTACCTACGACATTAAATGGGAAAAAACTAGAAATACCAGTAAAGAAAATCTTAATGGGTAGCCCTGTTGAAAACGTAGTGAATAAAGGTTCATTAGCGAATGAGAGATCATTGGATTACTTTATTCAATTTGCTAGAAAACAAAATCAATAGTTAAAGGGCGAGCTTATATGCTCGCCCTTTAGACTTGCAAATAAGAACCAACATGACTCGCCTTGAGCGAGCCACCACCTATCATGAAAATAGATTTATTTTCATGATAGGTATATCGCAAAGCTAGCTCCATAATAAGTGTTTGAAAATTATATATCTCAAATTGTAGTTCCTATAATAATTTCACTTGAAATCACACGAAAAAACGTGTATATTATAGGTTGTTCCTAAAATTCATCCATCGGGGCATTAGCTCAGCTGGGAGAGCGCTTGGCTGGCAGCCAAGAGGTCAGCGGTTCGAGCCCGCTATGCTCCATCATTTATTCAAACAAAAGATTAGCAGGTCGTACTCAACACGACCTGCTAATCTTTTTTAATCGATCCACATCTTAATTTTTTACAGACAATTTAGTTAGATAATATATGGAGTAGTTTTCTATGAAGTATATAACAAAAGGATAATAAATTGAGGATAAGTTGAAGATATCATTCGTTCTAATAAATCACTCGAAATCCAATATGAATAGTAAACCTTACAATTTAATGTTTTAGTTGTACCTTTTTAAACAAATTTGTATGTCTATCCAACTGTGACTGAACATGCTTAAAATTACCTCTTGTTTCAACCATAAAATTATCAAGTTTGGTTTCTAAACGAACTTGACTTAATGCAAACAATTCTTGGTTCTTTTCCATATTGGTTTGATTTTCTTCCAAGCGGATTTGTCTTTCTTCCATAGAAGCTTGATTAATAGCAAGAAGTTCTTGGCTTGATACTAATTTTTCTTGACTTCTTTCAACTTGACCAAGTCTTTCTCCAAAAATGTTTAAACTTGCTTCAAATCGATCCTGTCTCTCTTCAAATCGAACTTGTCCTTGTTGTAGTATTTCCAAGTGTTCTAAAATAGTATTTAATTTCTCCTCCATTTGACTTTGACCCTCCTTTCTTTTCCTAATAGTATATCACGTTTCAAACAAAAATCTAGCAAAATAATAAAACTATTTACCCTTACTTACGTACTCTATCCCTCTTTCCTATTTGCCAAAAAATAAAGGAATCTACTAACTTTTGGCGAAACATAATGTATACAGGAAAAACAGGAGGCGTAGCATGAAAACAGTGAAAAAAGATAACATCGTTGAAGACTTTTATGGAACAAAGGTAGCTGATCCATATCGATGGTTGGAAGATTCATCCTCATTAGAAACCGTGGAATGGGGAAATTCCTTGGCAGCGCAATGCGATACCTATTTTTCACAAGCTGAATCAAAAGCGTTCGACAAACAGCGATTAGAGGAATTGTGGAATTATCCAAAGTTTTTTGTACCAAAACAAGTGAAAAGTAATTTATTTTACCAAAAAAATGATGGCTTACAAAATCAGGCTGTTCTTTACAAGCGGGGCGAAGAACAGGATGCTGTTGTGGTTGACCCTAACACACTTAGTGAGGACGGAACAATTGCAATGACGAACTACGCTTTTAGTAATGATGGAGCGTATATTGCCTATGCCACCTCCTTACATGGAAGTGATTGGCAGCAAATTCATGTAAGGGATATTCAGAGTGGACAAGACTTGGAAGATCATATTCGCTATGTAAAATTTACAGCCATTGCATGGGCACCAGATCATTCTGGATTTTTCTATAGTCGTTTCCCCGAGCCAGGAAGTGTCGAAAAAGAAGATGAAAGCAATTACAATGCCGTTTATTTTCATAAGCTCGGAACTAGTCAAGATGATGACCCTTTAGTTCACGAACAACCAGACGAAAAAGAGCTAATGTTCTCACCAATGATAAGCGATGATGAAAAACATCTCTGTCTACACGTATTTCAAGGAACCGCTTCAGAAAATAGAGTGTTTGTTAAAGCTATTGATTCAAAGGTGGAATTTATGCGTCTGCTCGATGATCAAAATGCAGGATACCAATACATTACAAACGAAGGTAGAATCTTTTACTTTCAAACAGACCTAGATAGCCCGAATGGTAGGGTTATTGCAATTGATCTGGATCACCCTGAACCTCAGAATTGGCAGGAAGTCCTACCAGAACAAGATGATGTCATGGATTCCGTGAAATTTATAAACGGAAAGTTCATCGTTGTACTCCTTCATGATGCTCATCATCAATTACACGTCTATAATCAAAATGGAACCTATTTATATCAAATTAAATTACCGATAATCGGTTCATTAACGGAGATGACGTGCCATAAAGAAACAGATGAAATTTATTTTGGCATGACTTCTTTCTTAAGTCCAACAATCATTTATCATTATGAAATGGACGATCCAGACGTTACTGTATTCGCTGAATCAACCCTACCTGTGGATACGACTGATTTTCAAACAGAGCAAGTCTTCTATACCTCAAAGGATGGGTCAAAGATCCCAATGTTCCTTACACATCATAATGACATTAAATTGGATAGCGAAAATCCAGTTATTCTAAATGGGTATGGTGGCTTTAATATTAGCAGAACTCCTTCTTTTAATCCTGCAATTTTACGATGGTTGGAAAAGGGCGGGATTTATGCTGTAGCTAACCTGCGCGGTGGAAATGAGTACGGGGAAAAATGGCATAAAGCTGGAATGCTTGAGAACAAACAAAATGTCTTTGATGACTTTATCGCTGCTGGCGAATGGTTAATTGAAACGAAATATACCAATCAAAAGAAACTCTCCATTATGGGTGGCTCAAATGGAGGTCTGTTAGTCGCAGCTTGTATGCTACAAAGGCCTGATCTATTTGGTGCTGTCATCTGCACGGTTCCTGTAATAGACATGCTACGTTACCATAAATTCACAATCGGTCGTTATTGGATACCCGAGTTTGGAAATCCAGAGAAACCAGAACATTTTCCATTCTTATATGCTTATTCGCCATTGCATAATATAAAGAACGGACAAAAGTATCCACCTATTCTCATAACAACAGCAGAAAGTGATGATCGAGTTTTACCAGCTCATGCAAAAAAGTTCGCTGCCACATTACTCGAGAAAGCGGATAAGGATTCAACAGTCATCCTTCGTCTCGAAGCAAAAGCGGGACATGGACTCGGTAAACCAACATCCAAAGTTATTGATGAATGGGCTGACTTTTATGCATTTTTAGATATGGAATTAAAATAGTATTAATCAAACGTTTGATCAATCATTTATTTATAGAAAATAGTTTCTATATCATGATATGTTTTACAAAATAATGTAAAGATTTTAACTTTACCCATGACAACCATCCAGCTATTTGTTATGCTAATGAGTGAATCTAATAATAAACAATTACTACTAGGGGTGCCCAATAATCACGGGGGCTGAGAGGAAAGTACGTTTACTTTCTGACTCTTATAGACCTGATCTGGTTAACACCAGCGGAGGGAAGTAGTTAGGCGATGCGATGATACGTCTAATCTATTTTCATAGTCACAGTCAGGTCCCTCAGCGGATCTGGCTTTTTTGGTTTCCCTATGAAAGGAGGAGAATATTGAATCGAACGCGTTTATTAACAACGATGGCTGTTTTTGTAGCAATTGGAACCATTACTGCACAATTATTATGGTTTCCCGCTGGAGTGGCACGAGCATACCCTGTTCAGCATGCGGTCAACGTCATGGCTGCCGTAATGCTTGGTCCAGGTCCTGCAGTCGTCATTGCTTTTATGATTAGTGTACTCCGGAATATGCTGGGTCTCGGAACATTACTCGCGTTTCCAGGCGGTATGGTCGGAGCATTTTTAGCTGGCTACCTCTATAAAAAAATCGGCAAAAAAGCATGGGCTGTATTTGGCGAAGCATTTGGAAGCGGGGTTATTGGCTCCCTATTTGCTGTACCATTTGCACAACTACTGATGGGAAGCTCTGTTGGTGCCTTCGCCTTTATGCCAGCATTTCTTGTCAGTAGTATTACCGGTGCGTTTATCGGTTGGTTTATCATATCAAAGGTTAAATATCAAAGTTTAGTACGCATATAAGAACAAAGCGCAAGCGCCCGTTTAGCAACGTACGGACTGGACTGAGCCGGAGGAGATAAAGGAAACATGCCCCTTCATAGGGGTATGCCGACGCCTGAGCGCAAGCCCGGTTTTAGTCGGCCTTCCTTAAGACAAGTAAGCCAATGTTGACTTTCACCACAAGGGTATAAGTGCGACTAAGCCTCTGGCAGAGCCAATCGGCAAGTCTTCTTTTCACCCACAGGGTATAAGTGCGACTAAGCCTCTGGCAGAGCCAATCGGCAAGTCTTCTTTATCGTACGGAGGTGAAGGAAGTCGCGCTAGTTGCTGGGCGCTGGAGCTGGACGTGGCTATTTCGATAACTAAGTTATCCATAGCATTTAAATTCTATAGTTTCCTATGCAATTAGAAAACTCGGCCGCTGCCAGTCAGGTGGTCAGATTGGCACCTACTTTCCTAACTTATTAGGAGGAGGACTTTCCATGACATTTACAGATGATTTAAGAATAGAAAACGAGGAGGCGGTTTACAGATGACTCAAGTTCCATCCGTACTTACTATTGCCGGCACTGACCCCAGCGGAGGAGCTGGTATCCAAGCAGACTTAAAAACATTTCAGGAACTCAAAAGCTATGGCATGTCGGTCATTACAACCGTTGTTGCTCAAAATACAACTGGCGTTCAAGATGTACACCACCTTCCTATTCAAATGATTGAGCAACAGTTGGAATCCGTGATTACGGATATACCAGTTCACGCATTTAAAACAGGAATGATTGCACATATTGACATGATGAAGGTAATTGCAGAAAAAATCCCAAAACTTGATGCCCCTTATGTAATGGATCCTGTCATGGTTGCTACAAGTGGTGATCCATTAATCGAAGAAAAAGCACGCCTTTATTTACGCGAAAAGCTTTTACCATTAACCACTTTGGTCACACCAAATATCCCAGAAGCAGAATATATTACTGGAGATAAAATTGATACAACCGATGATATGAAACAAGCAGCTGAGCAAATCGTGGTGAATTTTGGTGCTAACGGTGCCCTTATTAAAGGTGGACACTTAAAAGGTGATGCTGTTGATTTTTTATATGACGGGACATCCATGCACACGTTTTCTTCTAAACGAATCGATACAACAAACACACATGGAACGGGATGCACGTATTCAGCTGCAATCACTGCTTATTTAAGCCAAGGATTACCTTTACAAAAAGCAGTTGAAAAAGCAAAACATTTTGTAACAGCTGCTATTAAGCATTCCTTTTCAATTGGCTCTGGAAATGGGCCTACCAATCATTGGGCAAGCCGAGAAGAAAGGGTGAAACGATGAATCCAAACATTATTCAGGAAGTACGGGAAAATAATCCATTGATTCATCATCTAACAAATCAAGTGGTCATGAATTTCACCGCTAATGGTCTACTCTCCTTTGGCGGCGCTCCTATTATGGCAAAATCTGAAGAAGAGGCTGATGAAATAGCGTCGATTGCGGACGGCGTTCTGCTTAATATTGGCACTCTAACACCCGTGGAGCTTCCCGCAATGATTGCTGCAGGAAAAGCTGCAAACGAGAAAGAAATCCCAGTAGTACTCGATCCTGTAGGAGTACCAGCTACATCATTTCGCACATCTGCTATGAAAGAAATCGTACAAGAAGTGAAACCTACTGTAATCAAAGGAAACGCTGGTGAAATGGCCCACCTTGTTCAAATTCCTTGGGAAACAAAAGGTGTTGATTCGCTCGGTGGTGAGGATACTGAAGGGATTGCTGCAAAAGTGGCAGCAGACTATGACACTACTGCAATCGTTACCGGGAAAACAGACCTCATTTGTATAGGAGGAAAAATAATTCGTAATAAAACAGGTCATTCCATTTTGGCAAAGGTAACAGGAGCGGGATGTTTGTTGGGGTCTATCCTAACTGCTTGCTTAACAACTAGGTACTCTATTGAAGAACAGGCATTAGCAGCAATTGAATTTTACGGATTAGCTGCTGAATTCGCTGCTTCCCATGAAGAAGTAGCAGGTTCCGGAACCTTTATCCCCCGATTCATTGATGCACTCTCACTAGAGACCGAAGCACTCGAAAGGAGTAAATAAATGATGCCTCCATTAAGACAAAGCTTGCGTAAATACTTTATTATGGGCAGTCAAAATTGTGATCAAGATCCAGTACAAATACTAGAATCCGCAGCCAATTCGGGAATAACAGCCTTTCAGTTCCGTGAAAAAGGTGAAGGTTCGTTAACGGGTGATGCAAAATTGGAGTTAGGTAAACGACTACGTGAAGTGTGCAGGCAGCATAATATTCCCTTTATCGTTAATGATGATGTTGACTTAGCGTGTTTATTACATGCTGATGGCATCCACGTCGGACAGGATGATAGCTCAGTAGAAGAAATTCGCAAGCATTTTCCGGATAAAATTATCGGACTCTCTTTATCAAATGCTGACGAAGTTGCTAAAAGCCCTATTTCCATCATCGATTACATAGGCGCAGGACCTGTTTTTGCAACCAACTCAAAAGCTGATGCTAAAGCAACTGTGGGAGTAGAGTGGATGACAGCATTAAGAAAACAGTTTCCCGACTTACCAATAGTAGGAATCGGCGGGATCACCACAGATAATGCAAATTCTGTGATTAAAGCTGGAGCAGACGGCGTTTCTGTTATATCAGCAATAACCAAAGCAAAGAATACTAAAGAAGCAGTTAGAGCATTATAGCGCCTAACTACAACCTGAATTCCATATGTTCTTCACGAGGCGAAAAAGGTATATTTTTTCGCCTCTAATTATGAATTAAATACGGTGAAAAGTTTAATACAGAAGAAATCTAATAAAATACCGCCCAATCTTCTAAAATCATTCCCACCTGTAACAATCACCCATATATTATAGTGAATGATTTAATCAAGGGAGGAAATAAATAATGTATGATAAGCCACCACCGTATTATAACGAGAGGCAATTTAACCTATCACAGTTTATGTGGAATCAATTATTTGGACCTGGCGGGGCTCCTGGTACAGGTGGACCTTTTCCAGGCGCACCTGGAGGCTACCCTGGTGGCCCAGCGCCATTTCCAGGTGGCGAACAAACTGGTGCTGCACCAACTATTCCACCACCCGCTTTCATTCCAGAACAATCGCAATTTCAAACCTTTGCAGTAGATCCTGGAGGAATCCGTGGATGCATGTATCGCTTCACCTATGTCTGGTTACAGCGGGATGCTTTTTGGTTTTATCCGACCTTTGTTGGCAGAACCTCCATTGCAGGTTATCGCTGGCACGGTAATAGATGGACCTATTACGGAATCGATTTGGAAAGAATTGAGTCCTTTCAGTGCTTTTAATGCTCTATAAATCCAGTGCTTAGCCTTAAATTAAGTTAAATAGACAACCATACAATCACCCGTATCCTCTTCCTTCATAAAATAAAGAGAAGGAGGGATATCGTATGTATCAGTTAGCTTTATTATATTTAGCTACTTTTTTGGCTGGATTTGGATTAACAAACCTGGCTGAGATAAGTTTTATTACCGATAGTGTAGCAAGCTTCTTTGAGATAGTAGGAGCAATTGTTATGATTGTTTTCGCTCTCGCCCTTACTCACCTCGGACTTAGAGCGCTTTTTACACACCATTTTAAATAACCGTCTATCCTTGTGTTACATTTTCATAATAGATGGTGGTTTCTTATCTGCTAAAAAGTATGAAGGGCCTTCATTTCCTGAATATGTCAGGAAACGAAGACCCTTACTGTTCTATTATTTATTTACTTTTTTATTAATTTCTCGCTGCCAGATAAGGCCTTGTTCTATTGCCATCTTGCGTGCTATTTTTGGTGCACTCCATAACGGAGGCAACAATAACAGGGACACGGGGACGGCCGTTATAACAATTGAATTCTGAATCGATGCAATACTATCTTCACCAATTGTAAGAATCATCACGGTAGTGAGACCGAATATCAACGTCCAGAATACACGCAACCACCTTTTCGGTTGATCATTACCCGTTAAAGTAGCGGCAACTGTATAAGACATAGTATCTGCAGTTGTTGCAACAAAGATAACAGATACAAGGAGAAACCCTATCCCGAATAACATACCCATTGGTAGTTGGTCCGTGATTGCCATAACAGCTGCAGGCATACCACCTTCATTCAAAGCATTTGAGACTGAACCTGGATTTTCTCTTTCAAAGAACACCCCTGTTCCTCCTACAACGGAGAACCAAAAGTTATTAACTAATGGAGCTGCAATTGATACACCAATCACTAACTCTCTAATCGTTCTCCCACGAGAAATTCTACTAATAAATACGATCAACATCGGCGCATAACCGATAAACCAACCCCAGAAAAATATAGTCCATGCACCTAGCCATGCTTCATCACCGCGAAATAAACTCATCGTGAAGAAGTTTTGCAAGTGGAATCCGGTACCACCGATGAACGCATCCATAATAAACATGGTAGGTCCAACAAGAAGTACGACCATTGCTAGAAAAATGGTAAACCCAACATTATAGCGGCTGAGTGTTAGAATCCCTCTATCTACACCTGTTGCAGCTGATATTGCTGCTACTAAAACAAGTATCATTACAACAACTATACTCATCATTAAACTATCCGGCAAACCAAATAAATGATTAAGCCCATAGGATATCTGTAATCCTAGAAACCCAAGCGGACCTAATGTACCAGCCACCGTCGCTATAATAGAAAAAATATCAGCCGAGGATCCCAGCACACTTCTATGATAAATTTTTTCACCAAATAGAGGATATAATAAACCTCTTGGGCGTAGAGGATATCCTTTATTATAATGTACATACATCATAACAATTACAGCTAATGTCCCCAAAATGGCCCATGCTAAGAATCCCCAATGCATAAAGGAATACGCGAATGCTCCGTCTATATTATTAAATTCCCCACCACCGAGTAAAGGAGGAGTATCCATATAATGATACATCGGCTCTGATGCTGCCCAAAACACACCACCACTCGCCAATAAGGTAACTAAAATCATAGCAACCCAACGAAAATTACTATATTTAGGTTTGTCCTGTTTTCCTAAACGAACTTTTCCGTACTTTGAAAAGGCTAAAAACAATCCAATGAAGAAATTACCCAACAATAACAGTTGCCAATATCCACCAAAAAATTTAGCGGAATAATCAAATAACGTTGTAATTCCGTTCCCTACCATGTCACTGTTGATAAAAGATAATATTATAAATAAGATTAAAAAACCGCCACTTACTATAAAAACTGTCCAATCCAACTTTTCCTTTTTCTTTGATTCCACGCTTTTCCTCCTATGTTTTAGGAACAAGTGTCTATAATCTAGAATTTATTTTGCCATTAAAGACCGTTGGATGGAGAATACTTATTACCGAATTCGATTAATAATAAGCATTGACATATACCACCAGCTTGCTCAATTTTGTAACACAATTTCTAATTATAGGAATAACCCGTTAACAAGTCAACTTATTTAGTTGTTATCTTTGTGTGAGATATATGTTTTCTTAAACCTATTTTGGTGTCCGCTCTTCTTGTTATTATCATACCTTAAATCGTGAAATTTATTATATTAGGCCTTTTTATAGAAAAAGTACGATTAGCAGGCTAATCGTACTTTTTTTTATTCATTAATAATCTCTTCTACTGTTGACTCTACTTCTTCACGCGACATTTTTTCATTGCCTTTTTCCATTGCCCTTAGTGTGCGTTTCGCTAATTCTAATGGAATTTTAGAAAACAACGTAACATTTTTATTATCGATACCTTCTATGTATTGATCACCTTGTTTTAAATTGTTCCTTGCATAGGCAAATAGATCTTCCCTTGTCCAATTATCAGGAACAAATCGTACACCACGTTCCGCGTCCTCTCCTTGATTACGCAATATATTAACCGCCTGTAACCCTCGACCATATCCTACAGCCAAGTCTCTGTCAGATTCTGTATTGTCATACCATTTCCAAATATCGGTAAGCAAAACACCAACTAAGCCTGCGACGTAATATGTATAATCGTCCAAATCCGCTTTGGTTTCTATTTGAAAGTCCTTTTCGACCCAATCAGCCATACCACCAGCCATTACACTTGTTGCTTCCTTCATTTTACCCACGAAGCCTTCAGGACAAAAGGCTATCCAATCGTTCATTCTGATTGTTACTTCCGGTAAAAGGGATTCATACGGCTTTAGTAATTCGCGATATGCCTCGTCATCAAATTCAGTTAGTAATAACTCACTCGTTCTCCTCAACAAATGTTGCTTTGTTTCAGCATCCAATTGTTCATGATCTTCTATTTCATCTATCGCACGCATGCATAAATAAGCAGCACCAACTGTTTCTCTCAATGTTGGCTTGAGTAATTTAATCGGAATATAAAACGTTCTACTTGTAAGTTTTAACACACGCATAGCATCTTTTTGTAATTTCGCTTCAGTTTCCACCAACTGTTCCTCCCTTCCTAATTTTAAGGTGATTTAATTATATCAAATAACACAAATTATTTCTCGTAATTGATCATATACTTTAGCATAAGATTAAATTCCATTCTATCAGAATTTCAGTCCATCTTTTCGTTTATTTTGATAGGCTTTGGTCAATAGAAGAAAGGTTATTAATATTAATTCAAATAAATTCGTAACGGCTCCACTATCGATTGGTGGTATAGCAGCACTTCCAACAATCATCAACACTGTACCGATAAAAAACCAGATCCACTTTTGCTTCACCCAAACAAAAATAGAAGCAACAAGCAGTACAGCAGTGACAAGTAGGATCATGATGGGAGGTCCACTGGACATTTCAACCTTGTGATAACTTAGCACTCCATACTCCCGCTTTGCTTCAAGAGAAAGTCCGAATACTTCTGTTATAAGTTCTATCATAATTAAACTTACTGTACACAGAATTACTCCATAATACAGCCAGCGATAATTAGTCCACTTAATATTCGCTTGTTTTAATGTATTCCATGCAAAAACGACAAGTAATGGGGTAAAGAGAGCGTGGAGCCAGAACCGGACGTAATTTAAGTTTTGCAGAATAGACCCTTCCCCGATATAACGGCCAGCAGCAAGTATAGCATTATCATATAATAAGCCCATGATAACAAGCAAAATAACGTTCATACTTGTCTTCCACCCGTATCGCTTGGCCAATACTATGCCGTAGCAAAACAACCCTAGATATGCTATTGAGAACGATAAAAATAATAGACTATCCATCTTTTCACCTCATAAAAAAATGAAATAACTCGGCCTTATGGTACCCATTATTCTTTTTATCAATCATGGTTTGTTCTCAACCGCGTCAAGACTTAATATCTCAACTTCAATAAGATATCTCGAATTTCGTTATCGTTCATGATCGTATCTTTATATTTCCGAGTAATTTCCGTTAAGGCCACATCGTGGTAAAAGAACTCCGTAAAAAATTTTACCAGCGGCCGTGATTGCGTATGGATTGCCTGCCACTCTGCATCCTCAACCCCCGCGAATAACATCTCCATTTGATCTATAATAAGAATACGGCTTCGTTCAAGCTTGCTGTGCTCTGTATCTGGGATTAAGGTAGAGGTGTTTGGAATAATTGTTTCAATTTCCCCAATCACATGAACAGTTACATCAAGACCAGCATGATGCTTTTCCTCTAAAAATGGAAGAATGGCGTTTACGTCATCTGCCCATGCAGAAATAAAAATAGAAGACCCTGCTTTTTGTACTAAATTCTTTAGAGAAACTTGTATGGATTGATTATCTTTTAATGTCCAGACACGATCGTCCACTGGCGTTTCTTTCATTTTTGTTTCTTTTAATGCCTGTACATTCCATTCAAAATCCGCTTTTAATTTTTCAATCGTTAAATGCAACGGTAGAGCTGTATATAATCTTTTCTTCTCCGTTGTTGACTCGAGCACGATTCCTTTTTTTACCAACCTCCGAAGAACATCATAGACTTTGGATCTTGGAACTTCAGAACGCTTTACGATAGATGTTGCATCCATTGCTTGATCTATGGTGATTAAAGCGCGATAAACTTGGCTCTCATATTGGGTAAAACCGAATTGTTGCAGCATATTGCTAACCCCTTGTTTCCTGTCATCATTCATACCATATTACATCCATCATAGCACAGAAAAGTCTGTATTAAAAAATAGCTTGTTTTCTCTTTTGATAAAAGTTACTATTATAGTGGTAACTAGACAGAGAGGGAAATATATTATGGATAAAAGAGTTTATTTATTAACGATTGTTTCGTTTGTTGTGGGGATGGTCGAATTAATTATAGGAGGAATACTAGATTTAGTAGCAACAGATTTAGGTGTTAGTTTGGGACAAGCTGGTCTGTTAATTACTATCTTTTCACTGGTATTTGCAATTGCTGCCCCCATTTTATTGGCTGCAACCTCAAACATGGAACGAAAACGATTAATGATAATAGCATTGTTTATATTTTTATTTGGAAATTTAATAGCAGTAATCAGTCCGAGCTATGCCATGTTACTTATTGCACGAATCATTTCTGCTGCTAGTGGTTCCTTACTCGTTGTCTTATGTATCACGATGGCATCCAATATTGTTGACGCGCAATATCGTGCTCGAGCAATTGGAATTGTTTTTATGGGAATCAGCGGTTCACTCGTATTAGGTGTACCAATCGGGGTCATGCTGGGGAATGCATTTAGTTGGCGAGCTCCTTTCCTTCTAATTTCCATTTTAACGGTAGGCTCCATTATAGGTGTATATTTCTTCTTGGGCAAAATTGCTCCGAAACAACCTGTTACGATTAGAGAGCAATTAGGAACATTGAAGAACAAAAAAATTCTATTCGCCCAATTGACTACATTTCTATTCTTAGCCGGACATTTGACTTTATATGGTTATTTAACTCCATTTCTTCAATCAACTATGAATTTGGATAGTACATGGGTTAGTATTGTATATTTACTATTCGGTGTCGCTGCAGTAACCGGTGGAGCAATTGGAGGTATGTTCTCTGATCGATTTGGTGCAAAACGTACGATTCTCTACGTTATTACTGTGTTCGGTCTATCGATTTTTGCAATTCCATATACGACGTTTGCATTGCCACTGTTCTTAATTGTAATGATTATATGGAGCATGATGAGTTGGGCGATCACCCCAGCCATGCAAAGCTATTTAATACAAACTTCTCCAGAAACATCCGATACGCAACAAAGCTTAAATAACTCCGCTTTGCATTTCGGGATTGCATTTGGATCATTAATTGGTGGCGTGGTCATTGAACAGGCATCCGTTAATTATAACGCTACTGTTGGCGGTTTCTTTGTTATTCTTGCGCTTGGTGCAGCAATCTTTTCAATGTATGGAGCTTTGTCATGGAATAGAAAAATAGAAAAGACACGGGCTTAAGGGCTTGTGTCTTTTCATTTTTGATACTGGTTAAGAAGCCAGCAATTTTTCGGCGATCGAATTTACAATGTAAGCGTTTTATAAAATAATTCTTAAAATTCGCTATTGCCATGCATTGTTATTCATGATTAAATGTACTAAATATAATTTTATAAAAATGATAAATTTGAGGTGGTAGTGTGAGGGAAAATATATCTATTGGTCTTTTAGGTTTAGGAGTTGTCGGAGCGGGTGTTGCTCAAATTATTGAAAACCATCGAGAGAAGCTAATTCATCAACTCGGTTCAGAAGTGAATGTAAAAAGTGTGCTCGTTCGTGATCCTGAAAAAATACGAAATATCGATAAAGAACAAACACATATCACCACGAATCCTGATGATATTCTAAAGGATCCAGAAATTGATGTCATCGTTGAGGTAATGGGTGGAGTGGAGGAAGCTCGACAGTATATTCTGCAAGCTTTTTCCGCAAAGAAACATGTTGTTACCGCAAATAAGGATTTAGTAGCGTTACACGGTCCAGAACTCCAAGAAATAGCAAGTTTAAACAAATGTGACTTTTATTACGAAGCAAGTGTTGCAGGTGGAATCCCGATTTTGAGAGGAATAACTGGCGGGCTTTCAGCTGATCACATACAACAAGTTATGGGAATTGTAAACGGAACAACCAATTACATTTTAACAAAAATGGATAACGAAGGTGTATCCTATGAAGATGCCCTCATGGAAGCAAAAGATCTAGGATTTGCTGAAGCAGATCCTACTGCAGATGTAGAAGGTTTAGATGCTGCTAGAAAAATGGCCATCTTAGGCAGACTTGCATTTTCAACCAACGTAGACCTTGAAGAAGTCGAAGTATCTGGTATTAAAAATTTAGAACTGGCAGATTTGGAATACGGAAATACGCTTGGGTATACCATGAAATTAATCGGCTCTGCCAAATGCAAGGATCAGAAAGTAGAAGTGAATGTACAGCCAACGCTCCTATCAAAAAACCATCCATTAGCCGATGTTAAAAACGAGTACAATGCTGTCTATGTGTACGGAGAAGCTGTTGGAGAAACAATGTTCTATGGTCCAGGGGCAGGTGGTTTGCCAACTGCAACTGCTATCATGTCGGATGTTGTAGAAGTAATTAAACATATTCATTTAGGTGTGAATGGAACACAAGTGACAGAACCACGCTTTAAGAAGGAATTAATGAAAGCTGATCAACGCTTTGGACAATACTATTTAAGGTTGCATGTTAAGGATGAAGTTGGCGTATTCTCAGCAGTTTCGTCGCTATTCAATGAATTAAATATTAGCTTTAAGCGTATTTTACAAAATCCGATTAAGAAACACGAAGTAGCGGAAATTGTTTTAGTGACACACCAAACATCACTGGAAAACTTCAACAAATCATTAAATAAACTGAAAGATTTAAATGTTGTTCTAGATGTAAAAAGCTATTATAAAGTTGAAGGAGATGTTACAAGTGAAATGGCCAGGACTACTGAAACACTATAAGCCTTACCTCCCTGTCACAAGTGAAACACCTGAACTCACACTACAAGAGGGAAATACACCACTTATTCATTTTCCAGCTCTATCCAAGCAATTAGGAATAGAGTTACATGGAAAAATAGAAGGGGTTAATCCAACCGGTTCGTTTAAAGATCGAGGAATGGTATTAGCTGTTGCAAAAGCAATTGAAGAAGGAAGTAAATCTGTAATTTGTGCATCAACTGGCAACACTTCTGCTTCAGCTGCTGCATATGCAGCAAGAGCAGGTATCAAAGCTATCATTGTTATCCCGAAAGGAAAGATAGCACTTGGGAAGCTTGCTCAGGCAATGATGTATGGCGCTGAAATCGTGGAGATTGACGGAAACTTTGATGATGCCTTAAAAATGGTAAGAAGGGTAAGTGAAAAAACGGCCGTGACGCTCGTCAATTCCGTGAACCCGTACCGACTCGAAGGACAAAAAACGGCAGCTTTCGAAGTGTGCGAACAGCTGGGGTCTGCTCCCGACGTCCTTGCTATTCCTGTTGGAAATGCAGGGAATATTAGTGCTTATTGGAAAGGGTTTAAGGAGTATCACCAATTAAAGCAAACAGGATTACCGAAAATGTTTGGCTTTGAAGCGGAAGGTGCAGCAGCAATAGTCAATAACAACGTATTCCCTAATCCAGAAACAATTGCTACAGCGATTCGAATAGGAAATCCAGCGAGTTGGGAACTTGCTGTTAACGCAAGAGATGAATCAAATGGAGCAATCAATGCGGTTACAGATGATGAAATAACGAATGCCTTTAACCTTCTAGCAAAAAAAGAAGGTATCTTTGCTGAGCCTGGATCCAGCGCTTCCATAGCTGGGCTTATTCAACAATGCGAGAAAGGCGAGATTGAGCCTGGCAGTAAAGTTGTAGCTGTCCTAACAGGGAATGGATTAAAAGATCCACAAACAGCTATTGATCAATTAGAGGTAGATCCAGTGACGTTACCAAATGACGAAAAAGCTGTTATGGATTACCTAGAAGATATGGTGAAGGTATGAAGGAATTTATCATCTCTATTCCGGCTAGCTCTGCAAACTTAGGGCCAGCCTTTGATTCAGGCGGAATTGCATTAAACCTTTACTTAACATTAAAAGTTGCTGAATCTGATCAATGGGAACTTATAAGCCAATCCTCTTTCCTGCCAACTGATGCAAATTATGAGGAAAATTTAATCTATCAAGTTGCAAAAGAAACTGCCAAGCGTCATAATAAGCAGCTACCTACTTGTAAACTTACTATAAATAGTGATATTCCATTAGCGCGAGGATTCGGAAGCAGTGCTTCAGCAATTATTGCTGGGATTGAACTGGCCAACCAAGTATGTGAGCTCTCTTTATCCCCTGACGAGAAACTCACATACGGAACTGAATTTGAAGGACATCCGGATAATATAGCACCATCCTTATTCGGTGGACTTACCATCACTTCAAAACATTTTAAAAATGATGTTGATTGGCTTAGAATACCTGATTTAGATTTAGATGTAGTAGGATATATCCCTGAATTCGAACTGGAAACAAAGGCTGCTAGGGGGGTCCTTCCTGCCTATTTCTCCAAAGAACAAGCCACTACTGCAAGCAGTATCAGCAACGTGCTGATAGCTTCCCTTTTCTCCGGGAACTATGAGCTCGCAGGAAAGATGATGGAAAACGATTTATTTCATGAACCATATCGATCGGAACTCATCCCACATTATCATGAGATTAAAAAGGAAGCGAAGCGTTGTGGCGTTTATGGAACCGTTATTAGTGGTGCCGGTCCTACCATGGTTTCTTTTGCGGAAAAAGGGAAAGGGAAAAGTATTGCTGAGCATATGCAACAGTTTTTACAAGGTTATCAGATCTCTGCATTACAGATTGATACAAATGGACTGCAAATTAACAATACGATAAAAACAGCTGTAGAATAATCTACAGCTGTTTTTTGATAGAAAGGAATGGAGTTGAATGATCAACTTAATTTCTTCGCAACTAACACCTTTAAATAATTACCTTGGGGAAAATTCCGATCAACTTGAAAATCTGGCGGTAAGGAGAATTCTTCCAAAATTTTATAGGCTGTATTCATTTCTTTGAACGCTCTCTCCACAAAGCCTTTAAATTTCTTCATTGAAAAAGTTGCATTATTCGTTGAAGCAATAATGACACCATTCTTCTCTGTAATTGAAATGGTATCTTCAATAAGGGCTGGATAATCTTTAGCAGAACTGAATGTCCGTTTTTTCGATCGGGCAAAGCTAGGTGGATCCAGAATGACTACGTCGTATTTGAGATTCTTCCGCTTCGCATACTTAAAATAATCAAACACATCCATCACAATAATGTCCTGCTGTTCATAATCAATCCCATTCACACGAAATTGCTCAACCGTTTTACTTTTACTGCGTTTTGCCAGATCAACACTTGTCGTCTTGCTAGAAGCGCCAAGAGCAGCAGCCACAGAAAAAGCACCTGTATAGGAAAATGTGTTGAGCACATTTTTCCCCTTGGCATATTTATCACGGATCGCTTTTCTCACATCACGCTGATCAAGAAAAATACCCACCATCGCACCATCATTTAAATCGACTGCATAATTCATCCCATTTTCTTTTACAATAATTGGAAATTCAGCCTGAACCCCTTTTACATAATCATCATCGTCCATATATTGTCCCTTTGTATCAAAGCGTTTCTTCTCATACATACCCTGATACGCTCCAAGCTCATCAAGTATACGAATAATCTGATCTTTAAAGGAAAATATCCCCTCACTATACCAATTGATTAAGTAAAACCCAGCAAAATAATCAATTGTCAATCCACCGATCCCATCGCCTTCCCCATTAAAAACTCGGAATGCAGTGGTTTCTTTATCTTTATAGAAGGCTTGTCTTTTGTTTATTGCTGTTTGGATTTTAACTTTCAAAAAAGAAGAATCAATTTTCTCTCCTTTGCTATGTGTCAATACCCAACCAATCCCTTTGTTTTGTTTCCCATAGTAGCCTTTTGCAATAAACTGGTTATTCTCATCGACTAAATGTACAATGCTACCTTCACCTTTAAGCACATCAGGATTTAGGATCGCATCCTTACTTATCAAAGGGTATTTATTTTTATATTGCGCTATATATTTCGCTTTTACTTTTAATTCAATTGCTGAAGTCATCATTTCATCCCTTACTAGCTACATATTCTTCAATTGCTCAATTCGACTTTCCATTGGAGGGTGTGTTGACCATAAGGAGCTTTTCTTCTTCCGTTTCTTTTTAAATGGATTCGAAATGTACATAGAAGCAGTAGCTTCCTTTGCTTCTTTTACATCATTTGGATCTTGGCTTATTTTATTTAAAGCATTGATTAGCCCTTTTGGATTACGTGTAAATTCAACCGCTGACGCGTCTGCTAAGTATTCACGGTTTCTGGAGACAGCCAGTTTTACAAATTGAGCAGCTATTGGAGCAAGAATAACCAACACAATTGCAAGTATCATTAGTATCGGATTACTCTTATTATTCCCCCCACCTCTTCGTGCACCACCGAAAAGCATCATTCGTGACCCAATATTAGCAACGAGAACAATAACACCAACCAGAGCAACACAAATCGTCATCAAACGTATATCATAATTGCGAATATGTGCGATTTCATGGGCAGCTACTCCTGATAGTTCTTCACGATTCAATCTATCTAACAAACCTGTCGTAAAAGCCACTGCCCCCTTCTCTGGTTTGGTTCCAGTTGCAAAGGCATTAGGTGCTGGATCTTCTACGATATAAACCTTTGGCATTGGTATACGAGCGGCAATAGAGAGCTCCTCAACCACACCAAAAAGTTGCGGATGATCCTTACGCTGGATCTCTTTTGAACCAGACATTTTCAATACTTGAGCGTTCGCAGTTTTTAACGTGATCGGCACATAAATAGCTAATACAATGATCGTAATGATAACACCTGAGACAAAATCATTGTTTAATAAATAGCCTATTGCCGAGCCAAGCACTAGGACAAGCACACTAAATAAAGCCACAAGTAAAACTGTTTTTCGTTTATTTTGGTTAATTTGTTGATATAGCATAATAGGCCTCCATTAAAAGCTTACATCCGGAACTTCTCTTTCTTCTTCGGGTATAGAAAGAGGTTCTTCTCCTTCAAAATTAAACATACTTGCCATAAGATTGGTAGGGAACGATTGCCGCTTAATATTATATTCGGCAACAGACTTATTATAAAGCTGTCTAGAATAGGCTACTTTGTTTTCCGTTGTTGACAGTTCTTCTTGAAGGTTTAAAAAGTTCTCATTCGCTTTTAAATCTGGATAAGATTCCGATAAGGCAAAAATTGATTTCAGTGCCCCTTCAATTTGATTATCAGCATCTATACGTTCTTGCGGTGATCCATTAACCAATTGACTTCGTGCTTCCACAACGCTCTCCAATGTTTCACGTTCATGTTCAGCATAGCCCTTCACTGTATTTACAAGGTTGGGGATCAGGTCATGACGTCTTTTCAATTGAACATCAATCTGACTCCAAGCTTCCTGCACCCAGTTTCGTAATTTGATCAGTCGGTTATACGATGTGATAAGAAAAATGGCCAGAATCAGAACAATGGCTATCACAATAATAGTTGGTAGCATAATTTACATCCTCTCTTCACATAATTATTTTCTATTATAACATAGACAATCTAGATAGATGCCCATAAATTAAATGAGCCAGAGACGGATCAAAAGCCCGAATCTGGCTGTTGTGGTGGCCTTTGTAAATTAAAAATACGCCTTGTCAGGATCTTCCGTATGATATTGCTGGGGAAAAAGAAATTGCTCTACATATGGCGAGGAAATATGATGAAGCAAGAAATCCGCCGCCATCTCAATCATGCATCGCCTTGCTTCTTCTCCCGTTCTTTTTCTTGTCACGATAACATGAAACAGGTTTATAGATAACATATTCATTTCTTCCTTATCACAAACGGCAGTAACTTCCCCCTTCGTTCGATCGGGGTAGCAGCTGCCGTCATAATAGGCAATAGCATCAAAAGCGTCCAACGGGGCTCTATAATTAATGGTTTGCTCCAGAAAATCCGGGTGTGGCGTCGGAAAATTATGTGGCACTGCGTCCCGGTGGACAATTGTTTTCTTCTTAGAAAACTTGGTTGTCACCAAGCCTTTAGGGTACAACCTTAGTTGCACTTATGCAGTAAGAAAGTATTTTATACTTTTTTATCTGCCAAGGATAATTGTCATACCATATTAGCCTGCTTGTTATAGCTTCTTGCGGTAATCCATATTTATTCATTATTTTTTCAGCGCCTTCTCGCTGTTGCTCGGGCCAACTTTCTATGATATTCTCGACAAACATATGAAATTCATTATTCAATTTCCATTCCTCCCAAAATCCAAATTCTTAGTAGTATATGGGAGTGCCTATCATATGGTGCCCAGCAACTCTGTTTTGATAAGCTTGGTTCAAAAATAAGGATAAAAAGGACCGCGTCGGTTAAGTTCGCCACGACCTGGGACTGCGCGTAAATGCTCACCCCACCGAAAACATTTGTGGCAACACCGACACTAGCACGTCCTGGGTTCTAACGTGTTGTGGTGACTTCTACATTCGACGCAAGGACTGTCGGTACTTAGTCGAAGTTCCTCTTCATTGTGTCACTTTTACTGGACTTTTTGAAGATCCCCCCATAGGATATTGGTAGTGACCTATACCTTTTCCATTAACTCCAGCTTAAAGTCCCCGACTGCATCTTCCTCATACAAATTCGTAATGGACGTGGAGTAATTATAAATGGTTGCATATAAATTGATATTTCTTCCTGGCACCTTAACAGTAAAATCATTTTTATAAAGTAAAGTGGTTACATCATGGTAATCACTGCTGGTTACTTTAAAATCAAAACCTATTTTAAACAGATCTTTACCCTCTTCCGTAACCGTTTCTTCTTGGTAATTCATTGCGTTTATTGCTAAATCATTAATGATCACTTTTTGATTCATATGTTCATCTCCTTATAATCATGCTAAAATCATAATCCAATCACTAGCATTTCAGCCATAATAACTTACTTTTAATCATCGGAAAAGGAATAAAGCTTTTCACAAAATGATAGCTCAATTCCTTTTATTTAGGCTCTTTCTAAAGATTGGGACTGTAACAGTTACAGACAAACGCGTCCAAAGTTGGCGATGAACCTCTCCCAACAGAAACGCCGATGTATTTTTGTAATTTAGTATATTACCTATTTAACAAAACTCAACCTAAAAATGTCTGAAATTCAAAGGGAATTCTGATTGAGATCATCTCTCTCCTCCCATTAATTAACAAAATATCATGTGAAATAAGCATAAAAAGAGACCTATAACATGAGAGGCCTCTTCTTATCCTTTAGGTGATTCGTATACGCATAGATACATTTATTGACATTAGACTTCCTCTACCTGTTTTGCAGGGAATAATTTCGCCTCATCAATTTTAGGAAGCTTTCGTAGCACAGAACTGCTTAACCAGCTAAAGCTAAAGACACACATCGCTATTCCGCATATAAAGACTGGAACAACTGGAGTAAATGTTTCACCAATGACACCTCCAGCAAGCGCACCAAAAGGTATACCGATTGATGCTGCACTTGATAATACCGTTATGACCCGCCCAATGAACAACGTTTCAACTTGTTGCTGAACTGCGGAAAATATCAGTATATTAATAATGCCAATGGAGATTGCTCCCAAACAAAAAAGGATAAGTGATGGGATAACGGGAAGAAGAGCTGTACCCATCCACAGCACGCCGGTACCACTAAAACTGATGATCGTTAATCGTCCAAATCCAATTTCTTTTATTTTCGATGTCATAATCGTTCCAATCATTATCCCAAGCGACAACGCCGCCATATAAAAGCCATATGTTGCTTCACTTCCTCCTTTAATGAGCGCAAAAGCAGGCAAGTTTGTCGTCATTACGCCCATTGCCAAGTTTATAAATATAATGGATACGATCATCTTTGGAATGAGTGAATATCGAATATAACCAATCCCTGCCTTTAGATCACTTTTGTATACATCCAAAACATTGCCAACTGATTGTTTATCTTTAGATTCTTCTGGTTGTTGGAAATTAAATAAGGTATAAGCAAGAGCGGACAATAACATGCAAATAGCCGTAATTAAAATCGCTTGAACGGATCCTATAAATGCAACAAGAATTCCTGCACCAGCTACAAATACAACATCCATTGCTTCCCGAACTGTCTGTAAATAAGAATTGGCTTGAATAATATTGTCTTTTCCAACTATTATAGGAAGAATAGTCGACTCAATTGGATAGGTAAATTGAGAAAGAAGGGAAATCGTAAATAATAGAAAAATGACATAATAGACGTTAAGGCCAACGGTTATATAGCACAATGGAATCGTAAACAGAAGAGCCGCCTTCAAAAATCCACAGATGACTAACCCATTTTTATACTTGAAATAATTGGCTAACGGCGCAACAAGAAACCCCATAGCGTTCGCAAGTGAAACAGCAAAAAATGCAAAACCTGAATAGAGAACGCTTCCGCTCAAATGAAGAACGAGCAACATCCCGGATACAGCATAAACCCCGCCACCAATACCGTTAATGAACACACCTGACAATAATATTAGGAAATTGCGTTCGATAAAAAATGCTTTCACTCTTCCCCCTCCTCTTCTTTAAATTCTTTAATATGGAAACCAACCTCATACGGCTTTTGTTCCTCCGTCTCTTTGTAAGACAAGTGCGCGTACTTAAAAAACAGTTCCTGAACTTCTTCATCTAATTCTTTTACTAATTTGTCAGACAGAAACATATGCGATCTGCTGCCGCCAACATGATTAGAGGGGACTTCCTCATCAGGGTTTCTAAACGACACCGCCTTTGCCCGGTAATATTTTTCTACGATCCCTTTTTCTGTGCTCACATGGTCAATTTCTAAGATGTGATGCTTAAAAAGTTGTTGGATATGATAATAAATCGTTCCAGGGTTTTTCCCTACCTTATCTGCTGTTTGCTTTGGCGTCATTGGCTCTTCATACAACAATGCAATGATTTGTGAGCGCAAAGGGTCAGAAATAACCTTTTGCTGTTTCAAATTAATTTCCATCATCTCTCGTTTATCCATATTTATATCTCCTCTATCTCGCAATAATTTATATTTATAATTCGATTTAACTTTCCAAATACCTAGTTTAATTTTATTGTATGCTTTATTTTTTAAAATTGCAACACTTTTTTGTTTTTTTATAAATGTTGCAGTTTGATTGGTGAATTATTCATTCGATGATTTTCATTCAACAATTTACGGCCTAGCTTTACTTGAATTAGCAAAAGGAGGCACAGTGCTTCATCATAAAGGATTTATCTACACGAATGAAAAGGTCGATAATCTATTACAAACACGCTACATTAGTTCGATGGCTAGAAAAATCGGGAAACGGACAAAGGGCCCTAAGCCATACACAGCAGAGATCGGGAAAAATTCAGCGATCTTTTAAGAAACACAATTAGGAAATATAATTAAAGCATTTTTGTTTTGCTGTCAACTTGTGCAGCATGCTATTTCTTGCTACTATTGGATAAAGAATGAATGTAAAAAAGGAGGAAGGAAATGGATCATCTTGATAAAAATAAAACCTATACACTAGATGAATTTCTATTCCAAGTAAAAGAAGAACGCGCAGAATTATATGAAGGGGTTCCTGTGTTCATGGCTCCAGCATCTTATGAACATGAAGGAGTAATTGCAAATTTAATTGGAGAATTTAGAACAGTGCTTAAAAGAAATACATGCCAAGTATTTGGCAGTAATCTACAAGTTGTCCTTCCTTTTACAGCTGAAAAGAAAGGAATAGAAGATGTTACTGTTTTGCCGGATATTTCCATTGTTTGTGAAAGAAGTAAATTGCAAAACAACCGTTGCTACGGCGCTCCTGATCTGGTGATCGAAGTATTATCTCCAAGCACAGCCCGGAACGACCGTCTGCTAAAAAGACGTTATTATGAAAAAGCTGGAGTAAAGGAATATCTGATTGTCGATTTCCAAAACCAGATTATAGAAAAATACGTACTACACCTAGAATCCTTCCAACTAGAAGAAATTTATGACCAAGAAAATCAAACCTACACCTCAACAATCTTTCCTGATATCACCTTTACTATAGAAGATATCTTCTTCCTAAATTAATAGTTTAGAGCCATTTAGCTTTTAAAAACATAATGGCTCTGTGCCCAAAATCAATTTAGCTAATAACTTTTGCATACCACTTGCCCAACTACCTTGGCAGCAACAGCAACTAGGAGTGCATCTTCACTTGAAAATTCAGGGGCATGTCCAAATGTATAGTATTTACCAATCCGTTGATCAAACCGATAAATCCCCCCTCCTTATACCAACTCATCCAAGTTGCAACTTGAGATTTATTCTTAATTTCATATTTATCCATAATAGAGTAAACAAAAAATCCCACATCATTATTGAATGATGTGGGATTTTAAATTAAAATTTATTCTTTTGCATTTTTTTGGAAGAAATTTTAAAAAGCATAAATATAAGGAGAGCAAGGATGTTTATAATAGTGATTGCTTTGAATAGAGTAGGTTCTCCGAATAATGATAATAACCTTTCTGCGGAAGGTAACCCTAACCACCTTAAAACTCCAATAATCAAGAAACCAAATAATATGCTGTAAAATACTTGTTTCTTACTCATATAACTCTCCTTTTATACAATCTTTCGTTTCATGTTACCACAGTTTGTATTTTTAAAAACATTTATTTAGGGGTGTATATTACTGCGCTGGAGATTAACACATGAAAATTGTATGCCATTTTAATTTACTTCCATTATATGCTTTTTAAATAGCAAAACTTATAAATGTTGCAGTTTGATTGATGAATTATTCATTCGATGATTTTCATTCAACAATTTTTTGCAGAAATTAATGGTGAACTTGAGCTAATATACTGGTATGTGTTCAGATCGATTACATACATTTTGTCGCTTCAGTCACGTTTATTTGTTAAAATCATCTTATACTACCAACTTACATACGAAAAATAGGTGAATCCAATGAAGATCTACGTTGATGCAGATGCAAGCCCAGTAAAAGATATCGTCATCCCAATAGCCCAAGGCGCACAACTTCCTGTCGTTCTTGTCAAAAGCTTTGCCCATTTTTCTCACGATGAAGAGGGAGATGGAGTGGAGACTATTTATGTTGATACTGGAGCAGAGGCTGCGGATTATAAAATTATGAAACTTGCCAAGAAAGACGATATCATTATTACACAAGACTACGGCCTTGCATCACTTGGATTAGCAAAAGGATGCACCGTACTTCATCATAAAGGCTTCACGTATACAAATGAAAATATCGACCACCTCTTACAAACACGCTACATTAGCTCCATGGCAAGAAAAAGCGGAAAACGAACAAAAGGTCCAAAGCCATTCACAGCAGAGGACCGGGAAAAATTCAGTAAACTTTTTAGAAATACAATTGAAGGATTAAACTAAATTTAATAATTTTATATTCCAACTTCAGTTTATCAGCAGGAAATCTTTTAGACATTCCTAATAACTGGATTTTTTCATTGCGCGCCTTTCCGCATAGGTTACACATTTAAAACAGACAGGAACCTTTTCACCCTCATCATTAATATACATGCGTGGTTTAACTGCCTTATTATTACAAATATAGCATTTTTCCATACCCAAAATTCGCTTCAACCAGTTAGCCATTTATGAATCCCCCTAACTTTAAAAAACGCACATGTTCATTAACACCCATAATTCCATTATAATATACCAAGAAGACCAAACAAATTCATGGATCAAAAAGAATTCCTTTATTATAAAACGTGAGGTGAGTATATGACACGCGAGCGAAAATTTACCAAGGAAGAATTATATCAAACAACAAAAGAAACCCTGCTTGAGTACAGCTATGCCGGGTTTACCTTTCGTATAGTAGCTGAACGGTTACATATTGCACGAGGTACTTTATATAAATACTATGAGAACAAAGACGAGCTAATTACCGATTATATGGTGGATGAGATAAATCATTTCCTTATCGAAGCGCCCATCAGCAAAAAATGATGGGCGCTTCCATTCGACAAATTCCGGGACGTGACAGGCACTGTTCGGGGAACGAAAAACCCTAATTTATTCCAATTCATAATAATCGCACACAACCTGCCCTACTGCTTTTGCAGCAACGAGGAGTGCATCTTCGTCAATATCAAACTTGGGATGGTGATTAAAGTACGGCTCTTCTACCCCTTTTGGTTTACAGCCAATGAAGAAGAACGTGCTTGGAATTTTCTCTGCATAGTATGCAAAATCCTCTGAACCGGAGAATTTCGGATATTCTTTAACTTCCTTAATCTCCGGGTCATTCATATTTTCCAAACTTGATTTGACGACTTCTGTAACTTCAGGATCATTGAATAAGACTGGATAATCATCTATGTATGTAAGCTCACACTCCACACCGAATTCCTCCTCGATCCCAGCAACAATACGATGAAGCTCCTTATCAATACGCGCTTGTGTTTTACTATTCATATAACGGACGTCCCCTTCAAGTTCAATTCGATCTTTAATCACGTTGAAGGTCCCTTTTCCATCAAATGAGCCAATTGTAACAACCCCCATTTCAAAAGGATTCAAGCGTCGGCTGATGATGGTTTGAGTGACCGTAACAAAATGGGATCCGGCGACAATCGTATCATTTGCCATATGCGGGGAAGACCCATGTCCGCCTTTCCCTTGAATCACCAGCTTAAAATAAGATCTGCCAGCCATTGTATACCCGCTTCTGTACCCAACTGTTCCAGCAGGGTCTGTTGGAAATAAATGAACGCCAAAAGCATTATCCACATCATCAAGTACCCCTGACTCCATAATACTTTTTGCCCCGCCTGGCGGTGTTTCCTCCGCGTGCTGATGTATGATTTTAATTGCACCTGAAAGCGATGCCTTCAATTGAATAAGGCAGTCAGCAAGAACAAGCAAGTAAGCGGTATGACCATCATGTCCGCACGCATGCATAACCCCTTCATTTTTTGATTTAAAAGGAACGTCCGCCTCTTCAACGATCGGCAGTGCGTCAAAATCTGCGCGTAATCCTATTTTTTTCCCTGGCTTCCCCCCTTCGATTGTTACAATAATTCCATGCCCATTCCCTACATTGGTTTGCATCTCTACATCTTTATCTTTATAAAAATCAACAATATACTGAGCTGTCTTTTCTTCTTTAAAAGAAAGCTCTGGATTCTCGTGCAAGTGACGGCGAATTTCGATCATTTCATCTTTTCGCTCTGTAAGCATTTTCATTAATTGGTTTTTCACGCTTATTACTCCTTTCGTTTGCATTCTCTACATTTTATATTATACCCTTCCTATCCATTTATCTAATAGCAGCTCGTCTTTTTCGGTTCTCTTTTCTTGAAGGAGCGGTTCTATGTAACTGTTTTTCCTCCTCGTTTTCAGGGTATACTTTTGGTACTGGGACGGGACTACCTTGTTCGTTTACAGCCACCATTGTCAGAAAAGATTCTGTTGTTAATCTCTCTTCATTCTTAATTAAATCATGTGCTGTAACTTTTACATACACCTCCATCGAACTTGTCCCTGTATACGTCACAAATGCCTCTAACTTCAGGGAATCCCCTACTTTCGCTGCTGAAAGAAAATCAACAGAATCAATGGATGCTGTCACAACAGCACTTTTTGCATGCTTCATTGCTGTTAATGCTGCAACTTCATCAATATAAGCGAGCACTTTCCCGCCGAATATCGTATCCAAATGGTTCGTATCCGGTGGAAGTACCAAGCGCGTTTGAATCGTTTTTGAATGCTGAATAGCTACCTTTTCCACAACATTACCTCCTAATTAAAAAAACACCCTCTTAATAATAGAAGATGCTTCATGCGCGCATAAAAAGTTTCATCTGTTATGAAATAAATGAGCGCAACAACTTCCTATTTCCCGTAGGATTAAAATGTTCTTCCTTATGGCAGGTCTCCTGGCTTAGAATCATCGAACCTTTTCCCTTCCCATTTCACTTGCTGAAACAGTGGTTACAAAAGAGTTCTCCTCATCACAGTGGCGGGACCGCGTTGGATTCGAACCAACTTCCCTTTTCAACTTTTATCAAAGTCACCATAAAGCAAAATATTTAGTTGTATGTAGTATACCATTAATTATGATTATGTAGCCATAGACAGAATACCCCATTTCATTTATAATAACACTAACTAAAAACGTAAAGGGTGACCCAATTACATGAAGTACTAATCCTATTTTTTTGAAAACATACAAGTGAAGGCATTCTTTTTCAGCAGATTTTTCTGCTTATTTCGTATGCCGTCAACTTGATTTTTCAGAATAGGATTGGTTTGTGTGGTTATCAAAAGGGAGAAAACTCTTTTTGGCAGTTAAGAAAACTTTCTTAACTACATAAGTACACTCGTACCTCCTATTCTGAAAATGGATAGGAGGCACTTTTTTGTCTCCAAGTATCGTATGAAATGGAGATGAATAGATGATTTTATTAGAATCTAGGGAATTAAAAATCTATGTAAAAGACCAATTATTAGTGGATGCAGAACACTTAACCATTCAACAGCATGACCGTATTGGTCTAGTTGGAACCAACGGCAGTGGCAAAACTACTTTATTAGAAGTCCTCGCTGGGCAGAAACAATCTAGTGAAGGCGCAGTCATTTCGAACGCAACACGCGAGCTGCTTCCACAGCTAAAAAACACAAATACAACAAAAAGTGGCGGTGAAGTAACTCAAGAATATATCAATCAAGCATTAGCCAAAAAAACAGACATCTTACTGGCAGACGAACCGACAACGAATCTTGACACCGAACATATTGAAAAGCTTGAAAATCAGTTATTGCGCCGACAAGCAGCTCTCGTTATTGTTTCCCATGACCGCGCTTTTTTGGATTCCCTATGTACAACAATATGGGAAATAGATGATGGAATACTCAGGGAATACAAAGGTAATTACACGGATTACGACGCACAAAAAGAATTAGAGCGTAGACAACAGGAAAATGCCTACGAAAACTATGTGAAAAAGAAACAGCAACTTGAAAATGCATTGGAGCTAAAAGAGAAAAAAGCAAATAGAGCAACGAAGGCCCCAAAAAATGTCAGCTCTTCAGAAGCAAATGCCATAGGTGCAAAGCCTTATTTTGCAAATAAACAGAAGAAGCTCCGAAAATCGGCAAAAGCCATTGAAACTCGATTGGAGAAATTACAAACAGTAGAGAAAATAAAGGAATCTTCGCCTATTAAGATGGATCTGCCTAACGACGAAACATTCACAGGCCGAATTGTTCTACGATGGAACGATGTCACAGGATTGATAGCGGATCGAACGCTTTGGCAAGAAACGCACTTTCACATTAAAGGCGGTGACAAAATAGCTATCATCGGAAAAAATGGTAGTGGTAAAACAACTTTATTGAAAAAGTTAGTGAATGAAGACAAAGGTATTACCATCTCCCCTGCTATGAAAATTGGTTATTTCAGCCAAAATTTAGATGTGTTGGACCTGAATGCATCCATTTTAGAAAATGTGCGTTCAACCTCTAATCAAGACGAAACCTTAATTCGAACGGTTCTGGCACGGCTTCACTTTTTTCGAGATGATGTTTATAAGAGTGTAGGGATTTTAAGTGGGGGTGAGCGAGTAAAGGTAGCTTTTGCAAAACTATTTGTCAGCGATATAAACACATTACTATTAGACGAACCGACAAATTTTCTTGATATCGAAGCAGTTGAAGCTTTGGAAGAACTCCTGCTGGATTACGTGGGAACCATACTGCTTGTTACTCACGATCGCCGCTTTATCCAGCATATTGCTACTCGCGTTTTAACAATTGAAAATCAGGAGATTCATTTATTTGAAGGAACCTATGATGCATACAAAAACCATGTTTCACAGGTGGAAGCTGACCCGGTGGAAGACGAATTACTCCTACTAGATACAAAAATATCCGAAACGTTGAGCAGGCTAAGTATTGATCCATCCGAAGAATTGGATCAGGAATTTCAGGAACTATTGGCTAAAAAGAAAGAGTTAGAGAACGGCAGCGATTAATCTGCTTTGGCATGCCACTAGAGGCTATTTCTTCGCCTCTAGTGTTTAGTGTTCTAAAGTGTTTAGCAGTTTATATGTTGGGTAAACTATAATATGCTATAATAAAACGTAAAATTAAAGGGAAACAGAAAGGATATTTTATGAAGAAAAAAGAGAGTTATAAAAATCCAGTATTTTTTATCTCGGCAATTATTCTTGGCTTATTAGTTATCATTGGTGCTTTCATGCCAGAGCAGTTTGGCACAGTGGCCCAGACACTTTTTGATTTTACAACGGTTAATTTTGGATGGTTTTATTTACTAGCAGTTTTTGTTATTATCCTATTCCTAGTTGGAATTTCCATAAGTAAATATGGAATAATGCGGTTAGGTCCTTCTGATTCACGCCCGGAATACCCGTTTTTTACATGGGTTGGTATGCTGTTCTCGGCAGGCTTTGGCGTATCGCTTGTTTTCTGGAGTGTCGCAGAACCGATGAGTCATTTTTTTGTAACCCCGTTTCCTGGCATTGAGCCACAGACAGAGGAAGCGGCCAGGGTGGCAATGGGATATTCCTTTTTCCACTGGGGCATTAGTCAGTGGGCCGTTTTTGCGATTGCCGGACTGGCAATTGCCTTTATTCAATTCAGAAAAAGAAGGAGCGGATTGGTTTCTGTTGCCATCGAACCCGTTATCGGGAAAAATAAGGGCGTAGCGAATACGATTAACATATTGGCTGTAATTGCTACGGTCATGGGTGTTGCGACCACCGTCGGGTTATCGTTTATCCAGCTAAATGGTGGGTTGTCATCCGTCTTTAATATCCCGAATAATATCGGGGTCCAGATTATAATAGCTCTAATCATGATGGTTTGCTATTTAGTCTCTTCTGGCACAGGATTGGATAGAGGAATAAAATGGCTGAGCAACATAAATTTAGGGCTGGCTCTGCTTATCATGGTCATTGTATTTTTACTGGGGCCAACATTATTTATTTTAAACTCTTTTGTGCTGGGTTTAGGCGATTATTTAACCCATTTTGTTCAGTACAGTCTGCGCCTGACACCATATACAGGTGGCGAGTGGGTATATGATTGGACGATATTTTACTGGGCATGGGCCATCGCCTGGTCTCCATTTGTAGGAGCATTTGTAGCACGGGTGTCTAGAGGCAGAACCATCCGTGAATTTGTAGCAGGCGTGATGTTAGCACCACCCGCTATTGCCTGTGTATGGATTGCCGTATTTGGCGGAACTGCATTGTACAGTGATTTAAATAATGGAACTCGTATTGCAGAGGCTGTTAACAATGATGTAACAGTAGCTTTATTTGAAGCACTCGGAGTTGTGCCTTTTACAGACATCTTATCGATCATTTCGATATTGCTGATTTTTACCTTCATGGTAACTTCTGCTGACTCTGCAACTTATATTTTAGGAACAATGACATCTAAAGGAAGTCTAAATCCAGCTCTGATAACCAAAATAATATGGGGTGTTCTTATTACAGCAATTGCTCTTGTGTTATTATTTACAGGTGGATTGGATGCCCTGCAAACAGCTTCATTAACAGCAGCTTTGCCATTTACAGTCATCCTTCTGATTATGATTGTATCAATATGGAAATCAATAAAAGCAGAATACGAACCGAAAGATAATAAAAGAAACTAAGAATACTATAACAAACACCGTATTCTAACCTAAAAGTTAGCCGCATCCTCTAAAGGAATGCGGCTATACTTTTCACTAGTTTTTCTTTTTTAATCCATTCTTTTTAACAAGATACTTTACGGTCATATTCATCTTCATACCATTTGAGCCTTTAACCAAAATCGCAGCATTCGATGTTGTGATGTCTCCTATATGTGCATGCAAAAGTTCACGGTCTTCAAAGTGGAATAGCTTCGCTAAGGGATGACCAGCAGAGAGAGCCCCATCACCAATTGATTTCGCATCTTTTCCATATGTTAGAATCGTATCGATTTTGTTCATTACTACGTATTTTCCAATATCCTCATGAAATTTAGTTGAATAATGACCTAATTCTAGCATTGACCCTAGTATAACCACTTTCTTTTTGTCTTTTCCAATTTCGCTTAGAACATCTATAGCCGCCTTGACCGCTTGGGGGTTAGCGCTATAGCTATCGTCGACAAGAATGGCGTTTTCTCGTAAATGCTTCACAAATAATCGTCTTACAGGTTTTTCAAAGTTCATTAGTCCTTTTCTTATCTCTGAAGGAGTAAAATGCAGTCGATGGCTAACAGCAATTGCAAACAATGCATTTATGACATTAAAATTGCCAAAGCAAGGAATAAAAAATTCCTCAAGATGGTTATCTAACAAAACTTGAAAAAGCATTCCATTATCCAAAAATGTTACATTAATTGCCTGATAGTCAGCCTTATTCTTAATTCCTACGGTTATCATTTGGCCTTTAAAGCTATCCGTCTGTAATAATTTTGAATTCTCATCGTCACTATTTATTAACAGCGTGCCCGTAGGTTTCATATATTTAAAGAGTGCTGACTTTGCTTCGACTATATTCTCTAGGTTACCTCCAAGAGCACCCATATGAGCGAATCCAATACTCGTAATAATACTGATATTAGGCTCAATATAACTACAATGTTGTTTTCCAAATCCCTCCCTTGACATCCCATATTCTAAAACCACTCCTTGATGCCAAGGTTCTATCATTTGAGCATGTTTTTTTGTATGCAAAGAAGGGTTATTATTATTTTTATAAGATTTAAATATGTCCCATTTTGTGTCCAATATTGAAGCGATCATCTCTTTGGTTGTCGTTTTTCCAGCACTGCCTGTAATTGCAATGGTTGGAATATCCAAGCGTAACGTATCCATTTATTTATGACCTCCTATAATATTTTTCAAAATAAAAGTGAAAAACTTTCATGTGAAGTATCCGTATCTTTTGCTTACAATCTTGTTTTACATTAAAACTATGTATGAAGAAGCTGGTTTAGACCCCTGAGAATGTGGATCAGTTAATCGATTATGCAGAAAAACTTCATAAACCTAATGAAGGGCAATCTGGATTTGTTATTAGAGGAACTCGTGAACGCGGGGATAATGGTTACCACCACTAAAGAAGCACATAATAAACCACACCTGCCTAGTTAGTAGGTGGGGTTTATTTGTTCACAAAGAAGCTATTATATTAACATGGCTGCTAATTTCTACAAGGGTAGAAGTTTCATACAGTATTTATTCAATCTGTCCGTTAATAATTTGATAAAGATCCCCTTACCCAAAAGTTTTTTATCACATAAAACTAAAGTAAGACTGACATCATGATCTGTCAGTCTTACTCAAGGATTAGGCTATCGTTTGTTATGGTTTCGACTTATTCGTTATTGTTGTCCTTGCTGGCTTTGTTGACTTTGTTGTTGGCTCATTTGATTTAACTGTTGTTCGGCTTGTCCAAGAGATTGATTTATTTGATTCAGGGCTTGGTTTGATTGCACATGCTGTAACCCTTGATTTAATGCTTGAATTGCTTGCTGAATCGATTGTTCAAGTTGTTGGTCGGTTTGTTGTAATTGGTTTTGCGTTTGACCACTAAATTGTTGGATTTGCTGCAACAATTGATTTTGTAGCCCCTGAGCCGGCTGCTGCCCTTGACTAGGCTGCTGCTGACTTTGACTTTGAGCACCTTGTTGTGACTGCATATCAGAAATTGATTGTTGTAACTGATCAATTTGACTTCTAAATGACCCTAATTCTTCTGCAACTTCTGCATCAGCAGCTCTTCTTGATTCAGACCTCACCATTTTTCTCTCATCCATACGATAATACCTCCTTATTATTGTACTGAAACAATATTTAGCGTGCTACAAAAGGAGGTTTCAATACCTAAAATAGGAATGGAATTATTTACAGTTATTTCTTTTAGAATAATAAGGGTCATTTACACATATGTTAAACCTTGTATTCACTATTCCGCTTCTGCAACAACCGCAAATCTTTCATTACTATGCACGGGTGTTTCAATTTCATCAAGTAAGGCAATGGCATAATCTTCATAGCTTATATAGCTTTCTCCTTTTGCATTCGTGATAAGAATATCATTCCCTTTTTGGTAGGTGCCTGTCCTTTTTCCTTCAGGGTCAAAGAATGCGCCCGGACTGATGAAGGTCCAATTGATTCCACTAGTTTGCTCTAATTCCTTCAGATTTTCCCCTTGATTTACGGATGTTGGGTAAGCTTCTCTTGGAAAATCAGATGTATCCATTAATTTTGTTGTTTTTGCTTCATCTACAAACAAACTTCCTGCACCTCCCACGACGATTAACCTCGTGTCAGGATCCCCTTTCACGATATCCATTAAAACCCTGCCTGCTTCCACATGAAGATGTTCTTTCCCTGGCTCATGTACGCCAAACGCATTCACCAACACATCGAGATCTTTAATATCCTCTGTCTTCAAATCAAAGATATCCTTTTCTATGACAAAGTCACTTTTCCCTGTTAATTTTGCTTCATCTCTTACAATGGATGTTACGACGTTTCCTCTATCTAAAGCTTCTTTCTTAATAAGACTTCCTGCTTTACCTGATGCTCCAATTATGCCTATTTTCATTATAAATACCTCCATTATTTTACGTTCCTTATGAGAAAATTTGTCTATGGAACCTATTCCCAATACAAGCTAACCTTTAAACTTATTGGGCTATCCAGCAATAACTAAGAATCTGTATTCATTGAACTAAAGGATAAACTTTCATACAATTAGGTAAATAAAGATTTAAATCCATCACTAGAAAAAAGGAGTTTTTACACGATGACAAAAAAAGTACAAATCGCCAAAACAGATTTATACGTAAATCCAATTGGACTTGGCGCCAATGCGATTGGTGGGCATAACCTTTACCCAAATTTAGATGAAGAAAACAATAAAAAAGTTGTCCGTAATGCAGTAGATGCTGGACTGGACTTTATCGATACCGCATTTAGCTATGGAAAAGGTCGTTCGGAGGAATTAGTCGGCGAAGCTGTTAAGCAAACGGCTAAGCGAAATGATATTGTACTTGCTACAAAAGGAGCACAGAAGTTAGCCGGTGACGATGTAATCACTGATAACTCCCCTGCCTTCTTAAAGCAAACCGTAGAAGAAAGTTTAAAACGACTACAAACTGACTATATCGATTTATTTTATATTCATAAACCAGACGAAAACACGCCAAAGGATGAGGCAGTTGGCGCTTTAAAAGAATTAAAAGATGAAGGAAAGATTAGAGCAATCGGGGTTTCAAATTTTTCAATGGATCAATTAATAGAAGCAAATCGAGATGGCTATGTAGATGTTTATCAGGGGCATTACAATCTGTTTAATCGCGCGGCCGAATCGGATTATCTCCCTTATACAGCGGAAAATAATATTTCCTACGTCCCATTTTTCCCCTTTGCATCAGGGATCTTAACTGGGAAATATACAAAAAACACAACGTTTAACGACTTCCGCTCTAAAATGCCCCACCTAAAAGGTGAAGCATTCGAACAAAACCTAGAAAAAGTGGAACAACTGCGTGAAATAGCTAATGCAAAACAGGCAGAAGTAAGTCATGTTGTCTTAGCCTGGTATTTAACACGTGACTCCATCGATACAGTAATTCCTGGTGCTAAGAATTCAGAGCAAGTTTTAAATAATTTAAAAGCATTGGACGTTCAATTAACGGAAAAAGAAGTGCAACATATTGCTGATCTCTTTTCGTAAATAAGAACCCGCGATAAACTTTTTCATACGCTAAAAAATTAAATAGGCCAAGTTAAAATGTTAGATGATGATGATCGTTTGAATGATCAAAAAGGAGTTTAGGAGAAATGGCAAATCACTATAAAAATATTGTAGTAGCAGTAGACGGCTCAAAAGAAGCGGAATACGCATTTCGTAAATCAATCGAGTTCGCAAAACGGTATGAAGGCTCGATCGTCAACATCGTGAACGTACTCGATAATCGATCATTTGGAACGTATGACCATTCCATTATCGACCAAACACAACAACAATCAAAGGAATTAATTAGATGGCTACAAGGCACAAGCCGTGGCTGAAGGTATCGAAAACGTAAATATCGTAATCGAATACGGTTCTCCAAGGAGCATCATCACGAAGGAGATCTCTACCACCATTGAAGCTGATTTAATTATCTGTGGTGCTACAGGGGGTGAATGCTGTGGAGCGTTTCTTAATTGGTTCCGTATCTGAAGCCATCGTGCGCTCAGCTCAATGCGATGTTTTAGTCGTACGAACACCTGAATAATTGTAGAAGAGCAACGCGAAAATTGCGTTGCTCTTTGTGAAATATAGCGTCTGCATTCTATCGAAGCTAGGTTTCATTTACCACAATACTTCTAAAACATTCCCATCAAAAAGATTGGTGTCAATGTTACACGTCTCGGCCTCAATTCCATATTGCCAACCAGCGAGTAAAGATCCTTCAGGATAATCAGGTTCATAAGATGGTGCATCGTCTTCTGTCGTAATTCCAACGTTTGGTGATGCGGTCCAAACGTACATCTCATCGAGTAAGTCACTATTTTCTTCGGCTGCTTCTTCAAAAGCAACATAGAGTTCTTCACTTGGGTCAAAAATTCCATATACGCCAGAGTTATACTCCGAATCCGTGAGTGCATCATGCCACCCTAAAAGGAACGCAGCGTCAACTGGGTAAATCGGTTCTACGTTAGCAAATAACGCCACACCTTCAGGGATGCCTAAATCTTGGGCCATTTCAATCGCTTGATTTGCCTCGCTTTGACCGTGATCATAGCCGGTCACATCTGTCGTATGATTCCAGATGACTAAGGTTTGAATATCATTGGACTGGAGTAAATCGATTTCTTCTTCCGTTAACCCGACAGAAACACCTTCATTGTCCCCAAGATAACGTCCCCAGACGCTAGGATCACCGAAATTCTCTGTGACACAAGCTAACATGTCTTCTGTGGTGAGACTTGCAGAGTCAACACCCCAAACAGTCTCTGGAACCTGGTCATTGCCGTTTCCGTTGCCATCGTTGTTGCCATTGTCGTCGTCATTTCCATTTCCGTTCTCGTCATCTCCACTGGTATCGGATTCAATATGGTTCAAGATACTGTTCGAAACATTTACGTCAACACTAACGTTGATATCATTTGTCACATTATTATCAATGTCGCCTACATCTCCACTGTTGATCGTATTCTCAATGGAGTTGTCGACATCGGCGTTTTCAGCATCAATATTATTTTCGACATTATTATTAAGGCCATTCCCAGGACTATTTCCTGGTGAACTACCATTGCCTAGACTAGCAAATAAATAGATCGATAGGGTTAGAGAAAACAGAATCAAAAACGCAGCTATTATAAAGAAGAATGGTTTTTCTCGTTGGTACATTGTTTCACCTCCCCGAAAGGTTCTTGGTCAGTTTATGTGAATCTTATAGTGCTTGTGCGAAAACTAGACGAACGCGGAGGGGGGGTTCACTACAAAATTAAAAAGGCAAACCAATCCATTGACATTCATCTATTTATAAGCTAAACTATACTTAATTAAAGATAAATTAATTCAGAATAAATGACGGGGGTGACGGCATGAGCGAGAATTTAGCATTAAAATCATTCGTTGTTTTAATGAAGTCCTCGAAATCCATCCAGGAACAAATTAAAAAAGATATTAGCAAGCATGGGATGAAAACATCGGATTTCACTATTTTGGAAGCCTTATATCACAAAGGCAGACAAACAGTGAAGCAAATTTCTGATGCTGTACTCATTAATACAGGATCGATCACCTATGTCATTGATAAATTAGAAACTAAAAATTTATTAGAAAGAAGTAATTGCAAGGAAGACCGGCGCGTTGTTTATATTCAAATTACCGAACAAGGAAAACAGCTAATGGATGAAATTTTTCCAAAGCACCAAAGCGTTATTGAGGATATCTTCTCAGGCTTAACGGATGAAGAAAAGAAAACATTAATTGAACTGCTAAAAAAAGCAGGAAAAGAAGGAGAAACCGAACAATGAAAAAAACAGCTGGCATTCACCATATAACAGCTATTGTCGGCCACCCACAGGAAAACGTTGATTTTTACGCAGGAATTTTAGGATTGAGAATGGTTAAACAAACCATTAACTTTGATGATCCAGGGACCTACCACCTCTACTTTGGTAATAAAGATGCAAGCCCTGGTACCATTATCACCTTCTTCCCATGGGCTGATTCCAAGCAAGGAAAAATTGGCGACGGCCAGGTTGGAACTACTTCCTACGTTGTACCAATCGGTGCACTTCCTTTCTGGGAAAATCGATTGGAAAAATTCAATATCGTATTTACCAAAATAGAGAAGTTTGGTGAAACGACATTACATTTTGAAGATACACATGGACTACAATTGGAAATTGTCGAAAGAGAAGATGGAGAACAGAACAGTTGGACAATCGGTGAGGTTACACCCGATGTAGCGATCAAGGGATTTGGCGGTGCTACACTACTATCCGCCCAACCAGACAAAACAGCGCAATTACTCCAAGATGTAATGGGACTTGAAAAAGTCAGTGAAGCAGACGGATTCATCCGTTTTCGATCATACGGTGATATCGGCAATGTTATTGATGTAAAAGCAACTTCCAGCAGCAGTGGGGAAATGGGTGTTGGAACCGTACATCATATCGCATGGCGCGCAGAAGATGACCAAGATCAACTGGACTGGAAACAGCATGTGGAAAAAAGCGGCTATGGTGTGACACCAGTTAAAGACAGAAACTACTTTAATGCCATCTACTTTCGAGAGCATGGAGAAATATTATTTGAAATCGCAACAGACCCACCAGGATTTGCGATTGACGAAGCACACGCAACAATGGGAGAGAAGTTAATGTTGCCAGAGCAATATGAACTATATCGCGAGAGGCTTCAGAAAAGCCTGTTTCCAATTGAAGTTAGAAACCTGGATTAGGAAGATTAGCACGCTTTAGTCGTTATAAATAAAAGAGGAGGAATTTCTTTGCTTTCCTTTGACCCAAGCAATAATACAGACAAGGAAAATCACAAATTATTAATCGGTAGCATTATACCGAGGCCAATAGCTTTTGTGACAAGCATTGCCGAGAACGGGACGGTCAACGGGGCACCATTTAGTTATTTTAACGTTGTATCATCAAACCCACCGATGATCTCAATCTCCGTGCAACGTATAAAAGGAACCGCTAAAGACACCGCTCGTAACATCAAGGAGAACAAGGAATTTGTTGTGCACATTGTAGATGAGCAGAATGTAAATAAAATAAATGAAACAGCAGCAACCCTCCCATCTGATGAAAGTGAAATCGAAAAGGCTGATCTAACACGGACTGAAAGTGAATCCGTATCGGTACCAGGAATCAAAGAAGCCAAGGTTCGGTTGGAATGCACCCTAGAGCGTTCTATTGAATTAGGTGAGAATAATGTTACGGATCTCATTATCGGCAAAGTGGTTCGCTATCATATTGATGAAGAAATATATGACGCAGGTAGAATTGACCCGAATGCCTTAGCTGCTGTCAGTCGTTTAGCTGGATCAAATTATTCAAAAACCGGCGACATTTTTTCAATGGAAAGACCAAAATAGACAAAAACACGAAAGGAGCATATATAATGAAACATATCTTTCAACAAGGAAACGATCCATCACGACCAACATTACTATTACTACACGGAACTGGAGGAACAGAGCAAGACCTCCTTCCTCTAGCAGAAAAAATTGATCCGGAGGCAAATATTTTAAGTGTACGAGGAAATGTTTCGGAGAACGGGATGCCACGCTTTTTCCGTAGGTTAGGTGAAGGTGTATTTGATGAGGAAGATCTTATTTTCCGCACAAAAGAATTAGATGAATTTCTTGATGAAGCGGCTCAGGAGCATCATTTTGACCGCAATAATATTGTGGCTGTCGGCTACTCTAATGGTGCTAACATTGCTGCCAGCTTACTATTCCATTATCAACATTCCTTAAAAGCAGCAATCCTACATCACCCAATGGTGCCAAGAAGAGGGATCGACTTACCAGATCTTTCAGGTAAACATGTATTTATTGCAGCTGGATCAAATGACCCGATCTGTGCACCCGAAGAGTCAAAGGATCTAAAATCGTTACTTGAAGGGGCTAATGCGAACGTAGAACTTATGTGGGAAAACAAGGGCCACCAGTTAACGATGAATGAAGTAATAGCAGCCGAGAAATGGTATAAGAATATATAATTTACAACACAGGAAATCCCGCAATGCTAACATGCACGGCGGGATTTCTGCATTAAAAATGAACGTATTAATGAACGACCAAGTGTATCACATTCCCAGACGGATCCTCCACTGCGTAATATTCCTCTTCAGCTCTCACACTTGCACCCATCTGTTCCAGACGATCAATTGCTTCTTGCCTCACATTTGTACTCGGGAAAACAAGTGTATACCAGTTCAAACCTACACTATTTTTTGCAGGGGTCGGGGCGCCTTCTCCATTCCATACATTTAATCCAATATGATGATGGTAGTCAGCGGTTGATGTAAATAGTGCACCCGAATATTTCGTAACAACAGTAAATCCAAGACCATCCATATAAAATTTATCAGTCGTTTGAAGATCCGAAACATGTAAATGGATGTGACCCATTATCGTCTCACTTGGTAGTCCATTCCACTCCTTATTACTTTCTGCAACCAGACTATCTCCGTCTAACGCTTCTGTGCCCATGGAAACTTCACCATTCGTCCAACTCCATTCAGATGACGGGCGGTCTCGGTATACTTCAATTCCATTTCCATCTGGATCAGATAAATACAATGCTTCACTTACATAATGATCAGATGCTCCTAATCGGACATCACCTTTTTTAATGAGATAATTCACAAAACTGGAAAGGTCAACACGTGTAGGCAAAAGGATAGCAAAGTGAAATAAACCTGTCGTTCTTCCTTCTTTTGGTTGAACATTTTCCGGCTGTTCCAATGTAAGCAAAGCTGTTTTTCCATCAGCTGTTAATGATGCTTTGCGCTCTGATTGTTCCAGTATTTGAAACCCAATGACATCTTGATAAAACGTAAGTGCTTTCTCCAAATCGGTTACATTAACACTGAGCTCTCCCACATAGGTTGCTGGTTTTTCAAAGAATTTATTTTCCATATTTATCTTCCTCTTCTTTTTTTTAGTAGTTCCAAATTTAATTACCGTTTAATACTTAGTTACTTTATGTAATCTATTATAATTTCTATTGTAGATTCTGTCAACACAGCACCAGGAATTTATATCGTAAAATAGTACTGCACGTTAAGGAAGCTTACAATGTGCCTTTGACCTTATACTTTGTCCCCTGATCCATTTTTGCGTATACTTAACATGGGAAACGTATTCATATGATAATACATTCGAAAGGGTGATGATTCATGATTGTCAGAGAACATGAAAATGCTTTTATAATGACCACACAAGATGACCATGCACATGTTTCAGGTAAACTAATAGCTAATTGGCGAGACGCTTTATTTAAAAAACCAGAGCTTCGAAAATCTGTTGAATACGCTATTTTCCAGCATGATCTTGGATGGAAGCCTATTGACGAGCAACCCTTCTGGAATGACAAAAAACAGGAACCATACACATTTATCGATTTTCCCACTCCTCCAAAAGCTGTCTTTTACAAGCATGGCATTGATGAAGTAGTACAATTTGATGCGTATGCAGGACTGTTATGCAGCACACATTATATGAATTTCCTTTTAGAGGAAACCTCCAAGGAAGCTTATGCTTTTGTCGAACAGGAAAGAGAGCGTCAGCAACAGATTATGGATTCCTTTTCTGACTTAAATAAAGATGCGTTCGACTTTCATTATGCCCTGCTCCAACTTTGTGATAGTCTATCATTATTTATGAGCATCAACGAACCTGGTGTAGCAATGGAAGATGGACATCCGTTTTTCAGAAAAGGCATCCCCGTCCCCTCCGTGCTGGACAATTTTAGCAAAAGCAAAATAGACCTTAACTGGAAAGACAACCATACAATCGCAATGCATGAATTCCCTTTTGAAAATCCAGTTAACATCACGTTAAAACAAAAAACCGTTACAAAAGAAGCGATTAAAACGATGGGATTAGTTCAAAGTTATCAAGAAGCAACGCTGCAAAAGATTGGCCTCTTACTAGTAGAAGGCTAAATATAAGACGAAGTAATAAAAATTGCTGAATGAAGGGCTTCTTCATTCAGCTTTTTTTAGGAACGGCATAAGTGCAACATTGACTCACAAACATCAACGTCCTCTTCCAAGTGTTCCGGCGTCCATGGAATATAAATGTCCGGCTTTATCCCAAGGCCTGTTGTTCCTTCTCCTGCATCAACCTTATCTAACCTTGCTGTCGGATAATAAAGTTTAAATAATCCTTCCCACTCCATAATCGTCAAGTTTGTATAGTCATTAACACCAGCAGTCGGTCGGCCTATCACCGTTACTTTTGGTGATTTTTTGCAGATATCGACAAAAACCTCCCCTGCACTCCCGCAATCAACATCGGATAAAACAACAATATTTTTAGGATGTTCCTTGCCTTCAATAGTTCTTGTTCCCTCTTCCTCATTCAATGCTGCAAAGCCTTTTCCTTTGTTTTTTTCAAATTCACGCAGAAAATTATTCGCGTAATTTTGCAGGTCGTTATCATTCGTTTTCTTTAAAAAGTTTCCTATTAATTCTTTTGTTAATCGATAATTTCGATATGTGCAATTATACTTCATCGCATAATCTTCATTAAGGTCCACAATCGTTGTTCCTGCTTCAAAGATATATGGCAATAATGCCTCAAATGCACTGCCACTTCCGCCTAGATTCATCCTAACGTCTATAATTAAATTTTCTGCAGATGCTAATTCCTTCTCATAGTTCTTAACTAATGCTGGAATAGAATCAAGATTGTCAAAATCACTTAATGTCATCAATATCATATCTTCATCAATGGTTTTTATCGAATACTCGGAAACGTACGCTTCCTTCTCATATTTCCCCAGTCTCATTTCCTTCGTATCCCCATTAGCATTCACTACCTCACAATATGTATAGCTGTTAATAACAGGTCCCCACTTTTCTCTTTCTGCCGTACTCTCCATTAATTCTCTTTTATGTTTGGCAACTAAATCTACTATCGGTATAGTGTTTAAAGAAATAAGGGCGTCGCCCACTTGCAGACGATTTTCCTTTCCTACCGAAGTAACATACAATCTATCTTCATATCTTCTAACCTTAAAACCACCATTATACTGCTTATGCTTACCACTTTCGGACAATCTGAAATACATATGTCGATCTTTAAAATCCAGTAAATAATCTTGTACCATTTCCGTAAACCAAGCAGGCGTTAATTCTTTTTGTTCTTCTAGTTTTTGAATCTTATTTCTGTATTTCTCTGGGTTATCCCAGCCCTTTTTATCCAAACATCCGGCATAATCATAATGTGTTATGGATACAACCTCGTTGAATATTTCCGCGTACATCAGATTTCCCCTTCCACATTTAAAATCTCATTTTAATAAACTTCTATTTTTTTTGGTGAAACCCTTTATTTGTATTTTGAATTTTTAACATAGTATAAATACTTTCCACACATAGAAACAGGAAAAGAATACAACTCGCAAGATATATACTAACTAAACCCAAAACCTACTATCAAAAAACTAAAAACAAGGATATTATTGGTCATTTTTGGCAAGGTTATAGTTATGTGCATAAACCTAAGTGCAGCCTCATTTTTGCCTGAGACTTACTTTAGAAGTATGCTATCTAATCTATAATAAATCGGAGGTAAAAGAATGGCCAAAGATAAATCAAACGAAACCAATCACCAAAGACATATCGAAAATGAAGACACACTGACAACGAGACAGGGACATCCTGTAACGAATAACCAAAACATACGAACAGTAGGCAATCGTGGCCCAGCAACACTCGAAAACTATGATTACATCGAAAAAATCAGCCATTTTGACAGAGAAAAAGTGCCGGAGCGCATTGTGCATGCTCGCGGTGCTGGTGCCCATGGTTATTTTGAAACATATGGAACGGTTGGCGACGAACCTGTTTCAAAGTATACACGGGCAAAAGTTTTTCAGGAAAAAGGAAAGCAAACGCCACTTTTCATTCGTTTTTCAACGGTGGTACATGGCATGCACTCCCCGGAGACGCTTCGTGATCCACGTGGATTTGCCGTAAAAATGTACACAGAAGATGGAAATTGGGACTTAGTTGGAAACAATATAAAAATCTTTTTTATTCGCGATGCCATGAAATTCCCTGACATGATTCATGCATTTAGACCCGATCCAATAACAAATATTCAAGATAGTGAGCGTTTCTTTGATTTTTGTGCGAATTCACCCGAATCCTTTCATATGGTTACATTTATTTATTCACCTTGGGGCATTCCGGCAAACTACCGAATGATGCAAGGGTCAGGGGTTAATACGTATCGATGGGTGAACAAAGAAGGCGAAGCAGTACTTGTTAAATACCACTGGGAACCAAAGCAAGGCATTAAAAATTTAACACAACAAGAAGCGAATGATATCCAGGCAACAAATTTTAACCATGCGACACAGGATTTATATGACTCGATTGAGCGCGGAGAATATCCGGAATGGGAACTTTTTGTGCAAATCATGAGTGATGACGCACATCCTGAACTGGACTTTGACCCGCTTGATGATACAAAGATTTGGCCAGTGGATCAGTTCCCTTGGCTGCCAGTCGGAAAAATGGTCTTGAACAAAAATCCGGAGAATTATTTTACAGAAGTAGAACAAGCCGCATTCGGCACGGGAGTCCTTGTTGATGGACTTGATTTTTCCGACGATAAAATGCTGCAGGGCAGAACCTTTTCCTATTCCGATACCCAGCGATATCGTGTGGGTGCTAATTATTTGCAAGTACCAATTAATGCTGCCAGGAAGAGAGTAGCAACCAATCATGAAGGTGGGCCGATGCGGCAATCAAACGATAAAGCACCTGGACAAAACCCGCATATTAACTATGAACCATCTATCTTAGGTGGTTTAAAAGAAGCAGAGCAAACCGGAAAAGAACATACACCAAAAGTCGAAGGAAACCTGGTACGAGAATCCATCGAACGAAATGATAATACGAAACAAGCCGGTGAAACGTTCCGCTGGTTTGAAGAATGGGAAAAAGCTGATTTGATTTCCAACCTCGTAGGTGATATTTCCGAATGTGATCAGCGTATTCAAGATAAAATGATTGCACTTGCAGAGGAAGCGGATGAAGAATACGGCCGCCGCTTACGCGAAGGACTGGATGAAGCGAAAAAGGTGATGGACAAAGATAGTTCCAGTAAAAACCCACTTGGAAATAAAGATGCTGAAAAAGCACCAAAACAAGCGACTGAAAAAGGACATGATTCGGAGCCATATTAAAAAAGCTTGATTAAATTATAAGTCGTTCACTTACGGGTGGAGAAATAATAAAAAACACAATACATTTAGCGTACTAAATCACATAACATTTAGTATGCTATTTTTTACTGGTATGATAACGTTTTAATAAATAATATATTGGGTATTTTTGCATCGCCTCTCGAAAAGGTGCAATAATGAATTAGAGTGATGGTCGGGGTATAATTGCTAAAGTGGAATAATTAGAATTAAATAACCCAAAGAGGTTGTTAATATGAAAATATTGCTATTTTTTACAACCAGTGCATATATTTCCCATATGCACTAAAATTATGAATAGAAACATATTGTATAACGGTTTGAAATGATGGTTATAACCCTCTTCTTTCTTACATTCGTCTGCTAAACATATTAGCTCCCTTATTTCTTATTTTCGTAATGACAAAATAAATAAGCACGCCTATTAAAAGTATAAAAGGCCCGATTAAATTCCGTACTGTATTTCCCACGATAACTCCAAAAGACGTAGATAAAACACTATTCAAGATAAATATTGATATCAAAAAGAGCAGTTGTATAAAAATATAACTTTTTAATAACCCTTTGTATTTTTTGATAAATAATACAAAGATACTAATAATGGCTAGGGTTATAAAAATACCTTCAAATATTCTAGCGTAATGAGACAGTAGTTCTATTTTGGAATACTCTAGGTGAGTTAGTCCAGACTTGTCTAACAATGGTTCACTGATTTTTGCCTTATAAATTTCAATGGATACATACGCGCCGTTTACAAGAAACATTAATAAAAGAATAAAACGATACAAAATGCTTTGTTTAAAAATATTTTTTTTCATCTTACTATCGTTCATATTTTAACGTTCCTCTCGGCACTAGTCATATTTCTCAGAAAAGAGCACCTTTGCCCTACTCTTAAGAACACAGTTTAATAGAATTATCCGATTAAGAGCAAAGGTGCAAAGTGTTGGTGTATTATCATAAATTCACAGTTAGTCAAGGTAAAAAATATGACTATCAGTGTGGTTTCCATAGTTAAGAGGGAAACCTAAGGGTAAATCTCCTACAGAAAAACCTATGTCAGCCGTCACATCATATCTAGCAGATAATTGAACATTGTTATTAATAATGGAGTTACCACCAACTACATTATTTATCGAGGGACTAAATAAAGCTCCAAAAGAAGCATCAAAATTAACCTGTGGTCCCGCAACTCCAAATTTTTCGCGCGTAATAGTATCATACAAATAGCTTCCTGAAAGAGTAGTTACCCACTCATCTGTAAACCTGTTTAACGTTGACTCCGTTTCAAGGTGGTAAAAGCTTTGTTCTATGTCTCTTCCTATAACTACATTTATATTGTTATCTGCACTGTTGTTATTCATTAATTTTGCCATATGTTCTTTAGTTTTGGAATCGTCAATGCTTTCATATATAGCTTCTTTATTATCCTCTATGAATTTTTCGACTTCAGTGTCATTCATTTCTGTAGTACTTTTATGTGACGCTGAAAGATTCTGATCAGCAATTATATTTTTAATTTCTTTGTAATTTTCTTGTTTATAATAATCAGTAGCTTCTTCTATAAATTCTTCCGTTACATTTGAGTTATCTGGAGCTTTAACCATTAATCCATCCAAATCATTAAATACCTCATCCATAAAATCGGAAAATGTTTCATTTGCGCCCTCATTGTTTTCGTCACTTTTTTCACTAGCAAAAGAGTGACTAGATCCTAATAAAACAACAATAGACAAAACTACAAAAGCGGTTACAAATTTTGATGTCTTTAATATTATTTTTCTCCTCCCTAATAGTTTTTAAGGCTTCCTATAAAAAGGATAACATATTTAGAATGTTTTTTGTTATGAAAATTATATGAAAATGAAAACAGTAAAATAGTCTTATAATTATTTTACTACTTTGCAACTTTATTGAAACATCATAGTTGTTTACTTTGGAATAAAGTTCTCTACTGTAACCGGTCGCTGAACTTCCGTTATTGGGCCAAGAGCAACAACATTATTTATGAAAAGAGCTTTAAAGTAAAAGCAGAATGAGGGCCTCAAAAAAATCGGCACTTCATTCTGCTTCTACTGTTTTAGCTGGTCGTACATATTTTGAAATAAGTCCATGTTTCGGAGAAGAAATAAAACTAACTAGAAAAACGAGCCCTGTTGCGAATGCCATGGAACCTGAAATCGAGGTATCTATCCATGCTGCAATATAATAACCAACCACAGCAGATACCACACCGAATGAGCCGCTCAGCACAAGCATAACAGAGAGTTTATCCGTCCAAAGATAAGCGGAAGCAGCAGGCGTAATCAACATAGCAACTACCATGATTGCTCCGACAGCATCAAAGGAAGCAACAGTGGTTACAGATACAAGACTCATAAAGACATAATGTAACAATACCACAGGAATCCCTAAACTTGCCGCCAGCGCAGAATCAAACGTCGTAATCTTCCACTCTTTATAAAAAGCTATGATGAAAAACAGAACAATCACGAAAGCAACTGCCAACATCGCTGTTGCTACAGGTACATTTCCGATAAAAGGAATAGACATCGTATGAAACGGTATGAATGTTATTTCACCCATCAACGCATGCTTTACGTCCAAGTGGGCATTTCCTACTGAAGTGGCAATTAAAATGACACCAAGCGCAAACAATGTCGTAAATACAATTCCCATAGATGCATGATGTTCAATATCTAGTGAATGAAGCCATTGTACAAGAAATGCCGTGAGCAATCCTGCCAGTATTCCACCGATAAGCATATGCGGTCCGCTCACTTCATTTGTAACCATATACGCAAGAACGATACCTAACAAAACCGTGTGACTAATAGCATCAGACATCATCGCCATCTTTCTGAGTATCAGAAACACACCGATTAAGCCACAGGTCAACCCTACTAAAGAAGCTGTCACTATAATCCATGCCGTATAGGTCATTTGCCAACCTCCTCTAATCCTCTTTGTTGAAGATTGGTAGCGGCCTGCTGAGCGCCAACCTGTCTTTGGCGAGCTTTAAACTGCAGGTATTTTATGAGAATACCTCTTTCTTTCCCAAAAACAAGTGATACAGCAAACATTCCGGATGCTACAACAACAATGAATGGTCCTGTTGGCCATCCGCTTCCCATCGTGCTGATCATGGTTCCAGCAATACCTGCTGATCCTCCAAATACCCCAGATACAAGCAGCATCATTTTAAAGGAGTGTGTCCAGTACCGAGCACTAACAGAAGGAATTATCAAGAGTGCGGCAATTAAAATCACACCAACAGCCTGAATACCGATAACGATTGTCGTTACAAGAACAGCAGTATAAAGTATATTCATTCCTTTAAGCGGTAGCCCCTGCCCCTTAGCAAATGACGGATCAAAAAGATAAATTTTCCATTCCTTAAACCCAGTAAATATAATAATAATCACCAGCAAGGCCAAACCAATCATGGTATATACATCAGATTGAACCATAGCTGCAGCCTGGCCATAGATAAAACTGTCCAATCCGGCCTGATTTCCTCCTGCTGATTGATTAACAATCGTAAGCAACATAATACCAAGACCATAAAACACAGAGAGAACCATCCCCATTGAGGTATCTTCGGATATTCTGGTAGACGATTGTATCCACTGGATAAAGAAAGCTCCAATTAAAGCGCTGATTGCAGCACCAATGACTAGCATAAACAAATTCTTTTCTCCTATTAATAGAAAGGTGATAACAACGCCGGGAAGTGCTGCATGGGCGAGCGCGTCACTCATAAGGCTCTGCTTTTTCCAATATGCCAGACACCCTACCATACCAGCGGCTATGCCAAGAATCATCGTACTAATCAATACCCATTGCGTATTGCTATTCATGAGAATCGACCACATATTAGCTTTCATCCCCCATCCAGCGCATATTTCCCCCATACGTTTTTCCTATATTTTGTTTCGTAAACACTTCTTCTGTTAGACCATGGCTTATAACCTTACGATCCAATAAAAGAACATGGTCAAAATAATCTTCCACCGTTTGTAGATCATGATGTACGACCATAACCGTCTTACCAGAGGATTTTAACTCCTTTAATATATTCATAATAGCCCGCTCCGTTGCCGCATCTACCCCTGCCAGTGGCTCATCCATAAAATACAAATCAGCATCTTGGACTAATGCGCGAGCCAAGAAAACACGCTGCTGCTGACCACCAGAGAGTTCGCTTATCTGGCGCTTGGCATATGCTGTCATTCCCATTTTCTCCAACGCTTCAGCTGCCTTTTCCCGGTGCGATTTGGACGGCCGTTTTAACCATCCAATTTGTCCATATAATCCCATTGTCACGACATCCAGCGCGTCTGTAGGAAAATCCCAGTCAACCGAACCTCTTTGTGGTACATAACCAATTCTTTTCTTCGCTTTTTTAAACGACTTTCCGAAGTATTCCACCTTTCCAGTCAAAGCAGGGTGAAGATTTAGAACTGTTTTCAGAAGTGTCGATTTTCCCGCACCATTCGGCCCGACAATCCCGGTTAGAGATCCAGCTTCCACCTCAAGATTTACATCATAAAGTGCTGTGTTTTTCCGGTACGATGCAGCCAAATCCTCTACTTTAAGTACGACCTCCGTCAACCTTACTCAGCTCCTTCACTTAGCGCTTCATAGATGGTGTCCACATTGTGACGATACATCCCTATATAAGTACCCTCATCCGTACCAGGCTCACCCATCGCATCAGAAAAGAGTTCCCCACCTAAAGATACATTGACTCCATCACTTTCCGCGCCTTCTATTACTGCCTGAATCGTATCTTCGCTTATACTACTCTCGATAAAAATAGCAGGTACTTCACGTTCTTTAATGATCTCAATTGTTTCTGTAATATTAGAAATACCAACTTCATCTTCCGTACTTAAACCTTGTAGCCCTATTACTTCTATATCATATTTCTTCCCGAAGTATCCGAAGGCATCATGAGCAGTTACAAGCACTCTTTGTTCCTCAGGAATAGCTGCGAGTTTTTCCTCCGATTCCTCATTTAATTGATCCAATTCCGTAAAATATTCCTGCTTATTAGCTTCAAAGTAATCCGCATCTTCAGGAGAATACTGTTTGAGTTCTTCCACCGCAGCATCCAATCCCTGTTTCCATAAATCAATATCAAACCAGATGTGCGGGTCGTCTGCCCCAGCTTCTTCCTCGTCTTCTAATATAGAATCTTCAGGAATCGTTTCCCCTACAGCAAGCACTGGTTTTGACTGACCTATTTCTTCAAATATTCGAATCATATTCGCTTCCAGTTCCAGGCCATTATAGAAAATGACATCCGCTTCCTCAATTGTCGCAATATCGCTTTGCGTTGCATTGTACAAATGGGGATCAATCGACGGCCCCATTAAACTTTCGACCTCTACACGATCACCACCAATAACAGATATGGAGTCTCCAAGTTGTGAAATGGTTGTTACAACATTAATTTTTCCATCATCCGATTGGCTTGCTTCCTCCGAATTACAAGCAGCTAGAAAGATGATTAAGCTAAGTATTAAGATACTTCCTATTCTTTTTATGAGAAATCTCATTTCTTGCATCCTCCATTTTTTGCCCTAGGTAAAGTTTTTTATCTACTCACAAGTTTAATTTTTGTTTTTGCACTTGTCAAGTATTTTTTTAATAAGTAACTATTTTTCCCCAGGGAAACTTTTTGCGTATTTAATACTATGTAAAAAAGATTCATTAAGTTACAGTTTATTTTTGACAAAATACAGTTCATGCATTATAGTTATACACATAACTATATAACCATATAAGCATCATACTAAAAAAGGTGGTGACTCTACATTGAGCAACGTATTCGATACGAATAAACCCATATTCATGCAGGTAAGGGAACGAATTGAGGACCAGATTGTAAATGACCAACTGAAAGAAGGAGACCAAGCGCCTTCCACAAATCAACTGGTCCATTTTTATAAAATAAATCATGCTACCGTTTCAAAAGGGGTTAATCAATTAGTTGAAGATGGAATTATTTACAAAAAAAGAGGTGTTGGGATGTTTGTTGCAATGGGAGCGAAGGATAAGCTCATACAAAAACGGAAGGAAGCCTTCGTTGATGATTATGTTGTGCAATTAGTACAAGAAGCAGACAAATTAGCAATAACGGAAAACGAAGTATTTGATTTAATAAAAAAGGTGAAAGGACGTGATAAACGATGACGTTTGATGTTGAATTAAAAAATGTCTCGTTACAGTATAAAGATTTCAAGGCACTGGATAATGTCTCCTTAAAACTTGATGGTGGTAAAATTTATGGCCTCCTTGGTAGAAATGGCGCTGGGAAAACCACCCTCCTCTCCCTGTTAGCCGCTCTCCATAAGCAAACACAAGGAGAAATCGAAATTGGTGGTGAACCCTCCTTTGAAAATGCTGGCATTATGCAGCATGTGGCTTTCTTATATGAGTCAGATCTATCCTATGAATATGAATATGTTAATGCCATGCTCGAGATTGTTGGAAGATACCGACCTAATTTCGATGCAGAATATGCAGATTATCTCGTTAAACGATTTAAACTTCCAACAGATAAGTATGTAAAGGATCTCTCTAAAGGGATGCAATCTGCACTTGGTGTAACGATGGGGCTTGCCAGCCGAGCACCTCTAACTATATTTGATGAAGTTTACCTCGGAATGGATGCACCGACAAGGGAAATTTTTTATCAAGAATTACTAGAGGATCAAGCAAAGCATCCACGGACATTTATCCTATCGACACACCTCGTCTCAGAAATGGATTATTTATTCGATGAGGTAGTCATCATTGATAAAGGAAAGTTCGTTCTGCATGAAGAATACGAGGCCCTAGTATCCAAAGGCGCGTCCATTACTGGATCGTCAGAAGTGGTTGATGAATTTGTCATCGGCAAAACGCGTTTAAGTGAACAGCGGTTAGGCAATACAAAATCCGTGATGATCTATGAATATTTGGATGAAGCACGTAGACAAGAGGCAATACAGAGCGGACTAGAAGTTGGACCAATTTCTCTTCAGGATTTATTCATCTATTTAACAAGAGAGGAGGCGTAACATGAAACAAAACCCCATATTATCTAAAGTTAGCTTTGATCTGTATACCGCACAAATGAAATGGTCCATTTGGTATATCAGTATTTTGTTATTCGTCCATATCACAATAATAATAATTTCTGTTAACTTGACAGGCACATTTGGAGACTTCTTGGCGTTTTCTTATGGTTCTTCAAAAGTTTATATGCTGGTCATTGGTATTTTATCAGCCTATGCTTTTCTAACTTTTTATGTAAACCATGGAATAACAAGGAAAGATTATTTTAAAGGTACAGCAATTTCAGCTTTAGCGATCTCTATTTCACTGGCGATCATTGCAGCCGTATTAAATGTAATAGAATATGTTATCTTAAGGCTAATTAATATCGAGCATGTACTAGAGCGTTCAATGGAAAATAGTCATATACAAAATGACGATCAGAGTATTTCGATTGATTTAACAGGAATGATGGTTAGTGGTTCCTCCTTCATAGATAGTAGTAACTGGCTCGTATCACTGATTGTTTATAGTATGACTATATTCATCGCTTATTTAATCGGTTGGTTGATTGGTGTTGGCTACTACCGATTTGGCTGGATCATCGGATTTGGATTTATTGCACTTGCAATTATCATGTCAACTCTTCTCGACCTGCTTTGGGGAAATGAATTAGCCGAACCATTGTCATACTGGCTGGCTTTTGATTTGAATATACCACTTGTTGTATCTATATTAGGTACGCTCGTTTTGATAGGTATGATACTATGGTTTATTCGTTTTCTTACGAGAGACGTACCTATTAAAATGTAAGCTTTAAGCAGGCACCTCATTTTTAAAAATGAGGTGTTTTTTATCATTTGTAGCGATGATGGTATAATAGAATCATAATAACAATTACAGAGGAGAACTGATTCCGATGGCACCTTTAAATGAAAACCAATTAGAACAAAAGCGAATGGAACGAAAAGCACAAATTATGAAAGCTGCTCTCAAGGTATTTGCAGACAATGGTGTAAAACTTACAAAAATAAGTATGATTGCGAAAGAAGCTGGAGTCAGCCACGGCTTGGTCTATCATTACTTTACATCCAAGGATGAAGTTTTATATGAAAGCCTTGAATGGGCAATGGAAAGAAACAGGGTAGATCAAGTCTTTCATGAACTGAATGAAAGCCAGTTAAGCCCACTAGAGAAAATAAAGCAATTTACAATATTCGGATTTACACAGGGAGAACTCGAAGTGAGCAGTGATATCTTTCGGGTGGTCCAACATTTAGCAAAATCCAATGAGAATGACATGCCTGATAATATATACGATCTCGTGAAGAAATCAGGACAATTTTACATAGAATCATTATTCCCTTTGTTTGCTGAAGGGCAGAAATCCGGAGAAATTATTCAAGGGGACACAGAAGAATTATTAGAAATTTATTTAACCGTTATATCAGGTATTATGGCAGATGATCCGACATGGTGGAGGGAAAATATGGACCAAAAAGTAGATATTCTTTTGCGAATGATTACTGCACGTTAATACTTTTCATCTCCCCTCCCCCCACTTTCAACAACCTGAAAAAAGGATTGACAGATAAAGATAAACTCTGTATTCTAAGATTGACTGATTTAATCAATCAATTATTATAGTTATTTTTAAACTGTTCTAACATTTAATGCACTTAATTTTTGATTGAATTAGTCAATTATTTACAAAGGGAGAATTTTATTATGAACGATACCGTTATTTCCGTTAAAGATATCCAGAAAACCTATGGAAAACAAACTGTTTTAGATGGCCTTCATTTCGAAGTGAAACGAGGATCCATTTTTGCATTGCTCGGAGAAAATGGAGCCGGTAAAACAACGACGGTTCGCATTTTATCCACATTAATTCAAGCAGATAGTGGATCTGCAACAATTGCAGGTTATGATACAAGCCGTGAAGCTGAGTCTGTTAAAAAGATGATTAGTTTAACAGGACAGTATGCTGCGGTGGATGAACTTCTGACAGGAGAAGAAAACCTAATGATGATGGGGCGTTTAAATCATCTGAATCGGAAAGCTGTTAAAGAACGCACAACTGAATTGCTTGAACAATTTGATTTAACAAATGCTGCGAAAAAACCAGCAAAAACTTATTCCGGCGGGATGCGCCGCCGATTGGATATTGCCATCAGCCTGCTTGCTTCTCCTGAGGTTATTTTCCTGGATGAGCCAACAACTGGACTGGATCCGCGGAGTCGCAGAAATATGTGGAGCTTGATAGAGCGTCTTTCAGACAATGGGGTAACCATTTTTTTAACTACACAATACTTGGAAGAGGCGGATCAGCTTGCGGATCAAATTGCTATTATAGACGATGGGAAAATTGTGGAGGAAGGAACGGCCGAAGAACTGAAACGAATTATCGGCGAAGAAAAACTGGAATTAACTTTCAACGAACTGGATACCTATCAAAAGGCTCAAAGTCTGTTGAAAGGACAAGTAAATGAGACGGATCGGGTCATTTCAGTTACGGCAGGTTCTACGGAAAATTTACGCCAGATATTGAACACATTGCATGAACACGGCATCGAGACTGAATCTATTAATTTCCGCAAGCCGACATTAGATGATGTTTTCATGGACATAACAAACCGTAAAAGAAAGGAGCTCTCTGCAAATGCGTAATTCAAAATTATACTGGAACGTATCAGATGGCTGGACAATGTCACGGCGGAGCTTAAAGCATATTTTTCGTGAACCAGAGTCTCTGTTAATGGCTATTGGACTGCCAATAGCCATTATGGTCATGTTCGTCTATGTCTTTGGAGGGGCTATTCAGACAGGGACGGACTATGTCAATTATGTTGTTCCAGGTGTGATTATTACATGTGTAGGTTTTGGAAGTTCATTGATAGCGATAAGTGTTACACAGGACATGACTGGAGGTTTATTTGAACGCCTCCGCAGTATGCCACTCCTCCCCTCTTCATTAATGGTAGGTCATGTAATCGGCGGGTTCGTCCGCAATGCGATTGCAACGACAGTAATTTTCCTCGTTGCGATACTCATTGGATTTCAGCCAAATGCAGGTTTATTGGAATGGCTAGGTGTAATAGGGGTCTTGTCTCTTTTCATGTTTTCGCTTAATTGGCTTTTTGTTACTATTGGTTTAATCACAAAAAGCGTGGAAACGGCTAATGCAGCTACGTTTCCTATGTTGTTCCTACCTTATATTAGTAGTGCCTTTGTCCCAACCGAGACCATGCCCTCATGGTTGCACGCATTCGCTGAAAATCAGCCAATGACTCCACTGATTGAAACATTGCGTGGACTGCTTCTTGGCACACCGATTGGTAACAATGCCTGGTTAACAATCGCTTGGTTCGGTGGATTGCTTATCGTCTCATTTGTTATTGCAACAATCCTATTTAAACGTCGTAAGCGTGAGTAGCTTTTTCATTAGAAAAGGGCTGTCCCCGGACAGTCCTCTTTTCTTTTCACTCGGTTCATATAGTTGAACCTTTTCTCAAATTAGTGGTAATCTTTATATATTACTAAAAAAGGAGTGATTGGCTATGAGTAACCCAATTCCAGAGATCACACTTAATGATGGCATGACGTTGCCAGCTGTAGGTTTTGGTACATATAACCTCAATGGAAATGAAGGTGCTAATGCTATAAACAATGCCATGGAAATAGGATACCGACTAATTGATACTGCTTATAATTATGAAAACGAAGGTACTGTAGGTGAAGCCCTTAGGCGCAGTTCTATTCCAAGAAGCGAGTTAAGAATCACATCCAAATTACCAGGTCGTTATCAAACATACGATAAGGCAGTTACTACCATTCAGGAATCTTTATACCGCGCAAATCTGGATTATTATGATTTATATCTTATTCATTGGCCAAACCCGAAACAAGATACTTATGTGGAAGCTTGGCAAGCGTTAATTGACGCAAAAAAATGGGGATTGATTCGTTCCATTGGTGTATGTAATTTCTTACCTGAACATATCGAGCGTTTAGATAAGGAAACAGGTGTTAAGCCAAGCATCAATCAAATAGAATTACATCCATTTTTCAACCAGGAACAGCAAAGAAAATGGCACGAACAGAATAACGTCCAGACACAATCCTGGAGCCCATTAGCCCGAGCAAATGCAGTCTTACAACACGAAACGATTCAAAAGATTGCCGATCATCATAACAAGACGATTTCACAAATTATTTTACGCTGGCATTATCAACTCGGGGCAATTTCAATACCTAAATCTGCATCCCCTGAACGGCAATTACAAAATATATCTATTTTTGATTTTTCGCTTGATGATACAGAAATGAGTACACTCGCAACATTGACTCGTCCTGATGGTAGAAATAAAGATCAAGACCCTGCTATTTATGAGGAATTTTAAAACATTTAAAGCGCATCACTTGTATGAATAAGTGATGCGCTTTATTTATGTGCTAGTAGAATGAGAGACCTTCTTATTTTTTTGCCTTAACTAATTTAATTGGTTGCTGATTTTGCGTTTTTTCAGCCACATACGCTTTCGTAGCAGCAGTTCGTTTAGAAGAAACTTCTAAAGCTCTAGCGTTAACATAAAGCATTTTTGCTACATCATTTACTCTTTCTTTATTCTCATCCGGAAGGTGTTCCTCAACAACCCTTTTTGTATTCAATAAATCTAAAAAGGGAGTTACAGTTTTAAGCTGATCAGCAACTAATAAGGATAAACTTACAGTAGTTTTACGATAATCGGTCCCACCATGAAGTAATTCTTGAGATTGTTTATTTATTCTTTGATAAAAATCTTTATAACGATACGTCATGATGGTACCTCCCTTTTTGTTTATTAATACCTCTAATTTTATATTATATACTTCTTTGACGGAAAATGTTATCCAATTGATGAACATTTAGATCTGGATCATTCGGATTTAAAAGCTCAACTTTATATTCATTAACCATCTCGAGCAACTTCCCTTTATCACAAGCGTCTAGAAGTGGCGTGTTTTCCAAATCATCAAGATCCTTTTGCCTTTTTGAGAATATTTTACAACAGGCTAATATTTCAATGTTTGGTACAAACAGGTTAATATCACTAAAATCCTGGTGTATTTCGTACAAATTATCTTTTTCTTTAAGATCTTCTAATGGAGGAACCTCCATGATCCCACCCACTAAATGAATATTTGATAAATCCAAACTTTCCTGCAGTAAATCCATATCGGTAGTGGATATAGTTTCTACATCAATATCATTTGTTGAACGAAAATTCATACCATTTAATATTCCAAGTGTTATCATAATAGCAGAGCCACCCATCAACACTATCTCAGCATGTATATTTTTTAAGATACAATAATTATCAAGATAGTACATTGCTTCTATGATTTCCTTTGAACTATCAAAATGTCGTTTTTTATCCATCATTTATTGTCCTCACCGTCATCTATATTAACTCAATTATAACACTAATTCTCCGTTTGCAGATAGATTAAAAGCATATATAATAACTTTCTATCAAAAATTTTACGTGCTAACCCAACACATGTGGATCACCTAAACTTCGGCAATTCTGAGGCTCAGGTTGTCTTTTATGATAAAACGTCCGAAAATCGCACCCTTCATTGCAAAAACCGCAATCGATACGCATTCATCGCTGTTTCTCCCAGTGTATCAAGTAGGTTATGATTCGCATATGCTCCTACAATTGCGCCAAACCCTGGAATCAATTGCAGCATTTTAATCAGGTCAATATAATCTCGGTACTCCTGTTGAAACACCCGCCAATCCATATCCATGAGCTTTCCCTTTTCTGATTCCCAATTAGATATAATACGAAAGGTTTCCCTCCGTTTCTCATCACTTGAAAAGGCAAGCTGGAACACATGCAGTATAAACAAACGCTCCTCATATTCATTTGGATCATAGCCATACACAGAAGCCGCTTCAAATAAAAATTTCATCTTTATCGATAAAAGCAACGGAAAATCAGCAAACCCTAGGAAAATACCTCCTGCACCAGTTCCCGCTCCTTCGATAACCGCTGTTTTCCGGTAAGATGTCAGCTTTTCCTTCATGAGCTCATCTCTGTCATACAAACTTACTCCAGCTGGTTGCGGTTTTGCCTTGGTAATATTCGATCCGACCAAGGTCGCCTTTACCATATTTTTTATACTCTCAGTGATAATGTTATGGGCTTTCTCGGGAATCATTCCGTTCACTTTTGTTTGTGCTTTCTTCGATACCTGGTTGAAAAGACTAGACCGCTTCAGAACTTTTTTCCGCCACAGTTTTATATCCTCATAAACCTTCACTTCATATTCTGTCACTCGAACCATCCTCTTTTTTTCCACAATAAAGTACACGTTATTCTATGGAAAAAGATTCATTTTTGCTTTTACGTAAGGAGTGTGATAAGCGCATCTATGAACATCACTTTAATTTTTATCAAGTAACTGTTCTGTTTCTGTCACAAGCTGCCCCAGTAGATTCACGCCTTTTCTAGTATTATTTTTATCCGAAGATAGTAAACGAATAGCGTTGTCTATTCTCTCCTTGTAGTTTTTCGGTTTTATTGAAAAATGCTCAACCATCGCTACAGCTTTTTTCTCATTAATGCAGTATGTTTCATTCGCAGCAAATAGAACTTGATTCAAACAGGAAACCACCCTGAAGCAATGCCCGGCGACATAGGAAATATCATCTTTATCCACGTTATCATCTGCAAACATGAAGGAAAAAGATGCTTCGAACATAAAATAGCCGATAATCGCATCTTTCAAGGATTCAGGATAAGGTATTGTCTTCGCCTGTAATGCCGCAAGTTGATTTGTCGGATCAGCTACGATGCTGCAAATCGAAATTTCACCCATATACATCACATTTAAGTAGGCATGAGGATGACCCGTGTGATAGTGGGAAGAAATGGATCCTGATAGACAATCCTCTATCACAGTCTCCACTCTATTCACATCACGAAAAATAAGATCCACATGATAGCCTTCGACAACAATCCAGCCACCACCATTGATCCAGGATCCCCACTCACCTAAAGATGTTACTAGATTTTTCCGATTCTCGTCATCCAGTTTTGTAGCAGCTTTCCCAACTGCATTAGTATCAAATCCAGCTACTTCGTCATAATAAATCCCAATATCAATATCAGAATCAGGTCGATGCGTGTCCCTTGCTCTCGAACCACCTAATACTACTCCGACAATTCCCGGTATTGTTTCGAGTTCCTTACTTACAAGATGAATGACTTCTCCCACAGTCATGATAATTCAGCTCCTTCTTTTTAGACAGGAATATCTGCTACATATTGTGGCATATATTACAAATGAATGCGAATGTGTTTTGCTCCGGTATAAAAAGGAAATATGATATGGTATAGCTATTCTAATAGAAAAGGATGGGATCATTAAAATGGACACTTTTCAAGCGCTTGTGTTAGATAAAGAAAATGAACAAACCAATTTAGAAGTGAAAAATTTAACGTTGGATGATTTACCTGAAGGAGATGTAACCATACAGGTTGCTTACTCTAGCATTAATTATAAAGATGGGATGGTCGGTATAAAAAATCAAATGGTTGGATCTTATCCTCACGTTCCAGGCATTGATTTAGCAGGGACCGTAATCGATTCCGCTGATGGAAGTTTTAAAAAAGGTGATGAAGTTATTGTTACAAGCTATACTTTAGGAACAGGGCATTTCGGTGGGTTTAGCCAGGTTGCGAGAGTTCCGAAAGATTGGGTTGTTTCGCTACCAAAAGGTTTATCACTCAAAGAGGCAATGATCCTTGGCACAGCTGGACTAACAGCTGGTTTATCGATCCAGAGGCTCGAGGACAATGGCCTAAACTCAAGCAAAGGATCCGTACTCGTTGCAGGTGCTACAGGTGGTGTCGGCAGTCTTTCTGTAGACATGCTAGCTAAAAAAGGTTACAACGTTGCAGCAAGCACTGGAAAAGCCAGTGAAGCCGAATACCTAAAAAAATTAGGTGCAAAGGAAATTATAGATCGGGAAGAAATTACCGATACAGATGGAACGCCAACCAGGAAGAAAAAGTGGGCAGCAGCTGTGGATCCAGTTGGCGGCCAAACCCTACAATATATTTTAAGTACGTTAAAATACGATGGTTCTGTCGCCACATCTGGTTTAGCAGGCGGTGTAGCAGTATCGACTACAGTCCTCCCGTTTATCTCTAGAGGAATCAACTGGCTTGGGATTGATTCGGTTCAATGCTCGATGGAAATACGCAAGAAAATCTGGAACCGGTTAGCAGATGATTTAAAACCTACATTTCTTAATGAAGACATTGTCAGTGAAGTACCATTGGAGGAAGTACCAGGCGTATTAGAAGAAATTCTGGAAGGGAAAGTTCGTGGACGGACGCTTGTGAAATTATAAAAATAATTCAGGGGTCTGTCCAGACAGACCCCTTCAAGTCATGATAACTGTTGTTCCGCAAACTCACGGTACAACTCGTGGGTATTGATCAATCCCTGATGCGTCCCACTTCCTGTTATCTTTCCTTTTTCTATAAAAATGATCTTATCGGCATCTGTAATGGTCGATAATCGATGTGCAATAACAAAGGTTGTACGCCCCTCCATCAACCGAGTTAGCGCCTGCTGGACAATCTTTTCCGATTGACTATCCAAGCTAGCTGTAGCTTCATCCATCATAAGAATTTCAGGATCCCTTAGAAAGGCACGTGCAATGTTAATCCGCTGCCTTTGCCCGCCTGACAGTTTCACACCACGCTCCCCGACTTTCGTGTCCAATCCTTCTGAAAATGCCTTAATAAATTGGTCGGCATAAGCCATTTCAGCTACTTCCCATAATCGATCATCTGGTATACTTTCTGATTCACTTAATCCATAGGTTAAATTTTCGCGAATGGTTCCTGCCATCATCGCACTTTCCTGAGAAACATATCCAATTTGATCGCGCCATGATTTCATCGATAGGTCCGTTATCGATGTGTCACCGATCCGTATGTCTCCTGCAGTTGGTTCATAAAACCGCTCAATCAGACCGAATAATGTAGTTTTACCGCCACCACTTGGCCCGGCAAAAGCAATCTTTTCACCAGGACGGGCTTCAAAGGACACCTGTTCAAGTACAGGCTCCTTGTCATTATAGGCAAAAGATACATTAGACACATGAACAGTTTCACTTGATATATCCTTCTCCATACCACCCTGTCCAGCTTCCTGAGGCAATTCCAGAATACCAATAATCCGCTCTGTTGCCCCTTTCGCCTTTTGTAACTGGGTGAAGAACATCGCAAATGTTGTAATTGGCATAATGATTTGGAAAAGATAAAGTAAAAATGCCACAAGCGAACCTGTCGACATCGATCCCTCAGCAACTCGTATACCGCCATATCCAATGATCACCACGACAACGATCATGATAATTAGATACATAAGCGGGCCGATCAGGGCAAAGATCCGTGCTTCCTTTAATCCAAACGTGAGTAATTTTCCAATGTCTGCTATTCCTTTTTTCTCTTCAACAGGTTCAGCAGTTGAAGACTTCATGAGACGGATCTCAGCAAGGGTTTGCTGAATGTTCCCTGTAAAAGTTGCTGTTTCATCCTGCAATCCACGTGAAATTTTTGCCATCTTACTACCAAGCGGGATCATCAGAGCAACCGTAAACGGCACAGCAATCAGCATAATTAATGTCATTTTCCAATCCATAATGAGTAGGATCGTCACTGCCCCTATAATGGAAATAATCCCTGTTATAAATTGCGGGAAGTGCTGTGAAATCAGATCTTTCACAATCCCCGTATCATTTACAACACGACTCACGGATTCACCGCTTGCATTTTTGTCAAAATAACTCACTGGCATCCGAATAAGCTTTAGCCACATAGACTCCCTTAGTCGTGCAACGATTTGCTGCCCAACTGAAGCTAGTAGATAAGTAGAAAAACCATCAATAATTGCTTGTAAGATAAAAGCCGCTCCAATGGCAATGATGATCGTAGTGCTTATAGATTCCATGGAGAAGCCATCTACTATTTCCCTTGTCAGTAAGGGGATGGTGAGTCCTACAAGTGTTGTGATCACACTTCCGATTAAGCCTAATGTCAGGGCCATTTTCGGTATATTCGTTGATAATAAAAGGGAAATAAAGGCTTTAAGGCCTTTATCACTTTGTTTCTCTTTCATAATATAACTCCTATCATTTAAGGGTATTTAGAAAAAAGCGGGAAAATTTTTCACCCGGACTTAGTAATTAATTATCCTGTAAAGCCGCTTCAATATAACGATATATTTGATGGTCTACTCCGTGCTGTAATTCATTTCCAGGGTTTTCAGCATGAAATTTTTCAGCTTGCTTCTGTATATCTGGGTCACTTCCTGTGAATGAGTAGACAATGTTACTCCATTTTTTTGCTAATTCTTGCACCTTACTATTCTTAGGAGATGTGCCTTTTTCTTTTTCCAAACGAATCTCTTTTAAAATCACTTTAAATTCTTGCTCTACCTCTTTTATAGTATCTTCATCAGCTTGAACATAATAGCTTTTCATAATGTCTAATTGCTGTTTTGTAAAATATTTTTCTTGATTCATTTTCATTGCCCCTAGCAATTTTGTTAATTCTTCTACGGACATCACTCTTTTACTACGTACCGTTTTAAGGGCACTTTCTAATTCATATAGTAATTTCTGTTGAACTTGTATATCTCCTTTTATTCGATCTATTTGAGTTTCTATGATGTCCGTAGCAGCATTTTTTTCTTTGTTCATAATTACAGCCTGTATATCATCTAAAGACAAACCAATTTGTTTTAAAGATAAAATCTGTTGTAGATTGGTCAAATCTGGTTTTGTATAAAGACGATGCCCGGATTCTGTATATTGAGATGGAGAAAATAATTGTATTTGATCATAATATCTAAGGGTTCTTATCGTTAAACCCGTTAGTGTTGCAAGTTCTCCCACTTTCCAGTATTCTTTCATGCGCATCACTTCCTTATAAAAATGTAGTTTTAGACGTTTACTTAGTGTAATAAATTAAAGAAGTTCTTGAATTTCGCTTTGGCCAAAGCTATATGTCCTTCCACAGATTTGACAGACCGTATCAATAGGCTCTTTTTTATTAATCGCTTGCTTTAAATCGTCTCTACTTAATGAATGAAGCATCCCATAAAACATTTCTTTTGAGCATCCGCAGAAAAATTGAACTGGACTATATCCAATCACTTTTACATCCTTAAATAGTTTCCTCAACTTTTTTTCACTATTGTTAGCCCTGAAATTTACGAAGCGGTTAAAGAATTCTTGATTCGTATTAATGGTGTGTTTTACTTCATCAAGAAGATGGATGGGAGCACCGGGAAGCAATTGGGCGTATATAGCTTTACTGAATAGAAGACTATTATCATTTCCTAATTCAATATTGGCTCCTATATATGTTTGAGTCTGCTCGCTCTGTTTGAAATAGTGTGAAATGTCATCAACAATGTTTCCGTAAGGCATATCAGTAATGCCAGTAAATTGATTCATTTCTGATCCCTTTATCACACGAATAGTTCCTTTATGACCAATAAAATATTCTAGCGATACATTATTAATATCATCAAAAGAAGTTTTCAGTAATTCTTCATTGAGGTAACCACGTACATTTCCTTTCGCATCAACATCAGCAAAGACTTTATACTTGGGGTCACTCATCGTCATTTGAAGACTTATTCTTTGATCTCCTTTTAAGGTTCCTGAAATTAAACTCACAACAGATACGGATTTTCCCAATATGAGTTTAAGTAGTCTGTTTGTTACCTTGCTCTGACTCAAAATTTCATTAATTAATTTCGTGTTGTCAACAAAATATAAACGAACTTGTTTATCATATATCAGTGTCTTAACAATTTTATTTTCCAATTTACTGTCTTCCTTTCCCTTACTTTCAAGATTGTTAAGTCCACTATAATACATGACCTTACGTAAGGTTCAAGTGTAATTTAACGTTTTTTGTTTGGGGGACAGATCCCTAGAAAAAGGCCCCTAAGAAAGCGCCAGTATGAGAAGCTTTTACAGTAGCGACTTCCTCGGGTGTCCCTTCTGCAACAATTTCTCCTCCTGCTTCTCCTCCTGCTTCTCCTCCTTCTGGTCCAATGTCAATAACCCAGTCGGAGTCAACAATGATGTCACTGTTATGTTCCACAACAATAATCGTGTTCCCTGCATCAACAAGCTTATTTAATAGCACCAAAAGCTTTTTCACATCGCTGGGATGCAACCCCGTCGATGGTTCATCCAATATATAAAGGGTGTGTCCATTATTCTGTTTGCTCAATTCCTTTGCAAGCTTAATCCGCTGGCCTTCACCTCCAGATAAAGTTGTAAGTGATTGACCCCACTGCAAATAGCCAAGTCCAACCTCATTTAACAAATGGATCATCTTTGAAATTTTCTTTTGATCATTGAACAACGGTAAACTCTCCTCAATACTCATGTTAAGAATATCGGAGATGGTATGTTCTTTATAAGCAACGGTCAAAATTTCATCCTTAAATCTTTTACCATGGCAGGCAGGACAACGAGCTTCTAAGTCAGGCAGAAAGTGCATATCAACCGATACGACGCCAAGGCCTTCGCACTTCTTGCATCTTCCACCAGTAGTATTAAAGGAAAAATCCTTCGCAGTTAAGTTACTTTGTTTCGCTTCTGGTAATTTGGAAAATAGATTTCGTATGAGTGTAAACACATCTGTATATGTAGCAACATTGGAACGGCGCATTCTGCTTAATGGAGACTGATCAACTGTAATCATCTTTTCAACTTCATCAAATCCAGTAATTTTTTCACATCCGCTATAATGATTGCCATTCATACCCGATGCAAGGAGATCATATAGCAAAGTTGATTTTCCAGATCCCGATACGCCAGCAACAGTAACAAAACAACCTAATGGAAGAGAAATGGTTATATTTTTCAAATTATGCTTATAAGCGTTGTGGATGGTCAGTTGATGACCTGTACCTTTACGGCGGCTTTTGCCTATAAAGCTACTTTCTCGCAAATGCGCCCCGGTCACGGAATCCTCCTGCCCCTCTAATTCCTGTAAACGTCCCTCTCCGACGATTGTTCCGCCGAGCTGACCAGCACCGGGACCCATATCAATAATATGATCGGCGTCCTGCATCACTTGAATACTGTGCTCAATAACAAGGACGGTATTTCCTAAGTCACGAAGCTGCTGCATTACTTTTACTAGCCCTTTTGTATCCTTCGGGTGCAGGCCTGCGGTTGGTTCATCAAGAATATAGAGTACCCCGGTAAGACCAGACCCGAGAATGGAAGCTAATCGCAGCCGCTGCGCCTCTCCACCGGATAGCGATACAGCCTGTCTATCCATGGAAAGATAGCCAAGACCTACATCAATTACCCTTGTCACTTTAACAATCAAATCATGCAGCACTGTCTCGATGATCGATTCGTCTTCCACGATTTTACCTTGAAGACTAGTCAGCCATTCAAGCATTTCTTTTAACGACGCTTGCGCAATTTCGGTAATGCTTGAACCCGCCACTTTTACAAGTCTGCTTGCTTCCTTTAACCGTTCACCATCACAATTATGGCATGGTTCTTTGAAAAAGAGTGCAGCCTCGGCTGTATCTCCGTCTTTTTCTTTGTATCTTCGCCAGATTCCGGTTAGTACTCCTTCAAACTTCCCTGTACTAACTGTTTTAGGGGCTTTAATATCTGGAAAATGCGCAGAAAAAATTTCACTTTCTACTCCATAATATAAAAGGTCTCTTAGAATTACGCTGTGCTCCTTCAATGGAAGATCGGCATCAAATGGAATATCATAGTATTTAGTTGCTACTTCTAATATGCTTACTTGGTATTTCATATAGGAATCATACCAGACAAGCACTGCTCCATCACTTATACTAAAATCCTCATTAAATACTGCCTTCGTATTAATTTCGGCCACTTCCCCAAGTCCTCCACAAGTCTCACAAGCTCCCTCTGGCTTATTGAAGGAAAAATGAGATCTTGATAATCTTTCCATTTCATGGTTACAAGCTGAACAATAAACGTATTCGGTATAATCTGGAACTTCTTCAAAAATGTGAACTTCTTTGTTTTCAAGCTGAGGTTTGACCTTCGTTTGACATTTTGGACAAGTACGTTCTCCCAACTTTTCATAGATAAGACGCAAATACGTATACATATCCGTAACGGTTCCTACCGTGGAACGAGGATTTCGATTTGTAATTTGCTGCCCGACACCAATAGATGGAGATAATCCAACAATTGATTCTACTTTTGGTTTACTCCATGTATCCGAGGCCATGCCGCTGGATTCCATATACTGACGTTGACATTCCCGCTGCAAAATATCCAGTGCAAGCGTCGATTTCCCAGAGCCTGATGGGCCTGTCAGAACAACCAGTTGATGCTTAGGGATGTCCAGTGAAATATTTTTCAAATTATTTTCCCTGGCACCTTTGATTGTGATTATATCTGTCATTTGAATACCTCCTGCTTTTCTTCTTAGCCTTACTAACCCATCATACAACACTAATGCAAGTGCTAGTGTTGTATGAAAATGTGATTGTAATAGCAACCTTTTATCCTGCTTACTCGTCACGGCACTTTAAGGATTTTTAATAATGTTTAGAAGGTGTTATAATAGTTCAACCAAACGGTGAGGTGAAATAATAGATGTACTACAAACCAATCGATATTGCCAAATCATTGAATATCACAACAAGTGCTTTGCGCCATTATGAAGCCTGGGGAATCGTACCTATTCCAGAAAGAGCATTAAATGGTTATCGCCTCTATACAGAAAAACACGTTGCCTATTTTCGCTGCATTCGAGCGATGTATCCGGGATTTGATATGGGGATCACTAAAAAGATAATGAAGCACATACAACGCGGAGAAGTAGACGAAGCATTTTGGATTGTTAATAAAGAACAGGCGGATCTACAACAGGAAAAAGTTCTAACCGACCAGACACTCACACTCCTCCAGAACCCAAATTTAATAGATATTAATGAAAAACAAACGAAGAAAGAGATGACCATTGGGGGTGTGGCCAAATTAGCTGACGTACCGCCATCAGCAATTCGGCACTGGGAAAAAGAAGGATTAATCACCCCAACCCGCAATCCAGAAAATGGTTATCGGACATTTAACCGGGTGCATCTGCGGCAAATCCTTGTCATTCGTGCACTCCGAAACTTGATTCATTATCTAGAGAATATAAAGCCTGTCGTAAAAGCAATTGAACACCAAAGCATTCAACAGGCAAAAAAGGTAACTGAAGATGCGCTGGTGGGCATTAATATACGAAATCGCAGCCAATTTCATGGGGTTCATGAGCTGTATCAATTATGTAAAGTTATTGGATTGATCTAAAAAGGAGGCTGTCCCTAGGTACATTAAGGTACCTAGGGACACAGCCTCCTTCTACTTTCGCTCTTCCCATAATTTCATTGGATTTTCTTGCCCTTCATTCAATGGCATCTGTATCATTGATAGTGCTCGTTCTGATTTCGGCTTTTGCATGTCCTCATATATCAGTTTCGCCTTCCCTAACCCCACTTCAACCGCATCTTCAAGTGAAGCACAGTAAAGAACCTTTTCAATCCCAGCAAAGTACATCGCCGTTAAACACATCGGGCAGGGCTCCCCGCTTGCGTACATGGTATAGCCTGATAGATCATTCGTTTGCAATTCTTTCTGTGCTCGTCGAATTGCCAGCAGCTCCGCATGTCCACTGACATCATATGTCTCATGCAGTTCGTTCACACCTTCAGCTATAGCATTATTATCTTTCACAAGTACTGCACCAAACGGCTGTCCACCGTCTCGAACATTTGCTACAGCAAGTTCAACTGCTCTTTTCATAAATTTATCCATTTCAATGACCTCCAGTAAATACCTTTCTTTTAAAAGCATAAAAGTCCTCTTCATTTCAGGAAAATAACCAACGATATTCTCATAAATACTTCTTGCCTTTTCTTCATCATATACATGGGAGGTTTCATTTCTATCACGCAGCATTTGTAACCAGGTATGTTCATTTTGAATCCAATCTATTGTATAGGCCTGTTTTAATGTTTCCCTTGGAGTTTTGGCTTCGACACCTTCTTCTTCAAGTAATCTTTTTAGCGTTTTCTTAGAAAACTTGGCTTATCGCCAAGCTTTATGGCGAAAGCCTTAGTTGCACTTATGCAGTAAGGAAGTTTTTAGACTTTCTTAACTGCCAAAAAAGCTCATATGTAAATTCAAAACGTTGGATAGTGCCATCGATATACAAACTATTGTTATCGTCTTCATTCAGAGCTTCTTCCAGTCTTCCAAGCGCTTTCTCTAAATTAGCTAAACTCTGCATAGACTTTCTTTCAGACATGAAATATTCCTCCCTACATAATAGAACCAGACGAGCTTATTGTTATACGTATTTTACTATAGAGTGAGCTATATGGGCAAACTAATGTGTTACGGAAGGGTGTTAGTTAAAAAATACTGTTTCATCAAAAATAAAAAAGACACCTATACATTTAAGTACAGGTGCCTTTACGAAATTTGTGGCGAAGGACCATGTGTTCACATCCACATGAATTGCCTCATCCTTCGTCTTACACAAATCAGCTCATCGCAAACGTAAGTGTAACATGATTTCAGGTACAAGTCACTACTGGTTTCCTGAAAAACCTCTCGTACCAGCTGGCTACTTCGCCTACCCTCGATCACGCAATCCATGATAAACATCTTCCTTCATACGTTCCCTCACGAAGTTCATCAGCGCTTGATCTTCCAGCATTTTCATATAAAAGTTTTTACTATCTGTTCGGTCTACAACAAAGTCTATGAAGCGCTTATCATAACGAGGTTTAATAGTCTTGGTAATTTCAATTTCGTAAATTCCTTCAATATGTGTTATAATTTTCTAAATACAAGAAATGCTTCGCCGCACACCAGTAATCCTCAGTAAAATTTCTTGGGTATTGTTGAATTTATTATAAGGAGAATACAATGGAGCTAAAAACTATAAATGAAATGATCCTTTCTTTAAAAAAGATCATTAATGAACCCGCCAAAATAAACATACCACCTTTAGGTAACGCTACAAAAATCGAACTAAAAAGTAGTCTTTTTTATTTTTGGATTGATGTTAATCGGAAAGGAAGGTTAAAAAAAAGATGCACACTCCAATTAAGAGAACAACAACATAAAGATCAAGTATTATTAAGGCTAGATTTAGTAGGTCCGCCCCACCAAAATCCACCAGGTGCATACGAGTTAGCCGGACAAACAATTCCTTGCCCTCATATACATATTGCTCACCCCGAATACGGTGATAGCATTGCCTATCCGCTAGAACATAATTATGCTAAGATGTACTTATCAAGGGAAGAATTAGAAGATATGGTCACTTTATTAACAAAGTTTTTAGAGCGCTGTAATGTCGGAAATATAAATGACTATACATACGAAGAACAAATTGAATTACTATAAAAATTAATTGGGAGGTGCATGATCAATGATTGATAATTTAAAAAAGGTATATGATGAGTGGAATAATAAAAGATTAGTCTTGGAAAGCTTCAATGATTTTATTGAAATAACAACACCATTTGTTGATATGCACCATGATTTTATCCAATTGTATTTTATCAAAGAAGGAAGCAACCATTTTAGAATAACGGATGATGGTTATATTCTTAATGAACTAGACATGCTGGGCATTGAAATAAAGCGTTCGCAAAAAAGAAATGACTTCTTTAAAACCTCCTTAAATGTATTTGGAGTGAACCATAATGAAAAAACGGGAGAACTTTTCGTTGCTTTTAGTAATGTGAATGAATATCCCGAAAAACAACACAGGTTAATCCAGTGCATGTTACGAATCTCCGATATGTTACTCACATCCAGAAATTCCGTAATTAGTATTTTCACTGAGGAAATTGCAGAATTCTTTGAGGAACATGATGTACCATTTATCGAAGGCTCAAATTTCACAGGAACTTCAGGGAAACCCCAAAATTTCGATTTTGCATTGCCACGATCAAAAAATAAAAGTGAAAAATTAATAAAAGCAATTAACACGCCGGGTTCGGAAAATTATAGAGATCCATTATTTTCATGGATAGATGTAAGGGATATGCGAAAAAAATCAGACTTCATTGTACTTGCTAATGATATAAATAAACCTGTAACAGAAGGATTTATCGAACCGTTTCGAAACTATTCTATAGAGGTACTTGAATGGTCGAAGCGAAACGAATGGATTGAAGAATTAAAAACAGTTTAATCATTGTAAATCCCTCTCTGATGAACCTGAATAAATTAATTAATGGTGCCTACTAGAGCGACCAATTTTACGTCACTCTGATAGACACCAAAAAAGTTAATTAATGTCCCGCTTGCCACGGCCGCGAAACTCCCTGCTTTTTATTCCTGTTTTTCGGCATGTCATCTTTCCTCACTACTCTGGGTTCCATCCCACGCTCAATCCTGCCTTTTACCTGACTATCCATTCGAAATGTAATTGGAGGTTTGAACATCCGCTTTGCCAAAGTTTTACAATCAGGGCAATTTGCTTCTTGTTTATTTCCGCGAATGCCTTGATACCACAATGTGAATTCGCCGCATCCTTCACAAAAAAACGTGTGATTTGCCATACTTTATTTCTCCAATTTACTTGGGTAAGATATCTTTCTCGAATATATCTTTTGGCAGCGCAACAGTACAACAGGAATTTGGTATATCTACCACACCAGCTAAATGTCCTTTTGCAGGAGCAGAGCTAAGTAACATATACGCTTGTTCTTCCGTAACCCCGTTTGTTTTTAAAAATTCAATTGCATTTAAACAAGCACTTCAATTAAAAGATAAGATATTTCCTGTAGATAATTGATAGACTCACAATGTAAAATGAACTTTACGTACAGCTTGCTTTACGTTATAATTAGAAAGACAGATGAGGGGGGAGGAGTAATTGGAAAACAAATTAAAATTTTATAGGAACAAACATAGTTATTCACAGGAAGAATTGGCAATAAAACTTAGCGTTTCGAGACAAACCATTCTATCCATTGAAAAAGGAAGATATAATCCTTCCCTTCCATTAGCATTAATCATCGCAAAAACATTTAATACATCAGTGGAGAGTATCTTCTCTTTGGATGAAAAAGAATTAAAGGATTTCTTTAATAAATAAAAGGAAGGGGTGTATGAATATGGTGTCAGGTAGATTTTTTTATTCATTTGGTATTCTTTTATTTTTAATTTTTTCTGTAATGCTCGTTATTTCGTTGATGACTAGTACACTTTCTTTGGTTGAAACTTTGCCTTGGGGTGGCATGACATACATGTGTTTTGCAATTGGTTATCTTCAACCTCAAGTTTCCCAGAAGGATGAACGGACGAAATATATTAAACAAAAAGCGATGCAATATTCTCTAACAGCAATAATCGGTTTTACTCTTGTGTTGACAATTGTTTTGCAAACGAATTTATTTACTCTTACATCTACAGAAGTGTTGAGTCTTTTAACCGGCTTCTCTATGATTACAATTTTTTCGATTTTTATTATTGTCGCAAAACGTAATTGAGTACAAATTTAAAAATAACGAGGTGGGTAAATGAGCAGTCTATATTTTGTCGGTGCATTATTGGTTTTTGTTTTTATAACATACTTATTTCTTAAAAACGATTTAGATGAAAATAATAAGCTCACGAAAAAAGGGAAGGTAAAATTTGGAGTGATACTACTCATACTGTTTATTTCAATAATTGCTCTGATGACAATAATTGATGCAAATAGATAGTATTAATGTTCTTTTTTTATGAGGATGGTTGTATATAAAAAATTATTAATAGCATTTCACATTGTTCAAGACATAGTTTCTTTCATAGGGAGGAATGTAATGACATGTTCAAAAAGAATATCTTACAGTAGATTTTCAAGAGATTCCTAATGAATATGATATAATTATTGAACAACTTAAGGCCGTCAACTATTACCTAGAAATGAATGCTGCTCACGGAGCCGCAATTGGCGCAGCAGCTGGAGCGGTTATTAATACGTACACGTCTGGTGTACCTATAATCATCAGAATTAATTACTTAAGTCCTCAAAGCCCAGAGCTGTTCCTACAGTAAGAAATAAACAAATATTTGAAATTGCGGTGATAATATGAAATTCTTACTTATTCTTCTATTCTCAGTAGTTGGTGCTATATTATCAACAATGGTTATCACATATAACTTTGATAATTTAAATGTATTCTTAGAAGCTACAATTGTTGGTATAGTAACTCTACTATTCGGAATTATAGGATATACGTTGAAAAAGGAGTAAGAAGTTTTACTGCTTAGTATAGCAAGTGTCTCATAAGTCGATTTAACTTCTTATGAGACACTCTCTTTAATGAAAATAAATGGATAACTGTTTGAGTTATACATGAATAAAACTCTTATTAACTAAGCTTCAGTAATCCTATCACCCTTCCATATCCCGCTTCCTATACCCAATAAATCCAACAACCAACAGCACAACAGCAGTTACCGTCAGAATGACAACCGGCACCCATTCCATTTCTTCAACGGGTAGTTGCGAAATGTGTCCATATGGTGAGAGCTGTCCGACCCAATCCGGGAACTGGAATAATCCTCCTAAATAAAGAACGATGAAAGAGTAAAATACATAGAGCCAAATGAGACTAGCCAACCTTGGAAGAAAACCGATTAGCAATACAGCTAAACCAATCATGACAAGCATTGCCGGGTAGTATACCAGGGCTGCTCCATATATCGTTCCAAAAGCAAACCCATCTTCCATAACAGCGGCTCCCGCAGCCCATAGACCAATGGCCGTAAGTGAAAGCATAATAAATCCATTCACAATGGAGATAACCACATAACTACCCATCAACCTGGTGCGTGAAACAGCTCTTCCAAGCAGATGTTCGATGCGATTCTTTTTCTCTTCCCCATACAGTTTATTCATTGCCATGATGGGAGGTACCGTGGCGAGTAATGCCATGATAATCATTAACATCGGAATAAATTGCTCTGTTAATGTGTACCCTTCCTCTTCCATTAGCATTTGTTCCATTACCTCGTTGCCTGCAAAAAAGGATTCCAAATCACCCATAATGGATCCATAAGAAATCCCCATCACAAACATACCAATAGCCCAAGCGATTATCCCAGTCCGTTGTAGTCTTAGCGCTAGCCCTATTGGACTTTGTAAAAATGAGGATGCATATTTTCTGCCTGGCCTTGCTGGGAAAAATCCCGCTTCCAAATCGCGAACAGCATTCAAATAATTAGCAAGAATAAATAGAATGATAGATACACCAAGCATCAATACAATTGGCCACCAATTATTCGTGGCATAAGCCTCTGTCTGTGTCACCCAGCCTAAAGGAGAGATCCATGATAATGCTTCGTTACCTACATCGCCAACAGCACGAACAAGATAGGCGATAATGAGTACTGCTATGGAAAAACCAGTTGTACCACGGGAGTTTTCTGAAAGCTGGGCAAATAGGGCAGTTACCCCAGCAAAAAAGATACCGGTTGCCCCTAAAGCTGCGCCATATAGTAGAGACCCTTCCATGCCCATACTTTCGATCCCTAATGCATATAATCCAAAACCAGTGATTAGTGCTAAAATCACATTCGTTATCCCTAAAACAAATAAAGTTGCATTTAGATTAGATAATCGTCCTACCGGTAAGGAACGAACCATCTCGATACGCCCGTCTTCTTCATCTGCTCGTGTATGGCGAGTCACAAGCAGAATACTCATTATCCCAACAACAACTGCTGTAAGAAGCAACATTTGATGTGCCGTCATCGCACCAATGGTATAATTACTTAAATCACCCGGACCCACCATTGCAGTCATCGCTGGATTTTCCATTGTTTCAGCCATACCTGTTCTGTCTTCTTGTGAAGGGTATAAATCTGTAAAAGCAATCGGCACTATCAATGTAAAAAAGACAATTCCGATTAACCATAATGGAATACGAATGCGATCCCGTCTTATAATAAAACGGGAAAGTGCACCGGTTTTTTTCATATTATCTGCCATTAGGATGCACCTCCTGCTCCTGTCTCTTTTTGCTCCCCGCCTTCATAATGACGCATAAATAAATCTTCCAATGTCGGTGGTGCGCTTTCCAATTTCACAATACCGAATTGACTGATATGCTTCATAACCGCGTCCATTTCTTCCGTATCTACTTGAAATGCTAGGCCTTGTTCCTGTTCTTCAATCGCATGAACACCTTTTAACTCATTTAAAGCAGTAATGGCTTGTTTTGTTTCAACTAGCAGATTGTTACGCGTTAAATGACGTAACTCTTTTAATGAGCCACTTTCAATAATGCTACCCTCTCGAATAATGGCGACTCGATCACATAGCTTTTCTACTTCCGATAAAATATGACTGGAAAGCAGGACACTTTTCCCTGCCCTTTTCGCATCCATGACACAATCCTGAAAAACCTGCTCCATCAATGGATCTAAGCCTGATGTCGGTTCATCTAAAATATAGAGATCTGCATCTGATGAAAAAGCAGCGATTAACGCAACCTTTTGCCGGTTCCCTTTGGAATAGGTTCTGCATTTTTTGGTTGGATCTAACTTGAATTTCTCAATCAATTCCTCGCGTCGATTTTTATTATTCCCACCACGCAGTTTCACAAATAGATCAATAACTTCCCCACCTGTTAAGTTGGGCCATAGGTTTACATCACCTGGTACATAGGCAATATGCTTATGTATCTCAACCGCATTTGCCCACACATCCTTGCCAAAAACCTTTGCTTCCCCTTCTGTTGCCTTTAAAATACCGAGCAACACACGAATGGTCGTTGATTTACCAGCACCATTCGGGCCAATGAAACCATAAACTTCCCCTTCATTTACTTCAATATTCACTCCATCTAATGCTGTGAATTTCCCAAATTTCTTTGTTAGGTTATTTACTTGCAGCACACTCATTTGAACTCCCCCTCTTGTTTATAGAAACTTGTTTTTAAAATTTCCAGATATTCATCGAATTCTTCCCAGTATGGTTCTAAGTCGATAAATGATATATTCTGACCTTTAAAGGAATTCATTAATTCATTCTGGTACCCCTCTATCGACCAACGAATAAGCTTATAGATCTTTTCTACATCGACATCATCCCGGAATAAACTTGTATCCACATCATCATATAAAAGAGAATATCCTCTTATTTGTAAGTCTTGCAATCTATTTTCCAACCCTTCCGGTAGTTGCGCTTGATCATCCAAGAAAATATTTCCTATAAAATTACTGACGTCTGGATGATTATAGTAATAGGTTGATTTAACTTGAGCAATTTGTTTCAAACGCTCTACAAAGTCAGATTCCTTTGTATCAATAAGACTGAAATATTCATCAATCATAATGTTGATTGCATAATCGATTAAATAATGATAGAGCTCTTTTTTGTTTTGAAAATAGTAAAAAAGCATGCCTTTTCCTATTCCAGCATTTTTCACAATCCGGTTCGTTGAAGCCTGCTCATAATCGTTCGTTGCAAATTCTTTAAGCGCTGCATTTAAAATTCTTTTTTGTTTACTTTCGTCGAGGTTCTTAAATGTCTTTGTAATAGCCACCAACTCCCCCTTTATAATTTTATATTCATTGTTATTTCTAAATAGACCAACCCGGTCGATTAAAGTGTAGCACTTTAGACCACAATGGTCAACTACAATTATTAGAAAACTTGGCATTCACAACGGATTTCGGTGAATGCCTTAGTTGCGCTTATGCAAATAGGGAAGTTTTTATACTTTCCCATTTGCCAAAAACGGGGCTTATGAAACTATAGACTATGTCAAATCTGCTCAGCCACTGACTCGAGTTCATTCCGTAAATGTTTTAGTTCCCTGTTTCGTTCTTCCATCATGATTTCCATCGCTTCTTTTTTTGGTTGGTTATCTTTGTAAATAATTGGCACACCATAGATAATTCGCGGCTTTTTACGCTTGACCAAGTCGCCGACAGTATTCGGCCCAACATAAGCCACAGGAACGATTGGAACCTTGGAATGGCTAGCGATTGTAACCGCGCCTCGCTTCAATGGGGTTTCTTCACTAGTTCTTGTACCACTTGGGAAAATGCCTACCACCTTATTTTCTGCTAGTAATCTTCTCGGGATTTTGATCGTACTTGGCCCAAGATTCTCACGATCAACAGGAAATGCATGTAGCCTCTCCATTATGATGATAGACTGTTATATACGAAATACATTTTAATCAAACGTGTGATCAATGCTTTCAAAGCGGCAATTTGAAGCAAATAAACATAACGTAATATATTGTATATCAATCTCTCCCTTTTTCTTGTATACTATAACTATACGTATAAAGTAAAACTCCATTCAGTGGGGGTTTTACTGCCAGTTAAACTGCGATAAATTGAGAGTGAGGATGAAGGATAATGCCAATCCCAAGTGACCATTCAAAGCCAATCCGTCAATCTGCCAAGGAAAATGCGTACAACCAGCTTCAGCAATGGATTATTGACGGGACACTGCTTCCAGGTGAGAAGTTAAATGACATGGAGCTCGCTAACGCGTTAGGTGTCAGCAGAACCCCAGTCCGTGAATCATTGCAAATACTTGAAGTACATGGATTTGTGAAAATGTATCCAGGTAAAGCAACACAGGTAACGGAAGTTGAGAAAGAATCAATTAATGACCTCCTCCCCCCTTTAGCGGCATTACAGTCCTTATCCGCTGAATTGGCGATCAACCACCTAACGGATGACATTATTGATATACTCGAAAATACAAATAACCAATTTGCACAAGCCATCCGTTCAGAAAATTATTATGCTGCTTTAAAAACAGATGAGGAATTTCACCAAATCATTGTTGATACCGCAAACAACCCGTATATATCAAGCGTAGTGGACGCACTCCAAGCACATGTTAGAAGATTATTTTTTCATAATTCGATTGTCTTAACGGAGAAATCAATAGACGAACATAAGACCATCATTGATTTAATGAAAAACCTTGACAAACAAAGCGTATCACCAGTTATGAAAGAAAATTGGCTCCGTTCGATTGATGAATTTTATAAAAAGAATAATAAAGAAAAATAAAAGCCAGTACCTCTTTAGACGGGAGGTACCGGCTTTTATTTTGGCTTATGTATGTGCTGCTGTTACGCTACGTACACGGGTGATTATGCCGGTAATTACCGTAACAATTATGGCAGGGAGCAACCAACCAAGCCCTTCGTTATATAAAGGAAGTGTGTTTTCATAAAAGGAAACAATGGGCTGCATCCATGTGAAATAATCTATACCAAGGGAATCGCACAATGCTTTTAATCCATCAAAAGTACTGATTAGAAATGTAACCGTTATTGCTGAAACATACACCATATGCGCATGGTTGAATAAAGGTGACAGGAATGCCAAAAGCATTAAAACAATTGCCAATGGATACAGGAACATTAATACAGGAACCGAATAAGTGATAATGTTCGCCAATCCGAAATTCGCTATCATAAACGTTAGGCTCGCAAAGAAAATGACAAATACTTTGTAACTGAATCTTGGTATTAATGTGTGAAAAAATTGTGCAGAGGCTGTTGTTAAACCAATACTTGTTGTTAAGCAAGCAAGCGTGATAATGATCGCCAATAATATGGATCCAAGTGTACCGAAATAATAAGATGCTGCGTTGCTAAGAACCGGACCACCAGTTTCAAATATTCCAAAAGTTGAAGTGCTCGTTGCTCCAAGAAGGGCAATCCCCACATAGATGGTTGCTAGTAAGAAAGTGGCAACAATACCCGCTTTAGCTGTTGTCATCAATATTCCGTTTTTAGAAGTAACACCCATTGATCGAACTGCATTAATAACGATAATACCAAAAACCAGGGAAGCCAACGCATCCATCGTATTATAGCCTTCTAAGAAACCTTGCATGAACGCTCCGCTTGTATAACCTTCTTGCGGAGGCTCAATAGATCCCATTGGTTGCATGACGACCATGAGTAAAAGGATACCAAGCAGAACAACAATCCCAGGCGCCAATATTTTCCCCACATTATCAACAAGCTTAGCAGGCTTTAATGAAAACAAAAGAGTTACTACAAAAAACAGCAATGTAAAAATGAATAATCCAATTTGTGCATTCCCTTCGCTTACAAACGGCATGATGCCAACTTCGTACGCAACCGTACCTGTACGTGGAGCTGCGAAAAAGGGCCCAATCGTCAGATAGAGCAAAGAGGTAAAGACGATGCCATAGACGGGATGAACTCTGCTTGAAAGCTCCTGTAAATCACGGCTACCCGAAAAACTCATCGCCAAAATTCCAAGTAAAGGTAATCCAACTCCGGTGATCAAAAAACCTACCACTGCCGGCCATAAATTCGTTCCGGCATTTTGACCAAGCTCTGCCGGAAAAATCAGATTTCCAGCTCCGAAAAATAACGCGAACAACATGACCCCAATTACGGAATATGAAGAAAAAGATAGTTTGTCGCCCATAAAAGTTCCCCCTAAGATGTATAAATATGCTCATGAAAGACTAATTTCATATAAGCAATATGCAATATATTAATAGAATCTAGGATACGCCTTTTCTGTGTAAAATGCAATATATTACGCAAAAACTTTTACTGATTTACCTACTTATGAACGACCCCAACTTCACACTCTTAAGGGCTAACTCTCGTGAAAATAAACCATTTTCATTATTATTGGTGAAGTATCCATTGATGATTGGCTGCCCGTTAAACTACGATAAAACAGGGATAAACCGATTCAGAAAGGAGCCTTTAGTGAAATTTCGAATACAGCAAAGTATATATTTACAACTTCACATGATAAAATGAAGGTAACAGGACTAGAAACAAATTGACTCCTGATCAATTAATTTTTGTTGCCTTTTTGAAAGCATAACCTTGGTTATCTGATGACTTGAGGCGAAAAATTTTTATAGTTTTTGTGCGAAATATTGAGTTAGATTTCAGACTTGACATTCTACTTGTTCTATCCATTAAATGAGAGGAGTGCCTTAACGTGAACCATCCAATCATACAAATGATCTTTCGTATATTGCTTATACTATTGCTTACTGTCATTGGACTTTTTCTACTTTTTCACTTCTTAAGGCTTACTTATCCTTTCCTTATTGCAGCTATGTTTGCATTCCTTATCAATCCAATAATTCGCTTATTGGAAAAGCATGCACACTTTCCACGACCGATTGCTGTGTTGACAAGCATTCTTCTCCTCATCGGAATTGTCGGTGGATTCGTGACAATCTTAGTTAAAAAGACGATTGATGGAATCCATTATTTATCGGATTACATACCATCGCAAATTGAACAAATATCCAGTAATGTACAAAGCTATTTTAACCAATATATCTTTCCACTATGGGATCAGGGCATTGGATTGCTTGATAATATAGAGCCTTCACAGCGACAAGCATTACAGGAGGGAATCCAAATTATTGGAAGCAATGTAGCTGCTACACTTGGAAATTTCGGTCAGGGAATCGCTAATGGAATTTCCGCTTTTGTCGGTGCACTTCCTATTACATTTACCGTTATTATATTTTCGATGTTGGCTGTTTATTTTATAAGTAAAGACTCAAAAGGCTATGCAGCAATGTACAAGGACAAGCTCCCATTGACTTTCAGAAAAAAAACCATGCATGTACTTCTTGACTTGAAAGTAAAAGTATTTGGTTTCCTGAAATCACAGATTATCTTGATGACGCTTACTGCAATCATCAGCCTGATTGGATTATTGATACTCCAAGTAGATCAAGCAATAACGATTGCCGTTATCCTTGGGATTATCGATTTAATCCCCTATTTTGGGCCAGGACTTATTTTGATTCCCTGGAGTATTTACAGCTTTTTCACGGGAGATATTTTTCTGGGATTCGGCCTGCTCATTCTTTATGCTTCCACGGTAACTGCCCGCCAGATTGCAGAACCGAAAGTATTATCATCTAGCTTGAAGTTAAACCCGCTGGCTATTCTAGTTTCTCTATTTGCTGGTTTACAGCTGTTCGGTTTAATTGGACTTGTCATTGGTCCGATTATACTAGTTCTCTTTATATCTTTATATGATGCTAATGTCTTTAACGGATTGTGGCGCTTCATTAAAGGTGACTCCGTGGGACAGAGGGACAGTTGAACTGCCCCTCCTCGAGTGGAATAAGTATCCCTGCTGTCCCAGGTATTATTTTAAATGAATCTGCATGATTAAGTGTTTTAGGTTCCGCTTTAACAGTGATGGTGAGAGACGCTTTATGGGAGCGCTTTATGGGAGCGCTTTATGATAGCAGGAGCCTAAACGTTATGATATACTATTATGAAATAAAACTTCGTTCAGTGGGGTTTTCGTTAAACTACGATAAACGAAAAATCGGAGGTGTGTAAAAGTGAGTGATAAAAAGAACAGCCATCAGCAAAACTCCAGTACAGATCTAATAAAAGAAAGCAACCTCACCTATGATGACTATGCTTCCATTGATGACGGCAATCGCTATGAACTAGTTAATGGCAAATTAGAATTGATGAGCCCAGCGCCAACCGTGACTCATCAGATGATCAGCTTTCAGATGCAAAAAGATATTGCTAAAAGCTGTGAATCAGATTATATTATTTTATATGCTCCTGTTGATGTCATATTGGCTAATAATGAAGTAAGACAGCCTGATCTTATACTTGTTCACCGAGAACGAATGAATATTTTAAGCAATCGCGGTGTAATAGGGCCTCCCGATCTTGTTGTAGAGATCCTTTCCCCATCTACATTAAAACGGGATAAAATTGACAAGCTAGATACGTATGCAAACTCCCACATTCCCGAATATTGGATAGTAGAACCTAAGACAGGTATTTTAGAACAATATTCCCTACACGAGGAACAGTATAATCTGATAGATATTTTCCAGAAAGACGAGCAAGTAACCTCTCCCCACGTCCCGTGTATATCTTTCACTATGGCAGAAATAATGAGCACCATTCCTCACTTGGATTAAATAGACACCTGTCCCCCGCCACGCTAGTGCTTTAACGTAGTGAGGGAAATCCCTGATGCATAGCGCCCATTTCACACTTAAATCAAACGTTTGATTAATTATTCATTATATAAACCATAAGAAGGATATACCTAGATTAAGAAACGCCTTTCAGCTGTTAAACCATGCTAGACTAATTAACGGTTCTTATTTGGATACACATCCTGCCAAAGGTTCCAGGGATATTCTCTTGGTGGAAGCGAATCAACTGTAATCCTTTCCTTTTTCGTTGGGTGTTCGAAGGATAAAGAATGCGCCCATAAAGCAATTTGCTGTCCAGGCTGGTTTACATGATATCCATATTTTTGATCCCCATAGATTGGGGTTCCAGTTTCTGCTAGCTGAACACGTATCTGATGCGATCGCCCAGTTTGAAGTTGAACCGATAACAGACTCAATTGTTTCGTTTGGGCTAACGTTTTGTAAGAAAGTAATGCCTTCTTGGCTTGTTTATGATGGGACGGAACCGCATATACTTTATTTTCCTGCTGATTTTTGCTCAGAAAATGCTCCAATTTTGCTTGTTCTCTATCAGGACCCCCTCTTACAACAGCTAAATAACTTCTATCAATCGCCTGCCTCCGCATCACATCGGACATTCGGGATGCTGCCTTGGAAGTTTTCGCAAATACAATTACACCTCCGACGGGGCGATCCAACCTGTGGACAAGCCCAAGAAAGACATTCCCAGGTTTTTGATAACGAACTTTAATATCCTGCTTAAGTAATGTAAGTAAATCTTTATCCCTTGTGTTATCTGCTTGTACAGGTATATTTATCGGCTTTTCAACAATAAGCAAATGATTATCTTCATATAGAATAGGAATTTTCACGTAATCAATACTCCCTCACTTTAGTAAACTTGGCTTATCGCCAAGCTTCATGGCATAGCCTTAGTTGCACTTATGCAGTAAGAAGGTTTTTATGCTTTCTTATCTGCAAAAAATACTACGAGCTTGATCAGCGCCCGCTTCTTACATTGTACTTTCTTTTCCAAATGAAGCAAACATTCTACCCAATATATTATAAATTAAAGAAGCATTTTTATAATTACTTCCATTGATATACCAGTACTAATATAATATCAAATAACCCGAAAAGGACCAACTTCGTAAAGTCAGTCCCTCGCAGCTTATACTATTTACTTATGGTTTCACTTTTCCTTCATTGGCAGGACCAGTCGTGACGGATATTCATCTCCATGATAAATCGTCTCAAAAGCTACTTCCCCTCCAGAAGCTGTTTTTGATGTCTGTCCGTTATTGAGATTCACATCAAAGCGTGGGGCATTGCTCGCAGCAATTTCCACACGTACGCAATGCCCCGTTTTGAAGCGATATGCAGTATGGTTAATGTCAAGATTGATATAAAACGGTTCATTTATATTCTTCACAGGTTCACGATAAAACGTATCGACAACGTTATATACCTTATTCGATGGCTCGACATCCGATACGCGTACAAAGATATCCATCAGCGGTGTGACAGAAGAAACCCAGACCTTAGCTTGAATTATTCCTAAAATGTTCAATTCCTTTGCAAGTGGTTCGCTTGTGAAAACAAGCACATCTTCGCGATCCTGAATATCTCCCTGTTCAAACATGCCTGAGTCATGTCCAGCCAGAAGAACACCTCCGCCACGTGTAGGTACAGGATTTTCCGGATCAAGCTTGAGTTGGTTCATGGATTGCACGTCAGATGGATTCCTTAGAAGGCGCCCATCACCATGACGTGACTGTGCCGCTCCTTCACTATGGAGAAAGAATTCTATTGTACTTGTATCAGGCGGCCATTTTTCAAAGGATTGCCATTTTTTCTGGCCGGCCATATAAAGATGGACAGGCTTTTCGATAGATAATGGCTTGTCTTTCAACCATTTGTCGAACCATTTAATATGAAGTTCCGTTGGATCTTTGACGCGATCAACGCCCATTTGGACTGCGCTGTTCTCAAAGAATTTCTCCCCTGCCCGTCCGCTCATCGCTTCATGTGTCCATGGGCCTATCCAGAGCATACGCTCACCACCGTAGGCTTGATAGGCTTTCAGTGTTGGTATTAATAACCCGTCAAACCAGCCGCCGATAAACAGTGCCGGAATGGAAACTTCCTGTAAACTCTTTCGCAAATTCATACGCTTAACAGTATCTTCGCTAACTTTCTGGTTCACAACATCAAAAAAAAATGAATTTGGATCCAGTTCCTTTATAGGCGGAGCCTCTTTTAAAGGCCTGTATTTTAGTAATTCAGGTAGTTTTTCGATATAGGCTTGAACCTTTTCAGATTTCTGGTTACCACGACGTTCCAGTTGATCGGGAAGTATCGATTCCAGTGTCCATGTATAGAAGTTCCCGATATCACTGGCGCCACAATCACCGTCTAACATATCTGACCAAGGCTCCGCCATTGTCATAACTGGGGCGATTGCTTTTAAGGCGGGAGGTTTTTCAGCGGCTGCGGCAAGTTGCGTATAACCATGATAAGACATGCCAAATAAACCAACCTTCCCATTTGAATAAGGAAGTTTAGCTGCCCACTCTACAGATTCGTACCCATCTTTTCCTTCATGAATAAATGGGTAAAATGCTCCCCCGGATGCAAAACGTCCCCGTACATCTTGAAGAATAACCACGTAACCTGCTTGTACCATTCGTGGCACCTCTAAATATTCATCATAATAACGAGGCGTTCTTTTATCATAAGGTAACCGTAACATGAGTACAGGATGAGGTTCGTGATCATCTGGACGGTATACATCCCCGCGAAGGATGGTTCCGTCAGATAATCGGCACGTCACATCTTGTTCAAAAATATAGTTCTTTTTTACCACGTGTAGAGTCTCCTTTGTGTACTGGCTTGTTTAGGGTTTTGACGTCTTAACTGGGTTCAATTTTCGCTCTATCAATCCCATTACTAAATCAGCAATAATCGCCATTAATGCCGTTGGAATCGCACCAGCAAGAATGATAGCTGTTCCATCAGTAGCATTTGTACCACGCAAGATAATAGCACCAAGTCCACCTGCACCAACAAAAGCCCCTATAGCTGCTATCCCAATTCCGACAACAAGCGCTGTTCGAAGACCTGCCATAATAACACTGATAGCTAAAGGTAATTCAACCATACGTAAAAGCTGGAAAGGAGTCATTCCGGAAGCGCGCCCTGTTTCAATAATCGATCTATCCACTTCTTTCATCCCTACATATGTGTTTTGTGTAATCGGGAGAATGGAATAAAGAAATAATGTTGTTACGACCGTAGTTGTTCCTAGTCCCATGACAACCATTAATACAGCCATTGCACCAAGCGCTGGTATCGTCTGAATAATACTGCCGAATGCTAGAACCCAGCTACTTAACTTCGTATATTTGGCAATGAGAATACCTAATGGAATAGAGATAAGTGCTGCAAATAAAACGCCATAGGCAGCCATAAGAAAATGTCGATAAAACTGGGTCCATATATAACCGCTATTTTGGGAAACATACGTCATCAACTGTTCTAAAGTTTCCATTATTCAACTGCCCCCTCACTTGTTTCAAAATAGTTATTTTCCTCAAGAAATTCTTCAGCTATTTTCCCGGGATTTTCAAGCCTCGCATCGGCTTTATTATTCAATTCCTGCATCTTTTCCGTTGAAATTGTTCCAGAGAGTCTATCGAGAATAGACCCGATTTCAGGATGCTCCTCAAGTACTTTATTCTGGATGACCGGTGACGTATCGTAAGGAGGGAAAAATTGTAAATCATCCTCAAGAACTTTTAAATCAAACTCTTGAATCCGGCCATCTGATGAATAGGCAAGTACCGCATCCATATGCCCACTTGCAGCAGCTTGATATACAAGACCAATATTCATCGGAAACACATCACCAAATTCATAATAAGTTTCTATGAATCCGTTATACCCATCACCTTCGCGGTTAATCCAAGCGTTATCCACACCAAATCGTAAGTCATCAGCGTAAGGCTCTAAGTCAGAAATCGCCTCCAGATCGTTTGCCTCCGCAAAGTCTTGAGTCACTGCAAGCGTATAGCTGTTCTCGAATCCGTAAGACTGTGCCCATGTTTGGTTAAATTGATCATCAAATTCAGTCTGAACAATGTCCATCGCTTTATCTGGGTCTTTTACAGGGTCCAGTCCAAGCACCCCCGCTAGATCTGTTCCCGTGTATCTAGTGGATGTAAGATCAAGATCGTCTGTAGCCATGCCCTGATGCTGTACAATAGAAGATCCTAAGTGTGTTACAAGCTCTGTATTTAAATCCGTTTCTCTCTCAATCATAAGTGATAGCATTTCTGCCATGATTTCCGATTCGGATGTTCCGAGTGCCCCAATTTGTATGGTGTTTTCTGAAGGTCCGCTTAAGCCTGGCAGGGAACAGCCCGAAATGATAAGAACGGTCATCATCGTTGTTAAAATAAGCCTCATCTTTTTTCTCATCGGTAGTCACCTCCATGTTCATGTTGTTTGATACGTATCTTTCAATCCTTCAGGTGTCAGTTTTCTTTCAATGGATGAAATCATTCGATCTGCAAGCAATGCAAGAATTGTAGCAGGAACTGTCCCAGCAATAATTAGGGATGGCTGATACAAGTTCATACCATCAAAAATAAAGTCACCTAGACCACCACCGCCAATAAATGCAGCAAGCGTTGCCCAGCCAATTAAATAAACAGTAGCCAAACGTATTCCAGCCATAATAACCGGAAGCGCCAGCGGCAATTCGATTTTGAAAATGGATTCCCGGGTGTTCATGCCCATGCCTTTTCCAGCTTCAAGCACATTCTTATTAACACCTTGAACCCCTGTATACGTATTCCGTAAAATCGGCAAAACAGAGTAAAAGAACAATGCTATAATTGCTGGAAATTTACCTACACCTAGTAGCGGAATGAAAAACGCAAGAATAGCAAGACTTGGTATAGTCTGTAAAATCCCAATAAAAGAAATGAGCCTGTCTGCATATGTTGGAATTCGTGTTAATATAATCCCAAGCGGAATAGCCACAAGGATGCCGAGAATAATAGCTGCTGCAGAAATATATAAATGTTCTCCTGTTTTAATTAATAGATCCATTCCATGTGTTGAAAAAAACTCATTCATTTATAACCCTCCTATTCTTTGGTAGCAACGGGGTCATCAATTTCTAAGCCCTCGCCCCAGATTGTGTCATAGACCATATCTGCCAGGGTTGCTCTGGTAACTATACCGACAATGCGAGCAGAATTATCTACGACTGGCACATATTTGGCTCCACGGCGCAGCATCTTATGCATCGTATCTCGAAGCTTGCTATCTTTTAATACAGAGAATACCTCACTATCCATAACCTCATGAACGTAGGACGCCTTCTTATAACTTAAATTAATCATTTCAACATCAATATAGCCTTTTAATACATTATTTGAATCCACAGTAAGAAGGGAGTCAACACGCTTTTCGCGCATTTTTGAAATAGCTGCTTTCAATGTTTCCGAGGTTTCTATCGTAACTGGGGAACCACCCATAATCTGTTCAACCGTTGTTACGTCAGGACGACCTTGGATCAAACGATCTTTCCCAATAAATTCTTCAACGAAATCATCAGCAGGATTCCGTAAAATCTCGTCAGGACTGTCAGCTTGAACTACTTCACCCTCACGCATAATAACAACTTTATCTGCTAACTTCAGTGCTTCATCCATATCGTGGGTAACAAAAACAATGGTCTTATTTAAATCTTTTTGTAGTTTTTTAAATTCTTCCTGCAAGGAATCTCTGGTAATCGGATCAAGTGCTCCGAATGGTTCGTCCATTAAGATGAGTGGTGGATTAGCTGCGAGCGCACGTAGTACACCAATTCTTTGTTGCTGCCCCCCGCTTAACTCGTGTGGATACTTATCTAAATACGTTTCCGGCATATTCACTAATTGAAGCAATTCTTTGGCACGTCTGTCTTTCCACTCTTCAGTCCACTTTAAGAGTGTTCCGACAAGCACGATGTTCTCTTTAATCGTCATGTGTGGCATAAGGCCAATTTGCTGAATAACGTAGCCAATGGAGCGACGCAATTCCACAGGGTCTTGATCCGTTATATCTCTATCATCTATCAAAATGGAACCTTCTGTTATATCAATTAATAAGTTTACCATTTTCATCGTAGTTGTTTTTCCACAACCACTTGGTCCGATAAAACAAACAAACTCTCCTTTACCTATCTTAAGGTTTAAATCATTAACAGCCGGTTGACCGTCTTTATAGTTCTTTGTCACATGCTTAAACTCTAACAAGGTAAAAACACCTCCATGTTGTATTTTCTTGATTGACAGCTTTACCAGTTAAAGCTGAGGAATACCACCATGATGGTATTCCTGTTTTTATTTGGTCACCCTTTGTCTATCAGTTCTGTGTTTCCTTTTCACACCTAAACCTAGATTCAAAGATCTTCGTCAGATTATTTATTTCAATCTTATTCATAAACCATCTCTCTTCTTGATCCGAATCGAAATCATTTTCGCTTTATCCCAATACGTCTTCCTACTTGTTTAGGGACTTCTAGATTCGCTTGCTTTTCTCGTAATGCTTTAATGGCGACAGCTACCGGTTCAGGAAAAGGAGCAGGTCTGCCTTCATCTGTATCCATCCCCATTAACATTTGTTCACTGGTCGCTACTAAATCCCCAGAAGCATTTTTCATCGTAAAGAAAACATGTAGACGTTTCGCATCATCATCCATTAATTGCACCTCTACATGAAGCTGCTCCCCTTCATTCGCTTCCTGTAAATAGCATAAATGTGTTTCTAGTGTAAAAATGGTATAAGCATGTTCCGTACGAGCTTGTGCATCTAATCCAATATAATCTATAAATTCATCCACAGCTAAACTAAAAACTTTTGCATATGCTGCATCATTCATATGGCCGTTATAGTCGACCCATTCGCTGTGCACATGAGCTTGATAAATAAATGGCTGGTTCACCATAATGATCCTCCTTCTTAATCCCCTATATTTTTGATACACTGTTCGTTGCTGGCCAGTACTCCTCTGCTAACTCGAGAACTTTGACGAGAAATTCATTACGTTTATTTTCCAAATCGGCGACTGAAGAATCACCTGCGTGCGTTTCACAGCCTTCAATAACTTTCTCTTTCAACTCGTCGGTTAATTCAGGTGCCTCTAATTTTGTCCATGGTTGCTTCAACGCAGGCCCGAACTGTTCCAGCATATGACGCATACCAGCATTTCCACCTGCTAAATGGAAGGTAAGGAATGGACCCATTTGCGCCCAACGTAACCCAGCACCGTAGACAATTGCTGCATCTACTTCTTCCGTAGTGGCAATTCCATCATTAACGAGATGCAAAGCTTCTCTCCATAATGCCTCCATCAAACGATCTGCTAAATGCCCTTCAATTTCCTTGCGCACCACTAATGGCTTCATTTGTACCGATTGATAAAAACGGCTTGCACGCTCTATAACAGAGGATTCGGTTAATTGACCACCAACTAGCTCCACAAGTGGTAAAATGTAGACTGGATTAAAAGGATGTGCCACAATCAATCGCTCTGGATGTTTTAAGTCCTTTTGCAATCTACTAGGCATAATGCCAGAAGTACTTGAACCAATAATTGCCTCAGGATTAGCATAATAGTCGATACTTGCTAGTACATTTTTCTTTAATTCTTCGCGTTCAGGCACATTCTCTTGAATTAAATCAGCTTCCTTAACTGCTTCTTCAATAGTTGAAACGAATTGCAGGCGATCAACTGAAGCACCTGGAGCAAGTCCAATTTTTAGTAAAGATGTCCAAGCAAGTTCCACTGCTTGACGCGTCTTTTCTTCTGCACCTGGAGCAGGATCATAAGCAATCACGTCATGACCATTTGCTAGAAACCTAGCAATCCAGCCATTCCCAATAACTCCTGTACCAATCACGGCTACCGTTTTAATTTCTTCCTTTAGTTGATTCATTTTTTATTTCCCCCCATTGAGGTTTCTAAGTCCATATTGTTCACGTGCTTCTTGAGGTGTCATCACTTCAAATCCGTTACCGTCTAGCGTATGAATTGCTTTATCAACTAGTTGATCATTACGAGCAAACACACCCTTACTAAGATATAAATTATCTTCTAACCCCACACGTACATTTCCACCTAACATAGCTGTTTGTGCCAGAACAGGCATCTGCATGCGGCCAATTCCAAATGCTGACCAATGCGCATTATCCGGCAGACGATTTTTCATATACATGATTGTTTCAGCATCTGCTTCTGCTCCCCATGGAATACCTAAACAGAACTGTACCATTGGATCTCCTTCAATAAGCCCTTCATCAATTAGCTGTTTAGCAAAACGGATATGCCCCGTGTCAAAGCATTCGAGCTCTGGTTTTACGCCGCTCTCTTTAATCAATGTTGCCTGATCTCTCAACCAATCCGTAGGGCTTAAATAGATCATGTTACCGAAGTTAACGCTCCCGCAATCCAGCGTACACATTTCTGGGAGTAATTCCCCCACAGGTTCGTGTCTTTGTTCTGGTGTTTGTATGTCTGTTCCATCGCCACCAGCAGCCGGTGTGTTTAGACTTGGTATAAAATCACCACCACCACCAGCGGTAATGTTTATAATGACGTCTGTTTCTGAATCACGAATTCGATCTACAATTTCTCGGTAGTGCTCCGTATCATGACTAACTCCTCCTGTCTTTGGATCACGTGCATGGACATGAGCAACCGTTGCACCTGCCTTCGCTGATTCAATCGCTGATTCTGCAATTTCTTTTGGAGTCACCGGCACATGCGTATTCTTCTTCGTTGTCTCTCCTGCTCCAGTTACTGCGGCTGTTAATAAAACTTTATTATTCATTTTCTAAATCCTCCTCGATAGATTAATTTATTACTATACATTTAACTGTATTGTCCCTCACAAAGATTATTTTATTATTACATATTTACTGTACTGTCTGGACGGTTCATTAACACAAATAAAACTATACCATCCAGACGGTTTATATTGCAACCTTGTTTTCTAATGGAAAAGGTTTTCAATTAATTTTCAAACCCCCTCTATTTACTGACAGGACAAGCTTAAAAAGATTTACAAAAAAACGCTAAAAAATATTATATACTGGGTGTCCGGGATGAACGGGAGGAGAGCGTGGAACAAATCGCTGCGGGCGCGGGATGAACGGGAGGGAGCGCGGAACAAATGACTGCGAGCGCGGGATGAAATGGAGGGAGCGCGGAACGAATGGCCGCCAGCGCGGGATGAACACGATTGGGTGCGGAACGAATGGCCGCGGGTGGGGAACAGTCCGACTGCCTGTCACGAAAAAAACACCATCTCATTGATGGTGTTTTTCATTTCATATTAGGGGTTATTCATTGGCCCAATCTATTAGTGCTTTATAAATGTTTTCCTTTTTACTTTCTTCAATATGATGAATATCAAATAGTTCCGATAACCAAATCCCGTCTACAGCTAAGCGTATAATTGTCGCTTTAACAGGGTCTAGTCCATCATTTTCAATTTCGCTTTGCCAATCTGTATATAATTCTCGCATTGGGTCCAGCAGATTAGAATTTACTGCTTTTGCTGCCAATAATCCAGCATTCATATCCTTGTTTTGGTACGTTTGATTGAACGTAACATTGATATAAGCGCGGAGCCATTGCCCTCTTTCCTCTGGGTCTATGTCTGCATTATATTCAATTTTTTCTCTGTAATTATTCGTTAAATGCTCAACCATTCCCTCAACTAGAGCTTCTTTAGAGGGGAAATGATAGAGTAGTCCTCCTTTGCTAATACCTGCTTCTACAGCAGCAGCTTCTAATGTCAAGTTGAAAATACCCTTTTCACTTACAACCTTAGATGCAGCAGTCAGTATTTCTATTTTCCTAGAATTTCGGCCCATTTATAAGCTCCTCTTAAACAATTTTATATATTAACTATACTAACCAGACGGTAAAGTTTCAAGTCTATAATGTTTTGTGTGAATTTTTTGTGTTAAGATGAATGAATAGTGATTCTAGCTTTATACATACTTGCTACCACAGTCATTTCGATTAAAACAACTCTGTTTTCCTTGTTTTAATTGTTTGATGAAAATAAGGAGATTATGCGTCCTTGACACAAATGGTTACATATGATATTTTGATTAAATATTCAGTTAATTAAACAAAGAAATGAGCTGGTTATGCATTGAAGAACATAATACTACTCTCACTTTTAGTAAGCATTTGCTTAATCGCTGTTTCCTGTGCAAACGAAGAACATACAGATGATTTCGGTTTGTCGACCGATGCTGATTTTAACGAAGATGATTATAAGTCCATCATCCCCTCCAATAATGCATTAGGATTTTCATTAATAACAGAAGTTGAAGCGAATGAAAATGGTAATTCATTTGTTTCTCCTACTAGTTTATTGATGGCATTATCCATGGTATACAACGGCGCAGATGGTGTGACGAAAGAAGAAATGGCGAACGTTTTGCAGAATGAAGGAATGGATATAGACGAATGGAATAAAGCGAATGCTTCTTTAATGTCCATGCTTCATAGAGATTCTGACCACTTTCAACTGCATGTTGCCAACTCGATTTGGCTAAACGATTTTTTTCATTTTCAAGACGAATTCGCTCAAAATAATAAAGACTATTTTAATGCAGAAATTCATGAAATTGATATAACCGATAATGAGTCTGCTGAGAGAATAAATGATTGGGTTACAGATATGACAAACGATAAAATTGACAACATTGTAGATTCTCCTCTAAATCCTGACTTAGTAGCCATACTCATCAACGCTATTTACTTTAAGGGCGACTGGACGTATGCATTTGATGAGAATAAGACTGAGGAACGAACTTTTCATTTGGACGACGGCACAACAAAAGATGTCCCGCTCATGACACAAAGCGAAGATTTAGCTTATATGGAAAATGAAAGCTTTCAAGCAGTGACTCTTCCTTATGGTGATGAAGAGATGAGTATGAACGTGTTCCTTCCAAGGGAGAATTCCAGTGTAGATGAATTCAAGGCAATGCTCACGGAGGAAAACTGGACGGCATGGAGCTCCCAGTTCGATACAAAAGAAGGCACCATTATGCTACCTAAATTCCAACTAGAATACGAGACCATATTGAATGAAACGTTAGAGAAACTTGGGATGGAGTCAGCATTTGATGAAGATGCAAATTTTCCGAAAATGATCGAAGAAGATGACCCTTTATGGATTAGCCAGGTAAAACAAAAAACATTTATTGATGTTAATGAAGAAGGAACAGAAGCGGCTGCAGCTACATCTGTAGAAATGGAGATAACCTCAGCGCCCATCGACGAGCCATTTCATATGGAAGTCAATCGCCCATTTTTCATAACCATCACGGATGATGAAACGGACGCAATTCTATTCATGGGTTCTATTTCAAATCCAATGCAAACCCCGTAGTATCATAACGCCACAGGGTTTGCATTGTAGTTCACTCTTAACGTACATATACAAATAAGGATCTAGAAATAGGGGGTATCATCATGCATTTTTCCAATCGATTGAAAAACTTACCTGATCAATTCTTCGCTGCACTTACCCATAAAGTAGCAAACGCCGTTGCTGAAGGACGGGATATTATTAACCTAGGACAGGGAAATCCAGACCAGGCAACACCACCCCATATTGTAAAAGCACTACAACAGGCTGCCGAGGACCCAAAAACACACAAATACTCCCCTTTCAGAGGGACTACTGAATTGAAAGAAGCTGCAGCTGGTTTTTATAAACGCCATTACGACGTAGATATCGACCCCAATACGGAAGTAGCCATTTTATTTGGAGCAAAAATTGGATTGGTTGAGTTGCCGCTCGCATTGATGAATGATGGTGATTTAATGCTACTACCAGATCCCGGCTATCCGGATTACTTGTCAGGCGTTAGTCTTGCAGGAGTAAATTATGAAACAATGCCTTTACTGGAGAAAAATAGCTTTCTACCAGATTATGATGCGCTTACCGACAAACAAAAGACGCAAGCCAAATTATTATATTTAAATTATCCGAACAACCCAACAGGCGCTACTGCTTCTATAAAACTTTTCGAAGATACAGTGAAAATTGCTAGAGATTCTGATATAGGAATTGTTCATGACTTTGCCTATGGTGCAATTGGTTTTGATGATGAAAAGCCAGTAAGCTTTTTGCAAGCAGATGGTGCTAAAGAAGTCGGCATCGAACTATATACATTATCGAAGACATACAATATGGCAGGCTGGCGCGTTGGGTTTGCTGTTGGAAATGCAGAAATGATTGAAGCTATTAATCTTATACAAGATCACTTATTTGTAAGTTTATTTCCTGCTGTGCAAGAAGCTGCCGTCACAGCACTCACAGAAGACCAGTCCTGTGTAGAGGACTTAGTTACCCTTTATGAGCAACGCCGCCATGTGCTTATTACCGAGTGTAAACGTATTGGTTGGAAAGTGAAGGCTCCAAAAGGTTCCTTTTTTGCATGGCTCCCGGTTCCTGAAGGCTATACGAGTGAAGGCTTTGCTGATCTGCTACTGGAAAAGGTTGATGTCGCTGTTGCAGCAGGTAATGGTTTCGGAGAACACGGAGAGGGATACATAAGAGTTGGACTATTAGTGGATGAAGAGCGTTTAAGAGAAGCCGTGAAACGGATAGAAACGTTACACATTTTCACTTAAGAGAAAACATAAAAACTACCGCAATAGTACCAACCCCCGAAAGTTAGAGTAGAAAATCTAACTTTCGGGGGTTTTTTAAATTTACTATTCAAATTTAATTTTGCTTACTTCCTACTCTTCAGCGTTCATCTCATTCTCTGGTTTACCATCTGTTGAATTGGCCAATTCTTCATTAGATATCTCGTGATCATGACTTCCATCATCTTTATTTAACGTGTTTGCAATTTCCCCTAACTCACCTTTTAAATTTTTCCTTCCAGATAAATTATTCACTATTTCGTTAAGGTCTAGCCCAGTCATTTGTGCCAAACTTTCTTGAAGATTAGTCATCATACCAGTAACGCTGCCTGGTAAACTTTCAACTCCATTTCCTTTTCCACCATCAAGAATACGAATAGACTCCACATTGCTCAACGGTTCAGACACCGCTTTGGCAAAGTCCGGCAACATTTTAATTAACATTTCTGTCATCATTACTTCTTTATGTTTGTTCAATGCCTCTGCTCGTTTTTCAATCGCTTCTACTTCAGCTACACTTTTCATTTTGATAACTTCAGCTTCTGCACGCCCTGCTTTTTCTTGTGATTCCGCTTCTGCCTCAGCTGCTTTTACTTTTTCATAGTACTCTGCCTCCGCCTTGGCTTGACGGACTTTAACCTCTTCTTCTTCTAATTTAACATGTCGTTCCCGTTCAAATAACTGTAAGCGCATTTCCTCTTCCTTTTCCTGACTCACAATTTTCAAACGTTCCCTTTCTACTTCAATTTCTCGTTCAGCTCGTTCTAAATCATACGATGCCTCTGTTCTTGCCTTTTCTCTTTCCGTTTCCGCTTTGATTTGAGCATCTTTAATTTCTTTCTCTTTACGTGATTCTGCAATAGCGATATCTCGTTCATATTCTTCCTTTTTGACATCTTCATTCATTTGAGCAGTGTGAACTTTTGTTTCTCTTGTGTTCGTTGATTCAGCGATTTCCGCTTCTTTTTTCACTTGAGCAATTTTAGGTCTACCTAAGTTTTCTAAATAATTTTCATCATCTGTCAAATTAGTTAAACCCAGCGATGTAATTCTGAATCCCATATCATCTAGCTGAGACTGAGCAATTTGCCTTACCTGTTCATTGAAACTCTCCCTATCGCTATTGATTTGTTCCACTGTCATTTTAGACAAAATAGCTCTTAAATTCGAACCAAGCACTTCTGAAATATCTTTTTTATATTCTTCCGACTCCCTACCTAAGAACTGCTCCGCATATTTGACGATCCCTTCAAGTGTGTCCGAAACCTTGACTGTAGCTACAGCCTCTCCAAAAATCCCCACCCCTTGTTGTGTGTATACTTTTGGCGTTTCAATTTTCAGTTGGAAGGCATTTAGTGAAACGGGTGTATGTGTTTGAAACATTCTCAAACGATGTCCTCCACCTCGAATAACTTTCATTGATCTTCCTTGATCATCCTGAAAAATGTTTGTTTCTTTTTCGGGATCGCCTAACTTCGGCCCTGTGATAATTAAGGCAATATTGGATGGAACCGTCTTATATTTTATTTTCATATAAATGAACCAACCAACGCCTCCAATTACCACTAATATTAGGACTGCGATTACTATTGGTAACGTAAGCAAAACATCCAATTAACATTCTCCCCTTTTTAATTATTTATGTAGTTCAATATTATGTCAATATGACCTTTTTACTAAAAATTCATTTAAATCCCCCTTCACCTTTCATGGTACATTTTTTTATTTTACAGCACAACTATTGTTTGCAATTAATATATGCTATTTACCATCATGAAAAGAATGTAAATAAACAATTTTATGTAAATTTGACGCAAATACAAGCTTTAGTAGCCTAAAGATATCGGGGGTGCACATTATAAAGTAAAACTTTATTCGGCGTGGGTTTTCTGTCTATTAAACTGCGATAAATTAGTCCATAGAAAAGACCATTGATCTATTGCATCAATGGTCTTTTTCATCCTTACTGTCCTAATCCTAAAGCAGATGCTTCTCAATTTCCTTCATCTCATAAAAGTAACCCTTCGCTTGCATCAACGCCTCAAACGTACCGGATTCTATAATTGCGCCCTGCTCCATCACAATAATTTGATCCATTTTTTCTAGACCCGTTAAACGGTGGCTGACTAACACAAGCGTATCATCGGACGCTTGTTCAAAAAGATGCTCATAAATAGATTGCTCCGTCAATGCATCTACAGACGACGTTGGCTCATCCAATAGCCAGAGGCGTCCCCCTTTGAGCATTGCTCGAGCCGTAGCAAGCCTTTGCTTCTCGCCACCGGAAAGGTTTTCTCCTTTTTCAAAGATAGGGTCAGCTAAATTAAAATACTCAAGCTGTACGTTTGCTAACATCGTTTCCATTTCTTCATCACTCAATTCATCGCCGGCGAGAAGTAGATTATCCCTTACTGTTCCATAGAAAAAATGATTTTCCTGCAGAACAACTTTAGCTTCTTTCCAAATGCTTTCTGCGTGTAGCTGATCGATCGAAATTCCGTTAAAGCTAATATTCCCTTGATTAGCTGGACTAATTTTCAATAACAGCTGCAGTAAGGTTGATTTTCCTGAACCACTCGGCCCAACAATCGCCGTCTTAGAGCCTGCTGGAAGCTTCAAATCAACATTTTTCACAGCCGTTCGCCATTCATCTGGAAAAGCAAACGTAACATCCTTCATTTCAATAGAAGGCACTTTGTTAGATTCAAGCTCATCCAAATGAGCCTCTTCCGCTTCTCCCTCTTCCTCACGAACAACGGAGAAAAGGCGGGTTGCCGCTCGTTTACTATCCTGCATATGGATTGGGAAAACAGCCATAGGTCCGGCATCTTCAAAAACCGTTAAGGAAATCATCAAAAGCATGGCCAGGAAAACTCCTTCTAACTGTCCATTTGCTACTTGATACGCTCCCAATGCTAATACAAACCAAGAGGCAAGAAGTGCTACAAACGAATTTACGGATTGATTATACAAGGTGTTGATGCTTTCTTTTTCCTGTTCATCAATGTACGCATCAGATGATTCGATGAGCTTTTGTTCTTTCCTATCCAGCTTCTGGTATATTTTTAAATCACGGAAACCATGAAGAAATTCCGTAACCTCTGTTGATAGTTCCCCTCTTCCTTCTCTTACATTGCGATCAATTTTTACTTGTCTGACAGCGAACAACGCTGGAACAACGAAAGCAGTGAGAATAAGGCCGACAAGCAAGACAAGTGCTACAGAAAGGGAAAAGAACGCAGTAAATAAAATGGTACTTAAAAATACCATGACTAACACAATTGGTGGATAAAAAACCCGCAAGAAGAAATTCTGTAAACTTTCGACATCCCCAACGATTCTCGATAGTAGGTCTCCGCTTCGATATCTATGAAATATAGTAGGAGCTAATGGCTCAAGCTTTTCAAAGAATGAAACACGTAGATTACTTAAAATCGTAAATGTCGCACGATGGGAAAAATACCTTTCCGCATAACGGGCAAATGCTTTTGTAAGTCCAAGTAGCTTCACCGTAGATGTTATAATAATTAGTGTATATAAAGGTGGAGCAAAGGCTGCTTTTGATATGAGATAACCACTTGCTGCAAAGAGGCCGACTGCTGTTATACCAGCAATAAAACCAAAGATAATCGAATACAGTATATCTTTCTTCTCTACCATCATTAGCTTGATAACGATCCTTAAATCTCTCATTCTGACATACCTCCTTGCTGAACGGACACCATATCGCGATATTCTGCTACGTTTTCGATAAGCTGTTCATGTGTTCCCACCGCAACTAACGCACCATTTTCCAGAAAAAGAATTTGATCCACATTCTTAATCGTATGAAGTCGATGTGCGACCGTAATTACCGTTGCTTTTTCAGACAGTTTTCTTATTGATGTTTGCAGAATTCGCTCAGTATGAAGGTCAAGTCCAGTAGTAGGCTCATCAAAAAGGATCACCGATGGTTGTTTTAGAAAAGCCCTCGCGATAGCAATTCGTTGCTTCTCACCACCCGAAAGACCCCTGCCCGCTTCGCCGACAGATGTATCGTAGCCATTTTCTAGCGACTTAATCATTTCAGAGATTCCCGCCTGTTCTGCAGCCTGTTCCACATGGGCCCGTGAAGCATCCAAACCTCCACCAATCGCAATATTTTCAGCAATCGTACCAGCGAAAATATAGGGATGTTGTGATATATAACTTAATTGATCAAACCAATCCTTTTCCTTATAATCAGATCGCGGACTACCATTAATGTTTATCTCACCTGTGGAAGGAGCAATGAGACCTGCAATGAGGTGTAACAGGGTTGTTTTCCCAGAGCCACTACGACCCACAATCGCAATTTGTCCAAATGGAGGAATTTCTGCATTCACATTTTTTAATTCAAACTGTTCTTCTCCATAACGATAACCAGTCAGCTGCAAATGAATACTTGGCGGTGTTGCATCTTTCCTTAAGCTTCCTTCACCCCAACTGATTGATTGTTCTGTTTCCGCTAATTCCCCTGTCACCTTTTCAGCTGCACCCATACTGCTTCGTCCATTATGAAAGGTACTGCCCAATTCTTTTAAGGATGTATAAAATTCAGGTACCAGTACGAGTACAAAGAAAGCAGTGAAGAAGGAAATACTTTCGTAAATGATAAGCTGGATCGCCAACTCCAGTGCCACGAGTCCAATACTGAGCATCGAAATTAGTTCAAGCATAAAGGAAGAAGTAAAGGCAATTTTTAATATTTCCATTGTTGCTTCCCTGAAATTTAGACTACTCTTACCAATTTCTTCTTTTTGCCTTTTTGCCCGCCCAAATAATTTAAGCGTCGTAAGGCCCTGCAATATATCCAGAAATCGTCCTGAAAAGGCGGCAAGTTTGTCCATTTGTTCTTCTGATTTTGTCTTGGTTTTCATACCAATAATGATAAAAAATATAGGAATAAAAGGTGCGGTAATTAGCATAATAAGCCCTGAATTTACGTGTTGGGTGAAGACTATTACAAGAACCAATAGTGGGATAAAGGTTGTTCGAATCATTTGTGGTATATACTCACTAAAATAGCTTTCAATTCCATCGACAGCATCCATCATAACACTTACCTTTTGACCAGATTGGCCTTGTAATGAAGTTTGAACGGGATTTCTCGAATATCTATTTAAAATGGACTTCCGAAAGTCCCCTTTTACTTTTGACGCCATCTTAACACCCTTACGCCCGCTCATGTAGGTGAACATCGTTCTTCCCAACAGAACGAGCAATAATCCCCCCAACAGTGGGAGGATTTCATTAAAAGATGCTCCTTTCAAAAAAATGCGATCTACTATTGCAACAATAAAATAAGCCTGAAAAATAATCGCTATACCTGTTATCACAGAAGATAGAAACAGAAATAACATACTACTTTTCTGTGCAATTGCTATTTCTCTTAAATTTTTCATATATTCGAATCTCCTAACTCAAGATTTCGATAGCTAAATTCATCTATTACTTATTTTTTCCCTTTAACATAATCCGCATCGAATAAAAACAACTTAAATATCAAAGCCAATGACGGAATTAGCAAAAACAAACCAGCAATAAATGCTACGATCAACGCAAGTCCCATCGATTCATGGGTTGCACCATCAGCAATCGTAATATATGGATCCAGTATATATGGGTAATGACCGATGCCATAGGCAAAAAAGGCAAAGAAAAACTGCAACATGACACTAATAAATGCCAGACCATAACCCCTTTCCTGGTAAAGCAACCACATGGCAATCATGAAAAACCCTACAGATAGCCCTAGCATCCACCATAGATCCATCATGTTTCCGAAATGTCTTTCATTATGCTGACTCAAGAAAATAAACGAGGTTAAAGCTGCAATAATCGTTGGCGTACTCCAGAACAGTGCATAGCCTCGAACCAATTTTAATGCTGGCTGATCGTTGGCACGTGCAGCATAGAACGTTAAAAATGTACTACTAATGAACAAGACAGATACAATGGATAAGCCTACAATGCTCCAGGACAAAGGACTTGTAAATAGTTCCCAATATTGAAGCGAAACAACACCATTTTCTTCAACAATAAAACCACCTTCTGATAAGGTTAAAGCAATGGACAATGACGCAGGGATCAATAGCCCAGTTGCACCATACAAGAACATATAGACGTTACTCTGTTTCGAGCCGTAATTTTCAAATGCATAGAAGGAACCACGTATCGCGAGCAATACAATAGCGATACTGGCAGGAACTAACAATGCACTACCGTAATAATAAGCTGTATCCGGGAAAAATCCAACGATTCCTACAAAGAAAAATACGAAAAACACATTGGTTACTTCCCACACTGGCGATAAATACCGCGCTATTAATTTATTAATAATATGATCTTTTTTTGTGATTTTCGCGTAATAGGCGAAGAACCCCGCCCCAAAGTCAACAGAGGCTACAATTAAGTAGCCATATAGAAAAATCCACAATACAGCAAGGCCAACTATTTCATAGCTCATTATTCATCACCCTTTTCTTCCTTTAAAGGTAGCTCTTCCAATTCGTTCTCTACTGGATTATCACGAAATAGTTTGCGTAATACGACAACACATAATGTTCCTAATACAATATATAAACCTAAGAACATGAAAAACATTAAACCAATATGCGGAGAAGATGTTGCGGCTTCTTCTACTGTCATATAACCACGTAAAATCCAGGGTTGGCGACCCACTTCCGCATAAATCCAGCCAAACTCTATTGCCAGAAATGCTAATGGTCCACTTATAAGGATTGAGCCTAACAACCATTTATTATTTTCATTCCACCTTTTCACCTTACTTACAACAAGATAAAGCAAGGTAATGCCAAAGAGAAACATCCCGATTGTTACCATCAGATCAAACATATAATGTACCCAAAGCGGTGGTATTTCTTCCTCAGGAAATTCTTCTAATCCTATTACTTCACTATTAAAATCGCCATGTGCTAAAAAGCTCAGTACATTAGGTAAACGAATAACACCTGTTGGCTCATTATCTTCATTTAGCCAACCAAACAAGACCAGGTCTGCACCTTCCTCTGTTTCAAAGTGCCATTCAGCAGCAGCTAACTTCTCAGGTTGATGTTCCGCAAGAAATTTAGCAGAAACGTCTCCTGTCAATAAATTGAACGCTGCGAATACAAACGCAATCGTTACGGTAACTTTCAATGCTTTTTTATGGTAAGTAGCTGCCGTTCCCTTTGCTTTCTTTCGAAGAAGCATAAAAGCTGCTATAGCTGCAAGAAGCATGGCGCTTGTCAAATAAGCAGAGCTTAATACATGAATTATCTTCGACGGAGCAGCTGAGTTAAACATTGCTTCAATTGGATTGACAGCTGCAAAAGATCCATCTTCCATCGTGAAACCTTCTGGCGTGTTCATGAAAGCATTTACCGTTGTTATAAATACAGCAGAGAATCCACCACCAAGTACTATTGGAATAGATAAGTACCAGTGTGTGATTTTCTTTTTAAATCGATCCCAGGTGTATAAATAGATCCCTAAGAAAATGGCTTCAAAGAAAAACGCAAAGACTTCCAAAAATAAGGGTAAGGCAATAACATTTCCGGCCAACTGCATAAAATTAGGCCATACTAAAGATAATTGCAACCCAATCGCTGTTCCCGTAACAACACCCACTGCAACGGTAATAACAAACCCACGAGCCCATCGTTTAGCTAACATTGTATAATGCGGATCATTTTTTTTGATTCCAATAAATTCTGCTATTGAAATCAGTAGTGGAACCCCAACACCAATTGTTGCAAAAATGACATGGAAACCAAGCGTCATAGCTGTTAGCAGTCTACTTATTAAGACCGTATCCATCTCCATGTGATAAACCTCCCTCTATTTAGCAGATAAGAACGTATAAAAACTTTCGTACTGCATCTTTGTAACGCAGGCTTTCGACACAAATCTGGCGATAAGCCACGTTTTCTAACCTATATTCCAACATGTTCAACATCTAACATGTTTAGTTACATCCATTTTAAGTTACTATATAAATAGTAGTATAAACCATTTTACTACAAAACAAAGGTAATACCGATGACAATTAAATGACATCCGAAAAAAAACGAGCTGTACCATTAGCAATGTTTTTTTGACACAAGATCTGTAGAATGTGGCGTAACTACCAGGTTGATTTCCGCTGCGTACAGTCCTTTCCGCGGGCACGGCTTTGCCCTGGCAAAGGGTATGTCGACGTTGTTCGCAAAGAACGGTTTTAGTCGACCTTCCTTAGGGTAGTCCTGTGGGGTCTTCAGACTCGTGCTGGGGCTGCACGTAAATGCTCGCCCCACCGAAAACCATTGTTCCCGCAGGAGTCGACTGTACTCCGCTCCAATCAACCTTCATAAGAGTGATAGCTATGTTTATGTATATAATCAAGCAATTTTGATGAAGTTGCAACGCATCTTACCAGCGGAGGAAATACACGGAGACTCCTGGTCGGCTAAGAATGGTCACGTCCTGGGGCTGCGCGTAAATGCTCGCCCCACCGAAACCCATTGTGACCAACGCCGACACTTGAACGGTCCTGTTCGGCGCGGGAACAGTGTCCAGAGTGAGACCCCGCAGTGCGTAAAATGATGAAGGCCGACTAAAACCGCCCTTTGTGGGCAACGTCGGCATACCCCTTGCCGGGGCAAGGAGGCTCACGGGTCACCCTAAGGTGCGCGAAGTGTATTTCCGCAGCGGGGGAAAAGTATCATCCTTCATTTCAAGTTGCGTCGTCTTTTATATCAACCGCGAAGATTTAAAAGCAATAATATTACGAAAAGAGCCTACGTTAAACTCCCCTTAAATACAAGATTTTATCCATGATGATGTCATTTAATTGCCTTTTTTTGTTTAAACGAGGAAGATTATGGTTGGGATACTTTTAAACTTAGTTGGTAAGTCCAAACGTACAAAGGAGAATTAAAAATGATTCCATTAAATATACTCGATTACTCGCCGGTAGATGAGGGATATGATCCCAGGGTGGCATTGCTCCAAACAACAGAACTAGCGAAGCGTGCAGAAGACCTAGGGTACAAACGTTTTTGGGTGTCAGAGCATCACCATGTATTATCTGTTGCAGGTAGTAACCCAGAAATGCTGATGATGCATTTAGCTACTTCCACCAACCGTATCCGGATTGGGTCTGGTGGTATTATGCTACCACACTACAGTGCTTATAAAGTTGCTGAAAGCTTTCGAATACTGGAAGCCCTTCATCCAGAAAGAATTGACTTAGGGATCGGTCGGTCACCTAGTTACCGAATGGTTAATAAAGCGATGAACGAAAATAAAGGGAGGCGGCCATCCTATGAACAGCAAGTGGAAGATTTGTATAAGTTCTTAACAGACGATCCTTCTGAAAATCATCGTTTCCATAAATTGATTGCAACACCATCGATAAATACGACACCAGAGATATGGACGCTAGGAACCGGTGGCGGAAGCGCAAAAATTGCAGCTAAAAATGGGACGTCCTACGCCTTCGCCTATTTTACCATGCCCTTTGATACAGGTATCGAAATAGTTGCCAACTATCGTAGGGAATTTCAGCCATCGCCCTTTCTGAAAAAACCAAAAGTAACAATAGCGGTTTTCGCAGTTGTTGCAGAAACAACCGAAGAAGCAGAAGAGATTGCCAAAGCGCTTGATCTATGGCTACTGTTTGTTGAATCTGCCAATCCACCACCTTACTATCCATCTATTCGCACAGCTAAAAAGCGGGGTGTAACTGCTGCTGAACAACACAAAGTAACCGAGAATCGCAAGCGGATGATTGTCGGAACCCCCCAACACGTAAAAGCAACGATTGAGCGTCTAGCCGAACTGTATCAAGCAGACGAAATCACCGTAATCCCTAACGTCGCAGGAATTCATAATCGAATGAAAGGGATCGAGTTATTGGCAGAAGCCTTTGATTTAATGGCGTCAAAGGATGGAGACAGTTAGGAGAGGGATTGAGGAAGCGATACTGGCCACTCGAACAACGTGACATTTGCTCCATTCGCACCAACTCCTCCCTCAATCGGGGGCGTTTGGCGCTCGATCCAACCTCATCCTTACACATTAAAATGCTCTCCTAAATTCTCTATTCCGCTTAACATGGATCAATATGGTTATCATTACGACTAACTCAGCCAATGGAACGGAAATCCATACCCCATTTATGCCTAAGAACAGCGGCAACACAAGTATAAAGATCATCATAAATATAATCTCCCTCGATGCCGTAATCCAGGTAGCCATGCGTATTTGGGCCACTGATTGAAAATAGGTCATCATTACAAAATTTATCCCCATAAAAATATAAGCAGTAAAGAATAATCGAATTCCGGTAACAGCAAGCTCCTTGATTTCTTCAGGAAAGTCTCCGAATATCGATACGATTTGAGGTGCGCCCAGCTGCCCAATCACAAATGCGACGGCACCAGCTAATAAGGCTACACGCAAAGCTATCTTCATTGTCTCCCTTTGTCTTTCAAAAGTTTTTGCACCGTGATAATAGCTAATTAGAGGTTGAACGGCCGATCCAAGCCCTAAAAACATCATGAGCATCACGCCATGAACATAATTCAGGACAGAAAAAGCAGCAAGTCCTGCTGTTCCCGCGATACGAGACAGTGTAACATTAAAGGCCACCGTAAATACTGATATCCCAACTTCCGATAAAAAACTGGGAAACCCTACAGTTATCGTGTTCTTAAATAAAGAGCGTTCAAATTTCATTGGAACAAAACGTAAATTATTTGTTTTTCTAAAGAAATGTATAACAAGTACAAGAATGCCTAGGAAAGAAGCGATTATCGTCCCAAAAGCAACAGAAGCTACCCCTAAATTTAAGACATATAAGAAGTAGTAGTTGATCCCAATATTAGATAGAGCAGTAATAACCAACGCTATCATAGCCAAATTCGGGTTTTGATCATTACGCACAAATGTACTCAACGCATTTTCCAAGGTGAAGAAAAAACCAAATAGCAACATAATATTTAAGTAATCAATTGTGTAAGGAAACGTTTCTTCATTTGATCCGAGCATATAAGCAAGTTGTTCCTGAAAGGTAAAGGCTGTTAACCCAATAATAATCGTAATCCCAGCTATTAGTACGAGTGAATGAGTGAAAATAAACTGAGCGTATTTGGCTTTTCTCTCACCCATCGCCTGTGAAAACAAAGTCGCTCCACCTATCCCGATCCAAAGGGACGTAGCAAGAAAAAGGGTAAATACCGGAGAAGCTAACCCTACTCCTGCAAGCGCAACTGGACCAAGACGATTTCCCACCATAATGCCATCCACCACGATATTTAGTGCCATTAACATCATACCAGTTAAGGAAGGGATCAAATATTTAAAAAACACTTTGCCAACAGGCGCTGTCTCTAGCATTTCTGTTTTATTTTGTTCTGAATCCATGATTGGTTCCTCGATTCTTTTTTGACTGGTCTATATATGTAATGTATTCAGGGGACGAAGGGACTCTTTGTCCCAAGTGGGACGAGGAACCTGTCCCCTTCGTCCCATGGTTTCACTTAAAACAAATCTCCTCTTTCTTCCTTTTGCTTCCTCATTTCTTCCGTCCATTCATCTACTTCTTCACGTATTTCATCTGCACGTGTATCGATTTCATCTTTCTTTTCAGAGCTCAACTCAGCTATTAGATCATACATTTTACGATATCTTTCCTGCCTAAGCTCTCGGACCTCTTTCCTTACTTCAGGATCTATTAACTGCTCATCGTTTAGGATTTGAAGGGCTTCTGAATACCTGGAATCTTCACTGTCAATAACGGTTTTTATTGGATTTAAATCCTCATCAAAACGTTCTTTTTCTGCGAGAGTCTCCCAACCGTCAGGCGCTTTTCTAAAAGCCCAAGCTAAATCGATTCTGGATGGGAGCCACTTTTGTTCAATCGTTGTTTTCAATTCATCTGCATTATCTGCTGAAAAATATTCTCCTTCACCCGCATCTGAAACCTGTTTGAGCTGGTCTTCCGCATCCTGATCCACATTGAAGCCAATGATATTTACTGACTTATTTTCACTATCCTTTACAAAGTTGTCCGCTTCTTCGACAGGGTCTCCATCACACGTTTCAACGCCATCGCTAACAATATACACCGTGGTTGGTTCCGTGAAGTCGCTGCTCATATCTGCCGCCTTTTGGATTGCTCCTGCCAATGGAGTGTACCCTTTACTCTCAAAGCTGGACAAAGCATCTGTAAATTCCTCTTCATCATAAGAACCCATCGGATAAATCTCTTCAATCCCATTACATGAAAGTTCCTTATCAGCTTCTGATTCAGAGCCTTTATGGCCATATACAACTAATGAAACATCGTTGTCCTGCCCAATGGTTTCTCCAAAACGCTGTACAGCATCCTTCGCTATATCCATTTTCACTTCATTATCCACGCTCAGCAACATACTTGAACTTGCATCAAGTAAAATAATTGCTTTTCCTTTAGCAGGTTCATTCTCGATTTCTTCTTCAGACTTGCCCGGAGCCGGCAGAAAAGGCTCTTCAAAATCAGGCTCAAATTGCTCTGCTTCTTTAATCATTTCATTATAGTGTGGTGTTCCCAGCAAATGAACAAACGCTTTATTAATTTCCTCCGGGTCTTGCGTCTCCTCTATGACCTTTTCCAATTCTTTTTCTAGTTCTTTAACAACAGACGGGTCTAGCTCTTTATCCAATGGATCTTCCAACTCTTTCTCCAATGAAATATCTGCAACCAATGTCCCTGCTTGCTGTGCTTTCATATCTTCCCTGGATTCTATTTCCGTTACAGACGCAAGCTGATCTAAAATAGTTTCTTCCGCTTCCGCTTTAACTTCTTCTACCGCTTCGTTCTTTTCTTCATCCTTGGCTTGCTCATCACCGGACGCAACATCTTGTTCATCATTGCAAGCAACCAAAGATAATACCAACATGAGTAAACTAATACATAATCCCCTTTTAAACATTCCCCTACTCCCATCTTCATGTAATCTCTATTAAGCATAGAGAAAATGAAGATAAGTTTCAATGGGGATGAAGGGGACAGGCTCTTTGTTCCAAGTGGGACGAGGAACCTGTCCCCACGTCCCACTCATTACGAAATAGGCGTTCCGTTTTCAACTGGTTCATCCGGCCTTAGGAGTACTACATCATCCTCTCCCGGAACACCACCGATTATCAGCACTTCTGACTTAAAACCTGCGATGCGCCTTGCCGGGAAGTTTACTACTGCAGCAACTTGACGACCAAGAAGTTGTTCTGGCTCATATCTCTTAGTGATTTGAGCAGAAGACTGTTTCATCCCCACCTCACCAAAATCAATCTCCAGTTTTATGGCTGGTTTTCGCGCTTCTGGGAAGGCTTCTGCACTTACTACAGTACCTATTCGCATATCTAACTTAGAAAAATCCTCTATTGTTACCATAAAAATTACCTCCGTTTTTTTAATCACTATACGATATGACAGGGGAAAAACAAAATATTTCAGTTAAATAGGACGGATAATTCTACATGTTTATTGAATTCCAAACTCACCTGAATTAAACTAGCCATAGAACACTTGGCATAATAACGCTAGACATTACTTGAAAAGCAGGTGAATAGATTGACAGACTTCACACATTTTAACGAACAGGCACGAGCAAAAATGGTTGATATTACAGATAAAAAGGAAAGTTCCCGAAAAGCAATTGCCCACTCCAGTGTACAAATGAATCAAGATGTATATGAAAATATTGTAGAGCAGAAGAATAAAAAAGGAGATGTATTAGCTGTTGCCCAAATTGCGGGTATCATGGGGGCAAAACAAACGTCATCATTAATCCCAATGTGCCACCCTATCCCAATTAGTGGTGTCGATCTTTCATTTGAGTGGCGGTCCCAGGAAAACAACATATATGAATTAAGCATTGCCGCAGAGGTAAAAACAATTGGAAATACCGGTGTGGAAATGGAGGCATTAACCGCTGCATCCACGGCCGCGTTAACTGTATATGATATGTGTAAAGCAATCGACAAAGCAATGATCATTGGACAAACCTACCTACAGGAAAAAAGCGGTGGGAAAAATGGTGATTTTAGGCGGGGAGATATGAAGGATAATATATAAGAGAAGTTGTCCTTTGGCCTGTGTGCGCGGTATGAACCGTTAGAAAACTTGGCTTATCGCCAAGCTTTATGGCAATAACCTTAGTTACACTTATGCAGTAAGAAAGTTTTTATGCTTTCTGATCTGCCATGCAAAAAGCTCAGTTCAATTCTCAATGTTTAGATGTGCTAATTTCTACAATGATATTTAAAAGTAAAACGGTGCATAAATGTAAATTATATTCGATAATCATTTTTAATAGACATTACACTAGCGTTGCATAAACTTTTCATACAAAAGTCAAGCGATTTATTTAGTTGAAAATTAAGAATAATGATAATTTTCACTTTAAAAAGTGCATAAAAAAACCTTATAATTAGGGTATGGTAGTCCTGTCCAAATCCCTAATTATAAGGAGCAACCATGGACAATAATACCATAAAAACTGTATTCAAGGAATACATTCATCCATTAGATTCAAAAGTAATTCAAAAAATGATTGACCACGTCGGGCTTGATAAGTATGTCAAAAAGTTCGATGTACTGGCATATACGAAAACTTTTATCTATGCACAACTAAAAGAACTAGATAATCTTCAGCGAGTAAGTGACACGATTAAACGTCAGAAAACAGTTCAAAGATTAGTGGGCATAGAAAGTATTAGTAAATCACAACTTTCTCGAAAAAATAGGGAGATCCCACACGAAATGTTTGAGGTAATCCTCCATCATTTAATTCAAAAACTGCACCATACACTTGGACCGAGAATGGTAAGCAAAGAACTTGGAAAGCTTCATCTGATTGATTCATCAACCATTTCAATGTGTCTGAGTCAATATGAGTGGGCAGATTTTCGAGATACAAAAGCTGGGGTGAAGATGCATACCTCCATTTCCTTTTGCGATGATCTTTCTTACCCAAATAAAGTTATTCTTACACCGGCAAGACCTGCAGATGAAACACAGCTGGATGCATTGATTGTGCCGGATAAAAACGTGCTTCATGTATGGGATCGAGGCTATTTCAACTTTGATAAATTTGACGATTACTCGAAAAATAATATTCGTTTTGCTACACGCATTAAAAAGAATACGGTGGTACATGTAATCGAAGAATTACCCGTTGACAGTTCTTCTCCAATCACCCGTCATGCCATCGTGAAAATGGGAAACATGAAAAAACCAGTTCAATTAGTAGAAACACGAGACAGTGAAGGAAATCAAATTAGAATTGTGTGTAATGATGCGAAACTGAGTGCACAGGAAATCAGTGATATTTATCGTAATCGCTGGCAAATTGAACTTTTTTTCAAATGGGTAAAGCAACATCTCATTATCAAAAAGTTGTATGGAAAAAGTGAAAATGCCGTATATAACCAACTATACTTAGCTATGATTGTGTTCTGCTTAACGCTTTTGATGAAAAACAAAATAGGCTATAAAGGTACACTTCTGCAAATGCTTCACTGGATTAGTGATTGCTGGTCTAAATCAATGACAACTTTTATTTCCAACGTATTCAAGGCACCTGAACGCACATCCAGTGGAAGACGACGGCAAGAGCACGAAAAAATCTTTGAAGAAACCTTAGCACAATACGAATCTGGAGATGTTTTGCACTTAGATGATCAACTATATGATCCAATTATTTAATAAATAGTATATAAAATTCAGAAAATGGATGAAGGGCTACCTTTAGCGCCTATTGTCTTTTTTTCATAAATAAAACAAAGTATATATCAGAAAATTGAGATATCCGTTATTGGGCCTGAAATTTAATAGTTGACTTTTTCAAAACTTTTTTATGCAATGCTAGTGTAGACATTATAATAGCGTCTACTTGTGTACCTGGGGTTGGTATGTACAATCCAGGATAATAATTGGGACAAGAACCTGTCCCCTCGTCCCTTCGAAAGAGGTTTTAGTACAATTAATTTTATACGAGGGAGAGAATGTGTTGAAACTTTATAAACTTCATATCAATTTAGGAATCATTTTCGTAGCTGCTATTTTCTTATTGACTGGATGTAAGGATCAAGATATCGTGGTATCAATAGAACATCCGGAAACGGATCAGAAGTACCAAATTGTAAACGCTTATAAACTTTATAAAGATTTTATTGAAGAAGCTGGGCAAGAAGAAAACAAGGGGGAAGTAGAGGGATTATACCAAACTGCTGTTATCGACCCGGTTTATGAAGCGTGCTTTAAAGACGGGGAATACCTGCATATGGTTGATTTCCTTCTGGAGGAGCCACCTGCTGATTTAGCCGCGTTGAAAGAAGTAAGAGAGAAGATCGATTCGAAGGTATCAAATGAAAGTATAAAAGAAGCACTTATTAAATCTTCTGATCTGTTGCCTGCTGAGGAGGAGACAAATGTGTGTGTATTCCCGACGACTGAAGAAAATATGCCTCCAGGGATAAATGCAGGTTCTGGTAAAATCTTTTTATTTTACAACGAGAATTACAATGAGGATTTAATAAAAGCAACTGTTGCACATGAATACCACCACAGCGTCTGGACAGAGAACTATTTTGACCCGGAGGACCAGGTCACTGTACTTGATAATATGGTCTTTGAAGGGAAGGCAGTCATGTTCGAAAAGCTTGTTTATCCTGATTTATCAGATATTCCGATTGATCCAACATATACTCTCACCTTTTGGGAAATGATTGAGAACGATCTGGATAAAGTCGACTTGAACCGCTCATCTGAAGTTCTCTACGGAAACGGAAATCTGCCTTACCTTTACGGCTATAGCGAAGGCTATAAAATGGTGGAATCCTACCTAGACAAAAACCCCGACATGACACCGGAGGAATGGATTGGAATTGACGAGCAAACAATATTTGAAGAGGGGGATTATCTTTCGAATTATAGATAAATGATCAAATTAAGGTGCTGTATATTAAAAAAGATGACATCACAGAGTTTCAGCTTTTTTGCCAATGAGCTGTTTTGAGGTGTGTTGGTATGCCTTGGGTGAAAACTGTCAATCGACAAAGCAATGATCATTGGACAAACCTACCTGCAGAAAAAAAGCGGTGGAAAAAATGGTGTTTTTAGCCCCCTCCTCGTCCCTCTAACTCACCGTTGATTCCATTACTGTCAACGTATTATTCTCCGTATTAAGATTGGCCGTTGCACCAATCGGGATTGCTGCCTTATAAGTCCCATGTGCTGTAGCAACATTCGTCATCAATGGCTTCCCTAGTGGAACAAGAAAGTTATTGATTAAATCTTCGTACGTCACTCCGTATGAAACCGGACATTCTATACATTCTCCCAGCACTATGCCAATACAATCCTCAAATTTGCCCGCCAATTTGAGGGCATTCATGTATCTATAAACCGTATTGATAGGCTCATTCGTATCTTCTAGTAACAGAATCTTCCCTTTCGTATCGATTTCATAAGGTGTTCCAAGCGTATCCACAAATGATGTCAGGTTGCCGCCAACAACAGGACCGGTTACATTCCCGCTAACTCTGCTAATTTGCGGCATCTCTGGCGGATTTTCGATTTGTCTTTGGGGAGTCATTACTGAAGTTGCTGCAAAAAATTGATCATAATTGTAGCTTGGGGTACTGAGGGAAAAATTAATCAACATGAGGCTTTGAAAAGTGATTAGATTTGCGTCTTGAGCCAAAACATTTAGCAAAACAGTAATATCACTATATCCGCTTACCAATTTGGGGTGTTTTTGAATAAAAGAATAATCAAGATAGGGAAGAATACCAGCTACACCTACGCCACCTCTTGTTGGCAAAATCAACTTCACGTTATCATCGGCAAACATATCCATCAAATCAGAGGCGCGATCCTGATCTGTCCCGGCAAGAAAGCCATCCGCAGCATAGACATGTTCACCCAGCACGACTTGAAATCCCAGTCCTTGTACCGTTTGGATTCGATCATTGATAACATCGGCAGAAAGCGGGCTGCCCAGTGTTACAATACCTATCGTATCGCCAGGCTGCAGAATAGGTGGCTTTATCCCCATCACGTACACCTCCCATAAATAAATATCAATTTATAGTATTCATGGGCCATGATATTGTGCTTATTTTGTAATGCAAAAATGAATACTTATTTCTTAACAAAAGGCATTTCGAAAGTGTCGACACGCCTTCATTTGAGAAATATGCAAAGAATGTAAAATACAGTATTAAAATCGTTTGTCCCGCGATCACACACGTTTATTCCGCGCTCGTTCCCATTACAATGGGTTTAGCCTAGCTCCCCGGCAACTTAACCTCTTTTCCCTCTCGTCTGATTAATAATCAATAAAAGAACAAACGAAAAACCGATACTAATCAAAACATAATACCAAGCTATGTCTGTCTGTCCGGATTCGATAGCCATATAGATTGCGGTGGGAATCGTTTGGGTACTCCCTGGTATATTTCCCGCAAACATCAGGGTTGCACCAAATTCACCAAATGCTCTTGTAAAGCTTAACACCACTCCTGTTACAATGGAACGAAAGGCTAAAGGAATGGTAATTAATACGAGTAACTTCCATTCAGTCGCCCCATCGACTTTCGCAGCTCCCAAAATATTAGTATCTACAGATAAAAAACCCGTTTTTAGTGATTGGTACATTAATGGAAAAGCTACTACAGCAGCAGCTATAACTGCAGCAGAAACCGTAAATAATACACTGTTCCCGGTAAGCTTTTCGATCGCTTGTCCGACAAAACTGTTATTACCAAAGATAATGATTAACATAAAACCTATTACGGTCGGCGGCAACACAAGTGGCAGAAAGAAGATGGTTTCAATAATCGCCCTTCCTTTAACCTTCTTCGCTACCATCCAATGTGCCGCAAGTATTGCTAAGAAAAAAGTAATCACTGTTGCTGCGGTAGCTACAAGAAAAGAAAGCTGTACCGGAAACCAAGACCATTCCATTATTCATTCTCCCTGCTCGTTGTTTGGAAGCCATAACGTTCGAAAAGCTTCATACTTTTATCACTTTGCACATAGTCATAAAATGTTTCTATCGCTTCAACCTTTTGATCATCTCCATTTTGGATGGATGCTGCAAAATACTCAATAGGCGGATGGTAATTGGGATCAACGACTTCTAATACCTCTATATTTTCCACTCCACGCACGTCACTCAAGTAAACCATCCCTACATCTACATTCCCTTCTTCGACATAGGTAAGCACTTGCTGTACATCTTTTGTAAATATAAGCCGATCTTCAAGTTTCTCCCACATACCCATTTCTTCAAGTGCCTGTTGGGAATACGTCCCCGCGGGTACTGCAACTGGCGTGCCTATAGCCATTTTTTTATCAGACTGGAAAAATTCCTCAACCGAATCAAGCGGCACCTGATCAGATGTAATCATTACTAATTTATTTTCAAGAATAGCAGATCCATTTCTAATTAAGCCTTCTCCCTTCAATGCTTCATAATCCCTTTTAGAAGCTGAAAAGAACAAATCGATTGGGGCACCCTGCTCGATTTGCCTGCGTAATGTTCCTGACCCGCCAAAATTATATGTAATCTCAATTGCAGGATATTCCGCTTCAACTATTTCTTTTACCTCCATGAGACTCTCCATCATACTAGAAGCTGCTGAAACGGTTAGCTTTGTGGTCGTATTATTAGCCTCAGAGGCTTGTCCACATCCTGCAACAACGAGAAGGGCTAGCAAACTAAAACATTTTATGATTTTCAATGCCTTTCATCCCTTTGGTTAGGTAAATCTTTATTTATTTCTGTAACGGTATGCCCAAGCTCAGGCAGAATAAGCTTTTCCATCGCCAATTTCACCGCACCTGAAGAACCAGGTGTGGAAAAAATGACCCGGTTATTTGCCACACCGCAGATTGCTCGGGTGAGCATGCTGGCCGTTCCAATATCGAATTGATAGCTCAGATAGCGAAACAATTCACCGAATCCTGGTAACTCTTTATCAAATAACTGCTGAATCGACTCGATCGTAACATCCCGGTAAGAAATTCCCGTTCCCCCATTTACAATCACCGCTTCAATGGCCTGATTGGTGATCGCATTTTCAACTGTCTGCCTAATAGTCGCTTCATCATCAGGAACGATTTCATACATCTTAACCTGGTGATTTGAATCAGTGAGTAACTCCATAATCAACTTGCCGCTTTTATCCGTCTCTTTATTTCTAGTATCACTGACCGTTACAACGGCACAGTTTACAGGGGTGCTCTTTTGATGATCGTTTACCACAATGATCCCCTCCTACCTATAAAAACTTTTGATAATCCGATTGGTGGTTTATATTGATAAAGGCTTTTTCGCCATCCATCGGTACATAATTCACCTTACACCGTTTCAGCAGTTGATCTACGGATCGCTCCCCGTTATCCAACTGACTTTTAATCACTTCTTTTATCGAATGATGGAAGATGGAAATAAGTGGCTGCATCTTTCCGGAGACGATAGGGATAATAGCATCTACATCTGCATCGATGTGATAGACAAGCTCGTTTATCACGCGCGTTTCCATAAATGGAACGTCAATAGGAGTAACAATATACCACGCTGCATTGCTGGTTTCCATTGCTGTATAAATGCCAGCAAGCGGCCCTTCCCCTCGATAATTGTCCAGATCATTTACCACTTTCATGCTTTCATCTTCTTGCTTAAACAAATGCTTCAGCCTAGGATTCGTCACAATGATAATCGAATTAACAAAGGGTTTCAATGCGTCAATTGAATACTGATAAAATGGAATACCGTCTTTTTCGGCGAAGGCTTTTGGTGAACCAAATCGCCTTGACATTCCTCCAGCGAGAATTACGCCCTGTATTTTTCCTGTCATTTCCATGGCTCCTAACCTTTATTTTAAACTAAAAAGTCATAATACTGTAATTATTAGGCTTACAATATAATGATTCGAATGGTACAATTGACTTATACGTTCGATAATGGATCTCCTAAAATGAAAGGAGTTAATTCGATGCAAGCAAGTCTACTAACAAAAAACCGTCATGAGGAATTACTATCCAACGAACTGCATGCCTTGTTGGACTCTATCGGTACAACTAAAAAAATTCGTAAGGATACCTTTCTTTTCCAAGAAGGTATGGAAGCTCACGACATTTATTTGGTGAAATCTGGGCTGGTACAAATCGGCAAGCTTGGTGAAGACGGAAAAGAGTTGACCCTGCGAATTTGCAAAAACGATGACGTTGTCGGCGAACTAACCTTATTCAGCGATAACCCAATATACTTACTCAATGCGAAAGTATTAAAATCGGGTGAAGTCCTTGCCATTAATAAAGATAAATTAGAACACGAATTAATGCAAAATAGTGCACTTACCTTTGAATTTATGAAATGGGTAAGCAACCAAATGAGAAAATTCCAATACAAGATTAGAGACCTGCTTTTAAATGGAAAAAAAGGTGCCCTCTATTCGACGCTCATCCGTTTATCAAATAGTTACGGAATTGAACAGAATAATGGTGTTTTAATTGATATGGCATTAACCAATCAGGAGTTGGCAGCGTTTTGCGCCGCCACCCGCGAAAGTGCTAACCGGATGCTAGTCGACCTTAGAAAACAAGATGTTATTTCAATGAATAAATCTGGCAAAATTTTTATAAAGGACATGCAATTTCTGAGAGATGAAATTGGCTGTGAACACTGCCCGATCGAGATCTGTAATATTGATTAAGCAAATGCAAGGCATGGGAAATCCCCCTTATTTAGCAGATAGGAAACCAACATGGCTCCACTTCACATCGCTACATTCCCCATGAAAGTGGATCGTTTTCATACAAAAGTATAAGTGAGGACTAGGGCATTCGCCTAAAGGATTGGTGAATGCCAATTTTTCTAATTAAATTAGCCTCGCAACAATCCAGTCAACCAACACTTCCATCTCTGTTCTGTTAAAAATCGGATAGGGATAGCTTTCCTGTTCTAATTCCAGTGGTGTTAGTACTGCTTTTATATTCGTTAGCTCTTCTAATAACGGAAGGTCTTCTTCCTTTCTTACTAAAACGACCTTTTTATAACTTTGTTTCTTAAAGCCTTCCATGATTACTACTTCTATATTCTTTAGCTGATAGATTGCTAGCATTTCTTCCATAGCCCAGGGCTGTTGATTGGAAACCTGGAATAAACCGTCACCTTCCACACCTGATAGAACAGCCCCGGCTCGTCTGTGCTTTGCACTATCGGTTTCCTCTATACCTAAAGGAACTCCGCCATGTCCGTGATGTTTAAGAGAAGCTACCCTACTCCCCTGATTTGCGAGCGTTTCAATTAATGCTTTTGCAAGCGTCGTTTTGCCGCTGTTTTTATACCCGACTATTTGGATAATTTCCATCTATACAGCACCCATTTACCCACCACTTACAGGCGGTATAAATGCGACCGTATCACCAGGATTCACCAGATCATCATTCAATGCGTACTCTTCATTTATTGCTGTCATCACCTGACCCAGCTGCGTGAGATTAAATTTTTCCTGTAAGGTTTCTTTTAACTTCGTAACAGTAGTTTGTTCCAACTCAAGTTCAAGTCGGTTCTGTCCAACATCTTCTTGTAACTGGGCAAATAATAAAATGGTTACCATTCAACACCCTCCATTTTTGGTTTTCCTTTTGGATATGGTACATTTTCCAGCTGATCCCCAATCCATGTTTCCCCATCTTCCCAATGTTCTTTTTTCCAAATGGGTACAATCTGTTTAATTCGCTCAATTGCATACTCGTTTGCTTCATATGCTGCCTTCCGGTGTGGAGCAGAAACAGCAATAGCAACGGCCACATCAGAAATAGATAATTCACCGATGCGATGGGTAATCGCGATTTCTGTATCTGGCCACTTAGACTGAACCTCTTCTCCAATCTGCGCCAGCATTTTAACTGCCATGGGCTCGTAAGCTTCATAGGCCAGATAGATGGTTCTTTTCCCATTTGTCCACTCTCTTACTGCTCCAATAAATGTCGTTATAGCACCAGCTTCTCTTCGCTCCACCTTTTGGATTAAGTGTTCCACCTGTACCGGTTCCTCCGTAATTTCAAAAAGCGTATTAGCCATGGCTCATGCTCCCTTTCTTCATACCTTCCTTATCGACAACAGCCTCTAACGTTGCACCTTCTTGATCCTCCAATAAAATAACGGAAACTTCCATCCCTTGTTTATAGCCTCTTGTACCACTAGGTAAGACAATGAGGATATTCGCTTCCCCTAATGAGGAGACAACACTTGATTTATCTAACCCAACCGGAGTTGCTACAAGTTTCCCGTGGGTATACGATAGAGAGCCCCTCACGAACCGATCAAACGGGTTTGGCTTTGGAAAATCAGCACCTAATATCGCAATTTCCTTTTTCGAAATCGGACGGGATGCGTGTAGGAATGTTCGAATAATCGGACGCGTGAAAAGCTCAAATCCGACGTAACACGCAGATGGATTTCCTGATAAGCCAAATAATAGTTTGCCTTCCTTCTCTGCAACCGTTGTTACACTCCCAGGGCGCATACCTACTTTATTAAATAACACATTGGCATTCATTTTTTCATAAATGTCCGGTAGATAATCGTAATCCCCAACCGAAACTCCGCCGGTTGTGATTAAAATGTCCACTTTTTCCAAGGTGTCCGTTACCTGTTCAAAGCAGGTCTCGAAATCATCACTAAATTGTCCAAAGTAAACGGGTTCTCCACCGGCGCGTTCGACTTGTGCATAGACCATATAAGCATTGCTGTTTCTAATTTTGCCTGGCTGTATTTCCTGATCCACTTCTAATAACTCACTGCCTGTAGCAATTATTCCGACTTTCGGCTTTTTACTGACAGGAACATTTTTATAGCCAAAGGTGGCTAGTAACGCAACAATACCTGGGTTAATAGAGGTACCTTTATACGCGAGGATCTCTCCTTGATTCGTATCTTCCCCTGTAAATGAAACATTGTCTCCGGCCTTGAATCTGCGTTTGACTCGAATCATCTTTTTCCCGTCTACATCCATCTCTTTCACAGATTCAAACATGACAACCGCATCGCAGGTCTCAGGGATCTGGGCACCTGTCATAATTCGAACAGCCTGCATTCTACCAACTGGTTGTTCAAAAAGGCTTCCTGCTCCAATTTCGCCAATCACTTCAACTAAAACTGGATTATTACTGGCAGCTGTTGCTGTATCGGTTGACCGAATCGCAAAACCATCGTAAGGCGACCGGTCAAAAGGAGGTACAGGATGATCGGCAACTAAATCCTCCCCAAGAAAATGTCCATAGCTTTCTTCGATAGGCACATGCTGAACACTGCCTGCTTCCGCATATTCCATCACTCTTATGATTGCTTCATCTACCTTAATTGGTTTCCGTCGCTCTACCAATATATTTCCCTCCTATCCTACCAATTGATAATAGACACTTTTCGCTTTTTCGATAGAATTTGTTCCATGAATCAGTGCTCTGCCATCATGGAAAAACACGATTCGACAGGATTGATACTCCATGGATAGTAAAAAGCCATTTCTTTTTACAGGACCTATTTTTTGCAGACGATCGGCCAATTCTTCCAGATAAACTTCCCGGTTTGGGCGAATTTGTACCGTGTTTCTGCCACATAGTATTTCCATTTTCGTCTGCGCCTCATAGGTTAGATATGTATAGATCGGTTCAACGCCACAGGTGGGACATTCTCTTTTCTTTGCGCGCTCCACATTAACCGTTTGGTAATGGTTGTTCCAAAGATCAAACGTTACAAGCCTTGTTCTTAGAGCATCCTCATCTTCCACCAGCAGCTTTAGTACTTCTGTCGATTGGTGCGCCACAACCATTTGCACGGCCGGAGAAATAATCCCTACAGAGTCACAGGTCGCACCCGAGACAGGAATCGTATCCAGTAAGCACTGCAGGCAAGGTGTTTCCTTTGGTAAAATCGTATAACTCATTCCCGTACTACCCACACAGGAACCGAAAATCCAGGGAATAGCCACTTTCTGCAGCAGATCATTCATCAAAAAACGAATATCAAAATTATCGGTAGCATCTATTACGAGATCCACATCTTCTAAAAGCGGTGTTAGGGACTGGCTTGTTGCATCCATGACATGCGCTTTAATTTGCACACTTGAATTAATAGCGGTTAATCGCTTTTTTGCAGCGATTGCTTTCGGCATTTGATCGATCGCATCTTTTTCCGTAAACAATTGCTGCCTCTGCAAATTGCTAACCTCTACATAATCGCGATCAATAATCGTTAGTTTTCCAATACCGGCACGCACCAAATTTTCAGCATTCGGTGACCCTAAAGCACCACAGCCGACAATGAGGACATGCTTCTGTCCAATTTTACGCTGGCCCTCTTCACCGATTGGTTTGAAAAGCGTTTGACGGGAATATCGATCTTTCATTGTCTTTATATCCTCCCCGAAATGAAATGATAGCGACTAGCCCCCAATATAAGACATCTCTATCTTTTTTCTGTTTTTCGCTGTTTCCTCTGTACGTTCATCGGAATAGCGGTCGGTTCGCTTTTTCCATGTTGGTACAATAGCGGCCTTAATCGTTTCATCAGTAGCGTCAGATCTTACTATTTCCCTTAAATCAAAGCCGTCCCCAGCAAACAAACAAGTATAAAGTTTCCCGTCTGCTGCAATTCTTGCTCGCGTACAAGTGGAACAAAATGATTCAGACACCGATGTAATAAAACCAACTTCCGTATTTGTACCTTTATAACGGTATCGTTTGGCCACTTCCCCTAGATAATCTGGATCTACAGGTTCTAATTCGAAATGATTGGAAAGCTCCTGGAACATTTCTTTTTTCGTAATAACCTTACTAAAATCCCAGCCATTTGTCTGACCGACGTCCATAAATTCGATATAGCGTAACGTCATTCCCTGTTCTTTAAAGTATTTGGCCATTGGAATAATTTCCTCATCATTCATTCCTTTTTTTACGACCATATTCACTTTTACTTCGAGTCCAACTTCCTGGGCCTTCTTCATTCCTTTTAACACGCGTTCTGTATTCACACCACTATCATTAATCGATTGAAATAATGTATTATCTAAAGCGTCCAGGCTAACATTCACCCGCTTTAGCCCGGCATCTTTTAACTTTTGTGCCATATTGGCGAGAAGGGAGGCATTTGTCGTTAGTCCGATATCCTCCAGCCCATCGATTGCTGCCAACTTTTCGATCAAAATCGGTAAATCCTTTCGTAACAAGGGTTCCCCGCCAGTTAAGCGGATTTTTTTCACTCCAAGTTGAACAAAGATTTTCCCTAACCGTTTAATTTCCTCAAAATTTAACAGATGATCTTTCGGCATAAACGCATAATCCTTGCCGAATATTTCCTTTGGCATGCAGTACGTACATCTAAAATTACAACGGTCTGTCACCGAAATCCGAAGATCCTGCAGTGGACGACCCAGTTTGTCAGTTAACATAGACACGGAATAACCTCTCCTATTTATATCTTTTTTCCATTCTATCAGACTCTTCTATTGAAAACTGTTAAAAATGTCACAGGTCCCTATTTTTAAAAAACCTGACATTCGTTAAAAAGATTCTTAAAGAGCGTTCATTGCTTTGTTAGGCTCTTTTCGTAAGCATTGGGACTGTGCTTACTCGTCTCACCGAAAACCTTTGTTGCTTTTAATTTAGCAGTTGATATAAAAGACGACGTAACTGTTTTCTATAAGTATTTGCTATAATCGCCGTTCGGGATCGCTCCGGGTGGATGCTTTCCACGGGCACGGCCTCAGCCTCCTTGCCCCGGCAAGGGGTATGCCGACGTTGTCCGCAAAGGACGATTTTAGTCGGCCTTCCTTAGGATAGTCCTGCGGGGTCTTCGGACACGTGCTGGGGCTGGGACTGCGCTTACTCGTCCCACCGAAAACATTTGCGATTACTCGCCCCAACGAAAATATTTGTTCCCGTAGGAGTCACCACCCTTCGCTCACCCGAACTGGTGAGGCGGTTGGATGTTTTGAATATTGATTACGAATGCAATTTAGCGGCAGTAACCGGAATACCTAGCGGAGGTAACACATGAAGACTCCTGCGGGAGGGAAGGCCTCGGTGAGACCCCACAGTGTGTAGCACGAGGAGGCTCACCAGCCGCCCGCGGAAAGCGGAATGTGTTTCCGTAGCGAATCCCTGCTCTCAACCAGCTTTTGCAAAAGAATTGTCACTGCGCCATCTTCTATAGATTTTGTGTCTTTTAGAAAACAACCATTCTACTAAAAAACCGAATTACAGTTACCTATTGGCTTCTATAATTCGGTATGGATGTGTATAGACATTCATTTTATGTCCTCTGGCAAATCCAATTACCGTGATACCTAGATCATGCGCCAGCTTAAGCGCTAAATCTGTTGGAGCCGATTTGGATATGAGGATTCCTGTACCAATTTTGGATATCTTTAACAATACCTCGGAAGAAATCCGTCCACTAAATACGATTAATTTATCAGCTCGACGTATTCGTTCTTTTAAAATATGTCCATATATTTTATCTAGCGCATTATGCCGGCCGATATCTGTTCGAACAACAAGCAGTTCATCTGTATTAGCGAGAGCCGCATTATGGACACCACCTGTTCGAATAAATTGTTCCGATTGGGTTTGTAGTTGTTTCATTAATGCGAAGCATTGATCCACCGTAATCGTTAATCTACTGGTTATCGTTTTGGCTGTTTTTACATCGCTTTTAAAATAAAATTGGCGACTTTTCCCACAGCAGGATCCGATGAATCGCTTGGAATGGTCATGCTGGTATTGATCAATCGGTTTTGTGATTTCGATATAAGCAAATCCACGATCTTCCTCAATGCGTATCTGTTTTACTTCATTATAAAAACGTATGATACCCTCTGAAGCGAGAAACCCGACTAACAGATCATGAAGGTCAGATGGCGAACAGACGATTGTTGCAAATTCCTCGCCATTTAACATCACAGTTAATGGAAATTCCTCCGCAACTTCTTCATCTAAAAAAGAGGAGGTTCCTTCTTTGAACCGAACAATTTCCCAACCTTTTAACTTTATATCACTCATACAACACACCCTTTATGTTAGGAGGCTATTTCAATCTATGAGAAGGCCCCTCTTCCACCTGAAGTTGGACCCTCACTCCGTTTTTACTTTTTGAAAAACCATGGCAACGTCACCAACAATGACACTCCTGCCGCAACAGCGTACCATTTGCTGCTTGATGCAGATTGCTTATCATCGCTTTTTTGAACTCGCTTTTCGCGTTCATGTTGCTGTTTAGCTAGCTCTGGTGTCATCTTTTCTCTGTCCTCCTGATTAACGCCAAATCCCTTCAGGAAAATCATGAGAACGTTCATTCCTTCGATCACTTCAGGATCTTTTAAGGAACCTAGAAGGGCGGGGTAGCCGCCTCCTTCTTTTCCATAATGCTCATAGGCAGCTACCCTGGAAACAGCAGTATTCAACTTTAAAAGGATTGGCTCCAGTTCTTCCACATTGAACTTTCCAAGTACATCAAACAGGAGAAGTGTATTTTTCATCGACTTGGTTGCATCTGATCCGTCAATGGCTGTCACGACCCGTTCAAGCACCTGATCTCCTTCGGCAAAAAGTGCATGGAGTATGTTAAATATCTCCTTGTCTCGAAACTGGTTCATCAGCTTCAGTGCATCCGAAACCGCTTCTTTATTTTGTAGCAAGGTTGCCTCCAATTGCTTCCACTCACGTTCCCGTGCTTCTTCTTCGCTTGGTTCGGTGCGATGGATGACCCTAGTCGCTTTAGCCATTGCTTCTTGACCTCCTTGCCTTTACAACATCACCAGGGAAGGTGTAATCGCTGCGTGCCCATTTCCTTTCTACTTGTACACCGATTTGCGGCTGCGGATTCCCGTACCGGTGGTTGATTTTCGGGAGCGGACTTTCCCCTTTGACCTCAAGGATTTCCATTTTTACCTGAACTTCCTTATACGCAGGGGTCGAGGTATCTTTATCAGCATGAAAGCTCGTCAGGTAATTGATTGCCCCTTCTCCCGAGGTATTCATCGGCAAATATAACTCATGACCCTTGACTCGATCTGTCACGATGCAGGAAACCTTCGCCCTTCCGTATGGAGAAATCAGTCGGACTACCGTTCCATCTTCCACCCCACGCTCTTCCGCCAGTTCAGGCGATACTTCAAGGAAGACACGTGGTGTTTTTTTCGAGATTGCTTCGGACTTATAGGTCATGTTTCCCTCGTGAAAATGTTCAAGTATACGCCCATTATTGACATGGAGGTCGTATTCGTCTCCGAAGTCAATCGGCTTTGTCCACTCAACAGGATAGAGTCTTGCTTTTCCATCCGGAAATGGGAATTCATCTTTGAACAAAAGTGGCGTATCCGTTCCGTCCGCCGCTACCGGCCACTGCAAGCTATTATACCCTTCTAAACGATCGTAGCGAACACCGGCGAACATTGGGGTAAGGGAAGCCGCCTCATCCATAATTTCACTTGGATGCGTATAGTTCCATTCTGCCCCGAGACGATTAGCGATGTCTTGAATGATCTGCCAATCCGGTTTCGATCCGCCTAGTGGTTCGAGCACTTGGTACAACCGCTGGAAACGACGCTCCGTATTGGTGAATGTTCCATCTTTTTCAAGACTAGGACTGGCTGGCAGAACCACATCTGCAAATTCGGCTGTTTTGGAGAAAAACACATCCTGGATCACGAAAAAATCCAGTTTCTCAAATGCTGCCTGCACATAGTTGGCATCTGAATCAACCACAGCCATTTCTTCGCCTTTTATATACATAGCATTCAGGCTACCATCATGAATCGCTTCCACCATTTGATGGTTATTAAGCCCTGGCTCCGTTGAAAGCTCTACTTCCCACTTTTTCTCATAACGGGTACGAACGTCATCATCTGACACAAGTTCATAGCCTGGGAACCGGTCTGGCATACTACCAAAGTCACTGGCCCCTTGAACGTTGTTGTGACCGCGCAATGGATAAGTTCCTGCTCCTGGCTTCATGTAATTGCCTGTAATCAGCATTAAATTAGAAATTGCTGTGCTCGCGTCGCTTCCTCCCCCATGTTGCGTAATACCCATCGCCCACAGGAAACATGCAGTATCCGCTTCATGGAGCGATGTGGCAATTTCTATCAATTCCTTCTTTGAGATGTTCGTTACTTTTTCCGCATAGTCAAGCGTATATGGATCCAAGCTCTTGATATAGTCTTCCATGCCATTGACATGTGTTTTCAAAAATTCCTTATCTTGCCATCCCTGATCCACGATGTATTTTGTCACAGCGGATATCCAAACAAGATCACTGCCTGCTGCCGGTTGAACAAATTGATCTGCCCGGTCCGCCATTTCATGCCTGCGAAGATCAGCGACAATTACTTTCTGACCATGTAGTTTTTGGGCGCGCTTAACTCTCGTTGCAAGTACGGGATGTGCTTCCGCCGTGTTGGATCCAGTTATGATGATAAGTTCTGCATTTCCAATATCCTCAATCGACCCAGAGTCTCCCCCGTATCCAACTGTACGCCACAGCCCCATCGTTGCCGGAGACTGACAGTAACGGGAGCAATTATCAATATTGTTTGTCCCAATTACAGAACGACTCAGTTTTTGCATGAGATAGGATTCTTCATTTGTACATTTAGAAGAAGAAACAAACGCAAGTGAATCGGGCCCTTTTTTCTTTATCTGTTCTTTGAATTTCTGTTCAATTAAACCATACGCCTCTTCCCATTCTGCTTCGCGAAATCCGTCTCCCTCACGAATCAATGGTTTTGTCAGGCGTTCTTCGCTATTAACAAAATCCCAGCCAAATTTCCCCTTCACACAAGTGGAAATGCCGTTCGCTGGAGCATCCTGATGTGGCTCTACCTTCAATATTTGTCTGTCTTTCGTCCATACATCAAAGGAGCACCCAACCCCGCAGTACGTACAAACGGTTTTTGTTTTTTCAATACGGTCTTCCCGCATGGAAGCTTCCACGTCAGAGATAGCCATCAGCTGTTCATAACCCGTTTCTACTTCTTTTGTGATGTTAATGAGTGGACGCATCGAAGACTCCGGAAGCATTCCAGCCAAGAAGCCAGCTTCTCCTTCCATTCCCACTTCCATCATGGCATTACACGGACAGACCGTCGAGCAATGCCCGCAATTGACACAGGAGGATTCATCAATCGACGTGTCATTATCCCAAATTACACGCGGACGCTCCCGCTCCCAGTCAATGGTTAATGTCTCGGTCACCTGAACATCCTGACAGGCCTCCACACATAGACCACACAGAATACACTGATCCGGATCATACCGGTAAAAGGAATTGCGATTCACCTCGTAACCCTTCGATTCAAAAGGTGTCTCCTGATGACTCGTCTTCATTTCTTTGACAGCGTTATGTATCTCGCAATCGCCATTATTAAAATCGCAAATCGTGCAATACAATTCATGCTTACCCAAAACCCTGTCCAATCCCAGAACCTGCGCCTCATGTGCTTCTTCCCCGTTGGTATGGATGACATCCCCATCAGCCAGTTTTGTAGAACATGACCTGACCAATTCACCGTTCACACTGACAATACATGTGTCACACGTTTCAATCGGACCAAGACTTGGATGGTAACACAGACTTGGTACCTCCACGTTATTTGCAGTCATCGTATCCAACGCAGTCTGGGCTTCTCCCACAGTTACTTGCTTTCCATTCAGTGTAACTTCCACATCCTTCTGCAAAAAATGACCCCTTCCTTTTATTTAGTTTCCCTGTTTGCAAACTACGCACCTATTGCGACGTATCACACTCTCTATTCACTATTTTCAAATATTTACAATTATTTTTTAGAGAAATTAGCCTGTAAGCAGTAGGAAAAGTTTATATTTTGTATGTAAAAAGGTATTCTTATGTAGTAATGAAAATTAATTAGTATAACGAATGTAAATTTATTCAGGTGAATTTCCAATTTGCCTTTTTTCGTGATAATTGGTGGCTCGCTCAAGGAGAGTCATGGTGGATTCCTATCTGCTAAGAAAATTGGGAACCCCTTTAATTGATAGAGGAACTTACCTTACCTTTATTCTCATATGCAGAAGTTTATGTTCTATTGTCAAAATTGTTTATCATTTTATGTTCCTTCATCCTATCACAATATTGTCTAAAAAGTAAACGGATACATTAGTTAAATTGTGCTTTGCGATCATTGGTATTATCACGTTTATAAGGCATACACCAAGATAGCGATCCCTGGTATATGCCTATCCTAATCCCTATCTGTCGTGTCAATTGTTCCATCTATATGTAGTGTCTTTACATAAAAGTCAAGTTCTATTGACTTTCAAAAGCAACATCAGATAGCGCATCTTTATTTAAAATTTTTATATTGCGATGTCCCTTCTGTTCAATCAATCCAGTTGTTTGAAGGCTTGCTAACTTTCTACTAATCGTTTCCTGTGTAGTGCCTAAGTATGATGCAAGATCTTTTTTACTCATTGGTAGTACAATGTCGACCGTGTTACTTTTATCAGCTAGGTCAAGCAAATAACCGGCCGTACGTGATTCAACATCTTTAGAACTTAATTGGCCCACAAGCTTTTCCGTGTTATCCAGGCGATTACTGAACTGTTCTAATATTTTTACCGCTATCGTTGGATAATCTTTCATCAGATCCTGCATGTCATCACGATGTATGGTGCATATATTGGTATCTTTCATTGCTTCCGCATAACTGTCTAGGTTTTTTTCTGTAAACAGTGCTAATTCACCCATAAATTCTCCGGGATCTAAAATACGTAATAGCTGCTCCTTACCAGATTCAAATAGCTGATAAATCTTCACGCGCCCTTTATGGACAATATACAAATATTCCAGTGGGTCACCTTCACGATAAATGGTTTCCCCTTTTTTAAAATCCTTGTGCCTGCTCTTCTCAGCTATTTTAAGCATCTCGTCATCATCTAGGTGATTAAAAAAAGGGACTTTGGAAACACATAATTGCGAAGGATTTACCTTTTTATTCTCGATCACGAACCCCTCCTTCTCCATTTCCTACAGTATAGCTTAGTTGGATAGAGGTTATGGATTAAAATGCTTACATTATTAACGTATCTGAATTCGTCAACCGCTCTCCGTATAACGAACAGGAAGTGCTGTGATACATTTTTAAAAATTGACCTACGTCAAATCATATAAAATACATTTGTCTTATAATAGAATGGGGATCTCGAGTCTTAACAAAAGGAGGGTAATCATGGCTAAATTATTGATGTTGTATGCTAGCGGGACTGGAAACACAGAATTGATGGCCGAAGCAATGGTTGCATACCTTGAGGATAAAAACCATGAAGTAGTTACCAAAACGTTTGATTTTGACCCGATCGATGTTGAGGAACTATTGGAATATGATGCAATATTAATCGGGACACACACATGGGATGATGGCGACCTGCCATATGAAGTAGAAGATTTTTATGAAGAGATAGATGATGTTAATATTACTGGAAAGCTCTTCGGTGTATTCGGTTCTGCTGACTCATTTTACGATACTTATGGTGGGGCAGTGAATCTGATGGCAGATCGCTTGTCAAAAGCAGGAGCGGTACTAGTTCCCGAGCAACTAAAAGTTGATTTGGAACCAGATCGAGTGGATATTGAGAGATGTGAACAGATGGCTGATACCGTCCTTGTGATGATAGATGAAAAGATGAAAGGAAATGTTTACCTCTGATCTTCCCTATCAACATAAGGTACTAAGATTCACGTTGCAATTTCTAATTTCAATCATACGAATCAACGAGCATGTACATTGTGTACATGCTCGTTTATTCGAAAGGGGTTGGGTAATGTTTCAATCATTTAATTCACTTCAGGAATTGCGGTACGACCTTGCTTCTTTTCCCCCTGTCCGCGTTGTTTATATCGTACTAATCGGATTGCATTGAGGATGACAACCAACACGCTCAGTTCATGAATCAGCATGCCCGATGCAAGGAATATTTTTCCTAACATGACTCCTGCCAGAAGAAAGGCTACCGTTCCGATCGCTACGAAAATATTCTGTTTCATGTTTCGTACGGTTGCTTTTGCTAATGTGTAAGCATATGGGATTTTATCCAGTTTATCTGCCATTAAGACGACATCTGCTGTTTCCATTGCTGCGTCTGTTCCTGCTGCACCCATCGCCATACCCACATCTGCCAGTGCAATTGCTGGTGCGTCATTGATGCCATCACCAACCATTGCGACTTTGTATCCTTCTGCTTTTAATCGTTTAATATGATTCACTTTATCTTCTGGAAGCATTTCTGCAAACACGTGGTCAATTCCTAGCTGTGCTGCTACTTTTTCAGCAGTGTGTTTATTATCACCTGTGAGCATTACCGTTTGTTTAACGCCTGCATCTTTCAATTGTTGAATCGTGCCAATTGCTTCTTGACGAATCTGGTCAGCAACTGAAATAACGCCAGCTAATTTTTCATTTACTCCAACAAAGATTGCGGTATTTCCTTTTTTCTCTTCATCAATTGCATGCGTTTCAATTGCTGGTGACCAGTCAATCCCGTTTTTCCTTAACAGTTTACGATTTCCAATTACTACGGATTTGCCAGCAACCGTGGCGTAGAGGCCATGGCCTTTTTCTACGGTGAAGTTTTCTGGTTCGTTTGTTAGTGCCAATCCACGTTTCTCTGCTTCGCCAACAATGGTTCTCCCTAAATGATGCTCCGAAATAATTTCTGCTTCTGCAGTAATCGTTAAAAATTCTGATTCTTCCATATCAAAAGCTTTCAATCCTGTCACTTCTGGTGCCCCTTTTGTCAGCGTACCAGTTTTATCAAAAACAAGTACATCGATTTTTGCGAGGTTTTCCATTACTTCCCCGCCTTTAACCAATGTGCCATTCTTTGCGCCATTACCGATTCCGGCAACAAGAGAAACTGGTGTTGAGATAACAAGTGCTCCAGGACATGCAATGACCAAGAACGTAATAGACAATTCGAAGTTCTGTGTAAAAATGAGGACAAGAATCGATAGTACTAGAATCCCTGGTGTATAGACATTCGCAAAACGGTCAAGAAATTTTTGTGTTTTTGCTTTAGACTCCTGTGCTTCTTCTACCAGTTCAATAATTTTTGAAAACGCGGTATCATCACCGATTTTTTCCGCTTCTACTTCAACATATCCATTATCAATGATGGTTCCACTGAAAACCTGATCCTCTATTTTTTTATTAGCTGGTATAGATTCCCCGGTTATTGTCGCTTCATTGATAAATGCTTGGCCAGAAATGACTTTCCCATCAATGGCGACTTTCTCGCCAGATTGAATTAAAATACGATCTCCTGTGTCAATCTCACTAATAGGCTTAACGACATGTTCGCCATCTTTCAAAACCGTTGCTTCCATTGGTGCCATTCCCATTAAAGTTTTTAAAGAAGAACGCGTTTTTTCTAGCGTTCGTGCTTCTAAATAGGCACCAAATAAGAACAAGAATGTAACGGCTGCGGATTCAACGTACTCTCCGATAAATAGAGCACCTATTACAGCTATTGTAACAAGTAATTCTATACTGAATGCTTTCATCATGGTGGTTTGTATTGCTTTTTTAGCAATAGAATATCCAGCGATAAAGGTTGCTACAATTAAAGCTATGTCTTTCCAAACTGCCATATCCATAAAATGAAATAATAATGCTAAAACCAATAAACTTCCTGAAGCTATAACCACATGAATCTTTTTCACTTTACCCATTTTCATTAACCCCTTTCGACTTTTTAGTAGCTACCCTATATAGAGCAGCTACTAGTTCGTGTTCAAAAAGGAGGATAAAAAGGACCGCGTCGGTTAAGTTCGCCACGTCCTGTGGCACCACCGACACTAGCACATCGTGTGCGTCGAAAGTTCGAGGCGGCGTAGCTTTGAGTAGCAGAACGTATGCAATTAATACGTGAGCAAACGTTCTAGCACGCAGGAAAAGTGTATTTCTTTTCCAAGGAACGGAAAAGCAAGCCAACGAAGTAATTCGATGTGTCATTTTTACCGGATTTTTTGAACATCCTCTACTAGTTCTATGAAACTACTGGATAACCGAGATTCTCAATTGTAGCCTTTAATTCATCTGATGTGACTTGTTCCTGATCAAATGTTGCCTTTACTTTACTGGAGTTGAACATCACTTTCGCTTCTTCGACTCCATTCATTTTCCCTAGTTTTCCTTCAATTTTCTTGATACATGATGGACAAGTTAACGGCTCTAATTGATATTTAATGGTTTTCATTTTTTGTCCCTCCTTTGTTTTCTATCTTTAGTATAAGGCGTTTTTAAACTTAGTTCCTTGACGCAGGTCAAAATTTATAAAGGTTATTTATATTTTTTGTAAAGGCTGTTTTCTAAAGAATTGAGACTGCGGTTACTCGTCCCACCGAAATAAATTGTTGGTCTGACACAAAATCTATAAAAGACGACGTAACTACCAGGTTGATTTCCACTGCGTACAGTCGCTTTCCGCGGGCACGGCTTCAGCCTCCTCGCAGAAAACCGCTGCTGCGGGGTCTCCAGACTCGTGCTATTCCCACAGGAGTCGACTGTACTCCGCTCCAATCAACCTTCATAAGAGTGCATGGCTATATTTGTTATATAATTAAGGTCGACTAAAACCGTTCTTTGCGAACAACGTCGACATACCCTTTGCCAGGGGAAGGAGGCTCACGGGTCACCCGTGGAAAGCGAAGTGTATTTCCGTAGCGGGGTAAAAGTATCATCCTTCATTTCAAGTTACGCCGTCTTTTATATCAACTACGAAGATTTAAAAGAAAAACACTTACGAAAAGGGCTTGTAAAGACTGTTTCATATGCTCCTTTGCTATATGCAACCGCAGTCCGAATACACTTTGCTCCCACAACTTTAAGGACAGCCAAATAACTATAGAGGTATGTTGGCCTGCCAAAAAAATAACCCGACCCTCCACAGCGATTAACTTTGGTAGGTCGGATTATTAAAAACAAAATATAGAACGAACTTTATTTGCTTTTTGCACGTTGCAGTTTAACAAATTTATCCTCATATTTTCGTTTCTTTTTCGGATTATCCATACGTGTAAAAAATTCAATCATTCCAGCTAATGCCTCTTGTACCATTTCCTGATCGGGCATTTTCTCGATCTGTTTAAATCCTTTTTCATAATAAAATGCTGCCTTTTGCAGATCATTGTCCTCTTTGTTTTCATAACAATAAGCCAGACGCATACAAATCATACCTGATTCCTCAGGAAAGCCGGGTTGTAGTTGTTCATGGATTGTTAGTGCTTCCTGAAAGTACACGTAAGCCTCCTCTAACTTATCCTGGTTTCTCAAATTAAATCCAATATCCTGAAGTGTATCCGCATAGCCCTTCGATTGTTTCCGTCCGTCTTTAGCAAGTTCCTGTAATGAATCCTGAAAAAAGGAAAATGCTTGTTCATACAATTCTTTTTCGGAATAAACTTTTCCCAATGCATGGAAAAATTGAAGTTTCATTTTAGGAAAACCATCCGAGAGATCCAACCCTTTTTCCAAATTGTGTTCTGCTTGATCCCACTCGTTTATGGTGATGGACAGTGTCCCTATTTTCGAGTAGACGTACACAATGAGGAAATGATTTTCCTTATAAAAGCTATCCATCTGATCAAGGGATCGTTTGTAATACTTGATCGCTCTGGGGATACCTCCCATCGTTTCATCTAGTTCACCTAATAGCAAATTCCCCTTCGCTATATCTATATGCTTGTCTTCATAAACGTCTTCAAACAGCTTCAAGGCTTGTGTAATCGTTCTTCGAGCTTTTTTCGCATCGATATAGAAGTAGATTTCCCCAATTTTAAGTAACGTTTTTCCCTCAGATACCTTATCCTCACTCTGTTGATTTGTTTCCAACAATTGTTGATATAGAGATAAAGCCTTGTTGTAATCCTTCATACGAATGTATACATCAGAAATGAGAGCGGTTGTCTGGCCAATGATGAGATCTTTTTTGTTTACTGATTTGCGAAAGTAGTTCAGCGCCTGCTCCAGATAACGAACACCAAAGTCATCATTCTTTTCATCTAAATACACCTTACCTAAACTGCTGTATGCCATTCCATATGTATACATATCCTGCCAATTAATTGATTTCAGCATATCTAATAATTCATTTACCAATTCCATAGCCTTTGGTAGGTGCTTTTGTTCTCTTTCCAGCTCAGCATAATCCAAAAAGGTATCTATCACGAACCCTGGATATTCATTCTCCATTCCTTTTATATGTAACGCTTGCTTGCTGTAATGCACAGATTTAGTATAATTCTTATCCCTTTTATAAAACGCGGCCATTGTGTGTAATGAAAGAAAGTGTACGTCATCCCTTATTTCATCATTCACTTCAAGAATACTTTCTAATTCCTGAACGTCCTCTCGAGCTAATTCATATTCCTGTCCGTTTACATGACGATTAATCTTCTCTCTTACTGACAGGATGTGCTCTCGTAGCTCTTTGGTTATCATTCGTCACACCCCTTTTTCAGAAAATAATATGAATCACGATTAGGAAAAACAATATCATCCCTAAGCGCAAATGAATTATTCGTAGTTTTCCAGATGGTTTCATAAGCCTCATCCACCCCGTAACAACCATGCCAATTAGAGCGATACCTGTCAGCAATCCGCTTATCATCTTCCCATTTTGCCAGTAAAATCCATAACGATTAATGGTAAGCCACGCATGCATCATAATAAGTAGTAGAGCCGCTGTACCAATCCACCTATGAAATGGCATTATTTTTTTGGATATATTTGCAAGCTTTATCTTTGTGTTTCGATCCGAAGAGGAACGTATTGTAGAAAAAACAGCATGTCTAGTCCAATTGAATAGAATGAAAAATAGACCCAATAAACCAAATAAAATATGAATCCTTATAATTGGAAAAGTGCTACTTGTCACGATTACCCATATCGCCAGGACCAATACTAATATATTGAAATAAAACCATTTGTTCATCTAAATAAACCCTTTTCTTCTCTGTCCAATCTCTAATTCTATTTAAACATTCTTTGCATAATGTTGATGTGATAAATATCACACATTTGGCACACCCACTTCGTTACTTATCTTCATTTTTTTTACTGTTTTTATCGCAGTTATGTGATGTTTTTCACTGTTATATAAATGATTATCATTTAGTCTAATAAGAACTAGTTATTTTTAGAAAACTTGGCTTATCGCCAAGCTTTATGGCGATAGCCTTAGTTGCACTTATGCAGTAAGAAAGTTTTTATACTTTCTTATCTGCTAAAGAAAGGAAGGAAACGTTTAATGAGAAATCCATCTCTTCAATTGTCACTACAAACTTCCAGTCTAGTTGTTGGATTTATGATGTGGGTCTTAATATCCTCCTTGATGCCCAGCATTCAAGAGGATATTGCATTAACTCCTGGACAGGTTTCCCTCGTAACTGCGATACCAGTTATTTTGGGGTCATTATTACGAATTCCAGTTGGTTTTTATACCAATCGATTTGGTGCCAGAACGATTAATCTTATTAGTCTTATAACCCTTTTATTTCCTGTGTTCTATATTAGTATTGCTGATTCTTTCATTGATTTAGTGATTGGAGGTTTTATTTTAGGCGTTGGGGGAGCAACGTTCTCTATCGGGGTTACATCATTACCAAAGTATTACCCAAAGGAAAAGCATGGTCTTATTAATGGTATTTATGGGGTTGGTAACATTGGTACTGCCATAACTACTTTCGCCGCTCCTGTTATCGCCGAGTCAATCGGATGGCAACAAACCGTTCAGTTGTATTTAATTCTAATTATCCTATTTGCTGCATTGAATTTCATTTTAGGAGATAAAAAGGAAACAAAAGTAAAAAATTCAATGCTTGAACAAATAAAAGGCGTATACCGCAACTCAACGTTATGGTTTCTAAGCTTGTTTTATTTTGTAACTTTCGGGGCATTTGTGGCATTCACGGTGTTTTTACCCAATTTTTTAGTGAACAATTTCAATTTAACCCCTGTTGATGCTGGGTTAAGAACTGCCGGTTTCATTACGCTCGCAACATTCGTACGACCGCTTGGTGGTTGGTTAGCAGACAAATTTAATGCCTATATTATTTTAATGTTTATATTTGTTGGTGTTACCATTTCTGGAATTCTTTTATCATTTTCACCGAATATTGAATGGTACTCCGTAGGCTCATTAGCTGTTGCTATTGCTGTCGGTATAGGAAATGGTACAATATTCAAACTTGTTCCGTTTCACTTCTCCAAACAAGCTGGTATTGTTAATGGAATTGTATCGGCTATGGGGGGCTTAGGAGGATTCTTCCCTCCAATACTATTAACAACCGTCTATAATATGACTGGCACCTATGCAATTGGATTTATGGCGCTTTCTCAATTTGCGCTCGTAAGTTTTGTTATTGTTATTTTCATGTATTATCAAGACCACAAGAATATTGAAAGAAAAATAGTCGACGGATCGACTGAGGGGATTATGGTAACCGATAGAAATGGAGACATTCAATATGTTAATCCTGCTTTCACACAAATGACTGGATACACAGCAGTAGAAGCAATTGGAAGCAAGTCAACCCTTTTGAATTCAGGAAAACATGACCCTTCCTTCTATAATGAAATGTGGACGACGATTTATGAAAATGGTTATTGGAAAGGAGAAATCTGGAACAAACGAAATAACGGAGAACTATTCAAGGTATTGGTTACCATACACTCTATTAACAATAATGTTGATGAAATAAAGTATTACGTCGGAAGATTTACCGACCTATCAAATTCAGCTGAAGAATTAAAGGAATAGCATAAATGCATGACGATAAGCCAAGTTTTCTAATAATAAGTGAGTTAGATCACAGAAAAGCTTGGTCAAATAGCTTATCATCTAATCAAGTCAAATTTTAGGAGGTAAGCAAATGAGTACATTCACCGCTGAGCATACACCAGCACATATTGTAAAGATCTTCCCTAAGGCTAGTGATTTATTTAAGGAAAATCAGATTGACTTTTGCTGTGGTGGGGATCGATTACTAAAGGAGACCTTTGCCAAGAACAACCTTGATGAAACAGCTGTTTTGTCAAAACTAAATACAGCTTATGAAAGCTGGAAAAAGGAAGATCATCACGTAACAGATTGGGATACGGTACCGCTCACAGAGCTCGTTGATCATATTATCTATAATCACCATATCTATTTAACAGAGGAGCTCCCTGCATTAGGAGAGTTCGTTACGAAAGTTTTCCGTAAACACGGGTCAGATCAACCCCATTTAAAAGAGCTACATCGTTTATATCACGACTTTAAAGTTGAAATGGAAGAACATACAATGAAAGAAGAGCAAGAAGTTTTCCCTTTAGTAAAAGAATATGAAATAAATCCTAGCGAAGCGCTTTTACAAGAGATCCGTGAAGCAAATGGTGAATTAGAGGAAGAACATGATGCAACCGGAGATATGTTAAAAAGAATGCGAGTCATTACTGACGGATTTCAACCACATGCACATGCATGCGGTTCCTATCAAATCACCTATGCTCGATTAGCAGAGTTGGAAGAGAACACATTCCAACATATTCATTTAGAAAATAACGTGTTGTTTAAGAGATTATAATTAAAATGGGGGCGACATATTTATGTCGCCCCCATTTTAATCTGCCATCAATACAAATAGCATAACTCTGGAAGTTTCTATTGGACGATCTAATAACATACCTGCATTCCTACCCCATTTCGAGAATTCCTTTTAATATTCCAAAAAAATCGCCCAATTCTCTAAAAATTGATCTGCATCAAGGAATTCAACAAAGAAATAGGTGATAATTGAAACATAGGAGGAGATCTATATGAAACTAAACACGGCACCATGCAACTGTCACAGTGGGGTAGATGAGATGATCAATGAAGGATTCGGTGGTGGGTTCATTATTTACGAATACGACAGGAAGAAGTTAGAGTCAACGCAAAAGAAATACGAAGCAAAGGCTACTAACCCTGGTTATGCAGAAGAGAGTGATGCGAAATGGAACTGATTTTTATTCTAGGCCTCATATCCCTTGCCGGTTTTATAATCTTACGCTCAGCAAAACTTTTCACCATTCAATTATTACTCGTTCTCTCCATTTTCGCTATAGAAGCAACAGGAGTTACTGTATTACCTACTGTATGGAGCGTTATTCAGATGATCCTTGGAGTTTTCTTTATCTTTAAGTTCACTAAAGCAATCGACCAAAATTATCAGCTTGTTCTAGAAAAAACACACCAAGTACCATCTGATTTAACTACGGGGGGGTTCCAATGGTAGTAAATCATACTTTATATAAAAAACTTTCAATGCAACACTGGGTATAAGGGTTTTCCAAGAGGAGAGATAGGTATGAGAAAAACAATTGCTTTCCTTTTTATTATACTAGCATTGCCTTCGCTTTCACTTATCGCAATTGCATACTCGAATTATGTAAAAGAGCTGAATGATGCATTACATGTTAATCCAGAAGAGGTTACCAAAATAACGGTAGGAAGTTCTGAAAGTAAAGGTCAATATAAAAGCACGAGAGAGGAAGAAAAAATAAATATTCTAATGAACTATCTGAACCAAGTCGACTACCAAAGGCTTTCCGGAGATCAAACTTCCTACATGCCTACAAAAGCAAGTATCATTTACTTCAATGAAAATGAAAAGCAGAGTTTTATGGTGCCGTATGAGACGGAAGCTATGATCGACCATAAGGTTTACAAGATAAAAAATGGCACGATTGAGGACAGCTTCCTTATAGAACTTTATCATTCTATGGATTGAAATAACTATCATCATACTCTTCGTTATAAATACGACACCGCACTGAATGAAGTTTCATTTTATATGTATCATTTTTCCAGGAGTATATAAAAGACGGCTGCTTTCTAATAGATTAGGACCGCAGTTACGCTTCCCACCGAAAAGAATTGTTGTTATTGGCAGATAGGAAAAGTATAAAACTTTCCTACTGCATAAGTACAACTTAAGGCACTAAGTTTTCTAAACACAAAATCTATAAAAGAAGAAGTAACTACCAGGTTGATTTTCGCTACGTACAGTCGCTTTCCGCGGGCACGGCCTCAGCCTCCTCGCAGGAAACCGCTGCTGTGGGGTCTTCAGACTCGTGCTATTCCCGCAGGAGTCGACTGTACTCCGCCCCAATCAACCTTCATAAGAGTGCATGACTATATTTGTTATATAATTAAGCAATTTTGATGAAGTTGAAAAGCATCTTACCAGCGAAGGAAATACACGGAGACTCCTGCGGGAACAGTGGCCAGAGTGAGACCCCGCAGATATCAACTGCGAAGAATTGGAAGCAACAAAGGGTTTCGGTGGGACGAGTAAGCCAGTCCCAATGCTTACGAAAGAGCTTAAAAAAAGACAAAGAGAGGGAAAGGTTGGATACCATGCGGGAAATCCTTCTTATCTGTCATATTCCATTCAGTGCTACCATTAGTCCAGTACTGGCAGGAACTGCTTTGGCAGCTTTAGAAGGGCCTATTCGGTATGACATTCTTATTGTACTCCTGCTAGCCGCTCTCTTCATACAAGCATCTGCAAAATATGCTCAATGATTACTATGATTTTAGCAATGGGCAGGATCAGGAAAAATGGGCGGATACTGAAAACGTAAAGGGCCCGTCCCATCACAAAATACCCTACGTTGCCTGGTCCATAATAGGTATGGCAGTTCTCTTAGGTACATGGATTTCCATTCAGACTACTTGGTGGATTGCCTTTATTGGCACGATCGGGATACTAGTCGGGTTTGCCTATTCAGCCGGACAGCACTCTTTAGCCTCCTTAGGTTTAGGCGAAATTGTGGCAGCTGTATTTTTGGGGTTTGTGACGACTGGGCTCGGGTATAGTGTCCAAGGACACGCTATAAATGGTCTAGTCCTAATAATCGCTTTCCTTTTCGCGCTACTGATTGCCACAATGATTCTGACAATTAATATACGTGACTTCAAAAAAGATCAGGGATACCGTAACACATTGGCGATGAGAATCGGACGCCAAAGTGCGATTCGTCTGTTAACAGGTCTTCTCATTACTATTTATCTATGCGTGATGATGCTTATCTTTTTCCAAATTGTTAGCTGGACTGCAATGATCACATTTTTGGCTTTACCACTAGCATATCGGCTTCGCTGGTCTTTTCGCAACACCGCGACGCGGGAAAATGAAATGCGTGCAATGAAATGGGCGGGCTGGCATCACTGGGCATTTGGACTGCTCTTTGTATTAGAGCTTTAGCTCTATGAATGAAATTAGCGAACAGCTAGTAACCACTGTTCGCTTCATCCATTTCATGAGGTCAACCTGTTGCATCATTATTCTTTGAAAACTTGGCATTCGTTAAAGGGATTCTTAGAAAGCGTTCTTTGCTTTGTTAGCAGTTAAGAAAGTTTATCGTTTCCAATCTACGTAGGAAATCACCGGATGTTTATCCTTTTCTTTTATACTCAGATCTTGATCGATACTGCTGCGGTGCCCGTCCTGGATATTTTACAGAGAGACTGAAAATATGGACGAGGTGCGTAAATGGAATCGAAGCAAATAAACCAAAAGCTGAAAGAACATGCAATTTAAAGATAATGGGTACGTTTTCCATTAATTGATACTGTGGCTGGAAAATAAATAAACTTCGAAACCATGGCCCTATCGTTTCTCGGTATTCATAGGCAGTTACTGTTGTATTGTAAATAATCGTCATAAATGTTCCGCTTCCTGCTACAATAAGCAACGCAATAACTGTGAAAAAGTCTGCAAAAGTTGCATGCACGCGAACAGGGTCAACGGTCATTTTTCGAATCAGTAAAATCACGAGACCTGCGACGACCATTAAACCAACAAATCCCCCACCATAGATTGCTCCCATGTGGTACATATGATCCGTTATCCCAATAAACTCATAGAATCCTTTGGGTACTACCATCCCCATCACATGCCCAATAAATGCCAACACGATCCCCCAATGAAATAAAGGCGCCCCAATGCGTAGCCACTTTTTTTCAAAAAACTCTGTTGATGGTGCTGCCCAACTTAACTGACGGAAAGCATAACGATACAGGAGTCCCACAATCATAATTATCATGGTTATATACGGGAAGATGACCCACCAAAAAATGCCGGTCATTTCTATCACCCCTTGGTGTTTAATTGTTGCCTTAACCTATCACTGATACATGATAGGATAAGGCAATTCTTCTAGATCTGCTTCTTCTCTGTCGAACTCCAGTCTTGCAACCTCTTCTTTTGTCGGTTCAGGAAACACATATCGCATTAACACCTGAAGAATGCCTGCATATGGGTTTCCTTCATCAATATTATTTAACATTCGCTGGATGGCTACTGCAAGACGTCTGTAAAGTCGATCATGATTAGGTGCTTCTGGTGCAACTGCTAGAAATTCAAAAAGCATTGGCATATAATCGGCTAGTTCGTCTCCTTCTCTTTCAAAACCAGCTTGATTAATAATCTTTTGCAATTTAATTAAAGCTGCTCCACGTTTCGTACTATCACCAAGCTCATGTGCTGTTAGATAAAGCCCTAATTTCGATTTCAGATCAAATGTTGCCACATACAATTCTTGTATTTCCTGAGAAGGTAATCGAAATAATGGATCATAAGAAGCTACCAGCTCAATTTCTAATTCACTTGTTTCAATATTCTCCTCCACACATTCGTTAATATCCTGGTGATCTTTGACAAGTTCCGCCGTCGGATAACCCAATAAACGAGAAGCGATGACAAGAATGGCACGTTCTTCTTGCTGCTTTATCATCTCATACCTCTTTCGTATGCAAAAGTCGCTGCAGCGCCTTCACGTGGTGCTATATTTTCTAGACTGCAGGCTCCTTGCTGATAATCCAAATCATCATCCATCTCTCTGCGTCCTGTAGGAATTACGAAACGCTCGTTGTATTTTGCAACACCGAGTAGTCGTGCCATGTCTTCAATCTCTTGCGGACTCGTATTTGCTTCTCTCACCAGTTCGCTTTGTCTGAATTCATCAATGCCTCCAACCGTTTTACCTCGCATGTAAACGCGCATCGCTGTCAATTTTAGCAGTACATTACGAATCACTTCAGTATCACCAGCTGAGAGCAGTGATGCCAAATACTCCATTGGGATTCGCATTTGATCTACGGCAGGGATATAGCCGTCCGTGCTCAACTCTTCCTCATTGGTAATGTGGTTCATAATCGGGCTAAGTGGCGGTACATACCAAACCATTGGCATGGTACGATACTCCGGATGTAATGGTAGAGCAATTTTCCATTTAATAGCCATTTTATAAACCGGTGATTCCTGTGCAGATTCAATCCAAGCATCGTTAATACCAGCTTCACGCGCTTTTTTCTGAATCTCTGGATCAAAAGGATCAAGGAAGCAGCCAAGCTGTGCTTCATAAAGATCTTGCGGATCCTCCACGGAAGCAGCATCTTTCACTTTATCTGCATCATAAAGAACAACACCGATGTAACGAATACGCCCAACACAAGTCTCGGAACAAATCGTTGGCAATCCGGCTTCTGTACGTGGATAACAGAAGTTACATTTTTCTGCTTTATGCGTATTCCAATTGTAATAAACTTTATGATACGGACAGCCACTCGTACAAAAGCGCCAGCCGCGGCATGCATCCTGATCCACCAGAACAATACCGTCTTCATCCCGTTTATACAAGGCGCCTGAAGGGCATGAAGCGACACATGATGGATTTAGGCAGTGTTCACAGATTCTAGGCAAATACATCATAAATGTTTTTTCATATTCCATCGAAATATGCTCCTGCAATTCCTGCACGTTTGGATCAAGTGGAACAATTTCACTTCCGCCAGCCAAGTCGTCATCCCAGTTCGATCCCCACTCTGGTTTATCGATATATTTTCCAGTGATCATCGACTTGGGTCTAGCGACAGGGATATTTTCCGATTTTGGACTGTGAATCAGATTGTCGTAATCATAGGTCCATGGTTCATAGTAGTCGTCCATACTAGCCATATCCGGGTTATAAAAAATATTGGCCAATTTCGTGATCGGCCCTCCCGCTTTGAGTTTGAGCTTTCCATTTTTTAATTCCCAGCCACCTTTAAAGCGATTGGTATCTTCCCATTGCTTTGGATAGCCTGGGCCTGGGCGTGTTTCTACGTTATTAAACCACATGTATTCTGTTCCCGGACGATTCGTCCATGTATTTTTACACGTCACCGAACAAGTGTGACAGCCAATACATTTATCCAAGTGCATTACCATAGCAACTTGTGCTTTAATTCTCAAGCCAATCTACCTCCTTCAATTTTCTTATAACAGCGATGGTATCTCGTTGATGACCAGTCGGGCCATAATAATTAAATCCGTAGCTTAGTTGTGAATAACCACCGATCATATGCGTTGGTTTTAACGTAATTCTTGTAACACTGTTATGTGTACCGCCGCGTTTTTTATTGATTGCGGTTCCCGGCACTCCCAGTGTACGATCCTGAGCATGATACATATATGCCAACCCTTTTGGAATACGATATGTTAACACGACTCTTGCAGAAATCACGCCATTTCGGTTATAAACCTCAATCCAATCATTATCTTTTAATCCGATCGATGCCCCGTCTTTTTCATTCATCCACACAGTCTGCCAACCCCTAAACAAGTTGGACATAGCTGTTGTATCTGTGAACATCGTATGGATTCCCCATTTTTGATGCGGGGTTAAATACCTTACCGTTATCGATTCTCCGTTACGCTCGACCCCTTTTTCATCTTGCAAAAATGGCCCATGAGATAATGGAGGTAAATATAAAGGTAGCCCTTCACCGAAATCAAGCATCATTTCATGATCCAAATAGAAACTCTGCCTCCCAGTTAACGTATGCCATGGAAGTTTATATTCCGTGTTAACGGTAAATGGCGAATAACGTCGGTTGTCTTTCTCCAAGCCGCTCCAAACTGGTGTTGAAATCGCATGTTGTGGCTGGGCTGTTAAATCATCCAAAGTGAAAGATTCCTCTTCCCGGCCTTGTGCTATATCAGACAGATCTTGCCCTGTTTTTTCTTCAAGGGATTTCCATCCTTCCACAGCTCGTTTCCCGTTTGTCGCTCCCGACATCAATAGAATGGCCTCAATGGCTTGTTTATCGGAATAAAGATCCGGGTTGCCTTTTCCAACGCCTTCTCTTTTTGATATACCAAGACGGCTACCTAATTCTTCATAAACCTTTTCACCCTTGATTTTTACACCTTTTGCTCCGTATCCTTTTTTAATTTCAGGGCCAACCGTCGTCATTTTCTTGTATACATTCGCATAGTCGCGATTAACAATTTGGAAATTCGGCATCGTTTTACCTGGTATTGCTTCAACTTCACCTTTTCGCCAATCTTTAACCTTACCAAGCGGCTGTGCAATCTCTCCTATAGAATCATGGCCAAGCGGTGTCATCATTAATTCTTCGCTATCCGGTAAGTGTTCTTCAGCAAGTTCTGAGAAAACTTTCGCAATCTCCCGGAATGTATTCCAGTCACTTTTTGACTGCCATGGTGGTGAAATAGCTGCATTAAACGGATGAACGAATGGATGCATATCTGTACTACTTATATCGAATTTCTCGTACCATGTTGCAGCAGGCAAGACAATATCAGAAAACAAACCTGAGCTAGTCATCCGAAAATCAATACTGACTAAAAGGTCAACTTTTCCAGTAGGTGCTTCTCCTTCTGCGTTCACCGTTTCCGGTTGCCATGAGTTTTCCGTATCCGTTAAAATTTGGTCTTCGCCACCAATTAAATGCTTGGCGAAATACTCATGTCCTTTCCCACTGTCTCCAAGTAAATTAGAGCGCCAATTAAAGAATACTCTTGGAAAGTTCCGTGGATCATCGGGGTTTTCAATCGCCCAATCCACTTTTTCATCTTTGATTTGCTCGACGACGTCATCAATAATTTCCTGTTCACTATCCGCTCCGCGCTGTCGACTCTCTTTAACCATATCAATGGAATTTTGTGAGAACTGAGGAAAGGAAGGTAGCCATCCTAACCTTACGGAAAGTGCGTTAAGGTCAGCAGGGTGCATCGTGTTATATTTACCACCCCAACTCGATTGTTCCTCGTTTATATATGCTTCATAGCGAAATTGATCGGTTGCAAAATAGAAAAATGACGTTCCGTTTTGATGACGTGGCGGTTTTATCCAGTCCCCAGCAAATGCAACCTGCTGCCAACCTTCAAGCGGGCGCACTTTTTCCTGACCAACGTAATGGGCCCAGCCACCACCGTTTACACCTTGGGAACCAGTTAGTAATACCAGATTGAGAATGGCTCGGTAAATTTGATCACTATGGTACCAGTGATTCGTCCCACCACCCATGGCAATCATTGATTTTCCATTTGTCCTGGCAGCGTTATCCGCAAACTCCTTGGCAATCTTAATAACATGATTTTTGTTTACCCCTGTAATACCTTCTTGCCATGCTGGTGTAAATGGTTTGGGATCATCATAGTCCAATGGATAATCACCAGGTAAATCCCTGCCGACACCCGTATGGGCCATCATCAAATCATAGACCGTTGTAACTTTCAGCACATTTCCTTGTTTATCATGAATATATTTAACTGGTACTCCACGCTCGACCGTACCCCCATTTGTATCTGCAAAATTCGGAAACGTCACCATCGCTGTTTCATCGGATTGATTAATAAAACTTAACGCTGGATTAATCTCTGTTCCGTCCTCTTTTTCTAAATCTAGATTCCACTTACTGTCTCCGTCCCAACGGAATCCCTGTGTCCCGTTTGGTACTTCAAGCTGATTTGTACTAGCATCCCACACAACTGTTTTCCATTCACCGAGCTCATGTTTATCATCGATGTCTGATGTTCGTAAAAAGCGATCAGAGCGACAATCAGTCTCGCTTTCATCTAAGGTAACGAGAAACGGCAAGTCGGTGAACCTTTTAACGTAATCAATAAAATATGGCGTTTCCTGCTTTACATAAAATTCTTTCAAAATAACGTGCGTCATAGCCATTGCAAGCGCACCATCTGTTCCGGCTCTTGCTGGCAACCAAATATCAGCAAACTTTTCGTATTCAGCGTAGTCTGGGCTGACACCTACTACTTTAGTACCGTTATATCTTGCTTCAACCATAAAATGCGCATCCGGCGTCCTTGTTTGTGGTAAATTAGTTCCCCAAATAATAAAATATTTGGTATTATACCAGTCCGCACTTTCCGGCACATCCGTTTGTTCCCCCCACACTTGAGGTGAAGCTGGAGGCAAGTCTGCATACCAGTCGTAGAAACTTAAAATTGTTCCGCCAACTAAGGAAAGAAAACGTGTCCCTGCCGCATAACTCACCATGGACATTGCTGGAATCGGGCTGAAACCAACAATACGATCAGGACCATACTCTTTAATTGTATAAATGGATGCACTGGCAATAATTTCACAAACCTCTCGCCAGTCCGCACGAACAAATCCACCTTTACCACGAGCCTTAACAAATTTATCCCGTTTTATCGGGTCACTTGCAATGTTCTCCCAGGCAGCGACAGGGTCATATCCTTCTTCGCGCTCTGCTTTCCAAAGCTCATATAAATCACCACGGATATAAGGATATTTCACTCTTATCGGGCTGTATGTATACCAGGAAAAGCTGGCTCCCCTCGGACAGCCGCGTGGTTCATATTCAGGGAAATCATCTCCAGTTGTCGGGTAATCGGTTGCTTGTATTTCTGATGTAATAATTCCATCTTTTACATAAATGTTCCAACTGCACGAACCGGTACAATTCACGCCATGAGTGGAACGAACCACATTATCGTGTTGCCATCTGCGTCGATATATATCTTCTGAATCTCTTGTACGTGGACTTTCCTCTGTCCATCCATCATTAATTCGCTTTCCTTCTTTCAAATGCTTTAGTGACTCCAATAATTTATTTTTTTTCCTTACCATTTCTTAGTCCCCTCCAAGCATTGTGTCAATAGGGTTAAAACGGTCTCCAATAATACGAAAACTTTCGGTTCCTTCTTCCAACTCTTCCAGGAAAACCTTTAATGATGGTGCATTTGACGCAACCAGTATCAACCGCTCCAACGTGTCAAGATCTTTCAAGTCATAAATGGATTCTATAATCCCTGGAGATACATCGCCAAATCGCATTCGTAAAACTGAAATTAAATCTTCTCGATCCTGAACGAATCCCGCGTCCTCTTCATATGAAAACATTTGATTTCCTCCTTTTTTACTTTATTAGATCAGGCCTTAAGGTTTCATCATTTTAAAATAATCAGCGACCATTACTTTTTGACAGGCATCTGCAGTTGATTTTACAAATTCTTCAAATTCAGCATCCGGCTCCTCGATTGCTTCAAACGTAAAAAATTGTTCTTCAGCATGTGCGAATTGATCGCCAAATCGTATCTGAATGTGTAGCCCAGTCTCCTTTTTGATTACATCCACTTGAACATCATAAGTATGAATATTATGGAATTCTTCAAATTTACTGGTGATATACCGATATAGGTCTGGTGATAACACCCTTAAATTTTTCCTTATCTTGTGCTGCTTTTCTTCACTCATGGACAACCTCCTCCCAGTGAGCCTCTTTCTATTAATGATTCGGTAAGAGTTTTTCTTCTTCTTCGTTATGAAGTAAATCGACAAGGATTAAAGCCTGGAATCGCTGCAGGACCGCATCACTAAATCCATCCGTATCCAACATCTCCTTAATTTCCTTAACAAGCAACCGCAATAGGTCATGGTCACGGGTCAAAGCAATAATGGTATCTTTTAATTCCGGTGATTCTTCCGCCAATTCCTTATACAGCCCTTCTTCTTCCGATTCCGCGTGTCGCAGCGTACGTGTTTCCCAATGTTCAACCGCCACATAAGCCGTTTCCAACGCCTTCTCTAACTGGGCGTCAGTTAAAAGTTTCTCAAGAATTTCATTTAATTCTATAGCCTCATTTAATGCTGCCTCATGAATTGCAGAGTGACTATCTATATGTTTTAATCCGGGTCCCGACATGTACGTCACAGCTCCTTCCGTTTAATGGAAAATAAAATTATTTGAACATTAATTGTATGCATTCATTGTAAAGAAAACAGGAATAATAGGCTGTGACAAACATCACAACTTTCCATTATTAAACAAAAAACTACTCGATAATATCATTTTGGAATTGGACAATAGTTGGGGATAGCGAAGCAGAAAAATGTGTTTACAAAGCTATTTTATTCTTATTTCTCCATTGCTTTTCACGATGAACCGTGCCAAATTCCGCACTTATGCAAAAAAGACGACTCCTGTTCAATACAGAAGTCATCTAGTTTAAAAATAAGGCTCTTTTCTAAAAGTTTTTGACGCAAGTTCTATAAAAGACGACGTAACTACCAGGTTTATTTCCGCTGCGTACAGTCGCTTTCCGCGGGCACGGCCTCAGCCTTCTCGCAGGAAACCGCTGCTGCGGGGTCTTCAGACTCGTGCTGTTCCCGCAGGAGTCGACTGTACTCCGCTCCAATCAACCTTTATAAGAGTGCGTGGCTATATTTATTATATAATTAAGCAGCAATTTTGATGAAGTTGAAAAGCATCTTATCAGCGGAGGAAACACATGAAGACTCCTGCGGGAGGGAAGGCCTCGGGGAGACCCCGCAGTGCGTTAGCACGAGGAGGCTCACCAGCCGCCCGCGGAAAGCGAAATGTTTTTCCGGAGCGAATCCAAGCACCCAACCATCATTAGAACGAGAGACTTCTCAATGGAATTGTCATTGCGTCGCATTTTATATCAACTCTGCAAATTTAATAGCAACAATACTTACGAAAAGAACCAAAATTCGTTTATCGACACGTCGACAAGGTTCGAAACGTGTATTCGGGACCGGTGGTTTATAGCTAGCTAAGTGTTCGAAAAAATTCTACCATTTGTACACTTTAACTACTTTATGTTTGGGGACCAATACAGACCCCTTATTCTTTGGGTCTGCTTTAAATTTTTTGTTTCCTTTCGTCGAAACAGACCAATAGTCTCCTTGATCAAATGCATAAATTTCTTTCAATGGATTTGAATACGATTTGTCGCTGGAAAAGAAATTAAGTTCGCTACCGTCCGTTAAAACTAACCACCAATTATCAAACTTTTTCATTTTCACGTCCCCAATCTATTTGTTCTTTTATTAGTCACGCTAAACAATATTCACTTATCTCACCTATTATGCAAGTTGGCTTAGAAAACTCGGCATTCATCTGTATGAACATGGTAGATGGTGGCTACGTGAAGCAGTGCCATGTTGGTTTCGATCTACCATGTTCAATCATTTGTTACCCCCCTCAAGCTACTAATTGTGTGTATTTCACCCTATATCAATCACTTCTACACTATGAAAATTAATTCCTGCAATATTCTAATAAGTAATCATCAGAAAACTTGATTTAACGTTAAAGGGATTCTTAAAAGGCATTCTTTGCTTTGTTAGAGCCCCTTATACTTTGGAGTCTAAGCTTTATGGCGATAGCAGTAAGAAAGTTTTTATACTTTCTTACTGCAAATAAAAAAGCGGACCCCGTTTATAGGAACCCACTTTTAAAAATATGCTTATTTATACAGTTGCTTTTTCTCTCAATTCTTTTAACGCGCCGCTCCATGCTACAACTTGATCGAGCATTCCGTTCGCATTATCGGCATGGTAATCTGCTGGTTTAAAGACGCTCATATTTTCAAAATCAGTCATAATCGAAAATGTAAGAGCTGTACGTACATCTGCTACTTGCAATTCACCTAAAATAAGGCGCAGGTTTTCATGTGCACGAACACCGCCTAAGCTACCATACCCTACAAACCCAGCTGCTTTATTACTCAATTCAGGCTTTAAGTAATCGAGCGCATTTTTAAGGACGGCTGATATTGCATGGTTATATTCTGGTGTTACAAAAATATAACCGTCAAGAGAATCCATTTTTTCTGACCATGCTTTGATCGTTGCTTGCTGGGTTTCAGATGCAGCTTCACCCAGGAATGGCAAACTATAATCGATAAGGTCTATGATTTCATAAGTAGCGTCGTCGTTACGGTTGTTCGCAAAATCATGTACCCAATTAGCTACCGCTTCTCCGTTACGACCTTCACGTGTACTTCCTAATATAATTCCTATTTTTAACATATTTATTCCCCCTGATAATTGTAAGTAATTTGAATTCATTTATATTTAATTCATTGCTTTAGAATTCAGTATATGTAGATTACCACCTATTAAAAGTAAATGCAATACATTTGCTTCTTTTTTATTACAGAGTTATTAAAAGTAACAACAGTACCTTGCTATCCCTACTTTCTTCAGAAAAAAAGCTGATCCCCGATCAAGGAACCAGCTCGAATTATCGCATTACGTGCGTTTTCAAAAAATTGCCGAATTGGAAGCAAGGTGCCCTAAATACGTCACGTCCTTTGACAACACCAGCATAAGCATCTCCTGAACTGCGATTACTTGTCACATCGAACGTAGGAATAGTGATTTTCTTTTCTTAGAAACCCTTATACCTTGGAGTGCAAGCCTTTCGGTGAATGCCAGAGCCTGCGAACAATCTCTTTAAGCTATATCATAACCTTGCTCTTCAATTGCTTCACGCATATCTTCTACTGTAACTTTTTCTTCCTCATACGTTACAGCAACTTTACCTGTAGATAAATCCACCTCTACAGCCGTAATTCCGTTTAACTCTTTTAGTGACCCTTCAACCGATGATTTACAGTGGCCACATGTCATTCCTTGTACATCTATAGTAGTTTGCATCCTATTTTCCTCCTTATAATTAATTATATTTTAACTCGTTTCAAGCGTAGGGCATTTGAAACAACACTTACAGAACTAAATGCCATTGCCGCACCTGCAACCCAAGGTGCTAACAGTCCAACTGCCGCAATTGGAATTCCTGCACTATTGTACGCAAACGCCCAGAATAAGTTTTGGCGGATATTTTTAATGGTCAACTTACTAAGCTTTATCGCTTTTGGTATGAGTTGTAGATCCCCGCCAAGAATGGTAACATCTGCTGCTTCAATTGCAACTTCTGTGCCTGTTCCAATCGCTATGCCGATATCTGCAATCGCAAGTGCTGGTGCATCATTTACACCATCACCAACCATAGCAACTTTCTTACCTTGTAATTGAATCTCTTTTACATTATCTGCTTTTTCTTCCGGTAACACTTGTGCAATAACTCGGTCAATCCCTACTTTCTTAGCAATTGCCTGTGCCGTTCGTTCGTTATCACCCGTTAACATCATGACCTCTAGACCTTGTGCCTTTAACGCTTTAATCGCTTCGACGGCTGTTTCTTTAATGGTATCCGCAACCGCAACAATTCCGCGATATTCTCCATTTACTGCTATCAACATCGCAGTCTTCCCATTTGTTTCATAGTCTACTAACGCATTTTCTGCATGCGTGACATCAATATTTCTTTCATTCATTAATTTTCTCGTACCAACAAGTACTTGCTCACCAGAAATGAGCGCTTGAATACCGTGACCTGGAATGGCGTGAAAATCATCCGAATCAATTAAGTCAATATCCTTATCCGTTGCATAAGCAACAATCGCTTCTGCCAATGGGTGCTCCGATCCTTTTTCCGCACTTGCTAATAATTGTAGTGTATCATCATAACCAGTAAAGTCCGTTACTTCTGGTTTACCTTTTGTAATTGTCCCAGTTTTATCAAGGATAATGGCATTTAATTGGTGGGTACGCTCTAAATGCTCGCCTCCCTTAAAAAGAATACCAGTTTCTGCCCCTTTACCCGTTCCAACCATGATTGAAGTTGGTGTTGCCAATCCTAGCGCACATGGACAAGCGATTACGAGTACAGCGACTGTTGTAATGATAGCGGATTCCAGATCTCCTAGTGATACCAAGGTAATCCATACTGTGAATGTAAGCAATGCAATCACGACAACAACCTGAACAAAGTAGCCAGAAATTACATCAGCCAATCGCTGAATTGGTGCTTTTGATCCTTGTGCATCTTCTACTGCTTTTACAATGGATGCTAGTGCTGTATCTTTCCCTACTTTGGTGGCTTCCATTTCAATTGTTCCATTTTTATTAATGGTTGAACCAATTACACTTGCTTGTAAATCCTTTTCTATGGGAATAGATTCGCCAGTAATCATCGATTCATCAATAGATGTTCTACCCTTTATAACGATACCATCTACCGGTATTTTTTCACCTGGTTTTATAGCCAAACGATCCCCTACTACAACATCTTCAATTGGAACCATAACCGCTTCGTTATTCCTGATAACACGTGCCTGCTTTGCCTGTAAATTTAATAGCTTTGATAAAGCCTGCGTTGTTCTTCCTTTTGCTGCCATTTCCAAATACTTCCCGAATAAAATCAGCGTGATGATAATGACACTTGTTTCAAAATATAAGTGTGGCATATAAGCTGGATTGCCAATTGTTCGAAATGCTTCATATAAGCTATAGAAGTAAGCAGCACTCGTTCCAAGTGCAATAAGCACATCCATATTCGCACTACGGTTACGTAAGCTCTTATATGCTCCAACATAGAACTGCCAACCTATAATAAATTGAACCGGAGTTGCTAATGCAAATTGGAACCACGGATTCATCAATAGATTCGGTACAGCAATTCCAAATAAATGATCGAGCATGGTTACGAGTAATGGAATGGATAATATAGCAGAAATAATTACCTTTATTTTCATTTGTTTAAGCTGCTTCTCTTTATGTGATTGTGTTTCTTCTTTGTCCGCTTTTACTTTTGCATCATAACCGAGCTTTTGAATGCTGCCAATAACATCTGCCTCGTCCATTAATCCCGCATTGTATTCAATTGTTGCACTTTCTGTAGCTAAGTTTACGCTAGCCTGCTTGACTGCTTCTTGCTTGTTTAGAACTTTTTCAATTCGCGTGGAACAGGCAGCACAGGTCATGCCAAATACATCGAATTCGGCTTGTTCGGTTTGTACACCATAGCCTATTTTTTCTATCTTTGCGGAAATGTCATCTAGGGATGTTGATGTTGGATCATAATCAACATTTGCCTTTTCCGTCGTTAAATTAACCTGTGCTTCAACGCCGTCCATTTTATTCAAGACTTTTTCTACTCTGGAGGAGCAGGCAGCACAGGTCATCCCTGTCACACCGACTGTAATATGTTTCGTTGTTTCACTCATGCTAAATTCCCTCCCTACTTGGAAAACTGCTTCATCACTTCCATTAATTCATCAATAGCCGCGTTTCCTTCACCTGACTGAACTGCATGACTAACACAATGTTTCATATGCCTTTCTCCTACAGAAAATCCTACTTTTTTCAAGGCTGCATTAATGGCGCTAATTTGCACTAAAATATCTACACAATAACGGTCTTCTTCGACCATTTTTTGAATACCGCGCACTTGACCTTCGACTCGTTTCAGGCGATTAATAACGGCCTGCTTTTCATTGTCTGTACGTGGAGTTACTGGGTGTTCGTGTAAGAACTCATCCACTTGGATCACTTCCTTTTTGTTTATACTTATACTATACCCCCCTAACGTATATGCGTCAATTGTTAAGCTCATGTTCTATTTCACACATTTTCATAGCAGCAATATTGCCAAGTACGATATCCATTTAACTGCAATTAAAAAAAGCTGCTTCAACAAATTGTTGAAGCAGCTTTTTTATCGAGCAAACTGATTTCATTTATATACTTTTACTTCACAACAAGTACTGGGCAATCTACTCGTTTCACCACTTTATGACTTACACTTCCCAAAATAAATGATTGTAAATTATTCAATCCACGGCTACCAATCACAACGCAATCAAAGTCTCTATCATTTGCAAACTCTACAAGTTTAGGCCCTGGTTCTCCATGAAGAAAATGTGTCTGATAGTCCACACCCGACTGCTCCAATAGTTCCCTTATAGGTTGCAGTTTTTCATTTCGCTGTTTTTCGATTGCAAATTTATCTTGTGCATGTAGAACATCTTGTTTTGCTGTTTCACCATCCACCACATAAACCGCGTCAACCGTGCCATCAAATTTTATTGCAAGCTCAATGGCATATTGGGCCGATCTTAATGAGTTCTCAGATCCATCTGCCGCCAATAGAATTCCTTTAAACAAATGACTCACCTCTCATTCTTTTTTTAACACTGAATTGCTTAATGACCAGAATCATTAGAAAGGCCACCAATTCGACTTTTCAATTGCTCGCTCTCTGAATTTAAGCCGGTATAATGAACCTTAATCTGATTCTGTGCAAACTTCGATTCTATTTTATCCAATGCACCAATTGCGGAGTCATCCCACAGATGCGCATTTGTTAAATCAATCTCTACTTCTTTTACAGAATCCGTGAAATTAAATTTACTTGGAAAATCACTCACTGATGCGAAGAACAACTGTCCATCAACACGATAGATTTTCTTTTGTTCGTTTAAAACAAGCTCTTCTGTCACTTTTACTTTGGATATTTTTGCTGCAAAGAAAATAGCACTTAACAATACCCCAGCTAAAACACCATATGATAAATCATTTGTATATAGAACGACTCCAACTGTTACAATCATAACTGCGGCATCTGTTCGGGGCAGTTTGTTCAAGTGTTTTACCGATGACCAATCAAATGTACTGATCGAAACCATGATCATTATACCTGCCAGTGCTGCCATAGGAATCTGAATAACCATTCCACCTAATACAATGATTAAAAACATCAGAAATACACCTGCAACAAGCGAAGATAATCTACCAGACCCTCCGGATTTCACATTGATCACGGACTGCCCAATCATTGCACAACCCGCCATTCCACCGAAAAATCCTGTTACTATATTACCAACACCTTGTCCTCGACTTTCTTTATTTTTATCACTTTCTGTGTCTGTCATATCATCGACGATATTCGCTGTCAATAGCGATTCTAGTAATCCTACGATAGCAAGCGATAAGGAATACGGAAGAATAATCATAAAGGTCTCCCACGTAAATGGAATGGAAGGAATTAAAAAGACTGGTAATTGTTGTGTTAATGCCCCCATATCTCCAACAGTACCAACATTAAGGTTACCGAATATAGCAATGGATGTCACCACGATAATGGCTACTAGCGTAGACGGAACTGCTTTTGTTATACGTGGCAGAAGATATACAATTGCCAACGTTAAAGCAACAAGTGCATACATGACCCAGGTTTCACCAACAAAATGTTGAAATTGTGCAGTTAGGATCATAATGGCAAGTGCATTCACAAATCCGACCATTACGGAACGGGGAACGAATTTCATCACTTTTGCCAGTTTAAAAACACCAAATAGAATTTGAATAATACCTGTTAATATCGTTGCAGCTAATAAATACTCAAGCCCATGACTGGCTACTAAATTTACCATGAGTAATGCCATTGCCCCTGTTGCGGCAGAGATCATTCCTGGTCGACCTCCGAAAATGGCAAGTACTACCGCCATAGAAAAGGACGCATACAGCCCCACCATTGGGTCTACTCCAGCGATAATAGAGAATGCAATTGCCTCAGGTATAAGTGCAAGTGCCACAACTATTCCCGCTAGGACATCCCCTTTAACATTACCAAACCATTCTTGCTTGATTTCTTCTACGTTCAATTGAACACCTCTTTTTATTGTTTAATAGTTTATCGCCGTTTAACCGGCCAACTGAATAAAGTTTAACTTTATAGTAAACTAACCTTAAGTTGAAAAATTTAGTTCCATTTAAACAAAATGAAGCATATCATAGATACGCTGTTCTGCAAAACCGTGAGTAAGCGCAACCATTAGTGACTTATTCCCTATTTCTCCTGTTTCCTTCAAATTTCTACCTTGTTTAACAGGCAGCAGAATACGTACACCTAAGTGAAGGGACAATATATAACATACAAACAACCAATCATGAATTATGCTTTATTTTCAGTTCAATTGACTTGAAACCTGTAATCGTGATACTTTTTATACAATTATCAATATAAATGAAGGAGAATCATTCCAATGTAAAAATCCCTGCGTATAAATTGGCACAACTAACTTAACTATAATATAGAAGGGATTTTTTATATGAGTCTACATGATGAAGTTAATAAACGAAAAACATTTGCTATTATATCGCATCCCGATGCAGGAAAAACAACGTTAACAGAGAGACTGCTTTTGTTCGGAAATCAAATTCGCTCTGCGGGAACCGTAAAGGGAAAGAAAACGGGAAAATTTGCTGCATCTGACTGGATGGAAATAGAAAAACAACGTGGTATCTCCGTTACTTCCAGTGTAATGAACTTCCCATACAATGATTATCAGGTAAACATTCTGGATACACCTGGCCACGACGACTTCAGTGAGGATACGTATCGAACGTTAACGGCAGTGGATAGTGTTGTCATGATTATTGATGCTACCAAAGGAATAGAAGCGCAAACAAAGAAATTATTCAGGGTGTGCCGAATGCGTGGTATTCCTATCTTTACCTTTATAAATAAATTGGATCGCGAAGGTAGAGAGCCGCTTGAATTATTGGAAGAAATCGAAGAAGTGTTAGACATTGAGACTTATCCGATGAACTGGCCAGTAGGAATGGGGAAACGATTCCTTGGTATTTTCGACCGTGATGGAAAACAGTTTATTCAGCACAATGGAAATGAGGAAGAGACCTATATTCCTTACGAGGATTTGAATAAGCCCGAACATCAAGATTTGGTTTCTCAGGCCACTTACCAAGAAACAAAGGATGAGCTTTCTTTAGTCGAAGAAGCGGGAGATACGTTTTCATTAGACGCTGTTATGTCCGGAGAACAAACGCCCGTTTTCTTCGGCAGTGCTTTAGCACCTTTTGGCGTCCAGACTTTTTTTGATACGTTTATATCCATGGCTCCAACTCCAGGACCAAGAAAATCAACAGAAGGCGTCATTGATCCTGAAAACCCCGACTTCTCCGGATTTATTTTTAAGATTCAGGCGAACATGAATCCAGCTCATCGCGATAGGGTAGCATTTTTACGGGTATGTTCGGGTAAATTTGAACGTGGAATGAATGTGAAACTCGCAAGAACGGGTAAGCCGGTCAAACTTTCGCAAACACAACAATTTGTTGCGTCATCTAGGGATACAATAGAGGAGGCATATGCAGGGGACATTATAGGAGTCTATGATCCAAATGCCTATCGAATCGGCGATACGTTGATGGAAGGTAAAACGCATTTCGAATATAAAGAGTTACCACAGTTTCCACCAGAACTATTCAAAAGTGTAACAGCAAGTAATGTAATGAAATCCAAACAATTTAAAAAAGGAATCGAGCAACTTGTTCAAGAGGGTGCGATTCAGTTATTTAAAAGACACGATAATGAAGCCAATATTTTAGGAGCGGTGGGTGAGCTGCAATATGATGTGTTCAAATATAGAATGAAAAATGAATACAATGTTGAGGTTATGTTAGAATCAATTGGTGAGCGAATCCCCCGTTGGTTAAAGGAAGAACAGGTAGATGCGTCACTCTTTGATGAACGGAACCAGCTTGTCCGTGATCGTGAGGGAAATTACGTTGTATTATTCAGGAACGAGTTCGCTCTAAATTGGTTCAAAGATAAACATCCTAAAACAGAATTGATTGATCTGTTTGAAGCTAATAAGTTTGAGCAGACTTATTAATAGCTAACATATTTTACTCAGCCTGAGTTGATTAATGCCTTTTCCTGTTTTGCAAGTGGCAACAACGCAAAACAATTTGATTCATCACAAAAACCAAAAATACGAAACCATTTATGATCAAAATTTGTTTTTACTTTAGCGTGTTGAGAGGCAGCCCTGGGCAGCCCCTCAACACGCTTTATGCATTCGCCCTTTTAAAACTTACTGTCGCTAATAAAACGAGCACAATAGCAAAGATGATAATAAATAGAATTTCCTCAAAAATCGTAATTTGTCTTCCGAAAATGGATAAGTTAAGTCCCATCGCATCAATTACTTCTGGGGATAGGCTGTCAACATCCACCATGATTTTTTTCATGACATCCACTCCATATGTAACTGGATTAATTTTTACAATTACATCCATCCAAGTAGGCATATTGTTAATCGGGAATAATGCACCAGAAAGGAAAATCATAGGCATAACAAGGATTTGCACAATCATTTGAAACCCTTGCGTCGACCGGATTACACTAGCAAACAACAATCCTAACCCAGATAAAGCGCAGGCTAACAAAAACATAAATGGAATCACTTGAATAAGGGACACAAAATCATACGTTAAGCCAAGTAATGGAATGAGCAGAAACAGTAGAAGTCCTTGAACTGTCGCAACGGTTGCTGCACCTAGCATTTTCCCAACGGCAATACTCACACGGGAAATAGGAGAAACGAGAATTTCTTTCATGTATCCAAAGTCCTTGTCTTCAATGATTGACAATGCAGAAAAGATGGAAGTCATCAGTAGCGTCATCGCAACAATACCAGGAAAGACGAACTCAACATAGTCAAAGTCTGCTCCAGCTGCGCCTCCCCCCATAGTTCCAGCCATCATGCTTTCCATAGAACCACTCATTCCACCACCAAAAATAAGGAGGAAAAGGATTGGCATAGAAAAGGAACCAAACAGCCTTGCCTTATCTCGGAAAAATTTCGTTATATCACGTTGCCAAATAGCAAAAATAGCTTCCATTTATAAAGTCCCGCCCTTCCCGCTGATTATTTATCATCTGACTCTCCTATCCGTCTACCGGTAAACGCTAAAAACACATCATTAAGCGTAGGCTTACGGATATTCAGTTTCGTTATAGGTATATCTAATGTTTTAATAAATGAAGAGATAAAAGCATCACTACTCGCTACTTTCAAATAAATCGTATCGTCATGAACCGATACTTCAGCGCCTTCCACTTTTGCCTTTATTTCTTCCAATGCTTTCTGATTATCTTCCGTAGATAATTCAATCATATCGCCGCCAAGTTGATTTTTTAATTCAGTAGGTTTGTCGAGCGCAATGATCTCTCCACGATCCATAATGGCAACTCGGTCACTGATTTCCGCTTCATCTAAGTAATGAGTTGTTAAAAACATCGTGATTCCTTCTTTTTCTTTCAGTTTTAAAATATACTCCCATAAATGCGCCCGCGTTTGCGGGTCAAGACCGACTGTCGGCTCATCAAGGAATAACACCTTGGGATAATGTAGCAATCCACGAGCAATCTCAAGCCGACGCTTCATTCCACCTGAAAATGTTTCCACTCGATCTTTCCTTTGGTCGACTAAATCGACAATTTCCAACACCTCTTGAATGCGCTCTTGCCTTTTTGACTTTGGTACTTTATAGAAACGGCAGTGAAGCATCAAATTCTCATTAGCTGTTAGTTTTTCATCTAGTGTATTCTCCTGAAAAATGATACCAATACTCTCGCGTACACGGTCTTTCTGCTTGTTCACATTAAATCCGTTAATGGTAATGTCACCACTACTCGGCGGAAGCATCGTACATATCATGTTGATTGTCGTACTTTTTCCCGCTCCATTGGGGCCGAGAAACCCAAATATTTCGCCTTCTTTAACTTTAAAACTGATCCCCTTAACAGCATCGGTTTTTTTATATGTTTTCGTTAAATCATTTACTGCAATTACTGAATCCACAACGTATTCTCCCTTCCCTATTCGTTCCACTATACTAACTAGTTATTATTCACGGAATGAAGAAAGAAGTCAACGCGAAACACGCCTAATTAATAGAAAATTTAGCGTTCTCCTAATTGCTAAAAATCCTATCATGGCATTATTTTGCCACAATAGGGTTGACATTTTAGCTATAAAATTTAATGCGTATTTTTGTCGACATACTTTCCGAAATCTGGAACGGCGATACTATCAAATTCCTGAACCAATTTATCTAAGCTCTTTGATAATATATCCCCACTCATAGGAAGTCCATGCCCCGTAACTGCAATAGTTGGTTTTAAAGCTTCTAATTTGATGACAGATTCCTTGGCGGCTTCCCAATCTGTAGTGAGGTATCTTGGAGGCCCACTTATTTCTTGTTCCTGTGTTAACACCTTATAAAGTGATTCCTGCTTCACCGTAACAAAGGCATCTCCTGCAATTAAAGCCCCATCCTCTTCTCTAAACAAAGAAACGTGGCCAGGGGTATGTCCAGATGTATGAATCCACTTAAAATCTGTATGAGGAACTGTTCCATCAGATGGCAACATTTCAACATGACTACCTAAGTTGATCGATTCGTTCGGGAACATTGGAGACATTTTTGCTACCATACCGCCTTCAACAGTTGCGTCTGGCTCCGGATAACTCTTTTCTCCTGTTAAAAAGGGCATCTCCAATTCATGTGCGTACACCGGGACTTCCCAGTGTTCAACCAATTCAACGATAGCTCCGACGTGATCAAAATGACCATGTGTTAAGATAATCGCTTTTGGACGGCTGTTTTTACCAAAACGTTCTTCCGTAACCGAGATAATTTCTTCTGCCGAATTAGGCATTCCTGCATCAACTAAAACAAAATCGCCTGTATCCGGATTTCCAACGAAGTTAATATTAACGATTTGGACAGTGTGACTAAATAAGTCTTGCAATAATTCCCTGCCGATGCCGCTTCCGACAGACGTCGTAGGAATGTACTTATAATCATCACCGTAATTCATTTCCTGATCCATTACATACTCCATCCTTCCTTGTACAAAATAGTACAAGGTTATTATCTCTCAAAATGGAAAAAAGATTTATCGGATTTATTTTACATGTGCTTTCGAAATTTTCACTTGGTCAACCAATCACAAAATATAGTTCTGTCCATTAACAAACATCACGAGGGACAGGCCTTGCCTATTCATTAGGTCCTATTACGCGTCTGCGACTATCTGTGTTCTCCTTGCCCTGTGCTCGGTTAGATAATGTATCACGCCAACTCGGAGCAAGGAGCTCACAAGCAGCCAGACGAGCTGCTTGTTCCAAATCCTGTTTTTGGTTATACATAATATCGTTACTTTTTGCAACGGTCCATTCGGGATATGGCCTCTCTTGAAGCCTAAGACGATCTCCTGCTTGCAACTCGCCTTCTTTAAGTACACGAAAATACCAACCTGTCATGCCTTCTTGCTGGATTTGTATAGCTAAGTCTTTAATCTTCCAGCGCCTGGCTGGCCTCCAGCAGGGACGTCGTGGTTGCGAAACTTGTACAACAGCATCTCCAATATGGAAAATATCCCCGATACACAAATCAGCCTCAGTTATGTGTTGAACAGCCAAGTTTTCACCAAAGGCACCAACTGTAAAGTCAGTTCGTTCGAGCTTTTTTTGCCAGCTCGCGTAATGAGAGATCGGATAGACAAAGATTGCCTTTTCCACACCGCCATGATTCTTAAGATCCCCTTGTCCATCGCCTTCTAGATTGGTTTGACCTGCCCAGATCTTTCCTTTAACAGTACGCTTTACAATGCCACTTATCCACTCGCGATCCATTGGGCGTTTGGCCCCTTTTCGCCCGAATGTTTGCGGTTTCCCAACCATAATTCGGTCAATAACAGGATGACTCACCTCTATCGACTCCTTATGTTTAAATGTTATATATATAAATGGAACAAGTCTATTCGCACCTCTATTCTACTTAAAAATACGCTCTTATTCAATTGGAACGTAGAGACAGGTTCCGCGTCCCAAAAGTCATAGATACGGAGTTAGTCCAGGTCTGCCGCTCACTGATTTATCACATTCGTATAGTAAGGGACTGATCTGGACAGACACAAGAAAAATCACTAGACTACCTTTCACCTCTACCGTATAATAGTTATGTTTGCTATAAAGAAAGGTGATTGATTATTCATGCTTCATAATCCAACTGGAAAAACACGTGTGGGGTTGGCACTGCTACTCGGTTTGCTTGCTTTTCTCGGACCTCTTAATATAGATATGTATTTGCCAAGCTTTCCAGGGATTGCCCAGGATTTCGGGATAAACGCTACACTGGTGCAATTTAGTCTTACCGCGTGTTTAATCGGGCTTGCGATCGGACAAGTAGTTATAGGCCCAATCAGTGATTCACAAGGCAGGAGAAAGCCTTTGTTAATTGCTACCACTCTGTTTGTATTAGCTTCGATTCTCTGCGCTTTAGCACCGAATATTACAACACTAATTGCTGCAAGGTTCCTACAAGGTTTCACTGCTTCAGCAGGGGTTGTCCTTTCTCGTGCTGTAGTTCGTGATGTATTCACCGGCAAGCAGCTTACGAAGTTTTTTGCTCTTTTGATGGTTATCAATGCTGTTGCACCAATGGTTGCGCCTATGCTCGGTGGGGCAATTCTAGCCTTCCCATCGGCAAGCTGGCAAACCATCTTTTATTTCCTGGCTTTTATTGGCGTTTTGATTGTCATCATTGTTGCTGTGAAATTAAAGGAAACATTGCCGCCGGAGAAACGTATCCCTAGTTCCATCGGCTCTTCCGTAATGACGATGGGCAGTTTGTTGAAAGACCGTTCTTTTATCGGCTATGCGTTAGTTGTCGGGTTTGTACATGGCGGAAGTTTCGCCTATGTATCCGGGACTCCTTTTGTATACCAGGATATCTATGGTGTTTCTCCTCAGGTATTCAGTGTGCTATTCGGAATAAATGGAATAGCCATTATTACGGGGAGTTTTATTATCGGACGCTTAAGTGGAATTGTCTCTGAATTAAAAATGCTTCAGGCAGCTGTAACGACTGCACTAGCTGCTACTACCCTGCTGCTAGTCATGACATTTATAGAAGGCCCCTTAGCATCGCTCGTCATATTAATTTTCATATATATGATTACCATGGGAATGATCATCACAAGCACCTTTACCCTGGGAATGGCCAAACAAGGGCATCGTGCCGGGAGTGCAAGTGCTGTATTAGGTATGCTTCCAATGCTGCTCGGGGCTGCATCTTCCCCGCTTGCCGGTATTAACGAATCATCTGCTGTTCCAATGGGAGCGATTCTTTTCACTACTTCCCTGATCGGTTTTATTGCTTTCTTTACATTGGTAAAAACGAATGAGAATGAGAGTTAATTGGTCTGTCCCTTACTGAGGGACAGACCCCATAGAAACTCTATACAATGATAAATTACCGCTTTTAAAATTATACTTTCATTGGATGATTTTACGTTCGTTCTTCTTCCTCCGGGTCAGTGACTTGATAGGAATCGTTGCCGGACACTTCATTTATCTCCATTAAAAGAAACTTCCGATCGCCAAACGACGAGGAAAAATAGGATTAACCCATAAATCTTTTGTGCTTTCCTATCTGCCAAGCAAATTAGTTGCATTAAGATTTAAGTTAAGATAACCTCCACTATAGCCTAGTAGAATACTAGCAAATAAATAATGAATCCGATTAAAATGATGACATTGGTGAAAAAGTAATAATAATATAGATGGAATAAGGTGCCGTAATGGTACCTTATTCCTCGTAAAATACGAATGATAATGTGAAAAGAGGTAGTAATGATGAAACTTGTTGGGATATCGGGAGCACCGGCTGGTGACAAAACTTCTCTAGCTGTAAACGACGTTCTGGTTGCAGCTCAACTTCTTGACTCAACGATACAAACAGAGTTAATTGACATAAGGGAATATGAAATTGAATTTTCTGTCGGGGCACCGTTAGCAGATTATAACGATGATACGTGGAATGTTGTTCATAAAATGTTGGCTGCCGATTTTCTAGTTTTTGGCACGCCAATTTATCAAGCCTCCATTTCGGGAGCATTAAAAAACCTGTTAGACCTTTTCCCCGAATATGCCTTCAGATATAAGGTCACAGGTATTGTAGCAACCGGATTGTCTAACAAACATTTTCTCGTACCAGAATACCAATTAAAGCCAATCCTTACTTATTTCAAAGGATTAACCCCAACGAATAACGTCTTTATCCATAATGATTCCTTTAATGAGGAAAGTGATGAAATTATAGATCGTGATGCTTCCAAGAGAATTCAAAGACTTGCCCATGAAATGATTTATCTGCAACGGGGGATTAATAATAGAGAATGACACTGATTGGTCCAGGATTCCATGAAAGGAGTGCAAGTATGTATATTTTTGTGGAAGAAAAAATTAAAAAATCCATTGATAATGGAGAGTTTGAGGACCTACCAGGGAAAGGAAAACCACTTAATTTGCAGGAGGATTTTCAAGGACTTCCCCCAGAATTTAGAATGGGGTATAAAATACTGAAAAATGCTGGATATATTACGGAAGAAGCGGATAAAAATAAGAGCGATGTCACAGTGGATGATTTATTAAAGTCTGCAACAGGAAACGAGGAGAAAAACGAAGTGCAAAACAAGCTGGAATTTGAGACGTTTGTCAGAAAAAGGAAATTGCATAAGAACAAGAAATTTTCCACCTACGCCAAACAAATTTACAGGAAATTATTTTAAAATATTTGACGGAGGGTTACGAGATTGGTGAAAGAAAAAGGAACATGAGAACCTTGCCCGTGCTTCCTCCATCTTTATTCATTTACCCCTGAAGGAACGAATTCTTTTCCTTTCTTTCTCTATCTTCTCTTCTGCAAATTCACTGAACCCTTCTACATCCTGAGTTGACAAAAAAACATGTACTTTTCCTTTTCTTCTTAAGGGGCTATATCATTTTTTAAAAGCAAGTAATTCATTATTATTCTTCCAATTCGACCATTCTATTTTGTCCACCTGCAACTTCCAACCCACTGAATTCATAGACGCACTAGCTGGTACATGGGTCTGTTTGCCACGGGAGAAATTTTTGTTTATGAAATTTGCTGGTCGAGAAATTAAAACATATATACCGCTTATGGAGCTTGCAGCAAAAAATATCTACCATTGAAAAAGAGCTAGCCCATTTCCAAAATATGACCCAACCCAATTTTAGAATAAACTAAGGCGAATACAGAAGAAGCAATGTTACATGGAGACGGCTCTTTTGCTCCCCTTTTACTCATTATTCCCTTTAGGAAACGGGAGAACAGCGCCCATGCTTCACCTCATCAAAAAGGATTCAAAATAAGATTCTGCTTCCCTCTTAAATCGACGTTTTTTCTGTACCATCCAAAAGTCTCTTGTCAAATGGAAGTCTTTGATCGGGATTTCTCGTAATGTTTTATATTTTAATTCTTTCTGGGCGGTTAATTTAGGTAAGATACTCACTCCTAAATCAGCTTCCACGGCACTTTTTATCGCTTGAGTGCTACCGAGTTCCATTGCATTTTCTATATTTTCGAGAACAAGATGCTGCCTTAATGCCTCTTCAACGATTAACCGGGTTCCGGATTCTTTCTCTCTCCAGATCATCTTTTCCTCTGATAACTCATTCAGCTGAATCTCACGCTTCTCACCCCAACGATGAGCGTAGGGAGTAACTAATATTAATTCATCATCTGCAAATTTTTGCTTTCTGTATTGATCATTTTGGAAAACACCTTCCACTAAAGCGATATCTATTTCATTTTCTTCCAATTTCTCAAGAATAAGGGGGGTGTTACCAACCGATAAACTGAATTTAATATCAGGATGAAGCTTTTCAAAACGGCCGATTAATCCAGGCAATAGATATTCTCCAATGGTAAGACTTGCTCCGATATGTAAGATTTTCTCCATCTTTCCTAGCTGTTCCTGAATCCCTTCATAGGCTGCCCTGTTTAATGCAAGTATTTCTTTCGCATATGGATAAAGCAGTTTGCCGGCTTCCGTCAGCTTTAACTTTCCCTCTTCCCTATCAAATAGCGTTGTTCCATAACTATCTTCCAACTGGCGAATTTGTCTGGTTACAGCAGGTTGTGACACAAAGCCCAAGCGCGCAGCCTTGGTAATACTTCCTTCTTCCACCACATGGCAAAACATCCTTAAGTTATCAATATTCAACCCTATTCCCCCTTTCTCTTCTATCAAAATATCACCTGATTCTATTCTAAATCCTATTTTATCATAACAGAATCGTACCTATTCACTTTTATTATACCCTATAAAATAAACTGATTTGGGTTGTTTCGCGTTCCATGAGAAGATAAAGTAAGTACTCGGATTAAAGAAAGGAGTGAATTTCGTGGAGATCTCAACAGGAATCCTACTACTCATTATCGGAATTATTGCCGGAGGATACGGCACTATCGTAGGAGCAGGCGGCGGTTTCATCTTTGTACCTGCATTACTTATCCTACTAGATATAGATCCAGTAATCGCAGCCGGATCGGGTTTAGTTATTGTCCTGATTAATGCCATCACAGGTGTTATCGGCTATGCGAAACAGAAAAAAATAAATTATAAAACAGCCCTTATCATTGGAGTGAGCGCCCTTCCAGGAGCATTGCTCGGTGTATGGTTACTACAAGTTTATTCTTCGCAATATTTTTATGTTATTTTTGCAACAATATTAGCTGGCCTTGGATTATTTTTATTTTACAAGAACTCCGCGTTGCAGGGAAAAATTTTTAAGAATAGAGCTCCTGTTGCTGCAACACAAGCAGAACCAAAGGTATTAAATAATAATTGGTTTATCCCCTTAGGACTAGTTATGGGTGTATTGTCTAGTTACTTAGGGATAGGCGGTGGCTGGCTTTTAGTTCCGATTTTAATTTACCTGTTTAAAGTGCCTACACACCAAGCAGCAGCTACATCTATCTTATCCTTATCTCTTTATTCTACAGTAGGGGTCATTTCTCATCTCTTTTATAATAATATTGACTGGATGATTGTTGCCTTTGGAGGAGTCGGTGTCATTATTGGTGCAAACATCGGAGTAAAATTGTCACAGCGCCTCCCGGGGAAAATTGTTCTGCAGATGCTATCGGTGTTATTGGTTGTTATTGGTGTGAGGATGTATTTTCAATAAGAGGATTCTATAAACAAAGAGGAGGTTGTTTTTTAAAACATCCCCTCTCCTGAATCTAATTAATTATTTTGTTCCAGGAAATCCTCAGTCGAACGTATACTAGCATACATGCCGTCAAGTGCACCAACAAACGCATAGTGAACCTGTTCTGCTGGAACGACCTCATTTTTATAAGATAACTCCCTAGTCGCACATGCATCTTCAATTAGTGTCGTTTCAAAACCTAGATCAACTGCAGCCCTAACTGTTGCATCAATACACATATGCGTCATCATACCTACAACGACTACCTTCGTTACACCTTTTTCTCTTAACTTGCTTTCTAAATCAGTCTTTAAAAAGCTGTTAGGGAAATTTTTTATGATTTTATTTTCGTTCTCTAATGGTAGAACAGTTTCATGTATTTCAGCTCCCTCTGTATTTGGAAGAAAGAAGCCTAAATCTGGACTACCTGCGATATGCTGTACATGAAAAATATTATCCTTGTTGTTTTGTCTAAACCAATCGATAACTTTAACAGCATTAGCGGCTGCTTTATCAGGATTACTTAACTCCATCTTTCCATTTGGAAAATAGTCGTTTTGTATATCAACTACGATTAAAGCTGTACTCATTTTTCCACCTCATTTATAAAATTTTGTTACACTGTAATAATAAGCCATATATTGATTTCTATCGATACGTTGGTGAAACACTTTTAGGTCAAAAATTTTCATGGTGAAAGGAATTTATTATGGAACTTGATAACATTGATTTTCAGATCCTGCAATTACTATCCGAAAATTCACGTATTCAATGGAAAGACTTAGGTGAACAAATTCATATGACGGGGCAAGCAGTAGGAAATCGCATAAAAAAACTAGAGGAAAATGGTGTCATTAAAACGTACTCTATAATAGTAGATCAAATGAAATTAGGTATTTCTTATACAGCGTTTGTCATTATCTATATGAAAACAGCAAACCATGATCCATTTTTACGTTTTATTAAGGAACGAAAAGAAATAGTTGAAGCTCACCGAGTATCGGGAGAAGGATGTTACCATCTGAAAGTGAACGTTAATACACAAGAACAATTGAATCTTTTTCTTAATGAAATACTCAGGTTTGGAAACTATTCTTTGTATCTATCCATACAAGAAATTACCTAAGGTAGTAATTAATAAGGCATGTCTCCGAAATATAGACTTAAAACCCGGGATGAAAGTTAACTTCTCCCGGGTTTTTCTTTTTACGGTTGATTATGCTCTCCCCACTGGCACATTTCCTGAATAACAGGCCAAAGTGTTTGCCCTTTTTCAGTAAGGCTATATTCAACCTTGGGAGGGATTTGCGGATATTCCTTACGAAGAACAATACCATCATTCACCATTTCTTTCAGTGTAGTGCTAAGTGTTTTGTAGGTTATTTTGCCTAACATACGCTGAAGTTCATTATAGCGTACTGCACCGTTTCTTGATAGATGATAAATAATTTGTAGCTTCCATTTCCCGCTTATTAAGGAAAGTGTATATCCAAAAGCAGGTTCTTGGCTGTCAGCAATATTAATTTTAGGTGTTTTCACGTTTATACTATCCTCCTAGATAGTATGCGGTAAAAAAGTGCATACTTGTTATTTGATTTATATCAACTATATAATACATTTAGTTTCATATGGAAAGGAATGTCCTATATGTTGGACAAGGTTTCCACCATGAAATGCTATATTCAAACAGCATCATTGCAGATAATGTAAGTTGGATTTTAAATGAGGATATACCTGATACATTTGAATGTACTGCGAAATTCCGTTATCGCCAACCAGACAATAAAGTAACAGTAGAACGGTTGAATGATTCCAAAGTTAAAGTCATTTTCCATGAACCGATTCGAGCTATAGCGCCTGGACAAGCAGTTGTCTTCTATCAAGGGGAAGAATGCCTCGGTGGAGGAACGATTAATCAAGTATATCGTGAGAATAAGCAATTAACTTATGTAGGTTAAAGAAGAAAGACTTAAAGCTGTCTCCTGTCGGTACAGACCCATTTTGAAGTAGCAAGATAATAAAATGATTGAAAATTAATCAGATAAAAATGGTGAAGGTAACTTCATTAAAACTTTATCGCTTGTGTAAAGACCGTTATGAAAGCATGTACAACATACTCTAATTTAGAATTGCAATACCTACAGCGATCGGTACAAAATAGGTAGGAAAGTATCAAACACTTCCTGCCTACTTTGTACGTTTCGATTGTATTGTGAACAGCTTCATTCCTTAATGACTTGCTAACTCTTTCTCTTCTAATTTTGTGATAGCCTCTATTGCCACCACTAAATGTTTTTCTTTAGGTTTTGAGGTGAATAGAGCATATTGTGCAGCTTTTCCTATTACCAATACTGTATCCCAGATTATTTTTGGTTCATTCTTCCATAGCTCATATCCAACACTCCAGGAAATCAAATACACCCAAAACGGATCACCAAATATCATAAATAGTATAGAGTAACAGATGAAAATGGATATTACTAAATTTGTTCCGCAATCCTTATGTGTCCTCGGTTGCTTTTTAACTTTTCCTAACGTTAAATTCGAATCTTTCTCGTAAGCGCTGGCAGCCATATGCTCTGCTGCATGATACTTCCCAATAGGAGTTATTTTTATGATAAGGCCAGCGAGAATTAAATAGCAAGCCAACATTACGAAGGTGTTAATTGGGATAGTGTATGAATTTGCGTTTCTGAATAATAAAAACTCCATTAGGAACAAGGTAAATACTAATGAAAATGGCTTCCAATTTTCGATTATAAGTTCGACTAGCATGGAGAAAGAACGAACAAAAGGTATCTTCGAAAGTGCAATAAATATTTTCTTGTCCCTCTTTTTCACTCTCGTTTCTGTCGTAATCTCCCCCTTCTTGAATCGGGATATTGCCTGATACTTTTCTCCAGTAAAACGCACAGAATTATAGCCTGCTCTTCCTCCATAAATTTCCAAATTCTATCCCTCCTAATTACTATAAAAACAATCAATTTTTTGAACTTCTTTTTTGATAGATCTTTTAGGTGACAGTAATTATTTTGCATCTATATGACTATGACTATTTTACCATATATTCCTAATATTTAAATCTATTTATTACTGATTGATCATTATTCACTGTGAGTAAATTTCAACCTTCGTATAGTTTCATAGGCTTTTGTAAATTTGTCAGCGTTTCTAACATGTCTTCATATTCTTCCTTATCCATACCATTTTCCCTATATCTACCTAAGGACACCAAAAAAGCACCCAATCGAATATAAGGTGCTTTCCCAATGTTATTATTCTATTTGACTGTTTTACTTAACCAGTATGTTAGTCCATCCCGCTCTTATTCCCTATCCACTCTACTAAATAGATAATCAACATCTACATCCTCAATATTTTGAGTCATTAACTTAAAACCCCAAATACTAGTTTCCTCCGATCACCAATGCACCGCGGCTCACAACCTATCGATCAGTTATGGATTAGGCTATCCCCACAGTTCCTGCGGTTAATCGTAATGCATTCAAACTTACAAGGAAACATCTTGAATTTTTAGCCAAGGCTGATTCTACCCCACTACCCTTCTTTAATCCACTTGTCGGTGATAAATGTAAGTAAATCCTTTAAAGTATATACAAGATCCCCATCTGGTTAAGAAAACCGATGGGGATTATTTAACGGGGTTACTTTAAAAGAAATAATTGGTCAAGGGTTAGATGTACTTGTCATTCTTCAGCTTTTCCTTTATAGTACTGTTTTTCTTCCTTTGCACTACTAAACGTTTTTTGTGTTGGATAGTGAGCTTTTGCAAGCGAACCACCACTCACATCTTTTACTGTATTAACAACAGTAAACGCATCTTCATCAACCTCACGGATCAATTTTTTTAAATAAAATAATTGCTGTTTTGGAACTGCAACATAAATAAGATTCTCATCGTTTCCATTCCCATCATTTTTACCTTGCAAGATTGTAGTATGAGCACCAAGATTCTCTCGAATAGAACGAGCTATTGATTCGCTATAATCTGAAAATATATGAACAATCTTTTTTGATTCAAACCCTTCTAAGACGTAGTCAGTCACTCGCTTTCCAATAAATAAAGCCACTACAGTGTTTAATGTTAGTATTGGACCAATAACGAATACACCACCCACAACAACTAAAGCATCTAACACAAAGTTTGTTCCTGTTATTTCCCAACCAAATTTATAGTTTAGCACTTTTGCAATAGTGGACGTTCCACCTATAGTACTTCCCGAACGAAAGATGAAACCAAAGCCAATCCCAGTAAATACTCCCGCATAAAGAGCAGCAAGAAGGGGGTCATTCATTGCAGACCCAAAATCCTCTAATACGAACAGAAATATTGAAAATAGTGGAATAGCAATAATTGATTTTATTATTATCGACTTAGGTAAGTAGCGATAACTAATTAATAAAATTAGCCCATTCGCGATGAAATTCACCAATGCAGGAGACCAACCTAATCCAAAGTAAAGTAAGAGAGATAACCCAGGGATACCACCCTCTGCGAGCGAATTAGGCATTGCAAATATTGCTACTGAAAAAGCAAAGAAAAACGTACCCATCACCATAAGTCCATAATCTTTCATATCGCACTTCCTTTTCCTCTCTCTAATTAATAATTAGTATATAAGATTTTATCTTATGTTGCACTAATTGTGTGAAACTTCACTGGTGTACGATACCCAAAAACATCAATTAGTTTGCCATGCTGTTTGATAAACTTACCCGCTACCAACACAGTATCAACGTCCTTAACTTTTGATAAGAAAACCATTGAGAGTGGACTATATATTAAAGACTGAAGCATGAATAATTATTGGGCATTTTCACAATAACACCTTTTGTTTTAGTATCACTTTACTCTAAGAACGCACATAAGATTTCGCTTTAATTAAAACAGCAAATGCGACCAGAAGCCCAGCGATGCCAAACCCAAGAAGTATAAGTTGAATGGAAACGTCAACTGCCACAAGCATACTCACAAGTCCATATGCGATAGGATCAAAACCATTCATGGCAAGAAAGATGATGCTCATGACTCTTCCCATTAAGCGGTTCTCTGTATTTTCCTGCGCTGCTGTGAAAAAAGGGATAAACACAAAGGAAATGGAAAAGCCAATGAGAAAAACAATTCCTGTTAAGAAAATGAGATTGGGCGCATAGCTGAATACAAGCATTGCTGCAAGCGCCGCAAATAAGCCAAGAAGTGATGTGAGGCCCCTGCGTTTGATTTGCACAACGCTTAAAACTCCTGTACTGGCAACCATTCCAAGACCGAGACTTACTTCCATGTAGCTTAAGTTAATAGGCGTTCCACCATGCACATCAACAAGAAGCGGAATCGCAATTTGCAGTGCTCCAAAAACAAAGAAATTGAGCGTAATCAACACAATCATGCCAGTAAGCAAGTATGAAGACTTGCGAACATAGGAGATTCCTTCTCGCAAATCTTTTAGCGGGCTTTGTTTGATTTGATTTTCGGCCGGCGCTTCTTTAATAAACGGCGGGAAAATCACTAATGCAGACAGAAACACTAATACCGTTGCAACCAAGTAACTAGCGGAAATGCTTACTGTTTCCATTAATAAGCCAGCGAAAATAGGGCCTACAATAAAGGAAACTTGGTCAACTCCTTGGAAATAAGCATTTGCTCGTTGGAGTTGGAATTTCTCTACTATTTTAGGGATCATAGAAGAGCTGGCTGGGCCATAAAAGGCATCAAGCATTCCAAAGACCCCTGCTAGTATAACCAAAATGCCAAGTGTCATGGTTTCGTTATGCACAAGCATAAAAATTGTAAATAAAAGCATACTCTGAGTCAGATTAGTGCCAAACATAATCGTTGTTTTTTTATATTTATCCGCGAGTATCCCGCCAAACACCATCATGAGAAGGCGCGGAAGCGTTGCTGCAATAAGGACAAGACCTAAGGAGCTGGCAGAGCCAAGGACTGTGACGACATACCAAGTGGTCGTCGTCAAAAACATACTAAAGCCAACGACGGCAAATATGCCAGCGATAAGTAATAGCATAAACGTGCGGTTGCGGAATAATGACTGTTGATTCATGGTAACTTCTCCTCTGTTGAAAAGGTTATAACGTTTAATGACACCCTACTTGATGTAATGTTAAAACCTAACGGTAGTACAAGCTAAGATTCTTTACATAAATAAAAAGGAAAGTTATAATAAGTGATGGTACTACCGATCGTTCGTTAGGAAATAATTATAACGAAACTTATTTTTGTTGTAAAGGAGAAAATAATGCATACAAAGGAAAAAATTTTAGCTAGTAGCATTGAACTGTTTGCGGTGAATGGGTATGCAGGAACGTCAATGGCGAAAATAGCGGATAAGGTCGGAATTAAAAAGCCTTCCTTATATGCTCATTACAAAAACAAAGAAGCATTATTTATCGATGTGACGAAGAAAATGGTGGATGAGTATGTTGAATTTGTAAGAAAATCGCTTGATGTGCAAGCACTGAATATAAAAACAGTGTTATATGAATCATTTAAAACACATGTTCATGACCTGGCACGAAATGATGCGAGCATCCAGTTTTATAATCGCTTCATGCAATATCCACCAAAAGGACTGGAAAGTGAATTGACAGCTTCTATGGAACAAAGTGAGGAAAAAGCTAGAATGCTTTTGGAGATTGTGGTTGCCAAGGGACAGACGTCAAAAGAAATAACAACGGAACTAAATGCAAAAAGTATAGCACGTACGTATTTCTGCTTGATTGAAGGGCTCGCGAATGAAACCACGATTTATACGCTCGAAGAAGTAGAACATCATGCCGAATCGGTTTGGAATGTGTTTTGGCGTGGAATCAGGATTAACCTGGAGTGATTTTCCCTATTTAGAAACACACTGATTTTCCTCGAAGTTAGTGAGCCATCGTATAGCTAACTGCAACGAGGGATCACAAGGATACCACTCTACCTACTTTTTTTCTTAACAAGAACCCAGATGTCACCATACATCCTCTTTATATTCTGATGTTTATTCTTACATCTCATTTAACTTTATCTTTCTACTTTCTAAGATGGCTACGCTGTCCATAACTTTATATGAACTGGAGTATTTGTCTTCCGTGAATGAAAGGAATATCCCGGTATTAAAATCTGTGGCAGATTCTTTAAAGAAAACACCGACTTCAACTTTTTTTCTGTTTTTTGTTCTGTGAGGTAATATTTTTCAGTTTCCCCTGTTGGTTCAAGAAAAGCGTACACACCTTTATTATAAGGCCAATCTTCATATGGAAAGGCAAAATCCTGGGATATAAAATGGAACTCTAAAAAAGGCATCCTCTTCATCAAAAAATTCGTATAAGACCCTTGAGTCATTTCCTCCCATCGGCTTTCTGCTACATGTGCCAACACTAACTGAGTAAATTCCGTATTTCTTGTGAATTCCTCTAAGAATTTAAAAGCCATTTTATAGTCCCTAAATTCTTTAATCTTGAAACCACTAGCACCAAAATCCTTACTGAGCTTTTTACTCTCTGCGAATATCAATTCCAGCTCTGGCTCATCAGAAATACCTGTATCAGAATCCATCAAGAAAAGCACGAGACATTATCGATGGAAGACCCTCCTTAATTATTGAAAATGGGTTGTGTAACCAATATGAAATGAAAAAGAATAGTTATAATCTGGATGACCTATATACTCAACTCAGAAACAAGGACATTACTGATATTTCAAAAGTTCAATTTGCAATGCTTGAACCTTCAGGGGACTTAACTGTTTTCGATGATCAATCCACTTTTAGTTTACCCCTAATACTTGATGGTGTTATTCAGAAAGAACAGGTTCAAATTATGGGTGTTAATGAAAAATGGTTAGATCAACAGTTAAAATCGAGGGGTTATACAGACCTAGCATCTATTTTTTTTGTAGTTACACGGACGGGAGCCTATACATTGAAGAAAAACAGAGATAACGGATGAGTAGTGATTCTCAGCTTTGCAGATTAGTGCCTATTCAGTCATATTAATCGCCATTAAAAGTTATTCCAGAAAATGGCCCAAACGCGACCTCTATCCCGGGCTCGCCAGTTTCGTCGTTTTTTATACTTTTGAAATATGGGAAGAAACCTAGCTTAAAAAAACACACCTCCCTACAAAAGATGTGAGATGTGTTATCTTATTTTACTATCTCTGCTAGTTTATAAATGCTCCAGCCAATAATTCAATCGCTTTTTTGCGGGCTTCCAACCCTGGCATAAGCGGTATTAACAGGACTTCATCAGCCTTGAATTGCCTAACCAAGGTATTTAATTGTTCAGTGACGCTTTCAATATCGCCCACTACCATCCGGATTCGATTCGTTTGAATGATCACCTTTTCCTCTTCCCTATATGTATAATTCCGAGCTGTTTCAACGGATGGAAATTCTTTCAAATGACCAAAGTTATCCGTTCCGAGCAGCCATAGATCTAAGGATTCTGCGTATTTTTCCGCTTGCTCATTCGTTTCAGCAACGACAACAAACGGGGCTATGGACACTTTGGGTTCTGGCATGAAAGATGAAGGGATAAATGCCTTACGATACGCCTCTGCTGCTTGGATACCAATTTTTAATTTATCAATACCTGCAAGTGGGAATAATCCAAACGTATAGCCAATTCCTAATTTAGCAGCCATTTTAGCACTTCTGATACTAGTTGATAACACCCACATCTGAGGAACGGTTGAAATAACAGGGTTAGCAGTAATTCCAGAGAAACGATGGCTTTCATCCACTTGATCGCTCAAATACTTGGTTAAATCAACAATACTCTGCTCGTACCCTAAGTTTAGCTGTTTATTCTCATTCAACGTCCGATTCACAATTGCCGTTCCTACCGTATTGCCTATTCCCAAATCAATTCGACCAGGATGAAACGCTTCGAGAATTCGAAAATTTTCAGCTACTTTATACGGACTATAATGCGGAATCATCACACCACCCGAACCGATACGAATCCGCTCCGTTGCATCTGCTAAACGCATCATGATTAATTCTGGCGAGCTACTTGCAAAAGCAGGAACGTTATGATGTTCTGCCATCCAAAACCGTTCGTAACCTAAGATTTCTGCTAATTGAGCTAGCTTAATCGTATCCTGCAAAGCTTTCCGGGCACTTGAGCCTTCATCAATTTGAGCATAATCTAAAATCCCTAATTTAACCAAGTTCACCCTTCTTTCTACTTCTCATGGGCTTATGCCTTTTCACTTAAGATAAAGCTGACTAATTCTTCTTTCGATAGATTTCCGAAATAATTAGCCAAATCCAACGGCTCTAACGCGTTTAATAAGTCTTCTCTTCTTAACCGTACCCCGACTAAAGCCTCTTCCACTTCTTTTATTTCTTTTGATCCGAAGAAGTCACCCGTAATCTGGATGGAAGCAATTTTAGCGTGCTTAACCGTTAAGCCGACACTAATCGTTCCAATTGGGAAACGTTCTGTTAAATGATATTCGAATTGGTTAAAGCGACCATAGTTCCAGTCCCAATTGTGGTATTTCTCAGCGGCAATTTTATCGACGCCTGCCCAATCCTCTGGTGTTAATTCATACCGCTTCGCTTCACTGACGTCATCAACTCCAAGCAATTGGCAAATCATATAATCCGTAAAGTCCCAGACCGTCATTTCTTGGTATTCCGGTGCTAAATAAGGACGGATTGATCCTACTCGACTACGGATGGATTGAATCCCATGTGCTTTAATTTTCTTTTGGTTTGGATTCAAGACAGACACAATTGCTTCATAATTAGGATCTAATAGTAACGAATACCCAGCATAAACGCGACCTTTCTGTAAAGTCATCGCAGAACCAGATATTTTCTTACCATCTAAAACTAAATCATTACGGCCTTTATGTTCTACATGATCTACACCTAAATTCTCCAGTGCTTTGACGACCGGTTCATATAAACGTGCATAGTTCCCATAAATGTCAGTACTGCCATCAAATAAGAAACAAAAACTCATATTACGATCATCGAGGTAAATCGCACCACCACCTGATTCTCGGCGAATGATTTTAATATCATGCGCATCCATATAAGGCTGATTTACTTCCTCATATGCATTCTGGAATTTTCCAATTTGAACAGCTGGGTGCATCATATAGGCGAACAAAACATCATCATCTAAGAAAATATGATCTTTCACATAGTCTTGTAAGGCCATTACCATTCCTGGATCATAAATCCATTCTCCATTACGCTTCGATTCAATTAAATACATACGCTACCTCCATTATTTATTCAGGTGCCACTGAATGTAAGACGCTTGCGATATCGTCATCAATTCTTACTGTTTGCGTGAGAATCTCTTGTGGAGTGAAGTAATCCTTCTGATTCATTGTCACAAACAATGATTTAGGGTTTCCTTTCGTCATTTGTTGAAATGGATGTTTAATAAATTGCGGCGTTGTATGCCCAACCCCAATTTCCAGAAAGAGTATTTTCTTCGCTTGGTTCTCTTCTAAGAATTGCTCGTAACGCGCTTTCTGCTCATGAAAATGATCATCCTCCACCATTCCTTTTACTTCATCACGTTTGTTCACTTCCATCACGGCCCCACATTTCGGACAATAGGGAACTAAATTTGCAGGTATCTTCATGTCCGATTGTTCCCGTACCATTTGGCGTATTAAGGCTTCATCATGATACGTCTGTTGATGACAATGCTCGGAACATTGCCATAGCCCGTACTCTCCTTGAATACGAAAGACTTTATCCATATCGAATTCGGCCGCATAAAACGCATTATCAGCATTCGTTGTAATAATATGATAATTTTTATCCGACATCATCTGGCGCAGATCAACATATGCTTGCCCGATTGGTTGATCAAAGAAATTCAACAAACTGAAGCGACTTTTAAAAGCCCAATATTCTCTCGCGTCCTCAAAATCAAAGACACTTGCTTGTAACATATCAAAGAAACGATACTTCGCAATAAAATCAGGAAAAGCGTCTGTAAACCTTTTTCCTACATATGTAAACCCAGTCGCTGCAGACATCCCTGCACCAATGCCGATGACAATTGCTTCTGCTTCTTCTATTACTTGATGTAAAAAATCAGCTTGTGACATGGATGATTCCATCGGTAATGCCTTCCAATGTGTTTGTATTTGTTCCATAACAATCTCCTATTCTTTTATCCCTAATAATGACTGATAAATTTGTAGGTCCTCATCTTTAAACACATTAAAGATAACGTTAAGCGTTGACCCGGTATCACGTAAATATGCTTCCACAGTCTGAATCGCAATCTCAGCCGCACGCTCGTTAGGGAAATTAAATTCACCTGTTGAAATACAGCAAAAAGCTACCGTCCCTTGTTGATGCTTATCAGCCAAAGCTAAACAAGAACGATAGGACGAAGCTAATAATTTTTCCTTTAGTGGGGTGACACCACGCTCGTCGATATAAGGACCGACGGTATGAATGACATTGTCCGCTGGTAAATTGTAAGCCTTGGTTATTTTTGCTTTTCCCATTGGCTCTCTTCTGCCTTGTGCCTTGATCACTGCATCACATTCTAACCTTAATGCTACACCAGCACGTGTATGTATAAAATTGTCAATACAGTCATGATTCGCTTGCGTACAACCCAGAAAATCACTATTGGCTGCATTGACAATCACGTCTACTGCTAGACTGGTAATATCGCCTTGCCATAAATAAATTTGCGGTTGTGCGTCTTCCAAATCATTCAATGAGGTTAATGGCCGTTCGGTATTCCACTGGGTTAAGAAAGCATCTTGAACCGCTATAAATTGTTCTGTTACTGGTTCAGGGGGGCGGACATTACACAGCCCCCGAAATAATGCTAATTTTTCCTGTGCATTATCCCTTTTGTACTGCATCACTTTGCCCATCGCATCTATGTTCTCGTTCAATAAATAGTCAATCAGATAATCTAATCTCGCTTCTTGATCCATACCCTACTCCTGTTCTGAAAAATATCTTGTAACACCTTCTAATTGATTAAACGCCTCTTCATCAACATCCGTTAATGTAATCATCCAATTATCTTCTGCTTTCGCTGAATTCAACAGTGCTGGTTCGCTTATTAATGCTTCATTTCGCTTAACAATTTTACCAGCCAACGGGGAAGCCAATTCAAGAACCGTTTTCGAAGCTTCTAAATTTAAAATAGTATCACCTGCTTCAAGCGTAACAGTATCAGCAACTATGTATTCAACAAAGCCAACTGTACCAATATCATCTTGTAACTCTGGCGTCATACTTAACGTATAATCATCACCGTTTTTCTCAATAAATAAATATTCACCACGTTTTTTCATTAGAAACCCCTCTTTCTTACGTAAATTTAAGCCTAATACATATACAGTGTATAACATTTATTGTAAATAATCTAACAAAATTTCTTATTTTACTTAAGTATTATTAGCGTCACGAATTAGTATAGAGTTTCACCATTTATCAAGCCATTATAACAGGGTAAAATCTGTATCAAATTGACATTGCTCTTAACCGGTGATAGGTTTAAATTAACATGAACAATTACACTTTACTACTTACAGAAATTGGGGATTATGCAAATGAAAACAACGGAACCATACAGACCTTTATTTGAGAAAATAGCTCTACCAAACGGTATTGAATTAGATAATCGTTTTGTCCTATCACCAATGATCACGAATTCTTCAACTGTGGAAGGTCATGTGACGCAAGAAGACTTGGCATATGCAAAGCGACGCGGGCGTTCAGCACCCTTACAAATTACAGGTGCTGCTTATATCGAAGAATACGGTCAATTATTTGAATATGGTTTTAGTATCGATGATGACCATAGTATCGAAGGACTTAAAGAACTCGCTCAAGCGATGAAAAAAGACGGTGCGAAGGCAATTATTCAATTAACACATGCAGGCCGTTTTTCCAAAATATCACTTAAAGACTTCGGTGTCGTTTATGGCCCAAGTGAAATGCGCTTAAAGACTCCCATTGAACATACCGTCTTACCGATGACCAAACGTAAAATCGGGCATGTCATTACCCAATATGCTGACGCTACCCGCCGTGCAATCAAAGCCGGCTTTGATGGTGTTGAAATTTCAAGTGCGCAGCGCTTATTAATTCAAACATTTTTTTCCACTGTTTCAAATCAGCGTGATGATGAATACGGAGCCCAAACTATTGAAAATCGTTCACGTTTTGGTATCGAAGTGATGGAGGCTGTTCAGAAAGTTATTGATGAAGAAGCACCTGCTAACTTTATTCTTGGATTTCGCGGCACACCAGAAGAAACACGCGGCAATGAAATTGGCTATAGTGCAGAGGACTTCCTTTATTTCATGGATCGAATCATGGAAGTGGCAAATATCCACTATTTAGCTACTGCAAGTTGGGGCAAGAACATTTATAAACAAACGATTCGCCAAGGTAAATTTAAAGGTGAAATCATGAATCAAGTTGTATACGAACATATCGCTGGTCGTATTCCAATAATGGCCACTGGCGGCATCAACTCACCAGAAAAGGCACTGGAAGCCTTAGAGTTCGCCGATATGGTTGGTGCGTCCACACCTTTCGTTACCGAACCTGACTTTGTTACCAAATTAAAAGAAGGCCGGGAAGATGAGATTAACTTGGGTTTTTCTCCAGACGAAATAGCCGATTTAGCAATTCCAGAAAGAGCCTTTAAAGACATTGTTGAATTAATGGATATCGGCGGATCGCTTTCAGAGTCCTCCCGTCATGAATTGAGAAAATTATATGAATAGTGGGGCGATTATTAAAAAACACCAATCCTTATTGAACTCATTTCGAGGTAAGGATTGGTGTTTTTTCTGAAATAATTTAGCTTTGCTTATAATCGATTTTATTTCATAGTTAACCCTGCGTTTTGATTATGATGTCTTGTTAAAAACGTTACAATCAGCAGTATTGCTATGGATAAAGGTAACCCGATAAAAATAGGATGTAAACCAAAAGGATGGCCTAAGACCTGCCAAATGACGGCTGTGACCAGACCTCCCCACATGGAAGCAACACCAGCGGCTTTGGTCACTCTTTTCCAAAATAAACCAAACATTACCGGTGCTAATAGACCTGAGACCGACATCGCCGTCCCAGTTACCATCAGGTTAACCAATCCTGGGACTGACAAGGCTAACACAAGCGCAACAATGGATACGATCAAAACAGAAATCCTACTGCAAATCAACATCTTTTTATTATTTAAATGTTTAAAATTTGGTCTGATTATATCGTTTACGATAGAGGAGGATCCTGCTAAAAGGAAGGAGTCCGCACTTGATATAACGGCCGCCAATAACACAATAATCATCACAACCACTAAAGAGAAGGGAAATACATCCTCAACAACACCATAATAAATGAGTACTGGATCAATATTTTCCAATCGTAAACCGTACCTGCTGAATACACCGATTGCAACAGCAATAGCGCCTATTAAAACAGCAATGATCATAGAAATCCAATATCCATTCCTTGCTGTCTTAACATTTTTTGCTGCCCAAACACGCTGCCAAAGATCTTGTCTAATAAATTGAAAAACGGCTAACGTCAAGAGATATATGAATATTTCACTTGGTTCGATATTCATAATGCTGAGCATATCTTCTTGATTATTAGTGCTAGCATATGCAGAAATTGATTCCCAGCCCCCGGCTACTATCAGCACTGTAATAAACAAGGCGATGACTCCCATTGTTAGAATTGTTCCGTGAATAACATCTTGCCAAATAACAGCTTTCAGTCCGCCAAAATAAGTTTTTAATGTTAACAATGCCCAGCCGATAAAAATTCCCAAAGTCACATTTAACCCGATTGTCAAATTCAGTATCGTGGCAATAGCAACAAACTGCATACCGGTCATGGCACAATAGGAAAACAATATACTAATAACAGTCGGAATACGAGCTTGTTTACCATAACGTAAGGAAGTATAGTCACCCACCGTGACCATGTTATGATTTTCCCCCAGGCTTCTGATCCGCTTGAGCAAAAATGATGCAAAAATAATGACGCAAAGGAACATCGTGATATGTATCCACTGCTCCCCCATTCCTAATATGTAACCATTCTCCATGTAACCTAATAATGTTGATCCGCCAACACCAGTTCCAATAAATGTTAAAATTATCGGAATAATCGAAACGGACCTGCCAGCAACATTATAATCTTCATACGTTTTCGTTTTCCGATTCATATATAAAGCCAATACAAACAGAAAAATAAAGTAAACAAAAACAATGACTGATAATATAATTCGTTCATCTCCACTAAACATATATAATTACTCCCACCTAAAAAATTTGAATAACATAGATTCAAATATCATTTTCTTCAAAATTAATTGACTTCTAAACATAAACGGTTTCCAATCTCACAGGTATATTCTGTTAGAGATAATTTCCTATAAATAACCCCTTCTTTCTATTACATCCCCATCTCCCTTCTATTTTTTAAATCTATCAGATATTTGTCTTGTTTGCTAGATTTCCACTTCCCATTAAAGGAACTCTATATTCGGTATCCTAACCAACGTAGATGCACACATAAAAAGAGAACCCCTTCACTGTTGGAGTCCTCTATGTTTTATACTCTTCACCGCTACATGTAATGACTTAATTTTGTATTTCTCCGGGGCACATGGTACATCGTGCGGTTCGTTTTCCCAAACCGGAATGATACCAATAATTATAGCTTAATCTTCAAATTAGAAAAATTCACCTTATTTCCTTATGAACCATAAATTAGAACTAGGATATTTATAATAATTGGAGGTTTTACGATATGTGTACCGCCATTACATTACAATCTATGCAGAAGGAGAACTTCTTTGGAAGAACGATGGATTTTTCCTATCCCATTGAACCTGGACTTTATGTAATACCGAAAAATTACCAATGGAATAGCCTAATATCAACGAAAAAATACATTGATGACTACAGCTTTATCTGTATTGGTCAAGAAACAGATGGTATGTTTGGTATTTTTGATGGTGTAAATGAACGAGGATTTGCTGCTGCAGTTTTATATTTTGAAGGTTATGCTGATTATGATTTACCGATAAAAGATAACGAGCCAATTGCTTCTTTAGATTTTCTACATTATATTTTAGGACGTTGTGGCTCCGTAAATGATTTAAAGGCTTTATTAGAAAACATCGGTATCGTAGGTGTACCAGATCCCGTTACGCAAAGAGCTGCTCCCTTACATTGGATTGCTACCGACAGAAGTGGCAAAAGTGTTGTAATTGAGCAAACGGAAACGGGGCTTGAGGTAATTGATAACCCTATAGGAGTCATGGCGAATAGTCCTGATTTTCACTGGCATATGACCAATCTAAGAAATTATACAGATGTATCCATTACGCAACAAAAAGAAGTTCATTGGGGAAATGTATCATTAACCCCTTTTAGTCAAGGTGGAGGAACAAGACATCTACCCGGAGGCTTCACCTCTCCTGAACGTTTCGCTCGTACAGCATTTCTAAAAACACATGCTCAAGTTCCGGAAAGCCGATCCGAAGCAGTTATGACATGTTTTCATATTATGAATAGTGTTTTTATTCCCAAGGGCATTGTCCAAACTGATAGAGGAACCTATGATTATACGAAATATGTTGCTTTTATGAACACGAATACATGTGAATATTACTTTAAAACATATGAGAATAATCAAATCATAACGGCAAGCCTTTGGGACTATTGTATGCACGGGACGCAACCAATCTTTCTTGGAAGCATTGTACACCCTCTTAACATTTGAACATCATTAGTTGTATTACACTCTAGCTGCGAGGAAGTCATAAGAACATATTTATACAGTTTCCACGGGGCAACATAGATGCAATTAAAGCTGACTGGAAAAATAGCCTAGATCGTATTCGACAATATACTGAACGGGTATAAAAATTCAAGACGATTGTAATTATGTAAAAGAGCAGAAAAGCACTGATTACACGTATGTAATCAGTGCTTTCTTATTACTCAACAGTAACTGATTTAGCCAAATTCCTCGGCTTATCAACATCACACCCACGATGCAATGCCGCATAATATGCCAGCAACTGCATTGGCACAACGCTAACAAGTGGGGTCAACAGTTCATGCACATGTGGTAAAACAAATGCATCCTCATCCTGCTCCAGACCCTTCATGCTAATAACCATTGCATTGGCACCTCGCGCAACAACTTCCTGCACATTTCCTCGGATGGAATAGTTCACATTCGCTTGTGTGGCCAGTGCAATAACCGGTGTCCCGTCTTCAATTAGCGCAATGGTTCCGTGCTTCAACTCCCCTCCAGCAAAACCTTCTGCCTGGATATAAGAGATTTCTTTCAGCTTCAATGCTCCTTCTACACAGACATTGTAGTCTGCACTGCGGCCGATGAAGAATGCATTGCGTGTTGTTGGTAAATAGTCTCTTGCTAGGCCTTCAATCTCATCTTTCTGGTCTGTTAAAATTTCCATTGCATTTGCAGCAATCGCAAGCTCCTGCATGGGATCGAATTCTAACTCAAGACCTTTTGCCTGTGCCGTATCTACTGCTAAAATTGCGAGTACCGCAATTTGTGCCGTGTATGCTTTTGTTGAAGCAACGGCGATTTCTGGTCCTGCATAAAGATTTAAGGTGTAATCTGCTTCACGAGAAAGGGTGGATCCTGGCACATTTGTCATCGTTAATGCCGGATGTCCCATTTCTTTAATTTTTACTAATACGCCGCGACTATCAGCCGTTTCGCCGCTTTGTGAAATAAACACAAATAACGGATTATCTGATAGGAGTGGCATGTTATATGAAAATTCGCTTGCTACATGGACTTCAACTGGAATGTTTGCTATTTTTTCAATGAACGATTTGCCGACCAATCCGGCGTGATAACTTGTGCCTGCAGCAATGATATAGACGCGGTCTGTTTTCTGCATAGCGCTGCGAATATCAGCATCAAGTTTCAGTTCATTGTTTTCGTTTTGATATTCATTGATAATTTTACGCATTACAAATGGCTGCTCGTCAATTTCCTTCAACATAAAATGCGGATAGGTTCCTTTTTCCATATCACTTACATCAATTTGTGCAGTGTATGGTTCACGATCTACCACCGTACCATTCAACTTCTGGACTTCAACAAAGTTGCGGTTCACAACTACGATTTCCTGATCGTGAATTTCCAAGTATTGATCTGTCACTTTTAATGTAGCCATTGCATCACTCGCGACAACATTAAATCCATCACCTAAACCTACTAATAATGGACTTTTGTTTTTTGACACATATATATTGTCTGGATCTGCCGTATCGATCATTGCAATTGCGTATGAACCTTTTAAAAGGCTCATGGCCTGACGAAATGCCTCAGCTGAATCCTGATAGGTTTCAAAAAGCTTTTCGATTAACTGAACAATTATTTCTGTATCAGTTTGACTAACGAACATTGCATCACTTAGGTATTCTCTTTTCAATTCCTGATAATTTTCAATAACGCCATTATGAACAAGTGTAAATCTTCCAGACGCGCTCCTGTGTGGGTGTGCATTCTCTTCGTTTGGCACACCATGCGTTGCCCAGCGGGTATGGCCGATTCCCATTGTTGCATGAACCGTATTATCTACGCTTTCTCTAAGCGTTGCAATACGGCCTTTTACCTTCGTAAGATTTATGCCGTCTTCGTTTAACATTGCTATTCCGGCTGAGTCATAGCCGCGATACTCTAATTTTTCCAGTCCATTTAGTAAAATTTCTTTTGTATCATTTAGGCCGATATAGCCTACAATTCCGCACATATCGTTGTTCCTCCTTAAAGGGGTAACAAACGACCATTTCGTTATTTCGGGGCGTTTTGCTACCCCTTTCTCGTGTTGTTGTATGACATCTCACTTTTTTCTTTGGCCAATAAGTCACCTTACTGTTTTCAGAAAAAAGCCTATCGATTGAGATGTACAATCGGGAGGAATCCGCCGAATACTCGATTAACCTCCACCTCGTCAACTACTTTCTATCATCGGTCAGAAAATAGCCCTGGCGCTTTTTCTTGCTTTAGTAACCTCTATGCTCCTTTCTGTTTTTGACTAAGTCTCTTAGCATTCTTAATTTGTTAAGAATGAAGTAAACACTTTAAAGAACACTTCTCATTTTACCCGAGAATAAACAGGTTGGTCAACACTTTTCTTGGCGTTTTGATTAGTTTATGAATGGAGAGAAGTATATGTTCATTCCTTAGCGATAGACTTCATTTTGTATATACCCTTCTCCTAAATGCGCCTCCTACTTTTAACTCTCTATTATTTCACAAACTATGAAAACAAGACCCCTGGCTTCCAAATACCTATATAAACTCTAGCTATATATACCCTTTCTTACTATTTCCGTAGTTTAATCGAACTGTTATTTTAAAAAATTAAAATAATTCATATTAATCATGTTATTTCAAATCTATTACTCTATACTAGTATTAATAACTTTACTAGGAGGGGTAATATTGAAGAAAAAGCATGCGGCGGTATCAGCAATTCTGTCTTCAGCACTCGTTTTAGGTTCTTTTTCTGTAAGTGATGCAGTTGTTATTTCAGAAAGTCCTGGATCGAATTCGGTGAAAACAGGGAAGGTCTGGAATGAGAATGCAAACGTTCCTATTTTTGTAAAGGAGGAATTTGCAGAAATGCACCCAAGCAGTAATGCTGAAAATGCAATGGATTATTTAGAGGAAAATGAACAGGAAATCGGAATTAAGAATGCGGAAGAAAATCTAAAAGTAAGCGATGTTCAAGAGGATGATCTAGGGATGACGCAAGTCCGTTTCAACCAGACTAAAAATGGGGTGCCTGTAGAGGGTACAGAGGTGATCGTACACTTTAACGAAAACGAAGAACTAGTTACAGTTAACGGTAACTACAACCCGGAAGCAGAAAAAACTTCGATAAATACAGACCCAACGCTAGATGAGGAAGATGCTATAAAAGCAGCTAGCTCAGCTGTAGACGCACCACAGAACATGAAATATGATCCTATTTCAGAACTTGTCATTTATCCTTTCGAAGAGGAAAAACTCCTTGCTTATAAGGTTAATGTTACATTCATGGGTGAAACCCCTGGTAACTGGTTTGTTTATGTAGATGCGAAAAATGGAAACGTGATCGATCGATATAATACAATCGCACATATTGAAGAGGGAGAATTTCATAAGAGTGTAGGGACAGGTGTCCATGGAGATCATAGGGAACTGCATACAACCAGAGTAAAGCCGCCTCAACAGGGTACCAATTTCATTCTGGCTGATAGCTCTCATGAAGGATTGGAAGGAATTTACACCTTTGATTCCAATACCGATGAAATTGCTGTGAATAACAGCGCATCCTGGAAGAAGGAATACCATCACCCAGCTGTCGATGCGCACTATAACTCAGAAAAAGTTTATGATTATTTCCTGAATGAACATGATCGTAACTCGCTAGATGATGAGGGTATGGCCATCATTTCCTATGTTAACTATGGTACGGACTTTAACAACGCGTTCTGGAATGGTCGCCATATGACGTATGGAAATGGAGATGGCGATTATATGGTTCCACTATCCGCAGGTCTGGATGTAGCTGCCCATGAAATGGCGCATGGTGTAATTACAAATACAGCTAACCTGGAATACCGCTTCGAATCTGGAGCACTAAATGAAGCATTCGCCGATATTTTTGGTGCATTGGTTGATGAGGATAATTGGGAGATCGGAGAGGATATCATGGGCCCTGGGGCAATAGCGGATGGAAGGACTTCCCTGCGCAGCCTGAGCGATCCTAGTAAATACCCAGTTAACGAAGAATATATTCCATATGGTGATGGTGAAGGAATGTATCCTTCGCACATGGATGAATTCTATGACCTACCGATGCACTTGGACAACGGTGGCGTTCATATTAATTCTTCCATTATTAACCACGCTGCATATATTACCGGAGAGCAAATTGGAAAAGAGAAGCTCGGTCAGATATATTATCGTGCGCTCGTCACTTACCTGACACCAACTTCTGATTTTAGTGATGCAAGACTGTATATTATACAATCAGCAGAGGATATTTATGGTGAAGGAAGTGAGGAAGCTAGAGCAACTGCTGATGGATTTGATCAAGTAGGGATTTATGAGTAGACCTTAAACACAGCAAAAGCTTGAGCTTGCAGGGGGTTTAATCCTTTGCAAGCTTTTAATTTATCATTTTAGAGGAAGAAAAATCTAGCAAGAATTATCATCAGGAACCAGCATATGAAAATACACTCCCGTTACTTCACGGATTATTTCTATATTACTGTTGCCAAAGGCAATTAGAACACAAGTGGATGGACCTGCTGATTTTTCCAGATCCACATCACAAGATAGTTTATTCTCTCTTTTTGTCCATTTTCTCCAAGCAACGGCAACACCCTTGGAACCGACAGGCAGCACATCTTTTACCTCTTCCATTTGACAAAGTTGCTGAAACAAAGCGAGTGGTATGACTTCATCCTGCTTCTCGAGTACTTCATTTCCAACTAACGGTGCTCCAATCACGGCAAACGCTTCTTCACCAGTCCATTCAGGGTCCCGGTTTCCCTCTATTCTAGTCCCAATAACCGTTACACCAAGACCTGACTGCAAACTGGCAAAATTGCTCTCCGTACTTCCGGTAATTGGGAGCATATCCAGCTTCAACGCTTTCAAAACATCTTCCGCCCCATTTTTATAATCCTCCCAGGCATTGTCACCGGTAAAATTTTGCATCACAATCGTCCGCGGCTCTGCTCCTACAGCAAGGCACTCCATCATGGCAACACGCAAAGCTGAGTAGCCTACAACGGAATTCGATGTATGAACTTCATCCCGTGACTTTTCACCGATGGCCCCACTATTATCAGCAGTAATGACTAGTTCCTGATCAGCCGTTAACGGTACGATGACAGCATTGCTCATCGCCTTTTTAATCCTTCTTCTTATTGCTGCCGCGGAAAACTTTAGCGCTTCGTTCATATTCTACATCTGGGACATTCAACCTAGCATTAATGACGCGCGCTGCGGCAAACAAGTAATCTGACAGGCGGTTCACATATTTTAAGGGGATCGGGGAAATCTCTTCTTCCGCCTTCATAAGCGATACAATGGCTCTTTCTCCCCTTCTTGCAACTGTTCTGGCGATATGGATCGAAGCGGAAGCGTCTGAACCACCTGGTAAAATAAATCGTTCCAATTCCGGTGCCTCATCAATTAATTCATCCATTTTTTCTTCCAGATACGTGATCGGCTCTTCGGTTAGTTTATGTTCCCTTTTCTTTGAGATATTAGATAATTCGGAGCCGCAATCAAATAATTCGTGTTGGATTTTCTCAAGGTCTGCCACAATATCTTTAAACAATTCCTTATCTAATTCTGAGATAGCTTTTCCTACAAATGAATTTACCTCATCAATGGTTCCATATGCTTCAACACGGATATCATCTTTATCAACTCTTCCACCTATGACACTTGTTTGGCCTTTGTCTCCAGATTTTGTATATAGTCTCATAATTACAACTCCCTTTTGTTTTTAATTGTATCTTCAATTCCGTACCATATGACATCAACCCGTTCCGCCTTTTCAACCAAATCCTGATATGTCCATCCTGTAATATCTCGCCATAGTCGGTCACGTTTATCAATTGGTACGATACCTTTCGAAATATCAGTGCCGATGATGACGAGCTTTCGCTGACTATCCGCTTCTTCCCACTGCAGCCATGGCTTCATTAAACGGATCACATTTTTACGCAATGTGTCTGATGAAAGTTCAGGGTCTATTTGGGCATGAATCCATTTTTCAACACCTTCTAAAATTACAATAGCTGGTAGCTCGGTGCTCATGGGGTTCATTAGCGCTGTATCATATGCGGATAGCCACCGACACTGATCCGGCTCATAATATTTTTTCACCCATTTTCGCTTTCCGTTATAGGCACCACCTGTAATGAAGTGCATCGGCTATTCTCCCTCCAGTCGCGAGTCACCCAGTAAAGCTTGATCCCAGTACCATGAGGGATTTCCCATTCCCAAAAGTTTTTCCTCTCCTTGGCAAGTTTGGTTAACAGCAAACGTATTACCCCGCCATGCGTAACAAGTAAACTATTTCTATAGCCCTCTTCATTCACTAGCTTTTTCAGCGCATTCCAACCACGATCCACCCTGCTTTCCATTTCAGAAAAGCTTTCCCCATCAGGCGGGCGATTACCAATCGAATCATTCAACCAGTTTCGATATTCAGGGTCATGGCAAAGCTCTGCATAGGTCTTTAATTCCCAGTTGCCAAAATGCATCTCCCGGAATGCCGCACTTTCAACATAAGGAGCATCGGGACAACGTATAGTGGCCGTTTGCCTGCACCGAATTAAGTCACTGGAAACGCAGAGATCGTACACCTCACTTGGCAGTGCTGTTAACCTATGCCGTGCTTCATCAGTAATCGGTGGATCGCTCCAACCAAGGTACCTTTTTTCCAGATTCGCCTTTGTTACACCATGGCGAAAGAGTGTAACAGCCACACCGCTATCCATAACACTAATTCCATCCCTTCTGAACTCGCACCTAACGTGTCCCCTGTGATACCACCGAAGTTCTTCTTTATTTTTCCGGCGAGAAAGGTTCCTATAACAATCATACTACTTATCAAAATAAAATAGAATCCAAGCAATTCCATGTTTAGAAGCGCTATCACTATACCAATTATACCTAAATAGATACCATAAGTAACCCAGAACGTGCTGCTTTTCCCATGTTGAAAAAAGACAGCCATCCCACTATTTCTTGCTGCTGGCAAAAGCTGCAAATAGGCACCCAACAGCATTTTACCAAGAAAAGGAATCAACACCACCATTAAATAAGTCCAAAGAACAGCCATTGTCACCAGTTCATATAAAATAACAAAGCGAACGCTTAGAAAAACGACGATCGTTAGGACCCCAAATGCGCCAACACGGGGATCTTGCATAATTTCCAGCCGCTTCCCTACATCCCTATATGAAAAATAGGCATCGCTTGTGTCAATCAGGCCATCCAGATGAATGCCGCCAGATAAAAATATCAATACAAGCCACAGAAAAAGTGCAATCATAATATCCGATAAAGGTGTATACGACTGAAGGACAAACAAAATAGATGCATAGATCGCCCCCTGCAGTAAACCAAGTAGCGGGAATGTCTTCAAGGCATGAGAAATATAGAAACGGTTCATCGGGAGCTCCCTTTTTATTGGAATACTTGTGAAAAATTGCAGGTTTATGCAGATTCCTATGAAAAACCCCCGTAAACTAGCGAACATCGTTTTCACCTGTCATGATGTTTAAGAGCTTTTTCCAGTCGATATAGGCTTCCAGGTGTTCTGCTAGTTTGTCATAATCGGGCGGCTTATCTGTTGTGGAACGGGCTTCGGTGGTGCCCCGCCCTTCGACGCTATCCTCTTCAGCAAGGTTATGGCCAGTATGAGGTACAACTCCCAGAACGGAAATCCCGGTACGATCCTCCAGCCACTCTCTGCCGGAAGCGAAAGAGGAAACAACCCCATGAAATTTATTTATAATCAGCCCCTTCACCCGCTGCCTTTCATCCGTTGTCAGCAATTCCAGCGTCCCGACAATACTGGCAAATGCGCCTCCTCTATCAATATCAGCCACTAGAATAACAGGAACATCAGCCATTTCCGCTACAGCCATATTGGCAAGGTCTCGGTCTTTTAAATTCATCTCTACTGGGCTGCCTGCGCCCTCTATCAGCATGAAATCATAGCTTTGTTCCAATTGATTTAATGCCCCCTGAATAGCTTGCTTCGCTACATCATAATAAGATTGCTTATAATCCTGTCCAGGTATGATGCTCCTTTTTTCTCCGAGAAGCATCACCTCTGTCTGCAGATTTTCGCGAGGCTTTAATAGAACAGGATTCATGAGAACAGAAGGGGGGAGGCCGGCCGCTTCCGCCTGCTGGGCCTGCGAAATACTCATTTCTTTCCCGTCTCTTGTTACGATTGAACGACCGGACATATTCTGTGCTTTAAACGGCGCAATCGCGTATCCTTTATTTGCAAATAACCGACATAGACCAGTAGTGAGTATGCTTTTTCCCACACTGGAAGCTGTACCCTGGATCATCATCCCCTTCATACCGCTACCCCTTTCTTGCAAATCGGTATACCGCTCTCTACCAAATAGGCAGTATCCGCCTGGTCTACGATGTTTTGATGAACAATTCCGATTATGTATTGGTATTTTCTTGTTAACGATGCTTGATGCGGAACATCTTGCATTACCTCATTGGAAACAACAACTAACCCACCAGAAGCCTTCTGTAGACTGAAAATATCTGTTAACATCCTGTCCATCAGCCCACTGGGATCATCGATGTTTTGATGAAATAAATAGTTGTTTAATAATGTAGTTACACAATCAAGTACAAGAATATCCTGTTTTGAAAAGTGACTGGAGATACGTTGCAGGTTATACGGACATTCCCATGTTTGAAAGTTTCCAGACGCTCCCGAGCGATTTTCCTGATGACGCGCTATTCGTTCGCGCATTTCCTTATCGGAAGGAACGCCACATGCAATATAATGTAAATTCACGTCCAAGTCCCTGCTCCAATTTGTTGCCAATTCTTCAGCAAAAGAGCTCTTCCCGCTGCGAACACCGCCGGTAACGAAAATCAGTTTTCCCTTTTCCATTCGGATAACACCTCCATCAACAAACTATTTTCCGCTTCCTTTTTAATCGCCACGCGAAGCCATTCTCCTTCGATCCCTGGAAAATTATACGTGTGACGTAAGACAAGTCCTTTCCTGAGTAAAAATGAAAAAAGTTCCTGCTGGTTGCGGGAGGAGGGATCTCTAATTAAATAAAAATTGATCGCTGATGGACTATGCTGAAAACCTATTTCCCTGAAGTATGCAAACAGCCGATCCCTTTCTCTCTTGATATAGTCACGGGTTAGTAAGACATGCTGCCGATCATCCAAGCATGTCTTACCAGCTTTTAAAGCAATTGCATTAATACTCCAATGGGCCTGCCTTTTATGAATTTGCGACAGGACTTCCGGGGTCCCTGCGAGATAGCCTAGCCGCAAGCCTGCAATACTGTACATCTTTGTCAGTGAGCGCAGCACCAGTAGGAATGGCGATTGGCTGGCTTTATCAATAAACGTTACAGGACGATCAGCGAAATCATAAAATGCTTCGTCCAAGATTAATAGGACTTCTTTCTTTTGGCATGTGTCGATCAACCATTCGACAGTTGGACGATCATATTGAATACCTGTTGGATTATTCGGGTGGCAAAAAAACACAGCATCCACAAGACCCAACTTCCGCTCCAATGATGTCTCATCCAGCTCCCATTCGGGCGGGTAAAGAACATGGTGGAAAATTGTACAGTTTTCACTCCGGCAAGCGGCCTCATATTCGGAAAAAGCTGGATGGATGATCAGCACCTTTTTTCCTTGGAGATAACGGGCGATTAACGTAATGAGTTCGGACGCACCATTTCCAGGCAGCAGACAAGATTCCTCGATACCTTCCTTTGCGGCAATTGTTTGTTTCAGTTCAGCAAAGGTTGGATCCGGGTAATCATAAATAGCCTCAAGCCATTTGCCCCAGTTGTGTTTGACTGCCTCAGGTGCGCCTAACGGGTTAATATTCACACTGAAGTCCACGAGCTCCTCTGGCGGATTTATTTCAAGCGCCTTGTATAAATGCTGTGGATTAGAACCATGTGAAGGCAACTGCATAACTTCCTCCCCCTAACCATAAAAGTATAAAAAAGAGTGCGACCGAACGATTCATGATCGAGATTGCATCCAAAATATGTTCCTTTTGCAGGTTTTTATCAGCCCGTCCCATCACAGCACGCTCTGATTTAATTCCTTGATAATAATTCGTTCCTCCCAGCTGGATGTTCAATAGGAGAGCAACAGCCGCTTCCCCCCATCCGCTGTTAGGGCTTGGATGCTTCCTGGCCTCCCGCTTCAAGTCATGAGCTGCCTGTTTCTTCGTTACCAAAGCCGAAGAGCTCGCGGCAATCATACAAAAACCAGTAATGCGGCTTGGCAACCAATTAAGCAGATCATCAAACCGGGCCGATCCCCGACCAAATTGGCCGTATCTCTCATTTTTATACCCAACCATCGAATCACAGGTATTAACAGCACGATACATCATCGCCAGAGGAGCACCGCCAATCAACGCCCAGAATAACGGCGCCGTAATACCATCACTAATATTTTCTGCAACCGTTTCGACAGTCGCCCTTGTTATCTCCCCTTCATTTAAGCCGTCCGTATCTCTTCCAACAATCATCGAAACCTGTTGTCTGGCTTCCCTGACGTCCCCTTTTTTCAAAGGTTGATAAACACGGTGAGCAGCCTTTTTCAAATCGTTCCCGGCAATCGCAGTTGCAATGATGAGTGATTCTGCAGCAATTCCTGCAAAAACGTGAATTTGATAGGCACCGTATACAATTAATAGTGTAATAGAAAATGTCAGGATACCAATAACAACTAGCATAAGAATCCCTTTTGTTACACGCCCGTTCCCCTTATTTAAACGACGATCCAGCCATGAAATAAGAGAACCGATCCAGCGAACTGGATGCGGCCAGGAAGGCGGGTCACCAATCAACCGGTCTATGACCAGAGCGAGTGTTATACTAAGTAAATGATAAACAACCATATGCTACATCAAGCCTTGAGAACGCTGGATCGCTCTTTTTGTTTCTCTATAAACGCTTTTTCCAATTAATTGACCAAGCTTCGTTGCAGAACCTGCATACGATAGGAGGGGACCCTTCCCTGTGGCAGCAACCAGAATGCTATCTGTTGAGGTGCCCGTTGCGATTGTATTGGTCTCGCTATCTGTAATTCCCAGTTCCATTAATGTTTTTGTTTTCGCCTCGGTTGCAGTCATGATCGCCTGAATAAAGGCTTCTTCCGTCAGTCTTCCATTTACAAATAACCATATATTAATCGTTCCGGGAACTCCTTGCCGATGTGTTCCTGTTGTTCGCGTGCTATCTGTCGCATTCCCAACTCCTGCTGTGACTACAGTGAAGAGGGAGACATGATCTTTTCCCCATAATCCATAAGCAACATCTTCCAGCTGAACGGCTGTCATCATTCCCACTGTGCGGGAGGCGTCGAATTCGTTTTTTTCAAGGTAATTCCGCATCTCATGTTCAGGATCCGAACAGTCATAGTCTTTCGAAACCTGACGATTAACAAAATAACTGTTCCAACCAATACCAGCGCCACACACACCGGATGATAATGTTCGCAGCGGAATGGGGGAAGTGAGCGTAATATGCTCCTGTTTCACGTTTAACATGGAAGCATCAATCTTCACATCAGCCGAAAACATGTCTGCTGGGATCAAATGCATCTGCGGTTTAGCGATCTCCGGATGAGGATGCTTTTTCACCTCCGTTTGATAAACCTCTTTAACCAGTGCCTCTGTCAGCACGCCATCCGGTGTATGCAAGGCCCGTGTCCGCCCCTCATCTATTAGTAACAATCGATCACAATACAAACTGGCAAGATTCAAATCATGAAAAATAGAAATGACCGTTAACCCCTGCTGTTTTGCTCCTTTTTTCAATAGATCAAGTAAATCTTTTTGATAGGCTAAATCCAGGTGGTTGGTCGGTTCATCAAGTAATAAAATTTCCGGTTGCTGGGCTAAGGCTTGCGCGAGAAACACCCGCTGTTGCTCCCCGCCTGAGAGCTGCTGCACCGAATCATGCTGGAAACGGGTGATGTTCGTTTGCTCCATGACCATTTGCAGTACTTTTTCATCTTTAGACGTCCAGCTTTGAAACAGGCCTAGGTTGTGCGCGTACCTACCAAGTGCCACCGTCTCCCTCACTGTATAGGAAAATGCATGCGCAGAGAGTTGGGGGAGAACCGCCATTTTCCTCGCCAGTTCTTTTCGTGAAAAATCTGTTATGTCCTTGTTATTTAGTTGAATAGAACCATCTGTACAGGCGATTAATCCGCTGATCATTTTTAACAAGGTTGTCTTACCACTTCCATTAGGCCCTAAGATACCAAAAAATTCACCCTTCGAAACAGAAAAGCAAACATCTTCAATAACTGGCATCCCATCATAGCCTCCGGAAACATGACCCAGATGTAACATTACATCCCCCCTCGATTTCCTTTTCGTTGATTAATCAAAATGATCGCGAATACCGGTGCCCCAATTAATGCTGTGATCACACCAATCGGTAAAATCGTCGGAGAGATAATTGTTCGTGATAAAAGATCTGTCAGCATTAAAAATCCTGCACCAGTTAAAATTGATAGCGGCAAAAGGTGAACATGATCCGGCCCCCATAAGCGTCTGGTTAAATGAGGAATCACCAAACCAACAAATCCTATAGCCCCGGAAACCGCCACTGCCGCACCAGTCAATATTGAACCAGCGACCAAAATGATTAATTTTCGTTTTTGTACATCGACACCTAAATGCTGTGCCCGTTCCTCGCCGAATGACATCGCATTTAATTCTCTCGTGTTGATGAGCAGCAAAAGAGATCCAAGGATGAAGAACGGAATAATAATACCAATATAGCTCCATCCCCGCATCGATACACTACCAAGTAGCCAACCCATAATTTGCTGTAATTGATCACCTGTAAAAGCAATGATAAGGGAGATAAATGCACCTAAAAAAGAGCTAAAAATAATTCCCGTTAAAATAATCGTCTCCACCCGCATCGTCCGGTCCACTTTACGTGCGAAAAACAACACAAGTAAAATAGTCAATAAGGCTGTCGTAATGCTTAAAACTGGCAACGTATAAAGTCCAAGGAACGGAATAGAAATATTAAAAAACAATGTTGCAACAGCCCCAACAGATGCACCAGAAGAAACCCCTAATATATAGGGGTCGGCCAATGGATTTCGCAGCAAGCCTTGAAAGGCCGCTCCCGCAATCGCAAGAGAGGCTCCAACTAAACCGGCAAGAAGTACTCTGGGCAGGCGAATTTCAAAAACAATATTCCTATATGTCGCATCGACCTGTTCAGCTATCGGTAAGTGAAAAATCTGTGCACCAATAATCATTATGATATCTGAAACAGGAACGGACACACTGCCAACCGATATAGCGGTAAGCATGGAAATAATTAAAAATGCGAGCGCAAGCATATAGGCAAATACATAGTTACTCTTCTTCAAAATATTCCGGGTAAACAACTTCAGCAATCTCCCTTGCACCCTCAACTAAACGCGGACCCGGACGACTTACAATATCGGAATGTATATCATAAACGTCTTCATTTTCAACAGCGTCCATGGAGTCCCAGCCGTCACGACTTACTACTTGCTCTACTGGATCGTCCGAATAATGCCCGTATGTCGTTATAATAACGTCAGGGTCCAGTTCCACAATCGACTCTGGATCAATTGGCACCCAACCATCTAGTTCTTCAGCTGCATTATCTGCACCAATAACTTGTAAGAGTGAATCGAAAAATGTGTTTTGTCCTGCAGTAAAAAGGTCCGGTTCAGGTGATACTTCAAAAAAGACCGATTTACGATCCGTTTCATCAATTTCCTCTGCCGTTTCACTTAATGAAGCAAATCCGTCTTCCATATCGCTGACGATTTCTTCTGCCTCATCTGGTGTACCGGTTACCTGGCCAATTTGTTCAATGGCTTCATAAGTTCCTTCGATATCCTGTGCATCATTTACAACAAATACATCAATATCGGAGTCACGAATCTGTTGCAGCCCTTCCTGCGAGGCTTCGGAACTGGATCCATGGGCAAGAACGAGATCAGGATCCAGACTAAGGATTACTTCCACATTCATTTCCAAACCACCAATTGCCTCTTTTTCCTCTACTTCTTCGGGATAATTATCATGGTCTGAGACACCAACGATTTCATCCCCCAATCCAAGCGCAAAGGCGATTTCTGTATTGCTTGGAATCACCGAAACGATACGCTCTGGCTCCTCATCAATCGTCATTTCATTATCAAGCGCATCTGTGACCGTTAGTGGAAATGCTGCTTCTTCTGTTTGTTCGATACTGTCATCTTCGGTATCTGAGTTTTCAGAGCTGCAACCGATTAACAGAGCTAATGTAAGTAGTAATACAAATAAAAATGATAAAACCTTTTTCACGTTAGTACCCCCTGTCGTATTTGTATGAAAATAAAAAAACATCTTCACGAGAAATGAAGATGGATATGTAAAAGGGCAGCCCAAAGAAAATAAACCTGTCCGATTACACCCCCTATTCCTCGTAGGTTTGGTGCGCGTCTGGTTACAGGCAGGTCTCCTGGCTTATGGTCATCACTTGCTGCCCCTTCCCATACATAGAAATGCACAGTGGTCATTACAGCTAGCTCACATATACAGTGGCGGGACCGCGTTGGAATCGAACCAACTTCCCTATTAGATTTCAGAAATTGAAATCACCTGAACCATTGATATTTAATTATTCATTACTTAAATAAGTATACATATTTTTGCAAAATTTGTCATTCTTTTTAGCTTTGAGATTGTTGTTTGACGTGAGCCTCCTTATGTCGAAATACTTCGACGTATTGCAACGAGCCTCTTTATTAAGGGTTAATAGAAATGGTTCATCAAGTTCATGGAGATAATTACTTTTCTGTAACAACCATACTCACCCCTTAACTATACTCTACATTCCTCTTCACCCGTCTATAATACAACAGTGATTTGAGCATAAACATACCAAATTGAGCAAGAAGGACTCCCTGTAAAATAAAAAGCATCAATTCTAAACCATCCACACCTGACCTTATTGCATAATTAAGATTCAGTGCAATAACTCCTACCATCATGAACATAACAGAGCCATATAAAGCCGAATAGGTGATTGCAACACGTCTAGCATGTTTCAATATATGTGTGCTATCACTGTAAAGCTCTGGTCGCGCTTCTCCTTCTGTGTAAACATCTGCCCATATCGACCACTTTGATAGCATCGAATCCAATCCTATAAGTGATCGTTTTGGGGGCTCCTTCTTCAAAATAAAATTGTCGTGTCCATGTATTGATTTTCACCAAATGATACCCTTGTTTCGCCACGGAAGAAAGCCATTCTTCCGTTTTCTCCACATCATAGCTCCAAAATGGCAGAAATATTTTTACCATCACAAAAACTCCCCCTCGTATCTCAGCGCATTTTCATGAAGTTCTTTAAGCCTTTTTATTTCTTTTAACATTAGTTTCTTTCCGGCGTTCGTTATTTCATAGGTTTTTTTCCTTTTTTCATCTGCGTAGACGGTGATAATACCGTCTCTTTGCATTTTCGTGAGTGTTCCGTAAACCGTACCAGATCCCAAGCGAATGCGTTTGTTTGTGATCTCCTCGACATGTTTAATAATCCCGTAGCCGTGTTTCGGTTCTGTCAGCGACAGGAGGATATAGAAGGCGGTCTCTGTCATTGGTATGTACGTTTTGAATGCTTTTTCAAGTTCCATTTTCTCCCCACCTGCCTTATATATCGTGGTGTGACTATATCGCATCGTGATATAGATGTCAAATGGGTATTTTTCCATTAACAAAAAAAGCGCAAGGACTCGGAACACTCCTGCACTCCTCTATTTCAAACAATAATAATTAAGGCTTTGTATTTGTTGGTGATCACTTAAACTGGTTAAAATTCAAAGTCCTTAGAAGACAGGGATTCAAGAAGTTCTGAAGTTGACATGCCAAGTCCTTGCCTATATTCCTCTCTACTTTCCTGTATCATCTTTTTAAGCTCGGGGTTTATTTCTACTTCCTTTCTAATACTTGTTTGCTCTTCTTGGAGCACAAGTGTAATATTTCTATTTTGACTCATTGACTTTCCTCCGCATCATTTCAATGACTTCATCATGCTCCACCAGCGGCTCCCCTTCATAATAATTCACATCCCCACAAGCAGAAAGAAATCATAAAAATTTCTCTGGGTTTCTTACTTTTAGAGTTAATACATAACCGCAATTCACACAAAAATAAGCATCAACTTCAGAACTCTTTATAATTGCCTTTCTCTTAAACAATGACCCATATCCTTTGAATTCCCCCATTTTCATCTCTTTTGAACCGCATTCTGGGCAAATCTTAGCTCTGTTCAAAGGACCCCCTCCAATTTACAAATGATTTAATATGATTGATTGGCTCTATACGACATATAAAAAGATACAATTAATGTACAAAGAAGAACAAGGAAGAAGCCAGTCATCATCAGATTACTTGGAAGAAAAACACAAAGTAACATTATGAGACCACCTATGAACAAAGGTAAAGAAATTGGACGTATTACAATATTCCATAGTTGATTAGAATTTTTTGTATATTCCTTGGTCTTATTTGGATCAAGTTGAAACCTTGGAAGCGTATTAGCTGTGGTGATAAGTACGATACCTACGCTAACAGGTATTAAATATAAAAGGTTAACTTCTATACCTGTTACCAATAGAATTAAACCAAGATGAAGTATAAACAGAATTATAGTAACTGATAAGAAAATGCTCTCGATTCCTTTTTTATATCGAGTATAAGAGCTTTGAAACGATATGAGTTTTGGAATAATAATTAAATTACTGTTCACTACACACATTGCGAATGGAACACTAAATAATATTACTTCAGTTGCCCCGTATGACGTTTCTATTGCTATATTTGAGAAAAGCAAAAAAACACTAACGGCAAAAGATAATAAAACAAGGAAGCCAATGCAAACTGTTTTCATCATTTTTCGTCCCCTTTTTTGTTGGAATTAAACTGAACAATCCACTTCAAAACATCCTGAAAAACGGTTGAATTTAAAGAGTAATAAACATACTGTCCCTTTTTTATGGCATATACTAATTCAGCATTCTTTAAAACAGATAGGTGTTGAGATATTCCAGCCTTACTCATTTCAAAATTCTCGGCAATTTCTCCAGCAGTCAAATCCCCCTTCCGTAAAAGGTCTAATATTTTTCTTCTATTTTCATCAGACAGAGCTTTAAATAATTCATTGACAGACAACCTTTTTCCTCCATTTACCTATATTTAAGTATTTACTTAATTACTTAAATTATAATTGAATGAATTATAATGTCAATAGGCACACCATATTTGTATATGATTTGCATTACCTCTTTCTTGTTTGCACCTCAAAAGAGAACCATAATAAGATAGCAGGAACTCTTAAAAAAGCACAAGGACATCAACATATCCTTGCGCTTCCTTTTACTATTTGTAAAACAAAATACGTCACCAATATTTACTATTCGTTTTATAAAGTTTAATGGTTGAATAGGGGGCCAGTGCCCAAAGGAATAAACCAATAATAAGTGCTGAAATCCAAAACGCGTTTGCTTCAATCGTTAAAGAATATCCGAAATACAGCATGAAACCACTCATAAAAATAAACAGTAAAGATGTAAGCAATATATAGATAAACATACTAGTAAAGAGGTACATCATGGAACGGTTGCGCTTGATTATCCCATTACGAATAGGATAGCAATTTAGTTCATCAACTGGTTTTTCATTGCTAAGAACATACCATTTATGATGGTGGAATACGTGCGCCCATCCATCATTTTTTAGAGCGATAGGTAATATACCTGTCTGTGTTTTATCATATTCGATGTGATAGTGCATAGCTTGTGGGAGGCCTTCTCCTTCAAAGGTAAAACGACGGGTTACCGTATTTAGCTCTTTAAAGTGATATCCCTGTAATGCCATTGAATGAAGCCAATCTTCCGTGTTTTTTAGATCATAACTCCAAAATGGCCTGAAGATCTTCTTCATCATAAAACCCCTCCTTTCAAACAACTTGATGCCTTGCTTACTTATTATACTTACGTTTAAAGTAGCCATTTATTACACGTTTTTTATCAACGGTCTTCGTTAAAAAGCAAAAAAGCGCAGGAACATATCCATGCGCTCGCTTCTGCTAATCTTTTCACCCCTGATGCTTCTCTAAAAAGTCCAGCATCAAGCTGTACACTTTAATTTCATTCTCTCTTTTTGAAAACCCGTGCCCTTCATCTTCCAGCACAAGATATTCCACGTCGCGGCCTTTTTCTTCAAGCTTGGCGACGATTTGGTCGGATTCCGCTTTGACGACACGTGGATCTTTTGCCCCTTGGATAACGAGCATTGGCTTTGTCATGCCATCCAGATACGTTACGGGTGAATCCTTGATAAAACGCTCTTTATCACGTTCCGGATCCCCTAGCCAGCGCTCCATGATTGGTTTCCAGTGGGCTGGGACGGAATTTATGAATGTGAATAAGTCAGACGGCCCGAAGATATCGACGACGGCTTTGAAATATTCTGGATGACGGCCGTGTAGTAGTAGCGCCATATAGCCACCATAACTTCCACCAACGAGGAATAATTTTTCCGGATCAGTGACCTTATTTTCAAACAGCCACTGAATGCCGGCAACATTATCCAAGCGCGGCCCTTCTCCCCAGTCCTGTTCCACTAATTTTACAAATGACGATCCGTAGCCTGTGCTTCCACGGAAGTTTGGGGCGAAAATGGTGTACCCACGATTCAGGAAAGCCTGGAACATTGAACGGAACATTTTTCGCTCGGATGCCTGTGGTCCCCCATGTGGCCAAAGAATCGTATAGCCATTATCATTTTCAGGTTTTGCCTTGAATAAAAGGGATTCGATTTCCATGCCATCAAAAGATTTATAGGAAACGACATCAGGCTCGACCATGTCTGCATTGCTTAGACCCAGCACGCGATTGTTCGTCAGCTGCTTCCATTCCTTTCCATTCATTGTTTGGAAAATATTAAAGGGTACGGTACTACTTCTTCCTAGCATATACAGGTTTCCTGATTTGGCAACATGAATCTTTTCAATCACGTCAACCGGCGTGGCTAGCTTTTCAAGATTTTGTGATTCCAGTTCGTAACGGTATAAAACATCTTCTACACCTTTTTCAGTTACTAGGTAAAGTGCTTTATTTTCTTTGTCCCACTTTAGAGATTCAACACTTTCACCCTCGATCGTTAGTACAGATGCGAATTCTTTTGTATCCAGATCGAATGTTGCCACATAGCTATATTCGCTCTCGTAATCTGTTACGAAATAGATCGTTTTATCATCAACGAAAACAGCGTCTCCAACAACATGAACCTTGTCAGGATCAGGTGTTAAATCATAGGATTCATCACCAATTTTCACAAAACCTGTTATATAGGTATTTGCAAACATACGTAAATACACAAATGCATTTTCATCATCAGATACTGCCACTAGGTGCGTTGGTGATACTTCTCCCTCGTTCAGCAATGTATCGGCATTATTTTCCAAATTACGCATGCGCGCATTCAGGAAAGATGGATTCTCTTCGGATGTCATATAATAAATTCGTTTTCCATCTTCACTCAGATGGGTAAAATAATATTTTTCCTCCGGTTCTCCGGTAATAAGCGGATGCGGGAGCCCGCCCTCGTGGGGAATAGCATAAATTTGATGGTTCTCATCCCCGTCTTTGTCATATCCTGCCAGCACATAACGATTTTCCGGGTCAATCTGAATAAAGCTAATGGACTCATCATGATGAGCAAACAGATATGGAAATGTATCCGGTAAATCCATTGCCCATAAATTCACTTTCCCATCTAAATTGGAGCTGAAAATAAGACGTTCTTCATCACTGCTCACTGCAAAATCGGTAATCACATTTGTGCAAAAAAATTGTTCTACGGTCGGTTTTGGAAATGGTATCATTATTGGCCTCCCTAAAGTTTTGTTCATTCATTAGTATGAACTGAGGTGTTTGAATAGTTTTAAAAATTTGTTTATAATTCTAGTATAAACTATTTCCTCCTCAGCTGGTAGAGTTTATGCATAATATAGATTTAGTTTTGAGGGGGTATTTAGAAGATGAGCACTAATATGAGCTGGGAGCAGTTGGTGAGAAACGGTCTCAGTGCCTGAAGCAGCATTCCATGCAGCGAAATATCCGTGAGGAACGGTTTTTCTTTACAATACGATTTTTCATTAATCAGCTAAACTGGATAATTACAAAATCTTATCATTTGAGGAATGATACGTTTGCGGATCCTCGTGCAGTATTGTTTCTTTTTCATAAATTTTGACACCATATTGATTAATATGTTGAATCAACGCTTCGTTCTTAATCCCTTCGTAATGCACAACATCAAAAAAATAGGGGAGCGGATAAACTTCATTTAATAATTCACTTCATTTTGCGGCTGCATGATACGTAACTTCTGTACCTTTGATGGCTATATCTACATCCGAACCTTTCTTATAATTGCCCAAAGCCCGGCTTCCATAGATCATAGCACAGTCTATTTCTTTAGTGTTTTTGATTGCCTGAACAATCATTTGTATATCCCGTTCCAGTAGACCGAACATATCACTATTCCTCCGATAATTTGTCATACAATGCACTTATTTCTGGGACAGAGGGACAGGTTCCCTGTCCCCCCCCTTGCCTCTCGGAGAAGGATGCGCCCGGGACGAGGTGCCTGTCCCCTTGTCCCCCAAAGCTATTCTTCCAATCTACCATCCCGAATCTCGATAACCCGATCACATAAATCCAGCACCCGCTCATCATGTGTCACCATAATACCGGCTTTATCGCGGGTTTTGATTTCGTCAGCGAGCATTTCAACTACTTGTCGACCACGTTTGGAATCTAAACTTGCAGTTGGTTCATCAGCAAGAATAATTTTCGGATCATTGATCAGCGCTCTTGCTATGGCTACACGCTGTCGCTCTCCTCCCGATAAATCACTTGGGTAATTATTTATCCGATGCATGAGACCAAAGTGTTCTAATAATTCGTTTCCTTTTTCCCTGTCTTTATTTTTTGCAATGACATTAATAACGTTTAACTGATCTTTTACCTTCAAATAAGGGATAAGATTTGCTGCCTGAAAAACAAAGCCTATTTTCTCCAGTCTTCGTTTTGTTATTTGTTTTGATGAAAGATTTATTGTGTTTTCACCACCTAGTAAAATCTCCCCGCTACTTGGAGATAAAAGGGCTCCGGCAATCGATAGCATGGTACTTTTACCAGATCCTGATGGCCCAATAATGGCAATGAATTCTCCTGGATTTACTTTTAAAGAAACATTGTCCAGCGCTCTGAATTCTTTCGGCCCATCCTTATATACTTTTGATACGTTTTCCATTACAAGTGTCATTTTCCTGCCCCCTCAATTGCTTCGATTGGATCGATTTTAACTACTTGAATAAGTGAAATGATCGCACCTAAAACAGATACCATTAAAACCAATACGGACGTTTGTATCATGCCGTCTGCCGTCAGCAGAAATGGCATATCTTCTGGTAAAAGAGCTGCTACACCAAACGTCAATCCTACCGAAACGACAATACATATAATAGAAATAAGTACGACCTGGCCGACTAAATTTTTCACAAGATAAGCGGTTTTTGCACCCAATGCTTTTAGCACACCGAATTGATCACGCTTTTGTAAGGTGATGACGTAGAAAAATGCTGCCAAAACAAATGCCGCTATGACATAGAGGAATATAATCATCATGTTAAGAGAGGCTTGTTCCTGCGAATAACTCGGGATTCCTTGGAGTGCCTCTTCTTTCGTGACCATATCTAAGGAACCTCCTACATGGGTTTGCAGTGCGTCTGTATGTGCCTCATCTGCTTGAATCGCAATAGCATTTATATTTTCTGTCTGCCCAGCATCCGTAAATACGACAGACGCATGGCTATATCGTTGATTCTCCGCAAATCCGACAATCGTCAATTCACTATCTTCGCCAAACTTTAGTGTATCGCCAATTTCGATGCCTTCCCGTTTCAGCGAATCATCCACAATTGCTTCGTTGTCACTGTTGACCGCTCTTCCTTCACTGACAGAAGGCATTAGCATTCCATCTGATTCCGTGACGAATAAAGCAAGATCTTCATTTTGTTCGGAATCGTTAACAGATGCATTCATCATTCGAATGGATAGGGAATTCACTTCCTCCACTCCATCCACCTGAGCTACTTCCTCTTGCTCTTCGTGAGGGATAAAAGAACTGGTCATCTCCAGCTCTGCATCTGGTTCAATGAGCAGGTAATCTGCTTGGAGATTCTGAATGGCAGATGCGTTATCTGCTGACAGCCCCTGTGCGAGCCCCGAAATGATGAAGATCAGACATGCAATCAGCACCATTATTAAACCAATCAATACATACCGAAATTTTGCATGAATTAATTCTCGTATAGCAAGAAACATCCATCTTCACTCCTTTCTATACATCGAGCATACATCGTGTATATGAATAGAAGATGAACGCTAGATTACGCTTTAGAAAGGTTTACAATAAACGTCGAACCCTGACCAAGTTCACTTTCGACCATAATGGAACCGTCATGCAATTCAATTATTTTTTTCACAATTGCTAGGCCCAATCCGGTACTATTTTCCGTTCTCGTTCTTGCTTTATCTACTTTATAAAACCGGTCAAAAATTTGTAGAATTTCTGCTTCTGCAATACCAATTCCTGTATCTTCAATAACTATAGTTGTCGTTGCCTTTTCATTTACTGTACGTATCCTAATCCTGCCACCTTGATTCGTGTAGCGAATAGCATTTGTTACTAAATTCATCCAAACCTGTTGCAGTAGTTCGTGATCTCCGATAACAGTTGCTGGAGACACGTCCATTTCTATTTCAATTTCCTTTTCAAGCCATTGCCACTCTGTTGCGAGGACTACTTCCTTCAATTGCCCTGCTACATCAAAAGGTTGCATATCATTATTTTCTATGCCACGATCTAAAAAAGAAAGCGTGAGTAATTGCTTACTTAGAGCAGATAATCGTTTACTTTCCTTTTCAATAATATCTAAATAACGTACGCTTTCTTCCTCAGATAGTATTTCTTCACGTAACGCTTGGGAAAATCCTTGGATCGATGTTAGCGGGGATTGAATTTCATGGGAAACACTTGAAACAAACTCCTGTCTCTTCTCCTCTGTCTGTTCGAGTTTATCGCTCATTTTAGTAAAATCATTTGCAAGTCGGCCAATTTCATCTCGACGTTTTACGTCCAATTTTATATGGTAGTTTCCGGCTGCTATTTTTTTCGTAGCTTCTGTTAACCTTTTAATTGGATTTACGATGAACCTGGTACTTGTTACTACTAATATAAAGCTGAAAAGCAATGTTAAGCCTAACATTACAGCTAAAAATATGCGCATTTCACCAAATTGTTGCGCGGAATCGGGGCGCACAAATAATGCATGAGCTGCACCGTCTAATTGAATAGGTACTCCAATTGTATTTTTTAATTCATTATCAAAAAAACCAGTGACGAATGGTCGCCAAGGATAGTTTGCAATTCCATGATAAACGTTACCATTTAACACGGATTCGATATGCGTTTGGTTTAATTCTTCTGATTCAAATGGTTCTCCAAATGTTTGCCCTTCCCCGCCTTCTTCCATTAAATAAAATTTGTAGCCCAATTCAGCCATCGCTGTTAAATAAGCTGTTATGTGCTGATCATTTCCCTCGTAAATGGATACAATATTTTCTGCAATTTCTGTCACTTTTTGATCATTTTCTGGCTTTAAATAATGCTGATAATGAATATTTGACACCGCAAAGGCAATGATCGCACTCGCAATCATGATCCCCATTGTAGTGACAATAATACGTACATAGAGCGTTCGCATAGGATGTACCTCCAAATTAATAATAACCTGTCATCGTCGTCAAATTGTATGAACAGAGGATTAACTCTATATCCTTAGGTTATCTCCAGTTTATACCCTAATCCTCTAATCGTTTTTATGCTGAAATCTTCTTCATTGGCAGCAAATCGTTCACGAAGACGCTTAATATGTACATCAACCGTACGGTCATTCCCCTCAAAATCATTCCCCCAAACAAGTACAATTAACTGCTCCCGGGTAAATATTCTGTTCGGATAGCTCGCGAGCTGTGTGAGAAGTTCAAATTCTTTTAGTGGAATCGTCATACTTTTTCCATTAGATTTTACTTCATAACTTTTTCGATTAATGATGGTGTTACCAATATGAATAACCTCTTCATTTACCAGTTGAAACCTTCTAAGCAATGCTTTAATGCGAAATAGAATTTCCTTGGGCTCAAAAGGCTTTACAATATAATCATCCGTTCCCGCTGCATAGGCTTTTTCCTTATCTGAAATTTCACCTTTAGCTGTTACCATCAGGACGGGGATATCATAGTAACTTCGTATTTCTCTACAAAGCTCATAGCCGTCTATATTTGGCATCATTATATCAACAATAGCTAGCTGCACCCTTCTCTCTTCTAAATGACCCAAAGCCTCTTCTCCATCTACAGCTTCAATCGTTTGATAGCCTTCCTTCTGTAAATAAAAACGCAAAAGCTCACGGATATGCGGGTCGTCATCAACGGTTAAAATGGTAATCATATGAAGTTCCTCCAGCAGTAAATTTATAATTTGATCTTATCATGGGACAGAGGGATGGGACAGAGGGACAGGTTCCCTGTCCCCATAGCCTCTCGGGGAAGGATGTCCCCGGGACGAGGTGCCTGTCCCCTTGTCCCCTCCCTTGTACCCCTATGCAACGAGAAAAAACCGCTCCCCCTTACAGAGAGCGGCTCCAATTTGCAAAACGTAGTTAGTCCTTCAGCCCTAACAAATCATCAATAACCGTTACAATTTGATCCACATATTTATTACACGCTTCATTCGTTGGTGCTTCCACCATTACACGAACGAGGGGTTCTGTTCCGGATGGTCGTACTAGTACGCGGCCCTCATCTCCTAGTGCTTGTTCAACCGCTTCAATTTCACTATTAATACGTGGGTTTGTCAGTGCTTCATTTCTACTACTAACTTTTACATTTCTTAATACCTGCGGGTAGATGCTCATTTCTTCTGCTAACTCTGATAATGGCTTGCCGGTTTCCTTCATCACATTAACGAGTTGAATCGCTGACAACATCCCATCACCAGTCGTCACATAATCCAAGAAAATAAGATGGCCTGATTGTTCCCCACCAAAGTTATAGCCACCTTTTCGCATTTCTTCCATGACATAACGGTCGCCAACAGCTGTTTTATTACTGCTCATCCCATTCTTTTCCAATTCTTTATAAAAGCCTATATTGCTCATAATCGTTGATACAACCGTATTATGCCTTAATAGTCCTTTTTCATTGATGAATTTTGCACAAATGAACATGATTTGATCGCCGTCAACGATGTTTCCTTTTTCATCAACAGCAATTAAGCGATCTCCATCGCCATCAAATGCTAGTCCAATGTCAGCACTTTTTTCCGTAACAAGTGCCTGCAATCTTTCAGGATTTGTAGAACCTACATGATCATTTATGTTCAATCCATCCGGTGATGAACCAATAGAGAATATGTCTGCTTCTAGATCTGCAAATAGATGTGTCGCCAAGGTAGATGTGGAGCCATGTGCACAATCTAATGCAATTTGCATTCCATCAAAATCGTTATCAATTGTATCCTTTAAGTAGGAGAGGTATTTTTGGCCACCTTCAAAGTAATCATTAACAATACCAATATCAGCACCAACAGGGCGTGGTAAATCGTCAACACCATCCATTAGGGTTTCAATTTCATTTTCCTGTTCATCTGATAATTTAAAACCATCTGAACCAAAAAATTTTATACCATTATCTTCTACTGGGTTATGTGATGCTGAAATCATAATGCCAGCTTGTGAACTTGTAGCTTTTGTTAAGTAGGCAACGCCAGGTGTTGAAATAACACCGACACGCATAACTTCTGCCCCAATAGACAGCAAGCCTGCTACAAGCGCACCTTCAAGCATATATCCGGAAATTCGTGTATCTCGGCCAATTATAATTTTAGCTTTTTGCGTTTCTTTTGTTAACGCATAGCCTCCAAAACGTCCTAATTTAAAAGCCATTTCTGGTGTGAGGTCTTTATTTGCTATTCCTCTCACACCATCTGTTCCGAAATATTTTCCCATTGCTATACCTCTCCTTTATATCCAATTCAACCTTTAACCAAGTGAGAGCGATTATTTACATTCTTTTCTATAATCTTCGTTAAAGCATTATGTCATTTCAATTGTCACTTCTTCAAATTCTTCTTCCGTGATTGTAACATTATCTGGCCCTTCAATTGTTACAGATAAGGTATGTTCACCTTCTTCCAGATCATTAACATCGATAGATATACTAAAATTTTCTATTGTTAATTCACTTAGAACGTCTTCGCCACCTTCAATCGTTATATCCATTTCTGGGCTGCTGGGATCAATAAATGTGATTTCTTGTCCATCTTCCAGGCCTTCTGGTTCAATTGGAACGTCTTCCATCGTTCGTGTTCCCTCAATTTCTGCTTCCTCGGCTTCTGTTTCCTCGGCTTCTAGCTCCTCAACTTCTAGCTCAACATTTATTTCTCCCGTTTCCGATGCAACGCCATCTGGTAAAGATAGGCTCACGTCAACTGTCCCTGACTCTGTAATTTCCGACAAATCGATCTCCTCTGAGGAAATTTCCTCTATTTCATCCAATACATCGGTTGTCCCAAAAATTTCCAACTCATCCATTTCAGGCGAAATTGAAGATAACGAATATCCATTTGGCAACTCACCTGTCGTTAAAATATTCACTGGAACTGTACGGCTTGGGTTGTCTATTTCAGCAGAAACAACAGCATTTTCAGGTTCCACACGCACATTTAACTCATTACCTTGTGCATCATACACATTAATAGGCACTTCGCGGTTGTTAATGGATTGATCCACTTCAGATAGATTAACGAATACCTTTACTACCGCGATTTGGTCAACCACGCTTCTGGAACTCGTGATGCTTACTTCACCCGGATCTACTTCATAATCACCAAGTTCAAATCCATCTGCCAGCATTTCCGTGTTAATGAAATCAACATCCACCGGAAACTCTTGTGTAGCTCGCTCTTCAATCGTCACTACTGCTTGTTTCGGCTCAATTAATACGGATAAATCAGTTGGTATATTCTCATGCTCAATTTCTACTTCATGTTCGCCTTCTCCTAACCCTTCCAGATCGACGAACACATCAAAATTTCGTTGCCTTTCGATTGGAGTTAGGACACTGGCTACACCTTCTAGAGAAACCGTAACATACTCTGGAACACCACTTACAACATAGGACTCTTGATCTATACGTATTTCTACTGGCACCTCTTCAAGCGTCTGTATCTCTTCAGAAGCTGCAGGGAAAAACGAACTATCATTTTCTGCCGTGTTTGTTTCAATACTGACCATCACATATAGTAATATCGCAAATCCCAATGAGATAATCCTTACAAACCATTTACTCTCGAACCACTTATCCATCCTTTTTTCCCCTCCATTTCCGAGACTTTCTTTCAGGGGCTTTATGAGTTAAAGATAAACTTTCATTTAATAATTTACGTAAACTTTCCAGATCCAATTCTCTATGTAATTCTCCATTACGCGTACACGAAATATTGCCTGTTTCCTCCGACACAACAATTGTGATTGCATCCGTAACCTCACTAATTCCCATTGCTGCTCGGTGTCTTGTCCCTAGCTCCTTTGATATAAAAGGGCTCTCGGATAAAGGTAGGTAACAAGCCGCGGCCACAATATTTTCTCTTTTAATAATGACTGCACCATCATGAAGTGGTGTGTTTGGTGTGAAAATATTCGTAAGCAGTTGATGGGTTAATCGTCCATTTATCGGTATTCCTGTTTCTGCATAATCGCCTATCCCTGTTTCACGTTCAAGTGAAATTAATGCACCAATGCGTCTTTTCGCCATATATTTACATGATTGTATAATCGCTTCAATATTTTGTTCAATTATTTCTTCTTCTGATTTGGCGGTTCTCGAGAAAATGTTCCCTCTACCTAGCTGTTCCAATGCTCTTCTCAGCTCTGGTTGGAATAAAATAATAATGACAAGAAAGCCCCATAAAATGGCTTGTTGTGTAATCCATTCTATCGTTTGTAGACTAAATAAAATACTTATCATTCGAACAGCTAAAACAACAATAATTCCTTTTAAAAGCTGAATTGCCTTTGTGCCTCTAATTAGCATGATTACCTTATATAATACATACCAGACGAGAGCTATATCTACGCCTATTCTTAGCACATTTACAAGATTAAATCCCCCATCAAGCATGATTACACATCCCTTTATACATAAAAGTCACATCCATACATCAACGAATAGTACCATTAGTTAGTATAACATAAATTAACAGTTTACATGCATCAAAATACGACTGGCGTTTGTGTCGGGCGATTTCCTATGTTTTTGGCAGATAGGCAATGTATAGAACTTTACTACTGCAATTAGGGCACCCGGCATTAAAGGCTTCGTAAATGCCAAGGTTTATAAAGTACGACATAATTTATCGCCCGCTCTGGAAATACACTTCGCGCACCTTAGGGCGGCTGGTGAGCCTCTTCATGCCAAAGCATTTCAGAGTCTCACCTATGCCTATCCTCCCGCTGGAGTCTACGTGTATTTCCGCCGCTGGGTGTCTGCATTGCAACTTTATTTGCTTCAATCACATAATAGCTAGTTACGTCGATATTTATATCAACTGCAGGAGTCTATACTTTTGTATGAAAACAACTAATATTAAAGGGTCAACACTAAAATCTATGGTTGATATTAGTTAATAAATATGGCAATAAGACTAGCTAGCGGAGGAAAAACACGGAGACTCCTCGAAAATTCAGGACCAATTTTCTTCGTGCGATGCAAATGCTTCCGTAGCCTTCCTTGTCCTGTGGGAAAGCGCAGTGGGAAGACCCCGCAGGAAAAAAAGCGAACTGGCTGAGCTCAAGCCCACGGAAAGCGTAGTGTTTTTCCGCAGCAGCACTATAATTTATAATTACAGCTAGTTTGTCAACAAAAGATTTTGGTGAAGAATCATATTAAATAATTAAATCAGTGTTTTCATTGTAGATGGTGGTGGTATGATCTTGACCGCCATGGTGGTTTCCTACCTGCTTATAAAGCAAAGACACCTTGAAAGAAATCCTTAATTTGATACCATATCCAACCAAAAAATTGATTCACTTGCTGGAGCTCTCCGTTAACCTCGCCAGCTGAAGCCATTAATGATTCATTTTCCATTGGAGCATCATCGACAAGTTGCCCGTTAATTAGTGTAATATCTCCATTCACCGTTCCTTCAATGATTAAATCACCATTTTTAACAAATAAATCGGAAGCAACCGTCACATTGGAAGGAACGATCACTGTATCACCTTCAATAATTAGACCTTCCTGTTTCGACACAACTAAATCGCCATCTTGATTCCATGTTGAAAATACAGCACTCATTAAGAAAATTAATGATACGAGTACCAACGTGGCTATCGGGTGTGCTTTATACCAACGCAAATATTTTAAGCTTTTCTTCTCGACAGGTAGTTTTTGCATAACTGGCCCTGTAAAATTAACTGGTGCTTGGATATGCTCTGCTCCTTGAAGAAGTGTGATCGTTCGATTCAATTCATGGAAGTGCTTCTGACACGTTTCGCATTGTTCCAAATGTCTACGCAAGAATTTTTCTTCTACTTGCTTTAGATCTCCATCTAAATATCGATGCATATAACCTATAGCCTCATCATGATAATTCAAGTTAATCACACTCCTTTAGACATGGCGAAGTCTTTTTCGTAACGCTTCCCTTCCTCGGTGAATACGTGTTTTAACCGTTCCTAACGGGGTGTCCAAGGTATCGCTAATTTCCTGAAGCGAAAATTCTTCCAAATACCGTAAAATAATGATACTTCTATATTTCGGCGGAAGCTTTGCTATTTCATTATGAATATAGCGCTGTAGCTCCCGACTCTCCACTTCCTCTCCAGGTGAGCGGTCGTTACTTGTGAGCTGGGAGTACATATCCAACCCTTCTGTCCCCTTAATCTCAGCATCAAGATAGTAATCCGGCTTTCGCTTTCGAATACGGTCAATCGTTAAATTCGTCGTAATTCGATATAACCATGTCGAAAACTTTCTACGATCATCAAATGAATGGATGTTTATATAGGCCCTTATAAATGCTTCTTGGGCTACGTCTTCCGCCTCATGTGCATTACCTAGCATTCGATAACAGTGCTGATAAATTTTATCCTGATAAAAGACGACCACATATTCAAATGCCAACTGATCACCCTTTTTCACCTGTTTTATTTTATCTTTAATTAGTTGATCCATATATTTACCTCCGCAAGTGCGGTATTTATGCTACGAATTGAATCTATGAAAGGTTTCAAAATTAGAAACAAGCCTTTAGGGGACCTAGTTGCACTTATTAAATTTCACATTTTTCTCCTGCTACTAAAAATAATTAAATAAAATCGCTGTTTATACTTGCTTTTTTCCGGGTACTTTTATAGTATATTATACTGGATAGGAGGATATTTTTGTGGGTAAAGCTGTATTATTAGAAAAAATCGAAGAATGTCGACATGAAATGATAGCATTAAGTGATTCACATGAATTAACTTCTGAGGCTGTGATAGCTTCCAGCATAAAGCTAGATAACCTCATCAATGAATATCAAAACTACGCACAATAATCGTGCGCCAATAACTCCGAAGATTCTACAGATATAGTAAGTTAGAAAAAGAAAAAAATAGGGTAAAACAAAAAAGACATCAAATTTCTCCAACCACAGAAGTTTAATGTCTTTTTTGTGTGTGAATGTATTATTTCAATTTTTCACCAAACAACGAGCCCATCAAACCAACTGCGACGGCCGCTGTTTTGTTTTTATCATCTAATATTGGATTAACTTCAACAAATTCAGCCGATGTTAGAATTTCTGCTTCTGCAAGCATTTCCATTGCTAAGTGACTTTCGCGATATGTAACCCCACCAATTACGGGGGTTCCCACGCCAGGAGCTTCGGAAGGATCTAAACCATCAAGATCTAGACTTAAATGAACACCATCTGTGCGTCCCTTCAAATAGTCAATCGATTCTTTCATTACATTCGGCATACCTAGTCGATCAATTTCATGCATCGAGTATACTTTAATTCCCTTTTCACGAATTAATTCCTTTTCACCAGGATCAAGGGAACGAGCACCAATAATAACAATATTCTCTGGTTTTATTTTAGGTGCATATCCTGCTAAATTGGTTAGTTTTTCATGGCCAATACCTAAGCTAACCGCTAATGGCATTCCGTGAATATTACCAGAAGGGGATGTTTCACTCGAATTCAAATCACCGTGTGCATCGTACCAAATAACTCCTAAATTTTCGTAATGCCTGCCTATTCCTGCTAAACTTCCGATTGAAATACTATGATCTCCACCAAATATGACCGGGAATCGATTCTTTTTAATCTCCTGATCCACAATGGAAGCCAACTCCTCACTTGCTTCCATGACTTGTTTCAAGTTTTTTAAATTAGACGCTTCAACTGCATTTGCAGTATCCGGACGTGCTATCGCTATATCACCTAAGTCATGTATATCATTTTTTAATTCTTGTAGTTTTTCTATAGCACCTGCGTAACGCAACGCACTTGGCCCCATATCTACTCCACGGCGACTTTGGCCTAAATCCATAGGGACTCCAATGATTGACATATTATCTTGCATGGTTTCTACCTCCTTGTTAATTATTGTAGTAAAAAAAAGTCGAGTGACTCAACTCGACATTTTTTTGCATATATATACATTCTTCGGGTCTGGACTAGATTTATCGCAGTTTAACGGCAGGTTGACTAAATACGGCACGTCCTGGGACTGTGCGTAAATGCTCGTCCCACCGAAAACCCTTGGGACTGTGCGTAAATGCTCGTCCCACCGAAAAATTTTGTGCGTCCACCGGCTAAGGTCGCGACGTCCTATCGCAACGCCGGCATTAGCACGTCCTGTGCGTTGAAACCTCTACTGAATGAAGTTTTACTTTATGCTTCTTCTAAAGCACCTTGTTCATTCGGCTGAAGAATTAATGGTTTAATTCCCACTTTCTCCCATGCACGTTCTAATTCATAGGCCTTTTCCTTCGATGGCATAAACGCAATTCCACAATCACCACCACCGGCTCCTGAAGGCTTGCCAGCGCCACCATATTCCTCGGCCAAATCACATAATTGTGTGAGTAGAGGGGTTTCAATGGCAACATTAGCCGCTTCACCTATTTGCGCTAATGCCGCTCTGTTTTGCTTCATGCCTTCCATCATAAGGGAGGTATTCGCTTCTTTCATACCTTGCAAAACATTTCGAACAGCTTGCTCACTAATAGTAAGAAATTGTCGAAATGGAGCGGGGTTGTCTTTTTTCAGTTGCAGGATTTCATTGACGAGTTTTTTAGTTGAAGCTGGTTTACCGGTCCAGCCAATACATACATATATATTTTCCGGTAGCTTTACTTTTTCTGCTGAAAAATAAGACCATTCTTTTCTAACCAATTCAATCAGATTCGTTGTATTCTCATATTCTTTAAGCAGCCATTCCGCCTGAAAGGAAGAATAGTTAATAAATCCACCATAAGAGGATGCTGCTACATCTGCACCGGACCCATTTCTCTGTGTCTTCACATGTGCAATAGCTGCAAGTTTGAAAACCAGCGTTGGATCAGGAGAATCAGGTAAATATTTTTTTAAGATCGCAGCGATAACCGAAGTTACGACAGCTGCACTTGATCCTAAACCATATTTCACCCCTGACGCATCATCCAATTCGCTCTTTATGGACAGGGCAAATGGATCAGGCGTTATCGAATTCTCCTTTAAATATGTAACAGCGGTTGTCATGGCATCCCCTACAAAATGGGTACGTCGATCATTGGAAGAAATCTTAACCTCACTATTCTTATATTCCCAAGTAAGATCCTCTAGCTGAAAATCCTGCAGTGTCAGGCTGTTGGTATCACTTTTTTGGATACTCGCATAAACAAAACGATCAACTGCCATGACAACCAAGTGATGATGGGGTTCAAGTACAGCAAACTCTCCAGCTATCATCAATTTCCCGGGCACTTTAATCGTCATAGGTGTGTTAGGCAAACGATCACCCCCTAATAGTAGGTTACTCCCTGCCCGGATTTACTTAAGATTACATCTGTTACACCAGGTGTTTCACGGAGTGTCTTTTCGACATTTTTTTCATCTTCGGGTAAATAAAGAACTTTCACGTTAGGCCCTGCATCAATTGTAAAATATGCTGCAATTCCCTTATCTCTCATTGATCTCACTGTTTGCATAACAGCTAAGGTTGTGTCCAGCCAATATGTAAAAGGCGGATTTGCTCCTAAAGTAGTTGCATGCATTTTCAAGCAATTCGCTTCGGCAATTTTTCCTACTTTTTCAAAGTCCCGATTTGCGATACCCTTTTTCATTTGTTCCATATCCGATGGTATACTGTCGATCCAACCAGAGTAAAAAGGAGATGTTTCGACCGTACGTTTCATACCTTCACGACTCGACACTTTCTTCATCGTATCCGATAAAATTACGGCAGCAACACGAATATCCCAATGTTCTGTTGGTGCTACTGGAACAGCGAACGAATCGGAACCATCGGCTTGTTCACCCATCTTCCACTCGGCAAAACCTCCATAGATCGATCGGCAAGCTGAGCCTGAGCCTTGACGGGTTAAGCGAGACAGTTCTTGATCCGTTACCTGTAACCCAATTGATTTCGACCCTGCAGCAGCAAGTGCAGCAAAACCAGATGCCGATGATGCGAACCCAGCTGCAGTCGGAACTTCATTAATGGATTGAACAGCCGCATATAAATTATTTTTTCCAGCAGACCGCCGGATAAGATCAAGAAATGCTGTAACACGATTATACTGTTCACCTGAAATGATTTCGTCATTTAGCGTAAACGTATCCTGAGATAATTCATCTCGAAAATCTACTGTTGTCGTTGTGCGAAATCCATCTAACGTTAGGGAAAGGCTACTATTTGTCGGTAATATCAACGATTCGTTACGCTTTCCCCAATATTTAATTAAGGCAATATTTGTATGTGCTGTAGCAGTCGCCTTCATCGTTTCTTCCCCTTTTTCAGCTATATCTGCGTGTTCAAAAAGGAGGATAAAAAGGACCGAGAAGTTCGAGGCGGCGTAGCTTTGAGTAACACAGCGTATGTAATTAATACGTGAGCAAACGTTCTAGCACGCAGGAAAAGTGTATTTCTTTTCCAAGGAACGGAAAAGCAAGCCAACGAGCTTCCACAGGATGTGGTGACTTCGACGTTCGACACAGGACGTGTCGGTACTTAGTCGAAGATCCTCTATCCCGATGTGTCATTTTTACCGGACTTTTTGAATATCCGCTATATCTCTATTCTTGTTTCTTTAAAACAAATGGCCAAACAGCCTGAGCGCCAACTTTCCTCAACTTCTCAGCGAGCTGTCTGGAGTGTACTTCATTTTGAGCCAGTGCTATAATACAGCCTCCATTACCTCCGCCTGTCAACTTGGCTCCTAAAGCACCTTCTTGACGCGCAAAGTAAATAAGCCGATTTAGTCCCGCATCACTTACACCAAGGGTTTCCAGTTCTTTCTGTGCTTCATTAAGCATTTGCCCTAATAGGGTTTTGCCAGCTTTTTCTAAAGCGTATTTTGCATGATGGGTTAATTCACCTATGCGATCAAGCTTTGAACGGATTCTTTTCGGTGCAGACATCAATAAATGTGCTACAGATTCTACTGACAAGCGTGTATCACCAATTCTCCCAGAATCCGCTACAACAAAATGGAAGTCATCACTAAGATTAATTAAGTCAATCGGATGCTCCTTTTCATACCAAACGGGTGATTCAGAAGTAATGGTGAGTGTATCAATACCACTTGGAGCACCATGAGCATACGTTTCGGCAATATTTGCAAGTTTTAATAATTCAGCTTCCGTATATTCCTCATTAGCATATGCAAATAGAGACCTCGTTAGAGATATAGCTACCGATGCGCTTGAACCCAGACCTTTTCCATGTGGAATAGATGAATTAATCGTAATTAATAAATCCTTACATGGTAATTGGAGGTGCTTCAATGTTTCTTTGATACAAGTTGCGATGCCACTTAACGATTCAGGTGCGGACTCGAGTGGACCATGATAAAAAGAACTATCCAGTTTAACTGAACCTGGTACATACTCGATGACGGACTCAACGCCCACTAACGGAAAGGGAATAGCAATTGCAGGTTGTCCGTGTACAACTGCATGCTCCCCAATCAAAATTAGTTTACTATGAGCTACTCCTATAGCTGTTTGTTCGGTTGTTGTTGCTTTCTGTATACTCATTTTATATTTTGTTCCACCAATTCTTTAGCTTTTCCAACACGGATTTGTTTTTCTTTAATTAATTGTTCAGCAATAATATCAATCATCTCCCCAGAAGCCCCTGCCGCAATTGCAACAGAGCGAGAATGTAAGGCCATATGACCTTTTTGAATACCATCCGTTACTAGCGCTTTTAGTGCTCCAAGATTTTGTGCCAACCCTACTGTTACAATGACCTGGGCTAATTCTTGGGCCGATTCAATATCTAACATACTGTATGCAATCTTAGACATGGAATGAACCTGTGTAGACCCACCTACAGATCCGACTGACATCGGCAATTCGAGTTCTCCTACGAGGTTACCCGACACGTCTGTTGACCATGTTGTCATCGATCCGTACTGACCATCACGAGCTGCATAAGCATGTGCTCCAGCTTCAACTGCACGCCAGTCATTCCCTGTAGCAATTACAACCGGATCAATCCCATTCATAATTCCTTTATTATGCGTTACGGCACGATACGGATCCGAAGCAGCAAATTCAAAAGCATGAACAATACCGTCACGGACTTCTTCACCTGTATATTCCCCAGTTTCCAATAAGCTAGGAGGTATGACACAACGTGAACGCGCCAGGCACTTATCTGCATAATTAGACAAAATTCGCAAATATACTTTCCCTTTCGTCAAAACCTCTACTGTAGGGGCTAACGACTCCACCATCGTATTAATGATGTTTGCGCCCATTGCATCACATGTATTTACGTATAGGTGTACAACTAGCATCTGACCATATTTAGAATTTGATTCCCCGTTCAATACTCTTACTTCCAGGTCCTCTGCACCGCCACCTCTAGCTACCAAGCTTGGATATGCTGCATTCGCATCTTCTATTAATGATTCTTTCTCTTTTTCAAGAGCTGCTTTTGCAGCATCAATATCAGGACTACCCACTACTTGTATTTGACCAATCATAATTCTTTCGGTTGCTTCAGTAGTAAAACCACCAGCATTTCGAACGATTTTAGCTATATAGCTTGCTGAGGCAACTACAGATGGCTCTTCTACTGCCATTGGTACTACATATTCTTTCCCATTTATTAAGAAATTCAACCCTAAACCTAATGGTAAGGGAAAGGTACCAATCACGTTTTCAATCATTTTATCAGCAGTGTCTGTTGATAATGGAACAGTTGAAAATAAATTAGTTGCCTCTTCCTCTGTAAATGTATGCATTTCATTTAATAAATTTCTGCGCTCATCAACAGTCATATTATAAAAACCAGGAATTCTGGAGGTTTTCATACCTTATCATCCTTTTGTCTATCATAATTATTTAAAAAGGTACATTCTATTTTAACATTTTAGTATAAAAATTCTCTACATCAAAATTATAACACGTATATGTCTATTTTATTTAAAAATATTCATTCTGTAACAAAGCTTTAATAGTATTGTCCGTTGATTCTTATAATCCTATTACGTTACTCTCCCTAAGTACGTGCCCCAAAAGGACGCCGACCTCATCTAGCTTAAAAACTTGGCATTTACCAAGCCTTTCAATTAATGCCTAGCCCGCACTTATGCAATAGGAGAGTTTATACGTTTCTATTGCTAAAAAACACTCTATCTATTATGTAAAAAAATAACCAAAAATGCAAATAAACAAGGCCATCTACTTTCATAAACGACCTTGTTCATTTTACGTCTCCTATTTTTTGCGATGTATAGCTAGATTTTATTTACGCATGATGAGCCATGGAGGATTCGAACCTCCGACCCTCTGATTAAAAGTCAGATGCTCTGCCAACTGAGCTAATGGCTCGTGATAGTGTAGCTTGCTTGCCTGATTACGTTATTAAACCACATTTTAGACACAAAAAAATGGCTGGGCTACCAGGATTCGAACCTGGGATGCACGGGATCAAAACCCGATGCCTTACCGCTTGGCTATAGCCCAACAAATATAAGTAATGGTGGAGGGGGAGAGATTCGAACTCCCGAACCCTGAGGGAGCGGATTTACAGTCCGCCGCGTTTAGCCACTTCGCTACCCCTCCGATATTGTTGACTAGTATAATTTTTTTATACATTAAATTTTATATAAAATAAAAATGGTGCCGGCCAGAGGACTTGAACCCCCAACCTACTGATTACAAGTCAGTTGCTCTACCAGTTGAGCTAGGCCGGCAAATAAAATAATTACTCATTCTACATTTCACTTATAATAATAATTGGTGACCCGTACGGGATTCGAACCCGTGTTACCGCCGTGAAAGGGCGGTGTCTTAACCACTTGACCAACGGGCCATTAAAAAAAGTACTCTACTTTGAAATGGCTTTGTCACAAACTGACGAATCTTATTATAACCAGATATTCTCCCTTTGTAAAGGGGTAAATGATTTTTTTTAAAATATTTTTTTATCCGTACGTATGAATCGATATATCTCCTAAGCAAAGTAACCACTGAAAATAATTAAATACTTGTCAATTTGGTTTCTCTAAAGAAAACAAGTAGGTTATAATGAATAACAGAACTATACATTGGAGGTTAACATATGTCAAATTTATTGCAAGGGAAAAATATAGTAGTCATGGGTGTTGCAAACGAGCGAAGCATTGCCTGGGGTATAACGAAATCGTTACATAACGCAGGTGCTAATTTAATTTTCACGAATAGACAGGAAAGATCCTATCAAAAACTGACCAAACTTCTTGAAAAAAATGATATCAAGGCAACATTAATTGTTTCCTGCGATGTTGCAAGTGATGAAAGCATTGATAAGGCTTTTGGTGAAATTAAAGAAAAAGTTGGCGTTATTCATGGACTTGTGCACGCTATTGCCTTTGCTAATCGTGATGAGTTAAAAGGAGAATATGCGGACACCTCTCGTGAAGGTTTCTTATTGGCGCAAGAGATTAGTGCATACTCACTCGTATCCGTAACAAGAGCTGCTAAGGAATTGATGACAGAAGGCGGAAGTGTCGTCACGCAAACATACTTGGGTGCTGAGCGCGTTATTAAAAATTACAACGTGATGGGTGTTGCAAAAGCATCTCTAGAGGCTAGTGTAAAGTATTTAGCAGAAGATGTAGGTAAGTACGGAATCCGTGTCAATGCAGTCTCCGCAGGCCCTATTCGCACACTATCAGCTAAAGGTGTATCTGGGTTCAATGAAAAAGCTGAAATTATTGAGGAAAAAGCTCCACTGCGTCAAAATGTCGACCAGGAGCAAGTTGGTGATACGACATTATTCTTTCTAAGTGAACTTTCTAGAGGTATAACCGGCGAAATACTACATGTAGATTCTGGTTATCATATTATTGGTGGTTAATTATAGAATAAGAGTAGAGACGTTTACCTGCATATCAAAGTAGTGAGCGTCTCTTTCTGTTTGAAGGGGGGATTCATATGCGAGAATGGTTCTTAAACCTAGAGGGGGAACCTTTTACTTGGTTTGGGACAAGTCATATCGCCATGCTGTTTATATACGTCATTGGTCTTATTATACTTTTACTCACTTATAAAAAAATAAAGGCTAATCGCTCCTTATACAATTCGACGAGGTGGACCCTTTTTGGTTTATTGGTTTTATCAGAAGCATCCTACCATATATGGGCGTCTATTAATGGGATATGGACGGCAGAATATTACATTCCACTGCATCTTTGTAGCATGGCAGGTATAACAGCAACTATTGCACTTGTTACTCATAACAAAAAATTAATTATTTTCACCTTTTTTATCGGATTGATCCCTGCAGTTATGGCACTGCTAACACCTGAACTACATTATGAATTCCCACACTTTCGTTTCTTGATGTTTTTCATTCAGCATATGGTTATATCATGGGTGAGTATCTTCCTTGTTATAACACGTTCGGTCGCGATCACTTTTAAATCTACTATGGAAGCATACGGTTATTTACTGCTATATGCTGCCATTACCGGATTGATTATTAATCCCGTATTGAATTCCAATTATCTATTTCTTTCCCATACTCCTACCGCTAGCACCCCGCTTGATTTTCTAGGCAGTGGGATATGGTATTACATCAATCTTTGTTTATTAGCCTTAGCTATGTTCATTGCTCTTTTTGGCCTGTATAAACTGATATGTAAAATAAGAAAATGCTAGCTAAATGAAAAGACACCTATATAGGTGTCTTTTCATCACATTACATTAAAGATAGCCTCTTTTACTTCGTCCACATCCACATTTATTTCTTCTAACAGGACTTACTTTTTCTTTCTTCTTAACGTTATCTCTTGTACTTTTCGGAACAACTGGCCACTCTCTCCCTCTTACGCTTCTAGGAGACTCTTGTCTTTTGTTTCTTTTACCACCTTTATCAGCAGGACTTACTTTTTTCCAAGACAATATCAACCACCTCCTTATTTGTTATTGTATTTTCACTCTGTATTAAGGAGACGGCTGATACAACAGTATTTAAGAATTCTGACAACAAGAGGATATAGTAAAACTCATTAGTGAGGGGGTTAACGATGTACAAATGTTTTCGGTGGGACGAGCATTTACGCGCAATCCCAGTCCAAAAACCACCCGTGTGCTAATTACGCGGATGGTTTTTCTTTATTCACCGGGTTAATCTATTGGTGTATTTCTATAAATTAAATTCTGTGGAGCTGTAATTCGCGGCCGATTCAAGAAATGTTTAAACGATGTAAAAGTGTTAGCGTTGCCTCTTTCCGCATTGCACGAGCGAAATACCTGACAATTACCCTATTTTACTAGCTTTAATTTTTCGAAGAATGAGTCATTTTTCTTTGAAAAAAAGATACTAAATAGGTCAAAAGAAAAATTATAATACTATACATGGATAAAACGATTAACCCTGTTGTATAAGAAAAGTTATAGTTATCTAATGTCACTGCTAATTCATTCGTAATTATTTCCGATACGGAGAAATAGTGAAATGGAATATAAGGAGCAAAAGCAGATAATGTAAATTGTCCACTCCACTGGATTCCAATAAAAATAGTAGCAATCGTTAATCCAACAGCCAGCAACGCCATTTTTGTTATAATAGAAAATAAGAACAGTAAAGAATAACAGAATAATAGAACCATAAAGGAGAGTACAGCGGAGTGAATCAGAAATACGCCCATTTCCATAAAGCTGTATGCCCATAAATTAACACTGGATAATCCCAACTTCCAAATCGGTCAAATATCGTACCTATCAATATAGCGAATAAGCTTGTGCCGAGGAGAACCAAAACAGTAGCAGCCAAGCCTGCGAATAATTTGCTTAGTAAAATTTTATATCGATGAATTGGCTGAGTTCTTAATAGGTGAATCGGGCCATTTCTCCCCAATCCTTCTTTCGTAACTGTATCGCCTAATAGTAAAAGGAAAAATACTGGACCAATGAGGCCAAATAGCATCTGGAAGAAATGATGCAGGAAATAAAGAGCTGAAGAGGAATACTTTGTACTTCGGTCTTTAACAAACTCCTCTACCCAAGAATGAACTCCAAAGTCAATATCATAAACCGTAATCCATGAATTAATGCCAAGTGGGAGAATAGGCTGAATATTTTTATCCCGCATCCACTCGGTATGTTCCAGACGTGTTTCTGATGTAAAAGATGTTGGAATGATGACGTATTATATTGTATGTTTGAAGATCGAACTCCAGATTCCTCATCAATTTTAATTTCCTGGTTCAAGACCGTGAACCAATCTTTATTCTGAAAAGCCTCCAATGTTGTTTTTTCTCTCGCAAGATATTCTTCGCTAAATTGAATTTCCTGTTCCAGTTGACTGTCCCCGTTTTCATCATCACTATTCAAATCCTTAAGTTCTTCGATATTTTCTTCTCGAATATGTACACTGCTTTCAATTTCAGTAATTAATTCATCAGCCCGAACGGTATTGATGTAAACAAATACATAATAACCCACAATAAACAAACAAAATAATAAAAGCATGATAAAGAAGAAAGTAGACTTAACTATTTTTTTCAGTTCAAATAAAAACATGTTTATCATAACAGTCCTCCATATGCTTCATTTTTGTTTCGTTATAAATGCATGTTTAATGAAAAGAGAACCCCATTAGACAAGGGTTCTCTTCAATTTCAGTAAAATCCTCTATACTTATGTCATTCATTGTCTGGACTTTTTGTCATTACACACGGACCTGAGCAATTCACAGTACCAGAATAGTAAGCAAGTATTTCCGTTCCAGTCGATTGCCAACGGTCTAAGCTAAGTGTTCCAGTCCATCCACCTACATTATAGTAATGCGTACTTGGCGGAACATCACGATCCGAATAAACTACGAGATAATTAGTTATCTGTTTGCTATATGAAGATACTGATTCTGAATCATTCGTACTCGTTGCGGCAGACGACAATGACGAGACTGAAGAAGACAATAAATCCACCAGACCACCTGAAATTTCTTTAGATGGAGGAAATATAAATATACCTACCAATAGGTATTCATATTGTTGGGATGAAAGTAATTGTTCTATAAATCCTAGAGACCCAGAAGAAGAAATAACATACGATCGGTCATTTAGAGTGAATTCAGGAAACGTTCTAACTTTTACCACACATGTAACCGGCGCGTATGTAGGTACACCAATTCCTCCCGACATAATTGAAGTAACTCAATTTCATAAAGGCAATGAATCAAAGGTTGATGTTACCAATAAACTGCTCCTGAGGAAGAGGGCACATATTTTTTTAATGTTCATGCAAAATGGGAGGAGGAAATACAAGGGCAAGCTTATTATGCGTTTAGGATGTCAGTGAGGAATGAATAAAATCTAAAACACCTTTACAGCATCAAAACGTGACGCCTTGCATTTGATTACTCTTTTATTCATATTCCCCAAGATGGCGACATAAATTTTCAATTCCTTTAGCTGCAACCTATCACAGGAAATTCTTGACTTGCTTGGCAGCGGAAACAGGCTAGAATATTATATCCAGCTTTGTTGAAGGAGCATCCTTTCTTCAAGCAAAAGAAAACCAGCCATGTGATTATCACACAACTGGTTTTTCATTATATAACAGTTTACTGCATGATTTCTCCAGGCTCAAAGTCCATTTCAGATATCTCTGCGATAATTTGTACAATATCCGTATTGTCTAATGTTCCGTTGAACTTCTCAGAACCTACTCCTTCAGCAAAAACAGGGACCATGTTACCGGTATGACCGCCAGTTTCACTATCTGCACGAACTTCTCTATCCATAAAAAAACAAGCATCTGATCCTATTATATGAGGATTAGATGCTTATTTTCACTAGAGCTTCCAAGCGGATTCGAACCGCTGACCCCCACCTTACCATGGTGGTGCTCTACCTGCTGAGCTATGGAAGCATATTTGAGAGCATTTCAACTCTACATACCACTTTTCTTTTGAAGCGGACAAGAATTATTGTAATGTAGTAACAGATAAAAGTCAAGGGGTTGGCTAGTGAAGTGTGTAAGGTGGTCTGTGGGGTAATTCTTTTGGAGTAAAATATGACCACTATATAATAGGAAGAAACTCGACCAGCCCACTCAGTTGAATTAAGTGATTAATTAATCAGCTCACAAAGGGTAATTGCAACAGAGAGATTCTGAGCAACCCTTTGAGCGAGCCATCTCATATAGCCACTATTAAAAGTAGCATAGAGCTAAATCATAAGATTATAAAATTCATTTTTAAACTCTTCTTTTTTATTAACATCCTCATTGTTATAAAAAGGTAAGCCAATTAAGTTATAATCTTTATTTTGGAAAATTGTTTTTACCTCGTAATCATTTTTAATTTCTTTTATAAACTCTTCTTTCCAAGCGTCTTTTTCTAAAAGATGACCACCTTTTGGCTCTATAAAGACTTGATATATTAACTGTTTTGTTTCACCTTTTTTAGCTAAAAATAATACGTAGTCGGGTTCAACAACTTTTCCATCAGAATATCTATATAACTTAAAATGTCTTTCATTTCGTAATAGATAAATCTCAGAGTATATTTTCTTTAGTTCTTCATATGCAGACTTCATAAACAAGACTAATTTTTTCTCCTCAGAAGTGCCAAAATCCTCTTTAAATGCGTACCATTCTTCTGCGTTCAAATCTAAATAATTTGAAGGAACTTTTGGATCCTTCATAGGAAAACCCTTTTCTCCATCTTCACCATCTGACAAGTTGAAATTTAAAACCTTATCTTTGAAAACATGTTTTATACCTTGAGCGGTAAATGTTTTGGAACCATATTTCTTATTTGAATCCTTAGTAATATCTTTTGAAATATCTTTTAAAATATGAGAAACAATGTTTAGCTTCTGTTCTGGATTTATACTTGTAAATTGCTTTTTCGTTCCAGTTAATTCAACTCTTAAATTTGAAAGGTATTCTTTTGAACTTATAAATTCGCTAATGGATTTTAAGTTAGAGTAATGAGTTTTTAAGTTAGTAAAATTATAAAAAGGATTTCGTTGTAATGCTTTCCTTATTATTGATCCTCCAAACCAACTTAGTATTTTCTCAGTTTTTTCAACTACCTCATAATCTTGGTCTAGGTCCTCTGGTCTTTCCTTTATTAGACTGTGCTCTGAGGTAAAACCAGTATTTAAAGAGAACTTAAAAGTCTTCTCTTTGATTTTATTTGCCAATCCAACAATTTCCGAGTTATTAATTGTTTTAAGTTCATTTACCCATATAACACCCAATTTATAAAAGTCGCTTTTCTTAAAATCTTCCTTTAGTATAAGATTTCTTTGAACAGTATTTGAAGGCTTAATACCAATCGTATCAAGTGCTTTATTCAATTCTTGTATATACCGTGGGTTATGTGAGCTATGATAATAAAGCTCTTCACATACTCTAAGTGGATTTTCTAAATCATCATCATATTTTCGATTATATAAAGGCTGTGATCTATCTAATTGAAATGGAAAATATCTTGCTCCTCTACCAATTAACTGAGCTTCAGCCATTGTTGTTTTCCCAACTTGTCCATTTCTTGAGTCACGAGTATCATAAAGTCTTACTATATCAAAGAGGTTTAAGACATCCCAACCCTCATTTAAAGAGTCTACTGCAAACACAGCACGAATTTGATTATTATTATCCTCTAATGAGTTGATTATGATTTGATTTCTTTTGTTTTCTTGAGAACTATCAACAGAAATACATTTATCTTCAGAGAAAGCCAATTTCAGCTGCATAACGAGATTTTCAAGAGTTGTTCCACTTTGTTCAAAATAATCAAATGCTTTCTTTATAATAGAATCTTCTTCAGAGTTTTCTCTAATTCCCTGCAAATCAGCCGCGTTTAGATTATCAATTTTTTTAATAAACTCCTCTTTAAACTCTGAAGAAACAACTGTGTTTTCGTCTAGTCTTTTAGGTGGGTTGATATAATTCGCTTTAAACATAACAACTGGTTTAATTATTTTGTTATGGTCAGCAAATAACTTATATCTATACTGACTTAAAACTATTGCTTGCAAAGCTCTTTCTATTGTAGGCAAGTTTGCTTGAAGAACCTTAACTTCTTTTGAGAATTTATGTACATAAAATTTTTTCAAGTTGTAATCATAAATCAGCTTATTTTTATATTTATTTGCAATAACTTCCTCAGTTAATTCAGCTGTGGCTGTGAACTCTAAAAGTAAATTTTCTTTATTTGACGAAAAGATTCTGTTTACCGTAGATTCCCAGCTTAACAACTCCCTAAATTCGTTTTGATTAAGCTTCTTTTTCTTTAGTGCTTTTGTTTCAGCGTTTAAATGGTGAGCTTCATCTGATAGCATAACTATTTTTTGGTCAATAAAATCTTCATAAGTTATAGAATTTTCTTTAGGGTTATTCATTCTGTGATGTAATCCTTGTGTAGTGGTGAAATGAATATTTATTTCATTCTCATTAACACCTTGGAAATTGTCCACCTCGTTAACAGTAACAAATCTGTTTCCGATTTTTATACGACTATTGAAGAGATATTTATTAGATTCCTCATTTAAGAAATTTGTTCTTGTCTTCTCTATAATATTTGTACTATTAACAAAGAAAATGAAATTCCTATAACCTAGCTCGTACAAATATAAAATAGAGCCAGCCATTACAAGCGTTTTTCCACTTCCAGTAGCCATTTGAAATAGCAATTGAGAAGGCTTTTCTCTTTCATTGTATTTTTCCATATAAAAGATAAATCGCGAAAAAGCTTCTTTTTGATATTCTCTCAACTCAAAATCAGGGTTTATGTTTTCAAGAATAGAGTCTGGTATTTCTTTAGGAAGCATGTCCATCTTTTTTAATGAATTTAGATTATTTAATAACTCAAATTGCTCATTACTCATTTCTAAACTCCTAACTGACCTTATATTTATCAGTCCTTTAATGAATAGAATTTTTCATTTAGTATCTTATCTTCCTCACTAACCTCAAAATCCTCATCTTCAATTTCTGAATAACTTAAATTCAAAAGGTTTTTATCAAGAACTTCTATTAAAAATTTCTTTTTGTCATCAAATGAAAGTTCTTGAAAATCATTTTTACTCTCGTCAATATCTTTTAGGTTAATTTTATAGCTTAAGAAAGCTTCATCTTGCATTTTGTGCCATATATCTATTAAATCATTTTCTTGTTTAGTTTCCATAACTTTATCTATCCAGAGCTGGTTCAGTTTGCTTAATTCACAATAAATAAAAGAAGCTCCACCGTTCCAATTAAACTCTTCTGAAACACCACCTTGTTCTCCTTCAACAACCTTTTGCAATCTTTTAATTGTAATATCTTCTATATAATCTAACTGTTCTATCGCAATATATTGTCGTTTTAATTTGTGAGCAACAGCTGCTGTGGTTCCACTACCAACAAAGAAGTCCATAACGAGGTCTCCCTCTTCAGAAGCTAAAGTTATAAGCGTTTGTAATAGTTGCTCTGGTTTAGGGTGTTTGAAAGCTTTATCGTCATTAAATAATGCTTCTATTTCATCTTTTGCTGTTTTATTTGTTCCTACATTGTCTAATATTGAACGTAGAACTTTTCCCTCTTCTGGTTCGTAGACTCTATGGTGAACTGTCCAACCATTACGAGTCTTAGTAATCCTAACTAAACCTTTCTCAAGTTCCTCTAAAATAGTTTTCTTTGATTTTTGCGAGTTTATAGTAATTTTAGTACCATCTGGACAATCAAGCTCAACAGCAATTGGACTTTGTAGACCACCTCTTGAAAGAGTATCCCAGTAATATCTTCGACCATTATCTTTGTCTACTTCTTTATATCTTTCTAAGTATTCTGGAGTATATGGAACCCTCCATTTTTTCTTGTGAACATCTTTACTTTTGTTTTTAGCATAAACCAAAATATAATCATGGTCTAAAGCAAGGTAAGTTGAATCATTACCTCCACCTTTTCTTTTTTTCCAAATAAGGTCACCAACAAAATTTTCCCTATCAAAGATTTCATCACATAGAACTTTCAAATATGCATGTTCTATTTCGTCAGTATTTATAAATAAGACTCCATCTGGACTTAATAGTTTTTTTGCTATTTCAAGTCTGTTTTTCATGAATGTCAGCCATGTAGAATGAGTAAAGGTATCATTGTACATGAAAGTATCATTCTCCGTATTGTATGGTGGGTCAATGTAAATAACTTTAACTTTCCCCGCATAAACTTCCTTTAAAGAATGTAAAGCTATTAAATTATTTCCTTTTATAAATAAGTTATCGTTAATTGAAATGTTTTCGACCTTATGAATACCATTTTCATCATATCTTTTAAAATTTGTTAATACTTTTGGTGCTAAAATTTGATCAATTTGGTCCGGTGCAAGAAGCTCATTCCAAAAAATTTCATTTCTTTTTGCTTCCTCTTCCGCTTGTCCACCTTCAAGTACACAATCTTTATGAGGAAATACTAATGAAACATTCTTAGACTGTGAAATAAATTGATTTTCTGTGTTAATTAAACCTATTTTATTTTTGTAGGAAGTATAACTATCTGGAAGGAAGGACTTATTAGTAATAAAGCGTTGAAATTTCACTTTATCAAACACAAGAACATTACCAACTTCTTGGAAAAAGTGTTTTTTTAGTCCCTCATGATCCATTAACAATTTTAAGAAAGCTGAATCTAGGTTTAATGCTAAATCCTCAATCTTTGCTTTATTTATATATCCATCAATTACTAATCGTTCATCATTTCTTATTACTTGAATAAAGTCATTCAATAGATTTTGCATAACTACTCTCCTTTAAAAAACATTCACCTTAATACTAAAGATAACATAAAAACATGTTTAATTTTTACAATACATTAATTTAACTATAAAAAAAGAGCCAGTTCAATAGCCATCTCTCTCAGTGTTCCTTTGTTATTGCTCTCCTCTTAGAGCTTTATTAGCCATAGCTTTACTTCTCTTGGATTATCCACCCTTTATTGGTCCCCTCATAAGGTCCTCAACATTGACAGTCTTTTCATTTCTTAGTGTTTTAGCTTCTCCACGCTCTAAGACAATAGCCAACTCACAACTTTTCTCTTGTAATAGCTCATCAATAGCTTGTTTTACCTCTGGAGAGCTTAGCTTGTATCCGTCCTTAAGCTCAATCATCAGTTTGAGTCAAACTCATAGCTTTTAAACAATAAAACCACCTCATAAATTTAATGAAGAAGGCATCAGAGGGGAAAGCTCCAGCTGTTAGCTTTCTGCGCTCTCCCCATTCCAGTTCTATCCTTCTTGTATTGTTACCACCTCAAATAAGCTCCAGAGGGAGCCTAGTGAGCCAGCTATTGATTGTTGTTCATGTTACTAAGTAATAAAGCAATATCAGACTGGCTTGTATTATCTTTGTTTTCTTTGCTGTCTTTAAACTTTTTATTAAGTCCTAGCGACTCAGAGAATCGAATCATTTTTACCTCAAAATCGTTATAGCTCTGAGTTTCACTTAAGAAGTCCACTGAGTCTTTACGTGCTTGCTTGAGAAAGTTTATTATAAATCTATCCAGTAAGGTTAAATTAATAGGGTCTGTATCTGTTTCAAAGTTCTCGAAAAACCAGTCAATAGTAGCATTATAAAACCCTACTTCTTCTTTGGTTAAATTATCCTTGAAATTCTTTGAGTATGCCCCATGAATCAAACTGTTTTTATTACTTAAATTAGCCATAGCTTTTTTTCTCCCCTCCTCGGTTGTTTGTCCTTTTGAGTTGCCCCCATGAATCTGGCAACGTCCATTATCACTTATTGGCTTTCTCATACAAACCTTGTCATTACCCATTACAGCACCACAAACAGTATGCTGTTTCTTGAGTTGCTTTTTTAGTTTTTTAAGCTCCTCCTCATTACCCTCACCCTTTGCCTTCTCAGCTTGTTTAATCACTTCTGTTAACCCTGGGGTTTCTTTGAAGGGTCGCCCTCCTTTGTTTCCTTTTACCAATATAAGCACCCCCTTATTTTTTCATTAAAAAAAGCCTACAATTAGTAAGCTGTTTTGTTACCCCCATGTTAGTGGGTCGTTTCCAAACTTTTTAGCGTGCTCATTGTAAGACTCCTCAAAGTCTTGTTTTTCCTTGAGCTCTTTTAATCCTTTAGAGCTTTCCAGCTTATCCAGCTTGGGGCTTAGCTCCTTAAGTTTCTCTGAGCCAGTCAGCTTATTAAATTCCTTTTCTTTTTCCTTATTCTTTCTAAGAGCCAGCTCAATATTTCGCATTTGAACAGCTATATTAATTAGCTCTGAGTGTGACTCTTTTTCTTTCGCTTCTTTCCTAGCCTTCTCCAGCTTCTTTAGAATACCTTGAAGCTCGTTCACATCAGAGACACTCAAAGACTCCATACTATCCAGAGCCTTGCTTATTAATTGGTCTAGTCTCTTGCCTTCTGCTTTTGTTATTGCCATAATCTCTCCACCTCCATTTTTAATTAAACTATTACCATTTCTTGAGCACTGAGCTCACTTTGTAACTCCATGAGCTTCCCTAGTGAATAACACTCTATAAAAGACCTCTCAAAGCTCTCCAAGTTCTCCAGAGTGTGCTTTAATAGTCTCATTGAGCCAGTCTCCTCATAATGCTTTGAAGCTGTATCATAAGTGCTTAATAAGTCCTTATAATTAGTTTTTATATTGCTCACCTCAGCACCTCCATAATAAAAAGACCTCTGAGCTGGCTTTCTGGTCTTTTGCAAGAATCCAGCCAGCTCCAAGAGCCCCCTTACTTTGCTTCTTTCTTGTTACTGCAACTATTGAGCTTGCAATCTATTTCTATTTGTCTCAGCGTGAGCTCCATCATGCTCCTTCTGAATTGGCTCTCATGCTCTAGCCATTCACGTTGTTCCTCAATGCTTATAAGTGGCTTCTCTCTCCCTAGTTTCAATGCTCCTCCCTCCCAAGTTTTAATTTATTTCAAGGGGAGTCAAGCTCCCCCCCGGCTGTTATTATTCTGTAATTTTTCTTAGCTGTTCCATTACTTGCTCAACCTTCTTAAGAGCTTCCTTGTCAGCTTGCACTTTTTTGGTTTCCCATAGCTCTTTTAATGGCTTTTCTGCTGGGTCTGTGGGCGAAAAGTAACCAGCTTCAACCCCTGCTTTGTAAAGTAACCCTTTTGGTTTATATCCTTCTGCCGAGTTACTTGCTGGAGCAATCTCTGGGAGCTCATATCTAACAAAGTAATCGAGCTTCTTTTCTAGCTCATTGGCTATCTTAAATTCCCTATAGCTGTCTATATCACTATTAGCAATCTCCTCAAGTTCTTCCTTATTCTTTTCAGCGTTAAGAGCTCCAAGCTTTTCCCCTATCTTTTCAGCTTTCTTTGTAAGCTCTTGTTGTTCCTTTTGGGTCTGCTGGAGTCCCTTTTTAAACTTACTAACTTTGCTTTCAGCTGTCTTTGTACCTTCCAGCATGGCTTCTGTCTCAGCCATTTGAATAGCGTTATTAATTTTGGTTGCTTTAGTTTGTAAGCTCTGGTCTTCCTTTTGAAGTGCGTCTCTCTCTTGCATTAATTTTGTGCGTTCGTTTTCTCTTGTAAATAGTCCCATTTTATAATCACTCTCCATTAGTTTTTTTGTAACTCAAATAAGCTTCCTCAGTTAAGAGCAAGCGTGTTTCATTTTGGTTTTTATCACCAGTTATTTCTTGGAAGCTTTGTTCATTTCATCAATTCCTTGCACTAATTGAATATAATCATTTAACTCCATTCCATTGGCTTGAGCTAAATAATTAAGTGTATCTTTGAGCTGGTCAAAATCAATAAGCCCCCTTGAGCGTTCACTATACATAAACTCTAATAAGCCCATATCCCCTTTTGATCGGTTTACCTCCTCAGAAACTAAAATCAAGTTTCCTTTAATGCTTCCTAATCCAAATTTATTTGACAGTGGAATGAAGTGGTCAACTTGTAGGTTATCAACCTTTTCTTTGCTTATCATGCAATACCCACCAGAGACCTCTTTAAGTTCCTCATAGTCCTTAAGAGAATAGTTATCTGGAGCGTTGAGTTTAACTGCTCTTTCCCTATTTTTGTAAACCTTCCTTCTATCCTTAATTGAGTCCATATATTGCTTTTGTTTCTCCTTCCAGCACTCTTTACAATCTGGTCTAGTTGTTCCAACTGAATATTTTGGAAAGCCCTCAATTAGTTTTAACTCTCTGCAAGTACGACACTCTTTCTGTATAACCACACCATTTTTTAATAACTCGAATTGCTTTACTCTTGTTTCTTTAACTTCGTATTTCATAATTTATTTCACTCTCCCTTTTGCCTTCTGAGAGCCTTTTGTTCCCCTCAGTGTTTCCTTTTCAGTAACTTATTTCAAGCTCTTTTGTTACCAGTCACGCTTTTTGTTTAACTCATTCTCTATAATGTCAGTTACGTCCTCAAGAGTTACCTTTTTCAGTTGTCTGCTCACTAACTTAGGGTGTAAAATAATAGCTGTTCTCCAAGTCTTTACACCAGTCAATAAGCCATTTCTCATCATACTTGGAATAAGTCTTTTTACAGTTGGTAAGCTTAAGCCAGTAATTTCAGCTATTCGCTCTCTATTCAATAGCTCAATATCATTAAGCTCCAACTCATGGGGGTTGTTACATACCACATAAGCTCTAGTGTTAAAGTGTGGGAGTAAATTCATGAATAATCCCAGCTCTTGAAGCTTGCCCTTTCTTATGACCTCTCTTAGTTGAACAATAAACACCCTCGAAAAGAAGCCCTCTCCAGTCGCTTTTCCTCTTGTTGCCAGTTGTGTATTAATTGAGTAGTGGGTCGTTTTTCCACTCTTATGAGCTGTAATATATCCAAGGTTTACCAACTCAGTAACGTTTCTTTTAGTGCTATCGTATCCCTTGTTAATTAGCTTAGAGAAATCTTTTAAACTCAATCGCTTGCTATTAAAATATAGATAGCCACTTGAGCCCTCCTCCATATAAGCAAACATACTAAGAAGCGTCCCAGCTTGAGTTAAAGTCAATGTATTTACCACCATTGAGCACCCCTTATCATTTATTTGTGTGAAATACCTTTTATCTGAATCAATAAGCTTGTTTCTTTTCTTGTAAGCTTGCCTTCTTTCAACTTCTACTGGTGTTATTACTGTTCCACCTTGCTCAGTTATCTCTCTGACTGTTAAATCGTAAAACCCCTCATTCATTTCCCTTCCTCCTGCTCCTCAGAGGAGCTTTGCAAGTTGTCTTCTCATTACTTTACTTTTACAATGCTTACTATTTTGCTTATATCCTCCACTTGTAGTTCATTAGAAATTCTCTCAATCCATTGGGGGCTCATTCCCCTAGCGTTAACTAGTCTGCTTATCGCGGGGGGGCTTACGTTTAATTTATCAGCTAGTTGGTACTGAGATACCCCTTTGGAGTCTAACAAGCTGTGTAGGTTGTTTCTTAACATATACATGGGTTTTAACCTCCTTATTAGTTGTTTAATTTTGTTATCTAACCCCCAATAAAGTAGCCAGCTGTTAAGCTAGCTCAAGGGAGATATTCTTACATCAAAATAAAATATAACGGAAGAAATGATTATTAGGTGAGTTAGTTGGCTCGCTCGCTCCCTTGGAGGTCGTGGCAAGCTCAATCACTTAGCTTCAAACTTAGGAGAGAGAAGCATGATTTATTAGAGCCATTATTTTGATAGCTGGCTTGGGGCTATAAAGGTAATAAACAGGATAAGAGAAAACCTAGAGAAATAGGGAGTTGCTATAAAACAAGTGCTGATTATTTTCCTTTTATTTGTCCCTCTACTAAACATTATTAGGAAAGCGTGTACTAAAAACGCTCATTTTGGCTATTTCAGGGGTAGTTAAAACGCTGTAACCCTTGGGGCTCTAAGTATTTAACAATTTTAATTTTATTTTTCTATCTCCCTTTTATTCTAGTTGTCTTACTTTTTGTCCCTCTACTAAACATTATCAGCCAAGTGTTTAGTGGGTTGGCTCTTTTGGCTTTCAGCTATATGTAAAAATTCATACCCTTTTCATGGGGAAAGTTATATTATGAAGCTCAGAGTGGGGATCATGAGTGTCTTTGGGTTATAGCAAGGGAGTTTTACCTTGAAGGATTAAAAACGCTGAGAGGACTCTTTAAATGCTTCTAATGGGTTGCTGGCTCATAGGGGACTTTAATGGCGTGCAACTTTTATAATTATGGCTGGGTATGTATCGAATAGTACCCCCACCAGTTATAAATATTGACTTTGAAACCGAGGGTATTAAAAGCAGGTTAAACCCTTGTCATGACTGGCTTTATCCTGCTTTTAAGGTAAAATGATTATCTTGTTCTTGTCTACGACAAAAACGCCAAGCTCATAGGGTTATTAGTGAAAGCACTTGAGGGGGAGCTATCCCAGTATCAAATATGCACTTGATGAGCCTTCCCAGTATCAAATATGCACTTGAATAAAAGGGGGTTAACGCTTAGAGCCCCAAGGGTTTGACACCTACTGTCTCACTTGAGTCTTATTACACTATTGTAAAACTGGCTCAAGGGGTTGCTAGTGGGAGCACTTGAGGGGGGAGCTATTGGCTTAACTCTTATTGTCCACCTCATATAATGCTATTAATAATTATTTATGTCGCTATTAGTTTAATTCTTTAGTTACTTCTTTAGTGGTAGTTATGTTTTATATATCTTTATATTGAGGTGGTACTACTATTTTTTAACTCTTTGGTTATTCTCTTTAGTTACTTTCTTTTTATTATTTATATCTTTTATGTAGCTCAATTCTTTAGTTTAACTCATCAGTGTACTGTTAAAGCGTTAATCACTTAACAATACTAAGAAAGTGTGTAGTGAAATAGCATAAAAAAGCATTAATGATACAGTTAAACTACTGGTATAACAACAAATAAAAATATTTTACACTCTCAATAGTAAACTTCTATTTTTAATAAATAAAATATAGTTTTATCCTTGAGCTGGTTTCTTTTGTGCACTATGAAGTGGAGCTTTTGAGTGCACTCACTAGGGGAGCTGTGAGGTGTTAACTATTCGCTGGTGTTATGCGGTTTAAACTCTCCAGTGAGTTCTCTGGGTGGCTATGAGTTGGCTTAATTATAGGGCTCTCCAGCGTACTCAAGAGAATACTCTCCAGAGAGTAATTAATTTAACCAAAATATTTAATAAAAAAATTATTCCCCCTCATGTTTTCTGTAAATGTCTAAGTGTGTGTGTGAGCTCCCCCCCCACCCCTTATAATTCTTGAGTTGTTCCCATTAGCTCCCACTCTCTCCAGCCTTTGAGCCAGTTCCTTAGAGCCCTCTCAAGCGTTTCCTTATCATGCAATACAAGCCACAAAGAACAACCAGACAGCACCTCACCAGCCCCCTTCTATGAGCTCTAGTGGTGTGCTGTCTGGTGTTTCCTCATGGTGACTTATCAGCTTACTCCTTGGCTGTTCCCTCTTGTATCTTATGAGCTGGCTGTATCAGTAAGGGCTTATAACATTAAGATGGAGAGGTAAACTATCAAGAGTGGCTTATATGAACTTCTATGGCTATTGTCTGTTATGAGTTCTCTAGTATCTTATGAGTTGGCTCATAGACCTCCAAAGGAGGGAACTCTCTGGTGAGTCCTCTAATATTCGACTGATAAGGAAAGCTCTCAGCGTGTTTTATATGGCTTTCTATGAGGTGTATCTCCTCAGTCAAGCATATAAAGAAATGAGGTGGATACCACAATAAGCCCATAGAGGGCTCTCACAGTGATACTTACGATTTACCACACAAATACATTAGCAGTAAGGTATAAGCTCTTGATCGTGCTCATATGTACTCCTAGAGGTATGCTTAATTAGTTTCACTTTCGAGGAGTTACTCATGCCATGAGGTGGTTGTAAGTCGGTCTTATCAATCGCACTTATGAGCTAGCTTATCAATAGACCCCTTCCCTATGAAGAAAGTGGTTTACTAAATGGCTCTAAATCAAGGCTTACTCTCCATTGAGTGCTGGGAAGTGGTCTCCAGAGGGTGGAAAGTATGAGAAAAGTGGTCTCTTAAGAGCTTACTCAGTGAGTGGCTTATCAGAGTTATATAAATTTCTGGTGAGGTGGCTTATTGGTGTCCTCTTAGGGGTCTGGCGAGTGCCCTTATAAGTGTCAAGCTATTTAACTTTACAGAGTAAAACTGTTGGGGTGTATGGCGTTATAAGTGTAAAGTAATATACCTTTACACATTGTTCAAAGTATTTATTACTCAAAAGGGAGTCTGTCGGGGTGGAGGTTTTACCGTTAGTATGCTAGGGAGTAAACCAACAGCCACCCCATCAAGTTAAACCATTAGAGCCCTCTAATAGTACGCTGGAGAGCTCTCTGGTGAGTGTCCCTTATCCGTTCCAGCTCATAACTCTCCCAGTGAGTTCCCTTACAAGCTCAATCAAACAAGCACCAGCTCACAAATTACACCCTTTTTATTTACCTTCTTTTTTTACTTACATACTGGGTTAACATTCTTGGACTCACATAAGCCCTCAGAGTGTACTTTATAGCGTGCTCATTAGCCTGCTCGATTAAATACCACCCTAGCACTCATTATAAGCATATGCCAGGTTAAGCCAGCTCAAGGGCTTACACCTCATTTCTTATTGTGCTTGATTGATGGGATAATTACTTACAGTAATTCTAATGAGTGTGGCGTTTGGTCTTTTAATATATAATAAAGAGGATAACATAAGATTTGTTGAATTATAATAGAGAGAGAATATGGAGGGGAAAAGTATGGCTAGGAGTCAAATATTAATTGACTTAGTAAATAGTGATAATAACATTGAGAGTGTACTTATGAGAATGAAGGTTATTTTATTCGATTTAAATAACACTGAAATTAATAAATGGATTGATAGTGAAATTGAGGGATATGAAAAAGAGGAAGACGTACCACGATATAGAATTCTTACAGGTCAACCATATGGAGATTATAATTATTCAAGTAATTATGTAATACACACATATAAAGATTGTGTGATTCCTGTCAGCTCTGTCGAGTTTTCTGTAAATGAAAATATCCGAAAAATATATCTAACAGATAGTTTGTTGGGAATAACAAATTTATTAGAAACCAAGAGTACAATTGAAAATATCGTACCAACTGTGTATTATAAAAGCATTCTCACACAAGAAATTGAGATTCTAAAAATGAGTTATAAAGTTAACATAAACCAAGTTTATAGCATATTAGCAAACATAAAAAGTAAACTAACCAGTATTATTTTAACGATAGAAAAAGACTATGGAAATTTAGATTCTCTTGATGTTTTCTCTGAGGAAACTAACACTGAAAATATTGAGCAAAACATTATTAATATTATTTATGACCAATCTATTGAAATTGGAGACAATAACAACATAAAGTCTAGTGAGGTTGGAAATCGTGGTGAGTAATGATGAGTATTAAAATCGGGGATAAAAATAAGATAAAAAACTCAGTAATTGGAAACAATAATAGTCAACCTCCAAAGGGAAACTTTGCAACTAGACACCCTATAATTATCTCCATTATCACTGGGTTACTTGTAGGGTTTATCATGTTATTCTCATTTTGGAAAGATATTGTTATTTGGATAGAAAAACTATTTCAATAATATACACTCAAATTTAATGATAAACAGTTAGAGAGACCCAGTTCAAAGGTCTCTTTTTAGTTATTTTTTGGAAGGTGGAGTGTGACTACCTTTACCAGTTAGCAACTCTATTTCTTGCCTTGCACTCTTCATTTCTTTGGGGAGAATATATATATATATTCGAGTATTTTGTTGGTAAACCTAAACATACTTTCTACCATATACTTATTGAATGTAACTGGGTCACCATGAGCAGCCATATTCCCAAAATCCTTTATTACCTTTGAAATGTCTCCCATCAATGGGGGCAAAATCCCCTGTTCTTGCAACTCATTAAGCTTGTCATAAAGCGAACCCCTAACAGCCCCTTTATCCTTGCATACCATTTCAAGCGTTCTTCTTAAAGCAATTGTACAAACAGTATCATCAATGTTTTGCACCTTTAAAGCTGACTCATAAGCACTTTTAATACTAGAAGGCAATCCATTTAATTTTACCTTTTCAGAGGCAGGGTATAAAACCTCACCATCTTCATAAGGGTCATAATCTGCTGGGTAATGGTGATAATCTTCAGAGTTCATGTGAGTATGAAACAAGTGGAAGCCCTCACAGACAGGGCACTCAAATACCTCAAAAGTATCTGTTGCTTGAAATAATTCATCATAACCCATAGGGGTTTCTGTTCCTTTCACATAACTATTAAGTGTTTTCATAAGGGTTTTATTTCCACAGTGTGGGCAAGTAAGTACAACCTTTTCAGACATATTTAGTCACCTCCATTAAACGTGAGTTCTTCTTAATATTACTTCTTAGAATACCTTCATTATGGGAGAATACAAATCTATCAAAATTTCTTATTATTTGCTGATTAATTTTTCTTAACTCCTTAGCACCTACTACCCTAAATTTTTCTTCTAAAGAATTAATATTGAGTGCTAACTGTGTAGTTAACGGGAAAATACCACCTTTAAAGGGAAAAGTAGAATCACCAATCTCATTATCTAAAATAACTGGATTGTCAGAAGTAATAAAGCATCTACCTTTAGGTGCTCTGAGATAGCTCCAATTCTGAGAAGCTAGCGTTTCAGCAAAATCCTTCATTTTCTCAGGTAAGAATTGAACAAAACAATCTTTACTAATATCCAATGGAATCTCATCCAAATTTCCCTCAGACTTTTCGAGAAACTCCTCGTATGTAATTTCCTTTCCATCCTCATAAAAATGTTGGGTAAACTGTTCAATTGAAGTTTTATCAAACCACTCACCAGCTTCACCATACTTAAAAGCTCTTTCAATTTCTTTTATTATTTTATCCTTCATGCTTACTGACCTTAACTTTTGGGATGACACAAAAAAAGCAAAATGATTTTTCTCTAATTCGCTCAACAGTTTTCCTCGTTGTAACTGTTCGATATAAAGCTGATAAAGTGGCTCTATATCGTTTGCCAGAAAGTATTCAAAATCATAAAGTTTCTTGCCATCATTTTCTTCATCAGTAACAGTATAGAAGTCCTTTATTATCGGAACTTTATTAATACTTTGCTCTCTGAAGTGCTTTGTATCCTTCTGAAACAGCCATATATTTTTATCATCTGAAGTAAATTGTTTTAAATACGTTTTAGGTATAATATGCTGTTTAATTGGTAGGTTCAAAAAGTAATTCCCCCCTATAATTTCCTTTGCTATGATTATAGCAAATATGCCAAAAGAATAGATACACAAGACCTCAGTCCCCTGTTAACCAATTCCAACCTAATAGGTTACTTGCAGATAATTGCTTTCTTTGTTCCACCGTAAAGACACCTCTGAGCGTCCCCCAGAAGTACGCTCCAAAGCTTCTCTTAATGCGCTTAAACTTATAAGCTGTAACACTAGCTTTAAACGCTTGGATAGCTGGCTCAAGAATATCTGTAACATCTGGAGCATATCTCTTCCAGCAAGCTTGTACTTTTCCCCATAATGAAAAAGCTTCCTCTGGGTTTATGAATGGCTTTACTGTACCAATGAAATGAGCTGGCACTCCATAAGCTTCTAAATAGCTGTAATCAAGAGTAAAACCCTCTGGCTGTCGTAATTCTTTAATGATCTTGATAGCTTTAAAATAAATAGTTTCATTTCTTGAGCTGGCACCTTTAGAGCTTGTCCCCTCTGGAGTTTCCTCCTCTGGGCGTGGTGCCAGCTCGATATGACAATGAGAGGGGTTAATCACAGTTATGGAAGCACCCCAGCCACCTCTCACAGGTCTTAATTGCTTTACCCTTGTAATGATACCAAGCTCACTCAATCGCTTGAGAGCACGTTTAACAGTGCGCTCTGATAGCTTCACCTCTTGAGCCAGTTTCCTCACTTTCATATAGCTGACCCCTACAAATTTACAAGAGTATTGAGATAGCTTCAAAAGTATATCTCTCTCACTTGTCTTAAGGTCAAAATATGTCAAGGCTTCATTTGTAGCGTTATCCATTTCTTGAACCGTCTCAAAGGTCTCTAGCCCTCTTAACTCCTCCATTGGTTTCTCCTCCAGTGATTGGAGGGAGTACACTTGAAAAAAACCCCCATAGCCCTTATAATGAGCTTTGGAGGGGTTTCCGTGTAAACCCCTCTAGTATTAGTTTCTGGAGCTTCCCTCAGTCGCCAAACTGTGAAGGGGAGCTCCTTTATTTTGCTTATTCGCATGTCCTTATATTATTTGTTACTTGCTCAAGCTTTTCCTCTACTTCTTTCAGTGTTCTTTGGTGTATCTTTTTATCTTTCTCGCTGGTGTCTTGTTTTATTAAGTATTTAAGAACTTTCTTTTGCTCCCTGAGCTTGTGCAACTCATATGAATTACTAATCTTTAGCATTTGAGCCAGCTCCCTTTTGAAGTATCTCCCTAACTTCTGAGTGTGTAAGTCCCAGCTGTTTAGCTTCAACTATTAATTTTATCCAGCCATCACTAATATGCTTCATAAAACAACCTCCCTATTAATAACTCCTTCATAAGCTGATATCCCTTAAAGCGTTATACTTGTCATTATCCTCAGCCAGCTTGTTAGAGAAGAATTTTAAATACCTTGAAGTTGTTTGTAAGTTTTGGTGTCTGAGAATCCTTGAGAGTACAGAAACGTCTCCACCATTCTCAATAAACTTCCTAGCAAACGTATGGCGCAATGTATGAGCTGAAACTCTGACACCTTTCATCTCCATAATTGCTGAGAGTCGCTTGAAAAAACACTTGATAGCGTTTACTGTAATTGTCTTATTTTGTCGATTAACAAATATATAAGGGTTAAGATTATCAAAAGAGCTTTCACAATAGCTTTTCCAAAAGCCCAGCTCATTGGCTACCTTCTCGATCATTGGGATTGCTTCTTGCCTTCTGGTCTTACCAAACACCGTTATATATCCCTCTTTAAAATGAATATCAGACCACTTAAGGTTAACCAGCTCACCAATTCTCACGCCAGTCCCCAATAGAGTGACAAAAATAGAGTAATTTCTTACAGCGTGAAAGTCATTTTCCTTCCTCTTATTCCTCCTGAGGTGGGAAAGTATTTGGTTTATTTCACTATCTGAGAAGCTTTGTATAGAAATATCCTCTTTTGCTGTCTTTATTGTCTTTGTAGGGTTACTATCAAGCAACCCCTCAGCAACTAAGAAGCTGAAAAAGGTCCTGAAATATTTTAGCTTTGTGTTTAAACTCGTGGGGTTATTTCCTCTCTCGGTCTTGCAATAAGAAAGAAAACCTTTGACCACTCTTGGAGTGACCTCCTCAATATGTTTTAGCTCTCTCTGGTCGCACCAATCCAGAAACATATCAAAAAACATTGTATAACCTTCCAGCGTTCTCTTTCTGAGCCCTTCCAGTTCTTTGTCTGAGTAAAATTCTTTGTAAGCAAATCTTAATAACATTAAAAAAAGCCACCTTCCTCATAGAGTTCTCACTCCAAAAGGAAAGTGGCTAGTTCAGCCTTGTATGTAAAGTTGTTATAATTTATGGCTTTGGGTGTGTTACTGACCCCTTTACCAAGTAGCTCCCTAAATACTGACCTTCCAAGCTTTTACTGAACAAGTTTCACCCCCACCTTACCATGGTGGTGCTCTACCTGCTGAGCTATGGAAGCATATTTTAAAAAAGCTTTATTATGAAGCGAACAGATATCATTATAAAGGGGTCTGAAACAAATTGCAAGCGGTCAACACATAAAATCTTAACATTTTTTATCCAAAGAAGTACTCTATGTATGTAACTTAAGTTTCTTCCATAAAAATATGCTTCCTCAATAAAGAGCAAGCTAGCTGTAATTTCAAAAATGGCTCCACAGGTAGGATTCGAACCTACGACCGATCGGTTAACAGCCGATAGCTCTACCACTGAGCTACTGTGGAATAATTCAATACGTATTTCATTATAGGACTTGCTTCTCTACCTTATCGTCTTGAGTCAAACTACTATAAAATAACCCAATAGCATTATTATGTACATTAACACACTATTTTATGCAATAAAATAGTGTGTTAATATTAGCCTGGCGACGTCCTACTCTTGCAGGGGCAAAGCCCCAACTACCATCAGCGCTGGAGAGCTTAACTTCTGTGTTCGGCATGGGAACAGGTGTGACCTCTCCGCTATTACCACCAGACCTGATGTCATTCTGTGTTATTCACTGGATGTGAACATATCAACAGAACTTCCTTATGATAAGGACAAGTTTTATTATATGCATTTTTTGTCTAAAATGCAAGGGTTTTTGTCCATTTATACCCTAAAAACTAAATAAGAGTATCATCAACGCCGATCAAATAAGAAATTAGTTAAGTCCTCGATCGATTAGTATTCGTCAGCTGCACGTGTCGCCACGCTTCCACCTCGAACCTATCTACCTCATCGTCTCTGAGGGATCTTACTCACTTAAAGTGATGGGAAGTATCATCTTGAGGGGGGCTTCATGCTTAGATGCTTTCAGCACTTATCCTTGCCATACGTAGCTACCCAGCCATGCTCCTGGCGGAACAACTGGTACACCAGCGGTATGTCCATCCCGGTCCTCTCGTACTAAGGACAGCTCCTCTCAAACTTCCAACGCCCACGACGGATAGGGACCGAACTGTCTCACGACGTTCTGAACCCAGCTCGCGTACCGCTTTAATGGGCGAACAGCCCAACCCTTGGGACCGACTACAGCCCCAGGATGCGATGAGCCGACATCGAGGTGCCAAACCTCCCCGTCGATGTGAACTCTTGGGGGAGATAAGCCTGTTATCCCCGGGGTAGCTTTTATCCGTTGAGCGATGGCCCTTCCATGCGGTACCACCGGATCACTAAGCCCGACTTTCGTCCCTGCTCGACTTGTAGGTCTCGCAGTCAAGCTCCCTTGTGCCTTTACACGCTACGAATGATTTCCAACCATTCTGAGGGAACCTTTGGGCGCCTCCGTTACTTTTTAGGAGGCGACCGCCCCAGTCAAACTGCCCGCCTGAAACTGTCTCCGAACCGGATTACGGTCCTGGGTTAGAAGGTTCGTACAGCCAGGGTGGTATCCCACGGATGCCTCCACGTAAGCTAGCGCTCACGTTTCCAAGGCTCCCACCTATCCTGTACAAGCTATACCAACATTCAATATCAGGCTACAGTAAAGCTCCACGGGGTCTTTCCGTCCTGTCGCGGGTAATGTGCATCTTCACACATCGTATAATTTCACCGGGTCTCTCGTTGAGACAGTGCCCAAGTCGTTGCACCTTTCGTGCGGGTCGGAACTTACCCGACAAGGAATTTCGCTACCTTAGGACCGTTATAGTTACGGCCGCCGTTTACTGGGGCTTCGGTTCTGCGCTTCGCTCGAAAGCTAACGCTTCCCCTTAACCTTCCAGCACCGGGCAGGTGTCAGCCCTTATACTTCGCCTTTCGGCTTCGCAAAGACCTGTGTTTTTGATAAACAGTCGCTTGGGCCTATTCACTGCGGCTCACTCACGAGTGAGCACCCCTTCTCCCGAAGTTACGGGGTCATTTTGCCGAGTTCCTTAACGAGAGTTCTCCCGCTCACCTTAGGATTCTCTCCTCGCCTACCTGTGTCGGTTTGCGGTACGGGCACCTGTGACCTCACTAGAGGATTTTCTTGGCAGTGTGAAATCGGGAACTTCGGTACTCAATTTCCCTCCCCATCACAGCTTGAAATTGCCGAACGGATTTGCCTATTCGACTTTCTCACTGCTTGGGCGCACTATTCCATCTGTGCGCATTCCTTATCCTACTGCGTCCCCCCATCGCTCAAACAGTCACGAGGTGGTACAGGAATATCTACCTGTTGTCCATCGCCTACGCCTTTCGGCCTCGGCTTAGGTCCCGACTAACCCTGAGAGGACGAGCCTTCCTCAGGAAACCTTAGGCTTTCGGTGAAAGAGATTCTCACTCTTTTTTCGCTACTCATACCGGCATTCTCACTTCCAAGCGCTCCACCAGTCCTCACGGTCTGACTTCACAGCACTTGGAACGCTCTCCTACCATTGTTCGATAGAACAATCCGCAGCTTCGGTGATACGTTTAGCCCCGGTACATTTTCGGCGCAGAGTCACTCGACCAGTGAGCTATTACGCACTCTTTAAATGATGGCTGCTTCTAAGCCAACATCCTGGTTGTCTGGGCAACTCCACATCCTTTTCCACTTAACGTATACTTTGGGACCTTAGCTGGCGGTCTGGGCTGTTTCCCTCTCGACTATGAACCTTATCACCCATAGTCTGACTCCCAAGGCAAAGTAGCTGGCATTCGGAGTTTGACTGAATTCGGTAACCCGGTGAGGGCCCCTCGTCCAATCAGTGCTCTACCTCCAGTACAATCAACCTTGAGGCTAGCCCTAAAGCTATTTCGGAGAGAACCAGCTATCTCCGTGTTCGATTGGCATTTCACCCCTACCCACACCTCATCCCCGCATTTTTCAACATACGTGGGTTCGGGCCTCCGGTCAGTGTTACCTGACTTTCACCCTGGACATGGGTAGATCACACGGTTTCGGGTCTACGACCACATACTAGAGACGCCCTGTTCAGACTCGCTTTCGCTGCGGCTCCGTGTCTTCCACTTAACCTTGCATGTAATCGTAACTCGCCGGTCCATTCTACAAAAGGTACGCCGTCACCCATTAACGGGCTTCGACTACTTGTAAGCGCACGGTTTCAGGTTCTATTTCACTCCCCTTCCGGGGTGCTTTTCACCTTTCCCTCACGGTACTGGTTCACTATCGGTCACGAGGAAGTATTTAGCCTTAGGAGATGGTCCTCCCAGATTCCGACGGAATTTCTCGTGTTCCGCCGTACTCAGGATACACTCCGGAGGAAATGCCTTTTCGACTACAGGGCTCTTACCTTCTATGGCTGATCGTTCCAGATCGATTCGTCTAACGCATTTCTTTGTAACTCCAATGGAATGTCCTACAACCCCAAAGAGCAAGCTCTTTGGTTTGGGCTGTTTCCGTTTCGCTCGCCGCTACTTGGGAAATCGCATTTGCTTTCTCTTCCTCCGGGTAATGAGATGTTTCAGTTCCCCGGGTCTGCCTCATTTATCCTATGTATTCAGATAAATGTCCTGTTCCATTACGAACAGTGGGTTCCCCCATTCGGAAATTCTCGGATCAATGTTTACTTACAACTCCCCGAGACATATCGGCGTTAGTCCCGTCCTTCTTCGGCTCCTCGTACCAAGGCATCCACCGTGCGCTCTTCTTCACTTAACTAAGTTACTTGTTTTCATTCAAAAGAACGTACAATTTAATTTGATGTCGTTGATTACTCTTATTTAGTTTTCAAGGTACAAATGGAGCCTAGCGGGATCGAACCGCTGACCTCCTGCGTGCAAGGCAGGCGCTCTCCCATCTGAGCTAAGGCCCCGTATTCATTCATGTAGATGGTGGGCCTGGGTGGACTCGAACCACCGACCTCACGCTTATCAGGCGTGCGCTCTAACCAACTGAGCTACAGGCCCATCTATCTTAATATAGCAAGAGAAATTAATCCCTCAAAACTGAACCAAACAACCATGTATGCCCCTGACCTCAGAGAACCCGTTAGGGTGTCTCTGAAGCGTTCCTTCTATTTATCCTTAGAAAGGAGGTGATCCAGCCGCACCTTCCGATACGGCTACCTTGTTACGACTTCACCCCAATCATTGGCCCCACCTTCGGCGGCTGGCTCACGTAAACGTGTTACCTCACCGACTTCGGGTGTTGCTAACTCTCGTGGTGTGACGGGCGGTGTGTACAAGGCCCGGGAACGTATTCACCGCGGCATGCTGATCCGCGATTACTAGCGATTCCGGCTTCATGCAGGCGAGTTGCAGCCTGCAATCCGAACTGAGAATGGTTTTATGGGATTTGCTACACCTTGCGGCTTCGCTGCCCTTTGTTCCATCCATTGTAGCACGTGTGTAGCCCAGGTCATAAGGGGCATGATGATTTGACGTCATCCCCACCTTCCTCCGGTTTGTCACCGGCAGTCACCTTAGAGTGCCCAACTTAATGCTGGCAACTAAGATTAAGGGTTGCGCTCGTTACGGGACTTAACCCAACATCTCACGACACGAGCTGACGACAACCATGCACCACCTGTCACTCTGTCCCCGAAGGGAACCCGGTATCTCTACCGGTTGCAGAGGATGTCAAGACCTGGTAAGGTTCTTCGCGTTGCTTCGAATTAAACCACATGCTCCACCGCTTGTGCGGGCCCCCGTCAATTCTTTTGAGTTTCAGCCTTGCGGCCGTACTCCCCAGGCGGAGTGCTTAATGCGTTAACTTCAGCACTAAGGGGCGGAAACCCCCTAACACCTAGCACTCATCGTTTACGGCGTGGACTACCAGGGTATCTAATCCTGTTCGCTCCCCACGCTTTCGCTCCTCAGCGTCAGTTACAGACCAGAGAGTCGCCTTCGCCACTGGTGTTCCTCCACATCTCTACGCATTTCACCGCTACACGTGGAATTCCACTCTCCTCTTCTGTACTCAAGTCCTCCAGTTTCCAATGACCGCTCACGGTTAAGCCGCAAGATTTCACATCAGACTTAAAAGACCGCCTGCGAGCGCTTTACGCCCAATAATTCCGGACAACGCTTGCCCCCTACGTATTACCGCGGCTGCTGGCACGTAGTTAGCCGGGGCTTTCTGGTTAGGTACCGTCAAGGTACCGCCTTATTCAAACGGTACTTGTTCTTCCCTAACAACAGAGTTTTACGATCCGAGAACCTTCATCACTCACGCGGCGTTGCACCGTCAGACTTTCGTCCATTGCGGATGATTCCCTACTGCTGCCTCCCGTAGGAGTCTGGGCCGTGTCTCAGTCCCAGTGTGGCCGATCACCCTCTCAGGTCGGCTACGCATCGTCGCCTTGGTGAGCCTTTACCTCACCAACTAACTAATGCGCCGCGGGCCCATCTGTAAGTGACAGCTAAAAGCCGCCTTTTAACTTCTCATCAGGAGATAAAAAGTGTCATTCGGTATTAGCTCGCGTTTCCGCGAGTTATCCCAATCTTACAGGTAGGTTGCCCACGTGTTACTCACCCGTCCGCCGCTCGATCCACAGATTTCCTCCCGAAGGATTCCATCTGCTTCACGCGCTCGACTTGCATGTATTAGGCACGCCGCCAGCGTTCGTCCTGAGCCAAGATCAAACTCTCCAAAAAAGTTTGAATAAGATCGACACCGTCAATCTCATCAATTGTCTTAGCTTTCTTCCTTTCATGTGCAAAAGAAATTTGTTTTTGTCGAATTCATATAATCCAGACATTCACTTACCTCTTCTGACATGTGAAAAACAGTAACCTGTTCTTCTTGACATACTGGTTGTTTTGTTCAGTTTTCAAGGATCAATTTTTCGTTTGTCGTTTTTTGCGACGAAATTCAATTTATCATGTTCACGTTTAATTGTCAATAGATTGAACAAAATATTTTTTCTTTGGCGAACCGTTTTGTTTCTATGTTTCGTAAATGACAACAGAAATTAATATAGCATAATAACAAAACAAGATCAATAGGAAATTTAAAATTAATATAGAAATAGCATAGCAAAAAATGAACAACTTCTTTATAACTGGACCCGAACTTATCCATGAAAATGGGGAAAACCAATGTAGAGAGATCATCTCCAATAGGTTTCCCCCCCTCGTAGTTCAATGTTGATTTTCGCTTCTTTTCGGCATGTATTTAATGCAATCTTGTTCACTGGCTACTCGGCGGAACAACTGAAATATAACCTGATACCTATCTCTCATTGCTCGCTTTACCAAATGATCTATTCTATGATCTTCTAAATCCATAAGTAGTTCCTCTAACTCTCTTTTCAACAGATACTCGATTTCTTTTTGTTCCATATCATTAACTAATAAGCCTAACATTTACTTTCACCTCAAACCTTCTTCAACTAATCCGTTTAGTCTTTTCCCAAAAGCTCTTTATACATTCATTCGTAAAAAATGACGAATTTTGTCGGTAGTACCATTATTTTTTGGTTACCCCTAATCAAAATCCTTCAAACCCATCAAACTATTTATTATTTTTTTCAGATAGACCTTCCTCTCAGTCGCTTCCTTCGAATTAAGCGTTAGCTTGTTCTTATTCATTCTTTATATTCATAGACTAAATAAAAGAACTTGTTATAGGAGGCGAACTTATGAATCATTTTTATGTTTGGAAATTTGATAGGTGGAAACGATGGCTTGTTGTTCTATTATTTGCTTTGTTTACCGCTACATTTGTATGGTTTGAACGGGACGGTGGGCTTTCGGTCTTTTCAACGAATGAACCTGTTGCTTTAACAAAAGGGAATGCCAATGAATCAAACATCGCTTTAACATTTAATATTAGTTGGGGCGAGGAAAAAGTATTTGAGATTCTAGAACAATTGGAAGAAGAACAAGTACAAGCTACCTTTTTTTTAAGTGGGGAATGGGTGGAACGGCATCCTGATATTGTAGAAAGTATAGCAGAAGGAGAACACGAGATTGGCATGCTAGGGTATAGTTACAGGAGTTATCTAGATCAGGAAATCGATGAAGTAAGACAAGATTTAATACAGGCTAGAGAAGCGTTTGAAACGCTCAATTTCGAAGATGTTAATTTACTGCGAACGCCTAATGGTCACTTCAATACAGAAATCATTGAATTGGCGGAAGAGATGGATTTCGAGGTCATCCATTGGAATGTTAATTCTAATGATTGGAATAACCCGGGAACAGACGTAATTGTCGATAATATTATGAAAGAAACCACAAATGGCGATATATTATTAATGCATGCTTCTGATTCCGCAAAGCAAACCGCTAATGCTTTAAACACTATTTTGCCTGGATTGAAAAATAAAGAATTTCAGTTTGTATCCATATCAGAACTAATCAATCAAACGCAAGCTGAACCTGAACTAGTCGAATAAGTTAAACCCCCTCATGCATCTGCATCAGGGGGTTTTTATTATACGTTGGCAGGCTTTTCTTTTTTCGATTTGTTTGCTTCACTTGCATCACTATTGTGGAGTCGGTGCAGTGTAAGCAATTGATAGGTATTACAAGCCAGGAGCGGGATAATCATTAACCATGCGTAATCTGTTCCTTCTGTTCTCATTCCGGGGATCCATTCGATCGTCGTCATAACAACCATTAAAAACAATGCAGGAATAAACGCCCGTCGTTTTGTTTCCTTTGCTTTAATCCAGGCAATGAGCAATCCATAACCAAGAATCGCAGCAGACATCAGCATAAACCACAGGACAGAAACTTCCCCTTCAGCCGCTCGGTAAGGAAAGTATACTAAATCAAAAACAACAAAGGCTATCAATAAAATTTGTATCGTTGGCCAATAGGAACGGAACAGCCCCAAACCTAATCGATTAAGGAATAAATGTGCGAAAAAACCAGTTTGACTGACAACTGCAAAAACAAGCCCTAACCCTAGGAAAAATATCAGTAAACCGACTAATTCCATAAAATCAAACGGATTTAAGAATTGGCTATAATCTTCAGCTTTTACAAAAAAGCTTGTAAGAAGCCCTGCTAATCCTCCAATAAATAATGTTTTAAAAAAGAAATTCACTAATTTACGACTACTCAAGACTTATTTCCCCCTACGTATATCTACATCTATGTACATCAAGCTATAATTTCATAAGTGCTTCCGTACGTATTTTATCATGAAGGAGCACTTTTTTCCTTAACGAAGTGAATATTTTATAAATTTGTCACTCATATTAAAGGTAACGAAGAAGGAGGTTTCCTAGTGAATCGTATAATTTTACTTATAATAGCAGGGATTTCCATCATGTTCATAAGTGCTTGTAATGGTGAAGACTCCTCCGGAAATGAAGCAGATTATGAAGAAACAAAGAAGATGGTTGTTGACATATTACAGACAGATGATGGCAAGCAGGCGATTATAGAGATCATTTCTGATGATGAAATCAAGAAGGAACTAGCTATTGAATCAGATGTCGTAAAGGAATCGATTAATGAGAAGCTCGTTTCAGAAGAGGGAACAGAGATGTGGAAAAACTTATTTGAGGACCCCTCATTTGTTGAAACTTTCGCCAGCTCAATGGAAGAAGAACAACAGGAGCTAATGAAAAAATTAATGAATGACTCTGATTACCAGGAACAAATGCTTGAACTATTACAAAATCCCGAGATAAACGAACAAATGCTAAGTGTTTTAAAAGGTCAGGAATTTCGCTCTCATTTAGAAGAAACAATCCAGCAAACGTTAGAAACACCGACATTCCAAGCTAAAATACAGGAAATCTTATTAAAAGCAGCTGAAGAGCAGGAAAGCGGTCAAGGTGGTAGTAGCGGTGATTCAGAAGAAAGCGAAGGGAATGGCGAAAGTAGTGGAAACGGCGGAGAAGATGGAGGTGGAAGTGGCGGTGAAAACGGGGGTTAGTAATATAAAAGGGTGCCGCATGCGACACCCTCTCCTCTAAATCTATTCTACGCTTCCAATTTTGCAACAACTTTTGATGCGATTTTATGATATTCTTGGCCCGTTGGATGATCTTCCTGATAAATGGATGGGGCAAAAATGTCCTCTTCTTCATATGGCTGTTGCAAAGGTAAGTGGCCGAGCACTTTTGTTTTCAATGCTTCAGCTAGCTTCGGCCCGCCGCCTTTTCCAAATACATACTCTTTTTCTCCGGCTTTATTTTGGTAATAGGCCATATTTTCAACAACACCTAATATTTCATGCTCTGTTTTCAACGCCATTTGACCGGCACGCGCCGCTACAAATGCTGCAGTTGGATGTGGTGTTGTTACAAGTAACTCTTTGCACGATGGTAATAAATCATGAACGTCCATTGCAATGTCACCTGTACCCGGTGGTAGATCAAGCAAGAGATAATCCAAATCCCCCCACTCTACTTCCTTGAAGAAATTGTTCAGCATTTTACCAAGCATAGGACCTCGCCAGATGATTGGTGAGTTGTCTTCAACAAAGAAGCCCATGGAAATAAGTTTTACACCAAAACGTTCAACTGGAATGATCGTTTTTCCGCGAACCTGAGGGCGTTCCTCGACACCCATCATATCCGGAATACTAAATCCGTATATATCCGCATCAAGAATGCCTACTTTTTTACCAAGGCGCATCAATGACATCGCGAGGTTAACCGTAACCGTTGATTTCCCAACGCCTCCCTTGCCACTTGCGATAGCAATAAAATGTGGTGATGATCCGCCACCCATTAATGAGCTTTCTTTTTCCTCATCGACAGCTGGTTGGTATTTTTGAATAACGTCATCTGGTAATTGTTCGAAGCGTAATCCGACCGTTGTCGCACCATTTTTCTTTAAAATACCTACGATTTGTTGTTGCAGTTGCATCTGTTCACCAGTATTGGTTTGTCCAATTGCTATTTTTAAACTAACGTGCTTTTTCTCTTCTTTAATGGTGATGCTTTTGATAGCATCCGTTTGTTCAAACGTTGTATGTAAAAACGGATCCTCAACCGTGTTAAGGAGTTGTGTGATTTCTTCTTTTGTTAACATTCATTTCACCATCCCTTTTCTAGCTGTAGTTATTCTTCCACTGCTAGTATAACACAAATCACATAGAACCTAAGTGATTTGAATCAAGGAATTTAGAACGTTTTCATTCATTCGATTCTTCCATTTCTTCGGTAGCATAGCGTAAAATACCTTCATAAATACTAGCAGACATCCGTTGCTGATACTCATCCTGTTTTAATAATTCACGTTCCTGCTCATTTGATAGAAAGCCAACTTCAACTAAAGCACCTGGAATCTCAGCATTTTTTAAAAGGTATACCCCATTATTCGCTAAAGGAGTACGATCTGTATTTTCCAGATTACGAATAATTTCAGATTGAATCATTTGCGCTAAGTGTCTACTTTCATCCTGTTCAGGGTAATAAAAAGTTTGCGCACCACTCCATTTATCTGATGGGAGAGCATTTAAATGTAAAGATAGGAAAAAATCCGCTTCTTGATCATGAATAAACTGCAGTCGGTTACGAATATCTTCCATTTTCCTTCTTGAGTACCCCTCTGTATCCTCCGCGGCCAAATCCACGTCTTCTTCCCTTGTCAAATAAACAAGGGCACCAGACTGATGTAAGTAGCTCTGGAGTTTTTTGGATATAGATAATGCAATATCCTTTTCTAAGGTTTCATCTTTGCCAACCGCACCGCCATCAACACCTCCATGACCTGGGTCAATGACGATCGTTTTGCCAGAAAGCGGTAACGACCATGGAGTGGAAGTCTCCGAGGCCTCTTCACTTTCTTGAATTGGAAACTGAATTAGAAAAATTAATAAAAGAAATCCTGCCGCCCATATGATAAATTTAATGCTACGATTCATTATACTCGCCCCTTATAAATATGCTTTCATTATTCTATGGGACGGGTTATCCGTTTATGTCTATACATAATAACTAAATTTTGAGGAAATACTTATAACGTTTCATTTCAACAAACTAGTGGTATGATAAAATAAACGACATATCTAGCGAGAGGAGACAGGAAAATGGATTGGTTAGGAATTGGAGTACTCGTTATAGGCGTTGCCTTTTTTGCACTCGTTATTCTTCTTATAAAACCACTTACTAAATTGTCAGGCATACTAAGCAGCTTGCAAACAACAACCGACAAGTTACCACAAACTGTAGAGGATGTGAGCACACAAACAAAAGAGGTGCTTACAACGGGAAACGATACATTGAATCAACTAAATGACCAAATTAGACAGTTAAGCCCAGTTCTTCATATCATAGGTGATGCAGGGAATGCGACCAGGAAATTATCATCTTCCATCGTTGGCGCAACTGATGATATAAAAGCAACCACAGCAGAAGGAAGGTCACTAACGAAAGGCCAAAACTTAGAAGGACTATATGGCGTACTGACTTTAGGTTATTATATCTTCCAGAAAAGCAGAACAAGATAACTAGCTTCTCACATACGATCAAAAAGAGTTTGGATTTCACCTCTAAGTAGTTCACTTACCGTGGAGAAAACTTATAATATGAATGGTGACTTTTGAAATTAAAATAAAACAGCTCAGTTCAATGTGAACTAAGCTGTTTTATCATTTTCATTTGATTCCTAAGTAATTGCGCGCGCGGGTTAGTAAATTATTATCTCTCTATATCTCTATCTAATGGATTCTTGCCATAATATTACGTCATTCTCATCAAGAGCTTCTATTCTCAACTTATCACGTCTATCCTTATCGTCTCTTTCAAAAATACTGTACCACCCATAGATATCTTCATCTACTTTAAAAATGTTAGCTTCATGCACTTTTTCATTTTGTAATACTTGTACCTTTTTAACCTCTTTATCCGTAATAATTCCACCAAAGTAGTTATACTCAGCATCGCCAATATAATCCATCGTAATTCCATTCGTTGGGTTTAATGAAGGAACGGTTAGGAAAGCTTTAAAATTGGGTTTGTCCGATACTACAAGTAGGTGATTTTCTATCTGACCTCCTACCTCACTCTTGTAAAGGATAACGTACTTTCTCTCTTCAATTTCCTTATAAATGATTTCTTTTTCTGCAAATGGTAGATAATCACTTGCTAATTCGGAATCATATATATATTTTTCTGCTTCAAATAGAGATTCCTCTAAATGTTCTATATCCTGCTTTAGTTTTTCATTTTCATTTTCTATGTTAGTTACATTATCTGATTCGCCTGGTGAATCATTACCTTCAGTAGGTTCTATAAAATATGTAGCTACAATAAAGAAAATTACAATGCAAATAACCAATATTATATTTTTATTTACTTTCACTTTTCCACCCCAGTGATGCATTTGATTTTTATACTAAAATTAAAAAGAGGCTAACTCAAACATCCACAATTGGCGATATTTGGGTAGCTCCTTTGTTTTTAACATATTGTTGGAAAGATCTCTCATAATAGGTAATACGAGTTGCTAGAAGACAACTGTTTCTTTTGTTAACAAACCAGTTCGTTGAAGATTACAAACAGCGTATACCATAAGTCGAGTTACATAAATAGATCCATTAGATCCTTCTCACTTTCATTAGAGGACCTCTACGTATATGGATTACAAAATCACTATTTCCTGTATGATAAACCATCGTTCCCTCTTTTGCCTTGAAAAACTCTGTATTTGCACCTTCATCTTTGATTCGTCGTATTGGAGCTACCTCATCAACAATCTTCTTCTCGCCTTCATAATGATAATCCAAAATGGAAACCAAAAGGAACTGATCAGGAAATAGTTCCCGAGCTTCTTCCCATTTCATTTTGCATTCCTCCCTTATATCCATTATAAATGAGAATTGCAGCACAACAATGAATAAGTACAAAATAATTCCATCTTATTCCGCATAAGTGCCCGTTAATGATATAGGTTCAGCACCTACTTTTCTGGTCTTTTGTATTGCATAATTAAAATTGTGCAAAATGCAGTAATTACTAGTAACAATGACTGCATTGTACCAGGGTTAAAAAACATAAAAATCAAAGTTAATGCCACTGCAAAGAAAACAATTGCTAGTATTACTCTTTTTTTAAATCCCATTATGCACCTCTTTTACAACAATTTGGCACGATTACGGCACATATTTATTCGGTTATCGCGCCAATCCAGATAGGCATTGTGGGTAACGTATTTAACTAAAGGTAAAAATTTGTTGCACAGTCCTGCTCGTTAAATCAATAAATTTGTATATCTGATCTAACCTTTCTTATTTTCTTTTATTCTTGGGTGGGAATACCTTGTCAAATAGCGCCCAAAAAAACGTAAAAACCACTGAGAAACCTAACATACTCAAAATCGTCATACTTTCGTCTTCTATTAAGAAAGTAAAGTATATGATTTGAGAAATGAAAGATAAAATAAATAAAATCAAATATTGTCTCAAAAATAGTCCGCCCTTTAAAAGTTTTACTTCTTGTTCAACTAACCTATTACTAAAGCTTAGTGCCAATTATTTCAAAACAACTAATCCAACTCAAATATTATTGCAAAAATTAAGACACTTTCCTTATTCAAGATAGACGCCCGTTTGTCTAAGCATAATTCCTCACTATATTTCTTTGTATTGAACAATATATGGTGTGAGTAAAAAACCAATAATTCCTATAAGAGCTCCTATACCAACCATTACAAAGATGTTACCTAAAGGATAAAGAGCATACCCAAATATAAATATTGGCAAAAGACTTATGGATCCAACTGTACTTTTACCAAAAGTGGTTATCTTATGTTTCGTACCACAGTTGGCACATTCAATTGGTTCATATACTGGCCAAAACGATTTAAAGATTTCACTCCAGCTAAATTGTGATTTACAGTTGTTACATTTTCGCAAATTACCCCTCCTTAATACGAAAAAATCTTCCCTACAACCTGGCTCGATGAAGCAATAATAGGCACAAAGTGTATTCCGCGAATGCGCCCGTTAATTGAACAAATTACATTACATATTTATTTTTTAATAATCATTCCACTTATAGTACCTACCCATATTCCAAGGAAACCACTGAACGTAACAAATGCCAATCCAATACCTTCCCAACCGCCAACAGCTTCTCTACTGTAAATTACGATTCCGACACAAATTAAACTCAATACAATGGAAATTAAAAATAGAGCTTTTCTAGAAATCTTACGAGATATAAAAAAGATGATAAAAGCAACAACAATTCCAATGAGCAAAATCGGTGTCCATCCTTCTAACATTAAAGCATCCATTTTGTCCCCCTTTACATATTCTTATTAAACAATGTGGTCCTATTGCTGCACATATTTATTCAGTTATCGCGCCCGATTGTTTAAGACGATATTTGTTTCTTAATCCTTAGTATAAAAGGATATAACAGTGATAGTCCAAAGGCAGATATAATAATCCGACTCGTTTCTCCAAACTTATTACCTTTCCACATAAGGATGAGCCCTGCTGGAAAAAATAAAATTAACATAAATACGACAAACCAAGTCCTGTAATAATAGGGGTAGTTCTCTGACATTGAATATTCTCCTTTTTGTTATATTATTTAAAAATATTAAACTTCCATTTGTTCAACTATATGGCCCTATTGCGTCAAATATTTATTCGGTTATCGCGCCCGATTATAGTATAGTTTTTATTTATCTCTTATACCTTCTAAAACTTCTATAATACAGTCGTTCGTTTTGATTTTTAAATTTTTTCTATTTCCTTTGTTCTATCTCCACTTCCTTCAGGATGGAGTTCCTCATTTTCATTGAAATTAAAACTCTTAAAATAGAAACACTTCTTTCAACGCCCCATTTGATCCAATGCGATTACAATAAAAATCATAATCCCATCAATAAGGGCTAGGATTGCAGAGATTTTCCCAACCACAGCTCCAAACCATATGGTAAATATAGCTGTTAAAATGGCAAGAACACCCAAAATGATTAAAAGAGTACCAATCCTGTTGCCCAGTTTTTCGCTATTAACCGGTTCCCACGTTATCCAGAAGAAGCCAGGTAGTAAGGAATATATCCCTTTTTTTCGAACAATATAGCCAACCCAAATTAAAAATACACCGATAATAATACCGATTCCCGTTTCAATTCCCATTTTTGTCCTCGTCTCCTGTTATGCTATTTTCGATTGGAAGTAACGGATATTCCCAATGCTTTTTGAGGGAAAAACCATTGAATCACTTCCTTCTCTATTAAACAATCTGGCTCTTTAAATGAAATATGAGCAACTTTTCTTTATTCCTGACTGGCATCCGATTGCTGCATTCTTTTTTTATAATAATTGATTGCAAATCCTTGAACGGTGAATAACAGTAATACTAATACCCACATCGCATCCCTGTATGTATCATACGGTATGCTCGCTATGAAATTGTGATATAAATGGAGAATAAGCCATCCGATTGGAAATACACCAAGTGCATGTTTAGATGAATAAGCTAAGACTTGTTCTTTTTCATCCTTAGATTTATCACTTCTTGAAAATTTAAAATACATTACAAGAGCATATATAAAGAATGGTAGTACCAATGCACCAATAATAAGCATTAATCGAGTCCTCCTCCCTTTTAGAAAGTAAAATTCCGTTAAATGGACCGATTCAGAAAGAGCGTACTTTTATTCCATTAGTGCGCCCGATAATTGAACAATTACTTATATTAATCATCAACAATTTCAACAGAAAGTGTATTTATTTGTGCAGGTGTCGATTCCATAACAACGCCGTCGAATCCTACTTTTACTTTGTCATACACCTGAAATGTTTCATTCTCGTTTACAGAAAGGTCAACAAACACGTCACCTTCTGAATTATCTTCAACCACTTTAGCAGAAACAATTGCTCTATCTCCGTTAATTTCTTTGATTGTTCCTGTGAAATGAGAATTGATTGTTTCGGTTTCAGCAGGTTTTTCATCATTTTCGTTTATTGAATTAGAACACCCGGAAATTATTAATAAAACAATAATTGTCAATGCTTTAAAGGTTCTTTGCATCCCACGTTATTCCTCCATCCGTTTTGAACAATCTGGCCCCATTCCGGAATATGATTGTTCGATAAAAGCGCCCGATAGATTTAGAAATGATACTCCCTCAAAGATAATTTATTTCTTCTTTTTAGGTTTCCCAAACAACCCTATACCCGCAGCTATCGCAATACCTATTGCAACCCAGACACCTATATTCATCATTGCTCCTCCTCCCTAATTTTGTTTTACGTAATATTATTGCAAATATAAAGCTGTTACTCGACAAAATGGCCCTATTGCGACACATATTTATTCGGTTATCGTGCCTGAAGCAATATGATTCATTTTTTCTCAAGACTTTTAATAAGTCTTATCAGCCAATATAATACTATCCAAGGTAGAATAAATTTTGTCGCCCATTCTATTATTTTAGGAACTACATACGATGTGTGTACTCCTATAAGTTCGAGAACAAACCAAAGTACCAATATAAGTGCTATATCAATGATTATATTTATAATTGACTTCTTATCAATTTGTTTAGATCGTTTAGTCATTAAGCGAAAAGCTGACACAATTAATACGATTATTAGTATTAAAATTACAATAGTAATAAATTGGAATGTAACATCACTCCAAACGATTTCACTCATATAAAACAACACCTCAAAATTATGTGATTAAGTCCAAAATATTGCGCCAATTATTTCAAGTCAGCTTCATTTTTGCAATAAGTTATTCCGTTAACTAGCTATTATATAATACCTTTTTCTTTCGTTCTATTTTCTGAACCTTTTTAAAAGTAATTAAGGAAAGAATCACTAATAACGTATACATCTCACTGTATTTATCGTTTTTGTGGTCATTTATAATATCCATACAGAGTCAACTCCTTTTCGGGAAAACTAATTTTATTCAAGGAAAGCGTCCGATTGATTAATTACGCTGATTTCTTTTAGTTTGTATTAATAGTGAGATGGCAATCCCAACTACCAATGCACCTAATGCCCCAGATAAGGCTTGTGCAAGAGATTGAGTTGGCAAGTACACCCCTATAAAAGTTCCAATAGTTAAACCGATGGGAAGCACCCAATTCAAACCCCCCCTCCTTTTCTCAACAATCTGGCCCTATTGCGCACATATTTATTCGGTTATCGCGCCCTATTGTTGAGGAGACAGTCAATCCAAAGAGTTTAGCTTATTATATAAATACCTTTTCTTTCGCTCTATTTTCTTAATTTTTTGAAAGTAATTAAGGAAAGAATCACAAATAACGTATACATATCACTGTATTTATCGTTTTTGTGGTCATTTATAATTTCCATATCAACGCCTCCTTTCTTTACTAAAGTGCCCGATTGAGGGAAGATATTTCATTTCTTTTTTTAAAAAAATAAGAGAGAGCTAAGGCGGCAAATAACCATAACCCTATAAGAATGAGGCCCAACAGTTGATCATCTACATATGCCCCGACTACCCCTCCCGCAATCATAAGGATAAACATAATAATAAATCTCATAAGGTGTCCTCCCTTTCCGTTAAATGGCCTGTTTGAGGCACAACCTTGCTCCATTATCGCGCCCGATTGAGGAACAATCAACCATCCTTGTTGGCTGCTATATCATCTAACTTCTTTTCGATTCTATCTAGTTGTTTAGACCGTTTCGAAAATTTACGGATAACTAACACAACTAATGCAACGATAACTACTAAAATAATAAGAAACACTAACTGGACTATGAAATCGCCCCACATAAACATAAAAACTCCCCCTTGCTTTATTCCGTTAAATGGCCCGATAATCACATAAATGAGAACAACATATTCCATTACTGCGCCCAATTCCTGAACAGGCCAAAAAAGGTGAAATCGGTACACCTAAATACACTATCTGCCCTGATTTTAACCGTTGTCGAGTTAGTTTTCGTCATTATCATTTGAATAGTTTCTTTCAAGGGTTTTAATTAATCTTTCGCCAATTATCTTGATATTATATGCAATAATAAATAGGGCTACTGCAATTCCCAATAATACGAGTGTTAGCAACATTTCTTCCCTCCAAATCATTATTTATTACCACCTATTGACATAAATATCCAGATGACTTTGAAACGGATCTTCAACAATCTGCCCCTATTCCGGTAGACATCTATTCGGTTATTGCGCTTTTTTGCCCAATCCCATAAAACATAAAGAAAAAATGCCATAATGGAAACTCCCTTAAACCGCTTACATCATACGATACATGCCGTTTCAAAAGGGCACACTAAGCCCCCGTTTAATGAATTGTAGCTCCCTTATTCTCCTGCCAAATACGTCTCAACAGTGCAATGAATTGAATCACAAAAAAGACTGGAGCAAAAGCTAAAGAAACGGATACTGTGGTAAAAAACTTAATAAAACCATTAAGCAGTGATCGAAACCAACCTTGTTTCATTTTTGACATAAAACCAGAAATCGTACGTAAACCGAAGGGAACACAAAACATCCAAAAACCGAAAAGAATGGATGATGCAAGCACTGGTTCCTTATCATAGTGAGTTAGAAAAAAATACCAGCCAATCCCGAAAATTAATCCTATAAATACTGGAAATCGAAATGCCTTCCACGCTTCCTGTAAAATCATCATATCGTTTTACCCCCTTTAAACCAGTTCTCTCTAACACATTTTATCATAAAGATCCGATAGCAGAATGGCGATTATTACATTCTTGCGCTCGAATGTGGGAAAAGTAGGAATGGTTACTATCATCTATTCAGCCTTTATCTTTTTCCTGCTGTTCATCCATTTTTCTTGCTATACTCTCGATAAATTCATTTTGGCATTGATCCGCTTAAACTGATAAACATATGGCCGATAGAGTGCTCCTGTTTCACTAGGATTATTAAAAATCAGCTAGTAAATTGAAACAGAGATGCGCTATTCATTCATTTCTTTTCTCGCCTGTTGACCGCAACAAAAGGTACACAACAGAAATACCGAAAAATAATAAAAATGTTACTAGCCAATCCATCGTAATACCAGCTATATATTTGAGAAACATCGTTCCTAAATACACAACTACAAATACAACCGCATATAAACGTAGATCCATTGGAGTATATTCACTGTCTTTTTTTACAGGTATCATACCAAACCCTCCTTACATCCATCTTATTTATTCAATTAGCGCGCCTGGTTATTGAACAATTTAGAATTAAGAATTACCATCAGCTATAATTTACAAGGTATCCCACAAACATAAATATAAAAAAGCTAAAAAACATAATCGTATTGGCAATTATTAACCAATGTTCTTTAATCAATGCAGCGAACACTAGCCCAATTGGAGCAATAACAAAAGTTATCATCCATAATGGACTCGAGATCTGAAAAACTATATTCGGAACCCAAACAAGAACACAAATAATTAAACAAATTAAAGATAACACTTTAAACCTTTTGTTTTTGACCAACTTGTCTCTCTCTTTTATGAAAAATTTGTTCGGCAATCGCGCCCTATAGTGTGGAAGAAGGATTTTATGAAGACTTTTATGCAATCTCTTTTATTTTGTATAGGTTCTATAACGTTTACTTACCATAAAAATAATGGGGGTGCCAATGATGGTAGGGATAAACCATAATAAAAGAAAAGGAATTTGGTTTATTAATGGAATGTCTGCACCATTAACGACCAAAACAGCAGTAATAATTCCAATATAAGACCCCGCCATCCCACCTATATGCATCGACAACCAACCTCTCCAACGTCTCTTTCTTGCTAGGTATCCAAAAAGGGCTAAACCATAAGAAAAAACAGCTATATAGAAAAGATAAGCACTTTCTGACCAGTTAATTATCGCCATCCAAACAGAGGTTATGAAAACCACAAAATAGCCAATATGATACAATTCTCCAATTCTTGTATGATAGCCTTTTTCTTTCTTTACAGAAAAGTTGATTGCTCCTGTCAATAGGCAAAAACTACCCGCAATAATATGTATGATAAGCAAAAAAGTAAGAGTGTTCATTCAATCACCTCTTTTTACAATTTACTCTATTAACTGGGCCTATTGCGGCAGACATTTATTCGGTTATTGCGCCCGTTTGTTTAAGTATGATTTTTAAAATAACTTGATTATCAGTCCAGGAAAACTAATTAGCCCAGCAATTATGTAAAAATAGCCAAGTACCTTATCATCGTTCTTTACACCTTCAACCCCAAATAACAAGAATATTATAGGAATAAAGGTAATAATAACTTCAGATGGTAGTTCAGGAAAGAACACAAAACTAATCATTGCGATAGCTATAATTATATTAGCTATACGAAATATATTCATTTTATCACCCCTCGAAATCCATCAGTAAATTATTCAGTATGAGGTGGAGTTTCATAAACTAGCCTCTTGGTTAAATCTCGAATTAATGAAAAATGCTTCTGAAATTGGTTATGTTAGATTTGAGTATGCATCATCTATTAGATAGAAAAGTGCGATTAATAATACGCTATTAAACTACAACAAACGAGCGCGATAACCGAATAAATATGTGCCATAATCGGGCTATATATGTCTTTTCCCATCTTTCTATCAGAGAGTTGATAGTTGACTTGACTGATTCTACATTTTTATTAACATTTATATCCTCTTTGGTTAGAGTACCTTCACCAAAAGAGTGATTAAATACCGTTTCCCACCAGAATGTTATATGCCACAATGTCCAAGCAATACTTGGTGTACCAATATCATATGCTTCGGATTCAGGTAAGTCAGCATACCAATTTCCATCTACTTCATGAATATATAGTCCACTATTAGGAGAACGCCACATATATTCATCCTGACTTAATGATGAAAGATGGTATTCGAGAAGTTGTCTAGAAATACTAAATTGAAATTTAATATTATCTATTAATGCTGTATTAATTTTAGTCATGATAATCCATTATCCTCCCACTTTATAATATCCTCGGAACCATCGAAATCATAGTCATCAAAATAAAAGAGCATTTGAATTATTTAATTCTTATTGCGTTATCCCTCATTTAATGCCATTGCTTCTTTAATGAGCGAGGTGAAGACTTCCGGATGAATTTCGTCCATCTTTTTTATTCTTATATGTCTCATTGTTTTTCCTGTACCCTGCAATAATTTATTTATATCTTTTTCTTGAAGTTCATTTCCTTTATGAAAACCAAGATTAACGTGTTTTTTGGAAGTTTGCAGATAACAAACTAAACCATTATATGAATAATTGGGCATAGACCATTTGAATTCTTCTGTAAGTTCAGGCGAAGATTCAAAAATAATTTCCCTTAAAGCAACTGTAATGTCTTGAATACCTTTCGGCAAATTCGAAATAAACTTGTCAACCTCTCCAACTTTTCTTTCGTTATTAACCATAAAATTTCTCCTTTTATAATGATTTCTATTCATATTATATTAAGTACCAGTAACAATTCAATTTAACTATAAATTACCTTGGTATGGTTACTTTTGATTTTCTCTTCTTCCATCTTATATACGATACTGGCAAAATTATTTATTAGAGAATAGCGCCCGTTTATTTTACTTTTTCCTTTTTGGAACTCATACCCATAACACCTATAAAGATTAAAAGTAATGCAGCCACAATACCAGGATTCATTATATAAACTCCCTTCTTTTTTGACTTGTCTTTGGCATCTTTCTTAAAATTCATGAACGCTTATTCCAGATAATGGCCTGATTATGGCACAGTGCTTCTTCAACAACTGCGCCCGTTAATGGAATGCTTTCTAATATTACTGGTATAGCTAGACGTAAAACAGGAAGTAATCAATTATAGCCTTTGGAAATATGAACAATTTCTTTTATTACAGAATCAACCTCCAAGTTATCTTTAATTACGAATAAACTGTCCGATTCCCCTTCCACTGGATCCACAACATCTTCTAATTGAGATTCAGCTTGTTGCCTTAATAACACTTCCTCAAAATTAGAATAAGCACCTCTAAATATATCTGTACTACGTTTACTATTAGTAACTCGCCAATGCAGAACTTTATCTGGAATATCAAAATGAACTATGATACGGACAAACTCATCTTTAGGATAGATTTCTTCCAGTAAATACTTTCTCCCTTTTTTAGTTCGATTTGCACTACTAGCAATAATATGCAAATCAGTGTGTTCTTTAGCATAATCAACAATTAACTTTGAGATAGAATGTTTAAGTGTATTAGGTCCAGATTTGGGTTGCAACTTTTTGTAATATGTATTTATAAATTCAGCATTGTTATCTTGGTCCATAACAAAAGAATTATCTAACTCATTTTCTAAATCCTTTGCAAAAGTACTTTTTCCACTATGGGTCTTACCAACTGTTATAATCACTAACCTTTTCACAATTTCCCCTCCTTCCCATACAATTTTCACAAGAATACTTAACCATTTTATTCTGTTAATTGTTCCATTATCTGGCCCGATAAATGAATATGTTATTCAGCTAAAGCCCCCAATTCCTGAACAGACCAAAAACAGGTGAAATGGGTACCTAAATACACTATCTGTCTTGATTTTAACCGTTATCGAGTTAGTTTTCGTCATTCTCGTTTGAATAGTTTTTTTCGAGAATTTTAATTAATCTTTCGCCAATCGTCTTGATATTATATGCAATAATAAATAGGGCTACTGCAATTCCCAATAATACGAGTGTTAGCAACATTTCTTCCCTCCAAAATCATAATACACTTATTCAATAATTCAGTCTCTTTAGCTTAATAATAATTATTTCAAATATCTGTTATTTTTACAAGGAGTTATTCCATTAAATGGACTTACATGCGGTATTGGCGCTATTTATTATTAGGGAAAAGCGCCATAGGAATCCAATGCTACGAATTGTTAGTAGTTATTTCAGTTATTTCATCAGCAATTTCTTCTGGAGAGTAGCCATTAGTATAAATAGTGTATTTAGCTAGTAGCTTATTGGACTTGTGATTAACAAAGTGTTCATTTAGTTTATATACATCGTTGTTAGTGGTCACATCTTTTAATCTTTCATTTAAAACATTAATGGATTCTTTTTCATTTTGACTTGGCAGCAATAAAAATACATTTTCGTAGTTATAGAGGATGCTTTTGACTTCTTTCAACAAGACTTCATCTTCATAAACAGAGTGTCCCGCACCGAAGTCGTGAATACAATTCGGATAATCCTCTAGCGCCCTTTTAACTGCGTGTGCTTCGAACGGTTTCCAATACTCATACATAGACATATAACCATAATTTTCACATATTTCATTTTGCCTTTCTTTACTAAAACCTATTTCTTTATAATAATCAAATCGTCGATCATCCATTGGTCGCTGAGGAATCCCAGTTTTACTTGAAAGGACCTCAGCCACTGTACTTTTACCAGAACAAATTGGTCCGATTAAAATAATAGTACCAGACATCTGAATTCCTCCAATACCAACTTTTTGTCACTTTTTCAAGTGTAACGAGATCAAAAGAAAAGAAATTAAGATTTCTTTACTATAGTAACTTGTTCCAATAACTCATCAAGCGTTCCAAAGCATTTTTCAACCTCTGCTAGATGATAAAACGTACTTGTTGTTTCAAAATTATTCACCTCTTCATTTGGTGAATAAAGAAAAATCCTTTTTCCTTGTCCAATTGCGATACCTAGTTCGCAATAGTGACATGGCAATCCCAACTACCAATGCACCTAATGCATAAAACACCCCTCCTTTCCTCAACAATCTGGCTCTATTGCGGCACTTATTTATTCAGTTATCCGGCCCGATTGAGGAAGAGTATAGTTCTCCAATAACTACCTCATATATCAAAATAAGCCTCTATTTTTCCCCTCATATGATTGACCAGCGACATCACTTCGGCTTCCATTCCGTCCCAATCATCATCATACTCACCAAGATAAGCTTTTTTAGCGATATCGAGCACTTTCGCCTGCTGCTTCGGTAACTTAGGGATTGCCCATTGTGCAGCCACATCCTTTGGAGAAATTGCATTTTCAGCCATTGTTTGCCACATGCGAGCTAGAGTTAATAGCACATTACGTTCGTCACCCTTAAGATCATCAATTAACTCTGGCAAAGACTCCTTTATTGCTTTTTGAATATCTGTTACCGGAATGGGGTCAAGTATCGTTGACAAATCAGGTCCAAATAGTGAAACGCTATGTTCTCGTGCTTGTGCCAAAACTATAGCTAAATCAGGATCAAATATTGGTTTCGGAATTTGACCATTCTCAAACTCAGATCTAAGCCATTCCCCATATATCAATTCATTCCTCGGTGGATATTGCCAAGGTACGCTATCTTCTTTATTAATAACGATGAATTCAAGATACCGCATTCCTTTTTCATCCCCTATTTTTCCTGATATCGGCATTAAGCGTTCTGTTAGTTTTCTTCGAGTAGCTTCAGATAATTGCTGATTTACGACAGCAAGGACATCGACATCACTATTTATGCGTAACCCACCACTTACTGCCGAACCATAAAGAGACATACCAACTAACTTGCTCCCGAGTACATTCTTCGCAATTCTTAATGCGTCAAATGCTTCCCTTGGTATTTCTTCATTAGTCATATTGCTCATCAACTACATACTCCCCTATTCAATATACAGCTAAAACTTCACACACATTACTCTACAATATGGCCCGATTGCGAAACATTTTCAATTAGACCAATGGATGCTTCATCCATACATTAGGTTCGATGTAAACACCCTTGTTGGCGTCCTTATCTAATTCTAAAGGTACTAAACCCTCATTTATTATATAGCTTCCCGACGAAGGTAATTTCATATTAATCCACTTTTCCCAATCCTTAACTGTAGCTGGAATTACCATAGATGTTTCTGCCACTTTTATAATGGAAGCACCAATTTTAAAATGCGTTCTAATCCAAGGATCAAAATGAGTTCCGTCATCTCTCATCCAACCGATGTATTCTTCCATTGGAATCAAAGGATATTTGGATTTTAACGAAGGACGAACAGGGGCTACCATATTATTAAAATTACTTTTAATGGCTAAACCTTTCATTTCCTTCACCATTCTCTTACTCAGACCCTTACCCCTGAATGCTGGATGAATGATAATAGCTAATGCTGACAATGAATTTGGCTGTATGTTATTTTCATAATCTACTATTCCTTTTTCAAAAACCCCATCCCATCCTGTTGGCAAGCTACCTTCATTACCATCCCAATCAAAAGGAACTGAATTTCCACAAGCCACAGGATTTAATTTCTCATCCAAAAGAATATATTGAAATTCAGGAAACCAAGAGAGTAATTTATCCCAATACTTTACTGCTATAGGGTCCTCTCTCATATATTTTGTCCACCCTATACTATGCAAATTATTTAAGTCACCTTCTAAATCTGGACGTTCTTTTAATGTAACTATAGTGTATTTTTCTCCATAAATATTCCCTTCCCCTTCTAAAAGCAGACGCCTTCTATTTAGTATAGTTTGTTCCGCAAATAGCCATATTCCGGAATATGATTGTTCGTTAAGTGCCCAATTTTTGAACAAATTTCTAATATTAGCTGGTATAGTGGAACCGTATGTTCAAGATTTTTCCGCTTCGTTCTCTACACACTAAATACTAATGTAAACCAAAAAAGAGCAAATCCAAACTCAAAAAGAATTACTTTACTCGATTTTTTTTGATAATATTTTTCGATACCATCAAATAAGGAAATGACTCCTGCTAATATGATAACCCACTTTATTAAGGTAAGATCAAAACCATCGATAATGCTAAAGACAAATAATATCACCATTAATATTGCAATTGATAGCCTGATTATTTTCATTGGTTTTGTACTTATCTCTTGTTCTTGTTTGTCTTGGAAAAACACTTCTATTTATAACACTCCTCTGTCTAGCATTTTTCCTGTTAAGCCTTCAACAATGTGTTATTCGGCTAAAGCACCCGATAACTGAGGGTTGAACGATGCTTAGGAATTAATCATTTATTGTCTTTTTTACGTTTTGGACTAAGCCAAATGCTAGAATAAGTAAAACTGTATTGACAGTCATTACTATACCATTCCAATTCCCGTCAAAAACAACTATGTTTGTAAGCGTGATTAAGTGCATTATTAGAATTGTAAATAATAAGTATGTTGTCGCTCTCAACTTTATCGCCTCCTTTTTGTTCAATTAGCCATCTTCCACAATCTAGCCGATAGTTATAAAGTTTGAAACCCAAAACCTTCAATTTAAGGCCCTTGTATTACAATCTTTAGATTTATTTTAACATAATTGTCGATATACTAATTTCACTGTTAATTCAAACGTTAAAATTGGCCCATTGTTCTTTAAAAAACTGATATATCAATAAAAATTAGCATACTAAATCTTATGTGATTCGGTATGCTAATTATCATTTAATTGTCGATTTTCTCCAACCTAAGTGAACTACTAATTGCACCTCCAGCTCTTTTTTGTATAAAAATAAATCCCTGCTCACACGCAGAGATTTACACATTATTATTGTACGACTTTGTTTGTTATTTCCTGCTTAATCTGGCTTAATTCATTCGCACGCCTGCGACCTTCTTCATACATATTTCTTTCTTTTCTTTTTAACATGTCGAGGATCGGTTTATACTCTACTCTTTGTTGCCGCTTCGCAATAGAATTTTTCATAACCCATCCTATAAAAACACCACTCACAGCACTTGCCACTAGCATATTATTCGTTTTGCTCATTTGAGGTAGCTCCTTCACTTCTTGCTTGCCTGCGTTTTTGAAGTAAATAGTAACCTAATGCAAATGATCCATATAAACCGCCAAGGCTATTTTTATCAGAAACTTCCTTGCTGTCTTCTGTGTTATGTTTCATTGTTTCGGTCACATCAACGAATGAAGAGGTAACATTTCTCGTCACGTTCCCGACATCTCCAACAATGTAAAACAGCGGACTTAATTGCTCTAATTTGTCATTTACATCAGCGATGGTGTCATTACTTTGATTAATTAGCGTTCCTGTTTCTTTAAAAACATCATCCAGTTGATCAGGCAATTTTTCAACTGTTTTTTCAATTCCACTAAGTATACCTGCAAGGTTTTGTAATGTATGTGCTATGAAGATTGTTAAGACAAGAAAAGCAACCCCGATAATAAGTACACCTATTCCAGTTAACGTCATATTTCATCCCTACTCCCTGTTTGATTGATTGGTTCCTCATTTGATTGTTGTTTTTTCCACTTCGAATATAATAGAAAAGCAGCTTCCGTCCATCTTATTCCCTCAATAAACGGGGTAACTTTTCGCTGAAATTGTTCATCGGAAAGCTTTTCTCGATTATGGTGATAGACATCATTCACAGCGTTAGCTGAATTTCCGATATTCTCAAGCGTATCGAATACACTGTCGGTTGCGTTCACTTTATCCGACACATCATCAACAAGATTACCTGTATGCTGAACCGTCTCCTTTATCTCCGGGGTAATGGATTCCAGTTCTTTCTCCACCTCACCTAAGGTTGTCCCCAGGGTTTGCATCGTGGTGGATATGCGTTTTAATACAAGACATATGTATGCAACGCTACCTGCAAATGCGATTGAACATAGTAGAATTCCTAAATAGATTACTCCCATGGATCAGACCTCCTTTCATGCAATTATACCACTTGTGCAGTGAATTAAAACATTATTTATGTTCTCTATTGAACAGGTTTACTATACGCGATCTAGGGTATAGAAAGGAAGTAAACAAATACCTGGGGGAAGTTACATGATTCAATTAAAAAAGTTCGCAACTGATTTTATGACAAAATTTAAAGCTGATAACGTTCCTTTATTAGCAGCAGCACAAGCATACTATTATTTACTAGCTATTTTCCCATTAATTATTGTCGGCTTTACCATTATACCGTATTTTAATATTAATCCAAATGATGCTGTGAATTTCATAGGTAACATGCTTCCAGGCGAAATAGCCTCTATTTTTGAAGAAAATATAATAAGCATGATAGCAACTCCTCAGGGTGGATTGCTCACTATTGGTATAATCGGTGCCTTATGGGCCGCGTCCAACGGGATTAACGCATTTATTAAATCGTCCAATACAGCCTATGATGTTGAGGAAACCAGACCTTTTATTCTGGTTCGCCTTCTATCACTAGGATTAACACTTGGCATGATTGTGGCGTTGATTATTGCTTTTACCTTACCGATGTTTGGAAATATTATTGTAAGCTTTCTACAATCATTTCTAGGGCTCTCAGGCACGATGGCTCTGTTATTCCAAGTATTACGTTGGACCATTAGTATTGTCGTCCTAACGAGCCTCTTAATGCTATTATATCGATTTGCACCAAATAAACAAATACCATTTAAGAACATTATCCCTGGTGCACTCACAGCCAGTTTCCTATGGCAAATCATATCCTTAGGTTTCTCGTTTTATGTTAGTAATTTCGGTAACTATTCTGCCACTTACGGCAGTCTAGGTGGTGTTATCATATTAATGATTTGGTTCTTTTTAACCGGACTAATCTTAATGGTGGGTGCGATTGTAAATGTGCTATACCACCGAAAGCAAGAACAACGCCAATATGATGATAAGACCTCTGTTTCTTAAATGTGAAATGGAGGGCTCCTTTCCAGAACACCCCTTGATCACCTGGAAAGGAACCCTGAAACCATGGCTTTACTCCAATGCTCATAGCTCGTGATATTATCCCAAGAAATCCCACTTCGTTTGAGTGGCGTGATGAATGATGCGCCATTACGGAATTGTGCAGTCGGCTCTTCTGCCACTGTATCACCCATCGTTACACCATTGGTTATTTCAAGCATCGTGTCCATCAAAATACCTGTTTCCACCCTTTGTTCCACTAGTTTTCCATCCGCATTCATTTTCCATACAGAATCAGTAAATACATGGTCTTCAAATAAAACCGTAGCACCTAGGGACTCTTCCATCACAATGCTTACGTTAGCATGGTAGCCTGGAAGCAGGTCCTCCTGATCTACTTCTTCATCCATTTCATTAAACGCTACAGTAAATGGGTAGATGCTTTCGCCTTCTATCTGGACTTCTATTGGCGACTCACTTATCTCATTTACTTCGCCTTCCATTACCATTTCTTGCTCCGTGAGACGTACCTCTACTTCCTGCCCAGGCTCAACTTGAGTTCGCTCCTGTTCCGTTAGCTCACCTTCAGCATGTAATGCTGTACCTTCAATCGTAATAACTGGATCCTCGAGCGTTTCTTTTACCGCTTTAATTGTTCCCTGGAAAGGACTTACTACCGTTACGGTATCGCCACCAGACTGAAGCTCGGTTAGTTGGCCCTCTACACTATTTAATTGAGCCGTCTTTTGGGCTAACTCTTTTTCTTTCTCAATGATATATTGTTCTTTCATCAATTCTGCTTCTACCGCTTCTTCTGGTTCATCTCTTTCATCTCGTTCATCTGCTGTTTCAGCTGGATCCAACATTTCTCCCTCATCTAGCGGTGGCAGCTCTTCATCAAAACCAAACGGGTCAAGCGTTGATGGAGATATATCTTGGATTTGATAGCTATCCATTTGTGCTATAGCCTCTTCAACCGCCGAAATTTCTCCATTGAGGGCTTCTACCTCACGCATTAGATTGGCTTCTACCTCGACATAATCGTTAACTTGATAGACATAAAGCCCATCACCCGCGTTCACTTGAGCCCCTTCCTCGACCAAGAATTCTTGAAAACTACCAACGTTTTGATCAAAGTAGATATGTTCCTCTTCCGCATATGCGAGAACCCCTGGCTTATGGAGCTGCTCAAGCATATCCGATTCAAAAACGTGCGACCAGTTCGTAATATACGATGTTCGCTCCACATTTTCCCCATCATCAACATACACCAATAAAAAATTAACGCCTATAAATACAACAGCTAATGCTTGAATAAGTCTTCTTCGTATCATCCAAACCACCCACTTATGATATACGTATTAGCATAAGCCAAAAATGCCGCCAGACACCAGTATAGAATATGTAAACAGATGACATTTACCCACAGCCAATGTTTCTTGATAGCAGTCATCGTGCTAAGGTATTTCACCTGAAACCAAATAACCCATAACTGAAAAAGGGATATGGCTCCGAAAAAATAGATAATCCAAGGTGTTTCCGTTAAATAAGAAGCAATGACTCCAAATGATAACGGCGATACATACCAATCCAGCCCACTAAACAGCACCAATGGTACCCATAGAATTCTTTCAACTAAAAGCACCAAAAGTACAACCTGTTGCATGATAATCAACTTACGATAAGGTATGTCTGTTAGTAAATAAAAATACAGTGTGGGTACAAATAAAAGTAACGCAGCAAATAAAACAGCAAACAAAACACGGCCGATGATAAACCAGAGCTTACTTAGTTCGTATTCGGTCGAACTTAATGCCGTAGCATCTTGGGAAATAATAGCTGTTCCAATTCCCAGATAAGCCATCCAAACATAGACAAACACACTACATAGTACAAGTAATGCACTTACCTTCCATAGGTTTTGCACTTTCTCTGCTTTACGGATCCGGAATAAATGATCATCCATAGAAAAGAGAAATTTGAATACATTAATAGGATAAGACATGAGTGACATTCCTTTTCTATTGTGGACTTTAATAATTTAAAATAGTTACTCAATTTTAACCCAAAATTTGCTAAGATTCTATCCTTTTCGCATAAATTTAACAAATTGGGAATTTGTACCCTACTAACTGGAAATTTTTAAAAGAAATCAGCAAAAAACGTATGCTGTCTTGGAATGAGGTCTTCAAGTTGATCAATAGCTTGTCCATCCCCGTTCAGCAGACCAGCCTGTTCATAATCTTTGGGCCGTTTATAGCCTAGCAGCATGCCTGTAAGAACTTGGATCGAGCAATATATAGATGCTTTATGATCATCTAGCCTTTCACCGGAATGCTGCAAGGAATAGGTTCCACTATTTTCCGGAAAAAAGCTATCCTCTACCGTTATCGAGAGATTAGCCTCGCCTTGAAAAGGATATTCTTTCAAAAATGCCCGGACGTCAACAATACGCGCCATAAAATAAGGCTGCAGTTTCTGCTCAAACGTTGGATCATCAAGTAAGAGCGCAAGATTATCCCCTTCAGGAACAGTGAGACTAACAGTATTAGCCATTGAATCATGGTTCCCCATAAAGTCCAATAACAATTTTCGCGCATTCAAATTGTGATACACCATTTCCTTCACCGTAAGCACATTCTCTTTAACCTTATACAATAAGTAACCTTCTGGATGATCGTCGGTGTCATAGGCTACCGCAATTTGAAGTGATTTGTCCTTTAGTACACGTTGCTCCCACCACTTTTCATCACGTACAAGCATCCCATTGAACGATTTCGCATATTCCGTATAAACACCATGCAGTAACTCGATATCTGGTTGGATGCGCCTTACATAACCTTTTGCATCCCATTTATTTTTCAGCCTTTCCACCGGGATCGAATACTGCTGATTTGTAAAGGTGTGCTCCCAACCATACTTCCGGTAAAAGGCAAAGGAAAACGGATGAAGGAAGGATAGTGCCTGCCCATTTTGTTTCATCTGTTTTAAAGCATGGTAAAGCAAATGTTTGACCATCCCCCGCCTGCGGTATTCAGGCCATGTTGCAACCCCGCTAATACCTCCCATTTCAAATGGCTTACCGTGAATGTAACAAGGCAGTGGTATAAGATGAAGCTTCGCCGCTATTTGCGCTTCTTCCATCCATCCCCAGATCGTATGCCGATGTGCTTCCACTTTCTTTTTTTCTAAATCTTCTTCTGATAATTCATATTGGAAAGCGAACTGAGATAAAGAGAAGATTTCTTCATAATTTGCTTCGGTTAATGTTTGAATATTTTTCAAGGTGTGAGCCTCCTCTATTTAGAAATATGTTAGTCCCTATACTATAGGAAAATTATGATGTTTCACATTAAAAAAGCTCTCTTTCCAATAAAGGAAAAAGAGCTTTTGATGAAACGATATTAACGTTTTGAGAACTGTGGTGCACGACGAGCTGATCTAAGTCCGTATTTCTTACGTTCAGTCATACGTGAATCACGAGTTAGATATCCTTCTGCTTTAAGCGCAGCACGATATTCTGGGTCTGCTTTTAGTAATGCACGAGAAACGCCGTGGCGAATAGCACCAGCTTGTCCAGTAAATCCTCCACCATGAACGTTAACTAAAACGTCATACGTTCCTTGCGTCTCAGTAGCGACAAGCGGCTGATTCAAAATTAGTAATTGGGTTTCATATGGAAAATAGTCTTTTGCATCGCGGTCATTAATCTTAACGTTACCAGTTCCTGGTACTAAACGTACGCGAGCAGTTGATCTTTTACGACGGCCTGTGCCGTAATATTGTACTTGTGCCAAATTAGTTTACCTCCCTTAGTTATCCGCGAAGCTCGTAAGTTTGCGGTTTTTGTGCTTGATGATTGTGTTCAGAACCTCTGAATACATGCAGTTTTTTAGCCATTTTACGACCTAATGGACCATTAGGAAGCATTCCTTTAACAGCAAGCTCTAGCATTTGCTCAGGGTATTTCGTACGCATTTCATTTGCATTCCGTTCTTTTATACCACTAGAATAACCTGTGTGACGGTAGTACATTTTGTCATCCATTTTATTACCAGTTAACTCTATTTTTGCAGCGTTAATGATAATTATATTATCACCAGTATCAGCGTGTGGTGTGTAAGTTGGTTTATGCTTTCCACGAAGGATCGCAGCAACCTCACTTGCCAAACGACCAAGACGTTGGCCTTCAGCATCCACAACAAGCCATTTGCGTTCGATATTATTTTCATTTGCCATGAAAGTTGTGCGCATGATAGTTTCCCTCCATATTTCAATCATTCATTTTCGTTCATTTCATTCATTTAAATTCGTTGTTATTCCTATATCTGAACATAATTAGATTCCGGGGCTAATCATGGTTTAGAAATAAAAATGCCATAGTATATAATATACCAAACCACAGCTATTTGTCAAGCAGAAGTTAAATAAAACTAGTTTTCCCCTTTATACTTCACACTCCATAAATACAAGCCTTGTGGTGGTATCGTTTCACCAACTAATTGGCGATCTTTTTTAGCCAGTAAGCCAGCAATATCTGCCGGCTCGCGCCTCCCCTTCCCGATATCCAGTAATACGCCAACAATAATCCGCACCATATTATATAAAAAGCCACTTCCGCGAAAAATAAATTCTATTTCACTACCTCGCTTCTCGCAAGAAACCTGATAGAGCGTTCTTTCCTTACTTCCTTTTGTGGTGGCTTTAGCTGAGGAGAACGTGGTAAAGTCATGCGTTCCCTCAAACTGCCTACAAGCCTCTTGAATGGCCTCCACATTCAATCTATAAGGAAACTGGTAAAAGTAATTTCGCTTAAAAACATCGGACTCTCTTTCATTCCATACATAATAGCGGTATTCTTTTTCTACAACATCATAGCGAGCATGAAAAGAATCAGGTACCTTTACTACCTCCTGTACAAATAAATCGCCAGGCAACAGCGTATTTAGCGCCTGCTTCCAATTATAGAGCGGAATGTCATACGGTGACTCAAAATGAATCGTCTGCCCCTTCGCATGGACACCTGTATCTGTACGTCCAGATGGATGGATACGTACATGGGTGCCCTTATGCATCTTGGTTAAAGCTTTTTCAAATTCGCCCTGTACGGTGCGAGATTTAGGCTGTATTTGGAAACCGGTAAACTGGGACCCATCATAATTAATTGTACATTTCAATTTTTCCATTTGTCCCAGCCTTTCTTAGGCAGATAAGAAAGTATAAAATACTTTCTTACTCCATAAGTGCAACTAAGGTTGTCACCCAAAAGCTTGGTGACAACCAAGTTTTCTAAGAATAACTTCTTGTCATAAATAATACCGCTATGACAGCAAGAAATAGGAGATAGATCATAATATCTCGTTTTTCAACCTTTAAATCTCGGAGTTTGGTTCGGCCTTCCCCGCCCTGGTAACCACGCGCTTCCATTGCCATAGCCAATTCTTCTGCACGTTTAAAGGCACTTACAAATAGCGGGACCAATAATGGCACAACCGCCTTTGCCCGTTCTTTCACCGGCCCTGTTCGAAAGTCAACACCACGTGATGCTTGTGCCTTGGATATTTTATCCGTTTCCTGCATTAGGGTTGGAATAAATCGAAGGGAGATGGACATCATTAAAGCCAGTTCATGAACCGGGAATCTAAATTTCTTCAATGGATGAAGCATATCCTCTATCGCATCGGTAATTTCAATTGGCGTTGTCGTTAATGTTAGCAGAGATGTAACAAGGATAAGCAAGAAAAATCGCATCGAAATAGCAAAACCTTGGATGACACCACCGCTATACACTTCAAAAATAAAAAAATCAAATAAAAGCGTTCCTTCATTCGTAACAAATAAGTGCAATATAAACGTAAATATAATTAAAAACCAAACAGGGGTTAATCCTTTCATAATAAACCGAATCGGGACTCTCGATGTAAGCATGCTCCCTAGTGCAAAAGCAGTTAATACCCCGTAACTTAAGACCGTATTTGCAAAGAATACAATGAGTACAAAAAAGAAAATAATGGTGATCTTTGTTCGGGGGTCTAACCGGTGAATAAGAGATTCACCCGGAACATACTGACCAATTATTATTGCATTGTTCATGAGGAGTGGCCCTCCTCGATCAACTGCCGTATGGACGTTGCTATTTCATTTATCGACTGCCGCTTGAATGGAATGGATTTCCCGAATTTCTTTTCAAATAGATTCAAAAATTGAACCATCTCTGGTACATCAAGCTGAACGTTATGAAGGGCTTCTTTTTGTGTAAAGACTTCTTCTGGCGTCCCTTCCATGTACTTGGTTCCATTATTTAATAGAATAACATGATCAGCATATTTCACAGCGTCTTCCATGCTATGTGTCACAAGAACAGTCGTTAGCGCTTGTTCATTGTGTAAATCGTAGAACATATCCATCATTTCCTTTTGCCCTCGTGGATCTAGTCCTGCAGATGGTTCATCAAGAACAAGGACATCCGGCCTGATTGCGAGTACACCTGCGATAGCAACTCTGCGCATCTGTCCGCCACTTAAATCAAATGGGGAACGTTGAAGTAATTCATCTGTCAATCCGACAGCTGGGGTTATCTCCTTGATACGCTGGTTTACCTCAGTACTTTTTACACCAAAATTTTCTGGTCCAAATGCAATATCTTTTTCCACCGTTTCTTCAAATAATTGGTGTTCTGGATATTGAAATACAACACCAACACGACTGCGTAACTCTTTCATATTGGTGGGTTTCTCATCTTTCGTTAGCTTGAAATCACCAATGGTAACTTCTCCTTCACTCGGTCGAACAAGTCCATTTAAATGCTGAATAATCGTTGACTTACCAGAACCCGTATGGCCGATTATCGCAACAAAGGATCCGGAGGGAATATGAAATGACAAATCGTCAATTGCTTTATGTGCAAACGGTGAATTACGTTGATAAATATAGCTTACGTTATTGAATGTAATGTCCATAAATCCTCCACCAATTCCTCATGATTTAGAGGTTCTTTTGTTACCGGAACACCTGCTTTTTTTAGTTCTTCTGCTAAAACAGCAATAAATGGTACATCCAGTCCAATTTTTTGAAGCGCATCTTTTTTTGAAAAGACTTCACGTGGTGTGGACGCTTCCCAAACTTGTCCTTCATTCATGACAATAACGCGTTCAGCCTGAACAACCTCACGCAAATCATGTGTAATTGTAATTAATGATAGGTCATTCTTATCCTGGACATTCGATACAGTCTCCATAATTTCGGTACGGCCTTTGGGGTCAAGCATAGCTGTCGCCTCATCTAAAATAAGCACCTGAGGAGAAACGGCTAATACGCCGGCAATTGCCACACGTTGTTTTTGACCACCTGACAACCGATGTGGTTCCGTCAACAGATAGCCAGCCATTCCAACAGCAGTGAGGTTTTGGTCAATACGCTTTACCATTTCATCCCTGGGGACACCACGGTTTTCCATCCCAAACGCTACATCATCCTGTACCGTTGTTCCCACAAATTGATTATCCGGATTCTGAAAAACCATTCCTACCTCTCTACGAATATCCCAAATGGTCTCTTGGTTCACTTCCTGACCATTAATGATAATTTCCCCTTCTTGCGGAAACAATAACCCATTCAATAGTTTAGCTATAGTCGATTTCCCGGAACCATTGTGACCGATAATGGCAACCCATTCACTCTCATATATATCAAACGAACAATTCTTCAATACCCACGGATAATCATCTCCATATCGAAAAGAGACGTTTCTAAACTCGATTAACTTCCCCCTCATTGCCCAACCTCCTCTGCACCTGCCCTAGGTTAACTAAAATTCGATCACTGCCTACAAAAAAAGGGCCTGGATTCACCTCGTAGAAGAGATTCAGCCTGCCCTTGACGTTATCATTGTATTAAACTAATTCAATGATTGCCATTTTTGCTCCATCACCTTGACGAGCGCCTAACTTAAGTACACGCGTATATCCGCCTTGACGGTCTTCATAGCGCGAGGCAACATCATCAAAAAGCTTTTGGATAACATTTTCATTTTCATTTGCTTCTTGGTTATATAGGAATGATGCAGCTTGACGGCGTGCGTGAAGATCACCACGTTTGCCTAGCGTAATCATCTTTTCTGCTACAGATTTAAGATCTTTCGCTTTTGCCTCTGTCACTTCAAGTCTTTCATGAATAATAAGATCAGATGCAAGGTTACGAAGTAGTGCCATTCGAGTATCTGTTGTACGACCAAATTTTCTAGCCATGAATTATCCCTCCCTTTCCTGTTGTTTCGGGGCGCTTGCCCTTTAATTCAGACTCTAAAGGAGTTATATTGATTAGTCATCATCGCGTAAGCCTAAGCCAAGATCATCTAGTTTTACTTTTACTTCCTCTAGTGATTTACGGCCTAAATTACGGACTTTCATCATATCTTCTTCAGATTTATTTGCAAGCTCTTGAACTGAATTAATGCCAGCACGTTTCAAACAATTATAGGATCTGACAGAAAGATCTAGTTCTTCTATTGTCATTTCCATAACTTTTTCTTTTTGATCTTCTTCTTTTTCAATCATGATTTCAGCTTTTTGTGCTTGATCTGTTAATCCTACGAAAATATTAAGATGCTCTGTAAAGACTTTTGCCGCTAAGGAGACTGCTTCCTCCGGACGAATGCTTCCATCAGTCGTTACATCTAACGTTAACTTATCGTAGCTTGCAACTTGACCTATACGTGTATCTTCTACCGTGTACGTGACACGAGATACAGGTGTAAAAATAGAATCAACTGCAACAACACCGATTGGCTGCTCATCATGTTTATTTTGTTCGGAATTACGATAACCGCGTCCAGTAGATGCCGTTATTTTCATATGCAAGCTACCTTTGCTATTAATCGTAGCAATTGGCAGTTCTGGATTCAATACTTCTACATCACTATCATACGTAATGTCTGCAGCCGTAACTATTCCTTCTCCCTGCACATTAATCTCTAATGTTTTCTCAGAATCAGAGTAAATCTTTAGAGCTAGTTTTTTTAGATTCAAAATTATTGTTGTTACATCTTCAACAACACCATCAATTGTCGAAAACTCATGAAGTGCCCCGTCAATTTGAACAGATGTCACAGCAGCACCTGGAAGTGAGGATAGTAGGATACGACGCAAGGAGTTCCCAAGTGTGGCACCATATCCACGTTCAAGCGGCTCGACGACAAATTTTCCAAACGTAGCATCTTCGCTGACTTCTACCGTTTCAATTTTTGGCTTTTCAATTTCGATCATTCAATAAAACCCTCCTTCAAAACGTCGAAACCCCGGCTAGACTCTCCTGTCTAACCGAAATTCCTCAGATAGGCAGTTGGCGTCTCTGCACTATTAGCTTTGCTTTTTCGTACTTGTTGTCTCTCGGATGCGTAAATATAAGGTATTCACCTCATACGTTTAGCTATCATAACTCATTATAGACAGAGTGACAAATTCTCATACGGTCTAATTATACACGACGACGTTTTGGTGGGCGGCAACCATTGTGAGGAACTGGTGTTACATCAACAATCGCTGTAACTTCCAAGCCTGCTGCTTGTAGGGAACGAATTGCTGCTTCACGGCCAGCACCTGGCCCTTTAACCGTTACTTCTAATGTTTTCATGCCATTTTCAACAGCTGTTTTGGCAGCTGTTTCAGCAGCCATTTGTGCAGCGAATGGTGTAGATTTACGAGAACCTTTAAAGCCTAGAGCACCTGATGAGCTCCAACCAATTGAGTTTCCCTGCACGTCCGTTATTGTCACAATTGTATTGTTGAACGTTGAACGGATATGTGCTACACCTGTATCAATATTCTTTTTCACACGACGCTTACGTGTATTCGTTTTACGTGCCATTGATTAGCTTACCTCCTTCACGTTACTTTTTCTTATTTGCCATTGTGCGGCGTGGTCCTTTACGAGTACGTGAATTGTTTTTCGTTTTTTGACCACGTAATGGTAATCCACGACGGTGACGAACTCCTCTGTACGAGCCAATTTCAATCAATCGTTTGATATTTAGTGATGTTTCACGACGAAGATCACCTTCAATTGTATATTCTTCAACTGTTTTACGGATCTTGCCTAGTTCGTCTTCGGTTAAATCACGAACTCGTGTTTCTTCTGCAACGCCTGCTTGTTTAAGGACTGCTTGTGCGGTAGTTTTTCCAATACCATAAACATATGTTAATGAGATAACTACACGCTTATCACGCGGAATATCTATACCTGCTATACGTGCCATAGATCATTAGCACCTCCTTGTTTTCTAGCCTTGTTTTTGTTTGTGTTTCGGGTTATCGCAAATCACCATTACGTTACCCTTACGCTTTATAATTTTACATTTTTCACAAATTGGTTTTACAGATGCTCTTACTTTCATCGTTTTTACCTCCTTTTATATCGGAGCTCACTTATTTATAACGGTACGTAATTCGTCCTCTTGTCAAATCATACGGAGAAAGTTCAACCGTTACCTTATCACCTGGTAAAATGCGAATGAAATGCATACGGATCTTTCCAGATACGTGTGCTAAGACCGTATGGCCATTTTCAAGCTCTACATTAAACTGTGCGTTCGGCAATGTTTCCGTCACGGTACCTTCCACTTCAATTACATCGTCTTTCGCCATCGTGTTGATCTCCCTTCTTCAAATCAGTCACAACCTTACCTGCAAATTTAGCTATGGCAAATCGCAATTTACCATTTGTGACACGACCAGTTTCCAGAAGGCTGTTTTGGACTTCAGGGGAAATATAATCCAATAGTTCAATATGACTTACATTCTTCTTTTTTGGTCGATCATATTTTCGTTTTTCCCCGTCTGCCAGCAAGACATATCGGCCTTCAACGATAGTAATGACTACCGCATATTGTCCCGCCTCGCGTCCCTGCTTAATACGAACAACCTGACCTATTAGCGGAATCGAATCAACTTCGTTCAACAACGACCACCTTCATTTAGGCATAGTATATTTTCTAACCTTATCAAAAAGTTTACATCCTTTTCATCCTGTAAGCGTACAAGATATCCTACTATCAAAATTACTTTGATAATAATTATATCCTTTAATAGATACAATTGCATCTATTCTGCGTTTGCATACAGTTCAATGTCTATTTTTCAATTTTAGTTTGGATATCTTTAAACACTTGATCAACTTCTTGATCTCCATCTACAGTTACAAGATATCCTTTATCCTGATAAAAATCTAGTAACGGCTTTGTTTGTTTTAAATTAACAGCTAAGCGATTTTTAACCGTTTCAGGTTTATCGTCATCACGTTGAATTAATTGAGCACTATCTTTATCACATTTACCCTCAACTTCAGGAGGCTGATAAGCGACATGATAAGCAGTTCCGCATGTTGGACAAATTCTACGACCAGTTAGACGCTCCAATAATTTTTCTTCTGGTACATCTACATGTACGACATAGTCAATGGTTTCATTTATATCTGTCAGAAGTTCTTGCAAGGCTTCAGCCTGTGCAATGGTTCTTGGAAATCCATCCAATAGAAAACCTTTTTTACAATCGTCTTTACTCAAACGTTCTTTAACAATCCCAATCGTTACCTCATCAGGAACAAGTTCACCCTGATCCATAAAGTCTTTCGCTTGCTTGCCAAGGTCTGTACCTTCTTTGATAGCTAATCGAAACATATCTCCTGTTGAGATATGAGGGATGTTATATGCTTCATTTATTTGCTCTGCCTGCGTACCTTTTCCTGCACCAGGCATCCCCATTAATATAAGATTCAACGACTTTCCCTCGCTCTCGTTGGCAGCAGGATGTTACTTAATAAATCCTGTGTAGTGTCGCTTCACTAGTTGGCTTTCCAGTTGTTTCATGGTCTGCAATGCCACCCCTACAACGATTAGTAAGCTTGTGCCGCCGATTTGTATTGCTTGAGGTAGGTTTGCAATCCCGCCTAGTATCATAGGCATTACAGCAACTGCAGCTAAGAAGAGTGCTCCTACAAATGTTAATCGGTACATAACACGCGTAAGATACGTTTCTGTATTTTTACCAGGACGAATACCTGGAATATACCCACCTTGTTTCTGTAAGTTTTCAGCCATTTGTTCAGGGTTAACTTGAACAAATGTATAGAAATACGTGAAGGCGATAATTAGCACAACATATATAGCCATACCTACCGGCTGTGTATAGTCAAATAGCGATTGAATTGTTGAGGCGAACTGATTGCCTTCAAAGAATCCAGCAATCGTAGTAGGCGCCATAATAAATGCAATTGCAAAAATGACTGGGATAACCCCTGCGGCATTAACCTTAAGTGGTAAATGGGTAGATTGTCCGCCTGCCTGTGAACGATTAACTATTTTTTTCGCATATTGAATTGGAATTTTACGCAATGCCTGTTGAATGAATATAACTCCAACAATTACTGCAATGATAACCAAGACAATTAGAGAAACAATAATAATATTAATAAACAATTCATCACCAGGATTAACAAAATACTGACTATATATTTGTCCAATACCATTTGGAACAGCAGCTACGATACCTGCAAAAATTAGTATTGAAATTCCGTTACCAACACCATTTGCTGTGATCTGTTCACCCAACCACATCAAAAATGCTGTACCGCTTGTTAAAACAATGGCAATGAGTAAGAACGTTAAGATACTTGGATCTTGAACCAGCATTCCACCTGCCATAGCGTTAAAGCCTATCGACATGGCAATAGCCTGGATAAATGCGAGAACAATAGTGCCATAACGAGTAACTTGAGCTAACTTCTTACGACCCATCTCACCTTGTTTTTTCCATTCGGTAAATTTAGGAACGACATCCATTTGCAATAATTGCATGATAATCGATGCTGTAATATATGGCATGATACCCATAGCGAAAATGGAGAAGTTTTGTAAGGCTCCCCCACCAAATGTGTCAAGAAAACCAAAAGCATTTTGCTGATTCATAAAATCAATTGCTTCATTATCCGTATATGGAACAGGAATAAATGTACCAATACGAAAGACAATCAACATCAATAAGGTAAATATTATTTTCTGTCTAATGTCTTTGATGCGCATAAAGTTGGAGATTGTACGAAACATTAAACCACCTCTGTTTGACCGCCCGCTGCCTCTATAGCTTCTTTTGCTGAAGCAGAGAACTTATGAGCTTTTACAGTTACTTTTTTCTCGATAGTACCCTTGCCTAGCACTTTAATACCAGTTTTAAGTTTACTTACGACACCTTCTTCAAGTAATAGCTCAGGTGTAATTTCTGTGCCTTCTTCAAAACGATTTAACGCATCTAAGTTTACAATTGCAAATTCTGTGCGGTGAATGTTGGTGAATCCACGTTTAGGTACGCGTTGGAATAGTGGTAATTGACCACCTTCAAATCCTGGACGCGTTCCGCCGCCAGAACGTGCTTTTTGTCCTTTATGCCCTCTGCCTGACGTTTTTCCGTTACCAGATGACATTCCACGACCAACACGATTACGTTCTTTGCGAGTTCCTTCTGATGCCTTCAATTCATGAAGTTTCATGCGAGCACCTCCTTTTTACACTGTTTATATGATTAAACTTCTTTTACCGTTATAAGATGAGATACCTTGTCAACCATACCTCGTAAGGCTGCTGTATCATCATGAACGACGGATTGATTTATTTTATTTAGCCCTAATGCTTGAACAGTTTTTTTCTGCCCTTCTTTTCCACCAATAACACTGCGTGTGAGGGTGATTTCTAATTTTTTAGACATAGTGTTTCCCTCCTTATCCTAACAGTTCTTCCACAGACTTTCCACGTAGTTTTGCTACGTCTTCTGCTGTTTTTAAGTTTGTTAAGCCGTTTAATGTTGCACGAATCATATTAATTGGTGTGTTTGAACCGAGTGATTTCGTTAAAATATCACCAACACCTGATAGTTCCAGGACGGCACGAATTGGTCCACCAGAGATAACTCCAGTACCTTCTGTTGCTGGTTTCATCAATACGTTACCAGATCCAAAACGTCCATTAATCTCATGTGGAATAGTAGTTCCAACGATTGGTACTACTATTAAGTTTTTCTTTGCATCATCAACTGCTTTTTTAATTGCTTCAGGTACTTCTTGTGATTTACCTGTACCAAAGCCTACATGACCATTTCTATCTCCGACCACTACTAAGGCAGCAAAGCGAAAAGTACGTCCACCTTTAGCTACTTTAGCAACACGGTTAACTGAAACAACACGTTCTTCAATGTCCAAATTATTCGGATCAATGTTTGCATTCATGTAAGGGTTCCCTCCTTTATCGATTAAAATTCAAGACCTGCCTCGCGGGCAGCGTCTGCCAATGCTTTTACACGTCCATGATAAAGATAGCCTCCGCGATCGAATACGACTGATTTGTAACCTTTGTCCTCGGCGCGTTTAGCGATCATTTCTCCGACTTTCTTAGCTGATTCTATATTAGCAGTACCTTCAGCACTGAATTCTTTATCCTTTGTAGAAGCGCTAGCTACTGTTACTTCACTATTATCATCAATTAATTGTGCATAGATGTGTTTATTTGAACGGTACACGTTTAAACGAGGACGGACCTGAGTGCCGGAAATTTTACCGCGAACTCGTGTATGTCTTTGCTTTCGTGTAACATTTTTGTCAGGTTTTGTGATCATATAGGTCACTCCTTTCTGCTCCCTAACTAATCTTATTTAGCAGTCTTACCTTCTTTACGAAGTATATATTCATCTTGATAACGAATACCTTTCCCTTTATAAGGCTCTGGTGGTCTGATTGCTCTGATGTTTGCAGCAACTGCACCAACTAATTCCTTATCAATACCCTTAACAATTACTTGTGAGTTTTGAGGAACATCGATTTCAATACCATCTCGTTGTTCAACTTCTACTGGATGCGAATAACCTGCGCTAATCACAACTTTATCACCTTGTTTAAGTGCACGATATCCAACACCATTAATCTCAAGGGATTTTTCGAAACCTTTATGAACACCTTCAATCATATTATAGATCAGACTACGAGTCGTTCCGTGCAATGCACGATGATCTTTATGGTCGCTTGGACGTTCAATCGTAATAATGTTGTCTTCTATATTGATTTTCATTGTTTGACTTAAATTTCTAGTTAATTCACCTTTAGGTCCTTTTACGTTAGCTACATTGTCATTAACTGTAACCTCTACACCTTCAGGAATTTCAATTGGTCTTAATCCTATACGAGACATTCGGGTACACCTCCTCTTAAAAAACTGTTAATTACCAAACATACGCTAGTACTTCGCCGCCAACTGCTTGAGAACGTGCCTCTTTATCAGATAGCACACCAGCTGATGTTGAAACAATAGCTATACCTAAACCATTAAGTACGCGAGGTACTTCGGCTGCTTTTGCATAAACACGTAGTCCAGGCTTACTAATGCGCTTGATACCTGTAATTACTCGTGCTTCTTTTGCACCGTACTTAAGGAAAATACGCAGAACACCTTGTTTATTGTCCTCGATAAATTCATAATCCGAAACAAAACCTTCACGTTTTAGAATATCAGCGATCTCTTTTTTCATAGATGAAGCCGGAAGCTCTAATTTTTCATGGCGCACCATGTTAGCATTACGAATACGAGTTAGCATATCTGCGATTGGATCTGTCATAACCATTACTAATTACCTCCTTCCCGAATCGGGGTTTACCAGCTTGCTTTTTTAACACCAGGAATTTGACCTTTATGGGCAAGTTCACGGAAACAAATACGGCAAAGTTTAAATTTACGAATTACAGAATGTGGTCTTCCACAACGTTCACAACGTGTATATTCACGTACTTGGAATTTCTGTGGGCGTTTTTGTTTCGCAATCATTGATTTTTTAGCCACAATTTTCCCTCCTTTATTAGCTCTTGTCTATTTTTGGAAAGGCATGCCTAGCTGAGCTAAAAGTTCACGAGCCTCTTCGTCTGTATTGGAACTTGTTACGATAACAATATCCATACCACGCACTTTGTTTACTTTATCATAGTTAATCTCTGGGAAAATTAGTTGTTCTTTAACACCTAATGTATAGTTACCACGGCCATCAAAAGCTTTATTGGAAATACCACGGAAATCACGTACACGTGGAAGTGATACACCTATAAGCTTTTGAAGAAATTCATTCATACGCTCACCGCGAAGGGTTACTTTTGCCCCGATAGGCATTCCTTCACGAAGGCGAAAACCAGCGATTGATTTCCTTGCCTTGGTAATCACAGGTTTTTGACCAGTGATTAATGCAAGTTCTTCTACAACACTATCTAGTGCTTTTGTATTTTGAACTGCATCTCCAACACCCATATTAATTACTATTTTCTCAACTGCAGGAACTTCCATAACAGAATCATAATTAAATTTATTCATCAAAGATGGAATTACTTCATCTTTATATTGTTGTTTTAGTCCATTCATCATGTCGCCCTCCTTTCGCCTGAAAATTATTTATCGATTGCTTCACCGGATTTTTTGGCGATGCGGACTTTCTTTCCATCACGTTCTTCATACCCAACACGAGTTGGTTCACCGGATTTAGGGTCAATTGGCATTACATTTGAAACATGAATCGCTGCTTCCAGATCAAGAATTCCACCTTGTGGGTTATCTTGCGAGGGTTTCGCGTGTTTTTTAACCATATTGACACCTTCTACAAGTACACGATCCTTTTTCGGATATGCCTCTAAAATAGTGCCTTCTTTACCACTGTCTTTACCGGTAATTACTTTTACTTTATCACCTTTTTTTACATGCATCCTGAGCGCACCTCCTTGACAAGGCTATAAACTACTTACAATACTTCTGGAGCTAGAGATACGATTTTCATGAATTTAGCATCACGTAATTCACGTGCGACTGGGCCGAAGATACGAGTACCTCTTGGACTTTTATCATCACGGACAATTACCGCTGCGTTTTCATCAAAACTGATATATGATCCATCTTTACGACGTGCTCCAGATTTAGAACGTACAATAACTGCTCTAACAACTTCACCTTTTTTGACAACGCCTCCTGGTGTTGCTTGTTTTACCGTGCAAACAATTACATCACCAATATTCGCTGTTTTACGCCCTGAACCACCTAATACTTTAATGGTTAATACTTCACGGGCACCAGAGTTATCTGCAACTTTTAAACGAGTTTCCTGTTGAATCATATCGCTTGACCTCCCTTCGGATACCTTCCGAGCGAACTTTAATTATAGAACTACCGCTTCCTCAATAACTTCAACTAGACGAAAGCGCTTCGTAGCTGATAGCGGACGAGTTTCCATGATGCTGACAATATCGCCGGTTTTTGCTTGGTTATTTTCATCATGTGTTTTGAATTTTGAAGAATATCTAACACGTTTTCCGTATAGCTGATGAAACTTATACGTTTCAACCACTACTGTAATTGTTTTATCCATTTTATCCGATACAACACGGCCTGTATATGCTTTACGATTATTACGTTCAGTCATTTTGAGGCTAGCCTCCTCTCGTGTTATGAGTTATTTACACTTAATTCACGTTGACGTTCAACAGTTTTCATACGAGCAATTGATTTTCTTACTTCACGAAGACGTGCGGTATTTTCCAATTGACCTGTCGCAAGTTGAAAGCGTAGATTAAATAACTCTTCTTTTAATGTTTGTACCTTCTGTTCAATTTCGGCAGTGGTTAGTTCTCTGATTTCATTAGCCTTCATTGATTTCACCACCAATTTCTTCTCGTCTCACGAATTTTGATTTTATCGGCAGTTTATGTGCGGCAAGTCGTAACGCTTCACGCGCAACATCTTCTGGCACCCCTGCTATTTCAAACATTATTTTACCTGGTTTCACTACAGCTACCCATCCTTCAGGAGCACCTTTACCGGAACCCATTCGAACTTCAAGAGGTTTTGAAGTGTATGGTTTATCTGGAAAGATTTTAATCCAAACTTTACCGCTACGTTTCATGTAACGAGTCATTGCAATACGGGCAGCCTCAATTTGACGGCTTGTAATCCATGTAGCCTCTGTTGCTTGTAGACCATATTCACCAAAAGCTACGGACGTTCCGCCTTTTGCACGGCCTCCCATTTTACCTCGATGTTGTTTACGATATTTAACGCGTTTAGGCATTAACATAATGCTTCTGCCTCCTTCCTATTTGTCTGTTTTAGTTGGAAGGATTTCCCCACGATAGATCCACACTTTTACGCCTAATTTACCATAAGTAGTATCAGCTTCTGCTGTACCAAAGTCAATGTCTGCACGTAATGTGTGTAGTGGTACTGTCCCTTCACTATAATCTTCCGAACGAGCAATATCTGTTCCACCTAGACGTCCAGATACTTGTGTTCTAATCCCTTTTGCTCCACCACGCATAGCACGTTGAATTACTTGTTTTTGTGCACGGCGGAATGAGATTCGGTTTTCTAATTGACGAGCAATGTTGTCAGCAACTAATTTTGCATCAAGATCAACTTTCTTGATTTCAACAATATTAATGTGAACACGTTTGCCAGTCAAGTTGTTTAATGATTTACGTAGTGCTTCTACTTCCGAACCGCCTTTACCAATTACCATACCTGGTTTCCCAGTATGAATCGTGATATTAACACGGTTTGCAGCACGTTCAATTTCGATAGAAGAAACAGAAGCAATGCTCAAACGGTTTTCAAGATATTCCCTGATTTTAATATCTTCATGTAGTAAGTCTGCATAATCATTGCCGGCATACCATTTTGACTCCCAGTCTTTAATTACGCCCATGCGAAGACCTGTTGGATTTATCTTTTGACCCACTGACTATCCCTCCTTCTTTTCTGATACAACCACTGTAATATGGCTTGTGCGTTTGTTAATTTTGCTTGCACGTCCTTGTGCACGCGGGCGGAAACGTTTCAATGTTACACCTTCATCTACAAATGCTTCGGAGATCGTTAAATCATCTGGTTCCATTTCGTAGTTGTGTTCTGCGTTTGCGATAGCAGACTTCAAAACTTTCTCTACAACTGGAGAAGCACCACGTTGAGTATGGCGTAATATTGCAACTGCTTCGCCTACGTTTTTTCCTCGAATTAGATCAACGACTAAACGTGCTTTACGAGGAGCAATACGAACTTGTTTCGCAATAGCTTTGGCTTGCATATTGAGTGCCTCCTCTCTTATCGTCTTGTTTTCTTATCATCGCCGGAATGTCCTTTGAACGTTCGGCTTGGTGCAAATTCACCTAATTTATGTCCGACCATATCTTCTGTCACATAAACTGGCACATGTTTACGACCGTCATATACAGCAAATGTATGACCGATAAACGTAGGGAAAATTGTTGAACGGCGTGACCAAGTTTTTATTACTTGTTTTTTGTCCGTTTCATTTAATTTCTCAACCTTTGTCATTAGATGGTCATCTGCAAAAGGTCCTTTTTTTAAACTGCGACCCATGGATAAACCTCCTTTCGCAATTGAGAGACAGGTTTTTATGCCCGTCCATTTTCTGGTTTATTTCTTACGCTTACGAACAATATATTTATCTGTCGGTTTATTACGCTTACGAGTCTTTTTACCAAGAGTCGGTTTACCCCATGGAGACATTGGTGATTCGCGTCCGATTGGAGCACGTCCTTCACCACCACCGTGTGGGTGATCGCTAGGGTTCATTACAGAACCACGTACAGTAGGGCGCATGCCTAACCAACGAGACTTACCTGCTTTACCTACACGAATCAATTCATGCTCAACATTACCTACTTGACCAACTGTTGCGCGACACGTTGTTAGCACTAAGCGAACTTCACCAGAAGCTAAACGAACGAGTGAGTACTTACCTTCACGACCAAGAATTTGTGCTTCTGCACCAGCTGAACGTGCAAGTTGCCCGCCGCGTCCTGGTTTCATTTCAATGTTATGAATGATTGTACCTATTGGAATATCTCCTAGAGCAAGTGCATTACCTAGTTTAATATCCGCATTTTCACCAGATTCAATTTTTTGCCCTACTTTAAGTCCTTTTGGCGCTAGAATATAACGTTTTTCCCCATCAGCATAATGGATTAAAGCAATGTTTGCTGAACGATTAGGATCATATTCAACGGTAGCAACGCTTCCTGGTATACCATCTTTATCGCGTTTAAAATCAATAATGCGGTATTGACGCTTATGACCGCCGCCATGATGTCGCGTTGTTAATTTTCCTTGGTTATTACGTCCGCCACGTTTGTGAATGGGACTTAGTAAGGTTTTTTCTGGAGAATCTGTAGTGATCTCAGCAAAATCAGATACGGACATGTTACGTCTACCACCTGATGTTGGTTTGAATTTTTTTATAGCCATCTTGTTTTCCCTCCTTCACTTACTTGTTGCTTAGCCTTCAAAGAAATCTAAGTCTTTACTATCCTCTGAAAGCTGAACAATAGCTTTTTTACGATCTGGACGGTAACCACCGTCACTTGGCATTCTTTTAACTGGGTATATACCAAATCGCTTGAATTTACCTTTAAGGTTCATTGTGTTTACCTTTACTACGTTAACACCAAAAATTAATTCAACAGCATCTTTAATCTGTGTTTTATTCGCTTTTGGATCTACTTCAAACGTATATTTTTTGTGTTCCATCAATTCAGCAGTATTCTCTGTGATGACAGGGCTTTTTAGAATTTCACGTGAATCTTTCATTATGCAAGCACCTCCCCTGCTTTTTCAGCTGCATCCTTTGTTACGATCAGCTTGTCATGCGCAAGTAAGTCCAGTACATTTATTTCATCAACAGTTAATACATTAACTGTCTGTAAATTATTTGCTGAACGAATTACTGCTTCATCTTTATCAGCAGTTAGAAGTAATGCTTTTTCATTCACATTAAGTGCGCTAAGCATGTTAACTACTTCTTTTGTTTTAGGGGCATCAAATGAAATGCTTTCTAATACAATTAAGTTTTCTTCTTTTACTTTAGAAGAAAGAGCAGATTTAAGAGCCAAACGTCGAACTTTTTTAGGTAGTTTATAGCTATAACTACGCGGTGTTGGTCCGAAGACAACTCCACCACCTACCCATTGCGGAGAGCGGGTAGAACCTTGACGAGCACGACCGGTACCTTTTTGACGCCACGGTTTAGCACCACCGCCACGAACTGCGGAACGATTTTTAACAGCATGTGTACCTTGGCGTTGTGAAGCACGTTGCATCACTACAGCTTCATGTAAAACATGCGTGTTTGGTTCAATACCAAAAACGGAATCGTTCAATTCTACATCTCCTGCTTGTGAACCGTCTTGTTTTAATAATGCTACTTTAGTCATGACATATCCTCCCTTCGTATATATGATTAGTTAGCCTTTGTAGCACTTGTGATTTTCACAAATGATTTATTCGCACCAGGAACATTCCCTCTAACTAATAATAGATTGCGCTCTGCATCTATATTAACGACATCTAGGTTTTGGATCGTTACTTGTTCGCCACCCATTTGTCCTGGTAATTTTGTTCCTTTGAAGACACGTGCCGGGTCTGCAGCCATTCCCACTGAACCAGTGCTTCGATGAAAATGTGAACCATGGGTAGTTGGACCGGTATTTTGATTGTGTCGCTTGATCACACCTTGGAAACCTTTCCCCTTAGATGTACCTGTTACATCTATTCTGTCTCCCGCCTGAAATACTTCAACGCTGATTTCCTGACCAACTTCATATTCATCAAGTTCTGCGTCACGGATTTCACGAACGTAGCGCTTAGGGGATGTGTTTGCTTTCTCAGCATGACCTTTTTTCGCTTTATTTGTACGTGATTCCTTTTCGTCAGCAAAACCAAGTTGCAATGCTTCATAACCATCATTTTCTAAGGTTCTTTTTTGCAATACTACGTTTGGCTCAGCTTGAATTACGGTAACAGGAACTAACTCTCCTGTCTCAGAAAAATGCTGAGTCATGCCGATTTTACGACCTAAGATTCCTTTCGTCATCCGTTACACCTCCTATATTTTACAATAATTTTATAATTTGATTTCAATATCCACACCAGATGGTAGATCTAAACGCATTAGCGAGTCAACCGTCTGTGGCGTTGGATTAACAATATCGATTAAGCGTTTATGTGTACGCATTTCGAATTGCTCACGTGCATCTTTGTATTTGTGCACAGCTCGTAATACCGTGTAAACAGATTTTTCTGTCGGTAATGGAATTGGTCCAGAAACACTTGCTCCAGAACGCTTCGCAGTATCAACTATTTTCTCACCAGACTGATCTAGAATACGGTGATCATAAGCCTTCAAACGAATCCTAATCTTCTCTTTTGCCATCATTTTCCCTCCTTTGCGCCCATTTTATAACAGACTTTCTCCGTGAAAATATCTCAACACAACGCCATGGCAAAGGGGCCGGGTGTGCCAACAACCTTTCACTTCATCGCCTTAAATGACCAACATTACCATTATAATGATTATTTGCGGCCAACGCAACCTTTTTCTGCAACTAAGGTACTCACCATCAAATGCTTAGCGAATGCCCGTTTACTAAAAATCAACTATGTGATTGCACAACTATGTATTATACTTACTTAATCTAGTAAATGCAAGGGTTAATTAATAATTATTTGTAGAAATTCACAATGAATTGGGTAGTCTGGGGAAACAGTATGAAAATGTTAAAACAGGTAGCGTGATCACGCTACCTGTTTTGCATTTATTATTTCTGGATTGAAGTTACAACACCTGATCCAACAGTACGTCCACCTTCACGAATTGAGAAACGAGTTCCGTCTTCAATTGCGATTGGTGAAATCAATTCAACTGTCATTTCGATGTTATCACCAGGCATTACCATCTCTACTCCTTCTGGAAGTTGGATAACTCCAGTTACGTCAGTAGTACGGAAGTAGAACTGCGGACGATAATTAGCGAAAAATGGCGTATGACGTCCACCTTCTTCTTTAGATAAAACATAAACTTCAGCTTTAAAGTCCGTATGTGGTGTGATTGAACCAGCCTTAGCCAATACTTGACCACGGCCAATATCGTCACGAGATACACCACGAAGCAATGCACCAATGTTGTCTCCTGCCTCTGCATAATCAAGAAGCTTACGGAACATTTCAACACCAGTTACAGTAGTTTTTCTTGGCCCTTCGTTAAGACCAATAAGTTCTACTTCTGTTCCTACTTTGATTTCTCCACGCTCAACACGGCCTGTTGCAACAGTACCACGACCAGTGATTGAGAATACATCTTCAATAGGCATCATGAATGGCTTGTCCGTGTCACGCTCTGGAGTTGGAATATACTCATCAACAGCGTTCATTAGCTCAACAATTTTCTCTTCATAATCAGCGTTATCTTCAAGCGCTTTAAGTGCAGAACCTTTTACTACTGGCGTATCATCTCCTGGGAAATCATACTCTGTAAGCAGGTCACGTACTTCCATTTCAACTAATTCTAGTAGCTCTTCGTCATCTACCATATCCGTTTTGTTAAGGAATACCACGATGCTAGGTACGCCAACGTTACGGGAAAGTAGAATGTGCTCACGAGTTTGCGGCATCGGACCATCTGCAGCTGATACTACTAGGATAGCACCGTCCATTTGTGCAGCACCAGTGATCATGTTTTTAACATAGTCAGCGTGGCCTGGAGCGTCAATATGCGCATAGTGACGTGAATCAGTTTCATATTCTACGTGAGATGTATTAATCGTGATTCCACGTTCTTTTTCCTCTGGTGCTCTGTCAATCTCATTATAATCCATTGCGGATCCTTTACCAGATTTCTTATGCATGACTTTGGATATAGCAGCAGTTAATGTTGTTTTCCCGTGGTCTACGTGTCCAATTGTTCCAATATTCACGTGACTCTTGGATCTGTCGAATTTTTCTTTAGCCATTTATAGTTCCTCCTTCAATTAAATAAAAGTTTTATTATTGTGCTAAACCGAGAAATAATCGTTAAAAAAATTTCTCAGTCTATACAAATTGTTATACGTTAGTTTTAAGAAAAAAGCAATTACTCGCCCGTATTTTTCTTAATAATTTCTTCCGTGATGCTTTTTGGCGTTTCTTCGTAGTGATCAAATGTCATGGTGTATGTTCCGCGACCTTGTGTATTTGAACGTAATGCAGTTGAATAGCCAAACATCTCAGACAGTGGTACAAAACCTTTTACAAGTTGAGCTGGTCCACGTGGTTCCATACCTTCTACACGACCACGACGGGCTGTTACGTCGCCCATAATGTCACCCATGTATTCTTCAGGTATTACAATTTCGACTTTCATCATCGGTTCAAGCAGAACTGGTTTACATTTACTTTTAGCAGCTTTTAAAGCCATGGATCCTGCAATTTTAAATGCCATTTCGTTTGAGTCTACATCATGATAACTTCCGTCATACAATGTAGCTTTCAAATCAATTAGTGGATATCCTGCTAATACACCACTTGCAGTTGCTTCTTCAATACCTTGTTCAACGGATCCGATGTATTCACGTGGAACTGTTCCACCGACAATTTTGTTGGTAAATTCAAATCCGGCACCTTCTTCGTTCGGCTCAAATTCGACCCAAACATGACCGTATTGTCCACGACCACCAGACTGACGAACATATTTACCTTCAACCTTAGCAGATCCACGGAACGTTTCACGATACGCAACTTGTGGCGTACCAACATTTGCATCAACTTTAAATTCACGTTTCAGACGGTCAACAATGATATCAAGGTGAAGTTCACCCATACCAGAGATAATCGTTTGACCTGTTTCATTGTCTGTTTCCGTTTTAAAAGTAGGATCTTCTTCCGATAACTTACCTAAAGCGATACCCATTTTATCCATATCTGCTTTTGTTTTCGGTTCGATAGCAACAGAGATAACAGGATCAGGGAAGTCCATCGATTCAAGGATAACAAGGTCTTTTTCAGAACAAATGGTATCACCAGTTGATGTATCTTTAAACCCAACTGCAGCAGCAATTTCACCACTGTAAACCGTTTTTACTTCTTGACGGGAATTCGCGTGCATTTGTAGAAGACGTCCAACACGTTCACGCTTATCTTTTACCGAGTTTTTAACATAAGTACCTGAATCTACAGTTCCTGAATAGGCACGAAAGAATGTTAGTTTTCCGACATAAGGGTCTGACATTACTTTAAACGCCAAACCAGAAAATGGCGCATTATCATCTGCAGCACGAGTAACTTCTTCTTCTGTTCCTGGAATAATACCCTCAATTGGAGGTATGTCTGTTGGTGCAGGAAGATAATCAATTACACCATCAAGAACTAATTGTACACCTTTGTTTTTAAATGCTGAACCACAAAATACGGGATAAAATTCAACATCTAGCGTTGCTTGACGGATTGCACTCTTTAGCTCTTCATTTGAAATTTCTTCGCCTTCTAGATATTTCATCATTAAATCTTCGTCAAGCTCTGATACTGCTTCAACCAGACTAGCACGAAGTTCATCCGCTTTATCCTTATATTCTGCTGGAATTTCACGAGACTCTGCCTTCGTTCCTAGATCATCCAAATAAAAATGTGCTTCCATTTTTATTAAGTCAATAATCCCGTCAAATTCATCTTCAGCACCAATTGGCAACTGAACAGGATGGGCATTAGCCCCCAAACGATCCTTAAGTGTGCTTGTAGAGTAAAGGAAATCTGCCCCTACTTTATCCATCTTATTTATGAAGACTGCACGTGGCACACCATAAGTTGTAGCTTGGCGCCACACGGTTTCAGTCTGTGGTTCAACACCTGATTGTGCATCAAGAACAGTTACTGCTCCGTCGAGTACACGTAGGGAACGCTCAACTTCTACTGTGAAGTCCACGTGTCCTGGTGTGTCGATAATGTTTATACGATGGTCATCCCATTGAGCAGTTGTTGCTGCAGAAGTTATGGTAATTCCTCGCTCCTGCTCCTGACTCATCCAGTCCATCTGTGATGCACCTTCATGTGTTTCACCAATTTTATGAATACGTCCTGTATAGAAAAGAATACGCTCTGTAGTAGTGGTTTTACCTGCATCAATATGAGCCATAATTCCAATATTACGCGTCTTTTCCAAGGAGAACTCTCTAGCCATGTATTCTTCTCCTTCCTCTTAAAAGCTTTTTTTAGGATATCTTACCAACGATAGTGTGCGAATGCTTTGTTAGCTTCAGCCATTTTATGCATTTCTTCGCGTCTTTTCACTGAAGTACCTGTATTATTGGAAGCATCTAAGATTTCATTGGCAAGACGTTCTTCCATTGTTTTTTCTCCGCGCAGGCGTGAATAGTTAACAATATAGCGTAAACCTAGCGCTTGACGTCTTTCCGGGCGAACCTCCATTGGTACCTGATAGTTTGATCCACCAACACGGCGTGCTCGAACTTCAAGTACAGGCATTACGTTTTTCATTGCTTGTTCAAAAACTTCCATAGCATCTTGTCCGCTTCGTTCACCGATAATCGAGAACGCATTATAAAGAATTTTTTGTGCAATACCTCGTTTACCATCAACCATGATCTGGTTGATTAAACGAGTCACTAATTTTGAATTATAAAGCGGATCTGGCAAAACATCCCGTTTTGGTACTGGTCCTTTACGTGGCATGTGTTATCCTCCTTCCCTTTTCTATATTAACTTATGCTTTTTTCTTTGGTTTTTTTGTACCGTATTTAGAACGTCCTTGTGCACGTCCTTGTACTCCTGCAGTATCAAGCGCTCCACGAACAACGTGATAACGTACACCAGGTAAGTCTTTAACACGACCACCACGTAAGAGTACAACACTGTGTTCCTGTAGATTGTGTCCAATTCCAGGAATATATGCAGTTACTTCCATTGTGTTTGACAAACGAACACGAGCGTATTTACGAAGTGCTGAGTTTGGTTTCTTCGGTGTTAACGTACCAACACGCGTGCACACACCACGTTTTTGCGGTGAATTTTGGTTAGTCGGTCTCTTTTTAAAGCTGTTATACCCTCTATTAAGTGCTGGAGAGTCATACTTTTTTGGTTTGTTAATACGACCTTTACGAACAAGTTGATTAATTGTAGGCATTTTATATATCCTCCCTTCTTTATTACATGGTTTAAATAGAAAAATGAGTACTGTTACCACTTATGGCTAAGGGTTTTGTAATCCCACGCAGCCAGGTGGTTCATCTTTAAGCAAAAACAAAGCTTTCGCGTTATGATCCGCCAAAACTATAATCGTTTTATTGCCACCGTGGATGCTCCAACTTCTATACCACAAGCAGCTCCTAGCCTTTTCATCGAATCTACCCACTCACATGGTATGTCTAACTCTTCTGCTAAACTTGCCACGCTCTCTGTTATATACTGATCAGCATCTTCAGCAATAAGCACTTCACTAATTTCACCATTGTTCATGGCTTTCAATGTTTGTTTTGTGCCGATAATGATCCGTGATTGAACCTGGGTCACTTTTTCATAAGACATTTTATATCCTCCAAAGTAATTAGAAAACGTATCACTAACTCCCCAAGCATTTAGGTGAGAATTGCAAAGCCCACTTCTGTGCATGAAGGAAATAGATATACTTTTTACTGACAAGTATAAATCGGAAGCACCTTGAGTATTCTATCACCCATATATTTCAATGTCAATATAAAACACTAATTTTTCGGTGCTTCCGGACTTTTTATTACTTGTTTACATATTATTTCGAAACAATTACGATAGTCGACACTTATAACGGTGTCCTATTGTACTGTTTCTGATTCTTCCGTTGATTCGGTGGTATCTTCCGTAACATCTGTAGATGCTTTTACATTACGGTATCGGTTGATCCCTGTACCAGCTGGTACTAGTTTACCGATAATAACATTTTCCTTGAGCCCTAATAATTCATCACGCTTACCTTTAATCGCTGCATCTGTAAGAACTCTCGTAGTTTCTTGGAATGATGCCGCAGATAAGAAGGAATCTGTTTCTAGTGATGCCTTCGTTATGCCAAGTAATACGGGTTTTCCGGTTGCCGGCTGTTGCCCTTCGTTTAGAACCGTATGGTTTGCATCTCTGAATTTATGCAGTTCAAGTAATGAACCTGGAAGTTCTGTCGTATCCCCAGCTTCCACGACACGGATTTTACGCAGCATTTGACGAACCATTACTTCAACGTGTTTGTCGCCAATTTCAACACCCTGCATACGGTATACCCGTTGTACTTCACGTAATAGGTAATCTTGAACACCTTCTACACCCTGTATGCGTAGTAGATCTTTTGGATCAATCGACCCTTCTGTCAGAGGCTCTCCTGCAATTACTTCATCGCCTACAGAAACTTTCATACGAGCGTTATAAGGAACTGGATAGGAGCGTTGCTCTACATCGCTTTGAACAACTATTTCCTGTTTGTCCTTCACTTCTTTCATTTCTAATATTGTGCCGTAAACTTCACTGATAACCGCTTGCCCTTTTGGATTACGTGCCTCAAATAGTTCTTGGATACGCGGAAGACCTTGCGTAATGTCATCACCAGCAACTCCACCTGTGTGGAACGTACGCATCGTTAACTGTGTACCTGGTTCACCAATGGATTGTGCAGCAATAATACCTACTGCTTCACCAACTTCGACTTCATCACCTGTTGCGAGATTTCTTCCATAACATTTTTTACATACGCCATGTTTCGTATTACATGTAAATGCAGAACGTATCGTTACGTCTTCGACACCAGCATCAACAACAAGTTTTGCCTGATCCTCAGAAATAACTTCTTCCTTTTCAACAATTACGTCGCCTGTTTCAGGATGCTTGATCGAATGGAAAAGCGTACGTCCTACTAATCGATCGTATAACGGCTCAATTAGCTCTGTTCCATCCGCTAATGCGGATACGGTTAAACCGCGATCCGTTTTACAGTCTGCTTCACGGACGATAACATCTTGCGCCACATCCACGAGACGTCTTGTTAGATAACCAGAGTCAGCTGTTTTCAGTGCAGTATCAGCAAGTCCTTTACGAGCACCGTGTGTAGAAATAAAGTATTCAAGTACAGTTAGCCCTTCGCGGAAACTTGACTTAATCGGTAATTCAATGATTTCCCCAGCCGGATTCGCCATTAGACCCCGCATACCAGCAAGCTGTGTGTAGTTTGAAGCGTTACCCCTTGCTCCTGAATCACTCATCATAAAGATAGGGTTTTTGTCACTTAATGATTCCATTAATTTTTGTTGAATGGTATCTTTTGCTTGTGACCATATTGCAATTACTCTGTCATAACGCTCATCATCCGTAATCAAACCACGACGGAACTGTTTCGATACGTTATCCACATTTTTCTGCGCTTCCTCAAGAATTTCTTCTTTTTCAGCTAACACAACAATGTCAGATACGCCAACAGTGATACCGGCTTTTGTAGAATAGTAAAATCCTAGGTCTTTCATGCGGTCAAGCATTTTTGATGTTTCACTAATTTTAAACCGCTTGAAGACTTCAGCAATAATATCACCCAAAATACCTTTCTTAAAGGGACCAATAAGATCGCGGTTTTTAATTTCTTCTTTAATGTTCGTTCCATAGTCCACAAAGTAATTCTCAGGGGTTTTAATCTCAAGGTTACTATTTGTCGGTTCATTAATATATGGGAACGACTCTGGTAAAATTTCATTAAAAATCAGTTTACCTACTGTTGTTAACAACAATTGATTATGCTGCTTTTCCGTTAGCGTGTTGTTCTTCAAGCCAGATGCATGAACCGCTACTCTAGTGTGTAAATGCACATACCCGTTTTGATAGGAAAGCAATGCCTCATCAACGTTGTTAAACACACTTCCTTCACCAACTGCACCCTCTCGTTCCAGCGTCAAGTAATAGTTACCTAGTACCATATCCTGTGATGGGGTAACAACTGGTTTTCCATCTTTCGGATTTAGAATGTTTTGCGCTGCAAGCATTAAGATGCGCGCTTCTGCTTGAGCTTCTGCTGATAACGGAACGTGAACGGCCATTTGGTCACCATCAAAGTCAGCATTATATGCCGTACATACTAATGGGTGTAAACGAATGGCACGACCCTCAACTAATACTGGTTCAAATGCCTGAATGCCTAATCGGTGCAATGTTGGTGCACGGTTAAGCAATACAGGATGTTCTTTGATTACTTCTTCTAATACATCCCAAACATCCGGATGCACGCGTTCTACCTTACGTTTGGCCGATTTGATGTTATGAGCAATTCCTTTTGCTACTAATTCTCTCATAACAAATGGCTTAAATAGCTCCAACGCCATCTCCCTAGGTAGACCACATTGATACATCTTTAGGTTAGGTCCTACCACGATAACGGAACGTCCAGAATAATCAACACGTTTTCCTAATAAGTTCTGACGAAAACGTCCTTGTTTCCCTTTTAACATGTGAGACAAGGATTTAAGTGGTCGGTTACCAGGACCTGTAACTGGACGGCCACGACGGCCATTGTCAATCAAGGCGTCTACTGCTTCTTGAAGCATTCGTTTTTCATTTTGTACGATAATGCTTGGTGCCCCAAGATCCAACAAACGCTTCAAACGGTTGTTACGGTTGATAACGCGTCTATATAAATCATTTAGGTCGGATGTAGCAAAACGTCCCCCGTCAAGCTGTACCATTGGTCGTATTTCCGGTGGAATGATCGGCAATACGTCCAATACCATCCAAGATGTATCGTTTCCTGAATGACGAAATGACTCGATTACTTCTAAGCGTTTGATTGCACGTGTTCTACGTTGTCCTTGCGCTGTTTTTAATTCTTCTCTTAACCCTTCAACTTCTTTTTCAAGATCAATGTCTTGAAGAAGCCTGCGGATGGCTTCGGCACCCATTCCAGCTTTAAAAGATTTCCCATACTTATCATAATAGGTTCGGTATTCTTTTTCTGATAGCAGCTGTTTCTTTTCTAAAGGAGTGTCTCCTGAATCTGTAACGATATATGCAGCAAAATAAATAACTTCTTCCAAAGCTCTCGGAGACATGTCTAATACAAGTCCCATTCGGCTAGGGATACCTTTAAAATACCAAATATGTGATACAGGAGCAGCTAACTCAAGGTGTCCCATGCGTTCACGGCGAACTTTAGCTTTTGTTACTTCAACTCCACAACGATCACAGACAACACCTTTATACCGTACGCGTTTGTACTTACCGCAATGACATTCCCAATCTTTTTGCGGGCCGAAAATCCGTTCACAAAACAAACCATCTTTTTCTGGTTTCAATGTACGATAATTAATCGTTTCTGGCTTTTTAACCTCGCCGTAAGACCAAGAGCGAATCTTTTCAGATGAAGCTAAACCTATTTTCATATACTCAAAGTTATTTACATCTAGCAAGGGGCGTACCTCCCTTTTAGTGTCCTATTTTAGCGACTAGGAAAATATAAAGCTTCCCTAGTCGCATAAGTGCGGGCTTTGGCAATTCACCGAAAGGCTTGGCGAACGCTAAGTTTCCCATCTGATTACCTAACTCATTTATTTAACTGGACGTTGACCCGCCCTAGAGTCAACTATCCAGTGAACTAATTTTCTCCAACTTCCAAGTTAAGTTTACTTGCAGCTTGTGTTTCTTCTTCTTCTAGCTCACGCATATCAATTTCTTCTTCGTCACTTGAGAGCATTTTGACATCCATTCCAAGGCTTTGAAGTTCTTTGATCAGTACCTTGAATGATTCCGGAATTCCCGGATCCGAAACATTATCACCTTTAACAATGGATTCGTACGTTTTCACACGGCCAACGACGTCATCTGATTTAACGGTTAATATCTCCTGAAGTGTGTATGCTGCTCCATATGCTTCAAGTGCCCAAACTTCCATTTCTCCAAAGCGCTGTCCACCGAATTGCGCTTTACCACCAAGTGGCTGCTGCGTAACCAATGAATAAGGGCCAGTGGAGCGTGCGTGTAATTTGTCATCAACCATATGTGCTAGTTTAATCATATACATGACACCAACGGATACACGGTTATCAAGTGATTCTCCCGTTCTTCCATCATAAAGGATTGTCTTAGCATCTCTTGGCATTCCGGCTTCTTCCAAGGTATCCCAAACGTCTTGCTCGTTTGCCCCATCAAACACTGGTGTCGCTACATGGATACCCAGTTCTCTAGCTGCCATACCCAGGTGCATTTCAAATACCTGTCCGATGTTCATTCGTGATGGAACACCTAGCGGATTAAGCATTACATCGATTGGAGTACCATCAGGCATAAATGGCATGTCTTCTTCTGGTAATATTTTTGATATTACACCTTTATTACCGTGACGACCAGCCATTTTGTCGCCTTCGGAAATTTTACGTTTCTGTACGATATACACACGAACCAGTTTATTAACGCCAGGGGACAATTCGTCTCCATCTTCCCGATTGAATATTTTAACGTCTAATACAATTCCACCTGATCCGTTCGGTACTTTAAGCGACGTATCGCGAACTTCACGAGCCTTCTCTCCAAAGATTGCATGTAACAGCCGTTCTTCAGCAGATAATTCAGTTACCCCTTTTGGCGTTACTTTACCTACCAAAATATCACCATCTGTTACTTCAGCACCAACGCGGATAATTCCTTCTTCATCTAGATCCTTTAGCGCATCTTCACCAACGTTTGGAATATCTCTCGTTATTTCTTCTGGACCAAGTTTTGTATCACGGGATTCTGCTTCATATTCTTCAATATGAATAGATGTGAAATCGTCATCTTTAACGAGTCGCTCGCTAAATATGATAGCATCCTCATAGTTATAACCTTCCCATGTCATGAAGCCGACCAGCACATTACGACCAAGTGCCAGTTCACCATTTTCCATAGAAGGGCCATCAGCAAGGATTTCACCTTTTGTTACGCGGTCACCCTGACTGACGATTGGGCGCTGATTGTAACTTGTTCCTTGGTTGGAACGAATGTATTTTTGAAGACTGTAGCGATCCACATCGCCCTGCACTTCTTTTCCATCAACTTCAGATATACGTCGAACCTGAACCTCTTTCGCTTCAACACGTTCTACAATACCATCGTTCTGACAAATAATTGCAGCACCTGAATCTTTCCCGTTCACATATTCCATACCAGTGCCAACAATTGGCGATTCCGGGTTCATTAGCGGAACTGCTTGACGTTGCATGTTCGCACCCATCAATGCTCGGTTCGAGTCATCGTTCTCCAGGAATGGAATACATGCCGTCGCCGACGATACAACCTGTTTTGGCGATACATCCATGTAATCAAGCTGACTGCGGGGAACAACAGTGTTTTCACCACGGAAACGCGCAATCACTTCCGCATCCGTAAACCCACCATCTTCATTCAACTTCGCATTTGCCTGTGCAACGATATAATTATCTTCCTCATCTGCTGTCAAATAGTCGATTTGGGCGGTGACTTTACCAGATTCCGGATCAACACGACGATAAGGTGTTTCAATAAAACCAAATTTATTTACTTTTGCATAGCTTGATAACGAGTTGATCAACCCGATATTCGGTCCTTCTGGCGTTTCGATTGGACACATACGCCCATAATGCGAATAGTGAACGTCACGTACTTCAAAACCTGCACGTTCACGTGTCAAGCCACCAGGTCCAAGTGCGGATAGTCGACGCTTATGCGTGAGTTCCGCTAAGGGGTTAGTCTGATCCATAAACTGTGATAACTGTGAACTACCAAAGAACTCTTTAATCGAGGCAATCACAGGTCGAATATTAATTAATTGCTGCGGTGTGATACTGGATGTATCCTGAATGGACATCCTCTCACGCACAACACGTTCCATACGTGATAAACCTATACGGAATTGGTTTTGCAATAATTCCCCAACTGAGCGAAGACGACGATTTCCTAAATGGTCAATGTCATCCGTTCCTCCGACTCGATGCAGTAAATTAAAGAAATAACTTACTGATGATATGATATCAGCTGGTGTAATATTTTTAGTGTCTGCGTTCACATTCGCATTTCCAATAACATTAAGTTCTCCCTCACCACTTGGGTCTGTTGGGTCTACAATTTTTATGGATTGAACCGAAATTTGTTCTTCAATAATAGCTTCTTGTGGTTCTACTATTTTTTCTCCAAGTTTTGCTTCTTCGTTTTCCAAATACGGAATAATTTTATCTAATAATTTACGCTCTAATTTATCACCTTTTTGCGCTAAGACTTCCCCAGTCTCCTGGTCAACAATCGTCTCCGCCAAAATTTGATTAAACAGGCGATCTTTTATATCTAGTTTTTTGTTCATTTTATAGCGACCTACATTTGCGAGGTCGTAACGTTTTGGATCAAAAAAGCGAGAAACTAATAGACTTTTCGCATTCTCTACTGTTGGAGGTTCTCCTGGACGTAAACGCTCATAAATTTCAAGCAATGCTTTGTCCGTCGTTTCTGTATTGTCTTTCTCAAGCGTGTTCTTCAGGTATTCACTTTCACCTAAAAGATCAATAATTTCCTGATCTGTACCAAAACCAAGTGCACGTAATAGCACGGTAATCGGCAATTTACGTGTACGATCAATTCGGACAAAAGCAACGTCTTTAGCATCTGTTTCAAATTCTAACCATGCACCACGATTTGGAATAACAGTTGCGGCTACGCCTCTTTTGCCGTTTTTATCAAACTTTTCGTTATAATAGACACTAGGTGAACGCACGAGCTGTGATACAATGACACGTTCAGCCCCATTTATAACAAACGTCCCTGTATCTGTCATAAGTGGGAAATCTCCCATAAATACTTCTTGCTCTTTCACTTCGCCGGTTTCATTATTTATTAAACGAACCTTCACGCGAAGCGGCGCATTATACGTGACATCTCTTTCCTTTGACTCGCCTACAGGATACTTAGGATCACTTAGACTGTAATCGACAAATTCCAAAGATAAATTTCCTGTGAAATCTTCAATAGGAGAAATATCTTTGAACATTTCCTTTAACCCTTCTTCCAGGAACCATTGATAAGAAGCGGATTGAATTTCGATTAGATTTGGAAGCTCTAATACCTCGTTAATACGTGCATAGCTCCTGCGTTGGCGGTGCCGTCCATACTGAACTAGTTGACCTGTCAACAGCTTCACCCCTTAAATCAAGCATTTTTCTACTAAAAAAGTTTATTATATTAAGAAAAACAAACCGAAAAAACTAGCTTTTTTCAGTTTTATTTTTCAGGATCTACCATACGTATTGTTCAACTATCTCACAAACCGTTGAACAAACTTGTGATACAGATTTATTACATACTTCACCGTTTGTTATATTCCCTAGATTTTACCAGTGTCTCCGATCATCAATGAAATATACCTTTTACATTTTAATGGTAAAAATTCATTGTATGAAGAGAGAAAAACAGGTTACTTTCTTTACTGTCACCAAAATTCTTCTTGACAGAAGAATCCAATCTTAGCATTTACCAATCCTACCATATGTGTGTAGCCGGGTCAAACATTTGATGCTCGTAATATAAAGTAGCCTTTATCTCTAGCAATTACTACTACATCCTCAAATAGTTCCTCTAACTTCGCTTTCGTTGATGGAGCACCTTGTTTCTTTTGGATAACGACCCACAATTCTCCGTGATCCTGTAATGCTGCTTTCGATCCTTCTAACATTTGATGAACGACTTTTTTCCCAGCTCTAATCGGTGGATTCATTACAATCGCCGCAAAAGAGAGATCAGTTAAATTAGAAAACTGATCACTTAACACAAAAACGGTATTCTCAACGTGGTTCTGCGCTGCATTTTTACGTGCTAATGATAATGCTCGTTCATTCACATCCGACAATACTATGTTTCGATCACTATAGTGATCAGCTAGAGCAATGCCGATTGGCCCATAACCACAGCCAAGGTCTAAAAAATCCCCACTAATACTTGGTTCTCTGAATTGTTCCGTTAACAACTTTGAACCAAAATCTACTTCGTTTTTAGAAAAAACACCGACATCACTAGTGAATGTATATACGCTTTTTCGTAATTGATATTTCCACGTCTTGGGTGAACTTCCAGATTGGGGTTTTTGTGAAAAGTAATGCTCAGACATTAGGGCACCTACTTTATTCATTAATAGAATGGAGAAAATACGTGATAAAAAGCGCGATCGCCATACTTACCTATTAAAGAAGACTTCATGACTGTAGTGCAGTCAATACTTAGTCGCACTTATACTTTTATCCATTTAAATCATTGAATAAAAGTTCGAAGCTTAAGCTATAATTCACAGCCATTTTTCGCTGTCATGAATGCATACTTAAGATCTTGAGGGGTCTAGGCAATGGTGCTAATCATAACGAATAAGATATAGAAAGCTCGCCGTAATACGACGAGCTTCTTTTTTAGCTGCTTAGCAAACAAAGTACGCTTTCATAAGAAACCTTTTTTACAAATGCTGCGTTTATATTACTTAACTTCTACACCTGCGCCTACTTCTTCAAGTTTACCTTTAATTTCTTCAGCTTCTTCTTTTGTCACGCCTTCTTTAACTGCTTTTGGCGCGTTGTCAACAACGTCTTTTGCGTCTTTAAGACCAAGACCTGTGATTTCACGAACTGCTTTAACAACTTTAATTTTTGAATCTCCAGCACTTTCAAGTACTACATCAAATTCAGTTTGTTCTTCAGCAGCTTCGCCTTCTCCTGCTGCGGCTCCTGCTGCTACTGGTGCTGCTGCAGTTACACCGAACTCTTCTTCAATTGCTTTTACTAAGTCATTTAAATCTAATACGGACATTTCTTTAATTTCTTCAATGATTTGTTCTTTAGACATAATATTATTCCTCCTGATTTCATTTTAATTTAGTTATTTAAAACACCGAGCACCATTTATGCGCCTTGTTCTTCTTTTTGTTCTGCCACCGATTTTGTAACATAAGCAAAGTTACGTACAGGTGCTTGCAACACACTAAGTAGCATAGATACCATACCTTCATAGTTCGGCAGGCTAGCAAGCTCGTTCATTTGATCAACGGAAGCAACCTCACCTTCGATTACCCCACCTTTGATTTCAAGCTCCTGATGTGTCTTTGCAAAATCATTAATAATTCTGGCAGGTGCTACGACATCATCATTACTAAATGCAACTGCAGTCGGTCCAACTAGTGTTTCATTTAGGCCTGATAACTCTGCAGCTTCCACCGCACGGCGTGTCATCGTGTTTTTGTATACTTTAAAGTCAATTCCTGCATCACGTAGTTCTTTACGTAATTCTGTTACTTCAGCAACATCAAGTCCACGATAATCAACAATTACAGCTGTTTGGCTTGCACGAAATTTTTCCGTAATTTCTTCAACAACCTGTTTTTTCTTTTCGATAATACCAGACATTGTTCCACCTCCTATTACGTTTATCATACCGTTCTCTCTAGACATAGACATATTAATAAAGCCCCCATATAGACATGGAGGCTTTTATAACAAATGACAATCAACAACGGATCATCTAATCTGCTTCTAAACACCTCGGCAGGCTATTAAGCGAATGTTCGCCCCTGCTGTCTACGGTACAACGTATTTTTTTAATTAGCAACGTGTAGTATACGCAACGTTTCTAAAAAAGTCAATACCTAATTAGCCACGAGCTAAACTAGAAACATCAACTTTAATCCCAGGCCCCATTGTGGAAGCTAGGGAAGCATTACGCATGTAAGTGCCTTTTGAAGATTGCGGTTTAATTTTAACAAGGGTTTCCGTAATTGCTACAAAGTTTTCGATTAATTTTTCATTATCGAATGAAAGCTTACCAATTGGAACATGGATATTAGAAGATTTATCTACACGATACTCTACTTTACCAGCCTTAATATCTTGGATAGCTTTTTCTACTTCAAACGTAACAGTACCTGTTTTCGGGTTAGGCATTAAACCTTTTGGCCCAAGCACGCGCCCTAGCTTACCAACTTCAGCCATCATGTCAGGAGTTGCAACAATAACATCAAACTCAAACCAACCTTGGTTAATTTGATTGATATAATCCGTTTCTCCTACATAATCTGCTCCAGCTGCTTCTGCTTCTTTTGCTTTATCACCTTTTGCGAACACTAGCACACGTTGCGTTTTACCAGTTCCGTGTGGCAATACAGTTGCACCACGAATTTGTTGGTCTGCTTTCTTAGGGTCAACCCCTAAACGAAATGCAGCTTCAACTGTTTCGTCAAAGTTTGCTCGAGCTGCTTCTTTCGCTAATGCAACAGCTTCGCTTACTTCATATGATTTAGAGCGATCAACAAGTTTTGCAACTTCTTGATGCTTTTTTGATTTTTTAGCCATTTTGTTTCCTCCTCTATTGTGGTTATAACGGCAATACCTCCCACTTATAAAAGCGCAAAGGCTCTTATAACAGACGCGGCGCTAACTTATAGCGACACCACATTTTATTAGAAAGCTTGGCATTCGCCAAGCCTTTCTGCGAGCGCCAAAGCCCTCATTTTAATGTCACAGCCTGTGCTCATCAAGAATTATTGAATCGAGATACCCATGCTGCGTGCAGTTCCTTCAACCATGCGTATCGCTGCTTCTACATCAGCAGCGTTTAAGTCTTCCATTTTAGTTTCAGCGATTTCTTTTACTTGATCGCCCGTTACTGTTCCTACTTTATTACGGTTAGGCTCACCTGAAGCAGTTTCAATACTAGCTGCTTGTTTCAGCAATACAGCTGCAGGTGGAGTTTTTGTAATAAATGTAAATGAACGGTCTTCAAATACCGTGATTTCTACAGGGATAACTGTACCTGCTTGTTCTTGTGTACGTGCGTTAAATTCTTTACAAAATCCCATAATATTAACACCTGCTTGACCTAATGCTGGTCCTACTGGCGGTGCTGGATTTGCTTTTCCTGCAGGAATTTGTAATTTCACTAACTTGATTACTTTTTTAGCCACGAGACACACCTCCTTAAAGTCCGTGATGTGGTAATAGGGTACAAAAGAACCCTCCCACTCAATTTACCATCGTCCCCATCTCGGGACCATTAATAACAAAAAAATTCTACCATGTTTAGTCATAAAATGCAAGGGTTTCTACTAGCATTTTTTAGCAACTGAATCAATTCCTTTAAAACAGCCTAAATTAGTGAGGCTATTTTCTACACCATCTTCTCAACTTGTGAGAAGTCCAGTTCAACTGGGGTTTCTCTGCCGAACATATTCACATGAACTTTTACTTTTTGCTTTTCAGCATCAATATGCTCAATGGTGCCAGTAAAGTCAGTGAACGGTCCATCTGTCACCGTCACATGTTCTTTTATGTCGAAATCGACTTGGACAGGTGACTCATTTACACCCATGCGTTTTAATACGGATTCCACTTCTTCAGGTAATAGAGGGGTTGGTTTTGCCCCACCACCACTAGAGCCAATAAATCCTGTGACTCCAGGTGTATTTCGCACAACATACCAAGAATCATCAGTCATAACCATCTCTGTTAAGACATAACCAGGGAAGAACTTCTTTTTCGTAACCTTTTTTTTACCATCTTTAATTTCAGTTTCTTCGTCTTCTGGAACCAATACACGGAATATCTTATCTTCCATGCCCATTGATTCAACACGCTTTTCCAAATTCATTCTCACTTTGTTTTCATACCCAGAATATGTATGAATGACATACCAGTTTTTCTCCATTAGAACAGGACAATATAATTTGCCCTTCCCTCCCTTTATGCTTTTAATATCTATTATGAACCTTCATGTTGTCGTGGTTTTTCGTTCGCATCACTATTTCAGTAGACTACTACAGGTTCGTCGTTATTACTTTTGTTTAAACAACATTAAAAAACCCGTAAGACCGGGTTTTAATAGGAATATTATTTTCCATTATAGCATAAGTTTACAATTATTATTCAAAAAAATTGTTTAGAAATTGGGAAATCCCAAAATCCACCACTGCAAAAAATACTGCTACAAAACTTACTGTTGCTATTACCGTTATGGTATACGTCGTTAATTCACGACTTTTTGGCCAACTAACCTTTTTCATTTCTCTGGAAACGTCTTTTAAAAACTTAAACATGCTTGTACCCCCTAAATTCCACCTAAAATGCGCTCTTATTTTGTCTCGCGGTGCAATGTATGTTTCCCACATGTTTTGCAGTACTTCTTTACTTCCAAGCGACTAGGTTCTGTGGATACATTTTTATTCGTTGTGTAGTTTCTGCTTGAACAAATTGCACACGATAACGTTATCTTTTTACTCATCATACCACCCCATCAAAGGGTCTATTCTCCAAGTTTACCTCATATAAATGTAGCATGGTTATATAAATGTGTCAACGCCGTTCAATGCGCGACCTTATTCGCTTCGATTAACTGCTCCAGTTTTCGCTTAACACGCTGAAGCGCATTGTCAACCGCTTTCATATGTCGTTTTAATTCAAGGGAAATTTCCTGATAGGATTGTCCATCTAAGTATAAACGGAGCACTTCCTTTTCGAATTCGCTCAATAATTCCGATAACTTAGACTCCATATCACCAAATTTTTCCCTGTTTATAAGCAATTCCTGTGGGTCAATTCCTGTGGAACCAGCGATCACATCGAGCAACGTCCGATCTGACTCTTCGTCATAAATTGGTTTATCCAGTGATACATATGAATTAAGCGGAATGTGTTTTTGTCTTGTTGCAGTCTTAATAGCAGTAATTATTTGTCGTGTTACACACAGCTCAGCAAAACCCTTAAATGAAGACAACTTGTCCCCATCGAAATCTCTTATTGCTTTATAAAGACCAATCATTCCTTCTTGCGTAATATCTTCTCTATCTGCACCAATTAAGAAATAAGTACGTGCTTTTGCCCAGACAAAATTTCTGTATTTATGTATTAAAAAGTCTAGCGCTTGACTATTCCCTTGATGAATCAAGTGTAGTAATTCATCATCATTGAGCATTTTCAGGCTTTTATCATCTGTCGCTACTTGCTTGATACCCACCACCAAGAATAACCTCCTGACCAAACTTCAGTCATTTTAAAGTTATTATACAGGAAGCATTTTGATTGAGTCAATAGCGAAAAAAGGGGAAAACGCCCGATTTAAAGGTGTTTTACTCGCTTAAGCATCCCCTCGACGCCATTTTTCGAATTTTTCCAAAATATCCTTGTCGAGTGTTATTCTGGATTGTGGTTGTATTTTCTTATGAGTCTCAATACGTTCTTCGATTTCCTTCTCGATATTCCGTAACTCAATATGAAGCTCCCTTGCCGACTTTCGTAATGCACCTCTGCCGAATATGGTACTTTGTTCGGCATAATCAGATGTCGCTACATACACTTGATTTTGAACGTTTTTCAAATTTTTAACGAGTTTCTCAATACATTCATCCGCTGTCTCTTTTTCTTTGGTAAATATAATTTCAACCTTATATGCTTTGAGTTTATTGGCAATTCCGTGTACATAGTATGCATCAAACACAACAATAACACGGTAGCCTGAATAAGCCTGATATTCGGCCATTGATTCAATTAAACGATCGCGAGCCTGCGCCATATCCCGTTCTTTTAACCGTTGTAACTCGTCCCATGCACCGATAATATTATAGCCGTCTACAACTAATACATCCACAGTCAACCACCAACCGGATGCCTTTTACGATATACCTCATACAACAAGAGGCTGCATGCTACAGAGGCGTTTAGGGACTCAACACTACCCTGCATGGGAAGACTCACTGTCCAATCACATTTTTTTGCTGTTAAACGGCTCATCCCTTTGCCTTCATTTCCAATAACCAGCGCAATGGGCAGTGTACCTTCTAATACGCGATAGTCCTCTGTTGCATTTCCTTCTGTACCGACAATCCATACATTTCGTTCCTTTAGCTCGCTGATTGTATCTGAAATATTTGTCACCCGAACCACAGGGACATGCTCTATTGCACCTGCAGCTGTTTTAGCTACGGTAGCTGTTAAGCCAACGGATCGCCTTTTTGGAATAATGACACCATGTACACCAGTAGCGTCAGCTGTACGTAAAATGGACCCAAGGTTATGCGGATCCTCTAGCTCGTCCAAAATAATAAAAAAAGGATCTTCGCTTCGTTCCTCCGCTCTGTTAAATAGATCTTCCAATGATGCATATTGATAGGATGCTACATAGGCAATAACCCCTTGGTGATTACCATTTGCTAACTGATCCAACTTATTTTTAGGTACTTTTTGAACAATTGTCCCTGCTGTTTTTCCAAGTTGTATTAACTTCCCTTGAGCGCCTGCATTTAACTGTTCTGATAGCAATACTTTATTAACGGACCGTCCAGCGGTTAATGCTTCTATAACCGGATTTTTCCCGATAATGAGTTCTTGATCCACTTTAATTCCTCCTTTCTGTAAATTGAACCGCTTTTTGTAGTAATTCCGTTAAACGGTCTTGGTTTTTTGCTAAATGATGGTAGCCAATTAATGCTTCAAATGCGGTACTATAACGATAGGTTTGTACGCTTGTATTTTTAGGTATAGAACCAGACTTTGCATTCCGCCCACGGGCAACAATTCGCTCTTCCTCGTTTGTAAGGTCCCCCATTTCAAGCCAATGTAAAATAACATCGGCTTGAGCCTTTCCTGATACAAACATGATCGCCTTTTGATGAAGTTGATTCGGTTTCACCTGACCTGTCTGTAGCAAATGTTCTCGTACATGAACCTCATAGATGGCGTCACCTATATAGGCCAGGGCTAGACTTTTCATTTGTTTCACATCAGACACCATTGTTAGCCTCTTTTCCAGCGAACGCCTTGGGCTGTATCTTCCAGAAAAATATTTTTTTCTTTTAACAGATCCCTAATTTCATCCGCACGGGAAAAGTCACGATTTTTTCTAGCTTCATTTCTTTCTTGAATCAACGCTTCTATTTGCTCATCTATTAGCTCTTCTTCTTCTTGCAAATCAATCCCTAGCACATGAACGAACGTAAGCATTGTTTCCTGAAAAGCTTCTATAACCGTTGTCGACGTTTGTTTTGATTGTAAGTAAACATTCGCTTCTTTCGCCAACTCGAATAGTACTGTAATAGCATTTGCTGTATTAAAATCATCATCCATTTCCACTTCAAATTGTTGTTCTAATTCCGATATTTTTTGCAACCACTGATCGTTGTCATCCACTAAATTCATACTTGTTTGCTTACGATGCTCCAAATTAAAGTAGGCTGTATTAATACGATCCAGACTATTCTTCGCACTACTTAATAACGTTTCAGTGAAGTTAATTGGATTGCGGTAATGAACACTAAGCATAAAGAAGCGAAGAACCCGTGGATCGTAATGTTCAATCAAATCTTTTGTAAGCACAAAGTTACCAACTGACTTCGACATCTTTTCATTGTCAATATTAATATAACCATTATGCATCCAGTAATTTGCAAACGTTTGATCTGTCATAGCTTCCGATTGTGCAATTTCATTTTCATGATGAGGGAACGCTAGATCCTGTCCACCTGCATGGATATCGATCGTTTCACCTAAATATTTTCTGGCCATTGCAGAACATTCAATATGCCACCCAGGTCTTCCGCGTCCCCACGGGGAATCCCATGCTATTTCTCCGTCTTTTGCATCTTTCCATAGAGCAAAATCAAGTGGGTCTTCTTTTTTCTCGCCAACTTGAATTCTTGCCCCTGAACGCAACTCATCAATGGATTGATGCGATAGCTTTCCATAGCCTTCAAATGCACGAGGCTTAAAGTATACATCTCCATCCACTGCATAGGCATACCCTTTTTCAATTAAGCCTTCAATAAAGCTAATAATATCATTCATTGTTTCTGTAACACGTGGATTATACGTTGCTTTTTGTACGCCTAAAGCCTCTACATCGCTCAGGTATGCATCGATAAATTTATCCGCTACATCCTGTACCTCTTCTCCCAGCTCAATTGCGCTTTTAATAATCTTATCATCCACATCCGTGAAATTTAACACATAATCAACCGTATACCCTTTGTATTCAAAGTATCTACGGACAGAATCAAAAACAATAGCAGGACGAGCGTTCCCTATGTGGATATAATTATATACGGTCGGACCACAAACATACATGCTTACTCTTCCATCACGAAGCGCTTGAAAATTTTCTTTTTGACGTGTTAGTGTATTATAAACTTTTATCGGCATATGGAGATTCTCCTTCTTTCAACGTAGCTAATTCTATTTTTAATTCATCAATTTCCTTTTGCAATTCCGCACATCTATCAGCGACCGGATCCGGCAGTTTATGGTGATCCAGATCTTTTCGTACCTTCTCACCATTTTGCACGACAACTCTCCCTGGTACACCTACAACGGTGGAATGGTCAGGTACATCCTTTACAACAACAGCACCACCACCTACTTTAGAGCTTTCGCCAACTGTTAATGAACCTAATACTTTGGCTCCAGTAGAAATAAGTGCATTATCTTTAATGGTTGGATGACGTTTTCCCTTTTCATTACCTGTACCACCTAATGTAACCCCTTGAAAGATAGTTACATTATTTCCAATTTCACATGTTTCTCCTATCACAACACCCATTCCATGATCGATAAAAAGGCTATGGCCTATCTTCGCACCTGGGTGAATTTCTATTCCTGTAAAAAAGCGACTTATTTGTGAGATAACCCTTGCTATAAAAAATAAATTCTTTTTATAGAATGCGTGGGCTAACCGGTGAAACCAAACGGCATGCAAACCAGAATAAGTCAAAAGTACCTCCATATTGCTCCGCGCTGCTGGATCCTGTTCAAATACAACCGCCATATCTTCTTTCATCCGCTTGAATATCCCCATTTAAAACTAACCTCCCTTAATAGAAAAAACGCCTCTGTGTAATAGATACACAGAGACGCTTTGAAACGTGGTTCCACTCTGTTTGGAAAAGATAAAATCTCCTCCCAACTTATGCTCTAAATAACGGTAGAGTTCCGCTGTTATGTACTAGCATTCCATAACAGACTCAGGAGGGGCACTTCAAAAACGATCCTTAAAATCACTCGCAGCCAGTGGTGATTCTCTCTGAATAAGGCCTCCGTTTTCTACTTTTCCTCGTTAAACGTTCCCTATTTTATTACTCATACTATATTACATTTTTGCTGTAATGTGAATTAATTAAGCTCCAATTTGCTTTAAAACTTTATCCAGCCTTGTTAAAACAACATTTCTTCCTAACAACTCAATAGCCATAGGGAGTTCCGGTCCATGCGTTTGCCCAGTAGTTGCAACACGAATAGGCATAAATAGCTTTTTCCCTCGATGACCTGTCTCTTTTTGTGTTGCTTTAATTTCTGCTTTTATAGCATCTTTCGTGAAATCCTCCAAGTGGATAAGTTTATCTGTGAACACCTGCAACACTTCAGGTACCTGCTCCTGCTCAAGAACATCCATAGAGCCTTCGTCATAATGAATCGCTTCATTGAAAAATAACGCGGTTAATTCGACAATCTCCGCACCATAACGAAGTTGCTCTCTGTATAAAGCAATTACATTTTCTGCCCAGGTCCGCTTGTCTTCATCCATATCTTCAGACAATCTACCAGCTTCAATCAGATATGGCATTGCTAAATCAATTACTGTTTGAAGGTCTGATGCTTTAATATATTCATTGCTCATCCATTTTAATTTCTGAGGATCAAAAATAGCTGCCGATGTAGATAAGCGTTCTGGATCAAAAATTTCAATCAGTTTGCTCTTATCGAAGATTTCTTCCTCGCCAACTGGAGACCAGCCAAGTAACGTAATAAAATTAAATAATGTTTCAGGTAAATACCCTAAATTATGATATTGCTCAATGAATTGTAAGATATGCTCATCGCGCTTACTCAATTTCTTGCGATCTTCATTTAAAATTAGCGTCATATGACCAAATTTTGGCGGAGTCCAACCAAATGCATCATAGACCATCATTTGCTTCGGTGTGTTAGAAATATGCTCTTCCCCACGCAGAACATGTGATATCTTCATTAAATAATCATCAATCGCAACCGCAAAGTTATACGTTGGGATACCATTTTTCTTCACGATGACCCAATCACCAAAATCACTTGATTCGAACGTAATGTTAGCACGCACTATATCGTTAAACGTATACGTTTGATTAGCAGGGACACGCATACGAATACTAGGCTGGCGACCTTCTTCTTCAAATTGAGCAATCTGCTCCGGTGTTAAATTTGAATGCGCACCTGCGTATTTCGGTACTTGTCCTTTTGCACGTTGGTCTTCTCGTTCAGCGTCTAGTTCTTCTTCTGTCATGTAACATTTATAGGCTAGGTTTTTCTCAAGCAATTCCTCTACATATTTATTATATATATCAAGTCGCTCTGTCTGACGATACGGGCCATAGTCTCCACCAACATCAGCTCCTTCTTCCCAATCAATACCGAGCCATTTTAAATACTTAAGCTGACTTTCTTCTCCACCAACTACATTTCGTTTGTCATCCGTATCCTCAACCCGAATAATAAATTTCCCACCGAAATGTTTTGCATATAAATAATTAAATAATGCCGTACGCGCATTCCCTATATGTAGATTACCTGTTGGACTTGGCGCATAACGTACACGAACTTCATTTGTCATGGTATTGCCCCTTTCATCGTTAAACGTTTATATTTAGAAAACTTGGCATTCGTTAAAGAGGATGTTCAAAAAGCGTTCCCTATCTACCTAGAAGATAAGGTGCTGTCATGTACTACTCAGATACTAGTGTAACAAAAAGTGATAACATAGTCTGTTATCACTTTTTTCATGGTATCCTCTATAAGTTATACCCTTTTTACTGTGCTTTTTCAAGTAATTTTGGTTTTGCAAAAATCATTCTGCCAGCAGAGGTTTGTAGAACACTAGTTATTAGTACTTCAATCGTTTTTCCAATATAATTTCTTCCTTCCTCCACGACGATCATCGTTCCATCATCTAAATAGGCAATTCCCTGATTATGTTCTTTTCCATCCTTAATTACTTGCACTTCCAGTTCTTCTCCTGGCAATACGACTGGTTTAACCGCATTTGCTAGATCATTAATATTTAATACCGGTACACTTTGTAAATCACACACTTTATTTAAATTAAAATCATTCGTTACAACAATTCCACCAATAACTTTAGCTAATTTAATCAGCTTACTGTCAACTTCCTGTATTTCTTCAAAGTCGCCTTCATAAATCTCTACTTTAACTGGCAAATCCTTTTGAATTCGATTCAGCACATCTAATCCTCGGCGTCCTCTGTTTCGCTTTAATGCATCTGAAGAGTCGGCGATATGCTGCAATTCCCCTAAAACGAATTGTGGGATCACAATCGTTCCTTCTAGGAAATTTGTTTGACAAATATCCGCTATCCGGCCATCAATAATAACACTTGTATCAAGGATTTTTGCTTTTGGTTGATTGGATTCACGAGCATCGGCATCTAACGGCCTTCTTTTTTGCTCTTTTTTATTCACATTTAATAAGTTGACGAATTCCTCCCTACGTCTAAACCCAACTTGAAATCCAAGATAACCTAATAAAATCATAATAAAGAGCGGTAGTACTTGTGAGACAATTCCAATGTTAATATCCTGTAGTGGCATATTAATAAAGTAAGCAATAACTAACCCCAGTATCAACCCTACACTACCAAAAAATAAATCTACTGCAGGGACTTTAATGAGCGCGTCTTCTACCCATTTTAATGATTTTACGATATAACCTGCGAGCCAGTAGGAAATAAGAAAGAATATAATTGCACCTACTATCATGCCTAGATATGCCGATGCTAACCAACTTGCTTGCGTAAAATCAAATAAATTAATCAAATATGGTATATATAAATACCCCATGGTACCACCTAAAATAATAAAAAATAAATGAACAATATTTTTCAGCACCACTGTCACCTCCTGTCCTTATTATTGCCTTTTAAAATAAAAAATAATCCTATAATAAAGAAAAACTATCATACTAATTAAATAATAGCATAGCTCTGGCATGTTATCAATTTGGGAAACATTAAATTATAGCATAAGTAAATAACATTATCAATACTTTTTTCTGGATTATCTTGCCAAACCTGTATCTAATGCTTCCTGAACGGTATCCACACCAACAACTTGAATACCTTTTGGGATTTTCCAGCCATCCAAATTCTTTTTGGGACAAATAACACGTTTAAAACCTAGTTTTGCTGCTTCCTGAACACGCTGGTCAAAACGAGAAACACGCCTTATCTCACCTGTTAACCCCACTTCTCCAATAAAAATATCTTCTGGTAAGGTTGCTTGATCACGGAAACTGGAGGCAATACTAACAGCAATTGCCAGATCGATAGCGGGTTCATCAAGTTTCACTCCACCAGCAACTTTAATATATGCATCTTGATTTTGCAGCATTAAACCGACTCTTTTTTCTAATACCGCCATTAATAAAGGTACTCGGCTAGCATCAACTCCTGTAGCCATTCTACGCGGATTTCCAAAGCTGGACGGAGAAATTAATGCCTGTATTTCAACTAAAACAGGCCTCGTTCCCTCCATAGAAGCAACAACAGTAGATCCAGCAGCCCCTTGAGAACGTTCCTCTAGGAATATTTCAGAAGGATTCATCACCTCGCGAAGCCCTTCTTCTTTCATTTCAAATATACCCATTTCGTTGGTACTTCCGAAGCGGTTTTTGACCCCCCGTAAAATTCGATACATGTGATGCCTTTCCCCTTCAAAATAAAGCACTGCATCTACCATATGTTCGAGCATTCTCGGCCCTGCAATAGCACCTTCTTTCGTTACATGTCCAACAATAACGATTGGGATGCCGTTCGTTTTCGCTATTTTCATTAATTCATTTGTACTCTCTCGTACTTGAGGTACACTTCCAGGAGCACTTTGTACTTCCTCTTTAAAAATGGTTTGAATCGAATCAATGACAACAAAAGATGGCCTTATTTCATCAATTTGTTTCGTGATATCAAATAAGTTTGTTTCAGCCAAAACATAGAGTGAATCAGATTTAATCCCTAATCGATCTGCACGAAGCTTTGTTTGGCGAGTTGATTCCTCTCCTGATATGTATAATACAGAGAGGTTTTTATCAGCTAATTGGGCGGAAATTTGTAATAATAATGTTGATTTACCTATACCAGGATCACCACCAACCAACACTAAAGATCCAGGAACAATTCCTCCACCCAGCACTCGGTTAAATTCCATCATCGAGGTTGTCATCCGAGGTTCTTTTTCCGATTCGATAGCAGTTATTTTTTCTGGTTTACTAGCATTTTTTACGCCCCCGCTTACTGTATGCTGATTTCTGCCACTTGATGCTTCAACTTCTTCAATTAATGTATTCCAGTCATTACAGGAAGGACATTTTCCCATCCATTTAGCTGATTCATATCCACATTCCTGACATACATATTTCGTTTTCCGTTTTGCCAAAGCACTCTACCCCTTCATTCATTCATTCCTCTATTATATACCTTTTTTCGTCCTTTTAGGTTACAGCAATCTATCAATTTGTTTAAAAGTTTCCAAAGTAATGCCACAATTTCATGTTCTAGCTGAAAAATGATCTATGATAAAAAGCTAGAAGACGATGCTTCTAGCTTTTTATCTATGGCTCTTTTCATAAGTATTGTTGCTTTTAAATCTCCATAGTTGATATAAAAGATGACGTAACTTGAAATAAGGGATGATACTTTTACCCCGCTACGGAAATACACTACGCGCACCTTAGGGTGACCCGTGAGCCTCCTTGCCAGGGCAAAGCCGTGCCCGCGGAAAGCGACTGTACGCAGCGGAAATCAACCTGGTAGTTACTTCGTCTTTTATAGATCTTGTGCTAAAAACAACAATTCTTTTCGGTGGGACGAGTAACCACAGTCCCAATCTTTTAGAAAACAACTTTATCTATTAAGCAAAGGAGGGGAATTCGCTTAAACCCCTATAGTAAAGTGAATTCACCTTTATTGTTTAAACCAACCTTCACTTTTTGACCTTTTGTAATGTTTTCCTTGAGAAGTTCCTCTGACAATAGATTTTCAATGTTATGCTGAATTGACCTTCGCAATGGTCGAGCGCCATATTCAGGGTCAAACCCTTCATTTGCAATTTTTTCTATCGATTTATCGGTCAACGAAAATTCGATATCTTGGTCAGCTAAACGTTCTTTTAATTGGTCAATCATTAATGTGACAATACGCTTCATATGCTTTCTTTCCAGTGAATGGAATACAATCATTTCATCAATACGGTTTAAGAACTCTGGTCGGAATGCCTTTTTCATTTCTTCTGTCACTTTGGCTTTCATATCCTTGTAATCCGAACCTTCTTCGCCAAGGTTAAATCCGACATATTTATTACGCCTTAATTCACTAGCTCCAACGTTGGAAGTCATAATGAGAACCGTATTACGGAAATCAACAACACGTCCCTTTGAATCTGTTAAACGGCCATCCTCCAGTACTTGTAATAAAATATTAAATACATCTGGATGCGCCTTTTCTATTTCATCAAGTAAAACAACAGAATATGGCTTTGTTCGAACTTTCTCTGTTAACTGACCACCTTCTTCATGGCCTACATAGCCAGGAGGCGAGCCAACTAAACGAGAGGTCGAATGTTTCTCCATGTATTCCGACATGTCAACCCGGATCATCGCTTCCTCATCTTCAAACATTGTTTCCGCTAATGCTCGAGCCAGCTCCGTTTTACCAACACCTGTAGGTCCCAGGAATATAAACGAGCCAATAGGACGTTTCGGATCTTTTAAGCCTGCACGAGCTCTTCGAATAGCTCGAGCTACCGCATTAACACTCTCTTCTTGGCCAACAACACGATTATGCAGCGTTTCTTCCATGTTCATCAAGCGTTCGCTTTCATCTTTCGTCAGCCTTGAGACCGGAACTCCTGTCCATATCGAAACAACACTAGCAATATCTTCAACCGTTACTTCTGTGTCTGTTTGCCCTTGTTTTTCCTTCCATTCCTTTCTGGTTTCTTCCAATTCTTCACGCAGACGCTGTTCGTTATCACGTAACGATGCTGCCTTTTCAAACTCCTGGCTCTGTACGGATGCATCTTTTTCTTTGCGCACGTCACCAAGTTTATGTTCCAACTCTTTTAAATTAGGTGGAATCGTATATGAATTTAATCGAACTTTTGAACCCGCTTCATCAATTAAGTCAATCGCTTTGTCAGGCAGGAAGCGATCTGAAATATAACGATGGGATAGGTTTGCAGCAGCTTCAATCGCATCATCTGTGATGGTTACACGATGATGTGCCTCATAACGGTCACGTAGACCACGTAAAATTTGAACTGTTTCCTCTAATGTTGGTTCATCTACTTGAATTGGTTGGAACCTACGCTCCAGTGCAGCATCCTTTTCAATATATTTACGATACTCATCTAGTGTCGTTGCACCAATACATTGCAGGTCGCCACGTGCGAGGGAAGGTTTCAATATATTCGATGCATCAATCGCACCTTCAGCTCCTCCTGCACCAATGAGTGTATGCAGCTCATCAATAAATAGAAGAATGTTGCCTGCTTGGCGTATTTCTTCCATTACCTTTTTCAATCGATCTTCAAATTCACCACGATATTTCGTACCTGCTACCACTGTCCCCATATCAAGTGTCATTACGCGTTTATCACGCAATGTCTCAGGAACTTCATTATCAATAATTTGCTGTGCTAAACCTTCTGCAACAGCAGTTTTACCGACACCAGGCTCCCCAATTAATACGGGGTTATTTTTTGTCCGGCGACTTAATATTTGGATAACGCGTTCAATTTCTTTGCCTCGACCAATAACGGGATCGACACTTCCTTCTTTAGCAATTACCGTTAAATCTCTTGCTAAGGAATCCAAGGTTGGTGTATTTGCACTTGACTGCTGATTATTACGCCCTTGTCTCCCGCCTTGTGACTCATTGCTCCCGAGTAGCTGAAGCACTTGCTGTCTTGCCTTATTTAAGCTCACACCGAGGTTGTTTAGTACGCGAGCTGCAACACCTTCACCCTCACGGATCAGACCTAAAAGAATGTGCTCTGTTCCAACATAAGAGTGTCCAAGTTTTCTTGCTTCATCCTGGGATAATTCCACCACTTTTTTCGCTCTTGGTGTATAGTGAATCGACTTCATTGGTTCTTTTCCAACACCGATTAGCTTCTCTACTTCTTCTTGAATTTTAGAAACTTCTAGCCCTAACGACTCCAATGCTTTTGCAGCAATTCCTTCTCCTTCACCCACAAGTCCCAAAAGAACATGTTCTGTACCAATATTGCTATGTCCAAGTCTTACTGCTTCCTCTTGTGATAAAGCTAATACTTTTTGTGCTCTTTCTGTAAAACGTCCAAACATCATATATTATTTCCTCCTATCGGTTCTCCAATTGTAATCGTTCGCGGATTAGTGTCGCCCTAAGTTTATCACGTTCATCTGCGCTTAATGTCGCCTTTGCATATTGTTGCAAAAATCCTGGCTGTGTAAGAATCATTAATTCATTAAGTATGTTACGAGAAACATTTTTTATCAAACCCAAATCAATTCCCAATCGTACATTTGACAAGCATATTGCTGCTTCATTTGATCCAATAACCCTGCTATAATCCAACACGCCATAGGAACGATAAATGCGGTCCTCTAACTTCGTACTTGATTGTTTCATTATATGACTTCTTGCATTCCTTTCATGCTCAATTAACTGGTTAACAACGCTCTGTAAGTCACCTATAATATCTTCTTCTGATTTCCCTAATGTAATTTGATTCGATATTTGGAAGATATTCCCTTGTGCTTCACTGCCTTCTCCATAGATCCCTCGAACGACGAGCCCCAACTGGTTAATCGCTGGTATCATTCGATTAATTTGTTTTGTCATTGCCAACGCAGGAAGATGCATCATAACAGAAGCGCGCATTCCCGTACCAACATTTGTTGGACAACTTGTTAAATATCCTCTTGTCTCATCAAAGGCATAGTTAACCTTTTCCTCCAGCCAATCATCCAACTGAAAGGCTTTTTCCAATGCTTTAGATAATTGGAAACCTGGAAAATAAAGCTGGAGACGAATATGATCCTCTTCATTTATCATAATCGATACCTGCTCATTTTTTGAAATGATGGTTGCAGCAGCCCCCTCGTTTTTTGATAAATGCGGGCTAATAAGATGTTTTTCTACTAATACACGTTTTTCGACATCTGATAAATCCTGAATAGAGATAAATGCAAAATCTTCATAATCCTGAAAAGACCGATGTTCATATTCCTCTTTGAAAAAATCACGAATTTCCGTTAACTTTACCCGATCAGCAAAAATAGGATAAGAAACGCTTGAGAAGTTTCTTGCAAGTCTGATACGACTACTTAAAACAATATCGCTATCCGGGCCTTCCTCACGCATCCAAGGACTGATTGCTTCATTCATGAATCGTTTTAATGTCATGAATTATCACCTGCTTCCGTATTGCCATTTTCTTGTTCCAATGCTCTAATTTGATCCCTTACCTTTGCGGCTTCTTCAAAGTTTTCTTCTCCAATTAATTTTTGTAATTCTGTTCTATAACTTTCCAGTTGTTTCTTTGTATGCAAATTGCCACCTTGACGTTTAGGTATTTTTCCATAATGTTGTGTATTCCCTGAATGTACACGACGAAATATTGGATCAAGTCGCCCAGAAAACGTATCATAGCAAGCTGCGCAGCCAAATTTCCCTAATTGTTTAAATTGCGAAAGTGTCATCTCACAATGGGAACATTTTAGCTCATTTTCTTGCTTATAAGCATTACTTTGCTTGCTTTCCATAATTGCAGAATCAAAGTTAAACAAGCCTGCAAGTAAATTATGAAGAGAATACCCTTCTTCTGGGGACGTCATATATCCTTTTTCCATTGCACACTCTTCACAAACATGGACTTCCTTTTTGTCGCCATTTATCACTTGAGTAAAGTGGAATGTAGCCGGACGCTGTTGGCATTCTTGACATTCCATTGTGTTTCCCCCTCACTTGATTAAGTATTTTAACTGAGCAAGCATAGCTGTTAACACACGAGCACGTACTTCATCCCGGAGAGGAAGCTGAAACGCTAGTGTATTTCTATCAATTCCACTCAACATTATTTTTGCTTCCCGCTCAGTGATTAAATTTTCTTCTAAAAGCCTATCCAGCACATCAATTGAAGCTTGTTGTGTAACTGTGGGGTTAATCATCTCTATAATTTCATCAATAAGTTCAGACTTTTCTTGATGTATAATTCGTATGATTCGAATGTAACCACCGCCACCACGTTTACTTTCTACTATATATCCCTTTTCCACAGTAAAGCGGGTGTTAATCACATAATTAATTTGCGAGGGGACACACTGAAACTGATCAGCAACTTCACTTCGTTTTATATCGATGGTATTTTGTCCTCTTGATTGCAAAATCTCTTTTAAATATTGCTCAATCACATCTGAAATATTACTCATGAGCCCACCTCCTCTTCGTTGTATAAGCCTTTGACTTTGACTATCTTTGACTATGCTTTTATTATACTCCAAAATATGTGAGATGCAAATACCTTGTTTTCTATTCCTACGTATTTTTTGCAAATAGGACTACATAAGTGCGGGAGTTGGAACTCGACATTTACGGCCTGACCAATGCTAACCTTTCTAAAAAAAGTAGCCTCATAAAAGTTGCAAACGGTAAGGTGGCTTGATAAGTATTTTCGAGCATTTCTTATTCAATAAAAATAGTAGCATTCTCAACCTATATATATGTTAGACAAAAAAAGGAGATTCAAAACAAAGAAAAAACTTTACAACATATTTAATGTGTAAAGTTCCCAAGTAAATTTGATTATTTTATCTCAGATATATTTTTAACATGCTCAATTTTGGAGATTTCTTCAACTAAAGCCACTCTATCCAAATTAGATTTCCGTTCAATTTTCACAAAGATATTTCTTATATTATTTTCTGACTTCGTAATTTCTACTTTTTTTATTACCGAATCGAACTTTTCAAATGCAGAGATAACTTCATTTATCTGTAGATCTGGTAAAGCTATAATTTCAATTAAATTTGAAGAATTTCCTTTTGTGAATAGTTTTTCAAAGTTATTCAGGAAAACCAAACTAAGTAAAATTATAAATGTTGTAAATATAGCTGCTCCATACATTCCTGCACCTACTACCAATCCTATCCCAGCAACTGTCCAAATTGAAGCCGCAGTAGTTAAGCCGCGAATCGTTCCTCCATATACAATGATCGTTCCTGCTCCAAGGAAGCCAATCCCACTAATAACATAAGATGGGATTCTTGCTGGATCAAATCGAATATTATTATATTCTTCTATAAATTCTTCGAAACCATAAAAAGAAAAAAGCATCATTAAGCAAGCTCCGACACCCACAAGAATATGTGTACGAAAACCAGCAGAATGATTATTCAATCCACGTTCAAAACCAATTATCCCTGATAAAAGCAATGCAATTAGCACGCGGATCATTATCGTAAAAAAATCATCTCCAAATACATGCTGAAGAGCTTCCTGCATTTTTGATCTCCTTTTCTTATATACCAATATGTTGTGATATACTCATGTGTATATATATAATCTCTAATTTATTCATACAAAAAATATAAACGAAGTAGTGTTTCGTTTTGAGCAGTAAAAAGGATTTAAAAATTTCTTTTTTCATACATACTTGAAGTGCTTCCTATGTTGAAGACTTGAGTTAAGATTTATGAAATTGATCCAACATACTAACTTATTCTATATATAATACCATATATAATACAAAAAGCATGAATGCAAATTTTGCATTCATGCTTTTATTGTTAAAGCCTGGCGACGTCCTACTCTTGCAGGGGCAAAGCCCCAACTACCATCAGCGCTGGAGAGCTTAACTTCTGTGTTCGGCATGGGAACAGGTGTGACCTCTCCGCTATTACCACCAGACCTGATGTCATTCTGTGTTATTCACTGGATGTGAACATATCAACAGAACTTCCTTATGATAAGGACAAGTTTTATTATATGCATTTTTTGTCTAAAATGCAAGGGTTTTTGTCCATTTATACCCTAAAAACTAAATAAGAGTATCATCAACGCCGATCAAATAAGAAATTAGTTAAGTCCTCGATCGATTAGTATTCGTCAGCTGCACGTGTCACCACGCTTCCACCTCGAACCTATCTACCTCATCGTCTCTGAGGGATCTTACTCACTTAAAGTGATGGGAAGTATCATCTTGAGGGGGGCTTCATGCTTAGATGCTTTCAGCACTTATCCTTGCCATACGTAGCTACCCAGCCATGCTCCTGGCGGAACAACTGGTACACCAGCGGTATGTCCATCCCGGTCCTCTCGTACTAAGGACAGCTCCTCTCAAACTTCCAACGCCCACGACGGATAGGGACCGAACTGTCTCACGACGTTCTGAACCCAGCTCGCGTACCGCTTTAATGGGCGAACAGCCCAACCCTTGGGACCGACTACAGCCCCAGGATGCGATGAGCCGACATCGAGGTGCCAAACCTCCCCGTCGATGTGAACTCTTGGGGGAGATAAGCCTGTTATCCCCGGGGTAGCTTTTATCCGTTGAGCGATGGCCCTTCCATGCGGTACCACCGGATCACTAAGCCCGACTTTCGTCCCTGCTCGACTTGTAGGTCTCGCAGTCAAGCTCCCTTGTGCCTTTACACGCTACGAATGATTTCCAACCATTCTGAGGGAACCTTTGGGCGCCTCCGTTACTTTTTAGGAGGCGACCGCCCCAGTCAAACTGCCCGCCTGAAACTGTCTCCGAACCGGATTACGGTCCTGGGTTAGAAGGTTCGTACAGCCAGGGTGGTATCCCACGGATGCCTCCACGTAAGCTAGCGCTCACGTTTCTAAGGCTCCCACCTATCCTGTACAAGCTATACCAACATTCAATATCAGGCTACAGTAAAGCTCCACGGGGTCTTTCCGTCCTGTCGCGGGTAATGTGCATCTTCACACATCGTATAATTTCACCGGGTCTCTCGTTGAGACAGTGCCCAAGTCGTTGCACCTTTCGTGCGGGTCGGAACTTACCCGACAAGGAATTTCGCTACCTTAGGACCGTTATAGTTACGGCCGCCGTTTACTGGGGCTTCGGTTCTGCGCTTCGCTCGAAAGCTAACGCTTCCCCTTAACCTTCCAGCACCGGGCAGGTGTCAGCCCTTATACTTCGCCTTTCGGCTTCGCAAAGACCTGTGTTTTTGATAAACAGTCGCTTGGGCCTATTCACTGCGGCTCACTCACGAGTGAGCACCCCTTCTCCCGAAGTTACGGGGTCATTTTGCCGAGTTCCTTAACGAGAGTTCTCCCGCTCACCTTAGGATTCTCTCCTCGCCTACCTGTGTCGGTTTGCGGTACGGGCACCTGTGACCTCACTAGAGGATTTTCTTGGCAGTGTGAAATCGGGAACTTCGGTACTCAATTTCCCTCCCCATCACAGCTTGAAATTGCCGAACGGATTTGCCTATTCGACTTTCTCACTGCTTGGGCGCACTATTCCATCTGTGCGCATTCCTTATCCTACTGCGTCCCCCCATCGCTCAAACAGTCACGAGGTGGTACAGGAATATCTACCTGTTGTCCATCGCCTACGCCTTTCGGCCTCGGCTTAGGTCCCGACTAACCCTGAGAGGACGAGCCTTCCTCAGGAAACCTTAGGCTTTCGGTGAAAGAGATTCTCACTCTTTTTTCGCTACTCATACCGGCATTCTCACTTCCAAGCGCTCCACCAGTCCTCACGGTCTGACTTCACAGCACTTGGAACGCTCTCCTACCATTGTTCGATAGAACAATCCGCAGCTTCGGTGATACGTTTAGCCCCGGTACATTTTCGGCGCAGAGTCACTCGACCAGTGAGCTATTACGCACTCTTTAAATGATGGCTGCTTCTAAGCCAACATCCTGGTTGTCTGGGCAACTCCACATCCTTTTCCACTTAACGTATACTTTGGGACCTTAGCTGGCGGTCTGGGCTGTTTCCCTCTCGACTATGAACCTTATCACCCATAGTCTGACTCCCAAGGCAAAGTAGCTGGCATTCGGAGTTTGACTGAATTCGGTAACCCGGTGAGGGCCCCTCGTCCAATCAGTGCTCTACCTCCAGTACAATCAACCTTGAGGCTAGCCCTAAAGCTATTTCGGAGAGAACCAGCTATCTCCGTGTTCGATTGGCATTTCACCCCTACCCACACCTCATCCCCGCATTTTTCAACATACGTGGGTTCGGGCCTCCGGTCAGTGTTACCTGACTTTCACCCTGGACATGGGTAGATCACACGGTTTCGGGTCTACGACCACATACTAGAGACGCCCTGTTCAGACTCGCTTTCGCTGCGGCTCCGTGTCTTCCACTTAACCTTGCATGTAATCGTAACTCGCCGGTCCATTCTACAAAAGGTACGCCGTCACCCATTAACGGGCTTCGACTACTTGTAAGCGCACGGTTTCAGGTTCTATTTCACTCCCCTTCCGGGGTGCTTTTCACCTTTCCCTCACGGTACTGGTTCACTATCGGTCACGAGGAAGTATTTAGCCTTAGGAGATGGTCCTCCCAGATTCCGACGGAATTTCTCGTGTTCCGCCGTACTCAGGATACACTCCGGAGGAAATGCCTTTTCGACTACAGGGCTCTTACCTTCTATGGCTGATCGTTCCAGATCGATTCGTCTAACGCATTTCTTTGTAACTCCAATGGAATGTCCTACAACCCCAAAGAGCAAGCTCTTTGGTTTGGGCTGTTTCCGTTTCGCTCGCCGCTACTTGGGAAATCGCATTTGCTTTCTCTTCCTCCGGGTAATGAGATGTTTCAGTTCCCCGGGTCTGCCTCATTTATCCTATGTATTCAGATAAATGTCCTGTTCCATTACGAACAGTGGGTTCCCCCATTCGGAAATTCTCGGATCAATGTTTACTTACAACTCCCCGAGACATATCGGCGTTAGTCCCGTCCTTCTTCGGCTCCTCGTACCAAGGCATCCACCGTGCGCTCTTCTTCACTTAACTAAGTTACTTGTTTTCATTCAAAAGAACGTACAATTTAATTTGATGTCGTTGATTACTCTTATTTAGTTTTCAAGGTACAAAATAACAAAATGAGAGATTTACATCCCTCAAAACTGAACCAAACAACCATGTATGTCCCTGACCTCAGAGAACCCGTTAGGGTACCTCTGAAGCGTTCCTTCTATTTATCCTTAGAAAGGAGGTGATCCAGCCGCACCTTCCGATACGGCTACCTTGTTACGACTTCACCCCAATCATTGGCCCCACCTTCGGCGGCTGGCTCACGTAAACGTGTTACCTCACCGACTTCGGGTGTTGCTAACTCTCGTGGTGTGACGGGCGGTGTGTACAAGGCCCGGGAACGTATTCACCGCGGCATGCTGATCCGCGATTACTAGCGATTCCGGCTTCATGCAGGCGAGTTGCAGCCTGCAATCCGAACTGAGAATGGTTTTATGGGATTTGCTACACCTTGCGGCTTCGCTGCCCTTTGTTCCATCCATTGTAGCACGTGTGTAGCCCAGGTCATAAGGGGCATGATGATTTGACGTCATCCCCACCTTCCTCCGGTTTGTCACCGGCAGTCACCTTAGAGTGCCCAACTTAATGCTGGCAACTAAGATTAAGGGTTGCGCTCGTTACGGGACTTAACCCAACATCTCACGACACGAGCTGACGACAACCATGCACCACCTGTCACTCTGTCCCCGAAGGGAACCCGGTATCTCTACCGGTTGCAGAGGATGTCAAGACCTGGTAAGGTTCTTCGCGTTGCTTCGAATTAAACCACATGCTCCACCGCTTGTGCGGGCCCCCGTCAATTCTTTTGAGTTTCAGCCTTGCGGCCGTACTCCCCAGGCGGAGTGCTTAATGCGTTAACTTCAGCACTAAGGGGCGGAAACCCCCTAACACCTAGCACTCATCGTTTACGGCGTGGACTACCAGGGTATCTAATCCTGTTCGCTCCCCACGCTTTCGCTCCTCAGCGTCAGTTACAGACCAGAGAGTCGCCTTCGCCACTGGTGTTCCTCCACATCTCTACGCATTTCACCGCTACACGTGGAATTCCACTCTCCTCTTCTGTACTCAAGTCCTCCAGTTTCCAATGACCGCTCACGGTTAAGCCGCAAGATTTCACATCAGACTTAAAAGACCGCCTGCGAGCGCTTTACGCCCAATAATTCCGGACAACGCTTGCCCCCTACGTATTACCGCGGCTGCTGGCACGTAGTTAGCCGGGGCTTTCTGGTTAGGTACCGTCAAGGTACCGCCTTATTCAAACGGTACTTGTTCTTCCCTAACAACAGAGTTTTACGATCCGAGAACCTTCATCACTCACGCGGCGTTGCACCGTCAGACTTTCGTCCATTGCGGATGATTCCCTACTGCTGCCTCCCGTAGGAGTCTGGGCCGTGTCTCAGTCCCAGTGTGGCCGATCACCCTCTCAGGTCGGCTACGCATCGTCGCCTTGGTGAGCCTTTACCTCACCAACTAACTAATGCGCCGCGGGCCCATCTGTAAGTGACAGCTAAAAGCCGCCTTTTAACTTCTCATCAGGAGATAAAAAGTGTCATTCGGTATTAGCTCGCGTTTCCGCGAGTTATCCCAATCTTACAGGTAGGTTGCCCACGTGTTACTCACCCGTCCGCCGCTCGGTCCACAGATTTCCTCCCGAAGGATTCCATCTGCTTCACGCGCTCGACTTGCATGTATTAGGCACGCCGCCAGCGTTCGTCCTGAGCCAAGATCAAACTCTCCAAAAAAGTTTGAATAAGATCGACACCGTCAATCTCATCAATTGTCTTAGCTTTCTTCCTTTCATGTGCAAAAGAAATTTGTTTTTGTCGAATTCATAGAATCCGGACATTCACTTACCTCTTCTGACATGTGAAAAACAGTAACCTGTTCTTCTTGACATACTGGTTGTTTTGTTCAGTTTTCAAGGAGCAAATTTCAGTGATTGCTTTAAAATAGCAACCTCTTCATCTTATCATGCCCACTTCTATAAGTCAATAACTTTTTTGAAGTGTTTTTTAAGATTTGATTTTGTGTCGCTTCTCAAAAATGCGACTTTATTAATTTACCATGCTGACTTGTGAAAGTCAATATGTTTTTAAAATTATTTTTGGTGGAGCCTAGCGGGATCGAACCGCTGACCTCCTGCGTGCAAGGCAGGCGCTCTCCCAGCTGAGCTAAGGCCCCGTATTAAATGGTCGGGAAGACAGGATTCGAACCTGCGACCCCTTGGTCCCAAACCAAGTGCTCTACCAAGCTGAGCTACTTCCCGTTAAAATGGTGCGCCCGAGAGGACTCGAACCTCTAACCCCTTGATTCGTAGTCAAGTACTCTATCCAATTGAGCTACGGGCGCATATATATGGTGCCGAGGGCCGGACTCGAACCGGCACGATAGTAACCTATCGCAGGATTTTAAGTCCTGTGCGTCTGCCCATTCCGCCACCCCGGCAGGGTTTGGAGCGGAAGACGGGATTCGAACCCGCGACCCCCACCTTGGCAAGGTGGTGTTCTACCACTGAACTACTTCCGCTTTGGCATATTTAAATAATAATGCGGGTGAAGGGACTTGAACCCCCACGTCCGAAGACACTAGATCCTAAATCTAGCGCGTCTGCCGATTCCGCCACACCCGCTAATGGTGAGCCATGGAGGATTCGAACCTCCGACCCTCTGATTAAAAGTCAGATGCTCTGCCGACTGAGCTAATGGCTCGTACAATTAAACCAATTACTTTATGTGATTGTCAATCTAAGTGTAATATACATTTTCATAAAATCAAAAGTGGTGCCGGCCAGAGGACTTGAACCCCCAACCTACTGATTACAAGTCAGTTGCTCTGCCAGTTGAGCTAGGCCGGCAAATGGTGGAGGATGCAGGGCTCGAACCTGCGACATCTTGCTTGTAAGGCAAGTGCTCTCCCAGCTGAGCTAATCCTCCAACATATAATATATTCTTACGTATAGATATATAATATCAAATTGATTCATTATATCTATAAAGCCTGGCGACGTCCTACTCTTGCAGGGGCAAAGCCCCAACTACCATCAGCGCTGGAGAGCTTAACTTCTGTGTTCGGCATGGGAACAGGTGTGACCTCTCCGCTATTACCACCAGACCTGATGTCATTCTGTGTTATTCACTGGATGTGAACATATCAACAGAACTTCCTTATGATAAGGACAAGTTTTATTATATGCATTTTTTGTCTAAAATGCAAGGGTTTTTGTCCATTTATACCCTAAAAACTAAATAAGAGTATCATCAACGCCGATCAAATAAGAAATTAGTTAAGTCCTCGATCGATTAGTATTCGTCAGCTGCACGTGTCACCACGCTTCCACCTCGAACCTATCTACCTCATCGTCTCTGAGGGATCTTACTCACTTAAAGTGATGGGAAGTATCATCTTGAGGGGGGCTTCATGCTTAGATGCTTTCAGCACTTATCCTTGCCATACGTAGCTACCCAGCCATGCTCCTGGCGGAACAACTGGTACACCAGCGGTATGTCCATCCCGGTCCTCTCGTACTAAGGACAGCTCCTCTCAAACTTCCAACGCCCACGACGGATAGGGACCGAACTGTCTCACGACGTTCTGAACCCAGCTCGCGTACCGCTTTAATGGGCGAACAGCCCAACCCTTGGGACCGACTACAGCCCCAGGATGCGATGAGCCGACATCGAGGTGCCAAACCTCCCCGTCGATGTGAACTCTTGGGGGAGATAAGCCTGTTATCCCCGGGGTAGCTTTTATCCGTTGAGCGATGGCCCTTCCATGCGGTACCACCGGATCACTAAGCCCGACTTTCGTCCCTGCTCGACTTGTAGGTCTCGCAGTCAAGCTCCCTTGTGCCTTTACACGCTACGAATGATTTCCAACCATTCTGAGGGAACCTTTGGGCGCCTCCGTTACTTTTTAGGAGGCGACCGCCCCAGTCAAACTGCCCGCCTGAAACTGTCTCCGAACCGGATTACGGTCCTGGGTTAGAAGGTTCGTACAGCCAGGGTGGTATCCCACGGATGCCTCCACGTAAGCTAGCGCTCACGTTTCTAAGGCTCCCACCTATCCTGTACAAGCTATACCAACATTCAATATCAGGCTACAGTAAAGCTCCACGGGGTCTTTCCGTCCTGTCGCGGGTAATGTGCATCTTCACACATCGTATAATTTCACCGGGTCTCTCGTTGAGACAGTGCCCAAGTCGTTGCACCTTTCGTGCGGGTCGGAACTTACCCGACAAGGAATTTCGCTACCTTAGGACCGTTATAGTTACGGCCGCCGTTTACTGGGGCTTCGGTTCTGCGCTTCGCTCGAAAGCTAACGCTTCCCCTTAACCTTCCAGCACCGGGCAGGTGTCAGCCCTTATACTTCGCCTTTCGGCTTCGCAAAGACCTGTGTTTTTGATAAACAGTCGCTTGGGCCTATTCACTGCGGCTCACTCACGAGTGAGCACCCCTTCTCCCGAAGTTACGGGGTCATTTTGCCGAGTTCCTTAACGAGAGTTCTCCCGCTCACCTTAGGATTCTCTCCTCGCCTACCTGTGTCGGTTTGCGGTACGGGCACCTGTGACCTCACTAGAGGATTTTCTTGGCAGTGTGAAATCGGGAACTTCGGTACTCAATTTCCCTCCCCATCACAGCTTGAAATTGCCGAACGGATTTGCCTATTCGACTTTCTCACTGCTTGGGCGCACTATTCCATCTGTGCGCATTCCTTATCCTACTGCGTCCCCCCATCGCTCAAACAGTCACGAGGTGGTACAGGAATATCTACCTGTTGTCCATCGCCTACGCCTTTCGGCCTCGGCTTAGGTCCCGACTAACCCTGAGAGGACGAGCCTTCCTCAGGAAACCTTAGGCTTTCGGTGAAAGAGATTCTCACTCTTTTTTCGCTACTCATACCGGCATTCTCACTTCCAAGCGCTCCACCAGTCCTCACGGTCTGACTTCACAGCACTTGGAACGCTCTCCTACCATTGTTCTAAGAACAATCCGCAGCTTCGGTGATACGTTTAGCCCCGGTACATTTTCGGCGCAGAGTCACTCGACCAGTGAGCTATTACGCACTCTTTAAATGATGGCTGCTTCTAAGCCAACATCCTGGTTGTCTGGGCAACTCCACATCCTTTTCCACTTAACGTATACTTTGGGACCTTAGCTGGCGGTCTGGGCTGTTTCCCTCTCGACTATGAACCTTATCACCCATAGTCTGACTCCCAAGGCAAAGTAGCTGGCATTCGGAGTTTGACTGAATTCGGTAACCCGGTGAGGGCCCCTCGTCCAATCAGTGCTCTACCTCCAGTACAATCAACCTTGAGGCTAGCCCTAAAGCTATTTCGGAGAGAACCAGCTATCTCCGTGTTCGATTGGCATTTCACCCCTACCCACACCTCATCCCCGCATTTTTCAACATACGTGGGTTCGGGCCTCCGGTCAGTGTTACCTGACTTTCACCCTGGACATGGGTAGATCACACGGTTTCGGGTCTACGACCACATACTAGAGACGCCCTGTTCAGACTCGCTTTCGCTGCGGCTCCGTGTCTTCCACTTAACCTTGCATGTAATCGTAACTCGCCGGTCCATTCTACAAAAGGTACGCCGTCACCCATTAACGGGCTTCGACTACTTGTAAGCGCACGGTTTCAGGTTCTATTTCACTCCCCTTCCGGGGTGCTTTTCACCTTTCCCTCACGGTACTGGTTCACTATCGGTCACGAGGAAGTATTTAGCCTTAGGAGATGGTCCTCCCAGATTCCGACGGAATTTCTCGTGTTCCGCCGTACTCAGGATACACTCCGGAGGAAATGCCTTTTCGACTACAGGGCTCTTACCTTCTATGGCTGATCGTTCCAGATCGATTCGTCTAACGCATTTCTTTGTAACTCCAATGGAATGTCCTACAACCCCAAAGAGCAAGCTCTTTGGTTTGGGCTGTTTCCGTTTCGCTCGCCGCTACTTGGGAAATCGCATTTGCTTTCTCTTCCTCCGGGTAATGAGATGTTTCAGTTCCCCGGGTCTGCCTCATTTATCCTATGTATTCAGATAAATGTCCTGTTCCATTACGAACAGTGGGTTCCCCCATTCGGAAATTCTCGGATCAATGTTTACTTACAACTCCCCGAGACATATCGGCGTTAGTCCCGTCCTTCTTCGGCTCCTCGTACCAAGGCATCCACCGTGCGCTCTTCTTCACTTAACTAAGTTACTTGTTTTCATTCAAAAGAACGTACAATTTAATTTGATGTCGTTGATTACTCTTATTTAGTTTTCAAGGTACAAAATAACAAAATGAGAGATTTACATCCCTCAAAACTGAACCAAACAACCATGTATGTCCCTGACCTCAGAGAACCCGTTAGGGTACCTCTGAAGCGTTCCTTCTATTTATCCTTAGAAAGGAGGTGATCCAGCCGCACCTTCCGATACGGCTACCTTGTTACGACTTCACCCCAATCATTGGCCCCACCTTCGGCGGCTGGCTCACGTAAACGTGTTACCTCACCGACTTCGGGTGTTGCTAACTCTCGTGGTGTGACGGGCGGTGTGTACAAGGCCCGGGAACGTATTCACCGCGGCATGCTGATCCGCGATTACTAGCGATTCCGGCTTCATGCAGGCGAGTTGCAGCCTGCAATCCGAACTGAGAATGGTTTTATGGGATTTGCTACACCTTGCGGCTTCGCTGCCCTTTGTTCCATCCATTGTAGCACGTGTGTAGCCCAGGTCATAAGGGGCATGATGATTTGACGTCATCCCCACCTTCCTCCGGTTTGTCACCGGCAGTCACCTTAGAGTGCCCAACTTAATGCTGGCAACTAAGATTAAGGGTTGCGCTCGTTACGGGACTTAACCCAACATCTCACGACACGAGCTGACGACAACCATGCACCACCTGTCACTCTGTCCCCGAAGGGAACCCGGTATCTCTACCGGTTGCAGAGGATGTCAAGACCTGGTAAGGTTCTTCGCGTTGCTTCGAATTAAACCACATGCTCCACCGCTTGTGCGGGCCCCCGTCAATTCTTTTGAGTTTCAGCCTTGCGGCCGTACTCCCCAGGCGGAGTGCTTAATGCGTTAACTTCAGCACTAAGGGGCGGAAACCCCCTAACACCTAGCACTCATCGTTTACGGCGTGGACTACCAGGGTATCTAATCCTGTTCGCTCCCCACGCTTTCGCTCCTCAGCGTCAGTTACAGACCAGAGAGTCGCCTTCGCCACTGGTGTTCCTCCACATCTCTACGCATTTCACCGCTACACGTGGAATTCCACTCTCCTCTTCTGTACTCAAGTCCTCCAGTTTCCAATGACCGCTCACGGTTAAGCCGCAAGATTTCACATCAGACTTAAAAGACCGCCTGCGAGCGCTTTACGCCCAATAATTCCGGACAACGCTTGCCCCCTACGTATTACCGCGGCTGCTGGCACGTAGTTAGCCGGGGCTTTCTGGTTAGGTACCGTCAAGGTACCGCCTTATTCAAACGGTACTTGTTCTTCCCTAACAACAGAGTTTTACGATCCGAGAACCTTCATCACTCACGCGGCGTTGCACCGTCAGACTTTCGTCCATTGCGGATGATTCCCTACTGCTGCCTCCCGTAGGAGTCTGGGCCGTGTCTCAGTCCCAGTGTGGCCGATCACCCTCTCAGGTCGGCTACGCATCGTCGCCTTGGTGAGCCTTTACCTCACCAACTAACTAATGCGCCGCGGGCCCATCTGTAAGTGACAGCTAAAAGCCGCCTTTTAACTTCTCATCAGGAGATAAAAAGTGTCATTCGGTATTAGCTCGCGTTTCCGCGAGTTATCCCAATCTTACAGGTAGGTTGCCCACGTGTTACTCACCCGTCCGCCGCTCGGTCCACAGATTTCCTCCCGAAGGATTCCATCTGCTTCACGCGCTCGACTTGCATGTATTAGGCACGCCGCCAGCGTTCGTCCTGAGCCAAGATCAAACTCTCCAAAAAAGTTTGAATAAGATCGACACCGTCAATCTCATCAATTGTCTTAGCTTCCTTCCTTTCATGTGCAAAAGAAATTTGTTTTTGTCGAATTCATAGAATCCGGACATTCACTTACCTCTTCTGACATGTGAAAAACAGTAACCTGTTCTTCTTGACATACTGGTTGTTTTGTTCAGTTTTCAAGGAGCAAATTTCAGTGATTGCTTTAAAATAGCAACCTCTTCACCTTATCATGCCCACTCCTATAAGTCAATAACTTTTTTGAAGTGTTTTTTAAGATTTGATTTTGTGCCGCTTCTCAAAAATGCGACTTTATTAATTTACCATGCTGACTTGTGAAAGTCAATATGTTTTTAAAATTATTTTTATTACCTGTTTTGCTATGGGTTGTCTTTTGTTTGAACAACGATATTTAATTTACCATGATTATTTACAGAAATCAAGTGTATTTGAAAAAGAAATAACTGGAAATAATGTTTTTCACTATTTATATAGTTGCTAACGTCTAGAAAAGCGCGACACAAAGCTTGAATGCCTCTTTCCGTTCTGCAATTATTATTACTTCCTTCTATCATAATGGCGATGCGATAAATACAAAGTACGCTTTCCATTTTAACCGAACGCTAACAAATAAAACCCTCTTCAAAATAAAAGGACCGACAATACAATATTGCCGGCCACTTTAATTATTTATCACGCATTAACGGGAATAGCAAGACATCGCGTATCGATTGAGCGTTTGTTAATAGCATGACAAGTCGATCGATACCAATTCCCAATCCACCTGTTGGAGGCATTCCGTATTCCAATGCTTCCAGAAAGTCTTCATCCATTAAATGCGCTTCATCATTCCCTGCGTCTCTTTCCTTCACCTGCGCTTCAAAACGTTCACGCTGATCGATTGGGTCATTTAATTCACTAAATGCATTGGCATGTTCTCGACCAACGATAAACAATTCAAATCGATCCGTAAAACGATCGTCTTCTTTGTTTTTCTTTGCCAATGGCGAAATCTCCAATGGGTGTCCATAAATAAATGTCGGTTGAATTAAGGATTCTTCTACCTTTTGTTCAAAAAACTCATTGACGATATGTCCAAAAGTCATTGCTTTTGTAATCTCGACTCCATGCTCTTTAGCCAGCCCTCTTGCTTTCTCATCACTCATTTGTTCCCAGAAATCCACACCTGTTTTCTCTTTTACTGCATCGACCATGTGTAGTCTTGTCCATTCCGGCTCAAGATCAATTTCCTGTTCATCATACAAGACTTTTGTTGTTCCTAATACTTCGTTTGCAATATGCGCAATAACGTTTTCTGTTAGTGACATAATATCATGATAATCTGCATATGCCTCGTACAATTCAATCATCGTGAACTCTGGATTATGCCTTGTAGAAACTCCTTCGTTGCGGAACACGCGCCCAATTTCATAAACCTTTTCCATCCCGCCGACAACCAAGCGTTTTAAATGTAGCTCAATCGCAATTCGCATATATAGTTGAGCGTCAAGCGCATTATGATGGGTTAGGAATGGTCGCGCAGAAGCACCACCAGGAATGCCGTGCATCATCGGTGTTTCCACTTCTAAAAATCCTTGCTCATCCAAATACCTGCGCATAGATTGAATGATTTTACTCCTTAAAATAAATGTTTCTTTGCTATCTGTATTTGAAATTAGATCTAAGTACCGCTGACGATAGCGCTGTTCCACATCTTTTAGGCCATGATATTTTTCTGGTAACGGACGGAGTGACTTTGTTAACAGACTAAATTCTGTTGCTTTAACGGACAGCTCCCCAACTTTTGTTTTGAACATAACTCCAGTAATACCGATAATATCTCCTATATCTGCTGTCTTGAAAACTTCATAACCTTCCTCGCCGATAGAATCCTGACGTACATAGATTTGAATTTGACCACTTTGATCCTGTAAATGCGCAAATCCCGCTTTTCCTTTGCCTCGTTTTGTCATTATTCTTCCAGCAATCGTGACTTGGTCTTCCTTTGGTTCTAATTCTTCTTTAGAGAACGCATCATATTGCTCTTGTAACTCCGTTGCTAAGTGTGTTCTAGAAAATTTATCGCCAAATGGGTCTAACCCCTGTTCGTGGTACGTGTTTAGTTTTTCACGGCGAACTTGCATTTGTTCATTTAGTTCCTCTGACACAATTATCACTCCAGTCATTTGTTAAATTAAGTATATAGAAAAAGCAGGAACCTTTCACGTTATATGGATACTTTATTGCTTGTAGAAAACGTAACTAATCCAAATAGTTGTTGCCAAACCCCGCTAAAGAATAAAACCTACCAGCAAACTACTGGCAGGTTTTATTCGCAAATAGGAAAGATAAAACTCCTATTTGCATAAGTGCAGGCTACTACATTCCTTCGAAAAGCTTGGCGGTGCCAAGCTTTCTAATAAGGGATCAAAATCAAGCCTTATGCATTACTAACAGCTTCTAAATCACTAGCGTACGTGTATAAGATCTCTAGTAGCTGTTCCCGCGTCTCAGCAATATTAATAAGCTTTCTTACTCCCATTTCCTTTTAAACCTATTAGATACCATGCAGTGTTTTCACATTTTCCATTACTTTTTCACCTTTTATTTTCACCAACCCGTCCATATGAAGCATACAAACGTCGATTTTTTCATTTGGTTTCGAATCGCTAATTAGCTTACCTGTTTCCAAGCACGTCCAATCATTATTTTCACGGTAGATGGTGGCTCGACCTAGGCGAGTCATGTTGGTTTCTTATCTGTCAAGGTTAATTCTTCCTTTGATACAACTAGTGTCGTAGCGATTTGGTTTAACAATTCTTCGGATACCTGCTTCTTTCCTCTTTCCAATTCACCAATTACGCTAACAGAGACACCTAACTCATTTGCAAATTTTATTTGTGTAAAACCCTTTAATTTCCGAAACGCCTTTACTCTTCTACCGACTCGCTTTGCATCCATTTTGTTACATCCTTTATGTCTGATTCTGGAAGTTTATTTATAAAATACGCAACACGCTTATTCCATGTTGGTAGGATTAGGTTAGGTGCAACCTCATTCAATGGAATGAGTACAAATGCACGTTCATGCATCCTTGGGTGTGGAAGAATTAAGTTTTCCATTTTACTATTTTCTTGATTATACACTAAAATGTCAAGGTCTATTGTCCTCGGCCCATTTCGGATTTTACGATCACGGCCCATTTTATGTTCGATCTTCTGACATAATAACATTAATTCTATAGGTGAAAGGGATGTATTTACCTCAATCACCATATTTAGAAAATAAGCTTGATTCGCATAACCCACTGGGGCTGTTTCATAAATGGAAGACTCTTTCTGAATGAAAACAGAATCACGAGCTGCCAATTCCTTCAAAGCATTATTCATATATTCTTTTCTTGGCTCGATATTGGCCCCTAAAGCGATATAGGCTATATTCATAATGTTTTCTCCCTGAAAATTTCTACAGCTATGGATTGATAATGTCCTGGAACAGGCGGATCTGGCTTCGTAACCCTTACCATACAAGCGGATAATAGGTCAAATGAGGCAAGCAACTCATCCGCAATAGTTCCTGCAACTGCTTCGATAAGATTCATCGCCTCACCTTCCGCTATTTCCTTCACCAGCTCGTAGACATGGCCATAGTGAATGGAATCATTCATGTTATCGGTTTGTGCCGGCTTTTTTAAATTGGAGAAAAGCTCTATATCGACATTAAATCGTTGTCCTAGTTTGTTTTCCTCTGGCAATAGCCCATGATAGCCATAAAACTGCATGTTAGTAAGCATGATCTTATCCAAGAGCCCTTCCTCCTTTAGCGAGCATTACATCCATCATTTTTGCCAGCTCTGCATTGACTTTCACATTATGAACACGAACGATTTGAACACCTTTTGTTATACCTAAACAAGTGGTTGCACCAGTTCCATTGTCTCGTTCTTCAGCAGGTAGATCCAAGACACCACCAATAAACCTTTTGCGTGACGTACCTAACAAAACCGGATAACCTAAGTTTGTAAATTGTTCCAAATTGTTCATTACGACTAAATTATCATCTGCCGTCTTCACAAAACCGACGCCAGGATCCAGTATGATGTTCGCCTCTGCAACACCAGCCTGTAAAGCAATTTCAACACTCTCAGCTAAATCATTTTTCATATCGTCTAGGAGAGAGGTATAATTCATATCTGTACGATTGTGCATTAAAATAATCGGTACATTATAAGCAGCAGCCACCTTCGCAATTTCAGGGTCTTTTTTTGCCCCCCATATATCATTAATTATTTCGGCACCGGCTTCCACTGCTTTTCTTGCTACTTCTGCTTTGTATGTATCGATGGAAATCGGTATATTTACTTTGGCCTTTACTGCTTGAATTATTGGCACAACACGCTCCATTTCGACTGCTAAGGATACAGGATCATGATCTGGTCGGGTTGATTCACCACCAATGTCAATCACATCTGCCCCAAGTTCCTCCATCTCAACTGCTTGTTTCACTGCTTTTTCAACTGATGTATAATTCCCACCATCCGAAAAGGAATCGGGCGTAACATTTAGTATACCCATTATATGTGTACGATCTGATAAGTCGTATGTTTTCGTAGTTGTTTTTAAGATCATTTTAATTTTAACCTTCTTCCAGCAACTTTATTTGATTCCTATTTTATCACAGAAAAAAAGGACTAGCATCATTTTTTCGATGCTAACCCCTTCCTTTTCATTCTATTATTTGTTATCTCCCTCAAATTGATACAAAGGAGTCGACAGATAACGCTCTCCGTTATCTGGTAATATCGCAAGTACTTTTTTGCCTTTGCCTAATTGCTTCGCTACTTTTTTAGCTGCAGCCACTGCGGCCCCTGCTGAAACGCCACCGAGAACCCCATTTGTTGTCGCAACTTCACGTGCTGTTTCCATTGCTTCATTATTGGATACACCAAGCACTTCCTCATAAATTGTTGTATCCAATATACCAGGTACAAAACCCGCACCAATTCCTTGAATTTTATGTGGCCCCGGAGATCCGCCAGCTAAAACCGGGGAATCCTCAGGCTCTACAGCATAGAGCTTAATACCTTTATAATGTTCCTTTAGAACTTTTCCTGCACCTGTAATGGTCCCACCTGTTCCAATACCAGAAACGAACGCATCAAGTCCTTCGTTCATTTGTTCAACGATTTCTTTTCCGGTTGTACGTGCATGAACCTCGGTGTTTGCTTCATTATTAAATTGCTGTGGCATGAAATAGCCATTTGCTGCTTTTAATTCTTCAGCCTTCTTAATAGCACCTTTCATCGCTTCTGCACCTGGAGTTAATACTAACTCAGCGCCATAGGCTCGGAGTAAATTACGACGCTCGTTACTCATGGTATCTGGCATTACTAAGATTGTTTTATATCCCTTCGCTGCAGCCACCATTGCTAAACCAATACCAGTATTTCCACTTGTCGGCTCAATAATTGTGTCCCCATCTTTTAAAGAACCGTCTTTTTCTGCTGCTTCGATCATGGACATAGCAATACGATCCTTAACCGAACTTCCAGGATTCATAAATTCCAATTTCAAATAAATATCCGCACTATCTGCATCTGTCATGCGGTTTAGCTTAACAATTGGTGTTTCTCCAATTAAACTAGCAATATCATTTCCTACTCTCATAATACTGCCTCCTAATCCCTAGTTATTTTGTATGATTAATTCAAATGTACGTTATTCTCAGAATAATGTCAACTAATAGTTGAATATCCTCTTACATCCATTATTCAGCATATATCCAGTCTATTTCCAGTTCTTCCCATAAAGGGGTTGCTGTGAGCGATTGATTTAATTCTTGTAAGGCTAACTCACTTTCAACATATGGTTTCATTTCCTCATATGTAAACTCAATGGCCGGGAGCTTTCGGTGAACGTAAATGATCGCTATCCCACGATCAGCTCGAAATGGCTCGCTATAGGAGTGCTCTTCTATATCAGCAGCTACCTCCTCATAACCGTTCGGAAAGAATTGACTATTCGTATTTATAAAGCCAAGGTAACCACCCTCGTCCTTCGTTTCTTCATCTATCGAATACTCTTGTGCAAGTAAATCAAAGGAAGCTCCTTCTTCTAGTTCTTCCGTAACTTGTTCAGCAGTATCCAAATCCCGTACAAGAATATGGGAGAGTTGCATAGTCGATGTGAAATCATATTGATTTCCGTATTCATCATAATAACGTTGAATTTCCTCTTCAGGAATGGTCGCATCCTCTGTTAACAATTTTTCCAATTGGTAGCGATAACGAATATCTTCACGCCACGCTTCCTCTTCCGCCTCAAATTCCTCTGCAGTCATTATCCCTTGCATTGATGTTAATAACGCTACCTCTCGTTCCACAACTTTATCATCTACTTCTATATTTTTTTCATTGGCCAGTTGATTAACTACCGCATAGTCGATCATTGTTTTTAATTGATTTTCCCCATATGTACTTCTTAAAGCACCCATCCAGTCCTGATAGCTAACTTCTTCACCACCAATAGATGCTACTGCTTCTTCCGTATCTATATCTACTTCTTCATCACTTGCTACATTTGCATTGTCGTTATTCCAAAACAGCAATGAAGCAATATTTGTAATGACTAGCACAACGATAATTCCTAGCAGTAATTTCCTTGACATTGATGACTTCCTTCCCAGTAATTCATGATTATTCTACTTTAACAATTCAAGTTCATCTTCTGTAAAACGATAAACTTCATTACAAAAATGGCAACTAGCTTCCGCACCATGATCTTCCTCAATCATACTTTGAATCTCTTTAGCCCCTAAACCACTAATCGCTTGTTCGATCCGATCTCTGGAACATTTACATTTAAATACAAGTGGCAACTGTTCTAGCATTTTCACCTCTTCATCAGGAAACAAGCGTTGTAAAATTTCCTCTGGTGAATTTCCTTCTTGGATGAGGGAGGATATTGCAGGAAATGATTGGATTTGTTCCTCTAATTCATTAATTAGTTCTTCGTCAGCTCCTGGCATCACTTGAATAATAAACCCACCAGAGGCCAGTACCGAGTGATCAGGATTAACTAATACGCCCGCACCTACTGCAGAAGGGGTTTGTTCCGAATGCGCAAAATAATAAGTAAAATCTTCCCCAATTTCCCCGGAAATAATCGGCACTTCTCCTGTAAAATAATCCTTTAACCCTAAATCCTTGATAACACGAAGACTCCCTGACGTACCAACCGCACGCGCGACATCTAATTTCCCATGATCGTTTAAATCAAAATCAACATGTGGATTTGTTATATAACCACGAGTCTCACCGTTGGCATTACCATCTGCAATGATAACACCTACTGGCCCATCACCTTCCATTTTTACAGTAATTGTCTCTTCTCCTTTAAGCATCGCACCCATCATTGCTGTTATTGTAACGGTACGCCCTAAAGCAGCAGTTGCGGTCGCCCATGTATCCTGTCTTCTACACACTTCCTCTACTGTGTTTGTCGATATAGCTGCATATGCACGAACCATACCTTGATGCGTTGTTGCTTTGACTAAATAATCCTTCATACCGAAAACCTCCTTTATATTTGTCTGTTTTTTTGATAGATCAAATTTAAACCTTTTAACGTTAAGTAGCTATCAACATAATCAATTGTTTCAGATTCACCAGCTATCAACGATGCTAATCCCCCAGTAGCAATTACCTTTGGTTTGCTACCCATTTGGTGTTCAATACGTGTTATTATACCGTCTACTTGTGCAACATATCCATAAAAAACACCAGACTGCATTGCTTCTACCGTTGACGTTCCTACTATATTATCTGGTGCTTGAATTTCAATTTTAGGAAGCTTAGACGCCTTACTATATAATGCCTCCATCGAAATATCAACACCTGGGGAGATGATGCCTCCCTGATATTCTTTTTGTTCGTTTATAAAACAAAAGGTTGTAGCAGTACCAAAATCAATAATAATGAGTGGTGCACCAAACGTTTCAATCGCTCCTACAGCATTAACAATTCGATCTGCTCCAATTTCCCGCGGATTAGGGTAACGCATTTTCAGTGAGGATTGTACCGTCTCTCTCCCTATAACTAAAGGGTCTATATCAAAATAAATATGACTCATTTTTTCAAGTGCGTACATTATCGGAGGAACCACTGTTGATATGGCAACACCGTGAATATCTGAAAAGGAGACCCCTTTATGGTCAAACAATGATTTAATCAGTACGCCGAACTCATCTTCCGTCTTGTAACGATCCGTTTTGATTCGCCATTCATGCTTTAATTCATTTTCTTCAAAAACACCAAGCACTGTATTCGTATTTCCTACATCGAGAACAAATAACATCCCATCCCAAACCTTCCTATTCATAAAGTTACAAGTTTTTTCTTTTTTATTGGCTATTTTCTAAAAGATTGAGGCTACGATTACTCGTCCCAACAAAAAGAATTGTTGTTTTTGACTCAAGATTTATAAAGTAAGACGTAATTTATGATGCTTTTTACCCGCTACGGAAAGCAACGGTCCGCAGCGAAAAGAAACCCAGCGCATACGTCACACTTATATTAACTCCGAAAATTTAAAAGCAATAACACTTACGAAAGAGCCTTTTATTAATATACCACATTTTAATTTCAGAAGAAAAAAGTGCAGCCACTATATTCATAAGTGACTGCACTTTTTGAAATTATTCTTTTTTATCTATATCGTCTGAAGAAGGCTTGTTGTCTTTAAAAATTTCTTCTTTTTCTTGCTCTGTCAATGGTTTATTGGCTGTGTCTTGTTGTTCTGTGCTTTCTTCTTTTGTTTCTGATTCTTCATTAGGCACAGATGTTTCTGCTTCTTCTTTCGATTGGATGTTCACTTTTACATCTTCTGAATCAGCGTCTTCTTTTTCAGGCTCTGGTAGTACACCATGATCCATTAATGATTTAATTTGTTTTGCATCCAATGTCTCTACTTCAAGAAGTGTTTGTGCTACAAGCTCCAGTTTATCTTTATTTTCTGTAAGAATTGTTTTAGCACGATCATAACAGTAGTTAATAAAGTTTTGCATTTCCTGATCGATGTCATGGGCAATCGTATCACTATAGTTTTGCTCGTTGCCAATATCACGACCTAAGAAAACATCACCGCCACCGCCACTTGTGAATTGAAGCGGACCAATCTTATCACTCATACCAAATTCAGTAATCATTTTACGAACAATGCCAGTAGCGCGTTGGAAGTCATTTGATGCGCCGGTACTTACTTCACCAAACATCACTTCTTCGGCAACACGGCCACCCAACAGACCAATAACTTTATCGAACAGTTCTGGTTTCGTCATAAAGTAGCGATCTTCTTTTGGTAGCATAACAGCATAACCACCAGCTTGACCACGCGGTACAATCGTAACCTTGTGAACTAAGTCAGCATCCTCGAGAACCATTCCAATAATGGTGTGTCCACTTTCATGGTATGCCACAATGTTTCGTTCTTTTTTCGAAATAACCCTACTCTTCTTAGAAGGACCTGCAATAACGCGATCGATTGCTTCATCGACGTCAAACATATTAACTTTATGACGGTCACTTCTGGCTGCTACGAGAGCTGCTTCATTTAATAAATTCTCTAAATCAGCTCCCGAAAACCCTGGCGTCCGCATTGCAACTGTTTTTAAGTCAACTGTGTCATCTAGCGGTTTATCTCTAGCATGAACTTTTAACACATCTTGGCGTCCTTTAACATCTGGGCGATCAACCGTAATTTGACGGTCAAAACGTCCTGGACGGAGTAACGCTGGGTCAAGGATATCCGCACGGTTTGTTGCTGCGATTAAGATGATACCTTCGTTGGCTCCAAATCCATCCATTTCCACTAGTAACTGGTTTAATGTTTGTTCACGTTCATCATGACCACCGCCAAGGCCTGCACCACGTTGTCTACCAACTGCATCAATTTCATCAATAAATATGATACATGGCGCGTTTTTCTTCGCGTTTTCAAATAGATCACGTACACGAGAAGCACCAACACCAACGAACATCTCCACAAAGTCTGAACCACTTATTGAGAAGAACGGCGTCCCAGCTTCACCTGCAACGGCACGAGCAAGTAGCGTTTTACCAGTACCAGGTGGCCCTACAAGAAGCACACCTTTTGGAATACGTGCACCAACTGCAGCGAATTTACGAGGATCCTTCAAAAAGTCGACGACTTCAACGAGCTCCTGTTTTTCTTCATCTGCTCCGGCAACATCAGCGAAACGAACCTTTTTCTTATCTTCGGTGTACATTTTGGCCTTACTTTTACCAAAATTCATCATCTTTCCACCGCCGCCACCGCCGCCGCCTTGGGCTCGGCTGAGGATAAAGAAGAATATAAGACCTATAATTAGGAACGGAAGCATCATTGTTAGAAAGCTAACAAACGCATTTGGTTGTTCCTCTTCTTCTACATGAAGTACACTCTGTTGTGTTGCTTGATCTGTAACGGATGCTACAATTTCAGTATTATCTGGAACTTCTGCGATAAATGGCTGTTCGCCATCTGTTAATGTTCCACTGTATCGAACAATACCGTTAGCTGGTTGCATCGTCATTTCTTCGATTTCACCATTATTTAAAGCATCCATAAATTCTTGTACATTGTATTCTACTTGTTCGTCAGTATCTCCTTGAAATACCCCTATAACTGCTACAACTACAAGAAATATAAGTATCCAAAAAAATGCATTTCCAAATATCCGTTTCATTTCCTGCCTCCTCCCTAAACGGGAAAAACTATGTTACATCGTATCATATGAAAAAGTTTCAATACAACTAATTCACTCATTCGTGATGTTACATTTCTCACTTCTCGATGACTTCTTAAAAAGTGCATATTCCCAATAGATAATATGTATTTTATACTAATCTTCTAACTTTAATCAACTCAATTGTCTTCACTTTTTTTATCCACCATAAATCTCTGGTTTCAATATTCCAATATAAGGCAAATTACGATATTTCTCGTCATAATCCAATCCATAACCTACAACAAACTCATTCGGAACTTCAAATCCAACAACATCTGCTTTAATAGCAGCCGATCTCCCTGATGGTTTATCAAGTAACGTCACAATTTTAATGGAATTTGCTTTACGGTATTTAAATAGATCAACCAGGTAACTTAATGTCAGCCCACTATCAATAATATCTTCGATTATCAATAGGTCACGGCCCTCTACCTGTGTATCCAGATCTTTCACTATTTTCACTTCACCTGAAGAGCGTGTTCCGCTTCCATAGCTTGAAACATCCATAAAGTCCATTTCTAAATGCGTATCAATCTGGCGTAATACATCAGACATAAAAGGCATCGCACCCTTTAATACACCAATGGCTAATGGAAACTTCCCATCATACTCCTCTTTTAGTTCCTGTCCAAGTTCCTTGCACTTTTTTGCAATTTCGTCTTCTGATATTAATATTTCCTTAATATCATTATACATGCTTGTTCCTCCTACATGTCACCTTTTTCATAGATTATCTGAATATATGAGGTGTTGTTTTTTGTATGATGCTTAGGTTGTCCTTTTTTTAATCCAATAAGCCATAGGATTTCTCCGTTATCATCGGTTAGGATCGGCCATTTATCACGTTCGCTTTGTGGTATCTTCGCATCGATAAAAATATCTTTTAACTTTTTACTTCCTTCTAAACCCTTCCAGCGCATCCTGTCTCCTTCATGACGAGATCGGATATGTAACGGTAGCGCAATTTGGTCAACATTACAAAAATAGGAATACTCATCTTGCTCCTGATAATTATCATTATATAAACTAACAATGGTTGAACCATCTGGCAAATCTAAACGTCCGGGAATTTCCAGCGTCTTGTGATAAGAAGGATTGTAGGTATGTTGACTTGAGAAATAAAACATGATCTTTTCATATGATTTCTCTAATTTCAAACCAGATGGAAAGTCCATTCGAAGTTTCCCTTTATCGCTTCGTAATAACGCAAAAAATTGCTCCTCATGAATATAAGATAAATCCTTGGGTGGCCTATTATACAGATAGTTCAATATTAGATGAAACGTCCTTCTTTGTAAAGCATCGGGGTGTGTATGAAACATATCGATTTTGATTGTTGCTTTTTTGATATCCGGGTCTAATTTTACCGTTTCGTGCAACACTTTTTCTGCCTCATCCCTCATATAATTCTCATCTTGTTGAAGGGTTTCACTTAGGTGTTGTACTGTAGTATGTATATTTCTATTTTTTTCTTTTAGTAGTGGAAGTACGTTTTTTCGAAAAAAATTCCTCGTATAGTTCGTTTCATAATTGGTTGGATCGATTCTAGGCATAATGTTATGCGTCTGACAATAGGTTTCTATCTCTTCCTTCGTAACCCGGAGTAACGGGCGGATTATAGCCCCTGTAGCAAAGCGCCGTGTAATCGGTATACCTGCTAATGCACTTGAGTTTGCAGATCGGGACAATCCCATTAACATCGTTTCCACTTGATCATCACCATGATGGCCAAGCGCCAGATAATCAGCCTGATACTTCTCCATTTGCTCTGCAAAATATTGATAACGCATCTCGCGTGCAGCAACTTGAGTTCCAACACGATTGTCCTGTTTATACGATGGAACATCTAAAGAAGCCCCCACGCACGCTATACCCCAATTACCACACATCTTGCGAACATACAGAAGATCTGCAGTAGACGAGTCCGCTCTGAGTTGATGGTCGATTGAAATCGCAATAAGTTTCAAATTCCATTCCTCGCGTATAGAATGAAGAAAATGGAGGAGAGCCATCGAATCAGGGCCACCGGAAACCCCAACCAATACCGTTGATTCCTTTGTCAATAACTGATGCTTATTTATAAATGTCATTACATTACGCTTCATTTCATTTCACTTCCAACTCCAAGACGAATGATTGCAAACTAACTTATTCCATCATACCTCTTTTCACTATAAAAGTAGAGAAAAAAGGTAGTAACCTAATGCAACTAACGTAATGCCTCCTGCTTCTATGAAGAATGGTGCTTTTTTAGCTTTTCTTTTCGAACGAGTTCTTTTTTGGACATTGTATAAACGATTCGTTATTTCTTGTTTCATTTCGGCACTAGATTGATACTTTCCTAAGATTGCCTTTTTTAGAGGGGTACTATATGGAGCCAATGCTTTTACCTGGTGTAACTTATTAAAAAGCGTTTTTTCAGGTTGAGAACCTTTTTCAAAACGGTTCGGATAATACAAATTTAAAAAAACCATTACAAATGCAAACAAATCATAACTTGGCTCCGCACGTCTTGATCCCATTCCCCAATAACCTCGATCATAAAACTCCGTATATTCTTTGATTGCGCGCCCCATTTGAGTTGTGCCGCCAACATCAACCCAGCGGACCCTTGGAGGCGAATGAACGACGAGAAGGTTATCTGTCTTTAAATCACCGAAAACCCAGCCCGATTTATGCAAACGTTCCAGATCTTCAAGCAGTTGAAGCATAAACACACCCGTCCACTCTTTCCCTTGTTTTTGTACGAAAGAAGATAGTGTCTCACCTTGCAGGTACTCCATGACGTAAAAGGAATAAGTTGGACCATAGGGCGACACCCAATCATCTACATCCAATAAAGAAGGCCCAAGACGATGTCCTTGGACCTTCTTCAACGACTTCAACACATTGACCTCAACCGTCATTGATGAACCCTTATCACTAATTTTTAATGCAGCAGGGTTTCCGCCCGATTCACATAAATATACCGCTCCAATAGCACCAGAACCGAGCTTACTTTTAATCGTATAACTCTTCTTATGCCACTTGCCAGTTAGTTTCGTTCCCGGTTTTAATTCAATACCCTGCTTCTTCCATTCCTGGTTCGTCTTCATCTCTAAATCTCCTTAGTAAGTTCTTCTTACCAAATTGATACATTGCTTCACGTATCGCTGGGCCAGTTGGAGTAATTCCTCCACTTGTCAGCTTGGGAAAAATAGTTGTTACTGCATCGAGTTCTGGTGACCAATCAAATACTTTTTGAATATCCTTGCGTTTACCCGGAAAACTAAAAATACAAAAACGATTTCGACCAATACGGGCATTCAAGCTTATTGATAAATCAATTAACGCTTCTTTCACTGTTGGAAGCTTGTCATGCATACTTGCACTCGTATCAAGTAGAACAAGAACCTCCAAATCGCTTGTTTCTCCCATATCTTCGACGACTTCCATAATTTCACCACGTTTTTCTGGTTCTAAATCTTCCAGTGATTCATTTGATCCTAAAATTTGTTTAAGTTCCTTATTTACAAACCCCTGTAGTGTTTGTGTCATTGCTTGCTTCGTGACCATTTGAACCGTTTGCGATAAAGCCTGCTTATAAACTAATTGACTCACGCCACCACCAGATAATGCAACATCTTCTACCTCTTGCAATCCTTCTGGCTGTTCCGACTGATCATCTTCCAGAATCCCGATGACATTTACGGTAATACCTTGCTGGTTTGCCAGCGCAGCCACCGCAGCAGGGTCCTCGCCCCTGTTCGAACAACCATCCGTGATCAGCAGTATCTGTTTCAACGTACCTTTCTTCACCGTCATACCTCCCAACTATTCCACTACCATCATAGACAAAAAAAGAAAGGAGTATACGTGATGAACAAAAGCGCTGAAACGTATTTTTAGAGCTCAGATACTGGAAGTCGGATTGGTGGAAATCGGCGAAATAGACGATCTCATTATTTGCTTACAAGTTATCATTGCGCCTTATTCTGATACACCGGTACCGCTGCCCATTTTGGGGTGTTTTTCTTAACCTTCGCTACGAGCACGGTCATATCATCTTTAATTTCACCAGACCTTGTCCGTATTACCTCTTCAAGCAATAGGTCTGCTATTTCCTGCGGGTCTTCGGTCGTCATTTCACGAATTTTTCTTTTCACCCATACATCCGCATTCTCCACATGTTTTGGGCCGTCAAAAATCCCATCGCTCATCATGATTAACAAATCATTCGAAATTAATTGCTCATTAACAATGTCCACATCAAATTCTTGAACAATCCCCATCGGCAAATTGCTTGCTTCTATCTTCAACATTTTCTCCCCACGCTTAACGAAGCTTGGAGTGGATCCAATTTTCAGAAAACGAACATAGGCATCATGCAGGTCGATTACCGCAAGATCAAGCGTTGCGAACATCTCATCCGTTGTCCTTAGTGCTAGTATCGAATTAATCGATTTAATTGCCACTTGTTCCGGAATACCTGTATGCAAGATTTGCTGCAACAAGCGGAGCGTCTCCATACTTTCTTCCTTCGCCCGTTTCCCATTCCCCATGCCATCACTTATAGCCATCGCATATTTGCCAGCACCAAGTTCAATCGTTGTATAGCTATCACCTGAAATAAGCCCACCACCCTTTGCTGCATTTGCCGCACCAGTTTCAACGATAAACTCCTTAGCTGAACCAAACGCCAAGTAACAATAGCCATTTGGAAATGGCGAAATATCTTCCTGCTTCACAACAATTATTTCACCTAGAATGTCAGACAGTACCGGAGCAATTAATTTAGGTCCTTCTCCATGATAATCATAAAAGGATACAGTCATTTCAATATCAACATTACCTGTTTCCAGCTTATAAATATCTAACTTCTCCAAATTAATTCCCATATGGTTTAAGGCATGAACAATTTCTAATTCCTGTTGCTCGTGGTGTTGCCTTTCCTTTAAAATCTCTTTTGAAAAATCTTCCATAACATCCGAAACACCTTGCAACTGATCCGCAACTAATTGCTTGCTCTCCATTACTTGTTCCTTAAGCTTTCGATTTGCTTCAAAGAAGGAGATTTCATCCTTCATCACATCTACTATTTTTTGGGGTTTCACACAATAATTTTCAAATTCACGCATCACTTTGCGATTCGGCTCACGCCCCTCGAAAATATCACCTTTCATTTCTTCCATCATGGAATAGGTTTGATCGAATTGCTTCTGCCAACATCGGTCTTTCAGAAAGCAGGTCTGGCATGTCTTTTCCGTAACTTGACTTAAATAATAGTCGGTTTCCCGGCTCGTATCCTTTTCATCCTGCATCGTTACACTAGAAGGAGCAAAACTCTTAGACAAAGCACCAAATACATTAGAGAATTCCTCCACTCGTTTAGCTGTAACATTACGAACCTTTTGTAAGTATTGTTCTTGCTCACTCGTATACTCCTGGGTACCTGGTATGTAGCGAGAAAGACTTCTAACCCAGCTGGCTGGAGTTAGGAAAAATAAAATAATCGCAATAAGTGATTCCATAAGTGCTGGAACCAATGTATCCGCACTTCCGTAGATGCCGATTAAAAACGTCCCGACTAAAAGCCCTACAGCAACACCAGGCTTCTTCCCCTCTTTTAACAGCCCACCTAGTAAACCGGAAAAAGCAAGAAGACTCATCTGGTATAAATTCGCCACATTAGCCAGTGATAAAATTAATCCGGCTACAACCCCGACCGTTGAACCGATTGCTGCACCACCAATAAATGCAAGAAGTAAAACAAAGTAACGTGATAACACCTGCTCCAAAGAAGCACCATAGATCTCCCAACCAATAGTACCTGTCAATATAGAGGCAATCAGAATAATCATACAAACGATTTCTTCATTTTTTAATGTTGGTTTAAATCTTTTTGGTGATAATAATGGAATGCTTTGCATAAATATCAATACTAGGACCGTTCCTAATATTCCTTCGACAGATAGAAGCATCCATTCATAAGATGATAACCGATCATTAATAGAGTAAAGAAATAATCGTGGTGCGGTAGTAGATATAAAAACAAATAATGGAATAATAACTTGTTGGTTATTCGCATTTTTAAACAATCCTGCAAGGAATATAAATATAATCATAGCCAGAGCAATAAAAATCCCATGTGTTACTGAATAAGTTAGCGCACCAGCAAACACTGCAAGCATTGATTTTGCAGCCTTGTCCTTTTTTACAAACCACATGGTAGCTAAGAATGCCACCGCAAAGGGAGAAACGGCAGACAATATAACTGCTCGTCCCAATAAAAAACCAACAATATAGTAGAGCCACCCTTTATCAAGCAAAATTATTTTAGCTTGCGTGTACAACCGTTTCGAAAGCCTGTTTATTTTGTTATCCTTCTGTTTTCCAAGCGCTTCAGGTTCCACTCTTGATAATGAATCCATCATATAAAACCACTCCCGTCTATGTGTTATTAAAACACACGACGCTTTCTTTTTTTGTCAAAATAACAGAGGCTATTCCATAAATCGTTCGACGGCTTTCTGAATAAGAGGCACGTTTCAACACGAACGGACGTATGGCAGTTTTTGCTAATCCTTATAGACATCGGATTATTTTGAAAAGGGCGATTACGGTTTTCATTCAAAAGTTTGCCGAAATGGGATGTGTTGTGCAGAAAAAATGGATATTACGAAACTTTCCATTATTATGTATTGTTGCTTTTAAACCTTCGGAATTGATGTAAAGTGCGACGTAACTTTAGATTTATTTCCAAAGACGTGTGCTCTTGCTGCCGTCCGTAATCGTTCCGGGCAGTCGCTTTCCGTGGGCACGGCCCATAGCCTTCGACGCACAGGACGTGCTAGTGCAGGTGTTGCGACAGGACGTCGCGAACTTAACCTGCCTCGAGAAGCCCACTCTGCGGGGTCTTCGGACACGTGCTGGGACTGCGCGTAAATGCTCGCCCCACCAAAAACCCTTGTTCCCGCAGGAGTCGACTGCCCTCCACTCACCCTGACTAGTGATAGCAACAACACTGTTTCGTTTCATCACACAAATAATATATAGTAAACCAATACTAGCGAAGGAAATACATGGAGACTCCTGCGGGAGCTGAGGCCTAGGTGAGACTCTGAAGTGCGCCAGCACAAGGAGGCTCATCAGCCGCCCGCGGAAAGCGGAATGTATTTCTGTAGCGGCGGATAAAAACAACAATCTTTTCGGTGGGGCGAGTAAGCGCATTCCCAGTTTTAGAAAAGAGCTTTTTAATAAGCAACCCTCTTGCAAAGTAAACATTACTTTCCTATAATGGTTCTTGTGCGAATTGTTCGTGCATGAACTTTTTTATTGTCGAAGGAGATAAGCTATGGATAAAGATGAAAAAATCAGTACGATTATTTATTCTTTTCGCGAGGTAAATAAATTTTTTTACAGACAGATGTGGCAACACGCAAATGAATTAGGTATCACCATTGTGCAGCTGCAAATCTTGAAAATAATCGATGAAGAACCAAACATGAGCCTACTGGAGCTTACAAAAAAGATGAATGTAAACAAAAGCACGGTCAGTAGTACGATAGAACGTCTGGTTAAAGCAGGATATATAGAACGGGAACAATCAGAAAAAGACAGGAGGGCAATTGTCCTTAACTTGACGGAAATAGGAAAGGAAAGGCAGAAAGAGGGGCATACCTTATTTTATGAACGACTCAAGCATCTTGATGAGATCAGTGATGAAGATGTAAACACGTTGCTTGATCTGCATCAATTAGTAAAGGAAAAGATTCAAGTAACTGGAGATGAGAAGAATTGAAGTTGAAAGATAGAACAGCTTTTATAGATGCAAACGAAGTAGCAAAAGGACCGATTATTTTTGTCATGGTAATGGGGGCTTTTGTTGCTATTTTGAACCAAACCCTGCTGAACATAGCACTTCCGGTTATGATTGTTGATATGGGAATGTCAGCCAATGCCGCACAATCATTAACGACGATATTTATGCTGGTAAACGGCATTTTAATTCCAATTACCGCTTTCTTAATGGAGAAATTTACAACGAGGCATTTATTTTTGACTGCCATGTCTCTGTTTGCATTCGGAACGCTTATTTGTGGCATATCTTTTTCATTCCCGTCGCTTTTGGCAGGACGCGTTGTACAGGCGGCCGGTGCAGGGATTATGATGCCATTATTAATGAATGTTATCCTAAGTTTATTCCCGATTGAAAAGCGTGGCTCCGCAATGGGAATGATTGGTCTAGCGATGATGTTTGCCCCGGCAATCGGACCTACACTTTCCGGGCTTATCGTGCAGTCATTTTCATGGCGTGTATTATTTTTCATCGTGCTGCCAATAGCAATTATTGATATCATTCTAGCCTATTTCCTATTACGGAATGTGACAAAATTATCTAATCCAAAAGTGGACTATAAATCTATCATTCTATCCACCTTTGCATTTGGCGGATTATTGTATGGATTCAGTAGCGCAGGGGAAATGGGATGGGGGAGCCCGCTCGTACTTGCACCACTTGGGATTGGTATGATTGTTATGGTCTTCTTTGTATTAAGGCAGCTCCGGATGAAAACACCAATGCTTGAGTTCCGCGTATTTAAATATAGTATGTTTTCACTGACGACCGTGATTAGTGTTGTTGTTACGATGGCCATGTTTGCAGCTATGATTCTCATTCCGATTTATCTCCAGAACGTCCGTGGGTTTTCCCCATTGGAATCCGGACTACTCTTACTTCCAGGGGCAATAATAGCAGCCTTCATGTCACCATTCACCGGGGCACTTTTTGACCGAATTGGCGCGCGACCGTTGGCATTAGTTGGCCTTGGGCTTACGGCTGTGACCACATTATTATTTTCTAACCTTACGGATGAGACAGGATATTACTTCATGATGTTCGCTTATACGATGCGAATGATTGGTATATCCATGATCATGATGCCGATTATGACTGCGGGACTAAACCAATTGCCAAGACGCTTGTATTCACACGGAACGGCGATGGCCAATACATTGCGCCAGATGTCCGGCTCCATTGGTACCGCATTTCTGGTAACTGTTATGAGCAGCCAGACAGCCAAACACGTTGCTGATTTCATGCCTGCTTCAGGGACACCATCCGAATCGCAGTTAGTAAACATCGAAAATCTGGCAACAATCGAAGGGATTAACGACTCATTCATGGTTGCTACCGTCTTTGCGGTCGTAGGATTTATTTTATCCTTCTTTATCAAAAAAACAAAGCCAGTTGAGGAAGATGAAGAATATTACCGACAAGCTGCAAGCAAAAAGGAATCGAACATGCATGTAACACGCGAAGTAGGATATGAAAATAGATAAGATATAAAGTGCTGCTCGGTAAAAAGAGCAACACTTTATAAATTTTCATTGACATAATCCTTACTCTGTTGTATCATAATTTCTGTTGACTAATTTTGGCGGCGTAGCTCAGCTGGCGAGAGCGTACGGTTCATACCCGTAAGGTCGGGGGTTCGAACCCCTCTGCCGCTATTTTAAAAATAATCCAAGCTTCGGCTTACTTACGTAGAAATCCTGTGGGTTTCTACTTTTTTTATGCCAATTTTCCCTATTGTTCTATGTTATGTATAAGAAATACGCCCATTATACTATTCCGCAAAATATATATATATGAAGCAAGTCTAGTTGATGACCTTAAGCAAACGGCTCATTTTATTGAGGAGAGGTTTCAGTAATGAAGCTATGTTGAAATAACCAATCCTTTTAATTGAGAATTGTTATCACTTACTGTACATTAGATAGTAACGATACATATAAGGGGGATATATAATGCAAATATACTGGACTAAAATAAATAAGATTATTGAAGAAACGCCTGAGGTTAAAACATACCTGCTCGACTGTCCGGAAGACTATACATGGGAAGAAGGCGCCCACATCCACTTGGCACTCGAAGGTTTTAATGCTGGAGATAAACCAAATCGCAGCCTGATTCGCCATATGTCAATCTCTACTTTACCGCAATCAAATTTAATCGGTATCACAACACGTATCAGAGAGCAGTGCTCTGAGTTTAAAGCGATTTTAAGAAATCTTGAAGTCGGCAATGAAGTTGCAATATTTAAAACCCATTCGAATGTACCACTTAAAAGAGAAGACAAAAATGTATACCTACTGTCTTCAGGGGTCGGCCTAGCAACTTTTAGACCACTTGTACTTGATTATTTCGAACGTGCTGACAATGTTAAGCAAATTCATTCCCTGAACATCGATTCATCAAAAAATTTCTTATTTACCGATATTTTTGAATCCACACCTGACAAGAAGTTCACATCACAATTCATCGATAATCGTAAAGACTACTATGAAGAAGTGAAAAATCTTGCTGCAGACAAAGATGGACTCTTTTATGTTGTCGGCAGCGACGAATTCCTCGTGCAGAACATTGACGTACTACGCGAGCAAGGCATCAAGCCAGTACAGATTATGCTCGACAAGCATGAACAACAACTGCCTGCGTTTTTATCATTCAACTAGTCAGTTTAAGCGAGACAAAATAATTTCTTGGTAAATACAAAATAGATGTTCCATTAACTAGTATGATTTGTTGGGATGGAGAGAATGTAAATTTTTTCTGTTTTCACCTGAATCCCAAATGACACCTGACATGAGGTTTGTCTATAATTATAGCAATAACGCAATATATATCTTGGTCAACGGAGAAATGCGGCTGCACAATTTTAAAAATAAAGTCCTTTATTTTTATTCAACAACTAGCCCTTAGACATCCCGCACTTTCCTTAAATACAAAAAGCAGGTACCAGCACAAGGCTAAGTACCTGCTTTTTTATTGGATAGGAAACTATAGAATTTAAAAGCTATGGATAACTTATATACTGGAATAGCCACGTCCAGCTCCAGCGCCCAGCAACTATCAAACTTCACACTCCTCCACTACGATAAGTCAACATCGACTCCCTTCGTTCGTCGTGTTTCCTTTATCTCATTGCGGAGTGCTCCAGTTTGTACGTTGCTAAACGGGCGCTTGCGCTTTTGTTCTTTTTATAGAGCATTATATAGACAGCAAAATGCTATCCTCTTTTAGCACCTCGACCTCCGCGTTTGGATTCCGTGTGCTTCTTCAAAGAGGCTAGACGGTCTTCAGAATCTTTGAGGAAACGGTTCATTTTCGATTCAAAATTTTCCGTCTGTACTCGGGTGTTTTGTGGTCGCTTTGGTTTATCTTTAGCCTTTTTAATCGATAGACCAATCTTTCCATCCTTTTCGACATTAATTACTTTTACCGTTACTTCTTCACCGACGCTAAGATGTTCATGAATGTCTTTGACATAGCTATCCGCAACCTCACTAATATGGACAAGTCCTGTTTTACCTTCTTCAAGTTCAATAAATGCCCCGAAATTAGTAATACCTGTTACCTTTCCTTGCAATTTGCTGCCTACTTCGATTGACATAAAAAAAATGCTCCTCCTTAAAAGATTAAATGTATACTACTCCTATAGTATAGCTAAGCTCATGAAAGTGTGTCAATAAGAGGGATCCTCGTCAGGGATATTAAAAATTAATTCTCCTTCTTTTGAGAAGAAATAATTCGTCCGGGCTACATCCAGCACATAGTCCTCATCATTTAACAATTCTATTTCTTCCTTATAATTCTCTTCTTGTTTTTCTAAGAAAGCCAATTCCTCTTCTAGTTGTTCATACGCTTCTTCCTTCTCTGCATGAACGACCCGCTGTTGGTAATGGAAGATTGCCATGCCCCCAATGAACAACGATGCGATGAACGAACATACAACAAGACGTCGAATCAACCGTTTCTTCTTCCTTTTCTGTCTCTCCATATGTGCATCATATTGCTGCATATATGCTGAATCTAGTCTTGTCACCGTTTTATCCCTTTTAGACATAGGTTTCTACCTCCTCTTAGACTTTATATACTTCACGCATTTTATATATATATTCTTCATTGTACTATAAAATCCTGCTATTTTGAATATAAAGTTTTGCACCTTTTCCGGCAATAATCGATAAATAAGCTGCAAGACCCATTTTATGGGCACAATTATAAGCTTACCTATAAAAAGGAGAATAGAACCTAGTAATCCTGCTAGCACTAAAACAGATCTTATAAGTAGCTTCACAATCCATTGAATTGGCGTGATGATGATTGCTTGTACCATTCTTGCAAAAAACTGATAAATCGCTGCTGTGGTACGAATTATTCGCTCAAGAATTCGCTTATATATCCGTGCAGCAAATACTTGGTACATGGCAAAGCCTAATAAACCAGCCGCCACTATATACAGCCTAAATTCGCCACCATTTAATCGAAATAAAACATAAAATAAAATGACTGTTTGCGTAAGCCAGAAACAAACTTCCATAAAATAAGAGAAAATAACTCTTTTTTCCCAATATAAAGTGAATCGCCGGAACGTTTCTTGTATGATACCCAAATAAAAGCCACTTAAAACCATGGCTATCATCGTCATGAATTGAATGCTAAGCGTCATCTGAATAGCTTGCTAAAGAATCCTTTAGCCTTTTCCTCATTGGTATCATCCACATAAGAAAGCTCATAAACTTTACCCTTAATCGTAACGATACCTTCACCTACATCCAAGTTTTGCAACTGCAAATTTTGCCCACGGACGATGAGATACCCCATAACAGTCTCTAGCAAAAATTCCTCATTATCGAAGCTATCTACTTCTTTAACACCAGTTATTTCCAGGTCTTTGCGGTTATTCAGTTTGACATAATGCTCTTTTTGAACACCCGTGACATTGTCTCGATTTTCATAAAAGTTATTCATTTCAGGTAGCCCTCCTTATCATTATTACTTTATGATAGGAAGGACAAGTATAGAACTATTCATTTTGCTCTTCTTTGATAACTTTATATAACGATTCAGCTTCGAATTTCTTTACGTTCTCTCTCAAATCATTCACTTCGATTGTTACAAGTTTTTGCCCAAATTTAATCACAAGCTCATCACCACTGGTCACAGTCGATGATGATTTTGCCTTGTTTCCATTAATTGTAACTCTTCCTTGATCCGCAACTTCCTTTGCCATTGTACGACGTTTAATCAAACGCGATACTTTCAAAAATTTATCCAGTCGCAATTCTATCATTCCCCTTTTTTTGCTTGATTCCATAATGCATCCATTTCTTCTAACGTCGTGTCCGTCATTTCTTTTTCCTGTATACGTAATTGTTCTTCGATATAAGAAAAACGAGAAAGGAACTTCTTATTGGTTTGGTTTAACGCGATTTCCGGGTTTATTTTATAATACCTGGTAAGATTGGCAAGTACAAATAGTACATCACCGAATTCTTTCTCTATCTCCATTTTATCATCCAACTCTATAGCTTCCTGTACTTCTCCCAGTTCCTCCTCTAGTTTATTCCATACATCCGAAATAGCGTCCCAATTAAAACCAACTTTTGCTGCTTTTTTCTGCAGTTTGAATGCTTTTGATAGAGATGGAAGCTGTCTTGGAATACCATCTAGTACCGATTTGCGCTGTTCCCCTTTTTCCTCTTCCTTCAATTCGTCCCAATTTTTATAAACGTCATCAACCGAATCAACCGCTGTATCAGCAAAAACATGCGGATGACGGTGGATCATCTTGTTCGTAATGGAACCAATCACATCATCAACATTGAAATAGCCATCATCTTCCCCAATTTGACTATGAAGCATGACCTGCAAGAGGATATCCCCGAGCTCTTCGATGATGTTTTCATCGTCTTCATTATCAATGGCATCGATTAATTCATACACCTCTTCGATCGCATATTCCCGAAGCGTTTCATGGGTCTGCACCCTATCCCATGGGCAGCCATTCGGCCCTCTTAATGTTGCGATCGTCTCTCTTAAATTTGTAAACGTATGATGGAGCATCCTGGAAGGAACTGGTGGTACATAAACACTTGTTACATTACTAACTTCAATAGAGTGATCAAGCTCATCGATTGGAATGGTCTGGATAACCTCGAGCGCGCTCCCAGCCGCTTCCACCACTGTAACTGGATAGTCTGGTGGTAGATCCTCTAATAGCGTAAGCTTCACATCTGATGCAATAAAGCGGTCATACACCTGGCAAAATAGGAGGTGGTGCCGATAATCAAGCTGACTGCGTTCAAAAGACGTACCATCTACAAATTGGAACCCATCGATTGGATCAATTTTCAGGGCTGTAAATAAGTCATCCAAGTAGCTCTGTCCACCTGCAACCTCCACTTCTACCTCTGTTTGCTCGAGTAAAAGCTGTACCGTTTTTTCCGCTAGCATCGGGTGCCCAGGGAGTGTGTAAATAATGGACGCATCCTTTGCTTTTTCGATTAAGGTGTCTACGATCGTTTGATAGACCGCTGTAAATTGTTCTTCTTTCTCATAAACATGATCAAATGCCTCGAAGGTGACTCCCTCCTGCTGTAACGAACCGATAACGGGGTGATCGATTGTTCGTGTATAGATAACACCGTTCGTATTCGTCAATTTTTTATAAATGCCTAGAGACAGCTGGTCCATATCACCTGCGCCTAATCCGATAATTTCAATTTTACTCATTTATGTTCCTCCCTTTATGGATACGAATGAAAACATGTGTGAACGGTAGCATGGCTAGTTCTCTGGCTGTAAAGGCTCGCCATTTTAACAGGCTGTATATAAAGATAACCCCACCCGACACAGCAACAAACACGATATAGAACAGTAATCCAATGCGTGTTGATACACCCACATTGGAAAAAATAGATTCCACTACTAGAATATAAATAACCATCGCTAACGTAGCTTTTATAAGTGCAACACCATTAATTTGCCCAAAAAAATGCAGGCCTGGCAATTTTCGCTTCAGTTCAAAAAGAACAACCATACATAATACAAGTAAGCTGATCACCGTTGCTACAGCACTACCCGTTATACCAAACCATGGAACCAGCAACTGATTACAGATCCATTTTATAAAGAATGCAATCAAAATAAAGCCAGCTGTTCGTTTCATATAGCCCAGCCCTTGAAGAATAGCAGATGCCGTAATTGCTAGCGAACAAAGGAGTATGGCAATCACAAGTATTTGTAAATCAACCGTTCCTTTATCATTTTGGAACAATAATACATTCGCTTCCGGGAAGATGGCAATTAATCCTACTGTGGCCCCAACTGCTAAATAAAAACTGAACAACATCGCGCCGCTTATGTAATGATGAAATGTATCCGGGTCTCTCTCCAGCTTTTGTTTTGATATAGATGGTACAAGTGCAAGCGCAAAAGAAGATCCCAACACCGTTCCCAGCTGGATTAACGGCTGCCCGCGGTCAAACACGCCCTTTGCCTCCATCGCTTCCATCTGCGTGAAACCATAGTCCATTAAACTGGGGATCAGCGTGAATGTATCGGCAAATTGAATCACCAACAGCACCATATGATTTAAAGCAGCCACCATTCCCAATGTTAAAATCGTCCGTATATAATAATTCCACGGCACTTTAGATGTATCCCGTACGACTGGCTTCTCTTTTATAAAAAACAGAGCCAGAATCAGAATAGCCGTTGCCCCGCCTAGTATCGACGCAAGTGCAGCAGCCTGTCCAACCTCATAAAAATCTCGTCCCTGAACGGCAACGACAACCGCAGCTGTTATGATGATAAAAACGCGAATAAACTGTTCTCCGATTTGCGAATAGGCTGTCGGCTTCATCTGATAATTCCCTTGAAACACCCCTCTTAATAAGGCAGAGAAGGGAGTTAGTAAAAAGGCAAACGCCGCAAACCGGTACGTATTCGCTAAATTCGCGTCTCCTACCCAGCCAGCTATCGAAGGCGCATTAAAAAATAGAAAAAGAAATAATGCCCCATTGATTCCTAAGAGAATGATAAAAATGGGGATATAAAAGCTTGTGAACGAAAGGTTTTTCCCTTCCGCTTTTAAGTCGACCATCATTTTTGATATCGCTGACGGAAAGCCATATAATGCCAGAACCAGCGCAACCCCAAGAATGGGATACACTTGCTGGTAAATATAAAAACCGATGTCCCCTGTCATGTTTTGCAGGGGAATCCGGTAGCCGGCACTTAGGACCTTACTGAACAAGCCGGCTATGGTCAGTAGCAAAGCGCCTTTAACTAATCTATTCGTTTCATTCCCGTCCATGGTAAACGCCCTTTTTTCGTCGTGTAAATGTAGATTTCATTATAGCATAGATGGGGGTTATGTTTGTAATTGGGGTTAGGGACTTGTGTGGGTTGGAACTAAGAGTAAAAATAACGGCCGAACCTATTAATCAAAATTTGTACGTCTTATTATTATATTATTACATAAAAAAATCCTCCATAAAATTAATTCTAGGAAGGAATAAATACCGAATAATATATTGCACATTTTTTAGATATAACTTTTTACGTGTATACATTACAATAATCTACAAAACGTTATTCATAAATAAATTTGTGAATGTGATTTACACATTTTTTAACAGTATTTTCAGGTGCTTGTCCAATAATCTTTAAACCTCTTGATTTCCAATCTAGGCTTTTTTGTTGATCTGTAAGTACTGCTCCAAAAATGGGTAATCCTTCTGGTAATTTTACTTCAAACGGATAACCTTTTATTTTACTGGTAATCGGACACACAACCGCTATATTGGTTACTCGATTAAACCTTTCGGGGGATAAAATAATTCCTGGTCTATGCCCTGCTTGTTCATATCCGCTTTGAGGGTCAAAATCTATATAAACTAAATCCCCCTTTTTTGGTATTTCCATTAGAGCAATTCATCCCCTTTTTTTCCAAAATCAATATAGTCATGTCTGTTTTCATCAGTGATCTGATCTAACATTTCATCTAACGATGGCTCCTTTTCAACTGGTCTAACACATATCCCATCCTCTTTTTCTTCCATTTCAATAGGTGAGCCATTTTCAATTCCATATTTATTTGCCACTCTAAAAGGAATACGTACACCGATACTATTTCCCCATTTTTGGGCTTTTGTTGTCAAAATAACATCCCCTTTTTTATTATTATTATCCATAATATCACAACCCTCAAAATTTGTATACACATATCATACACAATTTCACAAAAAGTGATACATGTTTTTTGAATCTGAAACACAACTTACTGCGAAATTTGATCAATACGAGGATCATTTAGGGATACAATCTAGTGATTTAACTAACTGGCAGCATTCATATTCACAAGAAGGATACAAAACTATACCAAATGATATTGGAACGGTAGCATCTGGAGCAATTGTTGCAGCTTCTTTCTTCCCAGGGGTTGGAACCAGAACAGCCGTTGTGAGCGAAAAGTTTTTCCCTTCCACTTTTAAGTCGACCGTCATTTTTGATATCGCTGACGGAAAGCCATATAATGCCAGAACCAGCGCAACCCCAAGAATGGGATACATCTGCTGGTAAATATAAAAACCGATGTCCCCTGCAGCAAAGCGCCTTTAACTAATTTATTCGTTTCATTCCCGTCCATGGTAAACGCCCTTTTTTCGTCGTGTAAATGTAGATTTCATTATAGGATAGATGGGAGTTATGTTTGTAATTATAGTTAGGGACGTGCATGGGTTGGATTAAAAATAGCAATAAAGTAAATCTTTTGGAATGATTTTATTAAATGTGAAACTTTTTAACATCTCATACGTGAATAATACAGATGGGGAGGGAGGTTTGAACGATTGAAGAGATATATAAACAGTATGTAAATGATATTTATCGATATCTTTATTCCCTTACCTTTGATCACTATCTAACAGAAGATTTGCTTCAAGAAACCTTTTATCGAGCTTTTCTTCACCTTCAAAAGTTTGAAATTGATGATATTAAACCATGGCTTTTTCGTGTGGCGCATAATCTATGTATTGATCATTTTAGGAAGCATAAGCGAGTAACAGTGACGGGTGATGAAAAGTTCAGCCATCTAAAATCTAATATAAATATAGAAGAGACCGTGTTGCGAAACGAGACTTTGAATCAAATTATAGCATTCATTGAAACGCTACCAGATAAACAAAAACAAGCAATTTTATTAAGTGACGTTAGTGATCTGACTTATGAACAATCAGCCAATATTATGGGTGTTTCACTAGCTAATTTTAAATCCTCCCTATTTAGAGGTCGACAAAAAATAAGAAAATGGGAGAAAGGAAATAGAGGTGATCATACGTGAATAACGAAGAATTTAAAAAGAAATTAGACGATTATAATAATGGTTTACTATCAGAAAAAGATGAAAAACAAGTTGAAGCCGAACTCGAAAAGGTTGAAATTTACCAGGACTATATAGATTACAGCTTGGATGAAAAACATGTTAACAGTAAAAAGAAGGAATCGGATACTTCAAATCAAATGAAGGTTCTTAACCAAAGTAAAAGGAAGGCCATTATTACGAATACACTTGTTACAGCCTCTTTTATATTAATGATTCTTCCGATTACTACCGCATTCACATTTCTATATTATGGGTATGGGATTGATCAAAGTAAAGGAAATCAATTTTTGAAAGTTATTACGGATACAATAACCATTACAGAGCCTAACACGAGAGTCGAGTTAGATAGTATAAATGAAAACATCAGTCCATTTTCAATGAGTACAACGATGGATCTTTATAAACGCATCGGAAAAAGGGAGAAACAAATTGGTGAACAGGAACACTCCCTGTGGATGAGTAGCATGGAATTCCCCGAACGGAATTACCTCATTGATGCTCCTGATTCGGTATATCAAGTGGAGGATTCGTCATTTTTAGTTCCCCCTGCCGGAGAAATCAGTTCTACTAATGAATTTCGCTTACTAGATGAGCTCCCTGATGGCACGGTTGGTGAATTATACGTTTCGCTTGGTGACTTATACAACGAAGCAGATGTTAAATCTATTTTCTCTGAATTAGACGTTGACCTTACATGGTTTGCTGTCAACACAGGAATTGATCAGTTAGGTGTAAACGACCAAGGTTTGCCAATTCAACCTATCGGCTATCCAGCTGAAACAAATATGGATATTAATTCTTCCTTTAATAAAAATGCAAATAATCAGGAGCAATTTCTTGATGTTCTACGTAACTTAGCTAAACACGAAGAATGGGCAACTACAGCAGCAAGATCAAAAGCTTTAAACTTAACAGATAGAATAAACTTTTTGGAAGAAGGCGAGATACAAATATATGGTGTTGTGCTGACTGGCCCAACAAATGAATTACTAAAGGTGGAAAATCTATCACAAGTAAGCAAAGCGGAAGTAGGGGAGGTTGAATTATGGAACTGGGTAAATTAAATAAACTAAATATTGGTGCTGTCCTAACTGGAACATCATTTATTATTGGTTTTGTTCATTTAATCTTGCTTAACTTGACAATAATGACTGATCGTAATTTGCTTCCGACCGGCGCTCTTGCTCTATTACTAATCGCTGTTCTCACAGGGATAGCCGCATTATTTCTTAAAACAAGAAACAAACTGTTTACTATCTTAAGCCTTATAATCAACTTGTTAACAATCATAACCTTTCTAGTTGTTATTCTAATGGGTTATTCGATAAATCCTAGTCCGTAATATCAAGATTATCCAGCCGTAATAGTGACAAAACACGGATAAATTAGCCCGTTTCATGTGATAATTCCCTTGAAAAATTTTAATAAGGCAGAGAATAGGAATCAATAAATAAAAAGACAAACAACGTGTATAGTAACTAACAACAAAGTATCCTTCTGCACAAACCTAAAGCAGAAGGATACTTTTATATTCTCAATTAATCAAAAAGTCATCTTCTATAATCTCTTCATTACTTCCCACTCCTATATTTAAAATAACAACGATTAAAAATAGAAATACAACCACCGTTAAAATATATCCAATAATTTTATACGGTTTTGATTTAGCTTTTACTATTAAACTAATACCAAAAAACAAACTAATTACTAAAAGTATCCATATCATAGATATCTGAACCTCTTTCACCACTAATTTATTAATTATAATGATTAACAAAGGGCTCTGCTATTCCTCTAAACGCTTCTTGTTGTGCCATAACTTCTTCTTTTAAGAGATGTGGCTTCGCTTCAAAAAAACGCAGCCCATTAATATATTCTTCTTTCCGATCAGACGAAATGATAAAAGGTGTTATGTCATGCTTCAGACACTCTCGAAGCATGATTAGCCGGCCAACTCTGCCATTCCCATCTTGAAAAGGGTGAATTAACTCAAATTCATGATGAAAACGTAAAACATCATCAAGCGTTGCATCCTTTTTATCATAACTTTCCAGCAAATTTCTCATTAATTCAGGAACTGCATGAGGTTCGGCAACTTTTTGCTCGCCTGCCATATTCGGAATTCCTTTGTATCGTCCTATTCCATATCTTTCCTCATCAAGCGTTCCTTTTTTAAGTATTTGATGAAATTCCTTTATCAATCTTTCCGTTAAAGACTCATCAATTGTGGTTAACATAAAATCCATCAGTTCAAAATGATTTTTGCCCTCTAACAGATCATCAAAAGAATGTCCCCCAGTAGGCACAATATTTTTCTCGTAGAGAGCCTGCGTGTCCGTGAATGTTAGTGTACTACCTTCCATTCTATTGGTATCATACGACATTTTGACGTTGATATAATCGTACAGACCATTTCTGAAACCTTTTTCTTTTTCGAGTTGTATGATATCAAGATATGATTTATCCAAACCGCTCACCTCACTTTAGATTATTGTAACAAAACGTTTATCTCTTATGTAGTTAAATCGTAAAATCAATCCGAGGGATATAGATAATAGGCTATTTATTTGGGTACTTTGCTTATGAAATTTATAGTAAGAAAGGAAACAATCATTCATAAATAACGATCTTCTGAAACGAGTGCGCGCTAATCGAATAGTGCGTTCATCTGCAACGTGGCATTTTGCTGAAGTTAGATGACAAGTTAGTTGAGGTAGAGAGAAAGGAGATAGCCCCATGGCACGATGCACAAATTGTAATTATAAATGGGAAGTGAAAGCTATTTTGTTAATTGGGTTTTCAAAATACGGGAAAAATTGCCCGAATTGCCAGCATAAGCAATGCATCTCATCAGTGACACAGCGGATACTTACATTGGGGTATCTAAGTCTTATATTCGTTCCATTTCTCCTTTTCTTTGTCAAAATAAGCGATAAAGATGAACCGTTGTGGTAGCCTTCTTCAGCATTACCAATTATATTAGAAAAAAGTGGTTCGAGAAAAGCGTAACTTAGCAAGTAACAAGCGAACATGGATTCAAATTTTTTCAGGAAAATGTGTAATAAATTCCACCTATGGGTATAAAAAGAATAAAGGAGATGAAACAAATGCAACAATATAATGTAAAAATATCCCTTAAAAATGGCCATGTTATTGAGACGACCTTACAAGGAGAAAGTGACCGAGAAATTAAAAATCAAATCATGGGGGAAGATGGACTCTTTAACGAAAACGGTGCTTTCTTTTTTAAGGAACATGTCATTTCAGTAGAAGCCTTAAAAAGTAATAACACTTAAATTGGATGAAACTTCGCGCCAATCTACGCGCTATTGTAGAATTTAAAGGTTGATACATATTAGTCATGTAAAATATATATTAACCTTTATTTTTTACGATTTAGGTGTCTTGATATAATAAAAAGCTACTATCTAAAATGATTCTGCTTGTATTAATTTCCCGTTAAAAGGTCACGTTACCATTTTCCCTCACCCATAATAAAAAGACTGCCTCTAAAAAGTCTACACCTTTTAGAGACAGCCCCTGGCCATTTACGTATTATTCCATCTGCCTTGCCAAAAAGCTCCCTGCTGTTTCGACTGCTTTTTGTTCCACATTGGTTAGTTTTTCTTCTTTAGAAAATATCATAACACAGCCAATTGGATCACCGTTTGCGATGATTGGGCTGATGCAATAAGACTTGATTTCCTGTTGAATGCCATCAATGATTTCTGTATTACTTGCTTCTGTTTCAAATACCTGGGATCGGTCTTCGATTGTTTTTGTTAATTCAGATCCAATATTTTTATTTAGATAATCCTTTTTTGACTCGCCAGCTACAGCTATAACCTCGTCTCGATCGCAAATTAGAACCGGAGATTGCATGGAATCAAACAATGCTTCTGCATATTCTTTGGCGAAGTGGCTCAATTCGCTTATCGGTGAATACTTTTTCAGAATAACTTCGCCTTCCCTATCCACAAATATCTCCAGTGGATCTCCTTCTCGGATACGTAATGTTCTTCTGATCTCTTTTGGAATAACTACCCTGCCTAAATCATCAATACGTCGTACAATACCAGTTGCTTTCATATCTAAGTAGCCTCACTTTCTTAAGATGATGATTATTATTATTTGTACAAAGCCCTTTTCAAATACAAAAATCACCAGTTGTTGTGCTTTTAGTATGATTCATCTCAGATAGACTATACATATGATACCAATTTTTTATCCATCTCTATCCACTTTTGCTAATTGATCCACCAAGTCTTCCACTATTTGATAGCGTCTAAGGCCAGATTCAGCAGTATATTTGTACACCATTTTTAATTTATTGTTCTCCGTCCCCAATTGCACGCCTCGCCCAAAAGTGTTTGCTACTTCAAATAATTTTGACCCATCAATTTGTTGGCTTCGATTATCTTCAACGATTAACTCAATTTTTTTATTCTTTTCGCTTATCGATTCGATGCGTTCTCTTTTTGCATACATTTTCAGGGAAGAAACAGCAAATAAATGCTCTACTTCCTGTGGGTAATCACCGAATCGATCAATCAATTCATCTTTTAAATCATCTATATCCTCAGCAGCTTCAATTGCTTGAAACTGTTTATAGATACCAATTTTTTGTTTTTCATCATTAATATAGGAGTCTGGGATGTACGCATCTATATCCAGTGCTAGTTCTGGTTCAAATACTTTGATATCGTCCATATCTTTACCGGCTTTACGTGCGTCGATTGCATCTTTAAGCATTTGTGAATACATATCAAATCCGACAGAGTCAATGAATCCATGTTGTTGAGCACCCAATAAATTCCCAGTTCCTCGAATGGACAAATCGCGCATGGCTATCTTAAAGCCTGACCCTAATTCCGTGAATTCCTTAATAGCCTGCAGGCGCTTTTCCGAAACCTCTGTGAGTACTTTATCTTTTTGGTAAGTGAAGTAGGCGTAAGCTACACGATTGGAGCGTCCTACGCGTCCCCTAAGCTGGTAAAGTTGGCTTAAACCCATACGATCCGCATTATTGACGATAAGTGTATTGACATTCGGAATATCTACTCCTGTTTCAATAATCGTTGTACTAACTAGAACGTCAAATTCACCTGCTAAGAAGCCGAACATCACATTTTCAAGCTCCGCCTCGTTCATCTGTCCATGCGCCACCGCTACTCTCGCATTGTCCACGAGGTTATTAATATCCCGTGCCACCTTTTCAATATTCTCCACTCGATTATATAGGAAAAACACCTGCCCCGAACGAGCCATTTCTCGCTCAATCGATTCACGGATAAAAACAGGATTATGTTCCATCACATAGGTCTGAATTGGAAAACGATTTTCTGGTGGCGTCTCAATTACAGACAAGTCACGAACCCCCAACATAGACATATGCAAGGTTCTTGGGATTGGCGTAGCTGTAAGGGTAAGTACATCTACATTGGCTTTCAATTGTTTGATTTTTTCTTTATGCTTAACACCGAATCGTTGCTCTTCGTCTACAATAAGCAACCCTAAATCGCGATATTCTACATCTTTGGATAATAAGCGATGTGTACCAATAACGATATCAACTGTGCCGTTTTTTAAACCTTGTAATGTTTCCGTTTGCTGTTTTTTTGTTCGAAACCTGGTTAATAGTCCAATATTCACTGCATGTTCCTGGAATCGCTCACGGATCGTTTCATAATGCTGCTGTCCTAAAATCGTTGTTGGAACTAAAATAGCCACCTGCTTACCATCTGCCACTGCTTTAAAGGCAGCACGAATCGCTACCTCTGTTTTTCCGTACCCGACATCACCGCAAAGCAAACGATCCATTGGGCGTTCTCTTTCCATATCATGCTTGATTTCCTCGATACAGCGAATTTGATCGTCCGTTTCCTGATAGGCGAATGCCGCTTCAAACTCACGCTGCATCTCGCTATCTTTTGAAAAGGCATACCCTTTTCTTGCTTCTCTTTCGGAATAGAGTTTAATTAAATCATCCGCGATATCTTCAACAGATGATTGAACTTTTCGCTTCACCTTCGCCCATTCTGAGCCGCCTAATTTGTAAAGCTTTGGCTCTTTTCCCTCACCACCGACAAATTTTTGGACTAAATCAATTTGATCAATCGGTACAAAGAGTTTATCATCACCGGAATATTTGATTAACAGATAATCCTTATGCAAGTCCTTCACTTCAAGCGTTTCAATTCCTATATACTTTCCTACTCCATGGTTGGCATGGACGACATAATCGCCAATTTTTAACTCTTGGTAATCCTTAATACGTTCGGCATTGGATACTTTCTGTTGTCTTTTCGGGCGTTTCGTTCTTTTTTTGAACAGCTCATTCTCCGTTATCAGAGCCATCTTATGCATGGGCAGCTCCGTACCACTGCTAATATTTCCAATGGCTATTGTAGGTTGGCTCACAGGAAGCTCCAATTTACCTGTAATGCTCGCTTCAATATCATAGTCCATAAATATAGAATGAATTTTCTCTGCCCGTTTTTGATTAGGAGCTAGAACCACAACAGAATAATCGCCTTTTTTCCAGCGGGTTAGTTCATTTTTGAATAGACTCATTTGACCATGAAATTCTTGCATGGCCCTTGACGAGAGATCAATAATATTTTGTGGTTGTGTATTTGGGATATGCCGTAAAAATACTGACATATATAGTCGTTGATGATCCATATTGCCCCATATGGTTGGCCAATCAAATGAAAAACTACTATTTTTTACCATTTGATTCGATTCCAATAGACTGTTATACCATTCTGCTTCCTCGGAGTCCAAATTCGTAGCTGTTTCCTGAATTCTGCTCATTTCATCTAAAATAACGAGTCCGTTTGAAGGGAGGTAATCTAACAAACTAGCAGGATTTTTATAAAGAAATCCAATATATTTATACATTTCCTGAAAGTGTTCTGCATTCTGTAAGCGTCCGATATCATGTTCTATCGTTTCCGCTAATTTCTCTTTTCCTTCTGAAGCTTTCATGTTTTTCAAGCTATCTGCCAATGCATCCTGCAATCTGCCGGCAGCCAAATGTATATCTTCATTTGTAAGTAATAACTCCGTCGCTGGTCCGACAATGACCTCCTGCTGTTTCTCTAAAGACCGCTGTGTTCCCGCATCAAAATAGCGTATAGAATCGATTTCGTCATCAAATAATTCTATACGTATCGGATGCGCTTCTGTTATTGGATATATATCAATGATTCCACCACGCCTACTAAATTCACCGGGTGTAGTGACCATGTCTTGACGTTCATACCCCATATCTACTAAAGATGATAGGTAATCATCAATCTGAATCTCTTCCCCAAGTGCAAATTGTAATTGATACGTGCTCCAATAATCTGGCGGTGGCAAAATCCTTTTTAATGCAGCTACTGGCGCGATTAATATACCTGATTTCTTTTTGGACCAGGCTGTTAAGGAGTCGATTCGTTGACTTCTAAGTTCCGGGCTTGCAATCGCTATTTCAGAAGCTATTAGTTCATTAACTGGATATAAATGTACATACCCTTCTCCAACAAACTCGGATAAATCATCATAAAGCTGTTGCGCTTGTACTAATTGATGCGTAACCAGTAAGATCGGCTTCGTTGTGGATTCACTAATTAGCGACACAAGCAGACTTCTTGCCGATCCGGATAAACCTGCAACGAGTTGCTCCTGCATTCCACTGGATACCCCTTGTAAAATTGATTGTATATCTTCTTTTGACTTTAAATAATTGTTTATACCTTGCATTGTTAAACCCCCACGCAGTCCTACGTAAGCGCAAAAATGCCTTGGTTTTATAACCAAAGCTTTTGTTGCTTATTTTATTGTATAAAAAAATCTAGTTCATGGTATTGTGGATGATGTCCTAACGTATCTTCACAATCTTCACAAATTGCCTTGATCTGAACATCCCCATTATCTTTATATTCTATCATATCTATTTTTTCCTTCGTTGATAATTGGTCAAACCCCAACAGGGATGTGTCAACCATTTTTTGTTCTAACTTTCCAATCACATGTCCGCAATGTCTGCATGTATAGACAATAGCCATATAAAAACCTCCTCGAATAAACACATATTTTAAAGTTTATCCGAAAAGTAGTTATTTATACATTTGATGGCCAATCCTTTCAAACCTATGATGCTACACTATGCTTCCATTAGCTATTATATTCATTCATTACTTCAAGGAATGGATTCTGTAACCAATACTCACAAGCATCTGCGGCTACTTTAATGCTATGCTCTACATCTTCTTGCTGTTCTTTTGTAAAGGAACCCAGAACGTAATCAACAACTGGTATTGACGTAGTTGGCCTTCCGATACCGATACGAAGGCGTTTGAATTCTTTCGTTCCTAAATGATCAATTGATGAACGGATTCCATTGTGTCCGCCATGTCCACCCTTTTGCCTAAGGCGGATTTTTCCAGGTGGTAAATCCAGGTCATCATACATAACAAGTACATCATCCACATCCATATTATAATAATCCATTAAAGGACGAATCGACTGCCCCGAAAGATTCATATACGTGTGAGGCTGCAGCAATAGTACCTTTTCACCTTGAAGATGTTCCATCGCGTATTTGCCGTTAAACTTCTTCTTATTTAAATCCCATTGATGCCGATTTAGTAATTCTTCTATTACCATAAATCCGACATTATGACGGGTATCTTTATATTTTTTACCTGGATTTCCAAGTCCAACAATACATTTCATTTAACTTCTTCCTTTTTAACCAATACAATAATCCCTCCTTAAGGATTATTTATTCTTACAGCTTCTTAGAAGGAGGGGTATTGGTTTTGCTATAATATTTTACTTCTCTTCGTCTTCATCTTTTTTGCTACCTACTAATTCTGGCTCAGCATCTCCATCCGCTGATTCTTCCTCGTCGTCTAGGTTGTCCGGTGTTAGGATTGTAGCGATTGTTGTGTCTTCATCTTCCGTGAACTCATAATTCGCTCCTGTAGGTAGATCATCAATTGTTATACTGTCACCAATTCCTAAGGAGTCAATATTTACTGTAATTTCCTCAGGAATATCAGCTGGCTTTGCACGAACCTGTAACTCATATAATGGTTGCTGTAATACGCCACCATCTTTTGAACCTGCTGCTTCACCTTCAAGGCGTAGTGCTACTGTAACATCCATTTCTTCTGCCATGTTTACGATATAGAAATCAACGTGTAATAGTTCATTCTTAAGGGAGTCCATTTGATAATCATGTAACATAACGTCTACTGCTTTGTCATTATCAACATCAAGCGAAATAATTGCGTTTCTTCCTTCGTCACGAACTGTTTTAACGAGTTCAAGATTATCAACCGAAACCGTTATAGGCTCTTTCGCTTTTCCATAAACAACACCTGGTATTCTTCCACTCGTTCTGATTTCTTTCGTTTGCGATTTTGTATAGTCATCTCGTTTTGTTGCTTGTAATTTTACTGCCATTTCCATCATCCTCCAACTATTTTTAGAAAAAATTCACTTATCAAGTGATAGCTTCATTTTTATTACATTTAAATCTGTTTATATTTTTTGTTAAGCTTTCCTTAAATGTCAGAAACCTGGCATCCGCTAAACGCTTTAGGGGTATGTCCTTCGCTGCACGTTGCAGTAAGAAAGTTTATACTTCCCTATCAACTAGATAATTCCCGAATTACAGGACTTCTAAACATTAATCAAATAAGATACTTACGGACTGTAGCTCGTGGACACGTATGATTGCTTCACCGATAAGCGGGGCAACAGACAATTCTTTAACCTTTTCACTTTGTTTATCCTCTGCTAATGGTATCGAATTGGTCACAACCAACTCTTTTATTTGTGAGTTGTTAATTCGTTCAACTGCCGGATGGGATAATACAGGATGGGTACAACATGCGTAAACCTCTTTAGCCCCTTTTTCGATTAGTTCATTAGCTGCTAAGGTAATTGTTCCAGCTGTATCTATGATATCATCTATAAGAATCGCTGTCTTGCCTTCGATATTACCAACAACATTCATAACTTCCGCAACATTTGGACGGGGGCGTCTTTTATCAATAATACCTATCGGCGCTTTCAAACGATCGGCCATCTTCCTAGCACGTGTAACTCCACCATGATCAGGTGACACAATGATAATATCTTCAAGGCCTTTCTCCTTAAAGTAGTCAGAAAGAATAGGAACACCCTGAAGATGATCAATTGGCACATTGAAGAACCCTTGAATTTGTGGAGCATGTAAGTCGAGTGTAATCACCCGATTAGCCCCTGCAGTCTCTAATAAATCCGCTACTAGTTTTGAAGTAATCGGCTCTCTTGATCGAGCCTTTCTATCTTGTCTCGCATAACCATAATACGGCATTACAATATTAATAGACCTTGCAGAAGCACGTTTTAATGCATCAATCATTATCAGTAATTCCATAATATGTTGATTAACCGGTGAAGAAGTTGATTGTAAAACATATACATCATGTCCACGTACACTTTCTTCGATATTAATCTGAATTTCACCGTCACTAAATTGTTTAACGGTGCACTCTCCAAGGGGTGTTCCAATATGTTCCGCAATTTCATCTGCTAACTTGCGGTTTGAATTCAATGTGAATACTTTTAAAGATGGATCCTTATAGCTAGACGCCATGAGATAAACCCTCCGTTAATCTTTTTGTCTGTTTTTAAGTCTTGTAGCGTATCCTTCTTTATTCGTTTGTCTTGCTCTGGCAACGGATAGCGACTCTGTAGGGACATCCTTCGTAATCGTTGATCCTGCAGCAACATAGGAGCCCTTTCCTATTGTTACTGGGGCAATTAAATTGGAATTACAACCAATAAATGAATCATCTTCAATGGTTGTTACATATTTATTTTTTCCATCATAGTTCACTGTAATTGTACCACATCCGACATTCACATTGCTTCCAACTTGTGCATCACCCATATAACTTAAATGGGGAACCTTGCTACCTTCCCCAATTACTGTCTTTTTAATTTCTACGAAGTTACCAACTTTAGCGTCATCGCCGATTGCAGATTCCGGTCGAATATGAGCAAATGGCCCAACATTTACACGGTCACCAATTTTACTATTCGTTGCGACACTCTGCTTGACAACTGAACCGATGCCAACATAACAGTTGTCGACCTCGCTGTTCGGACCAATTTCAGCATCCATTTTGACCGTCGAACCCCCTGTTATATGCGTGCCTGGATGAATAACTGCATCCTGTTCAATTACAACACCAGGATGAATATACGTATTATCTGGATCACTAATCGCTACACCGTTACGCATATGTTTCTCATTAATACGTTTTTTCATTATTTTCTCAGCTTGAGCCAACGCTACACGGTCATTCACCCCTAACGTTTCTTCAAAATCAGGTGTTAGGGAAGCGGTCACCTTTTCCTTTTTATTACGTAAAATTTCTATCACATCAGGTAAATAATATTCACCTTGAACATTATCATTTGATACTTCTTTCAACGCTGCGAACAGAGCTTGATTATCAAAGCAATATGTACCAGTATTAATCTCATCTACTAGCCTCTCCGCTCCACTCGCATCTTTATGCTCTACAATACGTTCGACCTCATCCGCTTCATTACGGATGACTCTTCCATATCCTGTAGGATCCTCTGCTTTCGCTGTTAAAATAGTAGCACTAGCTCCTTCATTCTCATGATGAGCAAAGAGAGCTTGATAGGTTTCAGTTGTAATTAATGGCGTATCCCCACAAACAACAATTGTTGTCCCATGCTTATCTTTTAACAAATCTTCAGCTTGCATCACAGCATGCCCTGTTCCGAGTTGTTCCCCTTGTATAACGAATTCCGTGTCATTGCCAATATGTTCGCTTACTTTTTCGGCACCATGACCAACAACTGTAACCGTTTTATCTACCTTCACTGCTTTTATCTGATCGATAACATGCTGCACCATCGGTCTACCCAAAACGGGGTGGAGCACCTTATAGAGCTTCGATTTCATCCTGGTTCCTTGCCCTGCTGCTAGAATGACAGCATAACGTCTCATCATAAGGAAACCTCCAATAATCCTATATTCTCCATTATGAATATATCGTAAAAACCAGATGATTTCAACATATAATAGCCTGTAGTATTCGTTTTTTTAGAAAACTTGGCATTCGTTAAAGGATTCTTAGAAAGCGCGCTTGGCTTTGTTAGAACCCCTTATACTAGAGTGAAAGCCTTTCGGAGAAACAGATTAGCCTGCACTACGACGCACAAAGGCGGGTGGGACGAGTAACCGCAGTCCCAGCCCCAGGAAATAACGATTTTAGTCCACGTTACCTTCCTATTTGCCAAAAAAAAGAAGACTAACCTTTAGTAGTAGGTTAGACCTCTTTCGTGAAAAGTATTAGTTTGTATGAAAAATTTAAAAGCTTTTTAATCATTTCTTATTCATACTTATTAGGAAGCACCCGCTTCTTCGTATTCCTCTTCCGTTTTCCCTACACGACGATACTCCTCTAACACAGCATCTTGTATCTTTGCACGAGTACCCGAATTAATCGGATGTGCAATATCCCTAAATTCACCATCAGGGGTACGTTTGGATGGCATTGCTACAAATAGTCCATTGTTTCCGTCGATAACGCGGATATCATGAACAACAAACTCCTCATCCAATGTAATCGATGCAATTGCTCGCATTCTTCCCTCTGTATTAACGCGGCGTAATCTTACGTCAGTTACTTCCATGATGATTCACCACCTTTTCACATTTGAACTTATTTAACTATTTCAACAAAACAACAGGAATTCCTGCCTATTATTAAAAAAAATTAAATATTTTCAAAATAAACTCGTTTTAAAGGTTAGAAAGCTTGGTTTTTTTAAATTTCGATAAAATTTCCAGAATGGACATCTATATATTTCTTTTTACTATCTACATTCCTTATTTTGACTAATGAAGTATATTCGTCTACAACGCGTTCCTCTTCATCGTCATCTGCTTCAGCCAGTACACCAATTGCTTTGACATTTGCGTCAAACTCTTCCAGTAAATTAATCATTCCTGTAATGGTTCCGCCAGCTTTCATAAAATCATCAATGATACACACATTTGCACCTTCTTGCAGACTGCGTTTTGGCAATACCATCGTTTGAATTTTACGGGAGGAACCAGATACATAATTAATACTTACAGAAGATCCTTCGGTAACCTTAGGGTCTCTTCGAACAATGACAACGGGAACATCAAGGAAGGAGGCAACAGCGTACGCTAAAGGAATCCCTTTCGTAGCCACCGTTACAACCACATCAATCTCTCTTTGAGAAAATGCTGATGCAAAGACGCGACCTATTTCTCTCGTTTGCCTCGGATCACCTAGTATATCGCTCATGTAGAGATAACCTCCGGGAAGAATACGAGTCGGGTCTTCTAACTTATGGCAAAGCTCATTTATAAATTGAACACTTTTTTCAAGAGAAAATTCCGGAATATATTTAACGCCACCAGTTGCTCCAGAGTTTCGCTCCAAATAACCTATCGATTCCGTTTTGAAAACATCGTTAATAATATCCAAGTCCTCACTAAGGGAAGACTTGGATGACCCATAAATTTCAGAGAAATATGGTAACTGTCTATGCTCCCTTGGATTTTCCAGAAAAAAGTTAGTTAATGCAACTAATCGATTACTTCTTTTCATTTACACACCTCAAAACCGAATATTTACATTAAATATACCACTTTTATACGTGTTTAGGCAATGTTCACCCTAATATACGTACTAAATAAACTTCTTCACAGAAGCCACGCATCCCATTATAAATACGCTGCGCTTTACTCTGTTGTTCAATTAAACTGTACACTGTCGGCCCACTTCCGCTCATAAGGACACCTGTTGCCCCTGCTTCTGCCATTTTATCTTTAATCCGCTGAACTTCTGGGTAGATGGTTAGCGTAATATCTTCTAATACATTCCCAACATTTGCGCACATTTTAAAGAAATTTTTATGATGAAGTGCATCGATAAGTGCATCATTATTTGGGTGAGAGAGTTTATCTATATTGATTCGTTGAAAAATAGTCCATGTGGATACGCCAATGTCCGGTTTTGCGAGAACAACCCAACAGGAAGGAGGTGAAGCTAATTTTTCAATAATTTCCCCACGCCCTTTTGCGATTGCTGTATTACCATACACACAAAAAGGCACATCAGATCCAATCGTTGCCCCAAGTGCCGCTAAATCCTCAAGAGGAATGTTCAGCGACCATAGCCGATTTAGTCCACGCAACACAGCAGCAGCATCTGTACTGCCACCACCAAGACCAGCCGACACAGGGATACTCTTTTCAATATGAATATGTACCCCCTTTTTAATTCCGTATTTTTTTTTAAAAGCATCAGCAGCTTTATACGCCAAATTTCGCTCATCACTTGGCACGAATCTGCTCTCCAAATAAATCTCGATCCGATCCGATTCAATGGAGTACATTTTAATGCGATCTGCTAAGTCAATCGTCGTCATGATCATTTCTACATTATGATAACCATCATCTCGTTTACTCAGCACATCAAGGGATAAGTTAATTTTTGCCGGTGCTTTTTCAAAAAGAGCCATCACCGTCACCTACTTTGAAAATATAAACAAATTGTAACACATTAGGAAAACAGTCGCGACTTCTAGGACAAGAGCTATTCATTATCAGCTGACAAGATTTAAAGGGATTAGCGATGTTAGAAAACTTGGTTGTCACCAAGCCTTTAGGTGACAGCCTTAGTTGCACTTATGCAGTAAAACTTTCTTAACTGCCAAAAAAGACAAACCCATTTAGGGTCTGTCTTTTTTTTGCATATTTTGCTCGGCCATTTCTATTGCACGTTTCACCATATTACCGGCATCTCTGGATTTGATGCCTCCCCAGCCTTCCTGCTGTACCGTGTCGTAAAATCCTAACTCTTTGGCAATTTCTTCTTTCATATGGTCTGACATTACACCTCGACGTCTAGCCATGAAAGAACAACCCCTTTCCGTGAATTATTACGACATCTATAGCTTATGTTATAAGTTAATTTAAACTCCAGTTATATGTATACAAAATTGGTTAATTTTAACATGGAAAAACATACTCTTTAAGCATTTTTCAAGTTTAAGCGTAATCTCCTTTTTAAATAGTCAGAAAATGTAGCAGAAAACAAAAGCAGCAAACAATTTCTTGTTTACTGCTCCATGAGTAAAGCTACCGTTCTCTCGTCGGGGAAGCTTAATTCTACTGTTTCTGTTAAAACATCTGCATAGCTGTATGAAACACGTTCGAAGGCATTCTCGTCTTGGTCCAGCTCAACAACAAAAACTGAAGGATACATTTCCGCCAATATACCTGAGCGTTCAATGGTCTTCCTTCGTCCGCCGTTGGCCTTCAATTTCAAACGGTTTCCAAGTTGACATTCAAGACCTTGCTTAATTTCGATTAATGTTTTAGCCACTACACTCCACCTCACTGTATTTATCATACCATAAGCTTGTATAATAGTCAAATAAAACTTTATATTATATCAGTATTCCTTTTTTAATGTCAACAGTAAAATTCACTTGTTACCTTTATTCTTTGTAAAAGTTTGCAAATTATGTATTATTTTTTACATTTTATCCAATATGATTAAAAAACATCCTGTCCTCAGCTTTTTTGAATGAAGACAAGATGTTTGCACCTTAATTAGTTGACTCCTCTGACTCTTCTTTTATATATGGCATTCCCGTTCGAAGTAGTCCTCTTGTTTCTATCCCTCCCATTCCTTTATCACCGGTTAATGTATTCCGCAGCGCATCCCAGACATTCACTTTCTCCATGAATGGTGTGTAAGCAATTTTTGCTGCGATATATACGGGATCGAGCGCATGAATATTAATTCGTAATGGAGAACTGGCATAATTGGCTCCAGAACGTATCATGGATTCAAAATGAGATTGGCATGCTCCTGCAAATATAACAAGCTGATCCATATGAGGGTTCTTCCGCCTTGCTTCTCTAACCGTTTCCGCAAAGTATTTGGAATTTCGATAAGCACGGAGGTCGCCTTTTATTCCTTTATTCTTTGAGAAAGAATCATGCCCCGTTATCACAATGATGTCTGGTTGTATTCTGTCAATCAAATCTCCTATTTCAAGCGGCATATCCCTTTCATATAAATGCACACCATGTACTTGCATACCCATCCGTTCGTATAATTCAATACATTTTCGCAAATAGTTTTGATCCCCATCTAAATGAAGCACCTTAGTAGGTAATTGAAAATACGAAACATCGCTATGATAGCCATCTGTTGATTCATATTCTCGCTTTTCCCGCATTAATTGGTAATCTTGCCTAAACAAACGGTAGGAAAACTCCTCTTGTTCCTTACCTTTTTTGCGTCTCTTTTCTAATTCCCTTGATTGCACCTGAGTAAGATCTTCAAAAGGAGAATCTGCCTCTAATCGAGTGTACTCCCCATGTAATTTAGCAATATCATCTTTCACTAAAGCCACTCGGAAAAGCAGGTCATTATTATATGATTTACGTGTTACTAGTTCGCCGGTTGTAAAGTCCATATATTCACCTCACAGCCTCCATTAGAATGAAAGCAATCCTTTTATAGACTATGAGGGGACCTACCTATCTGTGCGCTAATCGTTCATTTGAATTCCGTTCATCTTATGAATGCTTCTGCTTTTTTTCTTCTTGTTTATCTTTCGTTAGCGCTTTATAAAATGAGAAGACCATAAGTAGCATGATAAATGAGAATGGGAGAGCTGCCGAAATTAGTGCATTTTCTAGTGCCTGCAGTCCTCCAGTATATAAAAGCACAGCTGCTATAGCCGATTGTGCAAATCCCCATGCGAATTTAACCTTTTTTGGAGGCGATAAAGATCCATTTGTCGTTTGCATTCCTAAAACAAATGTAGCGGAATCTGCTGATGTAATAAAAAAGGTGCCTATTAACAGCATCGCTAGAATCGATAAAATCAAACCAAGAGGGATTTCGCTAAACATGGCAAACAGCGCTTGCTCTTCAGGAAGGCTAGCAATATCTAAACCGCCTTGCTGTGCATCAATGCCTGAAATCCCAAATGTTGCAAACCATACAAAACTAACGACAGAAGGTACGATTAGAACCCCAGATAGAAACTCCCGAATAGTACGTCCTTTCGATACACGAGCAATAAATATTCCAACGAACGGGGACCAGGCTATCCACCAAGCCCAAAAAAAGACAGTCCAGTCCAACACCCACTGCTGTTCATCCGCATTATTTGGTGATAGACGCAGACTTTCAGCAGGTATCTGTTGAAAGTACGCCCCAATTGCATCCGTTAATGAATTTAGAATGTAGAGCGTCGGGCCTAAAATAATCGTGGCAACAAGCAATAAACCAGCTATCCCCATATTGGCATTACTTAAGTACTTAATACCCTTACTAAGGCCGGTATAGGATGAAATCATGAACAAAACAGTAACGACAAGAATAATAACCAGTTGAACCCAAAACGCATTATCGATGCCCAGCAAATACGTTAAACCACCGTTAATTTGAGTGGCACCAAACCCGAGGGTTGTGGCTACACCAACAATAGTCGCAAACACGGCGATGACATCAATCCCTTTACCCCAAGCACCCTTCATACGATCTCCAAATATTGGCTCAAGGGTCGCACTGATTAAACCAGGCTTATCATGGCGAAACATGAAATAAGCAAGCACTAGTGCGATGACTGCATATATTGCCCATGCATGAATCCCGTAATGGAAGAATGTAACGCGCAACGCATCCTCAATAGCCTGACTTGTAGCAGGATCTGCAGTAGGTGGGGTTGTAGCATAGTGAGATACTGGCGAAGCTACGCCGAAAAACACAAGTCCTATCCCCATACCTGCACTAAAGAGCATGGCAAACCAAGTAGGATAACTGAATTCCGGCTTGTCATCCTTTTTTCCGAGCTTGATCTTCCCATATGGACTGAAGATCAAATACAAACAGAAGATGAGAAACAGTGATACGATTAATAAATAATACCAACCAAAGTGAACAGATACATAGTTCATAATAGTACTTGAAACATTTTCAAATCTCACAGGATCCAATGATCCCCAAAGAGATAGCCCTAACACAATCACCAATGTAACCCAAAAGACCGTGGTTACCTTTTTCATGTAAAATCCCTTTCTAGGTTCCCATTGATTATAAGAGTTCGGAAACACCGTTATTAGTATTTGTGAAATAAATCGGTCTATTCACGAAAAGATATGATACAGAAATTTTTATGTATTGGGCTGTTTTCTAAAAGATTGGGACTGGGACTGCGCTTACTCGTCCCACCGAAAAGAATCGTTGTTTTTGACGCAAAATCTATAGAAGACGACGTAAATTGAAATTAAGGGTGATGCTTTTTATACCCGCTACGGAAATACATTCCGCTTTCCGCGGGCGGCTGGTGAGCCTCCTCGTGCTAACGCACTGCGGGGTCTCACCTAGACCTTTCCTCCCGCCGGAGTCTCCATGTATTTCCTCCGCTGTGTGTTGTGTTTTTCTGCTTCTAAAAATGTATTATTTGATTAATGTAAACAAATGCTTGCACTTTTCCGGTGATTGCTTGGAGCGGAGGACCGTTGACTCCTGCGGGAACAAAGGTTTTCGATGGGGCGAGCATTTACGCGCAGCCCCAGCACGAGTCTGAAGACCCCGCAGGACTATCCTAAGGAAGGCCGACTAAACCGTCCTTTGCGGACAACGTCGGCATACCCCTCGCCGGGGCAAGGAGGCTGAGGCCGTGCCCGCGGAAAGCAACGGTCCGCAGCGGAAAGAAACCCAACACGTGCGTCGTCTTTTATATCAACTGCTTACGAAAAGAGCCTTTCTAAACCTCACACAAAATGTATAGTATATGGCTTAAAAGAAAAAGCTATTGCCTCCCTAACAGCAATAGCTTGATACTTATTTTATTTATCAGCATTATAGAATTCATTGGCCATGGTAGCGAACTCCTGCATATTCAACGATTCCGCGCGCCTCGTACCATCAATATCTATACGCTCCAGCTTTTGATTAATTGATTCTTTATCGTATGTTTCCTCAAAATAACGCGTTAAATTATTTCGCAATGTTTTCCGGCGCTGGCCAAAACATGCTTGCACAAGAGCAAAAAAATACGCTTCGTCCTCCACATGAACGGGTGGCACATCACGTTTAACTAAATGAAGAACACTTGAGTCAACATTTGGTTGTGGCATGAAGACACTTCTTGGCACGCTCATCATAACTTCAGCTTGCGTATAATATTGAACCGCAATCGTCAACGATCCGTAGCTTTTCGTGTTAGGCTTTGCGGCCATGCGTTCAGCAACTTCCTTTTGGATCATTACGGTGAGACTCGATACTGGCAACTTATCTTTTAATAATTTCATCAGTATCGGCGTGGTAATATAATAAGGGAGGTTTGCGATAATGTGAACGGGCTGTTCCGTTTCAAAGTGAGCCTCCATCACTTCATGCACATTCGCTTCAAGGATATCCTCATGAATAATTTGTATGTTGTTATAATCTTCTAATGTATCTTGTAAAATGGGCAACAGACGCTGGTCAATTTCAAATGCAACAACCTTATCAGCATGTATAGCCAACTGCTCTGTTAATGCGCCGATTCCAGGACCAACCTCGATTACTCCCGATTTACGATCTATTCCTGCATGCTTTATAATATTTTTTAGTATATTGACATCCACCAAAAAGTTTTGTCCCAAGCTTTTCTTAAATGAAAAAACATACTTATTTAAAATCTCTTTCGTGCGGATTGGAGTAGCTATATGCTTTTTAGGTGTCATGATTCTCCTCCTGTTGCAGCTGGATTACTGCTTGCTCGAACTGCTCTTTCGTAATTTGAAATAGGGTTAACCGTTTTAACAGCTGTTTTCCATTAGTATGCCCGATTTGCAATAACTCACCAAGCCTATCTCGACGTGAGCTTGCTTTTGCGCCACCAATCAGCCCATGGTTAACTAAGTCTTCTTTCATGATCTCACTTTCTACCCTATTGGTTAATTCATAAACGCCCTGCAGTGCCTGCTGAATTGCTTCCGTTGATGCATGTTCAATGCCAAGACTTTTATTATGCGGATGTTTCGCTCGTGCGTTATCCTGATCTAAAAAAGCATGCTTACAACCAGGAACAGCTTGATCAACAATATGACGAATCCGTTCACCAGGATAATCTGGGTCCGTAAAGATTATAATACCTCTTTTACGTTTTGCATGATCTATTCGTCCTAACACTTCTTTATTTATCGCTGAACCATTCGTTTCAATCGTATCCGCATCAACTGCTTGGCGGATTTTAGTTGTGTCATCTCTTCCTTCAACAACAATTACCTCTTTAATTTTCAATACGATTCCTCATTTCAAAATTAACCTCGACATTCTCAAGACCTTGGCAACACACTCGGCATCTACCAAGTTCATAATCAAAACCTAGTCTTTGATTTTACTACGTTTCTTTACATTTAAATAAAAACTGCTCTTACCATTATATCATGGCAAGAGCAGTTTTATTTATCAATCAATAATTCTTAATTCAACTGTTTGTCTGCCGAACGCCAAAGCATCCTGCCTACTTTGGAAATGTAGATCAATCTTATTTCCATTTATACTTCCACCAGTATCTCCGGCAATCGCTTCTCCATACCCTTCAACCCATACCTTGGTACCGAGAGGGATTACATTTGGATCTACTGCAATAACTTTCGGATTTTCGTTCAAATTAATGCCGGTCGCCGTATATCCACTTCCGGAGCAACCAGAACAATTTACCGTATACGCACTTGCGCTCATGGTATATGTTTCTCCACCTGCGTTACGCTTTGATTCACTTTCGGATTCACTAGCTGAAGCACTTTCTGTATTATTGTCTGACTCAGAACTATCGCTTGATAATGTGACAAGGTTTGAATCTTCTTGTGGTTCGGGATCCGGGTCCGATTCCTTCGTGCCAACAGCCACCACACGATTTTCGCTTTCTTCTGTCACTTCTTCACTGACTAAATTACGTTCTGCTTCCTCGCCGTTTTCCGTTATTATTTCAAAGATTTTTTTAACCGTTCCTTGCTCGCCTTCACTAACGACCTGTTCTTCCCCCTTAGCAAGGGAGCTGTCTTCCTTTGTTTCTGTTTCAAAGGCAATTGCTTCCGTAACTTCATCTTCATCCTTTTGGACACGTACAATTTCTATCGGCGTGTCTTTCGTTACATCGTCACTTAAGCCTGGTTTGATTTCATCATCACTATCCTGATCATAGTCAATATCAGCCTCTGCTAATAATTCTTCAACAGACCCGCCAGTTGTCCAGAATGTGTCCTCATCTCCACCGTCATTAATTTCGACTTCGTATGCTTGGTTAACTTCTATATGTAGTCCGTCTTTGATTGCTTCTTTTTTATCATGTGAGACATCGTCACGTTCTTCAAACGAAAGATTATTCGCTGCTAAAAATTCTCCAATCGTGCCTTCTGTCGTGTTGTATTCCTGTTCATCGCCATCAATTTCTAGGCTAATTTGTTTAGCAGATACGAATTCGATCTCCATCCCATTAACGACCGTTTCGTCTGCATCGTGTGACAAATCGTCATGCTCGCTAACCGTAATACCTACTTCGTTAAGCAGGTCTTCAACGGTATCGGTGTGTGTGTGCACCGTCTGCTTTTCGTCATTATCTACAATTACTACCTCTGCTTGCGTGCCCTCAAACAATAAGTGTCCAGAAAATAAAATAAGTGCTAAAACCCCAATACTTGAAATAACCAGCTTCATTTTTGACGCCGGCATTAGCTTTTGAATAATTCGCATGCTTCTGCCTCCCCCATATCGTTATCGATTATATAAACATTCATATGCGAAGTCAAAGCAATTTCAATTACGATTCGTTTACAATTAAGTTACAAGTTATAACGAACAGGCACATTAATTATCCAAAAAAGCTAAGAATTGCCGTTATGAACGGGTTATAAGCTACCTATAAAAATAGAGAAAAGACTAGCTTAATGAATAGCTAGTCTCAACTTTTTCAGATAGGATGACATCTTTTTCTACTTATTAATTCGAAACAAAGAAAATGCGTTCTCTGTCGTAATTTTACTAACCTCATCTAAGGTCATCTCTTTTAGTTCAGCAATCTTCTCAGCTACCAACTTAACATAAGCCGGTTCATTTCGTTTGCCGCGATTCGGATGTGGTGCTAGAAATGGTGCATCGGTTTCCACTAATAAACGATCTATAGGCACCTCAACAGCAACTTCCTTTGGCATTGTAGCGTTTTTGAAGGTTACCGGGCCCCCAAGAGAGATATAAAAATTCATATCCAGGCATGCCTGGACGTAATCTACCGAATCATTGTAGCAATGCATAATCCCACCTACAGCTTTCGCATCTTCTTCCTGCAAAATTTCAATGATATCTGAGGTAGCTTCACGGTTGTGAATGGTAATCGGCATATTCACTTTTTTTGCAAGACGAATTTGCTTACGAAAGACTTGTTTTTGTATATCTTTCGGCGATTTGTCCCAATGATAATCCAATCCCATTTCACCAATAGCAACTACTTTCGGATGCGCGGCCAACTCCTCAATCCAATTCAAATCTTCATCCGTCATATCAATCGCATCAACCGGATGCCAGCCTACAGCTGCATAAATCGTCTCATTCTGTTCGGCAATTTCAATGGCTAACGGAATTGTCTCCCTGTCAAAACCAACGACAACCATATTGGTTACACCCGCATCAAAAGCACGCTGAATCGTCGCTCCACGGTCTTCGGAAAATTGCCTTGCATTTAAATGTACATGTGTATCAAAAAGCACTTCATCACTTCCTTATATCAAAGGAAAAGGCCGACCCTAAGGTGACCTTTTCTAATTATTTTACAACAGATCCATTCGGCAACGATTGCTCAACAGATGCTAGAGCAAGGTTTCCAGACTCATCTTCGCCACTAAGGATCATTCCCTCAGACATTTTACCACGCAGTTTTACAGGCTTTAAATTCGTTACACAAATTACTTTTTTGCCAATTAAGTCCTCTGGTTTGTAATGTTCTGCAATACCGGAAATTACTTGGCGCTTTTCCGTCCCAACATCAATCTGTATCTGTAGTAGCTTATCAGCTTTTTTCACCTTTTCTGCTTGAAGGACCTCCGCTACACGCATATCCAACTTCATAAAATCATCAAAGGCAATTTGTTCCTTTTGCTCAGGAATCTCGTTTTTAACTGCAGCTTCTTCTTCCTGTGCAGGGTTTTGCATCATTGCTTTAATTGTCTCTACTTCTTTGTCTACATCCAGTCGCGGGAAAATAGGATCGCCATTACGAACTTGAGTTCCTGTTTTAATTAGATCATCTTCATAAACACTATCCCATTCTTTTAGTGAATCATCCGTTACATTCAATTGATTGAATATCTCGGTTGGTGATTCTGTTAAAAATGGCTGAAGCATAACGGCCGTTTTTCTTAGCGACTCTACAAGATGTGCCATTACGTTTCCAAGACGTTCTTTTTGAGCTTCCTCTTTCGCCATTACCCACGGTCTGGTTTCATCAATGTATTTATTGGTACGGCTAATCAGTTTCCATAATGACGAGAGAGCTATAGAGAACTCCATGTTTTCCATTGCATCTTCCACTTGGTTAATTGTATCTTTAAAAAATTGCTCCAGTTCCGCGTCAACTTCGGTTTCAGAAGCCTTATATGCCGGGATTTCGCCATCAAAATACTTATCAATCATAGCAACCGTACGATTCAGCAAATTCCCAAGGTCATTTGCAAGGTCATAATTCGTACGCTCCACAAATCCTTCCGGGGTAAATACACCATCCGAACCAAACGGAACTTCACGTAGTAAATAATAGCGCAATGCATCAAGCCCGTAACGATCCACAAGCTTAACTGGATCAACCACATTTCCTTTTGATTTGGACATTTTGCCATCCTTCATCAAAATCCAGCCATGCGCAAAGATTTTTTTCGGTAATGGTATATCAAGTGCCATAAGCATAATTGGCCAATAGATCGTATGGAAACGGACAATCTCTTTACTCATCAGGTGTACATCAGCCGGCCAATACTTTTCGTATTTCTGAGGATTGTCTGATCCATATCCGAGTGCTGTAATATAATTACTCAGCGCATCGATCCATACATAAATAACATGTTTCGGGTCTCCAGGAACCTCAACTCCCCAATCAAACGTTGTTCGTGATACGGCTAAATCACCCAGACCAGGTCTGATAAAGTTGTTCAGCATTTCCGTTTTACGATTTTCTGGTTGAATAAAATCAGGATTATCATCATAAAACTGAACCAGTCTATCCACATATTTACTCATTCTGAAGAAATAAGACTCTTCTTTAACCTTTTCAACTGCATTCCCACAGTCCGGACAATGTCCATCTTCTAACTGACGCTCCGTAAAAAAGGATTCATCTGATGTACAATACCAACCTTCGTATTCATCCAGGTAGATATCTCCCTGTTTTAAAAGCTGATTAAAGATTTTTGTTACTAACTTTTTGTGACGGTCTTCTGTCGTACGTATAAAATCATCATTCGATATTTTAAGTTTTTTCCACAGGTCCTGAATACCACTAACAATCTCATCAACATACGCCTGTGGTTCTTGATCGTTCTCTTCTGCTTTTCGTTGAATTTTTTGACCATGCTCGTCAGTACCCGTTAAATACATGACATCGTAGCCCCTCATGCGTTTGTACCTTGCAATGGCATCCCCTGCAACCGTTGAATAAGCATGTCCAATGTGGAGGTTCCCACTTGGATAGTAAATCGGTGTCGTTATATAAAACGTTTTATCATTTTTTGGCATTCATTTTACCTCCTCGAGTCTACTACCAGCATTTAGAAAAAGAAGCATCCACCAAGTCTTTATAGGTGAAACCTTCGTTGCTTTCTACAAAATTTAAAACTATTTCTATTGTAGCGATTAAAGTGTCATTTGCCAAATTCTGCGAAAACCCAATTTTTCTTTTTTCTAAAAATTAATTGACACAACAGGGGATTATTGGTATTATTTTGACAGATGTCGAAATATGTGGATTTTTTTAATAATTATAATTTAAAAGAAAAACTAATGCATCCGCTTTTGCGATTAGCAACGTTTTTCCAACCTTAAGAGGGAGGAGAAAAAATATGAAGTCTATTGGGATTGTACGAAAAGTTGACGAACTTGGTCGTGTTGTCATACCCATTGAATTACGTCGGACACTTGATATCCACGAGAAGGATTCAATGGAAATTTATGTCGAAAATGATAGTATTGTTTTAAAGAAATTCAAACCAAATATGACATGCCAAATAACCGGCGAAACCTCAGATGAAAACCTATCATTTGCAAATGGAAAACTTGTACTCAGCCAAGAAGGCGCACAAGGATTAATTGAAGAGATACAATCACGATTCGATAAATAAAGGGACAGGGGGCAGAAACCTTGTCCCTTTTTGGTAATGAAAACACGGTGTAAATACCGACATGATTCATGGTTGATCACAAGATGCTCTTACCGGGACAAGGAACCTGTCCCTATGTCCCGACATGAAAAGCCTGATAAACAGCCCGCTTCGGCATCTTCCTGTCCACTGAAGCCTGCTTAATCGCCTCTTTACTGGATAAATGACGTTCTTCTATATAATGGTTCACATGCTCTGTGACCGATAAGTGGCTCCACCATAAAGCAGTGTCCGGCTCTAGCTGTTCAGGATTCCCCTCCAAAACGATACAAAATTCGCCTTTTAGCTCTCTTCCTTCAGCCCAGGAAATAAGTTCTTCTACTGTTCCACGTGCATATTCCTCAAACCGCTTCGTTAACTCGCGTGCAATCACAATTTGACGGTTACCCAGTTGCTCCAGCATTTCTTTCAATGTATCCTTTAACCGGTAAGGAGATTCGTAAAATAGCAGTGTTGCCTGGAATGCCTTCATCTGATTTAGCGCTTCTATTTTTTCCTTTTTCTTCCGTGGCAAAAATCCGTAAAAGTAAAACGTATCCGTTGAAAGTCCTGAACCAACTAACGCGCATAACGCAGCATTCGCCCCCGGAAGAACAACAACAGACTGACCTCTGCTGGTAGCGGCTTGCACCAGTTCATAGCCTGGATCAGAAATGGCAGGCATGCCCGCATCACTGACAATAGCGACCGATTCCCCGTTTTCCACTCTTTCCAGTAGCTGATCCTCACGAGCCATTTTATTATGCTCATGATAGCTAATTAAGGATGTAGTGATTTCAAAATGATTGAGGAGATTTTTCGTATTCCTCGTATCCTCTGCAGCAATTATCGACACAGATCCCAATATTTTCAGCGCACGAAACGTTATATCCTCGAGGTTGCCAATCGGCGTTGGAACAACGTAGATAGCACCCTTTGCTTCATCATCAAAGCTTTTCTGTATGTCCAAACTGCATCACTTCTTTCAGCTTATCCCGAATCAGTTCAAACTTCTCTTTTCGGGAACGTTGTTTGATCTGGTATTCCTTCTGCAATGCTTCTTCCTTTGTAGAAAATTTCTCCACAAAGACAACCTGAAACGGGCCACGCCCACGCGTATACTTTGCACCTTTTCCCTCGTTATGCATGGTTAATCGATTCTCTAAATCATTCGTATAACCCGTATATAACGAGTTATCACCACATTTTAGTATATAAACGGTATGTTCATGTTCTGCCATAGATAATATCCTCTGCCTCTTCTGTATAGGTTCCATCCGCATTGTATATGTACAAAGGGGGTAAAATTTTCAAATCCGCTTTCCCATCACGAATACCTTCTATCAATAACATGTTCGCATCTCTTCCTGCCTTGGGATATATAAACTGCAATCGCTTTGGCTCTAGTTTATATTTCCGAAAAAGCGAAATAATATCAATCAGTCTCCCTGGTCGATGTACCATTGCTACCTTACCGCCAGGCCGCACATATAATTTGCAAGCTTTAACAACATCTTCCAAGGTACAATAAACTTCATGTCTAGCAATTGTCAAATATTCATTATGGTTACGTTCCTTCTCGGAAGCTGTACGAAAATATGGCGGATTGCATGTGACGACATCGAAATTACTTTGCTCCAGCGTTGACTGCATTTCCTTTAAGTCCCCATGGATCATCGATAATTGACCACTTAGTTCATTCATTCGTACGCTTCTTTCTGCCATTTGAAAAATCCGTTCCTGAATTTCTACTCCTGTTATAGTAGCGTTTGTGCGCCTTGTTAGTAACAGAGGAATGACACCATTTCCAGTACATAGATCCAGTATTTTACCTCTTCTGACTGGAACATAAGCAAAATCTGCAAGCAGTACAGCATCAAGCGAAAAGGAGAAGGCAGTCGGACTCTGAATAATTTTCATACCTTCATCTGCCAGTAAATAATCAAGTCTTTCATCATCGTATAATTCTACCATGTTCCAACCCTCTTTACTTAAGTTAAGAAAAGCTGCCCCGGATCCGAGACAGCTGTTAATTTATACTCTATTTCGTCCGATTAAATAAATCAAGACAGAATATGCAATCCGCATTTTGCCTTGGACTACCGAATTCCAGATTGCAGATATGGAAGCCTTCTTCATACAATCTGGCTAAATTATCATAGCCTTCACCAGGAATTGTCTTAGACGGCCTTTCATCAGCATCTTCTTCATCTTCTTTGGGGTGATCCAAATGATTTCGCAAATTATAATTTTCCATAGCGAGCCGATGATTTTCTTCCAACAAGTTACTTAATTGTCCTTTCAAGTCACCAAGTTGTTCATATAACTCACCTATTTGCTTTTCCATATCCGATACTTGGTCAAATATTTGTCTATTGTTCACGCCTACTCACTCCGTTATTCTGTGGCCCTAAGCTAAAATCCCTTCTTCGATCAGCTCATCTAGCGTATATTCAACTTGACTTTCCTTTTCTGGAATTTCGATTTGAACAAGACGCTCAAGAATGTTTAGCCCTGCTACTTTCCCATTACCAAAAGGTGTCTTAATAGCTTGCCCAATATCCGGCAATTCACGCTTCGCTGTTTCATAATTATCATTCTCATATTTCAAACAGCACATCAATCGGCCGCATAAACCAGATATTTTCGCTGGATTAAGGGAAAGGTTTTGATCCTTTGCCATTTTAATAGAAACAGGCTCAAAGTCTCCCAAAAAGGTGGAACAACAAAGCATTCTGCCACATGGGCCAATCCCACCCAACATCTTCGCCTCATCACGAACGCCAATTTGGCGAAGCTCAATACGTGTTTTAAACATCGCCGCCAGGTCTTTCACCAACTTTCGGAAGTCGACTCTGCCGTCTGCTGTAAAATAAAAAATAATTTTATTCCGGTCAAATGTATATTCTGCTTCTACTAGATTCATATCCAGTTTATGTTCTATAACTTTTTCTGTCCCAGTTTTGAAGGCTAAATCAGCGTACTCCTGATTTTCCACAACTGTATGCTTATCTTTCTCGTCAGCCTTACGAATGACTTTCTTTAAAGGAAGCACAACATCTTCCTCATCGACCTGTCTATTGGTGATTACAACTTTTCCAAATTCGATACCGCGAACGGTTTCCACAACAACATAGTTATCTATTGAAAGGCTTTTAGCACCTGGATCAAAATAATATATTTTACCCGCTTTTTTGAATCGGACGCCAATAACATCAATCATTCTGTATCACCTCTGTATTTGAAGTGTAAGCTGTTCAATCACTAATGTAGGATGAACATTTTGCTTCAAGTTTCTTTTTGCCTGCAAAATTTCATTCAAGACAGTTACTAATTTTTCTTGTGAAAAAGACATTGCTGCTTTTTCTAGCACTTCATCATTTGCGGCAAAAAAAACCATGGAGTCTTCGTTTCCAATATGGTAATAAAGAATATCCTTAAAAGCTAAAAGCAATAAATCCAATCCTTGCTCCTGCTCTTTCCTTTCCTTAAAATGTGTCACCCAATGATTATGAATAAACAGAAATACATCTTCTGGATTATTTGAAAATACTCCTACCAATTGTACCATTAACTTTCTTGCTGAAGCAAACCACTCATCGTCATTCATGGCAAATGCATCATCTAAATTATTCGTTAATGCACGCATTAAAACGGCATTTGCTTTCGTCATTCCTTCTTCCACCAAACGGTTCTCAAAAGAGATGGGGTTCAGCGGCTGTAAATCAATCACCTGACAACGTGACCTAATCGTCGGGATAATCCATTGACTATTTTCGGTCAGCATGATCGCCGTCGTCTGCTTGCTCGGCTCCTCCAAAAACTTCAAAATCCGATTAGCGGCATTCGATGTTAATGTATCTGCAGCTTTAATCACATAAACTTTCTTATTGGATTCAAGCCCTGAATAGGTAAACTCTTTTTGGAGGTTTTTAATTTGTTCTATTTTAATCGATTGCCCCTCAGGCTCGATCCAGTGAACATCCGGATGATTCCCAGAAGTAATACGCTTACAAGCATTACACGCATTACAAGGTTCCGCCGCTGCCTTATACTCGCAAAATAAATCTTTCGCGAGTAATAAAGCGATCGCTTCTTTACCAGTACCGCGCCCGCCCTGAAGCAAATACGCATGAGAAATGCGGTCTTTTTTTATGCTGTTCGTAATAATCTTACTTGCTAATGGTTGTACCTCTGCAACTTCAGACCACGTTTTCATAAGTACCCTTCCTTACTAACAAAACCGGCTCCTTCGCCAATTTTATTCCATATAACCTTTTCTTACTTTCCTCTAGAAAGACGAGGTGGCAGCCGAGTTTTTCTAATCATGTATATATATTAATGAGTAGTCCCTTTATCTCACCTATGAGGCCGAGGATATCTACTGTCTTTTTTTCTTGGTTCATTATTTCTTCCGTTAATTCAAGAAGCTTTTCGTCTACTTCTTTAACAATTGCTAGTTGACGGCTTTTCCCTTCAACATTAAAGCTATGCGATTTTTGTAAGTCGAGTCCACTATATACCGTTTCCTGTAGGAAGCCCTTAACCATACGTTTAAATTTTGCAAGATCACGAAACGATCGAAATCGAGCGACTCTATCCCCTTGTACTGTAATGTTCTTCATTAATTGCTGTAATTCCTGCTGCTTTAGATGTTGTGTTTGGGACTGAACCATTTTATTAAAGGACTTTGTTTCCGCTGCAGCGGGTCGTGGATGTTTCGTTTCTGTTTGTGTATGCATTTCCTGGCTTATTTTCATGCGTTCAGCCCCCTTTTTATAACATTGCTAATTCCGGTTCCTAGGAGCTCGCATCATAAGCAGTTGACGATCTACGGTCTCTTGCTTATGCGGTCACCCCTGAACAGTCGCCTGCACTTTTATATTAAAATTGATAAAATGATTCGATTGGTAGCATAAATACGGTTGCTCCGCCAACTTCGACTTTAACTGGATTTGGAATATAAGAATCGGCATTTCCGCCCATTGGCGAGATCGGTGCAACCATTTGTTCACGATGGGAGCAATTATCTCGAATAATAGCTAATGCCTCATCCACATATTCATTCTCACACCCAATCATAAGTGTTGTATTGCCTTCCTTTAAAAATCCACCCGTCGTCGCAAGCTTGGTCGTTTGAAATTTTTCTTCCCCTAAAGCATCGACAAGTCGATTGGAGTCCTTATCCTGAATGACTGCAATAATTAATTTCATTTGGCATACCTCCTTTACTCATTTTTATGTAGATAAGCAAGAATGTGATCCAAGGTATCCTTTTCAACAGCTTCCAACGATTGGTCGGCATTTATAGACTGCATACGATTCGGAAATCGATTCATAAGCATATGATAGGCCTCGTATACTTTTTCATGAAAATGAAGCTTTTCCAGATCTAACCGATTCCTCTCTCTATCTTTATTCGCTGTAATGCGCTCTAATCCCTTTGTTGGCTCAATATCAAAAAATAAAGTTAAATCAGGCATCGTATCCTGGATAGCAAATTGGTTAATCGCAAGAACTTCATCTATTCCAAGCCCACGCGCATGACCTTGGTAAGCAAGGCTACTATCAACAAAACGATCGCATAAGACAATTTTCCCCTGCTTTAACGCTGGTACTATTTTTTCGACGAGGTGTTGTCTTCGAGCCGCCGCATATAGCAATGCCTCGGTTCGTTCTTCCATCTTTGTGTGGTTTGGATCGAGAATGATTTTCCTTATTTGTTCTGCGGTTTCGATGCCTCCAGGCTCTCGTGTTGCAAGCACGTCATATCCAAGGTCCTGTAGTTTGCTATTTAAAGAATGAAGAATGGAAGTTTTGCCTGCACCCTCGCCACCTTCAACTGTTATAAAATGTCCACTCACGTTCTTATCTCCTTCGTCATTCCGTGTATATCTTGATGCCCTTATCGCGTTGTTGAATGTTGATACCCCGCTCAACCAGTTGTTCTATGATTTCAATATGTTCTGTTGTAATTCTTTCCCCTTTTAGAATAACAGGGATTCCTGGTGGATACGGAATTACCGCTTCTGCTGCTATATGTCCAATTCCTTCGTGAAAAGAAACCTGTTTATCGTTTAATTGATTCATTTCCTGATACGACAAAGCCAATTCCTGAATCGGATGTGTGAAAAGCTTTGTTATCTCTATTGTAGCATGGTTCGTCTGATTTTTTAATTGTTCCCCTACGCTTTTCACAGCTTTTTTCAATTGATTTGGTTTTTGAAACGGGGAAAGACCATGAATAAATAGAATCTGATTATGTGTAACCAGCTCTGGATAGATGTTTTGCCTTTCAAAAAGACGAGCTGTATTTTTTGCAGATAAGCCATCTTTTAAGTGTAACGTTATTTTCAATGGGTCATCTGTCGGTAGAATATCCCAGTGCACAGATGCTTGCAGGATCGTCCTCACCATTGTAGCACTTTGTACAGTATTATTTATTTCTTCTGCTTTCATTGTTGCCAAAAATCCACGCGCAATATCAAGTGACGCAATTAATGGATAGGATGGGCTACTAGACTGGATCATCTGCAAATAATGTGCGATTTGCTCTTTTGAAACAAGCCCGGAATTCATATGTAAAAAGGAACCCATCGTCATAGCAGGTGCCATTTTATGCGCCGACTGGACAACAACATCTGCCCCAAGTTCCAAGGCTGATGCAGGAAAGGGATCTCCCAGTGAAAAATGGACCCCATGTGCTTCGTCCACGAGTACAGGCATATGATAGGCATGCACTACATCTATCATTTCTTTCATCTCATAGGTTTTCCCAAAATAATCCGGATAAGTAAGCACAACAGCTTTTGCATCCGGATGCTGGCGAAGTGCTTCTCGTAAGGTATCCAAACTCGGATTGGCATAACGACCCACCATTTGATCATATTCCGGCGCTATAAATACTGGCCTTGCACCACTTAGCTCCATCCCATTCATCACCGATTTATGACTATTTCGCTGCACAATCACCTTATCCCCGGCATTACATGTCGCCAAAATCATTGCCAAATTACCGGCAGTACTTCCACCGACAAGAAAGAAGGTATGATCCACCTGGAAAAAATCCGCTGCCAAGTTTTCCGCTTCGGCAATTGCTTCTGTTGGAGCATGCAGGTCGTCCAGGCCAGGGATCTCTGTCATGTCCAATTTTAAAATTGAGTCGAAAAATTCCCGTGCCTCCTCAGGAAAGAGACGGCCATTTTTATGCCCAGGGACGTGGAAGGAGGTTGGGTTTGTGTTATTAAATTGTTTTAAGGTTTGAAATAGTGGGGTGTGAGAATGATCCATGTTAATATCTCGTCTCCATTTTTTAGTTTTATATTTTAGCAATTACTTATTATTTAAAAGCATACATTAAAATGAAAAAGAACACTATTTTTACTGTGTAAATATAATACATAAAGGCAATAATTAATAGACACAATTAGTAACATATATAAATACACAGCTTAACGTGTATTTAACTGGTATAAAAGCATAAAATAATATATAATGGAGGTGAGAATAATGAAGCAGAAAGGACTGAACAAGATGACTAATCAGATGCTTAAAGATGTTGAGAAAATCAGAAGAGGATTTGAACTTGGCAGTCGTGTGGGTGTTACGCAACTGGGGCGTTCTACACAATGGCGTGACGACCTTGAACGCTTAACAGCCATGGAGGTTGTGGATAGAAACCAGACAGCTGCTGTATTACTTAAACCGGAATCCTTTAAAGCACTTATGACGTATCTAGACCAAGTTGAACAGGAACTTGAACAAGAACAAGTTGAAGCAATATTTGCATACCGTAAAGATTCAAATGATTGGTCATCCGGGGAGGATTTAGCTACAAAAGCAAAGGCAAGCCTAGAAGAACGACAAAGATATATTCGAGGTTTACTAGATGACGATCGACAATAATTTAATAGAACAAGCTATTGATGCTATCACTGAGATAGAAGGTATAAAAACAGATCCAAATGCGATGCTTGATGATATTGTGCTGGTCGCTTATGTATTTGATAACGAACTTCTGTTCATGACAGCAATTGCTCAAATTAAAAAAGCAATGCTTCAAATTGTGAAGACCAGAGATATCGGACAACCACTTGTCGGCAATTTATCCAGTTGGATGTCATTTCATTTTCAAAGTCAACGTACTCAAAAACACCCAGCTGATCTCCGAATTATATATCATGACACAGGAGATTTTATTAGAATCCGCGGATTCGGGCATAGACATTTACCAAGTGATGTATATCAAAAATTATATGGATGATGAATTAATTGTATCGCTAAGGTTTGGATTTCAAACCTTTTCATATTTTCCCTAAATAATGTCTCAACTGTTCATAGAAATTCTCTCTTGGTCACATTAAAACCATAAGAATCAACTCCCCAGTCTCATTTTTCTCCAATGTATAACATAATTCATAATTAGTTCCAATTATGGCTCACGTCAATATAATAATAACCTTTCAAGTCTCCTTTTTTCATTTTCCGATAATAATTTTGATCCGTTTTACGTATTCTTTTGAGTTCCTTTGTTACTCGCTTCCCAATTTTATATGGCAACAACTCATTCATTTTCTTCCTGTCCTCCAAAGCGCTTAAATAATCGTCAAGGCTCTCTGCGGCCATAGGTTGTTCCATCGCTTCTCGCTTCATATAATCCAATGCTTTTGGTATTTTTGACTTAATCTGGCTGAATTCCTCTATTAAGTCATCACCAGAATACCCTTGTTTTACTAAATCTTTTAAAATATCTTCAAAAAATCGATTTCGTCAGATACAGCAGGCCGGATAACAATTCCCTTGTCTGTATATTCTACGATTGCTTCATCATTTAAATTTAAAGCATCATAAAAATCCCTTGGAATACTAATTTGTCTTTGCTTAGAAACTTTTATTTAAATATTTGCTTATTTAATCATACCATCATAATCTATGTAAAAACAAACTGCACCCCACGACTTTAGCCCATGCTCCCCATTTCTCCAGAACGCTTGAATATATCTAGTTCATTATACCTATAATGCAAATTACTTAGTAAATTTTATCTATCTTTTGACATTTGCACAACTATTATTTATAATTTTAAGAAATATCGATAAAAGGGGGTAGTTTAAGATGCAAGGCAGAGAACAATGGGCAACTCGCTATGGATTTATGCTTGCGGCTGTTGGTTCAGGAGTCGGTTTGGGTAACATCTGGCGTTTTCCCTATATTACAGGAGAATTAGGTGGCGGAGCGTTTTTATTAGTATATCTTATTTGTGTGCTCATCATTGGTTTACCGACAATGATTGCAGAGTTTTCAATTGGTAAACGAGGTCAGCTAGATGCCGTGGGTTCATTCCAAAAAACAGCAAAGTCTAAACCGTGGGTCATTGGTGGCTGGCTCGGCGTTATAACTTCGTTTTTAATTGTGTCGTTTTATGCGGTCATTACCGGTTGGGTTTTGTATTATATGTTTAGTTATTTAACCGGAGCGGTTCAGCAGGTGGAGCCTGGCGGGATTGGAGAATTTTTCGAAGGATTTATCGGGCATGATTTCCTTCCGGTCGTTTGGCAAATTATTGTCATGGCTATTATTGTGGGCATCCTGTATTTTGGCGTAAAGAAAGGAATCGAGCTTTCTAATAAAATCTTTATGCCGTTGCTTGCCGTCATTCTTATCGTATTGGCTGGGTACAGTTTATCGCTGGATGGCGCTGCTGAAGGCTTGGCATTTTTGTTCATTCCTGATTGGAGTGCTTTGGGAGATCCGAATTTATATCTGGCAGCTATCGGGCAGGCTTTCTTCACCTTATCTCTTGGGATGGGAATAATGGTCACCTATGGCGGTTACTTGTCGAGCCAAACCGGCAAACGTTTGCCGGGAACCGCTGCGAGTATTGTCCTACTTGATACGCTATTCGCGATCGTAGTGGGGGTTATCATCTTTATTTCTATTTTCACGATTGGCGGAATTGAACCAGACCAAGGGCCAACGTTAATCTTCGCGGTGTTACCTGAAGTGTTTAACCAAATGGCTGGTACAGGTACATTCTTTGCGATCCTGTTTTTCTTCCTTGTCTTTATCGCCGGTCTGTCTTCCGCTATTTCCTTGGCTGAAGTCAGTGTTTCCTTTGCGATTCGCCAGTTTAACATGAGCCGAAAGAAAGCAGCGCTCATTGTTGGGGCACTCATTACACTAGTTGGTGTACCATCGGCATTAAGTCAGGGAGGCCCGCTCGGTGAGGTTCTGATATTTGGCGAAACGATCCTTGACTTTGTCGACTTATTAACGGACAGTTACTTCCTGCCGATTGGCGGTTTGATCGTTGTTCTCTTTGTCGGTTGGGGCTGGAAACGTAGCGAAGCGTTTGAAACTGCAGATTTTAAAAATCAATGGCTTGGAAACTTGTGGTTGATTCTACTTCGTTTCGTAGCACCAATCATGATCATTATTATTTTACTCGCCAACTATTTAGGTATCGGCGTATAAACTGATTAAAAATCAGAACAAAAGGGTTCCGTTATGCGGAGCCCTTTTTTCACACTCCATAATTAGACAATTTTGACAAAATGCGGGTGGGGACAGGGGGGCAGGTTCTTAGATTATCCTTATGCACTCTTTTTGAAACCCCTTTCATGTTTTCCCTAAATACCGTTTCAACTGTTCATAAAAATTCTCTCTTGGCCCCATTAAGACTATAAGAATCATGTCGCCAGTATCATCCTCTTCCAATGTATAACATAATTCATAATTGGTTCCAATATGGCTCACGTCAATACAAAAATACCCTTTCAAGTCTCCTGTTTTGGCATTACCTGAGAAGGGATTTTTGCGGATAAATTCAATAGCCTCATTCATTTTCCGATACAATTTTTGATCCGTTTTACGTATTCTTTTAAATTCCTTTGCAGCTCGCTTCCCAATCTTATATGGCAACAACTCACTCATTTTCTTCTCCGTCCTCCAAAGCGTCTAAATAATCGTCCAGACTCTCTGCGACAATTGGTTGCTCCATCGCTTCTCGCTTCATATAGTCCATTGCCTTTGGTATTTTTGATTTAATACGACTGAATTCCTCTATTAGCTCATCACCGGAATACCCCTGTTTGACTAAATCCTTTAGAATATCCTCAGAGAAATCAACGTCCTCAAATACAGCAGGTCGGATAACAATTTCCTTACCTGTATATTCTACGATTGCTTCATCATCTAAATCCAAAGCATCATAAAAATCCCTTGGAATACTGATTTGTCTTTGCTTAGAAACTTTTACACGCCGGACTGGCTTTCCATGTATATCTGCCATATCAACTCTCTCCTTTGGTATTGTCACTACCATAATATATGCCCCTCCCCATAAAATATATACTTTTAATTTAAAAAAATTTATTTCTTTAAACCTTTATTTTAATTATACCATCACTATCTAATTTGTAAATATATTTAACAGAATATATTGCCATTAAGTGAATCCATCTGCGCTAACCTCAGGTCCGCCCAAATCCCTCTAGAAATGCCACATGTATAATGCTATGATGGAAGTCAGTTGTTACATCGGGATGGAAAGGGGCATCGTAATATTGGCAAAGGCGAATACGCGTAAAATTAAAGTAAATTCAAGCAATCATACCGTTTATCCTATTTTAGTCATTCTCGGTATTTGTCATTTGTTAAATGATACGCTTCAAGCGGTTATACCAGCGATGTTCCCTATTTTGGAGCAATCACACGGCCTGACATTTACACAACTTGGATTCATAACATTTGCATTGAATATGGTTGCATCCGTTATGCAGCCTGTCGTTGGGTTATATGCCGATAAAAAGCCCGTGCCATTTGCTTTACCAATTGGACTCGCCAGCAGCATGATTGGTATGTTAGGTTTGGCTCTGGCACCTAATTTTGTTTTCATTTTACTGAGTGTGGTGTTTATCGGGTTGGGTTCGGCAATATTTCATCCAGAAGGGTCACGGGTGGCTTATTTGGCTGCAGGCTCGCGCAGGGGGTTGGCTCAATCCATCTATCAGGTTGGTGGCAATTCAGGCCAGGCGCTTGCCCCTGTCATAACTGCATTGGTACTCGTTCCGCTGGGGCAATTCGGCGCGATTTGGTTTACATTGATAGCCGGATTGGCGGTACTGTTTCTGATCTATATTGCGAAATGGTATGCCGCGCAAGTTGGACCCGGGGCGCCTACAATAAAAGAGGCCAAGCCAAAAAAACGCGATCAACAGGTCTCGAAGGCAATTAAATTGGCGTTAGTCACACTCGTATTTATCGTGTTTGCACGCTCCTGGTATGTAAGTTCGCTTTCTAGCTTCTATGCATTTTTTGCCATCGATCGGTATGGACTTTCCATTGCAGAAGCTCAAATCTATATCTTTACTTTCCTTGGAATGGGTGCAGTGGGTACTTTCTTGGGCGGGCCTATCGCAGACCAATTTGGTAAAAAGAATGTGATTGTATATTCCTTTTTACTGGCAACGCCGCTTGCTCTGCTTTTGCCTGTCGTCGGCCCATTTGTCGCAATCCCATTGCTTGGGGTCTTGGGACTTGTCATCACGTCTAGTTTTTCAGTCTCCGTCGTCTATGCCCAGGAGCTCATTCCCGGCAAAATTGGCACCATGTCCGGATTGATTGTGGGACTCGGTTTCGGAATAGGAGCAATTGGATCCGTTGCGCTCGGGGTTATGATCGACATGATTGGTTTAGGCACAACCATGAGCCTCATGTCCCTTCTGCCAATCCTCGGATTGCTTGCATGGTGGCTCCCGTCTGATCAAAAAGTGCGAGCGTGGTATAGCGGATAAGGGGACGTGGGGACAGGTTCCTCGTCCCCCTTTTAAACAAGTCTCTGCCCACCTAAATCAATGCGTTGCTAATGGAATTCATTTTTTCCGGATCAAACGTGTTCGTGAACAAATTATTTACCCGTACCGCTTTTCCAAAATGATACTGCTTGGCACCTATAGCTTGATGAATTGACTTTATGTTGTACCGTGAGAGTCCTCCTCCTGGCAATATTCCGGGCCCCTCGATATTTTTCGCAAGTTTCACCAGTTCACGAAGGTTTTCTTTACCAGCTTGTGCATCTGGCTCCCCACCAGACGTCAAGATTCGCTTTATATGATCGGAATAACGCGCGAGCTTCGTGTATGCAGCCTTTTGGTCAGGAATTTCATCAAATGCACGGTGAAACGTAATATCCATTTCCGGCGCAGTGGCAATAACCTCTTTTAACCTATATTCATCGATCGTGCCATTTTCGAGAAGCGCACCGAATACAATCCCTTTACCTCCTAGGTCGAGAACAGCCTTGATATCATCTTGAATAATAGCAAAATCATTTTCATCATACCAAAAGCCTTTGCTGTGCGGGCGAATCATAACCTGTACAGGTATAGAAACACTGCGAAGGACTTGTTTTATCGTGCCATAGCTTGGTGTCAAACCACCCTCACTAATAGCGGATACTAACTCAAGCCGATCCGCACCCCATTTTTCCGCTTGAACAGCTTCTATTTGATTTTGTACAATAACTTCTACCATCATCAGAATCCCACCTCCCTTTATAGGTTCTATTTATCTTAGTATATCAAAGTTACGTAGTGCTTTTCCTCGCATCCTCAAAATTGCTGTTATCACTGTTATGTACACGACCACACAAGGTCTAAGGAATCGCCCCTACCGCGCAGCTATGATACAATGGCCAATAGGGTTCATCGGTTTGGAGAGGAGGGAGCATGTGCGTTATCCAGAAGCCTATGTTGATTTCCTTGTTTATTTTCAAGGTGTACGGGATTATTTCGAGTGTCATGAAATTTTGGAAGATGAATGGAAGAAGGTCCCCCCTGAAGAAAGAAAATCGTATTGGAAAGGGTTCATCGCCATTGCCGTTTCGCAATACCATCACCGTCGGGGTAATTTCAAAGGCGGGGAACGTGCCATGCAAAACGCCATAACACGTTTGGAAAAAGAACAGTCTCTGCTGCGTGCTTTTGGTTTAGATGGGGAAGTTGCATTGCAGTTGTTTGCGGAGAAATTGACTGCTATTCGCGCAAACAAACCTTATGAAAGCATGAATCTGCCAATTATTGATGATGAGCTTATGAAACGATGCCACCAACGTTCTCAAGGTAGAGGCTGCACATTCGGTAATTCAAGCGACATGAGTGATGAAGCCTTAATCAATAAGCATCGCATGCCGAATAGAGACGCTGTTATTTCAAAGCGGGAGGCCATGTACCGGAGGAATATGTGAGTGAAACGGGTGGCCCCTCGTCCACCCCATTGAAAAGCACATTAAAAACAAAAAAAGCCTTTGACGCGCAAAGACTTTCTAATCTATGAATATAATTTCGGTTTGCTTACATTTTTTAATTTTCTTAGATAGTAGTTATACTTCTCTTCTCTGGGCTCGGTATGAATCATATTATACTCACATTCACTGCAAATAAACATGGTATACAAATGAATGCCCCTTGCCTTTTCTTCCTCACAAATACCGCACCGCTCAAAGAAATTAGATTGTTTCATTTCCCCACCTCCATTAGAAATTAGTATCTCCCAATCTAACGGAATTTATACAAGGAAACTTTGAAACTTTTATTTTAGCTTTGATCCAACCTACCTTAAATTAAAAACAAATGAATTGCCGTCAGTGAGGCTAGTCCAAATATACCTAAAAACCCTGACACGATTACGGTAAACAGATTAATAGGAATATGTAGCCCTATTGCTCCACCAAACACATTCAGGAAAAACAAAAACAAGATACCTATCCCCAGTTTAACGGTACTTTGTCCAATAAAACGCATCGGCTTAACCGGAGCACCTACAATTAATAATAAAACAATTAATGCAATCATAATGGAAATAACGACCGTAGAACTCAACTCAAATCAACCCCTTTTCCTTGTCCCCTTATTAGTACATATGATATAAAACGTGGAAAAAGAACTGGAAAAAACCAAAACATCCTTAGTTAAGCTGCCGCACCCTTTTATTAGTCAAACCAAGCAAAGAGACAAGAACAATTATTACCCCCGCTATCCCCATTGCCATTACAGTTCCCAGGTTTTCAATGAAAGAACCAAATAAGCCGTAACCAATCGGCAAAAGGGCCAACCCACCAAACATCTGAAAACTAGTAACACGCCCCAGTACATGCTCATCGACTAATTCCTGTACAGCGCTATCCCAAATAATGATAAATGCCGTTAAGCTGAATCCGATTACGGCTAATAGAAAGAGAGACACAAGGAATACTGGCCTTAATGACAAAAGCAGAACGCATACCCCTGACAATGCCATAAAAACATAATATAAAATACCACGATAAGATATCCTCTCTAATCGCCCAATGATCGTTGCACATAATAATGCTCCTATAGCCATCGCAGCCAAAAACCATCCATATGTTTGCACCCCATTATATGAAGTCTCTGCATAAACAGGCAAAATGATCACATCAAAAGAGGCAATCCCAATATTTGATAAAGATCCAATTAAAATACTCGCTCCCAGCCATGCTCGCTCACGAATCGCATTCCATCCATCTTTAAAGTCATTCCAAAAAGAAGTTGCGAGTTTCGGCTCATTTATCCCCTTTTCATCTTTCGTTTTAATCGATACGAAAGAAATAAACAGGGCGGATAATAAAAATGTAACCGCATTAATACTATAAGCAATATAGAGCCCGATAGCAGCAACAAGCGCCCCACCAACTACAGGTCCAACCATTTCACTTACTTGCCCCGAAATAGATCGAAGCGAATTAGCAGCTATAAGCTGATCCTTTCTTACAATCTGCGGAATTATTCCTCGAACAGCCGGACGGTAAAACGTGGAAATAAACCCCATTAAGGCCGTTAATATGTAAATATGCGTGAGCACCAACGCATCCGTGATGATGAGCAATGAAATCCCAAGTACAGCTCCGCCGCGAATGATATCACAAACTATCAGTACCCTTCGCCTCGGCCATCGATCAACATAAACGCCACTCATTAATAGAAAGATAATCTGTGGAAGAATAAAGAATGTATTTGTCAATCCGAGTTCAATTGCACCCCCGTCAGCATGAAAAACTAGAAAAGGAAGTGTAGTGGAATAGATCGCTAACCCAAAAAAAGATATGCTCTGTCCGGACCATAGCAAAGCAAAGGACTTATTATGTAGTGCGGTTATAAGTTTTGGCGTGTATGCCATATTAAAACACCCCCATATAGAAGAAAGGAGGCAATAAAGCCTCCATTCCTTTAAGCTTGAAAACCCGAAAGTTTCCAAATAGACCCTGTAGGCGCTGAACATACATACAAACTATTGCCATCAGGACTGAATCTCACACAGGTCGGCATGTTTAAACCCTGAATAATAGGGGCTTGAAATCTATAATCTCTACTATCAAAAGGATCTACTTCCAGTATAGTACCTTTGTGTGGCTGAGTAACATATAACATTTTATTAGTTGGATGTTGAATCATACCACCTTTCCAATCCAATCCAGAAGCTATCAAATGTCCATTTTTAACTATATCCATATAATCTGATTCACTCTCTGGATCCTTAACAATTTGGCCCAAAGCAGAACTACTAGATACACTAAATTCGTTCCCATCCTCGGCTCGTATTTTCGTTTTCCAGCCTGCACAACTACTAAACATACTCCACTCATATTCCCAGTCATCAGGAAAGGCACTCTGAGGAAGAATTCCTTCTAATCCAGGCATTGGTACTGCTGGTATATTTTTTATTAACACATTTTTAGAACCAGTGTCTGGATTAATTTTTAAAACTCTATTTGAGCTAACACTTTCACGCTCTACTACTTCTAAATTATTATCTAAATAGGTTAAACTATATGGTCTTTTTAAACCATCAATAAAAGGTATATTATCTGAGCTTTCTCCACCCATACTTATATCAACAATCCTATTCCCTGAAGTTTCACAGACGTAAATTCTCCCATCTGGCAACGGAACTATACTTGATGGCCCTTTTAAACCATAAGCAAAAGGATCTACATCTAAATAATTTCCAGGTTCGGTAATATCTTTAATTCTTCCAGCTGTTGTTTCAGAAACTAGCAGGGTCTTGGTGAAGATGTACACCATACGTCATCCCCCCTGATTCCCCCGGATGAAGTATATGAGTACTTACGCCAGCGTTCACCATAATCGGGGCAAATAGTATAATTATACATAACAACATACTTCCTATAAAGGCTTTTAGTTTCATTGATAAACCTCTCTTTTCATTATTAATAAACTACTATTTTAATTGTCTTCCTAAGCTATCCTACTTTTGTAATTTATTAAACTTTCTTATAATAAACTTATCATAGAATAAATAATTTGTATATTGGGAAAGTAATTGCTTTTTCAAGCAATTATCATACTCTTTTTCAGCATTTTCTTTACTTATTTTCCTATTCAAAGAAAATACGATATTAACGATATTCGATTTATAGATACAGGCAATCGACATAATTAAATAATTTTATGTTAGGATGATTAAAGCTGATTTCTTTGTTGTCACTCAGATTATATATTAACTATTAAAATCAAAAAGGAGGACTATTCATGATTGACCTTTTATGGGGGAACGCTATATTAGCTGCAGGACTCCTGGCGTTTTGCCTCATTTTTGTCCAAGTAAGCATATTCATTGTCATAAAATATAAAAGTGCTAGTATCCCAGACATCCAGATTTTAAAAAAAGCACACAAACGCACCCTGTTCATTAGAGAGAAAAAGTTAGTACCTATACTTGCAACCTTTGTGGCAGTGGTGTGTATATTCCTTTGCATGGTGATTACAGAGCAAACTTTACCGGAGGAACCCTCCCTTCATAGACTCATTGTCATCCTTATTATTATCTTATCACTCAACGAATTTAGTTCAGCTTCTTCGTTATTAATAGCCGCTTTTTTATTATTAAATGATGGAGAAAGTATCCATAAAATATGGAGAAAAGCTTCTTTACTTTGTGGTGTAATTGGTGTGTTTTTAGGGTTGTTATATTTTGCGACCTCAGATATTAATTATTTATTAGCCCTTATTTCGTTTTTACTAGGTGGGTTAGGCCATTTTGCTAATTCATGGAGATTTAATTTGCCAAACACTAAATAAACATAATTTAATTGATGATTTCATTACTGGAGCTGTCTTCGGTGAAGACAGCTCCATAATATTAAGGGAGATGACTAATTCATTAGCTTCTAACCAGGTTACTTAGCTTGCTGCGGATGAACCAAATAACAACGCTATAATTGCAGCTATAATACTGCCCATCGTTAACCCTAATGCCACAAGCGCGAATACCGCGAGCAAAACCAACACCAAAACTAACCCAGTTTGCGGCCTACCCCTATTCCTATTATTATCATAATCTATTTCATCTAAAGAAACAGTTTCCAAAAGTTTTGCATCCGAACCCGGAATAAAATAGAGAATTTCCATCTTTATATAAGTTGTGTTAAGAAAAGGCGGATCCCACGTAGCTTCAAAATCAGTAAAGTAATCAATACGCACCTCCTCTAGACGATCCATCACTTCACCAAGTATCCCTTCAATTTCAGTCCGCGCCTCCTGAATACTCCCATATTCATTCAATCCATAGTGTTCTTTCATTATATTTAGCATCTTATCCATGCCATCATCCAACTCATGACTATGCAGAACTTTACTTTCACCATTCTCTCCTTCTTCTGCAATTGTCCATGGAACGTCACCGTCTAAAACCAGAGTTCCGGTCAGAGTCCCGGTTAGTCCTCCTACTGTAATGTCATAATCGTATTCAGGGGTATCCGGTGATAAGAAAGGGTTTTTATCTGTAAAGACGGAGTCCGGGCTGTATACTTCAGGCTCCTCATAAGAGGAATTCTCAACTTGAGCCAGAAAGTCATCAAAGACACTTAGTAAATTAGCAGGGCAGTTTTTCCCACTCCAATGGTTATGCGGAACTACATTAGAAATTGGAATTGCAAAGTCCGTCATTAATTTCTTAACTAATGCCGCTGCATTTCGTCTGGTTTCCAAGAAGTATCCATCACTGTTTACACATAGTTCAATTCCAATACTATTGCGATTTCCATCTCCACTTCCATCTCCTGCATGATACCCAGTCTCATACGTTGGGAGATGTTGATAAATCCTATTTCCATCATCTACCGTAAAATGCCACGAAACTGCTGTCCCTGGTTGTTTTACATAATTAGCATGCATAGCAGCATTTGCTCCAACATCCGTATTAGCCGTCTCATGAATCGTAATATACTGTGGAGTCATGATAATACTTGGACGGTTACCATTAAAACGTGGAATAATATCATTTACTACAGTTAGATGACCCATGTCACCACCAATACTGTAACCACCGTCTGAGCCACCAGTGCCTCCAGTTCCACCGGTTCCTCCGCTGTTGCTTAAACCAAGTGATCCCAACGTCTCTGGGCCAGCGATTCCATCTACTTCTAACCCTTCTATGGTTTGGTAACGGCGTACCGCATCTTCGGTATCTGGACCATAAACTCCATCTACTCCATTGTCAGAGGCATTTACATCCGGATAGAAATTATTATCTACCAATGCTTGCTGCAACTCTCGGACTGCTGAACCCGAATCTCCTCGTTGTAATACGTTTCCTCCTGTGCCACCGCTGCTTAAACCAAGTGATCCCAATGTCTCTGGGCCAGCGATGCCATCTACTTCTAGTCCTTCAATGGTTTGATAACGGCGTACCGCATCTTCGGTATCTGGACCATAAACTCCGTCTACCCCATTGTCAGAGGCGTTTACATCCGGGTAAAAATTATTATCTACCAATGCTTGTTGCAGCTCTCGTACTGCTGAACCGGAATCTCCTCGTTGCAAAACACTTCCTCCTGAGCCACCGGTGCCTCCTGTTCCACCGCTGCTTAAACCAAGTGATCCCAATGTCGCTGGACCTGCTATTCCATCTACTTCTAGTCCTTGAATGGTTTGATAACGGCGTACTGCATCCTCAGTATCTGGACCATAAACCCCGTCTACTCCATTGTCTGAGGCGTTTACATCCGGATAGAAATTATTATCTACCAGTGCTTGTTGCAACTCTCGTACTGCTGATCCAGAATCTCCTCGTTGTAATACATTTCCTCCAGTGCCGCCAGTTCCTCCACTGCTAACCCCGAGAGATGCCAATGTTGCCTGGCCTGCTATACCGTCTACTTCTAATCCTTGAACAGTTTGGTAACGGCGTACCGCATCTTCGGTATCTGGACCATAAACTCCATCTACTCCATAGTCTGAAGCATTTACATCCGGATAAAAGTTATTATCTACCAATGCTTGTTGCAGCTCTCGAACATCTTCTCCTTGCATGTAAGGACTTGTTAAACGTAAAACTCTTCCTGTGCTCATAATTGTCCATCTCCTTATACTATTTTTTATATCCACCTGTTTCAAATAGAAAGAATTAAGAATCCTCTCGTTCCTTAATAGGTGGAGCATCTTTCACTTTATAAAAGAGGAAAAAGTATACTAAAAAATCAACCATTTTGATAAATTTTTTAAGCAATCCTCTTTTCTTCGGCAGATCTCCCTATCCTTATCAATATGTTTGCGAATTAGAAATCATAGAAATCAAGTCCATTTCCTCACCACCCTTTTTCATCAGTTGACTATAAAAGAGGGATATATGAAGTAAAAATCAACTCCAATGTAAAAATTTGATAGTTGAATAGGATTAACTCGAATCCTCTTTAGATAATAGGAAAGGAGGGGTCATATGGAACATGCGAATGAAATTGCAATGTTATTAGGTAATTTTGGGTTTCCTATTCTCGTATCTATCTACTTGCTTGTTCGATTTGAACAGAAAATAGGAGAACTTTCTGATAGGGTTAATTCAATGGCAAGAACAATTGAAAAAATATTAATAAAAGATAAGAATAAGTAATAATTACCATAAAGTGGAACAAAGAAAAAATAGACATCGAGATAGTCAATCTACATAATAGAACACACATTCTAAGGAATGTATGTTCTATTTTTTTCTTGAAGAAGTTTATTTTATGCAAACATATGTCTCTTTAATAATATAAGGGGGTGTTAACAATGGAAATGACAGGTAATTATATTGAAGACTATTTTCCTGGTGATCTCTATATTTTGGAAAACTCGGTAATGCATCACTTTTTTAGTTCTGATAAAAATATCTCTCTTCTAATCTCTGCATATGAAGAGGAAGGCATTGCCAACAAAAGACACTTGGATGAAGCATTTAAAGAACATTTCTATAAAGTAAAATTGTTCAATTATACGACCAAATTAATTCGTTTTTACACCATTGAGATGAAGGAAAGGTATTCAAGGTTCCATAAGCGAAACCTTTTTATTTTAGATGATTTTACGACAGAAGAAGACGAAAGCGTTGGATTAATAGATTTAACTACAGATGAAAATATTCACACTCCGGAAGATAAATTAGAGAATCATTTGGGACTTCTAGACTGCACAACGGACAAAAACCTTTATAAAGCCCTCTTGTCACTTTCTACTAAACAGCTAAAGGTTCTTAACTTGTTATATGCGGAGGGTTTAGGAAATAAAGAAATTGCAGATGTTTTCGGTGATAGTGACCAAAACATTTCCAGAATCCATAAACGGGCAATAAAATCTTTAAAAAACAAGCTGGAGGTGGCATCTTGAGAAGATATGAAGAGTTGCATCAAGAACTTATAAAGAAAGTTGAACCAAAAATTAGAAAGAGTATTAATTCTATTCCCGAGAAATATCGTGAGGATGTCAAGCAAGATTTAATGGAAAAGATTATTAAATCTGCTGATAATGTTAAATATGAGGATGTGCCTGGATTTTACGATTTTATTAAAGAAGAGCAAAAGAAAAAATTAAATGTACAGGATGTATCCAAAGGGGATAGAGAAGAAGAATAAAGTGATGTCAGGTAGCGAGCAATACCGGATTTCTATAGGATGAGTAAAAACCAAGGGACAAGTACTTATGTCCCTTGGTTCATTGTTAAATATTCCTGATTTCATCGCTCAATTCCTACCTCAAAGAAAGCACCTGTACAGTTTCTTCTTCCTTTTTCAGATTCATCGGAACACCCGTGATCTGAACAGTCAGGTCGTTTATATCTTCCGCAGTCAAATTCTCATCACTCAGCATATACACTAACGTGGTGTTTCTCGGTGTCTGTGTATCAAAATTACCATTGGCTTCTCCACTAAACATATCCTGCGCAACTAACTGCGCACCGTTCAGTTGAAGCGTTGTGGAAGCAAAGAAGAATTGCATTGGATCATCAGTTGTATTCTGAAGTGTCGCATCCATTTGTATAAATTTCACTTGATCCCCAGCTATACCAGTAGGGAAATAGAAATAAGAGAGAGAGAAGAATTATTAGAAGAGGTGTAAAGAAAAAATGCCTTCCGAGTGCAAGATTCAAACTGTAGAGAACGATTGGAAAATGAGGAGGTAAAGAAAATAATTAAGGAGTTAACCCCAAGAATAAAGAGTAGTATCACAAACACGACTTATCAGGAACGTGAGAATTTAGAACAGGAATTAGCTATCAAAATTGAAAAACTTCAGATGTTTGAATGTAGGTACAGTCCAGGGTTTTGGGAATTTATACAGGAAAACAATTAAAAATGTAGGGAAGACAAATTAGTGCCTAAACGCGACCTTTTATATTCTAAACAAAAACCAAATGAAGAATAAAAGCAGTGTGAGGTGTAAATAGTTCTTCATACTGTTTTTTTAACTTGTAATTTCAGTAGTTAGGTAGGATAAAGCATTCGCATCAATTCTACAAATAGATATACCATGACAGATTTTCCAGCAATAAAAAAGGAAGTTAACTCTAAAAACCTTCTTGAACCAGCTCCTTTAAATCTAACTTAATATATAGTTTTATTCTTATTCCTCTGTTTTATCTTTATTTATCTGTCGAATTTGTTTTTCCACCCAGTTAGAACGTTTCAAAGTCAGTAAGTGGAGGCATTTAAAGAAAAATAAATCAAATTTTGTCGGTGTTCCAGTCGAATCTTTGTAGGCTATAAGGTTCATTATTCCTCCTTAGTCCTGTCATTTAACAAAAGCTTTCTTTTGCAGCATTACAGCCTTCACCAGCAATAGTGGCACATAAATTTCTGCATACTGCCCTATGTACGAGCGATACTCTCCAACCTTCTCTATTCTCTTCGAATCATCCAGCGTTTTCTCACATGTATCAAGCCATAAGATGAAATTCCCCCAACTATGTTCTTTCAATTCTTTTCGGATGTCACCCTTGTATTCACTCTGTCAAGCTCCCAATGCCCGATTAAGGCCCTGAAAAACGTGATAACTATTACCCACATTCTTCCTAAACACCATTCCCCTCCTTTCATTTGATTTTTTTCAGCTCTATTTCTCTTTAGATAAAAACTTCCACATCTAAGGAGGCAGTTTAATGGATTCCTTTTTAACGTTCTTTCAACTAAACCATCTGCTTGGGAGTTTTGGCATGCTTTTTCAATATTTAGTGCTCTTTATGATTATCGACTATTGTATCAGCATGATTCGCTCCATTAAAAACCAAAGCTTATCGAGTCGGTTCGGATGGGCTGGGATTCTTCGTAAATTCTCTGTTATCCTCGTGGTCTTGATGGCTCATGCAATCGACCATCTGCTCATTACTACAAACGATCCTCTATTTGATATTCCGCTCCGAACTCTGGTCATTTGGGCCTATCTGATTAATGAAGCCGTGTCAATTCTGGAAAACTTGCGCGATGCAGGCGTCTATGTGCCTAATGTCATGAAAAAAACGATGAACCTATTAAAGGATCGGTATGACCCAGCCGATTCCCTAAAAGCTGAACAACGAAAAGGGCAAGAAGATGGAGGTAAGCCCTCTCAAGAAAAAAACCAATAATTTCTTATTGGTTTTTTCTTGTTCGAGTTGGCATACTGTGATAAATTTATTTAAAGAACTTATGTTCGCATTTTGATCTTTTCTTTCTTTTGGTCTCTTTAATAGGAAAACGGTAATCTGGAGTGTGGATCAATGAATAGAGAACTAATGAACACAGTTGAAAAAATCAAGAATACGAGCGACGATCCATTGTTAGTCAATTTTTACAAAGACAGCGACAACTATCGTCTCTTTATTCAAGCACTTAACGACCCTTATGATACTAATATTCAAAAATTAGATAGAGCATTCAAACGGTACTTTAAAGAAAAAAAGAAAGTCCTTTATATAAGCAACTTAATCAAGGGTTTTGCTCAAGATTATGATAAACGCTCAAAAAAAGAAGGGGCTTCCCTGTCTTTAGATAGGCCCATTAACGACTCCGAGGACGAGACCGTCACGCTCAAAGATGCATTAAAGGACGGAGACGTAGAAGAAATTTTTGAGTCAGCGCTTGAAAAAACAGTACCTTTAGAAGATTTGATTGAGAATGAATGCGTAGCGAAGGCATTTAAAAAACTTCGACCCGAACAAAAAGATGTACTCACTTACTCAATTGTAAGTGGCTTGATGAACAAAGAAATAGCTCAAGCCTTGAACCTTTCTGAGCAAATGGTCTCCTATCACCGAAAAAGTGCACTAAAACAACTACGAGCAGCATTGGAGGGATAACATTAACATGAACACCATTGATTACGACTACCACACACTACTTACAAAGTTTAAACCTAAGATTAAAAAGTCGTTGAACCAAACCGACTATCAAAAGCGAGAAGAACTGGAACAAGAACTGAAACTAAAGCTTTACGAAAAGATGCCGGTCATCCAAAACTTAGAGGCTCCTGGGCTAATTGAATTTCTAGGGTTAATTAACTTTGACAAATAAGAAACAAGCATCTGCTTTTTAGTAGATGCTTGTTTCTTTTAACTAATTCAGTCTTCATTTTGACTTAACTGTTTTCTGAGCTGCTTATTCTCTTCTTCTAACCTCTCCATGTACGCACGCTGCTCGTTTGCCTTGAGGGCGTCCTCAGCCCCAACTTTAGTTATAAATCCATAGATGAGAAAAACAAGCGGAAGCCACGTAAGAACACTCCATTCAAAGAAAAAAGAAAAAGGAAACACGATAATAGCAAGTATATAATAAACCTTAGACTGACCAATATCGATGGACCAAACGTCTGTATAGGCGTTTCGTTTGTACGCCAAAATGTAAAAAATATGTTTAACAATAGCGATGAACAAAATAATATAAGTACTTAAAACAACGAAATGAACCACTGTAGACAACCAGTTTTCTAGACCCTCGCTAAAGAATTGCAGCGCACCAATTAGAAGGGGAATGACATGGACTTGAAATAGTAGAGAAACCGGCCGGCGATTTTGAGGCTTCTTAACTTTTCCTCCCTTAAGAGAATAAAAATCGATTTTTTGTAAATAAATTATACATAGATAGAGGGTCAGTGCGAGGATATAAACCGAAAGCATCGTGATCACCCAACTATCCTGTACAAGAAAGACAGAATTCAATTAGAGTCCCTCCTCTCAATAAGCGATTGTTAAACCTCAATTTCCACCGATGCATCCTTGCCAATTCGTTCATCCGTTTTAGGATCAATCGGCGCTTCAATATGTAACTTTATTGTGACTATTTCTTCATACTCATTCGATTCGATAAAGTCCGTCACATCGAAATACAAAACTACCTCTTCATTCCCTCTAATGACAGGCATGGAATTGAAGCCATCGCGGAGAGGATAAGATTCATCATTATTAATCGTAAGCTCAAATTGGTCTGACTCAAAATGAATATCGTTTCCACTTTCCTCAAAACCTGAAGCATCTACTTCAAACCCTATAAAATCCAATTCTTCGTCTCCCACATCTTCTTCAAGAAAGGAATCCTTAAAATACCCGTTTACGAATGTGGCTTCATCAAAGTCAAATAAGATCTCTTCAAAACGAAGCTCTTCCCCCACTTCAAACCTCGCTAGCTCAATAGGAAATGCCAAGTCTGGTTCTTCACTCCTAGCTTCTTCAACGTCTTTTATGTCTAAATTATTCGTTTCTTCAGTTCCTTCATTTGAGCAGCCTGCAAAGATTAATACAACCAAGCTTGCTAACGTTATGTAGCTTTTCATAAAATCTAAACCTCCTTACACAGTTTAACGAACCCTTATTCTATCAAAATTAAAATAAATTTAAAAGAAAAAAGGAAGTTGCAAATTGCCAACTTCCTTTTTTTAAGAGCTTAAATCGGGGCCGGCATCCCTGGTAAGTTTCGACCAAACCAGCCAGCAATTTGTCTTAAAACATTCCCAATAAATACTGCTAACCAGCTACCTTTTAATAGAATTGCAGCTAGTAGAACAAGAACAACGACTGTGGCATACCTTTTAAAATTATCGTCATTGTTCCAATCCACATCTTGAATAACCATTTTTTCTACTACAAAGACGCCATCGTCTTCAAGTTTTCGCATTACCTCTATGGTAAACAAATCAAAGGTGAAAAATGGCCAAGAAGAGCTAAATTGCGGGTTTGATGGTGGTTGCACACGCACTTCCACAATGTCGTTTATATCTTCACTAAGGATGTCATTAAGGGTATCTCTGGCTTGATTGTATTCAGACGAACCAGGAACTCCAAAAAACTCTGCAATGTCTGTAATTGCTGCGGTTATCTCTGTTCCCAACTCATTCTCAGTCAATCTCCAAGTCTCTCCTACATCAAATAGAGAGTCATCAGGGTCACCGAACCCAATCGTGACGGACATTTCTCCTGAAACGGGTCCTAGCTCAACGTCTGCGACCACATTAAAACCAAATGTATACCCCTCTTCTCGCATACGATGCTCTGACTCTAAATCAATAAAAGGAGAAGTATATTTAAAGGTTCCATATTCAATCACTCCCCCATCTTCTGGGAGCTCCCCTGGGTTCCCGTCGTCGTGGACTGTTGAATTCATCACCTGATCTTTGAATTCATCAAAGATATTTAAGAGATTTGCTGGGCACAGTTTACCGCTCCAGTGATTATGCGTGACGACATTTTCAATCGGAATGTTTAAGTCATGCATTAACTGTCTAACAAGTGCTGCAGCTGTCTGCCTAGTTCTAGAAAAGTCCCCACCAGTATTTACGCACAGTTCAATGCCAATGCTATTTCGGTTTCCATCCCCACTGCCATCACCTGCATGGAATCCACTTTCGTTTAGCGGCAGATGTTGATAGTATGTGTCGGAATCATCAACAGTAAAGTGCCATGAAACTTGTGTGGACGAATTGCGAACAAAGCTTGCATGCATAGAAGCAGTCGCGCTCGGTGCTGTGTTTGCTGTTTCATGAATCGTAATATAGTCTGGATTCATTGCATACTCTGGGCGGTTATAGTTGGAACGAGGAACAAGGCGTTCAACCTTTTTCATACCAGAAATATCACCGCCAGTAGCAGGGCCACCGCCTCCTCCTGATCCGTCACCGGGGTCACCTGTGCCTGCACTAATACTTAAAGCATTCAGCGTTTCGGATCCAGCTATCCCGTCGACCGTTAAACCATTTATGATTTGGAAGCGACGAACAGCATCTTCTGTATTAGCGCCGTAGTGTCCATCCACACCATTATTCGCGGCGTTAATGTTTGGATAGAAATTGTTATCAACTAAGGCTTGTTGCAAAACACGAACAGCTTCACCCTGGTCGCCTCTGCGAAGATTACCTGGATTTCCTGAGCCACCGTCATTACCGCCTCCTCCTGATCCGCCATCGCTAATACCTAACGATGAAAGGGTATCTGGACCTGCAATGCCATCAACCATTAAGCCGTTTATCGTTTGGTAACGGCGTACCGCGTCTTCAGTATTGGGACCATAGATGCCGTCCACCCCATTATTTGGTGCGTTAATGTCAGGGTAGAAGTTGTTGTCTACAAGGGCCTGTTGTAACTGGCGTACGGCTTCACCTTCGTCGCCCAGACGCAATACCTGTCCGGAACCGCCACTTAAACCAAGTGACGCTAATGTTTCTGGCCCGGCAATCCCGTCCACTTGTAAACCATGCATAATTTGATAACGCCGAACCGCGTCTTGAGTATTTGCGCCGTAGATACCGTCGATCCCATTGTTAGAAGCATTAATATTCGGATAGTACCCAGCATCAACTAGCGCCTGCTGCAATCCTCGCACACGCTCTCCTGAATGACCTGTTCGTAGTGTAGTGCCAGAGCCCCCTCCAGTTCCTCCACCGGAACCGCCACCAATACCTAATGCATTACGCGTTTCAGAGCCCGCGATACCATCTACTTGTAGACCGTTTATAATCTGAAACCGGCGTACAGCGTCTTCTGTATCCGGTCCATAGATGCCATCGACGCCATTATTCGGTGAATCGATGTCTGGATAAAAATTGTGTTCTACCAGTGCTTGCTGAAGATCTCTTACCGCCTGCCCTTCATCGCCTGGTCTTAATGTGTTTTGTAGTTGTACCAAACCATTCATCTCCTTTTATTTTATGTTTCAGCCTCAAACCGTCTTACTCGTTTGATGTCTCACATCCTAAGAAAGAGAAGTTGAATGAATAAAATCAAATAGGTTCGCTCTTTTTTTAATTTTTTCTGTAATCCGTTCATGCTTGTACAAACCTCTGAGGAAATTATAGAAGGAAAATAGAATAATCATTTTGTAGTTGATGTGCCTGAGCAGGAACATTACAGAAAATGAATGCCAATAATGTCATTGGATTTATATATCCTCCCTTTTAATTTTTCGTAAATTTTTAGAGTTAGTTAAAATCCTTCATTTTTTGGCTTTTGTCTTTTAACACCTTTCACCTCCTTATTAGGAAAGTAACAGCTCTTACTAGATAAAGTGAATATTAAATTTCTAGAGGCAGTGGAACATCAACTACCTACCGCTTAACATGTCTATTGCAAACTCAAACTCTACAAAGTAACTATAAGAATAGATCACTAAATTAACAGCAATGATAAAGCAAAGATCCTGATTTTTTATAATATCCGCTTTCCAAATAACCTTCCACCGATATTATTCAATATCTATCCACCTTGTACACATGAATCGTCCAACCCCCGAATAGCAATAGTAAGAGAGGGCTGCAAATCTGGTTACCTCCGTATACGATGTGTAACGCTGTAAAAAAAGCTTTCCGGTAGGGGGAAAACGAATGGTGCAATCAATTCTGGAGATGTTTACAAGTGAGCAAAAAGCGGAGGCGATGTTGGCCAATCCAATGATTGAGGGCATTTTTATCTTTTTATTTACCGCTTTCGTGATCGCGATTCTGGTTCATATTGTCCTATTTAATAAATTGAAAAAAATAAGGAATTACTTAAAAGACACAAATCGAATGGATATCGATCCACTATCTTCTTTTAAGGAACAATTTGAAAAGAAACAAGAAGCGGTAAAGGCGGAAACCTTCGTGCAGGAGAAGTTTTCGAGTTGGCGTGTTTTCAATGTGCCTGTTGTCAGTCTAATTAAAATGATCCAGATGACGGTCTCTGTTTTTATCCTGATTGGTGTATTGGGGACGTTTATTGGGCTGACATCATCCTTAAATAGTATTAATTTAGACGATAGTGATTTAGTTGCAGGAGTAGCTGGCGTTCTGTCAGGGATTGATGTTGCTTTTTACACAAGTATAGTGGGTATGAGTTTCTCGTTGATCATGACGGTTCTCATTAGAATGCTCAACACGGAATTGATGCTGACAGATATTATGCTGATGACCGAATCCAATCTGGAAGGAACGGAGCAAAATGGACTCAGCCGGATGATTGAGGTGTCGGAAACAATTAATCAATCCATTCTCAGCCTGCAGGAAACGAATCAGCAATCTCTACAGGGAATAGAATCTGCGTTTACGGGATTTCAGGAATATACGACAGGGCTCCAGCAATCGGCTAAGGACTTGGCTGCATTTAATGAGGGACTTTCTGATAACCTAGGGGAATTTCAGGAGCTTTTCCGAAGTATGAAGGAAGTGACGGACGGATTTGGAGAAGGTACAACAAAGCTAAATAAGAACTTTGATAGTCTATTTTCCTATTTCAAAAAGATGGACGGACGAAATGAGCGAATGACGCAGGCTTTTGAAAATACTTATGAAAAAGTGAAGGAAGTCTCAAATACGCAACTGGAGACTCTAAATCAATTCGAGGATTCGGTGGTGGATATCAAACAATTCACCTCCTCCATTGTGGAAGGGCAAGAATCCATACAAGCTGCATTTGAGAAAATACATGGAAAAAGCAGTGACCTTGTGGATCGGATGGAGGCACATAATAAGGAGTTCAAACAGATTTTTGGGGACGATCTTACTGGAAAACTCGCAGGAATCATGACATATTTGAGTGAGCTTTCGGGGGATTTTGATAAAATGGGTGATTCAATTGGCAAGCTTCCTGATGCCCTTGACGTTATCAATCAAACACAGGCCGAATATAAGCATCTGTTATCCGATCGTTTTAATGAATTGAAGGAATTTAATCGAACATTTAATAACCATCTAAAAGCCCATTCCTCTGAATCAATGGCATTTGAGAAGCATATACAGGAGGCTTCCAGAACCTATGAACAGGTAGGGATGAAAAATAACCAGCTCATCAATGAGATGAACGGGACGATTGCTCAAATGAATCACACATTCAATCAGCGGGAGAATCAGCTTGAGGCAAGTGTAGGCGTTCTAAAGGATACACTCACCAATTATGTTGCCACGCTGGAAGGAAACCTTGGAAACAAACTGGATAAGGTAGCTCAAGGATTTGGACAATACGTGAATGAAACAAATGAAGGGATGCGAAACGAATTTAAGGAATTACGTCGGATAACCGAAGCAACCCATCAAAGCAATGGTCGCTTTATCCAACAAACATTACAGGAGCTCGCCCGGGAAATTCAAGCACTCAATCAGCAGCAAAATTCCATTGGTTCCCAAGCACGAAAAAGGGTTAATGGTATAGGGTTGGATCAAAATGAATACTAAATACCAACGATTATTTAAACAAGACCAGGACGAAGGTCAATTCTGGCCATCGTTCACGGATTTGCTTACGACCATTTTGCTGTGTTTCATGTTAATTTTTATTTTCATGATGGTTATTAAATCATTGCAGATAGAGGAGATGGAGGAAACGCTCGACCAAATCATGGGCGTGCGGGCAAACCTGGTTAGTGAATTAAAAGAGGAATTCAGTGGCTCTGCTATGGGGGTTGAGGTGGACGATAAAACAGGTGCGATTATTTTTAACACGGAAATATTATTTGAGTATGGTGATGACGAATTAAAGCCAGATTCCTTTACGTTTTTGGATGAGTTTGTTCCAAAGTACCTAGATATCCTCTTGCAAAGTGGGTACGAAGAATATATTGCTGAAATCATTATTGAAGGCCACACGGATCGTGATGGTGGCTATTTATACAACTTGAGGCTCGCACAGGACAGGGCGTATAGTGTCGCTGACTATATTCTGGGTGAGGATTTTCCATATGAAAATATTCAAAACCATGTCAAAGAAAAGTTGACCGTAAACAGCAAGTCCTATTCTGCTGTACGCACAGATGAAGAGGGGGACTATAGTGCGACAGATTCCCGTAGAGTGGAATTCAAGTTTCGTTTGAAAGATGATGAGATCCTTGATAAAACAAGAGAGATTTTGGGTGATTCGTAGAAGAGGGGTCTTTTCCAGAACCTTCGTTCCCTTATCAGAAATGTGTTATAATTTAATTAGATATACACCTCAGTAAGTCCTCACAATGCGCAAGGGATGTGTTAAAATGGCACTAGCTAAACTGCACTATCAAAAACCTACACATGACGCTATAATTTTCACGGTAAAAGAAGACCCCAATGATTATATCAAGAAGAAACAGGGAGAGAGGACAAAATTACTCAAACGCATACCATTAGAAAAACTGATGGATTAAAAAGTTGATTATGGTGTGACTTGTTCTGTTATAACTAGGAATTAAACTAGGAAATACAGGGGTTAAAAAATTCTTTTTAATCTAACTTTTTATTTGATGGATGGAATGCGAAAACCATGTTTTTCAAAACATCTACACTGATACTCCTACATGCGTTTAATCTGGACAGAGATTGATGGTGTGAAGCTAGGTAAAGTCGGCTGAAGCTGACCTAAAGCCATTGAGTCTGAAGAAGGTATGGTTAGTAATAAGCCGGGTGGCTATAAAACATCTATGGTGAGAATGACTAATTAAAGACTGACGAATTTCCGAATGTACGGGTCTAGACGATTACAGTAGATGAAAACTACTGCTAGTAATAAGCTAGGTGAGTTGATGAAAAGTAAGAATCGTAGTTATGAAATTCATCCAGCAAACAAAGGTGCTGCTAAATTCACAGGCTCAGAGGAAACACCTAAGGATATAATGGAAAGCTAAAATAAAAGGAACAAGGAAAGTAAGGGACGCTTAAAAGGTCTGTCAGCCAAGCGGTTACTATAAGGTGAAACGCCGAAATGTATTTGTCTTTACAAGAGTAGGGGTACGACCGTTGAAACTTCTGTAATGGAGGTGGAGGAACAACCCCAAGTCTTTTATTGTTCGATTGGTATTCTAAAAGTGAATTGCAGGGGTCTGGTCAGAAGATGGGAAATCATCTCTAAGAAAGGGGATGGTCCATTATGCAAACGCAATTACGATATTGGGAATATTACGGTCTAACAAACTGTTTTGATGAATTGTATGAACAGGCGAAAGCTGGGAACTCATTTAATAGATTATATGACAAGATAACTTCAAGAGAGAATATTTTATTAGCATATCGTACAATTAAGAATAACAAGGGTTCGAAAACAGCGGGGACAGACGGTCGTACAATTAACGACTTTAAGTCCATGTCGGAAGAGCAGCTTGTAAATTTAATTCAAAAAAGGGTTGCAAATTACCAACCTATGAAGGTGCGTAGAGTATATATTCCGAAAGCAAATGGAGATAAACGCCCTTTAGGTATACCAAGTATGAGTGACAGAATTATACAACAATCTATTAAACAATTTCTTGAACCTATATGTGAAGCTCAATTTTTTAAACATTCTTATGGATTTAGACCACTCCGCTCTACACATGATGCTATTGCAAGAATGAATCGTTTAATTAATCGAAGCAACTTACATTATGTAGTTGATATTGATATTAAAGGTTTCTTTGATAATGTGAACCATAGTTTATTATTAAAGCAACTATGGAATTTTGGTGTTCAGGATAGAAAAATTCTACGAATTATAAGCAAAATGTTGAAAGCGGAAATAGCTGGCGAAGGTGTGCCTTCGAAGGGCACCCCGCAGGGAGGTATTCTCTCCCCTTTACTATCAAATATTGTTTTACATGATGTGGACAAATGGGTTTCGGGTCAATGGGAATGTTTTGAAACCCATCATGAATATGCAAATATTAGCGGGAAATTTAAGGCTCTTAAAAAGACGGGTTTAAAAGAAGGATATATCGTCAGATATGCAGATGATTTCAAAATACTATGTAGAGATTGGAAAACTGCCCAAAAATGGTACCATGCGGTTGAACTTTATATAAACGAACGCTTAAAGTTAAACATTTCCGAGGAAAAGTCTCAAATTGTTAATTTAAGAAAACGAAGTTCGGAATTCTTAGGGTTTACAATTAGAGCTGTACAAAAAGGTAATAAACGAGTCGTTCACTCACGTCTGAGTAAAAAGAAAAAAGAAGCTTATAAAGCGGAAGGTTTAAAAAGAATCAAGCAACTTCAAAAAATACCAACTGCCAATAATGCAATGCTTTTTAACAGTTGGGTTTTAGGCATCCATAATTATAGCAAGGCAGCTACACATGTGTGTAAAGAATTTCGAGAAATTGCATATTGCCTAAGCAGAAGTTTATACAATCGCTTTAAACAAATTGGAGTATATGATTACCCTAATAGACCCCCTCCCACATACTCTAGGTATTATAAGACATCAATCAAGGCCTATAAAGTTAATGGAGTATACCTCTATCCTTTGGCAGATATTAAACACCAGATATTACGGAGTTTTTCTCAGTGGCAAACGCCATATACCGAAAAAGGAAGAGCAGGTATACATAAGAACATTAATATTGATGTATATCAGGAGATTATCAAACTAATGAAATCAAATATTTCCACAAGGAATATAGAATATATTGATAATCGTATTAGCAGATATAGTATGAGAAGTGGGAAATGCGAAATTACTGGAAGGTTTCTTCCAGCCGAACTGGTTCATTGTCATCACTATTTGCCAGTAAAGCTTGGTGGGCTTGATGTATTTAAGAATTTAAGAATCATCCATAAATCCTTACACGTACTCATTCATGCCACCAATAAAGCAACTATTAAAAAGTATATAGAAGAACAAAAAGTTGGTAGTGGGGACTTAGTAAAAATTAACATTTATCGTAAGATGTGTAACTTAGAATCTATCAGTTAAAAAAACAATTAAAAGATGGAACGCCGTGTGCGATGAAAGTCGCACGCACGGTGTGGGACAGGGGAAAAAGCGGAGATAACTTCAAAGCTTTACCTATTGTCATCATTTAAACAACTCTTTGGGAATGAAAAGAATAAAGCCATCACGGTCGTATTTTTAAACGCAATTCTTCAAAAAACAGGCAGAAGCCGGATCAAAGATATTTCATTTGCGAATACGGAATTAGGTGGGGAATATGTTGATGATAAGGAGTCAAGATTAGATTTAATGGTGGTTACGGATGCTGATGAATGGATTAATGTAGAAATGCAATTTGGGAATAAATACGATATGATTAACCGCTCTATCTTCTACTGGTCCAGGGCCTATCTAAACCCGCTTGGAAAAGGGATGTCCTATAAACAATTGCGCCCGGTCATTGCGATTAACATTCTTAATTTTGACCTTTTTAAACAAACAGAGCGCTTCCATACCTCCTATCATTTGTACGAGGATGAAGAGCAATTTGAGCTGACGGATATGATGGAATACCACTTTATAGAAATGGGGAAATTAATACAAGCTTGGAAAGACGACAAATTGGATCCATGGAATAGTGTTTTGGCCAGATGGCTCTTGATGCTTGGCATGGTTGATCACAGGAACAAGAAAATCTATGACGACATTTATGCGGAACTGGAGGAGATAGCCATGAAAGACGAATCATTGCGTGAAGCCTTCCAGAATTGGGAAGAGTTAAGCATGACGCAGGAACAAAAACTTGCTTATGAATCGCGTTTGAAACGTATTATGGATGAGGAATCTTTCCAACGTGATATGGATTTGCTTGCACAAGAGATAGAACGTGGTAAGGAAGAAATAAGGCAAAAAGAGAAAAAAATAAGTCAAATAAAAAAGGAAGCAGTAATGAAGTCAAAAAAAGCAACTGCCCGCCGACTCTTATTACATGGGATCGAAGTTGAACTTGTTGCCGAATCTACTGGTTTGCCCAGGGATAGAGTGATGGGAATACAGCGAGATTTGGAAAAATAATTGTCTATATGACATTTATGCTGAGTTGGAGGAAGTTTCCATGGATGATAAATGGTTACGCAGAGATTACCAAGATTTAAAAGAGTTAAGGGCGACGCTGCAACAGAGGGGGTTGACTGGATAGTACAACGTTTTCAAACGGAAAACTGGATGGATTGAATTGTAATATCTATTAAGAGGCCTTCCATTATCATACATCTGGTAAAGGAAGGCCTGTCACAGAGTTTTTTCATATTTATCATTAATAAGTTAGTTATTAGAAGGGTCTCTCCAATCAAGATCAGCATTGTCAATATATTCTATAAGCTCATTTTGACCGTTTACCTCATAATAATTACCACCCATTCCTATTTCATTTTCAGCAATGAAGAAAACTTGTCGAGTCTGAGATTCCTCCCTAAAGACTACTAAACTATATACCCAATCAACAGGTTGACTGGATACATGTTTCAACTCCATGCCTGATGGGGCATCGAGGAAGTGATAAATTTCTTCTTGTTCATCTAATACTACACTTTCATCACTTACTTGATTTCCGCTATGCTCATAAACAATAATTTCACTGATTTCTCCAAACTCATCAGCCAAATCTGAAATTTCCTCTTCAAAAGTTGTGGAATTCATGAAGTTAACAATAAGAAACGCACCAAGTCCAATAACAATGATAGGAATCAAAATCATCAGCCATTTTTTCATAATAGGTTATGCCCCTTTCTATTATGGTGTTATCCTCAATCGGTAAATTTAGAGCAAAGATATTATCATACTAACATTGATCACCACTCCAAAAAGAATGTCACTTCCAAAAGAAAATTTCACTTGAGATTACCACCACATTAAGTAAAGTGAAAAAGACAAGGGAAAGTAATCCTACACCCCTTGCCTTAGCTGTCCTATCTATTAATCTATCAATCACACCCGCTGTAGCGCGCTAACCTTTCGATGCCTTGCTTCACGCAGTAAAAATAAATACTTAGCCTGTGCCAGTGCTTCCATCTGGTGGCTGCTGTGTGAGGGTTCAATGCTTTTCTCTACAATCGACTCGATTTGCTTCCATTCACGTTCCAACGTAAAAATGGCATCTAACAATTCCCCGTCCACATCTTTTTTGTTTATTTTCCCCATGTCCTTCACCTAACTCCTATAGATCTCTTCTACCCTCTAATGCCTTTGATAATGTTACTTCATCCGCATACTCTAAATCTCCACCAACGGGTAGACCATGTGCAATTCGTGTCGTTTTAATCCCGGATGGTCTAACAAGACGTGAAATATACATAGCTGTAGCTTCCCCTTCAATGTTTGGGTTTGTTGCTAAGATCAGTTCTTTCACTTCTTCATCTTTTAAACGAGTAATCAAATCAGGAACATTGATGTCTTCCGGGCCAATTCCATCCATAGGAGATATAGCACCGTGAAGAACATGGTATTTTCCATGGAATTCTTTCATCTTTTCCATCGCAATGACGTCTTTTGGATCCTGCACGACACAAATAATGGATTGATCACGTGACGTGTCCTGGCAAATGGCGCATGGATCCTGATCGGTAATATGGCCGCACGTGGAGCAATGTGTTAGCTCCCGCTTTGCACTTACCAAGTTTTTCGCAAAATCCATGACATCATCATCTTTCATATTTAATACAAAAAAAGCCAGACGGACTGCCGTTTTCGGTCCGATCCCCGGCAATTTTGTAAAACTGTCAATCAGTTTAGAAATCGGTTCTGGATAATACATCAGGTTGCGCCTCCTAGAACATTCCCGGCATGTTTAGCCCTTTCGTGAATTGTCCCATTGTGTCATTTGTTTTGTCCTCAATTTGTTTAAGCACATCATTCGTTGCTGCAAGAACAAGGTCTTGTAACATTTCGACATCATCAGAATCGACGACTTCTTCCTTAATTTGAACATCGATAATTTCCTTTTTCCCGTTTGCAGTCACGGTAACCATTCCGCCACCTGCAGACGCCTCGAAACTTAACTCATGCAGTTCTTCTTGTGCCTTCGTCATTTGCTTTTGCATCTTTTGCATTTGCTTCATCATATTATTCATATTTCCCTTCATGGAAAATACCTCCTTTACGTAATTTGCTTATTTTCTCCAGATACATGGGTTCATTTAATCATGTATTTCCAGTAGATCGTCTCCCACAAGCTTTCTTGCTTCTTCCACAAACGGATCTGCTTGCACTTCTTCCTCTTCCTGAGGGTTCGATTCTGTCTTCTCTTGATTATTGATATATTCCGTGCGTAACTGAGTCCAATCTTTTTCTGGGATTGCAATGATGGTTACACTTTTATCCATCACACTTACGAGTACGGATTCAATTGTTTCCTGGTTATCTAGAAACAAGGAACAATGTATTTCATATTTAAAGGACACGACAAGTGCTTGATTAGATGCAGCAACTGGTTTACTATCCTGAATGGTAGCATGTGCAGGTGCATTTGTCGTCTTTAACTTGCTTAAAAAGTTCGCCCATTGTGACTGTACATTTTTAAGTTCCGCCTTTTCAGCTTGTCTCAGTACATCTCGAATTCGTTCAATGGGTATTTTATAACTGTTTTTCGCCCCTCTGGATTGTGGTTTTCGTTGTTCCCGTTGTTGGGGTGCTGGCTGCGCATGCTCAACAGGCTTTTCTTTTAACATGGTTAGTTCTTTTTCCAATTGTGCCATTTTATTCGTTAACCTTGTAACCGCCTCGGAATCAATACTACTAGCTGTCTGTTCTTGTTCATGATACCGATTTGTAATGGTTAATAGTGCAATTTCAATAAATACTTTCGGGCTATTCGTCCATTTAATTTCCTGCTGACACTGATTTAATTGCATAATCGCATCTTGTATCCAGTCTATCGATACAGATTCAGTCAGCGCTTGGAAACTTTCACCCACTCTTGCTCGCTCCAATAGTCCCTCCAAGGATGGTGAGCTTTTATATAATAATAGATCACGCATAAAGTATATCAGATCATACACGAAACGTCCTGGATCTTTTCCGCTTTGGATTAATGTATCTAAGCGCCCGAGAGCGTGCTGCACATCCTTTTCATGCATTGCTTTTACCATATCTGTCAGGATTTCCTGAGAAACGCCGCCGGTTACAGCTAACACGTCATCTAATTCAACGGTTTCCTCACTGTACGAAATAGCCTGATCGAGAATACTTAATGCATCACGCATCCCACCTTCTGCAGTTAAAGCAACAGTTTCCATTGCATCAGATGAAACGGAAATGTCCTCTGCTTCAAGGATTGTATGCATACGATCAACAATCGATTGATTGGAAATCGGCTTAAAGTCAAAGCGCTGACACCTGGAAAGAATCGTTAGTGGAATTTTATGCGGTTCTGTTGTTGCTAAAATAAATACAACATGATTCGGTGGTTCCTCAAGCGTTTTTAACAGCGCATTGAATGCACTCGTTGAGATCATGTGCACTTCATCAATAATATATACTTTATATGGAACTGAGCTTGAAGCATATTTTACTTTATCACGGATATCACGAATATCCTCAACGCTCGTGTTAGATGCGGCATCAATTTCAATGACATCTGAAATTGAACCATCTTGAATGCCACGACATGCATCACATTCATTGCATGGCTCATTCACAGGCGAATGCTCACAGTTGATTGTTTTCGCGAAAATCTTCGCGGCACTTGTTTTCCCGGTCCCCCTCGGGCCAGAAAAAAGGTACGCATGTGAAAACTTCTCCTGCGAAATCGCATTCTGAAGTGTACGTGTAATATGTGTTTGTCCCACAACGTCAGCAAAGTTTCTTGGCCGCCAGACGCGGTATAACGCTTGATAACTCATAGTATATTTTCCCCTTTAGGATCTCTCTTGCAATTATACCCGATTTAAGGGGTAAATGTGAACCTTGAGGGTAAAACATTTATGAAAGTTCGAGGTAATGCCCTTTTTGGGAGTTTATTCGATTGTAGATTCTAAACAGAGCTGTTTCTAATAGAACATTATCGTTATTGGATCGATCATTATTTGCTGAGCAGCAATTCTAATCAATGGAATAATTGCACCTTTTTTAAAGATATCTAAATATTAATTTTCTTGCTAATTATCACCAAATTTTTTCAAATTCGTTAAACTATGCTATACTGGGTGATAGGGAGTAAAACTGGATACAGCAAAAGAACACCTTGGACTTTTTCAGCGTCTTGGCAATCGCCTACCAGCCCTCGAAAATATTACAAAGGTGTTTTTTATGTATCTAAATGGAATTTTTTTACTTTATACCCATAATAATAGAAACATGAACACTAATGGAGGTAAGGTCGATGAAAGAAACTGCAATTATTTATTGTGAAAACAACTTCGGGAAAATGGACGGAAAGACAGCTAACGGACTGGTTAGAAGTTCGAGAAAATATCAAATTCAAGGTGTCATTGACAGTACGAAGGTTGGCATGGATACAGGTGAATTACTAAGTGGAGAGAAAAACGGTATTCCTGTATTCGCAAGTCTCGATCATGCGCTTAAGAATTTACCCACAACACCTGCCCAATTTATATATGGGATAGCCCCATCTGAAGCCTTTCTGAAAAGTGATGAAAGAAACATCGTCTTACGTGCCATGGAAAACGGAATGAATATTGTAAACACACTCCATGAATTCTTTACAGATGATGAAGAGTTTGTAAAGCACTCCAAACAATTTAACGTTACGATTACGGACGTAAGAAAGCCTCCCCACAAAAAAGATATGCATCTTTTCACAGGGCGAATCCTACACATCGAAACCCCTGTCATAACAATACTTGGAACAGACAGCGCCATCGGCAAACGAACCACATCCGTTCTGCTAGAAGAAGCTTTAAACAAAAAAGGTATAAAGACTGCCTTTATAACAACAGGGCAAACTGGATTAATCCAAGGTGCAAAATACGGTATTGCGGTAGACGCACTTCCTTCCCAATTCATTACAGGTGAAATAGAGAATGAAATTATGAAAGCGCATGATACGGAAAATCCCGACATTATCATTGTTGAAGGACAAGGCGCATTAAGTCACCCTGCCTATATTAGCTCCAATGCAATTATAAGAGGATCGAGGCCTGGGGCGGTTATTGTTCAGCACGCTCCAAAACGTAAATTCCTTGGCGATTTTAATTTTATGGAAATGCCAACCTTAAAAGGTGAAATAGAGCTTATTGAGGCCTACTCAAAAATATCAAAGGTCATCGCCACTACGATCAACCATGAAGATATGACGGATAAAGAGGTTGAAGAAGAAATCAAACAAAATGAAACACAATTGAATTTGCCATCAACGGATGTTCTCACCCATGGATGCGATAAGTTAATAGATAGCATTTTCAAAAGCTACCCCGAACTTAAAGGCAAACAGAAGAAAGTGCTTGTTAATTGAGCCAACTTGGTACACCTAGAATTGAAATCAACCTTGCAAAAATCGCACATAATGCAAAAAATTTAGTCCGATTATATGACTCAAAAGGTATCGGGATCATGGCCGTTACGAAAACAGTTTGTGGAGAACCTGCTGTTGCTAACGCTCTTGTAAATCAAGGCATCCATACGCTTGCAGATTCCAAATTGAAAAATATAAAGAGAATGCGCGAAGCAGGTATCACCGCACAATTTGTTCTACTACGGTCACCAGCTATTAGTGAGGTAAGCTCTGTTATTAAACACGTTGACATCAGCATGAATACAGAATTAGCCGTCATTAAAAAACTTTCAGCAAAAGCTATTGATTCCAATATCCGCCATAAAATTATCCTTATGATAGAGATGGGAGACCTACGCGAAGGTATTATGCCCGACACACTTGAGGAATTCATTAAAGAAGTATTGAACCTATCCGGGATTGAAATTGTTGGTATAGGCGCGAACTTTGCTTGCTTTGGTGGTGTAAAACCAAGTGGAGAAAACATACGCCAATTATCTTCACTGGCGGAAACCATGGAGGAAAAATTCAGGTTACCTCTTTCCTTTGTATCAGGAGGTAACTCAGCTAATTACAATTGGTTCATGTCCACCTCTGACACGGAGAAAATCAATAACCTAAGACTTGGTGAGTCTATCTATTTGGGACGTGAAACACTAAATCGAATGGTGATACCTGGTTTATATACAGATGCTTTTACATTGGTTTCAGAGATCATTGAATTAAAATCAAAACCATCCGTTCCCTATGGAGAAATAGGTCAGGATGCATTTGGCAAGCGCCCTCAATTTCAAGATATCGGACAAATGAAAAGGGCTATTATGGGAGTAGGATCTCAAGATATCCTCGTATCAGGGCTTACACCAAGATTAGATATTGATATTATTGGATCAAGCAGTGACCACACTGTTCTTAACATGAAGAAAGCAAATTTAAAAGTAGGAGACGAGTTGCGATTTGACCTTAATTATGGTGCACTCCTTTTAGCCATGACATCACCCTATGTTTCAAAAGAATATGTCGGAACTTACAAAATATATAAGGATCGTATTGGTAAAAGACCTGCACTTGAAATAGAAATGTTTAAGTAAAACTTAGCGACGTTAGAAATTCTTATGGATTTGGAGTAACTTTTAGGCGAATTGCCGAATCCCGCACTCACGACGCACAAATGTTTTCGGTGGGGCGAGCATTTACGCACAGCTCCAGGACGTGACGGGTTTAGCCAGTGAGCATTTTCCCTATTTGCCAAAAAAAGAACCTGTATCTAGATTCAGTCTAAATACAGGCTCTTTAACTATTTCAGTTTTACGACTATCTATTGCGATTACGGTTACGGTTGCGATTATTATTGTTGTTATCGTTGTTGTTATTATTGTTATCTTGATTATCATCAAGAAATTCGTTAGCGAACTCGACGTTGTTTACTTCATTGTTATTATCGTTATTGTTACGATTGTTGTTACGGTTGTTATTACGGTTGTTATTACGGTTGTTGTTATTGTTATCTGCCATCGGTAAAACACTCCTCAATTTTTTGTTAAGTGAATTACAAAATCAAATTTCGATTTGTAACTACTCACAACCTCTATTCTTTCCCTGTTATAAAAAACAATCCTTGAATTATATTGACAACATATACCTTTTTATTTACATTTTATCATTTATAAATGTCTCTTTACTGGAAAAAATAAAAATGGATTAGATATGCGAAAAAGCGGAGTGTATTTGACACGGTGCATGAGAGTTACAAACACAGAAAAACCCTTGCCAATTCGACATTGACAAGGGTTCCTTCCATTATGTATGCCGTGCACCCACCGTTGATGTGACGTCCCTATGCGTTACTTAAGTTCATGGCTCTACCCAGGCTTCCCCGCGGCACACAGAAAGCACCACTTACTGCTGCTTCCTTCCGGACCTGACAGAATTCATGGGTTCCTGTTGCGCAGGACCTAAGTGTCAACACCACTCCCTTAAGGCAGACCATAAAGACGCCTCACCTCGGGTGGGAATTCGACCTCGCTATAGCGGATTGCGAGTACAGGGCACCGCTACCTCCCCGCTTAGCACGACAATATCAATTATAACTATTTTAAGGAGAAAATGCAATGATGTTTAGGTGCAAATTTATGGAAATGAAATGTTGACTCTACTTGCGAAATAGCATTTAATATGGAGTATGAATATTTTTACTTTTTAAACACCGGGAGAGTCTATGTTATTTTATAATTCATTGGTCTGAACTCTCTATGAAATATGGAAATATAAAGAAGGAGAGCGATCAGCATGGAATGGATTCATCAATTTTACGAAAAGCAATTTCAACTAATGAAAGGTAATGGTTCAGGGATAGAGGCAAACCATGAAGAAAAACTAAATAAGGTAGAAACTTTTGCTGATCGGCCATTCCGTTCCATTTTAGAGTTAGGTGCCGGTTCGGGCGAATTTTCGGTAACAGCTGCCAAGAGGGGATATAATGTTACAGCAGTGGAATTAGTGCCTACATTAGTGAAGCATATGAGAAAATTACAGCAAGAGTACGTACTAAAAGGGAAGCTTTCAACTGTATGTGATGATTTTTATCAACTTGAACTCTCTGAAACGTATGATGTAGTTTGTTATTTAGATGGATTTGGGATTGGAGGGGATCAGGACCAGAGACGGTTACTAAAGCGAATCAGTGAGTGGCTGAATTCAGATGGCTGTGCGTTAATTGATATTTATACTCCGTGGTACTGGTCGAGTAATGCAGGGCAGGAAATGAAGTTCGGTTCTGCTTCTAGAAAATATAATTATGATTTTGCTGGCTCTCGAATGCTTGATACATGGTTTGATTCCGATAATAAGCAGATAACACAATCCTTGAAATGTTACTCTCCCAAAGATTTACAGCTGTTACTGGAAACTACGGGGCTAAAGCTAGTCGATATACAGCCAGGTGGAGCGATGGATTATGAAACCTGGGAATACTGGGAAAATGCACCTTTGGGTGAGGCGATGTCTTATATGGCTAAGTTGGTGAAAGGGTAGGAATAAGCAGCCTTCATCAAATAATTTTGACGATAGTGATTTAAAACTCGACTCGGCTTTTACGATTACCCTAGATAGGCTCGAATTTGCCCCCAGCCTACCGTCCTCTTGGGTAAATCAACATTTGAGATTAACAAGGTGAAGCGCTTGTTAATATGTCTGAATTTTGATATAATACAATTAGTTAGACACCTCGGTAAGTCTTCACATAACCAAAGGAAGTGTTGGAATGACACTGGCTGGACCACATGATAAAAAAACCACTGATTATACTACAGTTACTCAAGTAAGAGAAGACCGAACTGAATACTCCAAGCAAAAACGCAAAAGATCACAGTTACTAAAACGCATACCGCTAGAACAACTGATGGACTTAAAGGTGGATTTCGCCTTCAAGCAACTCTTTGGAAATGAAAAAAACAAAGATATTACGGTTGTATTTTTGAATGCGATCTTGCAAACAACAGGTAGGAACTCCATTAAAGATATTTTATTTACGAATATAGAGTTAGGCGGAGAATATGTTGATGATAAACAGTCAAGATTGGATTTGTTAGTCATTACGGATGCGAATGAGCGTATCAACGTCGAAATTCAATTTTCGGATCAACACAACATGATCAAACGTTCTATCTACTATTGGTCCAAAGTATACTCAGAGCCACTTGAAAAGGGTATGGGATATACGGAGCTGAATCCCGTAATCGCAATAAATATTCTTAACTACAAGCTCTTTGATCAAACAGAACGTTTTCATACGTCCTATCATCTGTATGAAGATGAAGACCTATTCAAACTGACGAATGTGATGGAATTTCATTTTATTGAGATGGGCAAGTTAATAAAGGCCTGGAAAAATGACGATCTAAATCCATGGAGCAGCGTGTTAGCAAGATGGCTTTTGATGCTTGGCATGGTTGATCATAAAAACAAGAAAGTTTACGATGATATTTATAAGGAACTGGAGGCTATTGCCATGAATGACGAGACATTGTATAAAGCTTTCGAGCACTGGGAAGAATTGAGCACTACTCAGGAACAAAGGCTTGCATATGAATCCCGCTTCAAACAGATTATGGATGACGAAGCAGGACGACGGGATGTCCAATTATGGGCACAGCGACAAGTAGAGGAAGCTGAACAAAAGGCTAAGGAAGTAGAAGAAAGGGCTGAGGAAAGGGCTGAGGAAAGGGCTGAGGAAAGGGCTGAGGAAAAAGCCGAGGAAATGGCTGAGGAAAGATTAGGTGAAGTTGCCCACAGACTTTTGGCAAAAGGCATGGGTGTTGAATTTGTGGTGGAATCCACTGGCCTTACGGAAGATAAAGTTATTAAAATTCACCATGGTATGCAAAATAAAAGGTAAGTATTAATTCATTGTATTATCTTTAAAATTGAACAAATGACCATTAAATATGTACAGTTCATCGCTATTTTGAAGCTGTACATATTCTTTCTAGATTGAGAAGGATTAGCCTTTATTCTTTCCCCTTCTTCCTCCTAAGCTCCCTAAAAAAAGCCGTCAACAACTGTCCACACTCCTCTTCCAGCACGCCGCGCGTTACCTCCACCTGATGATTGAACCGCTCCTCATCCAGCAGATTCATTAACGTGCCCCCGCAGCCTGCTTTCGGGTCAGGTGCACCGTAGACAACGCGCTTTATTCGTGATTGTACAATTGCGCCTGCACACATCGGGCAGGGCTCAAGCGTCACATATAATGTACAATCCTCCAAGCGCCAGCTGCCGATTTTCCTGTTTGCTTCTTGGATAGCAATCAGCTCAGCATGGGACAGGGTTTCTTGTGACGTTTCGCGCACATTATATCCAGTGGCGATTACTTCACCTTCATATACAATGACTGCGCCAATCGGAACTTCATCTATTTCACGTGCCTTTTTAGCTTCTTCCATCGCTACATGTATGAATTTTTCGTCTGTCATATTGGTCACAACATTTCTGTAATAGTTTTTAAAAGAGGAAAAAGGGAATAATACTACCCATACGTTTCTATTCATAAAGGAGAATTCGATGAAACAATCACTTGAAAATACGGCTGTGTTATTTGTCGATGTTATTAACGACTTTGACTTTGATGGTGGGGAGAATCTGCTGAAACATACCGACGAAATTTTGCCAAACATGAAAAAATTAAGGGATTTTGCCAAGAAAAATAATTTGCCTACAATCTATATTAATGACCATTATGGCTTATGGCAAGCCGATTTCAATAAAATTATCGACCGCTGTAAAAATGAACGAAGCAAACAGGTTATTGACACATTAAAGCCTGACAAAGATGACTATTTTATCATTAAACCACAACACTCAGCATTTTTCCAGACACCGCTCCAATCCTTGCTAAATGAATTAAATAAGACGCATCTTATTATGGCTGGCATTGCTGGAGATATATGTATTTTATTTACGGCAAAAGATGCGTACATGTACGACTTTGATATGCACATTCCAGAAAATTGCATGGCTTCTGAGGAAAAGGAAGGGAGTGAATATGCGTTATACCTCATGCGAACCGTGATGAAGGCAAATATCGAACCAATTTAACAGTTATATCTTATTACTTCTCCTCATAAAGTGATAGTAACACGTCACATAAAGGAGGAGATTTTTTGCAAATACATGTTGTGCAACAGGGAGATACGTTAACTGCGATAGCCAATACGTACAATACAACGACGACTGCACTGACAGATGCAAATGAGCTAACTGCCCCTGATAATCTTGTTATCGGGCAGACAATTGTCGTCCCTATTGTTGGCCAATTTTATTTCGTTCAACCTAATGACAGTCTTTATTCAATTGCACAGCAGTTTGATATGTCCTATCAGGAATTAGCACAACTAAATAATTTCCCTGTAGGTAATATACTGCCGGTTGGATACCGATTATATATCCCACCTAGACCAACAAGGGCTATTACAACGAATGCCTATGTTGAACCGATGGGCGATGCCGTTTCGGAAACACTGGAAAACGCCACATCGAAAAATGCACCCTATTTAACCTATCTTGCGCTTTTCAGCTACAATGTTAATCGTGATGGAACGCTAACAGCACCTCCGCTTGGTAACCTGCCACAAATTGCAAATAACAATAATGCGTCTCTCATGCTTGTTGTCACTAATTTGGAAGAGGGCGCGTTCAGTGCTGAATTAGGCCATATCATTTTAACGGTTCAAGCTGTTCAAAACACATTGATAGACAGTGTGATTAATACAGCAACGACGGCTGGGTTTACAGATATACATTTCGATTTTGAATTTTTACCGCCAGACGATAGAGAAGCATATAATAATTTCCTGCGAACCGCCAAACAACGTATAGCTAATGCAGGCTTATTAATGTCTACTGCATTAGCACCTAAAACCGATCCTGAACAAGAAGGGGCATGGTATGAAGCCCATGACTACGCAGCTCACGGGGAAATTGCTGATTTTGTCGTATTAATGACGTATGAATGGGGGTATGGTGGTGGCCCCGCAATGGCTGTCTCCCCCATCGACCAGGTTCGTGAAGTAGTAGAGTTTGCCCTATCCGTAATGCCTTCTGAAAAAATCTTACTCGGCCAAAACTTATATGGATATGATTGGACGCTACCATTTGAAGAAGGGGGAGAACTAGCTGAAGCCATCAGTCCACAACAAGCGATAACAAGAGCCCGTGAACAAAACGTAGCAATTGAATTTGACCAGACAGCACACGCACCATTTTATTTATATACAGATGCACAAGGAAACCGACATGAGGTATGGTTTGAAGATGCTAGGTCGATCCAGGCAAAGTTCGATTTGATTCGTGAATTGGACCTGCTTGGAATTGCTTATTGGAAGCTGGGTCTGGCCTTTCCGCAGAACTGGCTATTACTACAGGATCAATTTAACATTACAAAACTTGAATAGAGAACAAAAGCGCAAGCGCCCGTTTAGCAACGTACAAACTGCGCCCGCGCATCGCGGGTGGTTCAACGTTGCCACGCAAAGTGGCGGTTTTAGTTGAACTTCCACCCCGCAATGAGATTAGATGAACTTGACTTATCGCCAGTAGTGGCGAAAGTCAAAGTGAATCTTATGCTTGGAAAGCGAAAAGGAAACATGCCCCTTCATAGGGGTATGCCGACGCCTGAGCGCAAGCCCGGTTTTAGTCGGCCTTCCTTAAACGAAGGGAGTAGATGTTGACTTTCACCGCAAGGGTATAAGTGCGACTAAGCCTCTGGCGGAGCCAATCGGCAAGTCTTCTTTTCACCTACAGGGCATAAGTGCGACTTTACTTCTGCCTACGCCTCCGGCTTGGCAATCAGTAAGTCTTCTTTTCACCCACAGGGCATAAGTGCGACTTTACTTCTGCCTACGCCTCCGGCTTGGCAATCAGTAAGTCTTCTTTTCACCCACAGGGCATAAGTGCGACTTTACTTCTGCCTACGCCTCCGGCTTGGCAATCAGTAAGTCTTCTTTTCACCCACAGGGCATAAGTGCGACTTTACTTCTGCCTACGCCTCCGGCTTGGCAATCAGTAAGTCTTCTTTATCGTAGTGGAGGAGTGTGAAGTTTGATAGTTGCTGGGCGCTGGAGCTGGACGTGGATATTCCAGCATATAAGTTATCCCCCAGCATTTAAATTCTATAGTTTCCTATGCAATTAGAAAAACCCCCTAACCGCTAACTTGCGATTAGGGGGTTTTATACTTATTTGAGTAGGTTAACCGATTCACGATTAAATGCTGGAATGTCATCTGGCTGACGACTTGTTACCAATTGGTTCTGACAAACAACGACCTCTTTATCAACTACTTTCGCACCAGCATATTCCATGTCAACCTGAATGGATTTAAATCCAGTTGCATCACGGCCTTCTAACGTTTTTGCTGTGATTAATAATTGTGGTCCATGGCAAATAGCGAAGACAGGTTTCTTCTCATCCATGAAATGCTTGGCAAATTTTACAAACCGGTCGTCTGCACGTAATTGATCCGGTGAGAAACCACCTGGAATAAATAATGCGTCAAAATCACTCGGATTTACGTCATCGATCCCCTGATCAATGGTAACTTTTGTGTCGTCACTTTTTCCTGTTACATCTTTTCCTTTTTCCTTTTCAATTGTAATAACCTCATGTCCATCATCCTTAAAAGCCTTGACTGGATCTGTATATTCAACATCCTCGAATAAATCTGTGATGACGGTTGCTATTTTCTTACCCATAAATAATCCGCTCCTTTTAATACGTCTACATAATGAGTATTCCCATTTGTACAGGATCGAAACTTATTATTTCATTCCCATCAGTTCACGCAATTCACTTTCATTCGCTACTAAGTCTTTTATCGTATACTGATCAAGCACCTGGAAAAATGCATGAAGCGCCTTATTTAGTGCATGTTTCAACGTACAGCCTGGAGATATGACACAGTGATTGGTGCCATGGTCAAAACACTCCAATAAAGCAAAGTCATTTTCAAGCTGTCTTACAATGAGGCCGACATTGATTTCCTCAGCTGGTTTTGCCAGTCGAATGCCCCCATTCCTTCCTCTGATTGTTTCCAAAAGTTCCATTTTATTTAGCTCAAAAACAATTTTCCCTACGTGATGCTGGGAAATATTATATACTTCAGAAATCTCCTTTATACTCGCTAACGCTCCATCTTGTTTCATTCCAGTTAAAATGAGTACGCGTAATGCGTAATCGGTATATTTTTTTAATTGCATTTAAATTCTCCTTGTACACATCTATTCACAATATTGTAACACAGAACTCGTTTATACTATTGATACAGTTGTTACATTTCATATACAATAAACATGTATACGAAATACATGTTTAATTACTTTAAGGGAGTGCATTGTTATGACAACTGAAACTACTGTAGGATTAGACAAAGAAACGAGAGACATTGTAAAAGCAACTGTACCAGTTTTGCAAGAACATGGGAATGCAATAACAAAACGATTTTATGAACTCATGCTTGAAGATCATCCGGAATTAAAAAACATTTTTAACCTGACAAATCAGCGAAAAGGGGATCAACCGAAAGCGCTTGCAAACACGGTGTACGCAGCAGCCCTGCATATTGATAACCTGGAAGAAATTTTACCGGTAGTGAAACAAATTGCTCAGAAGCATAAAAGCCTGAATATTAAGCCAGAACATTATCCGATCGTTGGAAAATATTTATTATTAGGGATCAAAGATGTGCTGGGAGATGCTGCTACTGATGACATCATCAATGCTTGGGAAAAGGCTTATGGTGTTATCGCGGATGTATTTATCAACGTTGAAAAAGAAATGTATAAAGCGGTTCAAAATAGTCCCGGCGGGTGGATTGATTTCCGTAACTTTAAAGTAATGAAAAAGGTAGTAGAGAGTGATGTTATTACCTCATTTTATTTAGAACCCGAAGATGGGAAAGCCTTTCCTGCCTATCAACCAGGCCAATATATTACCGTAAAAGCTACTATTGAGGGGCAACCTTATACGCATTTACGTCAATATAGCCTATCTTGCGCACCTGGAGAAGACATGTATCGAATCAGCGTAAAACGCGAAGATCCAATGGGTGATAATCCTGCAGGTATCGTATCTAATTTCTTGCATGCAAAAATGGAAGAAGGAAGCATTCTACCGATTAGCGCACCATCTGGGGACTTCGTTCTTGATCAAGAAGATACAAGGCCATTAATTTTAATGAGTGGTGGTGTGGGACTAACACCGATGATTAGTATGCTTGAAACAGTGATTAAAGAACAGCCAAATCGTGAAGTAGTCTTTATTCATGCCGCGAAATCCGGTAATATCCATGCGATGAAAGAACGTGTACAGGAAATTACACAAACCCATGATCAAGTTACAAGCTATACCGTATATGACAGTCCATCTGCAGAAGACGTTTATGATAAAGAAGGACATATTGATTACGAATGGCTAGCAAACATTCTTCCAACACATGACGCTGCTTTTTACTTCTGTGGGCCAAAAGGGTTCATGCGTACCGTTTACCAAAACTTAAGAAACTATCATGTAGCAGATACGGACCTCCACTTTGAAATTTTCGGTCCGGCGGAAGATATTACAGCATAAGGAATAAGATGATATGCTTTCTTATCTTTTAAAAAAGTGATTGAGATGTTATGTGTTTACGGTCCAGCTCTCACGTCGAATTGTACAATTTTCACCGATGATACAAGTTGTTCGTAAAGTGCCCAATCACCACCAAATTCCGATAAATATGCGTTGGTGTTATATAGCGCTTTACATTGACCTCACTCCCCCGATCAGTGAGGTCAATTTCCCCTTCACTTCCATAAAAATAAGCCTGCCAAACGAATTTAGAGCAATAGTTCCTTTCTACATCTGCCAGGTTTCTCGAATACGTATACCTTGTCACATTTTCAATATTTCTTTTTGCCCATTTGGCAGCCTGTCTAGCAATCTCGGCATCTTTATTTCTTAATATGGTTAGCTTCTCCCCTTTTTTATGTCTGCTGAGGTAGATGGGCATACTATCGGAGTGGCCGTATCTGCCTCTGCTATTTACATGGTAAATTTTAAAATCCTCGCCAACGATCCCTTCATGTCCAACGATAAATGAAGACAACCCCGTTTTATGCGAATAAATGATGTCACCAGGCTGCATCAGAATGGATGTTCTTGGATATATATGAACAGGATCATCTGCCTCATCAACATAATTCATGCTTGTTTTTTCCTCTCCATTCTTAAGCTACTTCTAGCTGCATGTATGCAGTAAGAATATTTTATCGTTTCCGATCTGCATAAAGAAAAACTTCGACCTCCGCCAGCCAATAAGATGACGAAAATCAAAGTTTTATACTCCCTATTCCTCTAACGTCGATGTATCTCCTGTAGGTAAGCCTAACTCCCATGACTTCAGGAGGCGGCGCATGATTTTACCACTACGTGTTTTGGGAATGCTATCCGTAAATTCCATCTCTCGTGGTGCAGCATGTGCACTTAGTCCTGTTTTTACGAATTGGCGAACCTCTTCTAACAGTTCATCGGATTTCTCATGGCCTTCATTTAATGTAATAAATGCTTTAACAATTTCTCCGCGCTCTGGGTGTGGTTTTCCAATCACACCTGCTTCTGCAACAGCCTGGTGTTCAATTAACTTACTTTCTACTTCAAACGGACCAACGCGTTCACCCGAAGTGTTAATCACATCGTCCAAACGACCCTGGAACCAGAAGTAACCATCTTCATCTTTATAGGCACTGTCTCCTGATACATACCAGCCATTTATAAAATAGCTTTCAAACTTGCTTGGGTTATTCCAAACGGCACGCATCATCGCCGGCCATCCCTCTTTAATGGCCAAGTTCCCCATTTGATTTGGTGGGACTTCATTTCCTTCATTATCAACAATGGAAGCTTCTATTCCAGGAATCGGTTTACCCATTGATCCTGGACGAATCTCTTCTGACGGAAGGTTCACAATAAGTTGTGCACCCGTTTCCGTCATCCACCATGTATCATGGATACGCAAACCAAATGCATCTAATCCCCATGTAACAACTTCTGGATTCAACGGTTCACCAACACTCAGCATATGTCTTAAGGATGATAAGTCATGCTTTTTCACAGCCTCTTCACCGGCACTTAAAAGCTTCCTTAATGCTGTCGGTGCTGTATACCATACGTTTACGTTATATTTGTCGAGTGTGCCATACCAGTCCTCCGGTGTAAAACGACCACCGCGGACAACATTCGTAACCCCTTTTAGCCATGGGGCAAATATGCCGTAGCTTGTCCCGGTAACCCAACCAGGATCTGCGGTACACCAATAGACATCGCCTTCTTTAAGATCAAGCACCCAATCAGCGGTAGCATATTGCTGAATCATCGCATTGTGTACATGATAAACACCCTTAGGCTTCCCAGTAGAACCAGATGTATAATGAATCAGCATGCCATCCTCTAATTCAACCCATTCGATCGCAAAATCTGGCGATGCCGATTTCATTTCCTCCTGATAATCTATATACGTATCCGAATTTTCATTGTGATCGCCAACGAGGATGATTTTTTCAAGATCCGGTAGATCCTCTTGCGGCACTCTGCCTAATAAGTCTGGGGTCGTAATAAGCACACTGGCTTCACTATCCTGAAGGCGATCACGAATGGCCTGTTCCATAAAGGCTTCAAACAAGGGTCCTGCAATCGCACCAGTTTTTAATATCCCAAAAAAAGCCGCATAGAACTCTGGAATTCTCGGCATAAATAAGAAAATACGATCCCCTTTTTTTACATTGTATTTTTTCAATACGTTTGCGAATCGATTACTGGAAATGGAAAGTTGCTCAAATGTTATATCCTCTTCCCGGTCCGGAGCAGAATAGGATAAAGCAACTTGATTCTTTTTATCAGGATTCTGCGCATGGCGGTCTACCGCTTCATGCGCCATATTTACTTTGCCCGTTTCATTCCAGCTGAAGTTCTTTTGTATATCCTCCCAGTTAAACGTCTCACGCATTTTCTCATAGTTTTGCAAATTATGATTCCCTTGTCTTGCGGAAATTTTTTGTAGTTCCATCCAATCACCTCTTTTATAAAATTGCAATCGATTACAAAAACAAATTTTTTAAACATTTTGGTAACGTATTTTCCATTTTAGAACATTTAGTGACATTTTTAAAGTGATTCGCTCGAGTAGCATAGGACAAATACTGATAAAACTAGCCAATTTATATTTAGGTGATAACCGACTGACGATTGTTAAAAGCCTAACTATTAACAAAGACCGCCTTTATCGATAAAGGCGGTCTTTGTTTAGCAAGGAAGAATTTCCTGTTTGCATAAGTGCGGGCTCTTTCTAATTATTTTGTGGATTGAGCTGTTTTCGCTTCCTTACGCTTATCACTTTCCGAGATGATATATGCGGCTGTTGCATCCCCTGTAATATTTAAGGATGTACGAAGCATATCCAGTAAGCGGTCAACACCGATAATTAATGCAATCCCCTCTACCGGTAAGCCAATTTGCTGCAATACCATAGCAAGCATGATTAATCCTACACTCGGAACTCCTGCTGTTCCTACGCTTGCGAGTGTTGCAGTTAATATAATGATGATAATTTCAGTGAAACCTAATGGAATACCATAGACTTGAGAAATAAACACAGTTGCAACAGCCTGCATAATAGCGGTTCCATCCATATTAATAGTTGCACCTAATGGCTGGACAAAGCTGCTAATAGACTTTTTGACTCCCAAACTTTCCTGAGCCGTTTTCATGGAAATAGGTAGCGTAGCACTGGAGCTGGACGTACTAAATCCTACTGACATGGCAGGGAAAAACCCTTTATAAAATTTAATTGGGCTTGCCTTTCCAATTCCCCAAATTGCCAAACTATACGTAACAGCCGCATGTATAATTAATGCTAATACCACCGCAACCATATACATCGCCATGGACCCAACTGCATCCAAACCAGCACTACCAATCGCTGATGCAATCAGAGCAAACGCCCCGTATGGTGCTGTTTTCATTATAACATTAACCAGCCAAATCAAAATCTCATTCACCTGTTCAAACAACCGATAAATTCCAGCCGTTTTCTCACCCAGAAAGGCAAGTGCTATTCCAATGAATATAGCAAAGGCAATAATCTGCAACATATCCCCGGTGGCAAGTGCTTCAATTGGGTTATCCGGAATAATATTGATCAGCGTCTCCATGACCGGTGGGGTGGATTCTGCTTCAAAATTCGCGTTTTCTACATCAAATGTTCCCTCCGTACCAGGTTGAAGCACATAAGCCACCCCAAGCCCAATAACTAATGCTGCTGCAGTGGTAACTAAATAAAAACCAATCGTCTGCAACCCGATTTTTCCAAGCTTTGTTGGATCACCTAAACCAGCTGTACCTAAGACGATAGATACAAACACAATCGGTACAACAATCATCATGATCAGGTTTAAAAATATTTGCCCAACCGGCGTTAATGCATACGTGTCAATAGGCGAAAATACTTCTGACGGTGCAAAGGTAAAACCTATACCAACAATACCCCCTAAAATAAGGGCGATAAGAATTTTTTTCGTAAGACTCATAATCAGTACATCCTCTCTTGTTGTAAATCTATGGGATTAAATAAGGAAATGAATTATTTCTTGGCAGATAGGAGCGTTTAGATTTTCCTACTGCATAAGTGCGGGCTAGAACATTCGCCTAGGGGCTTGGCCAATGCCAAGTTTTCTAAAATCAAGGTAGGTAACATGCATTGAAAGTGGCCCCGGCAGGATTCGAACCTGCGACGCATGGTTTAGGAAACCGATAAGAATCATTTTATCATGTTTCAATCGATAATGGAAACACTATATAAATGCGTTCCTTCTATATAATAGTGTGTTTTAGTTTTAGTTTGTTTCAATTCATTTCGACTAATCGGTGACCAATGTGGTGACCAATGGAGGTAAAGTATGAAATTTAGATGGATCATTGACTGCAAAGTATTTAAAAAACACAGGTTTAGTATATATGATGATCGCTGCATTGTATGCGGTAAATTAAATAGTAAGAAAACATCAAGGCATTATAGATCGCAATAGCGGTCTTTTTCTTTTGTTTGAAAATAAATTTAAAAAGTTTTCGCTTATCCCTTGACCGTCATGACAAACCATGATATAATTTATTTACAGTCAAACAAGGGAGGAAATAAAAATGAAAAACATTATGAAGAGAGCTTGGGAAATCGCAAAATGGGGTCAAAATAATCATGGTGGGAAAGTTAGTGAGTATCTAAGTGAAGCACTTAAGATGGCTTGGAAAGAAGCTAAAGGCCAAACAGACCGTTACCAGTTACAGCTTGATAATTTCAAAAGTGCGTTGGAGCAATATAAAGAGTTATCTTTAAAAGCTAAAGAGCATAACAAAAACACACCAGTCATCGACGTTGATGTACTTATGGCAAAGGCAACTCCGCAAAATATCGAGGGAGCTACCAAGGCAATGCAAATCAAAATAGGTAAAGCTAAAGTTTATTTGCAACAAAAAAGAAACGATGTACTAAAAGGAGCATAATGTTTACCTCCCTTGTAAAAAAAGAAAGGATTGATCATCATGACCGAAAAAAGCGTACATGTTCAAGCAAGAATACCTGAGTCTTTAAGGAAAGAGTTTCAAGACATAGCAAAATCAAATGCCCAGAATCCATCAGCGCTCATAAGATTGTGGATTGAAAAATATATAAAAGAAAATAAATAAAACACTTGCATGTCATGACAAGACATGATACACTAAGAGTATAGAAAGTTAGGAAACACAAATTAAAGGAGGAAATAAAATGGAAGACATTTTCGCAAACAGTTTAGAAAGCATAAGAGAATTCGAGGGAGCAAAAAAACAACACGGGGCGATTAGAGGGGTAACGGGAACAAGAGCAACAAGCACAGGCGCTGCTAATAACGGCGGTGATAAATTAGCAGAACGAACTCAGGAAGTCGTTACAACAGAAATAGCACTTACGCAACAAGCATACATCGATGGTCTTGCTGACGAAACGCCAATTTACAAAGCTCACGGAATCGACCGAGAAGGCAACGAATATGAAGTTGAATGGGAAGTTGTTGAGAACTGGGATCTAATAGAAGATGAGCAGGAAATGGTAGAGGATTGGGATAAGCCTGTAAGTGTAGATAAGATATAAAACGAGGGGCTTCGGCCTCTCAAATAAAAATTAGGAGGAAATTAAAATGACAAACTTTAAAAATGTTGGAACTTGGTGGAACGATAAGGATATTGATTTAGTGGAAATTGACGGAACCGTATATGCTTTGCACGGATGGAATGGAGAAAAATTTAATAACTGTTGGATATGTACAGGGGAATATAACATGGTAGCAAGTGAGGAAGAATTTGAGATAGAACCAATTTATTCAGATGATGAGGATATGGATATCATAGGATATGAGGTGGCATAAATGGCATTAGCTCAATGTATGAACTGTAAAGAAAAGATAATAGAGGATGAAGAAAGTGCAATATTGAAATGCCCCTATTGCGGAAGCGGGATCATAAAAGTGTTGGAAGAATAAATAATATTAAGCCTACCCCATTTCCGTGAGGTAGGCTTTTATAGAATAATCAATGTACTGTTATTTTATTTAAATATCTTTTTCCAATTCCGCTTTTGTCTTCGGGCCATAATCTCCATCAGTCACAAGGTTAGATTTAGTTGACTGGTAACGCCTTACTGCATCTGCTGTTTTATTTCCGTACCAACCATCTACGCCATTATTTTTAGCACCCTTTTCTGGATAAAAGTAAATACTTGCTAGTGCTTCTTGCACTGCCCTTACACCGCTACCGTTAAATATCGGCGACTTAACCCAATAAGTCTCATTAGGTAGGTTGCTAGACGATCCAACAGACCTAGCGGATGACATAGCCCCACGACTTTCAACTCCGTAAATTCCGTCAACCTGCAGGTTATTATCACGCTGATATTGCGTTACTGCTTTTTTAGTGTCGTTTCCATACACACCGTCAGCACCGTAACTCCCTAAATCATAACCCAAGTTGATTAGGTCTTGCTGCATGTCTTTAACTTCTGATCCTCGATCTCCACTTGATAGATACCAGGTTGTTGTGGACGATTTTACTTTTTGTTTTGGTGAAGGATCGCCTAACCAACCGCGCACTGTATTCATGTTAATGCCAGGGCAAGCATTGGAGCTGTGACTATATCCGCCTGTGTTAGAAAATTCATTATGACCTAACACGTCACTAGCAGATAGGCCAAAACGGCTCATTGCATCCCTAGCGCGCTCCTCGAATGCTTCTTCTTGCTTGTCCGTAAATGAGCCACTCCCAACCACACAAATGTGATAAGTCGGTGTATTGTGACCACCAACACCATTTGTTACCACATTATCATCATAAGCTATCTGTACAGTACCATCGCGCAATATAACCTCATGATAGCCGCTTGTACCCCATCCATGATGATTAACATGATAGTCGGCAAATGATTGCGCCGTGCCTGCTGTAGTGGCGCTGTGATGCCTTGCAATGTTTTTAATTTGTGATACATTTCGCTTGCTGTTTCCACCTGGCATTTGGTTTCTTACGTCTTGTGTTTTGACCATTATTTAGTCTCCTTTTCAGCATCTAAATATTTTTGAGCGCGTTTTGCTTCTGAGGTGTAATTGTTGTTCTGGTAATGATTCCAGACTTCAGATAAAACCATTGCCACAACCGATGCTCCGGCTACAATCTGATCATTGTCAAACGGCAATAACTGCACATTAAAAATCATTGCAGCAGAGTTAATTGCTACAATGATAAATACAGCCAGGCGCACCCATTTGTTATTTATTTTGTTTAGTTTTTGCTTCATATAAAAACCTCCTCTAAAAATTAAATGTCAGTAAAAAGAATAAAATTTGAAACACAAAAGCACCCACAACTGTTATGAGTGCTACTGTAGTTTTTCTGTTATTAGACTGTATATCTTGGATGTCTTTCTCGTTTTCTAAAGATCGATAACTCGCATCATCTGCTGTCTTTTTCGTCTCAGCTAGCGTTTCCTTCATATCCGTGAGTTGATCGATCTTTCCGTTTAGTTCTGCCATGCTGACTTTGACATCTGTGAGCACTTCCATGAATTCTTTCATGTCCTCCACCTCTTGGTCTGCCATACTGACCCCCTTAAACATTCAGACATATCTCGTATAAATATAAATACCACGCCCACATGACTCCGTGGACGTGGCAGGGGCTACTACAATAGCCCTGTTCCCCCCATATAAAAAGCACCTCGTGTGAGATGCTTTTTTAATTATTATTTATTCGAACCTCAACAGGTCGTTTTTATGCTCTGTTACTTTATACCCTTTAGTTTCAGCCTCTTCAATAATTTCTTCCTTTGACATTTCGTATTCATTAAAATTCACAATGAAATACGGACGATCAAATTGCCCCTTTGTAAAGTAAAAATTGAGTGAATTGTTAAGGTCTTCCCAAGTTTTCTTTTTTACTTCATATTTTTCTGGCTTCGGATCTAGTGTCATTTTATCCCCTCCTATCTACCTATTCGACAAAAGAGGACAAAATCCTTCTTTTAATTCCTCAACTATAGACGTTGCGTTAGTTGAGTAATCTATTCCCGTTCCTCTGTCAATTCCCCGACTGATTCGGAAATGACAACCGTGTCAAGCTTATCAATCACTTTATATTTATTACCTAATTCATCTTCCCAAGTGTCGCCTATTTCTTTACTTTTTGTAGTCATCTACTCTCCCACCTTCTCAACTAAGAAAAATAGTTTAAATAATGCGTTGGGCATGGGCTTATCTCCGTAATTTCTATACCTGATTCGTATAGGTAATTTATCACTTAAAACTGTCGTTCCCCTCAAAGTTTCTACTAATTCATAGTTACTATCGGGATTTGTTTCTCCCGCATAAGAACCTTCTCTTCTCCCTGGAATCGCACCTCGCAAAAAGTTATTATTATCTCTGCCTATACTCAAAATAAACCTTTCAGTACTGCTCCCTTCACCGTGATAAACCCAAACTGCATGACCTCCTGTCGCATCAGTATCTCTGCCACAATCATACCCAAAACGTTGCAATGTCCAAATTTCCCCTGGATTGGAATACACATCAAAAACCTTATCTGACTCAGCAGGTATATCCTGAGCAGAGACGGTGATTTCTATAAAATCTTTCTCCACTTGAACTGGAATACCATCCTCAACATTACTCCCAGTTAGTTGAGTATCACTTTGTAACCTACCATCCTCAATAACACTACTTAGCTTTTCATTTGTTTCTAGCAAACTTTCATTTGTGCTTCGTAAAACGTCGATTATCTGCCCTTGCGTTTCCTTGATATTGTCTAACTCATTTAGCTTGTTTAATAATTCTGAGTCTTTTACGTGTAAATGCCCATCAGAACCCTCGGTAACTTCTAATTCCTCTTGACCTGCAACCTTATGTTGTGGAGCAGGCCCATCTAATGCGCGTTTTAACTCAACATTTAAGTCCGCCATGCTAATTCCCTCCTAAATCCTTCATGATTCTAATCTGAACATAATCATCATTTGGGTATGCCTCTACTCTGCCATCTGAATAAGTCACTTCAAATTCAGCTCTAAATATGCCTGTTTTACTTGTGTGATTACGATTGAATGTGACATTCACTACACCACCTTCCGCATCATGAATACCTGCTTTGATCTCGTGTTTGCCCATAAAAAAGAGAACGTTGGCATCTGTTAAATCCACGTTCCCTGCTTCATTCGATAATGTAGCGCGCAGCCCTATTCCGGTATCGCCACGCTTTAATGTAATTTGATTCATCCTTTACGCTCCTCTGCCTTTTCTAGAGACTGAACAGGACTTATAAACGAGTAATTAGAGGATACGTGAAATAACTGAATTAACACGGTGCGCTTGATTGGTTCTGTTGACACATTATTCATATTACCCCTCCTATCCCATAGCAACTGTAGATACCAACTTACCTAATATTACATACGTGCCTTTTGTTCTTGTTAGCAAAACTCGGTCACCAACCGAAGGGGTGTAGCTTTCTAAAAAACTATACCCTTTTCCGCTTGGTTGACTTTCCCCTGCAAAAGTGACTGTTGGCTTTTCGTGTGCACTTGCAATTGTTCCTATTTTAAATCGCGCCTGATTACCCATTTCTTCCTGGACTATATCGCGGATTAAATCCCTAAATTCAGTAGAGTTTAACATTATACAAGACTCACCACCCTGCGCATTTCATGCGACATATCGGAACCTGCCTCCAAATCAATACTCCAACTCGTTTCAGCGAATTTATGATCAATGCCTAATACAGAGTTACGAACTCTAATCACATTAGAATAGCTATGGAATGGCATAATAGCCGTATCAAACTTTACTTTTCCGTATATTTGAGATGCATTAGAAGCTAACCTCTCAACGTGTCCATCCAACGAATCTTGATCTGCTATATCGTCCTTTTCCTCAAACCTAACTACGCGCCTACCTAAACGAGGTATCGAACGCGGATGATTAGGATTCGTGTTTTCGACAATGGATGTAAATTCTTCCTCTGTATCAGGATTAGCCACAACAACATTAAAAACATTTGGCAGATCGAACAAATCCAATTCCTCTTCCATGCCTTCTAGCGTTACCGACAGTTCATCATCTTCATAGATATAGTCTGTTGGCGCATTCTGTGGTGACTGATAGCCCGATGTTCTGAAGTATCCGTATTCATCGACCCATAATTGTGTAAAGTTCAAATCACTTACTAGGTCGTTTAGAATACGCAACTTTTCAGTACCGGGATCCCACTCTTTATCGTTATTAATCACCTTATCGTCATTTTCGATGTTAATTTTATCCGCGCCAGCACTTTCTAAAATATCAACCATAGCATCATAATAGCTTGTTCCTGCGCTGATAGTATACCTATCTGTCACTTTATCTTCTTGTAGTATTAACAATTTATCATAAGCCTCTATATCACGGTACACTGACTTACCTTCTTCTACCTGAGTTGGTGACGATAGCAGGAAAATGCCCAAAGAAAACGATACCCAACCGCCTTCTTTTTTCGTCATGACCATCTTTCGGGTTTGGTCGGTGTAGAATCCTGGTGATATAAAGTACCACTCATCGTCATCAACTATATTCTGCTCATATTCAGTTGGCATTTTAAATTCCACAAATACCTGTATTCGATCACTGTTATAGTCGATGTCGTAACCCTCTGGTTCCTTCATACTAAATTTGGCTGACCGTTTTAAATCAGATAATGAAGCCATTTCAACGGATCCGCCTTCAACATTATCTAACTCTAATATTTCATTTTCGTTTTGATCTAGCAAAAAATATCGGAACCGTACTTTTCTTGAACCCTTCCGCATGTGAAGCATGTTTCTAACTTGATCGTGCGCATACCCATCTCTGCTAAGATCTATCATACTATCGCCTCGTTGTAATCTACTTCTGATAAAGGTAATTCGACCGAATAACGGTTTATAAATTCATCATTAATGGATATGTTTGAAATGGTCACGTATTTCTTTCTCCCTCTCCCATCACGGTAAAGCATAGTCTCATTTCTTTCTATTAGATTTAGCAGTAAATCAAATTCATCTTGATTTACTAGACATTCTATATCAAGGGTGCCCTCTACTGATTCACCGAATTCTGTTACTGGAAGCCTTCTACCCGCAAAGATCCGTGTTGTAGCATTGTAGTTATTGCCTCCGGATCTTGTCCTAACTCTTTCCAGCCGAATCGATTTATTTAATTCATTTGCAATAGATAGTATCGCACGCTTAACCTTTACTAAAGCATTAAAAACATCACTATCGGCATTCGTCTCGTTATCTCCACGAATGTTCACATAATATTCATAAACCGTATCACTGGCAGGTGTATAATCGACAAAGTAGTCATTAGCATTTAAAGAATCTGCTATCTTGATCCAATCAGTGTTTCCTGTGCGCCTGTATAAATTCTGACTTATAACGTCTGGGTCTGTTCCGGTTGGCGTTGGATTGTCAATGTAAACTGTTATGGTAGACTTTTCGTTATCATTAACAAATGTAAATTCAGGCTTAGCAGGTTCTGTGTAATCAACTGTAAACGAATGACTGACCCAAGCCGACCACAGATTATCTACTGCTCGAACGCGTAATTGAATTGTGTATGGAATTCCATTTTGGAGTATCCCATCAACACTATCCTCCGTGTCTGAATTAGACCAACCGCTTGTCCAAACCACGCCATTTGGAGATACTAACTCAATTTGATATTCCTCTTGATTTTCAGATTCCCAAACAACTTTCAAATCAGATACAGGCACTACATCGCCTGGTTCTATTATTACTGGGTCTGGAGTTAGATCACCTACACCAAAAACGCCCATGCTTGACCATGAACTTTCAAATCCGTACTCACTAATCGTTCTGACCTGCCATTCATATTCACCAATATTCAACGAATTAGCAGGTATTCTATATGTTTTTGACCCAGATGAACCCGATACAGTCATCCAATCTGACGTCCCTTTTTCGCGATATCTGATATGATACTCTGTTTGCAAAAGCGGGGAATTATGCACCCATAACAATTCTATAGGTTCATTGATGTTACGCATGACACCACCTATCGGATAAGTAATTGAGGGGGTTTGGTTATCCCAATCCCCTTCTATTTCAATCGCAACGTCAATCGCTTCTGACTCGGGATAATGAATCCCGCTATACACATTAAAACCCACAACACCTTGGTCTATAGCTTCTCTTAATGACGCTCTTTCTCCTAGTGTTTCACGAGTCCAAAAACTGTTAAAGGGTATCTCGTGCACCCCTGTGGACTCCGCATCATGACTTACTTGTGTAGGGTAATAAGATAGTATGTTTTGCGGATCGGGCGGATCGTATAAAACCCCAAAAACAAAACGCCCTTCTACTCTAACAACCATAGAAAAGTAGGCCTCTATACTTTCTGTAGATGAGTTAATGACTTTTAAAATTTCATCTACATCAAACCACATTTCGCTCCTGTATGTCGGATCAGCACCAGTCACTATAGGTTCACCTTCATACTGGACTACATTTCCTTGTCTAACGTGGATTAACTCCGGTTCAAATCTTATAACAGCCACTCTCTCACCCCTTTCTCACCGTTTGCTTGAAGTTTTTAACAATTTCCACAACGTCGTTAAACTCTTTCACGTTCTTGGCATCAATTATAATGTTACCTACTTTGATACCGTCACCGCTACCACCCGCAGCAGGGTTATATTCTTTCGGCACAACTGCCTCACCTGCGTGTAACATAGCCAGTCCGTCTTGCGCTACAAAGTTAGTACCAACATCCAGACTAGGTATATTCGGTATGCTAGGAAAACTTATTGAACCGCCACCAATGTCGCCAGGAACCCAATCTGGCATACTCGGCAGATCAATGCTAATATCTCCTATCGCATTCAACATTCCATTTATAGCACCAATAACGCCATTAATTGCGCCTTTTATAGCGTCAACTATTCCATCCCATATTTCGCTCGTTTTATTCGAAACAGTATCCCATACTCCGCTAATTGTGTCGCTGATCGTATTAAATACGCTTGACACAGTGGAACTAATTCCGTTTATGATTCCGCTTATTGTACTGGTAATTCCGTTCCATATAGAAGATGTAATGCTAGAAATTGTGTTCCATATCGTCGAAATGACCGACTGAATACCGCTGAATACGCTTGATATCGTAGATGAAATTCCGCTTATTATTGCTGATATGGCGCCACTTATGGCATTCCATACAGACGATGTAACGCTTGAAATAGTATTCCAGACAGTTGAAATAATGTTACTTATTGCTGACGTGACTGTTGTAAACGTATTACTAATGCTTTCCCATATATTTGAGAAAAAGTTGCTTATCGCATTCCAGACAGTTTCTGTTGTGTCTTTAATAAAATTCCATACTGTGGAAATGACAGTTTGCACAATTTCTATATAAGTTGTGATAATCGTAACGTAGGTTTCCCAAATCATGCTGAAAAAGTCAGCTATTGCATTGAATACAGTTACCGTGGTCTCTTTTACCCAAGTCCATGCGGTATTCCATATCTCCTTTATCCACTCTAGACTTGTTGTGAATAATTCCACAAATTGATCCCAAACCTCAACAAAGAACTCACCAATAGCTGTGAAAACGGTTTTCGTGACTTCCCATATCTCATCCCAATAAACAATAATTAACGCAACGATTCCCGCTACTGCCGCAACAATCCAAGTTATAGGGTTGGCAAGCAACATAATAGCCGCGCCAACTTTGGCAATTATTCCTATAACGGCTGTTATGGCAGGTATCATCATGCCGAGCATAACGAGTAGTGGGCCAACTGCTGCAACGATTCCTCCGATTACAACAATTAGCTTTTGCGCGGTTGGTGATAAATCCCGAAACCACTCGACTAACAACTCTATGCCATCCATTAGTGGTGGGATCGCTTGTTCAGCCAACTCCATGAGGATCTCTCCTAGTGGCTCTAATCCCTCTTGTGCAGTGTTTTTAAGCTGCGAGAATTTGTCACCCATTGTCATGGTATCCTCGCCAACTTCTTCTATCGTTCCGCCTGCATCGTCTAATCCTGCTGCCATTTCCTCAATATCAAATGTCCCGTCTCTAACAGCTCCGGCGACGTCTGCCGAGCGAGAACCGAATACTTCTTGTGCAATTGCGGTAGCTTCTGCCTGTGTTTCTGCTTCCATCATTTCTTTGGAAAGTGTTTCGAATGCTTCGGCAGGGTCTTTCCCATCTTCGGCTAAACGCTCCATACTAGACCGCATTTCACGAACAACGCCGTTAACGTCAAAACCTGCTTTTTCCATCTCGCCCATAAATACAGCCGATTCCTCGAAACTCATGCCATAGCCTTCAAGTGTGCCTTTATGCTGCGATATCAAACCCGCTAATTTATCCATATCAGTACCTGTATCTTCGGCAACGACTGCCAGCTTGTCCATTGCAAGAACACCGTCTTCGGCTTCAATGTTCCAACGATTCAACGCTTCCATTGCGTTCCCTGTTAATGTGTCAGCGTTTATGTCGTAAGCTCTTGCTGCGTCTAATGTAGCTGTTGTTAATTCCTTTAGTGTGTCGCCAGTTGCGCCCGTTGCAGTATTAACGTCTGCCATGACATTACTTACTTCATCCGCGCTTTGTGGCACATCCTTAAATACATCGCGGAAACTGTCTTGTAGTTCTTCCAGTTCATCTCCTGTCGCGCCTGTGCCCGCTCGTATGTTGTTATAGGCTTTTTCCATGTCGTCCGCCGCCGCGAATGCCACCGCTCCTAATCCGACAATTGGAGCCGTGAACGCTGCTGACATCTTAGTACCTGCGCCTTTTAACTTAGATGCGGTACCGTTTAGCTTGGATTGCATGGTTTTTACACCACTGTCGATACCTGACTGATCTATCTTCGTATCTATCTTTATTGAGCCGTCTGAAATAGTGATCACCTCCTAACTTTGAGTGCCACCAAATGCCGTGATCATGTCGTTAAATACGTCATCTGCGTTTTGTTCTTTTTGCTCCAACGCGTATTTTTGTTTCAACTTTTTAATGTTGTTGCGTTGTTCTTTGTTGTGTTTGGTTTCTTTCGGAGCTTTTGCAGTACGATAACCAACAACTTTTTGGAATGGTGTTTCGCTACTTAATCCTTCAAAAAGTGCAAAGAATTTCTTCCAATGCAATTCACCCTGTAGATCCATTAGATCGATTTTGTAATCCATTAAAAAAGACGCGTAGATTCTATCCGCGTCAATGTCAAAGTCATATATTTTTTCTTGTTTTTCTCCCGATTGTTCCTGTGGTTTATCAAGATCAATGTCAATAAATTCAAGTAATATAAATTTAAACAGTTCGTATTTCTTATCTAGTGCTAAATCTTCTATTTTGTCGTAGTCGTGTAGAAGCATTTCAAGACCTATGTCAATCTGATCATATTGATTAAATGAATCATCCCTAAACAAGTCAAACAGCCTTAGAATGTTGTCATAAGCCATATCTACATGCAGTACGCATCTACCATATTTGAATTTGTCCTCTATAAACTCAGTAAGTAACATAGGCTATTTCTTTTTCTTTTTTGTGTATTTCGCTTTCTTGCTTTCGTTATCTTTTTCGCGTTTTTCATTCAGGTAATCAATCACTTGAAAAAGTGTGTCAGCCATAACGTTTACAGACTCGCCTGTTTTGGGATAAATAACGTCAAACGCACCTTCTCCTAGCAAGTTGTCAGTAGCGTCCTTGGTGACAGCCTTTACCTCTTCTAAACCTTGTTCGATCTGTTCCACCGATGAACCACTTGGCATATTGAGTATTTCATCTGCTTTTTCTTTTAAATTATGACCTTCTAAAATATGTTCTTTTAGTTTGTTGTCGCTCAAATCAATGCGGTATATATCGCCTTCGATGTCAACTTCTTCATAACTCTTTTTGACTTCAAATTTTTTCATGGTTTCCCTCCTAATAAAAAAAGAGCCGCGTTTAGCGACTCCTTATTCTGTAACTACTTCTGCAGGTTCGTAGGTTGGTTTTCCGTTAAAGTGTAATTCAAAGGAAATCTCACCTTTTGTGTTAGCTTCTCCACCAGGGCCAACAATGTTAGCCACTGTAACTGGCCCTTCAAATTTAGAGCCATCAGGCAGTGTTAAACGAAAAGTTGTCCGTCTAGCTGGGCCTAATTCCATCTGCAGCCCGTAAATGAAATCCTGCGCCTCGTCACCGTAATAGCGATGACCATCACACGACACGATTAGTTGAGCGCCTGTTACGTCACTTTCTGCGAAACCATCTCCATCCAAGTAACTAGCTTGATCAATTTCCTCGTTCGGGTCTGGCTCCATGCTCGATATGCCCTTTGCTAGACGAGCATAATTCTCTTCACCATTATTTGGACTGGTGTTTATTTCTAATTTGTTTTTGGATTGCAATAAAAATCCCGTATTCATCATGCATTACCTCCTATATATAATTCAGCTGTAAAAACTGTCTGCCAAAGTACGCCGTAGCTTGTTTTTTGCACAAAATTAGGCGTATTCGTACACTGAAAAGAAATCAAACTAAAAGAGCGATTACTCGATGTAATCGCTCCGCTTGATAGGTTATCTAATTGGCTCATTAATTGCTCTGTTATGCTGTACGCAAACAAATTTTCTCTGTGATGTACTAATAATTGAAACTGGAAAGGGTACACTTTGCCGTACTCCATGTACCGATCATCAATATTACTAGGCATCGGACGTATGGCGATCGAGTTGTTGTTTTCGTTGTACAACCCAATATGAATAGTAGAAGGTGTGAATGATAAGTCTTCTATATACGTTTTGAGTATTTCTAAAAAGTCTATTGCTATCACCTTCTTTAAGGCATAATAAAAAGCCACCCATTAGGATGACTTCCAGTATTTCTCTTCTGCTTCCACCCTCGCCTTAACAGCTTCTTCAAAGTTTCTGTGTGACCCTAAATTTATGGTTTTACCATTAACGCCAATTCTTGCATGATACTTATTGGCTGTTTTATGCCAATACACCCCTTTTGCACCTGTTGAATTGTTTTTCGGTATTCTTCTGTTTATAACTTGTTCTGTTTTATCAGACCACTTGCAATTGTCAGGCGAATAATCCTTTTCGTTATCAATTCTATCCAAGGAATGATTTTCTGTTGGTTTACTGCCCATATCTGCAAAGAAGTTTTCAAACAGCTCCCATCTATCACATATGGTTATTCCTCTACCGCCCCAATATTCATATCCTGTAGCATTGTGGTTTGTACAACGCTTTACCATATTCGCCCACGCTTGGTACTCTGGTGTGAATTTCTTGTTTTTATACGACTGTCCATGTTTTGTGTTATATTCACTTGATCTTTGTCTATTATAACAACCACAAGATTTTGTTCTTCCATTTTTAAAAGCGTATTCTCTTATAGTTCTCTCGTTGCCACATTCACACTTACAACGCCAGAGCCTGTGTGTTCCTTCTTCTCCGACAAACGAAACAACAGTCAATCGGTTGAATTTTTCGCCTGCCAAATCAATAAAGTTTTCTTTCGGAATTATATTTCGTATACTTTTTCTGGCTTTCTCTTTTTGCAAACATCCGCAACTTTTCGTATATCCGTTTGTGAGTTGGGAACTTACCGCTTGCGCATGGTTGCCGCAATCGCAAACACAGTCCCAAACTTTTTTCTTAAATTTGTTAGAATGAGAGAAATTAACCACAGTCAATCGGTTGAATTTCATTCCCGTTAAGTCTTTGGTTCTACTCATATCGTAACCTCCCACAGTTACCCCATTTATATATTTACAGGCAAGGGAGTGGGTACTCCCTTTTCGGTGTATACATCCTAGCCTGTACTTATATTATAACATTTACAACCTTGATTTAACAGCATTTTCAGCCTGTTTCAACCAGTCTTTTCTGTTTTGTGATTTACTGTACTCGTACCACATCCCTCTGGCCTGTGGATTGCGATCCGTACTAAAATCGTATTGCGGGTTGTAATAAAGTCGTCTTGCATATGGTTCGCTCCATCTTAATTCTCCCTCACCAATCTTAGAGTGAATTACGCCACTATCCCTTAAATATCCTTGGTGCTCAGGAATATAGTAGTTGCTGTCTTTTAATATGACCTCATCTAGCACGAATTGACCATATTCGGTAGCTTTACTTACTGTTTCACCTATATTACCTAAGTTAACCTTCACGCTAAGCATGTAATCACCCTAATTCAATTTCATAATGATGCGGCACCGTATCAAATGTATAAAAAGGCTTCACGTCAATAACCTCACGTGATACACCTTCGAATATCACTCTTGATTGTATAGTGAAAACGGGAAAATGAGACGAATTAACCCTGTCCACAAATACCACGTGACTAATCTGTGCGCCCTCTGAATTGTTAGATCGTTGCAACCTGCTAGTTGGCTCAACACGAACGTTTTTAATTGTGATAGGTTCAGCCCAGGTATCATCCCAACCGTCATTACCTGCGAATGCTTCATATTCAATGGTGTGGATTAACAACTGACTTGGAATACTCTTAACCATACGTACCAATCCCCTTATAAAGTAATCCACTATATTTCAGATAACCGACCACGTTAGAAGGAACTTCACCACTTGCGCTATCACCTGCATTGTAGCTAAATGAACCTATACTAACGTTACCCATTCCAGGTTGATTACTAGCTTCATAGCCACCGTTTAAAGCATAATGCTCGATCATTGCCGCGGTTGCTTTTTTAACTAGATCCATTTGTACGTCTGGCAGATTGTTTTTTATAGAGTAGCTTGTTAACTCGTCTATATTGTCGCTTGCTCTTTTTGCTGTACGTTCGAATTCTGCCACATCTTCAATCGGTTTTCCTTGATAATCGTCATCGTAGTATTGTTTGTCGATGTAAGGGATATCAATCACCTTCTAACGCTTCGATTCTAGCAATCAAGTCATCAACGATGGATTGATCTGCTTTATTGGATAAAGACGATGCGTTTGCCTTCTTTCCCAATTCTGTATCGACATAAGAACTATCAGCTTTATCCGTTAGAAGACCATCTACTTCTTCTTTGTTATAAAAGTCATTGGGATCCATATTCCCACCACCTACGTTTTGAAGGAGATCGACAAGGTTATAAACCTCGCCGTCCTCTCCTAGTATTCTTCCAGTATTAGCCGGAACGTTTTTCATATTGTAAGGCATTATGCATCAACTCCTGCGATTTGAATTCCGCTCAAACGACCTGCCTTCCGCGTTGCTTTAAGAGCTACCGCTGCGACCATTTCAACATCCCCATTCTTAACGGCTCCTGGGCGATCGAAGTCTGGAAGATAAGTCTTGATAACTCCATTACCTTGTGGAGATACTCCGTGAAACCCATCCAAACCGAGGTTAACAGCATATAAATCAGTTGACCCATTATCTACTCCTATAATAGGAACTGAGTTACTACCATCGTAGAAATAACCCAGGTCAACCAATGGTATTCCGTCATACATATCAATTGTTCGACCGAATGCATCTTCTGCTTGCGTGAAATAACCAACACGGCGGGCTGCTGATTTAATTTTCGTAATCAGTTTGTTGTTACCCATTAGCATGGTTGGCCGTCCGTCCAATTCGGACAGGAATCCGTCAATTTCATCAATGAATGCCTGTTTGTTATTCTCCATGCTAGTATTATCAGAAATGTTAATATCTGTTTCCAAATCAGTAGAAGTGCCATTAACGGCTTTGGACAGTCCATCAAAAGACTTAGCGTCTGCTCCAGAATCACCATTAATGACCGTGTTATGGAAAAGGTTCGACGCTCCTTTTACCTTTTGCTGTAATTGGAAATTCATTTCATTAATTTGACCACTTGTATCTTGGATGACACGGTCAATTTGGAATGAACCACCAAAGATTTTAAGGTTGACAAACTTATTTTCACGGTCTGCTTGATTCGCTTCATATTCTTCATTGATGTTACGGAATTGTCCTGTTGACGGTGTTTTTAGACGCGTGTACCCATACGTAAGGGTTGATCCGCCCGTTCCTGGTGACACCGCATCATCAAAAGTTAGTTGGTCTAACAGAAAAGAGCTTCGGCGAAACTCATCTACTACAAATTGATCTATTTTGTCGGCCATGCCGACTTTTGCTTGTTCTAATGTTACTGGCATACATAATCATCTCCATTTTTTATTTTTGTGAAAAGTGTTGTGATAGTGCTTCTTGCAAGCTAGCAGGTTCTCCGCCCCCGCCCTTATTGTGCTGTCCTGTTGAGAAACTAGGCTTTGGCGGTTCATTGCTTTCTTCTTCCTCGAACATATATGGGTCACTTTCCTGAATGCCCTTCAACTGTTCCTCTAATCCTAGCAATTTCTCGCCATCTAGCTTAATAGTATCGGTATCCAACAGAGCTTTAACCGCTTTTGGATTTTTTACCTTGGCAGCGGTCAATTCATCTTTTAAAGTATGGTCGAATGCTTGTTGTTTAATCTGAGACTCATAATCCTCTGACTGCTTTTTGTTCTGTTCTTTTAAATCATCAATCTGTTTGGTTAAATCCTCGCTACCTTTAGCTTTTTCGCTTAAATTGCTTATCTGTTCATCGCGTTCCTCTACTTGTTTCTTATAGTCCTTTGCCTCTTGGTTTTTCTCATCAAATTTCTCTTTAGGTAAATAAGAACCATCAGAAACAACAGCTACTTTCTCATCACCTGCTTTTTCGATTACTTGGTTATACAATTCTTCGCCTAATAAATCTTTTAATGGCATTTATATTCGCTCCTTATTGATGTTTTTTAGCATGTTACACCTCATGCGTTAAGGTTACGCTTAGTTTTACCCCAAGCCTTTAAAATGGGCGTAATAAAAAAGCTTGTTTAACGTCTATGCTTAAAGACGAATTTAACTTTTCTAGTCAGATATGCACATAGCGGATCACTCAAACCTTTCTCCCATAACGGGATTAACTGATTCAACCGAAATACTCCGTTTTCTCTTTCTTCTCTAATTTGTGCACTTTCTCAGCAAGAGCAAAGAAATTATGATGCAACCCTTTGATTTCTTCTTTCAATCCGTTTATTTCGCTTTCTAGTTCTTTTTTAGTTGCCATTAATACATCACCCCTAGTATTTCTTTTTAATATAAATAAACATTCCAACAATGGGTATTGTAACGAAAACAGTCATTAGCAAGCCTATCAAAAACATTAAATTCATAAGACTGACCTCCTAGTGAATAGCTTCCCGATCATACCTGCGCGTGCGCCCGCTTGATTTAAGGAATTCCCTCTGGTTTTTCTGCCTATCTAATACTTTCCTGTGCGCTGCCTTGACACCTTCATCATCACCAAGCGATTCCATCATGCGTTCTTCACGTTTGGCATGTCTGATCTGTCGTTCAAGATAGCGTTGTTTTTGACTTTCTTCATATACTTTATCGTTTTCTTTTTTGTCACCTTGTTCGTAAGTTCGTTCTGATATGCCTTCAATAAAAACATGAAATACATGGCCACAATTTACGCCCGCTATCCCGCTAGGTTCGCCATATGATGTGCTACTAAGTGGTGGATAATTGCCATGCTCTCCACTCCTTGAAAAAACTTTACCTTGATATGGGAAACAATTTTTGCGTGCGCCTGAATGGCTCGATATTTCGATTAAATCCGATCCGTATTCTTCCATGCGTTCCAGTTGCATTTCGTTAGCTATATTATTACTCGTAGAACGCGTCACCGCTGACACATAAGCCTCTGTGCTCCAACGTCTTCCGCCTCTATCGATTAATGCAGGTACACCTTGTTCTGCCCACTCGCTAGCTGTCTGCCTTAATGCCTCTTGCCCAGTTGACACACCCGCTAATACTTGTCCAGTTGTACGGTTAACAATATCTCTATAAGCCTGCTGTGACTGATCTAATAGAGTTGAGTTAACTAGATTCATCTTGTCAGTTGCTTGGGCTTCATATGTTGCTAGTATCCCAGCTAACGCTGAACTCTCACGTAATTTAGGTGGCTCATCCAATCGTCCTGCTTTAACACCTTCTTGCAATATTTCCTCGTTTTCTGTTAGTGACCCATAACCTGCTTTATCTAGCATTTTGACAATCTCATCTTTTGTTTTATCCGTCTGACTAGCAAGGAATTTCACATTATCATCACTCAATGAGTTTAATTCACTTAACACTTGCGTCTGCCACGCTTCGATATCACCGTCAAGCAATGAATTATGCCTTGCTATACGTTCGGCTATGTTAATAAGTAGTTGTTCCTCTATACCGTTGTAAACATCTACAGTAGGCTTGGATAGATTCTGTAGTTTGCGCTTATCCATTAGTCATCATCCAAGAATCTATCGGTGATTATCTCAATTTCTCCATCTATGTCTAATTCCAAATATCTAGGATGCGCTACTATTTGTACCTCGGGATTACCCCCCGCATCTAATCGCACATTCACACTTCTAACCCATTTCATGTCTTGTTCTTCACCATCAATGCAAAAATCATAATTTCCTGTATTAGATAAGTTTCCTTTTGCATCTTTACGCTTCTTAATTTGTATTCGTTCCATTATTTCCGCCTCCTGTTCCGAACATATCCACACTATCAGCAGTAGCAGTGGCATTTTCGTCATTAATTTCTGCGATTAATAATGCAGCTTCGTCCTCAGTGATACCGTGTATCTTCATAATGGCTTTTTTCTTAGATGTTAGCTTATTAGTAACCATTTGTATTTGCTTGGATATGATTGCCGTCTTATCCTCGGCTATGCTGTCGTCAAACGATACCGACACCTCAATGTCATCTGGTGCGCTGAATATACCGTATAACTTCGCAATGTTAGCGATAGACTCAACTAATTCTTGCAATCCTGCTTCAATGATGATTTCATGCGATTGCTTACTTTTGAAAGTCTTGCTATTCTCGCTTATTACCTCAGTAGCCGTTTTCATGGATTGTCCATCAAACGAAAACGTACCTTCTGAAAACCCTGTTTGCGTTGCCAGTAGATTAAGCATCGCATTTATTCCAGCTATATGTTCGTCAACTCGTAATTCAATGCTAACGTCTTGTATCTTGCTCTCGTCCATGCCCTGCGTATTAAATGATTCGTATGTTTCATCTGTCGAATCAAAGTACCTTTCCATTGCACCAGTTTCGGTATTAACAACGCTTTTTACCATATGACTTGGCACTATAATACGCTTCTTGCCTAGCCTAAACTCCCTATTAAAGCTGTCAAACGCTGTATCAATGCTTTTAATAGTATCTAGCGCATTAGCAAAGATGGAGATGCCTAACGGTGATTGTGTATCTATGTTGTTAGCTGTGTTAGGTTTGAAATGAATAAATAGAGCCTTTTTAAGTCCGTTTATCCTTACTTCTTCATCTAACCCTGGGAAGAATTGCTCAAGCGATACCTTATGCCCTAAATCGTTACCACTAGACTCATATACTTCATTGCGAATAACATAAGTTCCTTGCTCCCATAAATGCCATTCAAGATGCGTATACTTCTTATCTCCACGTTTGAACTCATTAGGAAATACTGCTTCGGTTATCGTATCGTTATCCCAAGAGAGAGGTATAAAACAATCGGCAGTAACGAAAGATAGTTTGATCTTGTTATCTTCTACATATGGCTTGATAACCATACCGCCGTGTGCGAATTCGTATTCTATATAGTCCTGGAATTTCTTATGGAATTTATTCTGCTTAAACACTTCATCGATGTTATCGGATAATCCTTGATCACTTATGCTAATCTCACATTTCTCGTTAAAAACAAGTGAAGCCATCTCACCTGCTAACACCTTCGGCAACCCTAGCGTGTGCATTGTGCGTTTCTTTTGCCCATCTAATGTATGGTATTTTATTTCATGAAACGGGGCGTGATACCCGCGATATAAGTCTTTCCATACGTCAATGTTTTGGAACATTTCTTCGTCCATTTCGATGTCCTTGTGATCTGATATACTATTGATAGATCTAATAAGCCCCAATTTAGCAAGACCTCCTTTCAGCGCATTTAATATCTTTTTCCACAATGGTAGTCACCACCTAATTTTTAAGTCCTAGTTTCTGTAAGTTGTCTTGCACATAATATTGAAAGGCATCGACAGAATGATCGTCCTCTTTTATTACCTTGGGATCATCAGTTTGCAACGTATCTTCATCCCATACATACTTTTTGTGTTCTTCATAGAATATTTTGTTATTCTCGTTATTAAGCATAAAAAAACGACCTTGTGCTAGCAGGTCGGTTACATTTTCGATCATATTAACTTTCTTTTTCTTAGCTACTGGATGCAACCTTACCCCGTAATCCTTAAAATACTGGTTACGCAATGCAGCTTCCGCAGAATCAATTGTACGCATATCAATAGGCTTAGGGTGTTTGCTTGTTACGTCCTTCTCGAATTCATTTAATGCTTTCGAGAACTCACTAGGTGCTTTCTTGACTGTCTTGTTAGCAGGTGAGTAATAGTAGGTATCTAGTAAGTACACGTTTCCTCGCTTTGTAAAGCCTAATGCCAGGAATACAGTGGCGGACACGGAATAACCACTATCACTAGCAATATCAATCATTAGTATGTCGTCATCACTAGGCATCTCGTCACGCCATTTAAAGTGTGCAGCATTATAAACTAATCCACCTAATCCGATTATCTCTCCTGAGTACATCCAACGCCAATAGTCATAATCTAATTCCTTGTACTTTTCAATCTTGCGTATTAACTGATTGGATAAGAACCCCTTCTCATCTTCCAAATAAGTTGAGTGGTGCAAGAAATAGTCATCGTCACTAGCTTTACTATCCTTCCACTCATTTACCCAACTGTACGGATTACGCGGGGGATTATACGAGTAGTACACCTTTACTTGTTTATCGCCTAAATCCTGCCTAATAAATGTGTCTTCCACAACGTCAATATCCTCAACGCCTGCAAACTCAGCTAGTTCCTCATACCATAAAGCCATGTAGTAACCATTAGCTATATTCATAGACTTTAGCTTTAATGGATCATCCACGCCGTGGAAATAGAACCCTGTATTAGTTGGTCTGTGCATAATGACTAATGGAGATCGGCCAAAAAAGAATTCATCCTCTACACCTAGCATGTATATAGCCCACTTGATTTGCTCATATACCGATGTCGCTAGATATTTAGCTACTTTGCGCAAACACACCACGTTGCCCTGGTCATCCTCCAAAAAGTCAATGACCAACTTTAAACTGATTACAGATGATTTCATGGAAGAACGACCACCAGATAATATAGCGTTAGGTTTATCGTTTAGCCAAAATGAATAAAAATTCTTATTTATTAAATCCGCAATATTTATCTTATTCATCTTCAATAGCCTTTCTCATTGATTCCTTATCATTGACGATAATGACACGATTGTCACCCGTTACCTCGTTTTGGGTTTCAGCTTCCAATTTCTTAATTTGATTACGAAGTTGTTCATTTTTAAGTTCTTCATACTCGTTGACTGGGTAACGTTTCAATAATGCCTCGACCGCTTTCTGTCTATCTCGAATGTCAGGAATCTTTTCAATGCGTTCTATGCCCATTTCAGTAGACATATAGACTTCTTCCTTCATTTCCCCTCTACCAATACTAGTTAGTAATTCAAGAGCTTCACGCTGCCCCATTATTCGCTTGTCGGCTAGTTTTTTCATCTGTTTATCCATATATTGCAAAATTGTAGTATTCTGTAGTAGTTTGGTTGTGTTACCCCTTGCACTATATCCCGCTCTTTTTGCACTTTCCTCTGCATTTCCTGTCTCGATATAATAATCAACGAATTTACGCTGTTTTTCAGTCAGTTTCACTACATAGCACCTCGCCCCCAATAAAAAAAGAACACCCTCCAGGATGTCCTAATCTTTATATTCCGTTACCCATTGCTCCCCATGCTTGCCTAGTATCACCCAACTCACACGGTATAGGATATATTCATCTGTTTCTATTATTATTTCATATGTGCAGTCTATTTTTAAATCGTCCATGAAGCACCTCCGCTTATCTAATTCGATAGAATGGGGCGTTTCCCTTGTTCAAGTTTAGAACGATTATATCAGCACCCCGCCATGCTGATTTATCCCTACAAACGCTTCTCCGAAATAACTATGATATTCGTTTTGTTGATTTTTCTATGTAAAAGCACCCGCCCGATTTCTCGCAGACAAGTGCTTTTTGAGATCCTGTATATTTTCTTCCTAACCCTATTATATCACGCCTCTTTCAACATCTCATAACCTGTTGAATGCGTTGCGTACACCTGTGGATAACTTTTAATCCTGCACGCTATTCTTTCTAATGTCCTGTGTACCCCAGAGCGAGTCATCTTCATAATTTCCGCTATATCAGTTGTCCTATATCCACTCAATCGTAAACTTAATATCTGCGCTTCCTTTTCATCTGTGATCCGATCCCATCTATCTTGGAGATACTTTATATCCGTTATTATTTCAGCCCAGAATTTAGTGTTTTCAATTCGCCTCAACGCTTCATTCTCGACTACGCTTTTAATGTCGTTTCCTTTTGGCAAAGATGCTTCTAACCCGTATTGGGAAACACCTACACTTTTCATGCTCTCCTGCTGCATATCCCTCAAATTCTGCACATTGATATGATAATATTTTATGATCTGCATTATTTTTTTCGTGGTATACATCTTTACTGACCCCCTAGCTAGATTACTTACCCCAAACAAACTCTCCGACTAAATAAGACGACACTATACCCAATGCCAGCATCGACGACATATAAGGTACGCTTAGTGGCAAATACTGTGCTAGTACCTCTGATATCGTTAATAAGATTACAAATAATATCGTTGCTCCTGCTGCGTGTGATAGTGTTTTCATTTAATCCCTCCATTTTTTGTTCTAAAAAAAATACTTAATGATCGGAAGTATAATTATCGTTAAAGCAAGACCCACATAAACATACTTGCTTTTATCGACTAGGTAATCCCAAAAACTCTCGATTGCGTTTGCCATTGACTCGAAAATTTTAATCATCTCGATATAACCCCTCCTAATATAAAAGGACGACATGATGCGCATCCCTCAATGCACTCAATGTCGTCCGTCGGTTCTTCCGTAAGGACTTATTATTTATTTAATAAATCTTCTATAACTTTCTTATATGCTTCGATGGTCTTCTTTAATTGTTCATTTTCTTTTTGGATATTATTATATTCTGAAGGCCTGTACATTCGCTCAACGTCGCTGTTCATGGTCTCTTTACTCATTATATAATCTCCTGCCCTTCAACTCTTACCCTCTCGCTACGTTCTATGTCTAAAACCTTGCCGTCCATCCAAATGATCTTATCGTTCCCGAATTGTTTAGGAGAAACTTTTATTTTCTTTCCGTCTTGAATGATATAAACCGCATCCTCGTCCAGTCTTACTTCTACTTTATTCATGTCTGACCTCCTAGCTTGCTTCAAGATATTCTCTTATATTTATTTCCACCCTCGGATTTTGCTTATCTATTTCAAAGTAATGAGCCACATCCCCAATTTGAGACCACCCATCACCCTTTAAAACTCCCGCTTTGACCAGACCATCAAATATGAATTTCTGACCACTCATAATGTTGTCCTTGTCTTTACGCTTATCCTTGCAGTACCATGTGATTTCAAAGTCTGCCTTACCCACTTCTGGAAGTTTCTTAGATTGCATCATAATCAATGCTGTATAGTCCTTCTTCATATTTGCATAAGCCATCGGATGTGATTTGCTTACTTTTATGATCTCATTCATCGTTGGCAATGTTCCTGGCACAGTAAACCTCATCCCCTCACCCCTTAATATGCGGATTTTGATAACTCCATTTATATCCTCCTGCTGTCTTTCCGAGTCCAGCGACACAATGCCTGATATTACTTAATCCTAATTCTCTTTCGGCAATCCCTACCCCTTCAAATGCATTTATGGCAATGTTGGTTTTAGGGTCAATCTGGTAAACTCTTTTCCGTCCAAATCCCTTGTTTACATTATTCTTTCGCTTTTCGATGCATTCTTCACTATATTCATCCTTATACATCCATGAATATCCACTAACGAAATTTCTCTCCCAATTGCACACTCTCCATATTCTGACGCTGTCGATCCCTGTTTCTCTTCCAGCTACTTCGACATTATCGAATTCCCTTATAGGCACGAAAGAATCTTTATCCAACATTAGCACTGGTTTTATCCCGTTTCCTAAAACATATAGAGAATGGTTTACATTTTCTTTTTGAGTGACCATTTCTAAATTTTTAATAATATTGTTAGCCTTATTTCCATCTTTGTGATTAACAGAATAGCCTTCTTTAAATTCTCTTAAAAACGATTCAGCAACAAGGCGATGAACGAATACTTGTTTTAATTTGCTTTCTTTCATAAGATTAACTCTCACATATCCGGAATGATTGAAAAATGTTTTCAATATAAGCGGTTTATCATTATCTTTAAAAGAAAGCATTCTCCCTTTATTACTGACCATGTATTCTCCTTCGTGCCCCTTGACGTATCTCCATAATTCAGTCATTTAATACACCCCTGATTCCTGCCTGGCATAATTGACTTCGTTTTTACTCATGTAAGCATCAATTATTTGATCTGTGGTAAATCCTAATTTCTCACCAAACAATAGATAGTGATGCATTAATACGTTATACATTGGTTTAGGAACATTCATTTCTGGTAAAATACTGATAGCGTTTTGTATTCCGAATACTATTTTTTTCATATCATGCGCTTCTGGTCTGTCATACTCGTAATCTGTGATATTGAGGTCATTTCCAATTGATAACAGGAAGTGGATCCCGTCGACAAATTCCTCTAATGCTTTTTCCTTGTTCATTTCTTTGTTACTCCAATACTTGAATAAGAAAGGTAATTCTTGCAAAAGTTCATTAAACTCTACCTGTAATGCGATAATTCTTTCAAGCTTGTAATCCTTCATATCGATTCCTTTGCTCTCTCCGATGTAATTATCTAACCCTGATTGTATTTTCGACAATCTCTTGTATTGTTCGTTGTTCATTGGTTGTCCTCCTCAATGGTCCATTTTCCGTCAATTAAATCTAATAAGCCTACAGGTTCACCTAAAGCCTCTTGAATCCCTTTCAAGGACAAGAACTGGCTAACTTTAACTAATGTCCCAGAAAAACTAATTCTAACTATCTTTCCGTTATCCAACGCCGTCATTGCTTCTTCAAAAGATACATAGTTTGGCAGGATGAACCATTTGGTGTTACTCACCCTTTCATTAACAATCATGGCGCCTTGTGGATGGTCTATGTGCACAAATTCACCGCTTGGTTTTTTTGTGATTTGCATTGTTCCGTTTACATTTTCCGCAACTTCCCCGACCTTCAATTTATCTATCATTTCACCAGTAGTTAAATTCATTGTTTTTCCTCCCTCAACTAAAATTAAAAAATAGAGACACTGCCAAAGTCATAGCAATTACATCGTCTAATTTTCTTGGTGTTATTTTTCCGTAAATTAATTTCTCAGCACCTACCCAGGCAACGGCTACACCGCAATAGATAAAGAATATCCAAATTGTATTAATTAGTACTTCCAACATGTCATAACCTCCCTAAAAATACTTATTAGAATCACTCTCAACATCCACATCTAAAGCCCTAGCAGTCGCCAACTTCCTCACTAATTCGTTTTACGTATAATGATCGTTTTCATAGCTTCCGACCTTCTCCAGTTGCTCCATAACATGCTTGCGTTTAAAGCCATCATGCGTATCAACTGTTTTCAATGTGATTACCTCCGATTAGGATATTTCTTTCTTCCTTTGTTTCTGAACAGGGTGAGTAGCTGCATATTCATATGATCGTCCGTACATATTCACGCGAGAATTAAACGTACCTAAACTTATGCCGTTTTCTTTTGCCACTTTTAACCATCTTTGCCGTTCGCTTGGCGGTTTTTGACTTACGGGAACTGTAGCAGCGTCCTCAAATGACCAAAACAGAGAATAATACCTATAATCAAATGTCGATTTTTTTATTCCGTTCTCTAACGCTATTTTTAGCCATTTAGAACGACCTTTGTTGATTGGCGCTTTTATAGATCTATCTAGAGTCCAGCCTCGTGCTAATCTTGCATTTAACGCCTGTTCGCTTATTCCGTTCTTTTCTGCAATATCGTAAGGAGTCATTTCTTTGCCTCCAATAATTTATTATTAGATCCCCGAACCTCATAGAGATAGCTTTTAAGGTCATGTACAGCTTTATAATCAATTAACCATTCATTCCTGCTGATTCCTTTCAAAGCATCAAACACGGTCGGGAAATAACCCTTCAACTGCCACTTACTTATATTTTCTTTCTCGAAAGGGTTATATGTTTCTTCAAATCGTTCTACAATTACATTCATGCTGTCATATTCTTTAATACGGACGTTATCTATTGTTAGTAGGGTTTGTTTAGTCATCTCGATCCCTCCCCAATGCTTCACGTGCTACAAATTTTATTGATTCCATGAGTTCGCTTTCGTACAACCTTTCCACTGCTATATGCTCTAATGCCTGCTTGTAGCGCTGATTCCGATAATAAGCAACCTCATACCATTGAATAACTTCTTCTAAATTTTGTTTATATAGCTGGTTTAGTCCTTCCAATTCCTTCACACGATACTGCAACTCGCTAGTCTCTTCCATGTAAGATTTAAGGGAATCCTTATACTCGTCGATTAACTTTGCTTGCTTGATAAGATAACTAATGTCGTTCGGGTGGCTAAAATTAACCATTTTACCGTTTTTAAGTTGCTCTTTTCGTTTTTCGTGCGTTTTAATTATGTGTTCTAGCTGTTCAGTCATCATTCACCCTCCAATTTATCCTTCAAATTCCTATTCTTCTTCCTGACTCGCTCCCATTTTTGCTTGTAATCATGCCTAGATTGACTTAATCTATTATTCTCTTTCCGTAGTTCCTTTATTTCTTTAATATAGCTATCTCTCAATAGAGTTTTAAGCTTTTTGGTAGCTATGGTCTTTTGTGTGTTTAAAGCTTCTTGGAGGCGTTGTTTGGCGTTCATGTGTTGTCCTCTAGTAGTTCTGGATTTTCGTAGATATTCCCAATCACTTCAACATCCGTACATTTACACTTTGTATGAATATCAACTGTTGCACCCACATAACCATGCAATGGCGTTTCTCCAATAAAAAATCCTGCGTAATCATCCCTGAAGACTACTTCTAAATATTCACCAACAGTTCGCTTCGGCATATCTGATCCAATAAGAGATATAATAACCGTTCTATATAAAATATCCCCTTCATAAATAGCCTCGCCGACCTGGTCTTTTAATCCTGTATATTGCATAATCTCAAATCGCCTTTTCCAAGTACCTTCCTCATCATAAGTAACCCCCAAATATTCTGGTGGACAATAAACATTAAAATAAATCATCTGTTTTATTGGTTTGGGTATCCATCCGTTTTTAGTTGCCTTATCCCACGCTCTAAATTTAATTTTCCTCATACTTCACCCTCCTATTATTAAAGCCGCAAAATATAACTAAAATTATCTACCTTGCTATTAAACGTTTCTATCCGTGTTAATTTATCGCCGTCTGCTGTTTTGGTGGTTGTTTCACGTACAAATATTTTCATGGGTTACCTCCCATGACTTCCGCCAACTCTATCTGTTCAGCCCTGCTTATATGTTCAACGTCCAAGAGTGTTTCTTTTGCTTTATCATAAAATTCTTTTTCTATTTCAAAACCAAAGCTGTTACGATTTAGTTCATATGCAGCTCTTAAAGTAGATCCACTTCCCGCGACAGGGTCAACTACCACATCACCTTCATCTGTGAAAATTTCAATCAATTCTTTTAGTAAATTTACAGGTTTTTGTGTTGGGTGAACCTTTGGGTATTCTTTAGCCTTGTCTCTCTTCCATTCGAACCAGTTTTTTATCATTCGCCCTTTTTGATCTTCTGTTTTTCCGTTTCTGAACTTTGGTAGCTTATCTCGATATAAAACAACGGCATGTTCAGTTGCGCCCACAATTTTCATATTTGCTTTTAAAACTTGGGAACTCGTATTTTTAACAAAGAACAGTGGATACGACTTTTTAAACCCGTACTTCTTACCATATTCCTCAATCATAGGAATCTGTTGATGCGAACAGAATACAATCATTGCCGGCGCTTGGTTTTTTGCTTTTGGCTCTTTCTTTAATAACTTACTGCAAAAATGCATGTACTCAGCTAGATTGAAATTTTCATCTGTTTTAAAAAATGATGTGTTTGCCAGTTTGCTTTCACCATTTTTATTGTCACCGTCCACATACCATTGATTGCTAGACGCATAAGCGTTGTTTCCTAAGTTATAGGGGATATCCGCTATGACAAGTTGAGCCCTCGGAATGTTATACCCTTTAAAATTTTGAAAATGATCGCGGTGTAACTCCATTTTTGTTTTTACCATTGTTAACCTCTCCTTTTACCAATTTTTAAATGCGGAATAATATACTGACTGCCAATATTTCGATAACCTCGGATCAAATTTATTGTTCGTGCTGCCTTTTCTGTATTTGCTGATTTTCCATTTAATGATCATTTTCCAATCACCATTTTTCCGATTTCTGATTTTGTCATAGGCCTTGTTGTGGAAGCTTTTTCTTTTGACCAACCCAATCTCCGCCTTCGGTAGTACGTTTCCACAGACACTTTATATTTCTTTAAATTCGTGTTAATCCAATCAGGTCTTCTTTTGATTCTTTTTCTCATTTCGGCACTCCATTGCTTTTTGCATTGGACTGGCTTTGTTGCAGCTTCCTCTTGTGTCATTCCGTTGCGCACCCTTGTCGTGAATGTCGGATATGGTATATCGTTCTGTTTCGCCACCGCAGACCATTTTTCAAAGTTATTCTTATGTGCTTTTACTGACTTCGTTATCGCTGTTTCTTTATCCCAGCACAACGTTCTGACTCGCTCATCCACAAGACGTCTAGGGATGTCGTTTTTCTTAGCTATTTCGTATTCATCTGGCGTGATATAAAAATCGTATAGTTTCATATTCAATTCCTCCTTAGAACGGTAGGTCATCATCTGAGATATCTATTGGTTCACCGTTTTTCTCGAATGGATCGTTATTTGGTTTTTCTTGATTCTGGCTATTTTCCTGCTTGTTCTTCGATTCCAGGAATGCCACTTGATCTGCAACAACCTCAGTAATAAAAACACGCTGACCTTCTTTGTTTTCGTAATTTCGTGTTTGGATTCTTCCGGAGACACCAACCTGACTTCCTTTACTCATGTATTGCGCTGTTAACTCCGCCCCCTTTTGAAATTGAACAACATTTATGAAATCAGCTTCTCTTTCACCTTGTGAATTTTTAAAAGGTCTATTGCAAGCCACTGTGAAGTTTGCAACGGCTGTCCCTTTTTCCGAATATCTAAGTTGTATGTCCTTCGTAATTCTTCCAACAATATTTACTGAATTAATCATGAAATCCTCCTAGTATACCTATTTTCTTATTTTTAACGAGTGTTCTAACCGTCATATCCCTGTCTTCAAAAGACATTACGTTGTCCTCGTCACAAGTTTTTATATCCGTTGCCTCCACCAAATTTTCATTCGCAATACGTCTGGCTTGTATTTCGCTGTGAGCCAAAATATATAGATAAGTAAATTTTTCTGACTTAATTTCATACAAGTAAGGCCTGTACCGCATATTCATTTTCTTTTTGTAAGCAAAAAGTTCTTTGTTCATGCGCACGTTATGCTTCTCTTTAAAATACAAATCCAGTTCATTTACATCATCCGACATGCTCAAAACCTGCTTTTCCAACGTCAAGAACATGATAAGTGCTTGCAAGTCCGTGTATTCGTTCGACTGTTCAAAAAGTTCTTTTATCTTCAATGCAAATCCCCCATTTTCCCAGTCGCCTTATTGTAATAAACCTTAACCGAACCTGTTGGCCCGTCCCTGTGCTTAGCTACAATTACCTCTAGTTCATCATCCGGGTTTTCTTGATTGTAATAACTGTCACGGTACAAGAACATAACCATATCGGCATCTTGCTCAATGCTTCCAGATTCCCTAATATCACTTAACATAGGGCGCTTGTCCTGCCTCGATTCAACACCTCGTGATAGTTGGGCTAGTGTGATAACCGGGCAATCGTATTCTTTAGCCATTGCCTTCAATCTTGCGCTTATATCGGATACTTTGGCATGATCTGAATGAAATGTACCTGCGTTGTTAATTAGCGTCATGTAGTCAATCAAAACAATTATTTGCTTGCCTTCATGTTTCTTCTTGGCTTTCCTTATTTTTGAACGGATGTACTGGATTGTTTGCATTGGCTTGTCATAAATCTCAAAATCCAGTGTATATAATGCGTTAACGGCTTTTTTCCATTGTTCTTTTTTGCTTTCAATTAGCTTGTTCGGGTTTTTCGTAAGGAATAAATTAATATTTCCAACAGTAGCTATTAGGCGTCTTAGTAAACTTTTCTCTGACATTTCCAACGAAAACATAAGAGGCACTTTGTCATTTTGCGCTGCACTTAGAGCGAATTTAAGCATTGTAGCTGTTTTTCCCATACTAGGACGCGCTCCCATCACATAACTGTTTTGGTTTTGAAATCCTCCTGTCAAGCTATCAAGATCACTCAATCCGCTAGGTGTTCCTGTTTCCTTCTTTTCGTGATACGGTTCATCATGCATATCTTTCAGTGTTTCATTCTTATCTGGCTCGTCCGAAAATCCAACATCATCCAATTGTTGCAATTCGCTTATCAATTCTTGGTTATCTTTATCGCTTTTGCTTAGCCACGACTTGATAATCCGTTCTGATTCACGCTGCTTAAACTGGTCGATGAATTCACGCTCATATGATTCAAAATGTTCAACGTCTCCGGTCATTTCTAGTTTTGTTATGAAGTCAGGGCCACCTAATTGTTGTATGTAGTCATAGTTGGTAGATAGCAAGGTAACCTGGTCAACTGCTTTGTTATCCTGTGCAAGCTTCATCATGGATTCATAGACTATTTTGTTTTGTTCCTCGGCAAAGTGACTTTTGTTTATTACTGTTTCTTTAAGCAGGGTATTATCCTTGAGAAAACACCCTAGTATTTCTTTTTCTAGGTAACTCAATTAAAAAACCCCACTTCTTTAAGCATCTGTTCATGTTCTAGTTGCTCTTTTGATTTTTGAAATCCTTTTGTTGGCTTTGCTTGTTTGATTTCTTCTGTTGAGAAGTTACTCTTTGGATCAACTTCATCCAAAAACCTAATTACGTTGTTCGGCTTCATGAACTCCTGGTATGTCCATTTATGTGTCCAGTAATATTTTGTACTTGAGAGTATTTCCGTGTAGTTATCTATGGCTTTCAATAATTCATCAATTGAATAATCTTCTAATCTTGCTTTAGTAGAACTTTTCATTGCTTGGTTCATTCTTTTATGTTTGATGATTCCTTGTTCGTTCCAGTGATCGTAAAGCGCATATATATCTTTATCATTCTTAGTTAATTCATTCTTAGTACTATCATTCTTAGTAGCGTAGCCATTTCCTACATCTACATTTCCTACATGTTCATTACCTACATGTACAAAATCGGCAAGTAGAGGATTCTCGTATACTATCGTTTCCCACCTAACGATCCTGCTACCTTCCCTAATAGGTTTTCTTTTTACATAGCCATTATCTTTTAACTCTTGGAAACCAGTTCGAAATGACTTTTCTCCATCGGTTGAATGCGTCATTACCTCATCGAGATAAAATATCCAATCATCGGGCTTTGACAGCATGTAAGCGATTATCCCCTTAGCTTTCCAAGAAAGACTTTTATCATTTAAAGGCGTTTTGTCCATTACTACAAAGTTTTTGTTTTTCTCAACCCTCATGATTCCTGACATTCGATCAACCTACTTCCTGCATGTCTTCAAACACAATCAGATCTCCAGTTTCGCAATTAAAGTACTCACATAGCTTTGCTATCGTTTCGAAATCAATTCGTCTAGTTTGTCCATTTATAATTTTATATAAGGCCTTGCCTGAAATATTGGTTTCCTGTGCCACTTCGGACACTGTTCTAACTCTCTTTCGAGCCATTAGAGAATATAAATTTATTGTTATCTTTCGCATGTAAATCCCTACCTTCCATATTTATAGTGTACCATCAATGGGTATTCCTATGCAACCCATAGGTATTGAAAAAGTTCCAATTTATCACAACGGGTATAAAAATGACGTCATTATGTGTATAATAGGTTGTGAGGTGATAAGTGATGGTAGTAAAGAACAACCTACGAGTCATGATGGCTCAACACAAAATGAATATACAAGATGTTTCCGTAGCCACTGGCTTAAGTCGTAAATCAGTAAGTAAGCTATATCATGAAATATCAATACAAATTACATTTGACGTAATGGAAAGGTTATGTGATCTGTTTGAATGTGATCCCGGAGACCTTCTATTTATCGAAAAGGAATCTCGCAAATAGCATAATACTTACCAATTTCCCGGACAGTATAGCCGGGATAACGCATTAAATACTCAGATACCAACTGTTTGAAATGCGCTTTATCCTCGGCTTGTGTCCATATCCATTTGGGCAAAATAATTTTTGTTGGGTTTAATATCTTATCCTGCATTTAGATCATTCGCCTTCTTGTATTCTTCCAACGCAGTACGTTCATCCCGTCTTAACGCTATGATTAGATTGTCCGTAGATTTAAATAGATTCTGCCATTTACGGGATTCTGCTTTCGCTTCTGCTTCTTTCATCCGCAAATCGTATGTTTCCATTTCTGCTGTTGATTCTTTGTTTGAAATTGTTCCTTCTGTTTCTTGCTTGATTTCAGCTTGTTTATGCTTCCTTTGGGCGTAAGTCGCTCCATAGGTATAAAGAGCATCTGCATCAAGGTGACCTATCACCATTTGAGCTTGTGAATATAGTCTGATAGTTTGGTTTAGATCAGCTAAATGTTCTGGATTCAATTGTTCTATTTCTTCATATATTTGTTTTAATCGTTTTTGTGATCCTTGATTACTCATAAGTCGTAAACATCCTTATAGAAATCCGGGCCATATTCTTCGGCTGCCCACCCAATCCAATAATTAGCTATATCGTTGTTCGAATGTGCTTTCCTATGGCATTCATTGCATAGAGTTAATCCGTTCTTCATAACCCCTCGACCGCCGCGCGATTTAAAATATATATGGTGTATTTCCTCTCCTTGCCCTCCACATTGGCGACATCTGCCCTCATCACGTTCATAAATTTTCATTCGTGTACTTTTACTAAATTCTCCCCTCGCAGATCGCTTGGGCGCTTTCCTTTTGTGTTGCGGCTTAGGTATTGCTGGCATTTTTATCCCTCCTTCAATCGTAATTACCGTTTTCATCCTTACTCAGCATGATATTTAGAGAAACGTCATACACCCATTGACCCTCGTTGTACAAGGTTAATTCTGCATCATCGTAGTTATAAACTTTTCCGTAGTAACTTATATGTCCGCCGTTTTGTAAAGGTTCGATTTCAACATATTCAGCGATCATAAAAGTGAACTCGCTCTCTGCGTGCATTAAAATAGGTTCTTCTAATTTTGTTATCATGTTATCCCTCCTAGTTAGTCATATCCGTTTATTGATGCCCAGTTCGACGATGAATAAAGTTCGTACAAATCTATGTTCCTTTGAATATAAAGCCTTGCTTCTTCCTTGGTGTAACCTTCGAATCTTTCGCTAACAAAATCCTCGATTTCTTCGATAAAGATTAACTGTTCTATTGTTGCTCTCAATTCCCATTCCTCCTATGAAGCAAAGGGCTATGCCCCCTGCTTCTCTTCATCCTTGTTTAGTATTTTAATAGCCGCACTCGCTTCTTTTGGTGTCCAATTTTCCATATTGTTTTCAGTTTTAATGCGCTTTTTTAGTAGGTCATGAAGCTGTGATTCATTGAATTTTTCTGTGACATTATCCTTGATTAGCTTCTTGACAAAGTTCAATTGCTTGTCCGATGCTTTCTGTGGTTGATTCGGCTTGCTTTTATCTCCGTTTTGTTGATTCTGTTCATTGGGATCATTCTCTGGATCATCGCCTGTGGGGATCATAAATGCTTTCATTAAAGCGTATTTTTGCGCCCCAGTGATTGCTTTGTATACTGCTTTGTCTCCTGCATCCTGCCCTTCACCCGCGCTGTGAATGGATATTTCTTCTCCAGTTTCACCGTCAATGAAGGTAAATTTAACCTTGACTGTGGCGATATATTCGACATTCCCTTTCCTGTTTTGGTGCTCCCGTGTAGTGTGTTCCACCACATCAGGGAGCATCATTACACTTTGTTCAGCTAATACTTCACGTACTCTTTCAGCTACATCAGATTCAGTCGCGTATTTGTATTTGTTGAAATTGTTAAATCCTTTTTTCTCGATATACTTAACTTCCTTCATAACGTTTGCTAGTTTTTTGACAAGCTTTCTTTCTTCAGTCATCAGTCGCCACCTCGAATTTCTCTTCTTGATCTACCACAGTCACACCGTCAAGTAATGCACCTGTTTCTGTGTCTATCAATCGCCCGTTTTGTTCGACAAACGACTTCTTGACATCGGATTTGCTAGGAGTCTCCTTTACTGTTATAAGGTCGTGACGTCCCAAGGCTTTAAGTGACATCATTAACGATTCGTCATTATAAACGTACTTAGGTTGCTGTTTTTTAAAGCGTATACGTCCGTTCGGCAATTTTTGAGACTTCCATTTCGGATCTGCTTCACGCTTCGATAATGCATAATAGGATAGTAGACCTTGAAAATAATCAATGCTTTGTTGCGCCTTATCATTTTCTGATTTGTTCCATGCTTCTAATTTCTCGATTTCTTCAACAGCTAATTTATTGTTAGCTTCCTTTTGCTGTTGATGCTGTTTAATCTTTCGTAAAGCCCAATTCGCGGCATTATCATCCTTAATGGTAAATGCTTCATTTTCCACCTGTTCCTGCTCGTCCAGGTAATCGTTTAGGTTAGTCATTTTTAAATTCCTCCAATTCATCTTCTGCTTTTTCCAACTCTTCCAACCTGTCCTTATCGACTAAAACAGAGTCTGTTAGATTAACTTCAAGCTGAACCTCTTTCATATGTGACGTTTCTTCTACATCAAATGAATGATTATCGATTTCATTATCTAAATTCAATTGAACCTCCGATTTCATGATCCATATCGCAATGTAATAATCTTTCAACTAACTCTCTTACAGTCATCGTTTAATTCCTCCCCAAATAGTTTGTTAGATTCTTGCATGAAATCATCAAAATAGTAGCTGTACACTGTTTCTAAATCATCATGCGACCCTTTCACTGCTATATAGCTAGAAACCATGCCAAACGCTTCTAAATCGCTGTATCCTCTATTGCGAAAATCCTTGTATTTGCTGACAAATTTGTTCATTGCTTTTCCTCCTTAAGTCCCTTATAATAAAGGGACGAGATGTTTTAATAGATTTCCTTCTTAGCCTGTTTGCGCAGGCTATTTTCTTTCATCCACTCAATCGGATCCCAATATTCGCCTGGATATTCTTTTAATTTTGGTTGCGGTTCTGCGTAGCCTGTCCTCTCGATTTTTTCAACGTCTGGATGATCCATATTTATCCCTCCTCGTCTATAAAGTTGATTATTTCAAATTCATTTTTCCATCCTTTGACAACGCTAACTTGGCTTTCTAATTTGTAAGAAGTCCTTTTAATCCCTTCAAATTTTGATAAAAGATTATAAGCCTTCTCTTTTGAGGGATTCGTGTGATTGTAAACGTCGATTTTAAGCCCCATATCCAACAATTCACCTACCGTGTAATCTCTATAATTCTTTTGCATGTTGCTACCTCCTAAAAAGTTTTTCACCTCTTGTTTAGTTATCCCTTGCTCCCTTGCTTGGCTGATTAATTCCTTCCAATCCTGCATATTAGTACCTGCCTAACAGATCGTGTAATGCATAAAGATTTACTATATAAAGCGCTATTCCTGCGATGATTCCTACCCTTGATATTAATTTCATGCTCATGATGTACCCCTCATTTCGTGTATCATTTTATCTATTGCCATTTGACCCTCAGCTTGTTTGATTTCAAACCAAGTCTGATCGACCTTGCGTTTCGTTTCTTGCATCCTTTCAAGTGCATATAGTGATCGTGTTGCATCTTCGTAATATGCTGCTGACTTTGCGTAATTCTCTTTTTTAAATTCCTTTTCTGCCAGGTCAGCGCAATAATGGAAACATTCAAGTTCGTTTTGTGCTCGGTTCTCATCTACTTTTAAAAACATGTTAATCCTCCTAAAAATGGTTTATTAATATAGCTATAAATGGAAATGCGCCTAACAAAACTAAGTAATTATCATTTGCTTTTTTGTTCATAAGAATATCCCTCCTAATGTCATGAATACCATCCCTATTGACTGCACAAAGTCAGATGCCATAAGTGCAACGTCTTGTCCGTAAATGAATCCCATCATCACGTCTGGATTATTCGTAATCCTGCACCAGTTGACTAAATCCGTTGCGCGCAGTTCTAGCTTGTTTGTCTCTAGCTTTGATATGCTGCTTCGTGACTTGTGTAATTTGAGCGACATTTCTTCTTGACTTATCCCCGATTCTTTTCTCATGCGCTGTAAGACTGCCCCGAATTCCATTGTTATCACCTCCTAATGTTCACCGATTGAACATCTTTTTCTTGTGCAAGGAGCGAACAGTATTTTCATGATGACTGATTTATAATGTAGTTACTGACCCTCTTAATAGATTGCTAGATTGCTTTACTTGTTTGTTGCTCGATCCAGTTCATCAAGGCATTGTACGGAATCCGTATCTTGTTACCCTCCTTGATACACGGAAAGCCGTTAACCTCTGATTGCTGGCATAATTCGTATGTTGCCGTACGTCCTATACGTAGAATCTCGGCTGCTTCCGGTACTTTTAGGAATCTAGGTATCTCGTTGTAGCCGTGTGATTCTAGTAGTCGTTCAATGTCTTTTAGGTGTTTTTCGTTTTCTTCTTTGATGATTTGGCGTATTGCATCTTCGAATGACATTTATTTCACCACCTTTATATAACATCCGTTGCAAAAGTAGCTTGTTCCAACAAAATCACTGCCGCGGTTGATGATATCTGCGATTTCTTCCGGCTCAAGTTGGTGTTCCTTTCCGCAGGTTGGACAGAATGTTATGATTTCATCTTCGTATAATTCGGCTATCAATGTTCTGCTGTCACCTAAAGAAAACTTATGATAAAGCACTAGATCAACTCCTTATTGGTTAAAAATGTCTGCTGATTTAACATTTTGTCAGCTACTCTTACCGCATCTTCTAACCTGCCGGACATAGACAGATATTGCGGTGCCGTAATGCTTTTTAATCCGTGCTTAGTTTGGAAGTTTTTCATCAAAGTTTTTATATTGGTTCTATAAGAGTTGTTGAAGGATCTCCTAAAATGCCTCCAAGCTTCCGGAAAAGCAATTCCGTTTTGTGCCGCGTACTTTCTTATCATGTTGTTTAAACGTTGTTGAAGATCGCCTAATTGATCTATTTTGTCGTAATTGTCCATTCGATGCTTTAATGCTTCATTTTCTTGCTTGATCTGTTTTATGTCTTTTTCTTGCATAACCATCTGATTAATGGTTCCTTGCAAAATTTCGAGTTGAGTTTTTGGTTGTTCAACTTTTGACTGCTTTTCTACTTGAATAAAATATTTTCGAATTGCTCGTCCTTGTTCATTGTTTTCAACCATTGCTACTTCTTTCGCTGTATCTAGCAAAAGTAAATATTCAGTTGAAGGACGGCCGCCAGTACTTTTTGATAAAGTTGTCAAAAAGTCTTCTCCTTCAATAAATCCATAATTGTCAATTCGCCGCTTTATCCAGTTTACAAATTCTTGTTTACTGAAAAGTTGTTGATGCAACTCCCTGGCGCTAACTAATTTTTCTCCAGTATCTTTTTCATAAACAGGTAGAACTTCATCGGCAATTGTTTTTAATTGATTCATTTACATACCTCCTAGATAATTTGTTTCTCGTTCTGTAAATCTTGTATAACAACATTAGTAAAAAAAATATCGCGTGGATCTTTATCTAACGATCTAGCGATTTCCAACATTGTAATACCGCTAGGCTCTGAATCATGAAGCTCAATTTTTGTTATAGACTGGCGTGAAATGTTTGTCCTTCTCGATAATTCGGATATTGACATTCCGCGTTCTTTTCGAATTAGTCGTAATTTGTTATTCATGTTTAACACCTCCTACATTCATAATGTAACACATGTATAACAAACCTGTCAATAAAGATTTACAAAAAGATTATTTCTTTTTTTGATTACATGATGTAAAGTGTGAATTACAGGGGTGAAAGCATGTCTGATATTGGAAGCTTACTAAAAGAATTAAGGGGAAAAGAATCATTAAGAGAAGCTAGTAAACGCATCGGGATTAGTCATACTTACTTAGATACAATTGAGAAAGGTCATGACAAACGATCGGGAAAAGAGGTGAAACCAACACCAGACACGTTAAAGTTGATTGCTAATGCCTATCATTATTCCTATGACAAACTTCTTGTAATGGCAGGTTATATAGAAGAAAGGGAATCCGATGACGAAAAAGCTGCAATCATGGACAAAATAGCAAATGAATTTCCAGATGCTGACCTTATGTTTAATGATTTGGCTCATATGACGGCAGAACAATTAGAAGATGTGTACGAATATATTAAATTCAAGCAAAGTAAAAGGGGGGATTGAATGAAGAAAATACCATTCATTATGATTATGTTCATAACTTTGATTGGATGCTCGGAATCAGAAGCAAGAGAAGGGATTCCTATAGAGGAAATTGAAGAAAATTGGGAAGTCGGACATATCAACCACGATTTAGAATTAGGAGATTTCAACGATGAAAACCTAGCAAGGATCGGAGAAGAACCCAATCTTTTAATGGGGGTAGACGATCCAGAAAATGTTACTCAAGTACAAATTATATCAAGAAACGGACACACATCTGATCACTTGGATAAAATGATATCCTTAATGGGGACGTTAATAGTAACTCTTGATGATGACATGACAATGAGTATAGACGACATTGGTTATATAGAAGATTGGCTAATAAACAATGAAAATAAAGACATGAACGATCACTCTTATAGGGTGGACGGAGATATAAACGATACACATTATATATATGCCAATATTAACAGCAATAAAGAATAGATGTGCATTAACTTGTACATCTTATTTTTTTAAACATAAAGAGCGTGCATTCTATTATTAGGGGGACAACATGAATTATACAATTACGGAAGATTGTATTCGTGAGTTGTACAGGTCATTAAAAATTAGTGACGCTGGTCAGTTAGAAATAAACAATATAGCAGATAAATTAGATTTGAAAGTTTGTTATGCAAATGTCAGTTTTCGTTTTGAAAATATCATTGTTCTCAAAAGTTCAAATAAAGAAAGAGAGTGGCAGGAATTTGGTCATGAATTGGCCCATTATTTAGGACATACTGGAAATCAAGCAAAGATGTATTATATGTTTCGTGATTTGCAGGAGGATCAGGCCAATCATTTTGCTTATCATTTTTGCGTACCTACTTTCATGCTACAAAAAGAAAGGAATTTAACAGTATATAGAATCATGAATCTATTTAATGTAGAGTATGAATTCGCTTTCAATAGATTAGAGATGTACGAAAGGAAGATGATCGATGCAGGGGTCTATAATCAAGCGAGGTAACAAGTATTCATTTGTAATTAATCTAGGCCGTGATCCTGTTACTAAGAAAAGAAAACAGAAAAGAGTGTCAGGTTTCACAAGTAAGAAAAAGGCACAGGCGGCCATGAATGATGTAATCAATGAGTTAAATAAAGGTAGTTATGTAGAGCCATCCTCTGAGACGTTAGGGGATTACTTGGATGATTGGCTTAAGCACAAGGAAAAACGTATAGCGCATAGCACATACCTACATTATAAGTCATATTTAAACAATCACATTAAGCCTGCGCTTGGCAACGTCAAAGTGTTTGATTTAAAGCCTAGGCAGGTGCAGTCTTTTTATGATTCCTTGCTAGAAAAAGGAGATTTGTCAGAGCGGTCTGTACATCACATCCACCGTATTTTATCTAACGCATTGGAAAAAGGTGCTCGTATAGGCGATATACAAAGCAATGTGGCAAAGGCTGTTGAACCTGCTACGGTACGAAAAAAGGAAATGAACTTCTGGGATATGGATATATTAAGCGACTTTTTAGATGCCACTAGGCAGGAAGCGCATTATATATCCTGGTATCTTGGGGCTTTTACAGGAATGCGGCAAGGTGAAATACTTGGCCTTAAATGGGATTGTGTGGACTTTGAGAACAAAACCATTCATGTGCGACGGGCATTAAAGCGAGATAACGATAAACACATCATAGCTGATTTAAAAAACAACGCAAGCTATCGCACCATTGCGATATCTGATTCGGACGTATTCGAGCTAAAAAAACACCATAATGAACAAAAAGAAATTAAGATGAAAATTGGCAAGGATTATCACGATTATAATCTAGTAGTAGCAACTGGTAGTGGAAATTATGTATTGCCATCTAACATTTGGAGATCGTTTAACAGATGCATAGAAAGATTAGAGGTAGAGCGCATACGATTTCACGATTTAAGGCACACACACGCGTCTATGTTGTTTTCGTTGGACGTACATCCTAAAATTGTGCAAGAGCGTTTAGGGCATTCTTCTATTACTGTCACCTTGGATACTTACTCCCACATGCTACCAAACATGCAAGAAGCTGTTGCGGAATCACTAGAATCTGCTTTCAAAAAAGAGACGAAAAACAAGAACAAAGAATCGCTTTAGCATGGTAAAGGTGACCAATCGGTGACCAATTTGGGATTTTGGCATAAAAGTAGCAAGGTCGCGAAATGCTGTAACCCTTGCTACGACTGACTTTTTATAGATGGCCCCGGCAGGATTCGAACCTGCGACGCATGGTTTAGGAAACCAACGCTCTATCCCCTGAGCTACGGAGCCAATTTAAAGTAACACTACTCATTATACAAAAATCCCATGCTGTTGGGAAGTGTTATTTTTTTCAGTTAGAAGATTGTCTCATTCTATGATAAAATAAAATACATCTGTCCAAAATTTTGATTGGAGGAGTAGCTATGGCAGAAGTCCCATTCATTGCAATTGAAGGGCCGATAGGTATCGGCAAAACATCCCTCGCAAAAAAACTTTCTGCCCATTTTGATTTTCATTTATTAAAAGAAATCGTCGAGGAAAATCCATTTCTCGGCAAATTTTATGATGACATTGAAGCATGGAGTTTTCAAACAGAAATGTTCTTTTTATGCAATCGGTTCAAGCAATTAGAGGAAATTGAAACGAAATTCCTGAATCATAATAAAGCAGTTATTGCTGATTATCATATATCAAAAAACATGATTTTTTCAAAACGTACATTACAAGCGGATAAATTTGAGAAGTATGAGCAGATTTATCACATTTTGACTAGTGACATGCCTGTCCCAAATATGATGATATACTTGCATGCGAGCCTTGATACACTAGTTGAGCGTGTCCGCCGACGTGGTAGGGATGTGGAGCAAAACATGAAGCCATCCTATCTGGCACAACTCGCGCAAGACTATGAGGATTACATGAACGAATTTGAGGTCATGCACCCAGACATACCGGTCATACGAATTAATGGAGATGAGATCGATTTTGTGCATTATCAGGACGATTTAAATCGTATTATTGAAGAAGTCCACACACAGCTCAACCGAACGGTAAACGATTATAGAGGAGAACAAATCAATGAATTTAAGAGAAAAATACCAAATTCCAAATGATAGTATCATAACAGTAGCAGGTACGGTTGGTGTCGGTAAATCAACCATGACAGATGCGTTGGCAAACGCATTGCAGTTTAAAACATCCCTAGAAAAGGTAGATAAAAACCCTTATTTGGAAAAATTCTATGCCGATTTTGAACGTTGGAGCTTCCATTTGCAAATTTATTTTTTAGCGGAGCGGTTTAAGGAGCAAAAGAAAATATTCGAATATGGCGGTGGATTCATTCAGGATCGCTCCATTTACGAGGACACAGGAATTTTTGCGCGTATGCATTACGATAACGGCACCATGTCCAAAACAGATTATGAAACATATAAAAATCTATTTGATGCCATGGTTATGACACCATATTTCCCACATCCGGACTTACTCATTTACTTAGAGGGTACATTTGATGAAATCGTAGAACGAATTCACGAACGCGGACGCGAAATGGAGAAGAACACGCCGATTTCCTACTGGGAAGAAATGTATACACGTTATGAAAATTGGGTTAATAATTTCAATGCCTGCCCAATTTTACGGATTAATATTTCGGATTACGATTTAATGAAAAAAGAAGGATCGATTGAGCCCGTTTTGGAGAAGGTCGGGCATTTTATCCAGCAATCGAGGCGATGGAAATCTAGGGAAATGATGAAGTAGTTGGATGGAAGCCAATATTAGCAATGAAATTTCCTCGCTAAATAATATTCAATAAAACGTGGTGTCTAGAGCTATTCTATTCACCACGTTTTATTGACTCCATAATTTTTAAAACGTCTTCATATTGGGTATTAGTTCTTTTCATTTCATTCTGCGTTTTCTGTCTGAGTTTCGAAAAAGTACTGGATTGGGGAATACTTTTATCATGTTTCGCTTCTACTGTAGCATGCATATCTTTTTCCTCCCCACCTATACACATACGCCTCACATCCTTCCAGTAAAAAATACAAGATTAGATAATTTAATCGCCTACTTTATCCATAACGGCTTCAAATACAACTCCGTCTGTTGTTTGAACTTTAAAAGGTTCAATTATTTCATCCAAACCTATCTTAATTTAAGGATCCTTTTCCAATAGAAAATATAATTCCCAATTGTTCCAATCATTTTTATCCCCTTTGATGAATAACTTCAGGAAAGATTCCCACAAACACACTAGAAAAATCTCCCATTCACCATAATGCCTCTTTATCCTTACTTAGTTCGATAAAATAGGGTGTTACTGAAAAAATAGTTAATGCTAAAATAAGCACTGTAATAAAAATCCATAGACTGGATAAATCAAGAAATGTGCCAAGAAATATGACTAAAGGTAATAGTATCAAATTAAATAATCCGATTTTCTTCCCACCCTTAGAAGACGGAAAATTCCTTTCCTCACAGAAAGGACAAATCATCCTCACACGGAAGAACTGCTTCAATGTATCCTTATATCTCCACTGCATTCCACAATGAGCACATGTCGGCATATAGAACTCCCCTTATTCATTCTCTCCCAATTCTATCGAGCGATCTCGTGCGCTTTTCACGCATTGCCTAATGGTTTCTTCAAAATGATGCTGATCTAAAGCTTCGATACCGGCGGCAGTTGTTCCTGCCGGGCTGGTGATTTTATCTCGTAAAGTAGATGCGGATTCACCGGAATGTTGGAGCATTTCACCTGCACCAACGACGGTTTGGGTAACAAGCGTACGGGCAACCTCTTGGTCCAGTCCCGCTTCAACAGCTGCTTTTTCCATTGCTTCCACTAAATAATAAATATATGCAGGCCCACTCCCAGAGATGCCTGTTACGGTGTGCATATCATTTTCATCAACAATTGTTGTGGTACCAATCGTATTAAATAGAGTCTCCGCTTGTTCTAGATGTTCATTCGTAGCATATTTTCCAGCTGAAATAGCGGTTGCTGAATAACCGATAGATGCAGAGGTATTTGGCATGGTACGCACTACTGGTGTATTACCTCCGAATAAATTGGATATATAATCAGTAGAAACCCCCGCAATCACAGAAATAAGTAAATGGTTAGGACGAATATAGGGTTTAATAGACTCTACAGCTTTTTGCAGGTCATATGGTTTGGTAGCAAGAATAATAATATCCGTTTCATGTGCTACTTTTTCTTTATCCATGATACTCCGGATATCATATTTCTGTTGAAGCTGCTCTACACGCTCTCGATTATTTTTATTCGTAACAATAATTTGTTCCTTATTTAAAATCTCAGCCTTTACGACTCCCGAAATAATAGCCTCGGCCATCGATCCTGCACCAATAAATGCAATATTTTTATTCATATATATATAACCACCTTTTGCCGAAAAGTAATCCGTCCACATTAATTAATAATTTACATAAGTATGCAATATAAGAGCTTTTATTACAATTGTCAAGCATTTCTTAAGGGTTTATTCATTGTTATCATAACTTGAGTTAGAGTAAAATATATTATATCACTCAAAAAATGACAGCAGAAAGTGGGAATAGCAGTTGAGTATGGAGATGAATCAGGTTCAATTAAAGGAACTAAGACAAATTAGACATGAAATGAAACGGTTTATGATGATATATAAATTTGGATTAGATGAAATGAATACCAAATTGAACATTTTAAAAGAGGAATTCCAGAATGTTCACGAATATAACCCTATTGAACATATAAAATCACGTATAAAAACGCCGGAAAGTATTATGAAAAAAGTCTCACGAAAGAACATTGATATGTCACAAGAATCCATCAAACAAAATATTCATGACATTGTGGGTACACGAGTTATTTGCTCGTTTAGATCGGATATATACAAAATAAGTGAAATGATTCAAATGCAAAAGGATATTACGGTAGTTGACTTTAAGGATTACATCAAAAATCCTAAACCCAATGGCTACCAAAGTTTGCATCTCATTTTATCCATTCCTGTATTATTGTCTGACCGAGAAGAGCAGGTTTTTGTAGAAATACAAATTCGTACAGTAGCGATGGATTTTTGGGCTAGTCTTGAACATAAGATCTATTACAAATATAATAAAACGATACCTGAAAACTTAACAAAGGAACTGACAAATGCTGCTTCTATAGCAAATGAATTAGATCATAGAATGGAACAGATCCATAAAGAAGTGGGGAACATCAAGGGACTGGAGGATACAGAAGATGAGTTTGATTTCTTACAAATGATTAACGATAACACGAATCATTTAACGACTACTTTTTTAAAATCCTTTATTCGTGAAGAATAAAATGGATTTGTATAACAAAAGCGAATCAATGCTACCTTATCATCGGGCTTATACAGGCAATTATCCCATCTAAAATTTTCGTCCTAACTCCATTTTTGAGATAGGGGGTTTTACTGCCCAAACCATTAATAACCCTTATGCTTTAGCGTGCAAGCCTTCGGTGAATGCCAGAATCCGCACTTATGCAAAAAACAAAAAAACCACTACAATGTAGCGGTTTATATCTCCAAAATTATGCGCTGTTTTATAAATGGAGGAGGAAGAGGGATTCGAACCCCCGCGGGCTTTGACACCCCTGTCGGTTTTCAAGACCGATCCCTTCAGCCGAACTTGGGTATTCCTCCGTAACGACAAGAATTAATATATCATGCCTCGTTTTTATTGTCAATTATTTTTACGAAATTTTTTTAGTCACTTCTCACTTTCTTATAATATAGCTGTTTCTAAAAGCTTGGGACTGCGGTTAATCGCCCCATCGAAAAAATTGTTGTTTTTGGTGCAAAATCTATAAAAGACGACATAACTACCAGGTTGATTTCCGCTGCGTACAATAGCGCACCTTAGGGAACGGCTTTGCCCTGGCAAAAGGTATGTCAACGTTGTTCGTAAAGAGCGGTTTTAGTCGATCTTCCTTAGTGTAGCTCTGTAGGGTCCTACTCTGGCCACTGTTCGAAGCTACTGAAAAAGTAGCCTCGGTGATTTCCCGCGAGGAGACTATGGGCCGTGCCCCCTTTTCCCCTGCTCCACACGGAACGTGCAAGTTTCCCCACATTCCGCGCTCCATCTAACTGAATCTACTAGATGATAAGTTCCTCGTTACCTTCAAGCAAGAAGGCCATCGCCTAAATGCCTTTTGCTTGAAAGCTCGCACTGTGGAAAACCCCACGTTCCTACCCGATCGGTGCGATGCACGCTTGGAAAACCATCGTTCCATTCGCTAGACTTGGGGCTGTTCCTCCACTCCCATTACAGGAGATTCCTGAGTCATGCCCTTACCCTCACAAGGATAAATGCCTTTCAGCTTTTGCCTTATGGCAACCGTTTCGGATAACAGTCCTTGTTTCAACGCTCCCTGCTTTCCAAGTCCCTTACAACGTAGCTATCCGTTCTAAACGTAGGTGCTTCCTGTAAGCCTGTGAGCTGGATACCGCCTTTGTTCGGTATAGCGTATTTCAGAGGGCGCATTTTTACTTTACACCACTCACGTCATCGTTGGATGACCCATAAGTTTCCTTATGTTCAAACTTTAGACCCTTAAATTCAGAAGTTTGTCAGTCCCTTTTCAGCGGAACATTCTCACCTTATATAGTTTTTCAGCCGTGCGGCATATCCGTTGGCATACCTTTTCTTTTCAGAATGGCTTCAGCCTTCGTTCTTCCGAATCTACCTGTACTTCAAACCCTATGACCTGTCAGCCATAACGCATGCAGGAGTATTGACGGGGTGGTTTCGGGAAACGTGGTTCCGTCATTCCCATCCTCCGTTGTAAAGTTGAAATTATTTTATTTCCTGTTTTTCACGCTACAAAGCGTTTATAACAGAACTTGTCGAGCGGCGCCCGTTTGTTAAATACATTTTTCTCTCTTTATTTATTCAAGCACATACTTATAGAACTTTTTATCAACCTGTAACACTGGAAAATGCTCAGGTAAATCATTAAGGTCTATATTTATAAATCCATTTTTTTCATAAAACCTATGAGCTGCCAAAAATTGCGGAGTAGTTCCTAGAAATATTGCTTTAATTGGACGTTCTTTTGCCCATTTAATTGCAGTATCTAACAAAAGTCTTGCAGTTTTATATATTGCTCCTCGATATTCTTTATTTACAAACATCTTTCTTAATGCTACTTGATTATTTCCTATGTCTAAAAGGCTGATTGTACCAACTACATTTTTATCATAAAGAGCAATCCAAAAGTTACCATTACCCGTCTGATAATACTCTTCTATGGTAAACAAATCGGGCTGGTCATCCTTTGTTATTGATATGTTGTATTCCTGTTGTTGAATTTGAAGAATTAAATCTACAACTTGAACTTGATTCTCATAAGAGTATTCTTTCACAATAGGACTGTTGTTCATAAATTACACCGCCAAAATAATATTTTTACTAACAGTTTTCATCGTACTACAAGGAATCTTTTTGAATTTCGTTCTTTCACTAACTAATCAGTTACTTTAAGTAAATTTCTTCCACAAAATGGCCCTATTCTTGAATACTTATTTTATTTTTAAAACATAAGAAATCCCCTTTAGATATCATATCCAAAGGGGGAAATATTCGCAACTTCATTTTAAATTTATATCTAAAATTTTATATATGGCTAATCAAATGAACGGAAGTTAGCATTTTGCTATCAACTATTCACCAAATCCTATTACATCAAGGTCTTAGGGGGATGATAACATCATGCCGCCCATATTCCAAACAAATACGTAAATTTTCAATAAACCATTTTCTAGTATGGTATTAAGTAATGTTAATTACTGAAAACAAACTTGTTTTCGTATATACTCAGGGTTGAATACATTTTTAGTTAGTTTGTTGTTAGTTTTAAAAACTAACAACACACATGTTTTTGCCCCCAGCAGAACGACTTATTATTTTAGAAACGCGCCTGATCGTATTGTAGAACTATCTTGTCATTGCATATATACATGTGTCTCTCAATTCATTATCTCCCAATGAAATATGTTGGTTTAAAATAAAGTTTAAACAAAATGGGCTTATAAAGCCTAAATTCAATAAAAATCAATAATAATTGAATTCCTATTTAAAAAAGTTGGATTATTCTTGCGAACCTTATTCCATAAAAGCATTTGTTAATATAAGAGTATATTTTTAATGTTAACTTATTGACAAAGTGATAATCATTCTGACCCTTAAATTAATGCGCCATCATTTCAAGGGCAATATCATGTCCATCCATTTCTGACGGGTAATAGGTAGGCCAGTTAGTGACTTCATCTAGTAAAGATTCACGGTCGTCTCCCCAATACAGGTGATAGTGACTAGCTTCAGTGGGATAGATACTATGATCACTAAATTGAATATACTGAGGAACTCCTTCAGCTTCTTCTGCTAATTTAAATATATATCTTACTCCTCTATTTCCAGCATCATATGTTAGAATCTCGTAACCATCATCGATGTACTCACCAGAATATTCTTCTCCGTTCTTGAAAAATGTTACAACATCCTCTTCAATCACAATGCGATCAGCGTCTGTTTGATACCCTTCATTATAATAATCCCTATATTCTTCAGCTGTCATGTCACCTTCATGTTCCGCTTTATAAGTAAACACCTCGTCAAGCGTACCATTTTGTAGATATGGATATACAGATTGCCAGTCTCCTCCCCAATCGGAAAGTGAACGATCCTTTACTTGACTGTCTTCAAAATAGCCGTTATAAATTTGTTCTGTTTCTTCATCATGTGCATGACTATGATCGTGATCATGGTCGTGTTCACTTTCATGTGTGTGACTTTCAGATGTTTGCTCTTGTGATTCAGAAGAGCCTTCTGCAGCTGATGAGGATGGTGTTGCTTCATTAGACTCGCCTTCGGATGAACCTGAAGTCTGACAGCCCACCAATATTAGTAATGAACTAAAAGTTAATATACTTAACCCCTTTGCAAATGAAATTTTCATTATAACACTCCTTCTCTCCAAATGGTTATGTTTACGATTAGTATTATCCATATATCTTTACAACGGGGAAAATCCCCAATGTATACCCATTATCCAGGATTTAATTCCCAGGAAAATGGGTCAGGCAGTCCATTCCAGTCGCTATGGAATTCTTCGTCTGTCAATAAACATGCATCCAGCTCTTTCGTGATTAACTCAACCTCTAATTTCGTTCCGATAAATACCAGTTTTGTAAAACGGTCACCATATTCCTTATCCCATTCACCCTGAAGCGATGGATCTTGTTTAATTATTTCCTTTTGCTCCGTTTCCGGAAGTGATGCGACCCAATAAGCCATTGGTTCAATACTTACCGACGGACCTGCCTGTGACAATAGTAATGCCAGATCATTTCTAGTCGCACACCAGGCAATCCCTTTTGCCCGGATAATTTGCATCGGCATCGCGCCGCACCAGTTATAAAAACGCTCTGAATGGAAAGGCTGCTTTCTTGAATAGACAAAGGAAGAGATACCATATTCTTCTGTTTCCGGTGTATGATCAGCTGGACCGATGTTTAATTCGCGAAGCCACCCGGGTGATTCACTCGCTTTCTGGAAATCAAATAATCCTGTGTTCATAATTTCGTTTAAACTGACCTTGCAATTGATAGATTTAATTATCTTTGCAACTGGCTGTAATATCCGTAACACATTTTCCAGTTTTTCTAATTCTTCTGGTGAAATTAGGTCACATTTATTGAGGATCAGGACATCACAAAATTCAATCTGGTCAATTAATAGATCAGCAATTTCACGGGTGTCATTTTCAGAAACAGCTTCTTTACGATCCAGCAAGGAATCGCCAGACTCGAAATCATGCCAAAATCGATTGGCATCCACAACGGTCACCATGGTGTCCAATTCACAAAAACGGCTCAAATCAATTCCGAGTTCTTCATCAATATAAGTAAATGTTTGAGCAACGGGAATCGGTTCACTAATTCCGGATGATTCAATTAAGAGATAATCAATTTCCCCTTGTTCAGCCAGTTTTTCTACTTCCACGAGCAAATCTTCTCTTAACGTACAGCAAATGCAGCCATTCGACATCTCAACTAATCTCTCTTCTGCCCTCGAGAATCCACCTTGTTTCTGTACGAGTTCACTATCAATATTAAGTTCACTCATATCGTTGACAATCACAGCAATCTTCATGCCTTCACAATTATGTAAAACATGATTCAGCAATGTTGTCTTACCTGCTCCTAAATAACCACTTAAAACAGTCACTGGAATCTTATTCATCTCTTCCATCCTTTCGATCTTACCAGCTTGATTTCTTTATTCCTGGAATTTGGCCTTTATGTGCATATTCTCTAAAAGCAATTCGAGAAATCCCAAACTTGCGCATATACCCTCTTGGCCGTCCAGTTATTTCACAACGATGATGTAGACGAGTTGGCGAGGAATCTCTTGGGAGCTTTCTAAGAGCTTCATAGTCACCTTTTGCCTTTAATTCTCTCCTGATTTCAGCATATTTTTCAACCATTGCTTGTCGTTTTTTTTCTTTTGCTATTTTTGATTTTTTAGCCATTGTCATTCCTCCCAACTATCAAACCGTAATCATTACGGTTTATAGCGTAAAATTTTTTCTTTACTGTACGCAATAATGAAATCCCTTTTCCAGTTCGTTCTTAGTTAAATTATTTCCGATGAAAACCAATTCACTGCGTTCGGTTCTCCTGGTTTCCATACTCGGTCGTTTGTTCCAGAAAACAGCATATGAACCCCTTGAAAGACAACTCGTTCACCCATACCTGAAATATAGAGAATTCCTTATAATTGCTGTCTTGTTATGTTAATTTTCACTAAGAATGTGATTCAGTAACGTTGTTTTTCCACTTCCTAAAAATCCTGTTAAAATTGTGACGGGAATTTTATTTTGTCGCAGCAGCATTCTCACGGCTCCTTCATCTAGTTCCCCCAGCCACTTCGATTTGGGGGCACTTCGGTTAATTATTTTGTTGCTTGATCCAAAACTTCTAAGTTATCATTCATTAAAGAAAGATAGTCTTTGTTATTCGTAATATCTTCTTCGCTCAATACCTCTAGCGTATGAATCGTTAACGGTTCCAGGCCGACTTCTTCCTGTATAACTTTAGTTACGCGATTTGAACTATTTTGTTCAAAAAGAATGTATTTAAGATTATTTTCTTCTACCTGATCGATTATTTCTATCAATTCCTTTTGGGATGGTTCGTTTTCAGTGGACAAACCATTCACTGCTATTTGTTCGATATCATAGCGTTCTTCCCAATATCCAAATGCAGCATGTGATACAAGGACCTGTTTATTTTCCTTTTCCCCCAATATTTCTGTATATTGGTCATCCAGTTCGATTAGATTTGACCTTAGGCTTTCAAAGTTTTCATTGTAATCAGCCTCTTTACTTGGATTCAAGGCAATGAGTTCATCCTTGATAATTTCAGCTGCTTCAATCATTCGCAGCGGATCGAACCAAAAATGCGGATCATGGTCACCATGGTTGTGCCCATCATGGGAGTGGCCCGCATGTTCGTCTTGCTTTTCATCTTCATGACCACCATTTCCTTCTTCATCGTGGGACTCATGATCATGGGACTCATGGGTATGTACTTCCTCCTCTTCGTGTTCGTGAACATGCTCATCCTCGTATGCTGTGAAAAGTTCCTCGTGTTCGCCAATCTCCATTAAACTTACATCTTGTGAACTAAGAGCATCCCCAACCGTTTCTGCAAAAGCTTCCATTCCAGCTCCTAAATAAATGAAGGCGTCACTTTCTGCGATGGCTGTCATATCTTTTGAAGTAGGCTCGTATGTATGTGCATCTGCGCCTGCAGGATATACGCTTTCAACGTTAACCGTTCCCCCGCCGATTTGCTCAATTGCGTACTGAAGTGGATAGATGGTCGTATATATAGTAAGATCTGATTCATCTGTACTCGTTGAAGCTTGGTTTTCTTCAGAACAGCCAACAGCAAACAACCCCACTAATAATAATGCGAAAACAATTTGGAAAAATTTCATTTCACCATGTTCCCTTCTATTTGAATTTTTTTACTTTATCATCATATCGTAATGATTACGATTTGTAAATAGGAATGATTACGATTTATATTATATTTATTCGACTGTTAATTTATTCATTAAAAAATCCGCATCTAAATATAGATACGGATTTTACTTTTCGCGTGAAAATGCAATATCGGAGCAATTTACCTTCGTACATCATCACGAAAGGGCAACGAGCTAGAATAGTGTAACTCATACCATTTTGAGAATTACTTATATTAAAATATTATATATTCGGAATGATGAGTTTGCCTAATCACCAATTAAGTTCATACATTTAAATAATTAAATTTTGAGTAATTGCGTTTAAATTGCTTAGTAGGATAGTACAGAAAAACCTTTATAATAATTTGACAGAACATGCTTAAAAAACATTCCCTTAACCCAAGTTTCGGCAGTTTTTGATAAAAACCCATCAAAAATAACGAAACTCGGGCTATCAAAAATATTTTTCTACATATTTATTCTGCCCATCATCCTATTTTAAGAGGATAGAGCTCCCTTCCTCGTCTATTAACTTTTACATTCTAGCAAATTTCACCTTCATTCACGACCATTTTCGTCAGATAGATAGATTCTTACCGTTGATCCTTCCTCCAACTGAGTATCTGGACTTGGTGCCTGATCAATGATATGTTCACCGGATCCGCTTGTTTCGATTGATAAATTTGTCTGGTATTCGGTCAATTCATTTTTGTTAAGTCCGATTAAATCCGGAACTTCAACTTTTGGCTGCTCCGGCCAGGTATATTCCCTATCCGGTCCGCCTTCACGCGGTTCAACCCCCATTGCCCGCAAACTGTCGCCAATAATCGTTCCGGCAATTGGCGCACTGACAACACCGCCAAATTGAACAGTGTCTTTCGGATTATCCACCGCTACATAAACGACAATTTCCGGATCATCAGCTGGAGCAAAACCCATAAACGATACGATATAATTATTCTGCATATAATTCCCGTCTGGACCTACTTTTTGGGCTGTTCCTGTTTTTCCACCTACACGATAACCGTCAACGTAAGCCGGTCGGCCGGTTCCCTCGGCAACGACACTTTCAAGCGCATGACGAACTTCTTCGGATGTGGATTCCGTAATCACGTTTTCTTTTAATATCGGTTCGACTTTTTCAGCGACTTCATTCGTTTGCGGATCAATCCATTCTTTCGCAATAAAAGGCTGGTATAGTTCACCACCATTAACGGCAGCAGATATGGCCATCACTTGCTGTATAGGCGTTACAGATACACCCTGACCGAAAGAAGTGGTTGCCAGCTCAACCTGACCAATGTCTTCGGGATCAAACAGAATTCCATTTCCTTCACCCTGTAGATCAATACCTGTTTTTTTACCAAAACCAAAGTTTCGAATATAGCTAAACAGTTTTTCTTCTCCAAGCTTTTGCCCTAACACAACAAAACCGGGGTTAGAGGAGTTTTGAACAACTTCTAAGAAGGTTTGCTCACCATGCCCACCTTTTTTCCATGAATTAATCCTGACACCATCAACCATAATATAACCTGGGTCATAGAATGTATCTTCCCTTAAATCCACAACATTTTCTTCTAAAGCTGCAGCCAATGTAATGATCTTAAACGTTGACCCTGGCTCATACGTACTCCAAATAGGCAGGTTTCGGTCAAAAATAGAAGCATCCACTTCCTGGTAGTTTTCAGGATTGAATGTGGGTCTTGACGACATGCCCAAAACCCCGCCTGTTTTCGGATTCACAGCAATAGCAAGCGCTTGATCCGGATTATATTGCGATACAGCCAAGTCGAGTTCTCGCTCAATTATTGTTTGCACCTTTGAATCAATGGTTGTCTTTAAATTTAAGCCGTCCTCCGGTGATGTATAACTGTCAGCAAGCTGATCTAGTCTCCCACCTTTTGCATCGGAATAATAAGACAAGCTCCCTTCCTCCCCACTCAGGTTATCATCATAATAAAGCTCCAGCCCCATTAATCCCTGGTTGTCAATCCCTGTAAATCCTAAAACATGCGCCAAATTATCATCATATGGATAGTGACGCTTTGAATCTTTGGCTAAATAAAGGCCATCAGTATTAAGTGTTCGAAGTGCTTCTTCTTGATTTTCGGAAATCTTTCTGCCTTCCGGATGAATCCGAACGATGTTCTCATTTTCTGTAAGATACCCGTAAGCTTCATCTACAGGTAGCTCTAAAATGTTTGCAATTCTTTCAGCGGTTTCTTCTGGGTTCTCTATTTGTCTAGGTACGACCATGACAGAAGGGGCAGAAACATTCTCTGCTAAAACATCTCCATTTCTGTCAAGTATATTACCACGGTCAGGTTCAAAGGTTATATCCCTGCTCCATGATTCATCGGCTTTTTCCATTAGTTCTTCACCAAGTACAAATTGAACATACCCCAAACGAAAAACAATGACACCTAATAATAGTAGCCCAAAAAGAAAAACAGTAACGATTCGTTTTTTTACAGTGGTAGTGGATACGCGTTTCATTCTTCATCCCCTTTATGACTTTATAAAATCATTATATTGTTAAATCGTAATGATTATGATTTATATCGCATAGTTTGACCAGAATGATAACAAAAGCGCTGAATCCTCTTATATAATGTGACCTGGATCAATTATCTAGACTATGTCCTAATTTTGCATATATCTCGGATCCCCATATATTGCGTTACTAAATTCACTATTTTTATTCCGTTAAATGGCCCTATTGCGGCACATATTTATTCGGTTATCGCGCCCGTGGGACACTGATCCCGTCCGTAATACTGTCCACCCCCTCCTTGTAGAAACATGTTTGAGGCTGCTTGGGACACGATCCCGCATAACAAGCGAAGCTATGACACTACAAGTGATGTAGGGGCGCACCGGCGAATCTATTAAAGGAGTTGTGATTCATATGGATCCTGTTATGGTCTGGATGTCGCAAAAGGCGAAAGCCAGGTCCAAGCTTTTTTACGAAACAAACTTATAAGCAAAGCTTTAAATTTGCTCACGACCTACAGGGGCTTCACGTATTTCATCGTTTTTATCAAGAAGTGGAACGGGTTTCGGGTTAGACTCCGGCTATCATCTTTGAATCTACCGGACACTATCATGAGCCTGTGCTTCAATTTCTTAAAAATCATGGTATAACGCATTATATAATCAATTGTGATTTGTATCCTTGGATTTTATATTTTCTCTCCCTAAACTGAACCCTTTATGACGAGACAGACCCCCTTTTAAGTAGTTAGCCTTTTGATCGATCTACAAACTCTTGATGAATTTCACCAAATGTGGCTTTATTTGTAAGAACCTCTAACATCGTTAAGGCCGCTGCCTTTGCCCCTAAAATCAATGCTTGATCGCCTTGTTGGGAGCGAGCTGCTTCTCTAAATTCTACCGTATGTCCGATTAAATCACTTGAACCTATTTTAATATGTGGGTGAATTGTTGGGACAACCTGGCTTATATTTCCTGCATCTGTAGATCCTAGTGCCTCTCTTTCTGCTGTATCAACGGTTTCTCCTAAATCTTCAATGACCCCTTTAAACACCTGATCAAAGCTATTATTTAAAATGAAATTATCCACTTCATTTTGAAACGCACTAACGTGAACGGTTGCACCTGTTGAAAGCCCAGCACCTTCAGCGATCGCTTTTACTTTCTTCGTCACGTCATTTAACACCGTTCTTGAAGCTGCACGTATGAAAAATCTGGCTTTCGCATATTCAGGCACAATATTTGGTGCGTCCCCGCCATCAGTAATAATACCGTGAATTCGTACATCAGATGGTAGATGCTGACGCAATGCATTGATCCCGTTAAATAATTGAAGAACGCCATCTAATGCATTAATCCCTTTTTCCGGATGTGCGGAAGCATGTGCAGGTTTTCCAAAAAACTCGAAATCTAGTGGGTCAACAGCTAAGGTTGGGCCTGTAAGATTGGTTTCTGCTCCTGGATGAAGCATAATGGCTGCATCAATACCTTCCACTAAACCTGCCTTCACAAAGCTTCCTTTCGCACTTCCATTTGGTCCACCTTCCTCTGCAGGTGTCCCTAGCACAACAAGCTCTCCACCAACTTCATCAATAACCTTACTTAATGCCACAGCAGCAGCCACACTCGTTGTTCCAATAATATTGTGACCACAGGCGTGACCAATTTCAGGAAGTGCATCATATTCTGCTAAAAATCCAATCGTTCGTCCATCCTTCTGCCCTTTCTTCTTAGCCAAAAAGGCCGTTTCATGTCCCGCAACACCTTTCTCTATATGAAAGCCTTCATCCTCCAATATGCTAGTTAAATACGTAGAAGCAAAATGTTCTTCATTGCCAATTTCAGGATTGTCATGGATATCATGACTTGTTTGAATGTAGCGTTGTTTATTTTCCTCAATATTATCTAAAATACTCTTTTTGACTGTCTCTAAACTATTTGTTGTTACTACTGTCATTTTCATCACCTCATAAATGTTTTTTTAATAGGAAATTAATGCCCAATCTCACTTAACGGTACCGTTGTTGGGATTGAATTGCCATCACGTTCTTCGATAATAAATTCTGCGACGTCATCTGATTGGTAAATTTCTGCTATTCTATTTAATACGTCATCATCTTTGTCTTCTTCTTGTGTTGCAATAATATTAATATACGGTGTAGCCGTTTCATCTTCATGGAAAATAGAATCATCCAATGGACTATAGCCACCATCTACTGCGATGCCATTATTAATAATAGAGGCATCGACATCCTGTAACACACGCGGTGTCTGAGCAGCTACAATCGTTTCAAAATTTAAATCTTTCGGATTCTCTACGATTTTATCGACCGAACCATTGCCATCAAATCCTTCCTCAAGCTCAATCAATCCAGCATCCTCCAGCAACTGTAATCCACGACCCATATTTGTTGCTTCGTTTGCTAATGCGATCGTTCCTCCATCTGGTATATCTTCTAGTGAATCGTGTTTTTCCGAATATAATCCCATTGGAGCGATTACGGTTGTCGCAATTGGAGTGAGATCTAGATCATGTTCTTCAATAAAGGCATCAAAATAAGAGACTGTTTGAAAAGCATTTGCATCAATCTCCCCTTCAGCTAGTGCTAAGTTTGGTTGAACATAATCAGAAAAACGCACAATCTCAATTTCAATTCCTTCTTCTTCCGCCTTGTCAGCAACATAATCCCAAATTGTCGTATCAGATCCACTAATTCCTAATTCAACTGTTGTTGCTGCCTCACTACTTGAACACGCTGTAATGATCGCTGCTAAAACTGTTATAAAAAGAATAAATCCTATTTTTCTCATGATGTCTTCTCCTACCTTCTTCTTATTTTATTCGATAAAATATTTCCTGTTGATTGTAGCCCTTGAACCATAATGACAAGTATAGTTACTGTAACGAACATAACGGCTGTATCGAAACGTTGATATCCGAATGTAATGGCTAAATCACCGAGTCCTCCACCGCCGATCGCACCAGCCATTGCTGAAGCACCAACCAAACCGATTGTGGCGATGGTTAACCCCAACATCAGGGAACTTAATGCTTCTGGAATGAGAAAACGTATAATAATTTGTGTAGGTGTAGCCCCCATGGACTGTGCAGCATCCATAACACCTGGATCAACCTCAAGCAAAGAATTCTCTATTAATCTCGCAATAAAGGGGCCTGAAAAAAGAACCATTGGCACAATCGCTGCAGCTGTTCCGATAGATGTTCCCACAATCAAGCGTGTAAGTGGAATGACTGCGACCATAAGAATAATAAATGGAATCGACCGGAATATATTTACGACACCACTCAAAATCGTGAAAGTGACTTTGTTCTCCCATAGATGACCTGGTCGTGTAACAACAAGTAAAATTCCTAAAGGTAACCCTATTATAATCGCAAATATTAGAGAGAAGCCTACCATTGCGATCGTTTCCCATAATGCTTCTAAAATTTGATCCCAATTAACTAACATCTGCTAACACCTCCTTTATCGTTACTTCTTGTTGGTGGATATGCATAATAACTCGATTTATTTCTTTCTCTTCGCCTTCAAATTTTACAATCAAATTTCCAAATGGCGTCCCTTGTAATTCGGTAACATTGCCAAAGAGAACATTAACTTCGACATTAAAGTTCTTTGCAATTTGCGAAAGTAATGGAGCGCCTGTTGACTCACCAACAAATACGATTCGATAAATTTGATGGTCTACATCTTGCGTATTGATAAGCTCATATACTGAATCTGGTATTTCATCATGCATAACCGAACTTACAAAATTATGTGCAATCTTTGTTTGAGGTTGGGAGAATACATCAAATACAGACCCAGCTTCCACCACTTTTCCGCTATCCAACACCGCCACCTTATCGCAAATCTCCCGAATAACTCCCATTTCGTGCGTTATAATTAAAATCGTTATATTGTACTCCTGATTGACACGCTTTAAAAGATTTAATATCGACTTGGTCGTTTCTGGGTCGAGTGCTGATGTCGCTTCATCACATAATAAAACTTCCGGTTGCGTAGCCAATGCTCGCGCAATTCCTACTCGCTGCTTCTGTCCGCCAGATAATTGATCTGGATAGTTAGTTGCCTTATCACTTAATCCCACAAAATCAAGTAGCTCATTAACTCTTTTGTTAACTTCTTCCTTCGGTTTTTTCTGGAGTAATAATGGCATTGCTACATTTGTAAATATTGTTTTCGAATTCAATAAATTAAAGTGTTGGAAGATCATCCCAATATTCTGTTTTGCTTCCCTTAATTCCTTTGCTGATAGGTCTAGTAAGTTTTGATTATTCACGGTGATTTTTCCAGAAGTTGGTCTCTCCAGTAAGTTTGCACAACGGATTAATGAACTTTTACCTGCACCACTAAAACCGATCACACCATATATTTCGCCTTTTTCAATATGTAAATTGACTTGATCTAATGCTCTCACCTCTTGCGTCTTACCATCATAAACTTTTGTAACATCTTCAAATGTAAGCATCTCTTTTCCTCCTATTAAAAATACCCCTTCTTATCAAATAAGAAGAGGTATTATCGTACATCCTCAACTTATCTTTCAAGCTCACCGCTTGTTGGATTTAGCACGTTACTTTTCCTAGGAAAAGTTCGTTGCCGAGAATTCATAGGGCCAATCCCTCCATCTCTCTTGATAAGAAGTTTTTATATTTAATTTTGAATTTAAAAATCTCTTCTTATGAAATATAAGAAGAGATTCACATTATGTATATGCACACTCTTCTTATTTTCCAAGTAAATACTTGTTGGATTTAGCACAGTACTATAAAATAGTCCGCTGCCGAGGTATCAAAGGGCCAATTCCCTCCACCTCTCTAAATAAGAAGTAATAATTATTTAATTTGTATAACTTACTTTACTACCGTTATATTATTTTGTCAATTGTTTTCTAAAAGATTATATATGTCAAAACATCAACTATTTATAGTAATATTTAATGAATTCCTCAAAAACACAATAATAACTATGTTAAAATAAAATCAGTATGCAACAAACGGGCGCCATTCTTGAAGAAAGATGGAAGTTTATGGTTGGCACTTAGTTGTTTAGGGGGGATATTTTGTTAAAAACACTTAAGATCGTCTTTGCACTCATAACTTTAGTTTTAGCAGGGTATGGCCTGACAACTGGAAATTCCATAGTAGTATTACCATATATGATGCTTTTTATGGGAGCACTGCTATTGGTTATGGGTATATCCGAAATCAAAAACGAACGGAAGCAAATAGGCTTTATGAGTATTATTGTTTCCTTATTTGTTTTTTATGTTTCCATACAAGGATTCCTATTAAATTATACTAGCTAATATAAGTGAAAAGATATTCCAAAAAAGGGCGCAATAATCGAATAAATATGTGTCGCAATAGGGCCATTTTCTGGAATAAAAACTTCCTTTTGGGAAAGATAATTATAAGCCTTAAAGGGGAGGTTCCAATGATTAATGTATTTGCTTGGTTAATATTCATTATTCCGTTAGTTTCTTTGTTCTTTCTAGGTCAGACGATTATAAGAAGATATATATCCGTTGCACTTTTTGTAACTGTTATAAATACTATTCTTTATTCAATTGCTTGGGAATACAACTGGTGGAGGTATGAAGAATCTCTTTTTAATTGGGATCAGGTAACACCAGTTCCTATAATATTTAGCGCATATTGGGTTATCACAATATGGATTTTCCGTTTCACTTTCCGTAAGTTTTGGGTTTATCTTATTGTTAATATAATTGCTAATTGTCTGTTTGGATTAGTATTAGAACTTTGGAGAAAAGCAGAAATTTATTCCGGGAATATGTCAAATGTAACAGTAGTACTGATATTTATATCCCTTTCTATTATTATTTATATCTTCCAAGTATGGTATGAAAGAAATAGAAGTACCGAATCTTAATAAGAGGCATGTGGAAATAAGATTCAAAAATATAACGATTACAGAAAAACACATCTTTAACTTTAATGTTTCAATTGTATTTGAAGTTTGCTGTTAAGGTAGAAGTAAACTTTACACCATTAATTTTGACTACTTCTATGTTACTTTTATGGTTTTATTTGTCCAAAAAAGAGAAATCTGATAGAGATAAATGAGTTTACCATTTTTGATTAAAGGGCGAAATTATGGAAAAAAGAGCAATTTTACATTTAAGCAAGCACAGAAATAATCTGTGCTTGCTTGCTATTTATACTGTTAATTCGTTGTCAAAATGTATGCTAAGCGGAAAGCGAAATGTGTTTTCCGTAGCGAATCTCTGCTCTCAACCAACGTTTGCAAAAGGATTTTCACTATGTAGCAGTGTTAAATCAACTACGACGATTTAAAAGCAACAAAGGTTTTCGGTGGGACGAGTAAGCGCAGTCCCAATACTTACGAAAAGATGAATTACTTAATAACATCCTTCCCACCCATATAAGCACGCAATACCTCTGGAACCACAACAGATCCATCTTCTTGCTGGTAATTTTCCAAAATAGCTGCTACCGTTCGACCAATGGCAAGTCCGGATCCGTTAAGCGTGTGAACAAATTCCGGTTTTCCTTTTGCATCTCTTCTGAACCGAATACCTGCACGCCTTGCTTGGAAATCCTCAAAATTCGAGCAAGAAGAAATTTCCCGGTATGTGTCCTGGCTTGGGATCCATACTTCAATATCATATTTTTTTGCAGCGGTAAATCCTAAATCCCCTGTGCACATGCTCATTACGCGGTATGGTAAATTCAACAACTGTAGTACTTTTTCTGCATTACCGGTTAAAGTTTCCAGCGTTTCATAAGAGTCTTCTGGTTTTGCAAAATGAACAAGCTCTACTTTATTAAATTGGTGCTGGCGAATTAATCCGCGTGTATCACGTCCGGCAGATCCAGCTTCTGAACGGAAACTTGCACTGAATGCAACATACTTTTTCGGTAAAGCCTCTGGGGATAAAATTTCCTCGCGATGGTAATTTGTCACTGGAACTTCTGCTGTTGGAACTAAAAAGTAATCCCAATCATCTATACGAAAGGCATCCTCTTCAAATTTAGGCAGCTGACCGGTACCTGTCATGCTCGTACGATTCACCATATATGGCGGCAGCATTTCTTCATATCCATGCTCATCTGCATGCAGATCCATCATGAAGTTTAAAAGCGCACGCTCTAGTCTTGCGCCAAGCCCTTTATAAAAGACAAATCGACTTCCCGCCACTTTCGCTCCTCTTTCAAAATCCAAAATATCAAGATTCGTCGCGATATCCCAATGAGGCTGTTTTTCAAAAGAAAATTTCGGAGCCTCTCCCCATGTACGAGCCTCCACATTATCTTCTTCATCCTCTCCAATCGGTACACTGTCATGGGGGATATTTGGAATGGATAGCATGATAGAATCCAGTTTTTCTTCAATCTCCTTTAGCTCTATATCAAGCGTGGAAATTTGCTCACCAACCTCGCGCATTTCTTTGATCGCTGGTTCTGCGTCTTTTTTGTCTTTTTTCAGTGCAGAAATTTGCTTTGATGCCTCATTACGCTTCGCTTTTAGACTTTCGGTTTCAGCGATTAATTTACGGCGTTTTTCATCAAGCTCACCAAACTTATTCAGGTCGGATAAATCCTCACCGCGATGAGCTAGTTTTGCTTTTACATCTTCAAAATGATGTCGTAGAAGTTTCATGTCTAACATATTGATTGCCTCCTTATATTTTTTAGAAAACTTGGTTGTCACCAAGCCTTTAGATGACAGCCTTAGTTGCACTTATGCAGTAAGAAAGTTTTTATACTTTCTTAACTGCTAATACAAAAAACTCCCGTCCCTAATAAATATAGGGACGAGAGTATAATTCCCGCGTTGCCACCCTTGTTGAAGAGTTGAACTCTTCCGGCTCTCGTGTATAACGGAACATAACCGGGTTTACTTACACCGACGGATTTTAGACCATCGATTTCCATAAACCAGTTCAAGGATGGATTCACAGCCTACTACCATCGATTTGCACCAACCATCGACTCTCTACTGATAAATAAGCTATTACTAATTCCTATCAATACTTTTAAAGGATTTCATTGCATTATATTATGTTATATAATATCCAACTTCTTACCAAGATGCAAGTGTTTGTATAATCTTTCCCACTGCATACGTGTAACGAAGGGTATTAGCCTAAAGGCCTGCAAGTGCCATACTTTCTAATGATTCTTCCACCATTTCCACAAAATATGCAATAAAACGATTATCATCCGTCAACTCCGGATGGAAAGCTGTACAAATATAATGTCCTTGTTTAGCTGCAACAATCTGGTCCTGGTAGGTTGCTAGTACTTCCACTTCTGGACCGACTTCGGTTACATAAGGTGCACGAATAAACACTGCATTAAAGTCAGCAGCAATTCCCGTAATTTCCAGCTCTGCTTCAAAACTTGCGACCTGACGACCAAATGCATTTCGGGCGACCTTCATGTCCATTAAACCTAAATGTGCCGTTTTTGATCCATCAATGGCACGTGCCATTAGTATCAATCCCGCACATGTGCCAAAAATTGGTTTTCCCTGATTACCAAATGCTTCAATAGCATCGAAAAAGTCATAGCTGTCAATCAGTCTACGCATCGTAGTGCTTTCCCCACCAGGAAGAATCAATCCATCGATTACTTCTAATTGCTCTTTGTGTTTAATTTCAATTGCTCTTGCACCACATGCTTCTATCGATCGAATATGTTCACGAACTGCACCTTGTAATGCTAGAACACCAATCGTTGTCATAAGCAATTCCTTCTTTCCTGCAGTGTAACTGGCTGTAAGACTCCCACTTCAAAAATGGAGGGAGATTATTCATTATTCACTCCGATCTTGCATACGGTCATGAGCTTCAATCGTGCTCATTTCAAGACCTTTCATTGCTGTACCAAGACCTTTTGATAGTTCACTAATTAATTTATAGTCTTTATAATGGGTAGTTGCTTCAACGATAGCTTTTGCAAATTTCTCTGGGTGATCCGATTTGAAGATTCCAGATCCTACAAATACACCATCTGCACCTAATTCCATCATTAATGCTGCGTCACTTGGCGTTGCAATACCACCTGCTGCAAAGTTCACCACAGGCAAGCGACCCTCTTCGCGGATTTCCAATAATAGCTCATATGGTGCACCGATTTCTTTGGCAAATGTCATCACTTCATCCTTTGACATTGCACTCAACTTACGAACTTCGGATTGCACTTCTCGCATGTGAGACACCGCTTCTACAATATTCCCTGTACCAGGCTCACCTTTTGTACGAAGCATAGAGGCCCCTTCGCCAATGCGACGTGCTGCTTCTCCTAAATTACGACAACCACAGACAAATGGTACGGTATAATCAGATTTATTAAGATGATAAACCTCATCTGCTGGTGTTAATACTTCACTTTCATCAATATAATCAACACCCATAGCTTCTAAGACTCGAGCTTCAACAATATGGCCAATACGTCCTTTTGCCATAACCGGAATAGATACAGCATTCATTACCTCTTCTGTAATTGTTGGATCAGCCATACGTGCTACGCCTCCTGCTGCACGTATATCAGATGGAACGCGTTCCAGTGCCATAACCGCCACTGCACCTGCTTGTTCTGCGATTTTTGCTTGTTCTGCATTTACGACGTCCATAATCACGCCGCCTTTTTGCATTTCTGCCATTCCTCGTTTAACACGTTCTGTACCTCTGTTCGTCATTGTTTATCCCCCTCGAGTATTTATTCATCATCAAATTTAACTAAAATAACCCTTTAACCCAATCTACTACTGTCGTAAATATATTACTGAAAAAATCACCAATTGCACCTAATGTGAGCATGAACCAATTCTTTTTTTCTACATCTTCATTTGCTACTAAATCAACTGTATCACTTCTATCTTCAAAAATGTACCCATAATCTGCTTCACCATCATACACAAGTTCTGCAATGCCAACTGTGTCCCCGGCTTCAATTGGAGCAGCTAGTTCACCCTCTTCGTTCAAGTTCTCTTCATTAATGGTATAGCTAACGCTGTATAATTCTTCTTCGCCAGATTTAACTGGGACAGTAAATGCTTCAGCTGTTGAAACATCTATTACATCTTCTTTTCCTTGAGCTACCGCTATCTGTTCATCTTCAAGTTGGTAGCCAGCAGGAAATAACTCCTGTGATTCAAATTCTTCAAATCCATACTCCAGAAGTTCTTCGGTTTCATTAAAACGTTCTTCTTCACTATCGGTTTTCATTACTACCGAAACTAATCTATTGTTATTACGTTCAGCTGTTCCTGTAAACGTATAACCTGCAAGTTCTGTATTTCCTGTTTTTAGTCCATCCATACCTTCAAAATGAAATTGTTCTAAGAAAGTAGCATCATGGTCCAACATCCAATTTAAGTTTATGAGTGTATCATCCCCAAACTCTACTTCCGTTTGGCTTGATATTTTCAGTGCTTCCGGATAATTATTAACTAAATGATAAGCAAGCAAAGCTGATGATCTAGCTGATAACAAGTTCGTTCCATCAGGTTCTGTTCCTTCTGGACGATCATCACCTAAAGAAGCGTTGTCTAGTCCGGTTGAATTTACGAATTCATATTCAGGAAGACCAAGTTCTTCAGCCTTTTCATTCATTAACGTCACAAACTCAGTTTCCGATCCTGCTATCAATTCAGCAAGTGCAATTGTTGTAGCATTATCGGAAAAAACCGCCATTGCATTATATAATTCTTCAACCGTATATTCATGATTCTGTCGTAATCCTACACCTGAAAATAACGGATTTGCAGAAATACCATATGGATAATCACTAATTTCGGTTGTTGTATCCCAGCTAATTTCACCTGAATCGATCGCTTCCAATACAAGATACTCGGTCATCATCTTCGTCATACTAGCTGGCGGTAAGGCTACATCGGGGTCTTTTGCATATAAAACTTTTCCTGTCTCTGCATCAACTAAAATAGCTGAATCTGCATTCAAATCCAAATTATCAGCTGCTTGAGTAGATAACGGCTGTATAACTAGTGGAATCGTCATCCCTATACTTACTATTAAAAATGCTAGTCTTTTCTTTATGTCTTGTTTCACTCTCCCGTACCTCCACCTTAATTTTTAATATGTTTATTAAATCATACACCTCTATTATTTTACCACAGAAAAAAATAAAAAAATAGACGGTAATAGTCCCATCTATTTTTTAACAAAGGCTCTTTTACAAGTATTGTTGCTTTCTGAGAGAGTTGATATAAACTGCAATGTACCCGTTGGGTTTCTTTCCGCTGCGTACGTTGCTTTCCGCGGGCACGGCCTCAGCCTTCGAAGCACAGGACGTGCTAGTGCAGGTGTTGCGACAAATGTTTTCGGTGGGGCGAGCATTTACGCGCAGTCCCAGGACGTCGCGACTTTAACCTGCCTCGAGGAAAGCACTCTGCGGGGTCTTCAGACACGTGCTATTCCCGCAGGAGTCAAGGGTCCTCCGCTCCAATCAACCATTATAAAAGTGCATGGCTTTGTTTATTATATAATCAAGCAATTTTGGTGAAGTTTTAACTCCCCTTACCAGCGGAGGAAATACACGGAGACTCCTGCGGGAACAGTGGCCAAAGTGAGACCCCGCAGAACTCTCCTAAGGAAGGTCGACTAAAACCGTTCTTTGCGAACAACGTCGACATACCCTTTGCCAGGGCAAGGAGGCTCACGGGTCACCCTAAGGTGCGCGTAGTGTATTTCCGCAGCGGTATGCTATCATATAAAAATTGTGTCAAAAACAACAATAAGTGCAAGCTTTGCCTTTCGCTGCGAAATTTGGCGACGACCGATGTTGTCTACTCGTTTACAATACCGAGTAATTCGGTGATTCTTTCGTAATTTGTACATCATGTGGGTGGCTCTCTCGTAAACCTGCACCTGTTATTCGTATAAAACGGGAATCATTTCGTAAGGCATCAATCGTACCTGTTCCACAATATCCCATACCGGAACGCAAGCCGCCAATTAACTGGTGAATGGTATCTGCAAGCGGACCTTTATAGGCAATTCTTCCCTCAATACCTTCTGGAACCAGTTTCTTCACATCTGAACCTTCTTGGAAATAACGATCCTTTGAACCTGCTTCCATGGCCCCAACGGATCCCATTCCCCGGTATACTTTATATTGTCGTCCCTGGAATATTTCCGTTTCTCCAGGACTTTCCACAACCCCTGCAAACATGCTTCCAAGCATAACCGCATGCGCGCCCGCAGCTAATGCTTTTACAATATCACCAGAGTATTTAATACCACCATCTGCAATAACAGGAACACCATATTCCCCTGCTGCAACTGCACAATCATGTACAGCTGTTATCTGTGGTACGCCAACCCCTGCCACTACTCGCGTTGTACAAATAGATCCCGGGCCAATACCTACTTTTACAATGGATGCACCTGCTTCAATTAATTCCTTTGTGGCTTCTGCTGTTGCGACATTTCCTGCAATAATGTCCAGATCTGGATAGGCAGTCCGAACTGCTTCTACTTGTCTGATAACACCGCCAGAGTGCCCATGTGCCGTATCGATAACGACGACGTCTACACCAGCTTCAACTAATTTTTCAATTCGTTTCATGCCATCACCTGTAACACCTACAGCTGCACCTGCAATTAATCGACCTTGTGCATCTTTTGTAGCATTTGGGAATTCGATGGCTTTTTCAATGTCTTTTATCGTAATTAGTCCTTTTAAAATACCTGTTTCATCTAAAAGTGGTAGCTTTTCAATTCTATATTTTTGCAGAAGTTCTTCAGCCTCTTTCAAAGTCGTTCCTACTGGCCCTGTAACAAGTTTTTCACTTGTCATTACTTCTGAAATCATAATCGAATAATCTTGTATAAAACGAAGATCACGATTCGTCAATATTCCTACTAATTTTTGCTCATCGATTGTATTAACAATCGGCACACCTGAGATGCGGAATTTCCCCATGAGATGTTCGGCATCATATACTTGGTGTTCTGGAGTTAGGAAGAAAGGATTCGTTATAACCCCACTCTCTGAACGTTTCACACGGTCAACTTGCTCTACCTGATCTTCAATTGACATATTCTTATGAATGACACCAAATCCACCTTGTCGAGCCATTGCTATTGCCATTTCCGCTTCCGTTACGGTGTCCATGCCAGCACTTATATAAGGAGCATTTAATTTAAGATTAGCTGACAGTACTGTACTAACTTCAACATCCTTTGGTAATACCTCTGACCTAGCTGGCATTAACAACACATCATCGAACGTTAATCCTTCTTTAGCAAATTTATCTTCCCGCATCTTTATCCTCCTCCATCTATGTATGCTGATCGTATACTTGGTTAAGCTACGTAGGAAATTCTATTTTATCAGTAAAGAAAGTATATCATACTTTCTTTCTGCATAAATGCAACGATGACAATTCACCTAAAAACTTGGTGAATGCCAAGTTTTTTAATATACAATACGCTATCAATTAACCTTTTTCAACCACTAATAAAAATTAAATTGATTCGAAATATTGTAATTGTTTGCGGAGGAGAAATGATATGAGTAAAAAATCAATAGAATCTATTTACACCTATTTGCAAACCATAAAAACCAGCCAACTCTATTTAAAAAATTGTTATAAGGATTTACCAGATATTGATACCGAAAAAAAGAGCTTTGAAAACAGTGGAAGTTTTATGTATTACCTTAATCAAGGTAAGTTGTTTTTAAAAGAAGGTGAAAAAGTGGATATCAGATTAAAACCGATTTTATATTTTTATGGACTGGGTCATTTGCTGAAGGCATGCCTATTAACAAATCGCCCAAACTATCCAGAATCCACTACTATTTTAGCGCATGGGGTTAGTTCGAGAAAGCGGAAAAAGAAACATTATACGTTTGTTGACGATGAAGTTAAAATCCAGCAAAATGGTTTATTTAGCTATACACACAACCATTTATTCAATTCAACAACGCCTTCTTTCTCAAAGATTAAAATGAATGTGCTGCTTGGTTTAATTCCTGAAATGGAAGATTTTTTCGCCCATAGACAAGAAGAACATTGTGTATCCGTTGGCAAGATAGGATCAACTTCCTTAGCTTTTCCAGTCCATTTATTAGATCGTTATCATTTGACGCAGCGAGCGTTTCTTCAGCGCGTTGGTATGCATGTACCGTCCATTCATACCAATGCAACGAAGGATCACCTTCTTGTTGAGATAGAAAAGCCCATTCAGCATTCTACTGGCCCTTTTTACTTCCACCTTGATAAACAAGAAGTGTATTTCCCCTGTACCAGGGAGCTCTTTTTGCCCATACATGAAATTATGATTCATTATTTACTTTTATATAATCTAAGTATGATTAGTCGCTATGAAACAGAGTATTGGGCAGAATTATTTTCTACACAATATGACATGGATCATGCCATCATATCCCATTATTTAAATTTCTCCGTTGAAAAGATTACCTTTTTAATTGGGGAATGGCTGCTTCAAAGGGCTCCATTCTCTTAATACAGAACGCTTAACCATCCCATTTATTATTTCTGTATTTACGATAATAATTGACCTGGCGTAAAAACAAATAGATTTTGCGCTTTAGGTTGCGATCTTTCTTGTAAAATAAAGGATTTTCATAGTTATTTTCTTTAATTAGACGTTTTACATCATCACGAACAGCTTCGTTATTTACAAACTTACGAAGGACAATTTTAGGAACAACCGTAAACAAATATTCTTTGTTTAAATAAGTTATTGGTTTTTCTTTTTCATACATAACATCGTCCACGATATATTCAGCCATATTGTGACCGAGTGACGTAACATAATAACTGGATCTTCCTTGTCGAATATTTACTTCAAATACTTTAAATTTATCATCACGAACATCATACTTTATATCGAAATTAGCAAAACCAACATAGCCAACAGCTTCCAGGAAGGTTTGTAATTTCTTCATCATATCCTCATTATACCGTGTAATGACGGCCGTGTAATTTCCAATAGCTGTATCCGTGTGTTCCTGAAGCACCACTTGTCCGAATGTAACGAGCTGTGTCTGCCCTTTTGAATTCGCATAAATAACAGAATCCCACATGTACGTGTCGTCTCCTGGAATGAAATCCTGAATGATAAGCTCGTCCTGGTAACCACTTGCGATGATCCTATCAATTACTTGCTGAACCTCTTCTTTTGAATCAACTCGATATACTTTTTTCTGTCCCTCAAACGGATGGTCATAATAAGCAATACCATTACTTGGTTTTATGATAACAGGGTACATCATCTCTTCATTAAATGGCTCAGATTTACTGCAATCATAAAAATAAGTAGTAGGTGTGTCAATTCCATGTTCTTCACAAACTTTATAAAAGTTAGATTTATTTTGCAGTTTATTCATTAATGATTCATTGATGTAATTAAACATATAATAGGGCTTTAATGCTGCTTCATTTTCAATGATCAATCGAACATATACATCATTTGTCCCTACTAAAACTAGGTTTTTGTTTGTGGACTCAAGATCCTTTGCCAATTGCGTCATAATAGGAACAAATTGCCCCTCATCTGCTAGGTTTGGATGGATGTCAATTTTTTCAATTATGTTACTGATATCGGTAAATCCCATTTGTTGTTTTCCGATTAATATTGGTTTCATACCATATGCTTGGTGAAATGAGATAGCCATGTTGTAGGCGTTTATGTCAGTTCCTATAATAATTGGTATAAAAGTTGTTGTATTCATGTATGTAACCTCCTACAATGCCTATTCATTAATATAACAGGTAGTCTACTATACCATTCCCGATTTTGTAAATGGGAACGTTAGGTGACTATAATAACACTTGTTCAATATAGAGATCCAGTTTATCCTTTAAACTTATAATATCATTGGTCGCATCTAATTTAACCATTGGTCTGGTTGGATATTTGTTTTCAATAAAGACAATTTCACCTGTCGCTTGATTGGAAAGGCTAACCCTTGTCCCTATGGAAAAATCAGCCAAACTTTTAATAAACTGCATGACAACTTGTGTATCAAGGGTTGAATATTGTTCTTTTTGCATTTCCTCCATTACGCTAAATGGCGATTGGTTTCCCTTATATAACCGTTCACTCGTCATCGCATGATACATATCACATACCGCTATAATACGTGCATACATGTGAATTTTTCCCTGTGTTAAACCGAGTGGATAACCGCTCCCATCTAATCTTTCATGATGTTGCAAAACAGCTAATTTAACCTTATTGCTTAGGATGGATATATTATCTAGTAAGCGATATGAATAAATGGGATGCTTTCTTATTTTGTCTAATTCATCTGAGGTTAAGCTAGATTCCTTTGAAAGAATGGCAGGGTCCATTTTCACCATCCCGCTATCACTTAGAAATCCTCCAAGCCCTAGTTGTATCCATTCTCCTTTGTTATACCCCATTTTTCTTCCAATAAACGCAGCCAGTATACCAACTGCAACACTATGGTAATAAAAATAGTCCTTTTTTGTTGTATAATGATGAAGGGTATAAACAGCAGATCCTATTTCATCCATTCTTTCCAATAAGGGTATCATGATTTTTCGAACTTGTGACATATCAATTTCCATACCATTTTGCCAGTTTTTAAAAAGTTTTTTATAGGTTGTTACGACATACTCAAAGTGGTCTCGAAATAAAAGACTCGATTCTATTTCTTTCACTTGCTCTGACTCTTCTTGCTTAGGGTCCTTTGGTATAAAAGGATCACCGTCCACCGTCTTCGAAGATATTTCGACCGATTCTACTAAAAAAAATCGTAAAACCTTTATATGCTCTTCTGTTAACACGGTGTTTTTAGGTATAATAGGTTGTCCGGATTTTCCATTAACCTCATTTAATAGAACACAGCCAGCAGCGAGTTGTGACGTTTCCACACGCATGTGATTTCCCCCCATCACATAGTAAAAATAAGGTGACTGCAGAGACTAAATTGTAGATTTGTCTTTTAGCGTCACCTTATTTTTTCACCTATTCTTCATTGGTTTCATCATTCTCTTTTTCTTCAATCGATTCATCTGAATGCTCTTCTTCTATCGGTTCTTCCTCGTCTTCTTCTTCGTTTTCAATTCTCGTGACGGTTGCTACTTCTTCTTCTTCCTGCAAACGAATTAATCGTACCCCCATTGTATTACGTCCCGTTTCTGAAATACTATCCACAGGAATACGTATTAAGACACCAGCAATTGTGATAAGCATTAAGTCCTCATCACCACGAACGGCTTTAACTGCAACCACGTGACCCGTTTTGTCTGTTAACTTACAAGTGAAAATACCTTTACCACCACGTTTTGTCACACGGTAATCGGATTCTACTGTTTGTTTCCCATACCCTTTATTTGTAACGTGAAGGATTTTGGCCCCTTCTTGTAAGATCTCCATCGATACGACCTCATCTTCACCTCGTAAGGTAATACCTTTAACCCCTGCTGCTGTACGTCCCATTGATCTTATTTGTTCTTCTGGAAAACGAATCAGGTAGCCATCTTTCGTACCTATCATCATATGCTTGGTACCATCCGTTAATCGAACAGAGATAAGTTCATCTTCTTCACGCAAGCCAACAGCAATTAATCCCCCTTTACGGATATTCGCAAAGTGAGCCAATGATGAACGCTTTGTAATACCATGTCTTGTCGTGAAGAATAAATAATTATCCTCACTGAATTCATTCACGGAAATGACCGCATTAATCCACTCATCCTTCTCTATTTGTAATAGATTAATGATTGGAATTCCTTTCGCAGTGCGGTTAAATTCTGGAACTTCATATCCTTTTGTGCGATAAACTTTCCCTTTATTGGTAAAGAAAAGTGTCGTATCATGTGTCGAAGTGGATAAGAGATGTTCAACGAAATCATTATCATTCGTCCCCATACCTTGTATTCCTCGGCCTCCACGATTTTGCCTCCGGTATGTTGATGCAGGTAGGCGTTTGATATACCCTTGATTTGTAAGTGTAATGACAATATTTTCTTCAGGAATTAAATCTTCGTCCTCGAAAAAGTCGGTTCCACCAACTACAATTTCGGTACGTCGCTTATCACTAAAGCGCTCTTTCACTTCTGTAAGCTCTTCACGAATAATTTCGAGTACCTTTTCTTCATCTGCCAAAATAGCTTTTAATTCATTAATCAGCTGCATTAATTCACTGTATTCATTTTCTATTTTTTCACGTTCTAAACCTGTTAAGCGTTGCAGACGCATATCTAAAATAGCCTGTGCCTGCTTCTCCGTTAGCTCAAAACGTTCTATTAAACCATTTTTGGCTAGATCAGCAGTTTCTGAGTTACGAATAAGCGAAATAACTTCATCCAAATGATCCAGTGCAACACGTAATCCTTCTAAAATATGTGCACGGGCTTCTGCTTTACGCAATTCAAATGCCGTACGGCGCTTGATAATTACTATTTGATGATCTAAATAATGCTCCAAACATTGTTTAAGGGTTAGCACTTTCGGTTGACCGTCAACGAGGGCAAGTGTATTAACACCGAATGTCGTTTGTAATGCCGTATGTTTATACAAATTATTCAAAACCACATTTGCATTTGCGTCACGTCGGATTTCCATCACAATACGCATTCCAGTACGGTCCGATTCATCACGTAAATCGGAGATTCCCTCAATACGTTTTTCGCGGACATGTTCAGCAATTTTTTCAATTAAACGAGCCTTATTTACTTGGTATGGCAATTCTGTAACAATGATGGTTTCCTTACCGTTGGCTTCTTCCTCGATATTTGCTTCAGCACGTATCGTAATCGAACCTTTACCTGTTTCATATGCTTTACGAATACCACTCTTACCCAGAATTTTCCCCGCTGTAGGGAAATCTGGTCCATGAATGTAATCTTCCATTAGCTCATCAATCGTTATATCAGGGTCTCTACTGAGTGCTAAAACAGCATCTATCGTTTCGCCTAGATGATGTGGTGGAATATTTGTTGCCATACCTACTGCGATCCCCGAAGTACCGTTTACCAGTAAGTTTGGAAAGCGGGCGGGGAAAACAATAGGTTCCCGTTCTGTTCCGTCATAGTTATCTTGATAATCGACGGTATCTTTCGTAATATCACGTAATAATTCCATCGAAATCTTTGACATTCTTGCCTCGGTATAACGCATGGCAGCTGCAGCATCCCCATCAACAGACCCAAAGTTCCCATGACCATCTACCAACATGTATCGATAACTAAAGTCTTGTGCCATCCGAACCATCGTTTCATAAACGGCGGAGTCACCATGTGGATGGTACTTACCAATTACTTCACCAACAATACGTGCTGATTTTTTATGTGCCTTATCTGAATGCATCCCTAAATCATTCATCGCATACAAAATTCTTCGGTGTACTGGTTTTAACCCGTCACGTGCATCAGGTAATGCGCGTGCCACAATAACACTCATTGAATAATCAAGGAATGATGTACGCATTTCTTTACTGATATTTATTTCTTGAACGTTTGGACGTTGTTCCTCTGCCATTACTTTTACCTCCTATAACCAAAAGTCAGATGCAAGATTTCAGATTTGTAGAAATCGGCGAATTAGCCGATTCACTTCTGTTTTCTGACCTCAGACTTCCTACCTCTGACATCCGTTTCCACCTCTTACTTCTGACCCTCGTTATCATACATCCAGATTTTTAACATATTGGGCATTCTCTTCAATAAAGATTCTTCTTGGTTCTACTTTATCACCCATTAACATATCAAAGACTTGATCTGCTTCAATTGCATCAGCTAAATTCACCTGTAGCAGCGTTCGGGTATCTGGATTCATGGTTGTATCCCACAACTGTGTCGCATCCATCTCTCCAAGTCCTTTGTAACGCTGTAGGCCTGGTTTTGGTGTCTTAGAAAGTTCAGCCAAAATCTTTTCCATATCCGCATCATTATAAGCATAATGGGCTGCTTTACCTTGTTGAATTTTATAAAGTGGTGGTTGCGCAATATAAATATATCCATATTCAATCAATGGACGCATATAACGATAAAAAAATGTTAATAATAATGTGCGAATGTGCGCACCATCAACATCCGCATCTGTCATGATAATCACTTTATGATAACGTGCTTTCGTAATATCAAAATCTTCAGCAATCCCTGTTCCAAGTGCCGTTATCATGGACCGTACTTCATTATTGGATAAAATTTTATCTAGACGTGCCTTTTCCACGTTTAAAATTTTACCGCGTAATGGGAGTATCGCTTGAAAATGACGGCTGCGTCCTGTCTTGGCAGAGCCACCAGCAGAGTCACCCTCAACAATATACAATTCACTTATAGCTGGGTCTCTGGATGAACAGTCCGCTAGTTTTCCCGGCAGATTGGAAATTTCTAGTGCACTTTTTCTTCGTGTCAACTCACGTGCTTTTTTAGCTGCCATTCGTGCGCGAGATGCCATAAGGCCTTTTTCTACAATAATTTTTCCAACGGACGGGTTTTCAAATAGAAACTTAGAAAACGTCTCACTGAATACGGAATCTGTAACAGTACGTACCTCACTGTTACCAAGTTTTGTTTTGGTTTGGCCTTCAAACTGTGGATTAGGATGTTTGATAGAGACAATCGTTGTCATCCCCTCACGCACATCATCACCTGTGAGATTGGGATCATTTTCCTTAAATAAAGCATTCTTTCGTGCATAATCATTGATAACTCTTGTTAAACCGGTTCTAAAACCAAATTCATGTGTGCCACCCTCGTACGTATGAATATTATTAGCAAAGGAATAAAGATTGCTAGAGAATCCATTATTATATTGAATGGAAACCTCAACGGATATTCCTTGCTCTTCTCCTTCAGCGTAAAAAGGCTCATGTAACACATCTTTCGTTTGATTTATATATTCTACATAGGAGCTAATACCACCTTCATAATAGTAACTCACCGGCTCCTCATCTGTCCGTTTATCCTCAACGGTTATGGTTAGGCCTCTATTTAAAAAGGCTAATTCTCGTAAACGCTGTGTTAAGGTGTCAAATTCAAAAGTTGTACCTTCTTCAAAGATTTCTGGATCCGGATTAAAATGTGTGGTTGTACCTGTGCGATCTGTATCACCAATTTCTTCAATTTCTCCCTGAGGTATACCTTTTTTAAAACCTAAATAGTGTATCTTCTCGTCACGGTGTACATAAACCTCCAAATTTCTGGACAAGGCGTTAACAACAGATGCTCCAACACCGTGTAGTCCACCAGATACCTTATAACCACCACCACCAAATTTACCACCGGCATGAAGAACTGTCATAATAACTTCCAAAGCTGGGCGCCCGGTTTTTTTCTGTGTTTCAACAGGGATTCCACGGCCATTGTCTTTTACCGTTATACTGTTACCTTTTTCAATAATTACTTGAATATGATCACAATAACCTGCTAAAGCCTCGTCGATACTATTATCTACTATTTCCCACACAAGGTGATGTAGTCCTTTTTCACTCGTTGTTCCAATATACATTCCAGGTCTTTTACGAACAGCTTCTAATCCTTCAAGAACCTGAATCTGATCAGCACCATATGCTTCTTCATTCATGCTATTATCTTCCATTGACATGTTTTCACATCCATTTCTTCATACGTAGCGAGTCAGGAATAATACGTTCTATTCTATTTCATCTGAGAAATCATCCAGCTTACTTATCGTAGAGATCATACTTGCTCTTTTCTTCAATGTTGCAACAGATAGCGTACTGTAATAAATTATTTCATGTGTAATCATGACCGATTTAGCTTCAACCATTGGCCCAACAACTTTTTTTTGCTTATTCGATTCTGTCATCATTTCTTCCATAATGGAAGATGAAGAGATTAAATTATAATCAACTATCGCTACAACATCAGAAGATTGAATGACATTATCATCTCCTATATGAATGAACATAGGCTGACCCCCCTTTATCTATCTATTGTTCCACCTTTTACGTGAAACAGTTCTGCATTTTTCAATGTTTCATGATTAATTCCGTCGACACTGGTAGTAGATACAAAGGTCTGAACTTTACCCTGAATCGTATTTAATAAATGCGATTGCCTATATTGATCGAGTTCACTTAATACATCATCAAGAAGTAGAACAGGGTATTCACCAACCTCATTATTAATAAGCTCTATCTCTGCCAGTTTTACGGATAAAGCAGTTGTTCGCTGTTGACCTTGGGAACCATAAACCTGAACATCTTTATTATTTACGTAAAAAATTAAATCATCTCGATGTGGCCCGATTAAGGTTGTACCTCTTTCTATTTCCTTTTCTTCTATTTCATGAAATTTTGATAAGTATATCTTTTCTATTTTCTCCTTGTTTGCCTCTTCTGATACCTCTATTGTGGAATGATACCTAATTTCCAGCTCTTCTAGCTTACGACTTATCCCATAATGAATGGGGGAAGCCCATTTTCGCAATAAATCTAGAAACACAAATCGTCTTTCTAAAAGCGTGGCAGCATGCTCTACAAGCTGGTCTGTTAATACCTGTAACATCGTATTTTCTGTAACGATTCGTCGCTGCATTTTTTTTAATAAATTATTTCGTTGCTTTAATACCTTTTGGTACTGGCCTAAATGATAGATATATCTTGGTTGGATCTGTCCAAGTTCCATATTAATAAAACGCCTGCGATTCTGTGGTGGCCCCTTAACTAGGGTTAAATCTTCTGGGGCAAACATGACAACATTTAACGCTCCAATATAATCACTTAAACGTTTTTGCTCCATCCGATTTAGTTTTGCCTTTTTTCCTTTTGAAGAAATAATAATTTCGAGAGGAAGAGCTTGCTTTCTTTTCGTAATTCTACCTTCTATTTTAGCATACTCTTTGTCCCATTGAATGAGTTCTTTCTCACGTGGGGTTCGGTATGACTTCGAAAAGGCTAACAAGTAGATAGCCTCCATCAAATTTGTTTTTCCTTGTGCGTTTTCACCAATAATAACATTAATTTTATCATCAAAAGAAATATCCAATTGCTGGTAGTTCCGATAGTTTTTTAACTGTAACTGGTCAATGTGCATGCAAATTCCTCATTTTTAGACAGTAAACCTTAATGCTACGTCTGCCGTAACACTAGGAAACTTTCTACTCTGAAATACTAATTTTCCTTCATTACACGATAGGATCCGATACCTTCAACTTGTACAACATCATTTGGATAAAGCTTTCTTCCACGTCTGTGTTCCAACTCCCCATTAACAAAAACACCCTCATCCTGTAGAAACGCTTTTACCATTCCACCAGATTCAAGTATATTTGCCAGTTTTACAAATTGACCTAGCGTAATAAATTCCGTATTAATCCCAATATTTTCCATATCATTTACCCACTCATTTTCATTTGATTAATGTAGTTTACTTATAAAAGTCTCATAAACCTATTTTACTAAAGTTTTGCCATTAAGGGAAGGTAAACCCCTAAATTTATAAAATAGACGCTTATTTAGCCTTAAATTTGCCTTTTATAATGAAAAAAGCCCTTATCTATATTTGATAAGAGACTTTTTCATCTTTTTTGTTAGGAAGTAAACTATAAAATTGCAGAAAGAAATTTAGATAACGAAATTGGCTATTTCTCTGATTTCCAACTTCTAAAAAGACGAGGCGGGAGCTAAATCTTTCTTAATAGGTTCTTACCGGAAGAATCAATTGTAAAATTGGATCTTCATTAGCAGGTCGAATGATAAAGGGGCGCATGGCACCTGTGAATTCAATTTTTACTTCTTCATACTCAATTGCTTTTAATGCATCAATCATATATTTGGAACTAAAGGAGATCGTTAACGCTTCACCTTCAATAGATTGAACCGTAATTTCTTCTGAAACGGTACCAACCTCAGGGGAATTACTTGTGATTTCGACAAGTTTATCACCTTGTGTTGTCATGCGTACCACATTATTACGTTCTTCTTTCGCTAGAAGCGAGGCACGATCAATCGTATTAAGTAATTCCTTTGTTTTTACATGAAATGCTGTTTTACTTTGCTCTGGAATTAAGCGTGATGTTTCCGGGTAATTTCCGTCAAGTAGTCGTGACATAAAATTTAAATGCTTGGTACGAAATAGGATTTGATTATTGGTCACACTAACTTCAATCGGTGCATCGTTATCATCCAGAATCTTATTTAATTCGTTCAAGCTTTTACCTGGAACAACCACACTAGGAAATTGAATGTTCGCATCTTTCACAGGTATTTCTCTAGATGCAAGTCGATGACTATCTGTTGCTGTAAATTTTAAAATATTGTCTTTTAAATTCATATGAACGCCCGTTAAGATTGGACGGGTTTCCATCGTCGAAACAGCAAAACCAGTTTGTTTAATTAAATTTTTTAATAGATCAGTAGGCATTTCAAAGCTGTCATCGGTTTGCAGTGTAGGAAGTTGTGGATACTCTTCAGCGTCTTGACCATTTAAATTAAACTCTGCTTTTCCAGAACGAATCGTTAGTTTTAAATGTTCATCCGACTCTATTTCGACTATTTTCTCTGGTAGTTTACGAATTATATCAGGAAAATATTTTGCTTGTAGTACAATACTACCTTCTTGAATTTGTTCGATATTAACATTTCCATCATCTTCAGCTGGAATATAGGATTCAATTGAAATGTCAGAATCACTACCAGTTAATGTTATACCATGCTGTTTTGCTTCGATTTTTACACCCGTTAGAATCGGAATAACCGTTCGAGTAGAAATTGCTTTCATTACGTCTTGTATACTTGCAATTAATTGATCGCGTTGAATTATAAATTTCATCTTTTTACTCCTTCTGTGGAAGTTCTATATCTATTTATTTTTTATTAGAAATTCAGTAGTAATAGTAATAAGGGCTGTGAATATGTTGATAAGTCTAATTAACTCGGGTCTGCCTAAGTTATACACATGTTAACAAGTTGTGCATGGGTATGTTCTCTTTTACACATTATACACATGTGGATTTCTGTTCTACAAACGAAATATACCTTTATAGTGATTTTAACTGTTCTTTCATTTCTTCTAATTCTTGATTTAAATTTGAATCATTTTCTATTGATTTAATAATTTTATCGTGAGCATGAATAACCGTTGTATGATCTCGACCACCAAATTCTTCGCCAATTTTCGGCAATGAAAAGTCGGTTAATTCCCTTGATAAATACATGGCAATTTGCCTTGGAAATGCAATAGCTCTTGTTCGTTTTTTGGCAATAAAATCTTCCAGACGGACGTTATACTTTTCTCCGACAACTTCCTGAATTCCTTGAATGGTAATAACTTTTGGCTTATTGCTGGGAATGATATCTTTTAATGCATCTGCAGCAAGTGAAGGATCAATATCCTGATTTACTAATGAAGAGTATGCTACTACTCGTATTAAGGCCCCCTCCAACTCACGTATATTGGTATCAATTTGATTTGCAATATAAAGCATTACTTCATTAGGAATATCCAGTCCTTCTGCTTTTGCCTTTTTCGATATAATGGCGATCCTGGTTTCTAAATCAGGTGGTGTAATATCCGTAATTAGACCCCATTCAAAGCGAGAACGTAGACGATCCTCGAGTGTAGGAATTTCTTTTGGTGGTCGATCGCTTGAGATAATAATTTGTTTGTTCTCTTCATGTAAGGTATTAAACGTATGGAAAAATTCCTCCTGGGTTTGTTCTTTCCCAGCTAAAAATTGTATATCATCAATTAATAAAACATCGACATTACGGTATTTATTTCGAAAATTTGTCGCTTTATTATCCATAATTGCATTAATAAATTCGTTCGTAAATTTTTCGGATGATAAATATACAACCTTCGCATCTGGTTCATGTTGGCGTACATAATGTCCGATTGCATGCATTAAATGTGTTTTCCCAAGGCCGACACCACCATAAATGAAAAGAGGGTTATATGCTTTTGCAGGTGCTTCTGCGACAGCTAATGATGCTGCATGAGCGAAACGATTTCCAGCCCCAATAACAAAGGTATCGAATGTATATTTTGAATTTAACATCGTTTTTGGTACATCATTGGTTGCATTTTTATCTGAATTTGTTTTTTTTACTGGTTTCGTGTCATCAACCTGAGCTTGAGATGATGGAATTATAAATTTAGTGGCCAGCTTTGTACCGGTAATTTCTCCTAAAATTTCTGAGATTACGTTCGAGTATTGATTTTCCAACCAATCTCTTGCAAATTCATTTGGTGCTGAAATAATCAAGGTATTTTTTTCTAGTACTTCTGCTTTTGTATTCTTTAGCCACGTGTCAAAACTAGGTTTACTAATTTTTTCTTCAATCTTTTCTAGTGTAGCAACCCATAATTCATCAATATTTTCCAA